>NZ_JBIUYF010000005.1:0-785617 GCF_044744405.1 Streptomyces sp. NPDC087310 | reverse complement strand
GGGACCCTGTGGGAGAGTAGGACGCCGCCGAACAATCATTGACGGGAATGCCCCGCACCTCTGGTGCGGGGCATTTCTGCGTTCCAGACCCGTTTAGGCCCCCTTGCATGCGCCCCCCGTTCATTCCGGGCTCACCAGGCGGCTGTCGTACGCCAGGATCACCGCCTGGACGCGGTCCCGTGCACCCGTCTTGGCGAGGATGCGGGAGATATGCGTCTTCACCGTCGATTCCGCGAGGTGGAAGCGCTCCGCGATTTCCTGGTTCGTCCAGCCCCGGCCGATGGCGGTGAGGATCTCCTGCTCGCGGTCGGTGAGCCGGGCGAGCCTGGGATGGGTGTCGGCCGGCTCCTGGTGGGCCGGGGGAGTGCGCGCCGTCGGCAGGCGGTGGGCGTACGCGTCCAGGAGGCGGCGCGTCAGGCTCGGGGCCACCACCGCGTCGCCGCTCGCGACGGCACGTATCCCGGAGAGCAGTTCCTCCGGGAGCGCGTCCTTGACCAGGAAGCCGCTGGCGCCCGCCCGCAGCCCGGCGTACGCGTACTCGTCCAGGTCGAACGTCGTCATGATGAGGATCCTGCTCCGGCTGCCGGACGCCACGATTCTGCGGGTGGCCTCGATGCCGTCCAGGCCCGGCATGCGGATGTCCATCAGGACGACGTCCGGGTGGAGTTCGGCCGCGAGCCGTACCGCCTCCGTGCCGTTGCCCGCCTCGCCCAGGAGCGTCATGTCGTCCTGGCTCTCCAGAAGCATGCGGAAGCCGAAGCGCTGCATCGGCTGGTCGTCGACGACGAGCACGGTGGTCACTGGTCTGCGGTGTCCTTCTGGATGCTGGGCAGGTGGAGGCGGACGCGCCAGCCGTGCGCCGGGTGCGGCAGCGGGCCGGCCTCCAGTGTGCCGTCGTACAGGGCCGCCCGCTCACGCATTCCGGGGATGCCCCGGCCCGTGGCGGGCTCGCCCCGGTCGCGGGAGGCCGTTGCCCCGGAGTCGGTGATCGTCACCGTCACACCGTCCGCTGCGTATGACAGGTTCATGTCTGTTTCTGGCGGCTTCCCGTCCTCCCGGCGCGCGTGCTTGAGCGTGTTGGTGAGAGCCTCCTGCACCACCCGGTAGACCGTGAGCTGCTGCCCGGCCGGCAGCGAGTACGCCGGTCCGGCCACGGTCAGGTGGACGGGCAGCCCGGCGGCCCGTACACCGTCGAGCAGATGGTCCAGGTCGGCCAGCGCGGGCTGCGGTGCCAGTTCGGCGGTCGGGGTCTCGCGCAGGACGTCGAGCAGGCGGCGCAGTTCGGCGAGGGCCTGGCGGCTGGTCGTGCCGATGGCCTCCAGCGCCTCCGAAGCGCGCTGCGGGTTCTTCTTCGCCGCGTAGGAGCCGCCGTCCGCGAGGCCCGTGATGACGGAGAGGTTGTGGCCGATGATGTCGTGCATCTCGCGGGCGATACGGGCGCGTTCGGCGGCGGCGGCGAGCTGGGTCTGCTGGTCGCGCTCGACCTCCAGCCGCCGCGCGCGCTCCACCAGCGAGGCCGTGTACTCCTGGCGGCTGCGTACGGCCAGCCCCAGCAGCGCGCCGATCATGAGGATGTTCGCCCCCGGCACGATGTAGTAGTTCCAACTGTCGGCCGTGTAGCGGGCGAGGGCCAGGGCGAAGGGCGCCAGGCCCACGGCGACGGAGGCGGTGAGCGTACGGAGCGGGAGCCGCAGCGCGATGTTGTAAAGGGCGACGGTTGGGAGGAAGTACGCCTGAAGGTGGGCGCCGCTCCATGTGTTGACCAGGGCGAACGGCAGCATCACCAGCATCGCGGTGACCGGGTGACTGCGGCGCCACAGCAGCGGTACGCAGAAGCCGAGGCTCATCACCACCACCAGCCACGTCGGCGCATCCGGGGTGAGCGCGGTGCTCCGCCAGCCGCCCGAGGCGTCGATGAGCGCCGCCACCAGGAAGAAGGCGGTGACGTGGATGTCCCAGGTCAGGGGGTGCCGGCGGTCGAAGCGCCGGACCCGGCCCGCGAGCCGGTTCAGCCGGCCCGTGAGCGGCTGGGCACCGGCCGACCAGCCCTCGCCGGGCGCCGTCCCGGCGTCCGTGACGCGCTCCTCGGCTGTCGTGCGCACCCCCGTATTCTCGTCGTCCCCGTGGTGTCGCGGGGAGGGGGCGTACGCCGCAGTGCTTGAGCAGGGTGCTCCCAGAACCATGGTGTCGACGGTAGGCAGCGGGCGGGCGCGGATCGTCGTACCGGGGGCGGGTGACGGGGCGCCGCGTAGTACCGGGGGAGTACGGAGGCCGGGGGCGGGGAAAAACGGCGTTGCGGGCGGGGTTGTGCGCGCGGAGGATCGGCGCATGAACCACGTGATACGGCCGGTACGCCCCGACGAATGGCCCAGGACCAGGGAGCTCCGGCTCGACGCGCTCCGGGACCCGGCGGCCGGCTGGGCGTGGGCGCCGGAGCTGGCGGTCGAGCGCCCGTGAGCCGGGCCGTGGAAGAGACCAACCGCCGGATGCTCCGTGCGCGGGACGCGATGGACCGGGCCTACGCGCAGCCGCTGGACGTCCCGGCCCTGGCCCGGATCGCCCATGTGTCGCCGGCGCACTTCACCCGCACGTTCCGGGCGACGTTCGGTGAGACGCCGCACCGTTACTTGCAGCGTCGCCGTGTCGAGCGGGCGATGTTCCTGCTGCGGGAGAGCGATCACAGCGTGACGGACATCTGCTTCGAGGTCGGCTTCGGCAGCCCGGGAACCTTCAGCCGTACGTTCCACGACATCGTCGGCCGGTCGCCGAGGACGTACCGGAAGGAAGCCGTGGCCGAGCAGGCCGCGGCCAAGGAGGTGGCTACGGAGACGGCGGTCACGGGCGTACCGAACTGCTTCACCATGGCGTGGAAGCGGCCGAGCAGTTTTGGATAAGTTTTCGCCCGGCCCGCCCAGTAGCGTGATGAACATGTTCAACGCCATCACGCACTCGCAGATATACGTCCTCGATCAGGACGAGGCCCTCGACTTCTACGTCGGCAAGCTCGGCCTGGAGGTCAACACCGATGTCGACCTGGGCTTCATGCGCTGGCTGACCGTCAACGTTCCCGGTCACCCGGAGCGCCAGGTCCTGCTGGAGAAGCCGGGCCCTCCCGCGATGTCCGAGGAGACGGCGCAGCAGGTCCGCGAGCTGGTCACCAAGGGCGCCACGGGCGGCTCGCTCTTCTTCAGCACGGACGACTGCCGCAAGACGTACGAGACGCTGCTGGCCCGGGGCGTCGAGTTCACCGACGAGCCCACCGAACGTCCGTACGGAACCGACTGCGGTCTCCGCGACCCCTTCGGCAACAGCATCCGCTTCACCCAGCCCGCCGGCTGAGGGACGTCCGGCCTCTGCGGAGCGTCCGGCAGTTCCCTACGGAGCGTCCGGCAGTTCCTCGTGGGGCCAGCGGTCCTTGCCCTGCTGCCGGGAGCGGAGCAGGGCGAGCGTCGGCATGCCTCGGTCCTGGCCGGTGGTCAGCAGCTCCGGGACGCGGGGGAACGGCGCCACCGCCGCCACGTCGTCCAGGACGAGGGACATTGGTGGGTCGAGCCGACCGTCAGATGACCGTGCGGCCATGCGGCGGCCGTGCTCGACCACGCTTGAGGTGAGTGCGGTGAGCAGCGGCATCGCACCCGGGCGGGCGCGGGGATCTTCGATCGACTCGCCCACCACATAAAGCGTGCCCCCCTCGCTCACAAAAGAATCCAGCGCGAGGGCATCGGTTCTGTTCGGCGTGCAGGCGTTCCGGATATGGACCGACGAGAGGGCGGAGAGCGCGCGCGCCGTCAACTGCTGGGCGACCTCCCGGCGTTCGGGGTGTCCGGTGAGGGCGGACTCCAGCAGCCCGGCGAGGCCGGAGGCCGCCTTGGGGTGCGTACGGAGTATCCGTACGGCCTCCTGCGCGCCCCCGCCCTGCGCCCAGCGCAGCACCTGCTTCACCGGCCGCGCGTCCACCGCCGCGGCATGCAGCCAGCAGCGCAGGAGCGTCTCCGCCGTGTCGGCCATGGCGGCGTCGAGCAGGGCGTGCGGGCGTACGGGGGAGAGCAGCGCGGTCGCGCGGGCGGCGGCGGTGACGGGGTCCTCGCACCCCGCGGTGGGGGACCAGTGGAGCCGGTCGGGGGTGTCGCAGAGGTGGCCCGGGTCGTACACGAGGACGGGGCCGAGCTTGGCCCGCGCGTCCTTGGTCTCGGCCCAGACGGCGGGGGCGGAGGTGACGACGAGGGCGGGGCCCACGGCGTCCAGGACGGCCTGGACGGCGACGGGGCGTCGGGTGGCCGGGTCGCCGTACCGTACGCGCGGGGCGGGGACGGGCAGAGGGGCGGGGGCCGGTACGGGGGTTGGTACCGCCGTTGGTACCGCCGTTGGTACAGGGATCGGGTCCGGGGCAGAGGCCGGGGCAGGGACCGGGCTCGGTCTCTGGGGTGGGTTCTTGCCGAGGGTGTCGTGCGCCGGCGGCGCGTGCTCCAGCGTGTGTTCCAGCGCGGGCTCGTGGACCGGTGCGGGGGCCTGCCGGGGTACGGCGTCCCGGGCGTCCCGGGTGTCTCGCGCGTCCCCCTCGTACCCCTCGTACCGCTCCTGCTCCTTGCGTCTCGCCCGTACCACCCGGTAGCGCGCCACCACCCCGAGCACGAAAACCGTCAGGACGGTCAGCACCATGAGCTGGCTGATCAGCAGGCCCCAGAACAGCCCGTACCCCGACAGCTCCCCCGGCGGGGTCTCCGGCCAGGCGCCCGGCAGGTCGTGCGGTGCCGAGGCGAGTTCGCGCATGGCCATCGGCGTACGGACGAAGGTCACGCCCCGCGGCCAGCCGCCGTGGGCGAAGAGTCCCGCCAGCCCGGTGGCCGTCCAGACCAGCAGCGTCAGCCCGAGCAGGAAGCCCAGCAGGCCCAGCAGCAGCCCGTCCGGGATGCCGCCCTGGCCGCCGTGTCCGGGGCGCCGCTCCTCCTGGTGGTGGCGCGGCATGTCACGCCACCGTCGACTCGGAGGACTCGTCGAACTCCCGTTGCCGTTCCAGCAGGGCCGCCCGCTGCTCCGCCTCCCACTCCGCGGCCCGCATGTCCTCGTGCGGCTCGTGCGGTTCCGGTGGCAGCAGTCCGGCGCGCCGGGCCTCGGCCGCGTCGGCGGCGTCCGATGCCTCGGAGTTCTCGGTCATCGCCCGGTCGGTGAAGACCAGTGGCCGTTCCGCCTCCGTGACCAGGTGTTTGACGACCTGGACATTGCCGTTGACGTCCCAGACGGCGATCCCGGGGGTGAGCGTCGGAATGATCTCCACCGCCCAGCGGGGCAGGCCGAGGACCCGGCCCGTCGCTCTGGCCTCGTCGGCCTTCTGGGCGTAGATCGTGCGGGTCGAGGCCATCTTGAGGATGGCCGCGGCCTCCCGGGCCGCCGCCCCGTCGACCACGTCGGAGAGGTGGTGGACCACCGCCACGAAGGAGAGGCCGAGCCGCCGGCCGAACTTCAGCAGCCGCTGGAAGAGCTGGGCGACGAAGGGCGAGTTGATGATGTGCCAGGCTTCCTCGACCAGGAAGATGCGCTTCTTGCGGTCGGGGCGGATCCAGGTGTGCTCCAGCCAGACGCCCACGATCGCCATCAGGATCGGCATCGCGATCGAGTTGCGGTCGATGTGCGAGAGGTCGAAGACGATCAGCGGGGCGTCCAGGTCGATCCCGACCGTGGTCGGCCCGTCGAACATGCCCCGCAGGTCACCGTCGACCAGCCGGTCCAGGACCAGGGCGACGTCCAGGCCCCAGGCGCGTACGTCGTCCAGGTCGACGTTCATGGCCTCGGCCGACTCGGGTTCGGGATGGCGCAGTTGCTCGACGATGTCCATCAGCACGGGCTGCCGGTCGCTGCTCGTCGCGTTGACGTAGGCGTGCGCCACCTTGAGCGCGAAACCGGAGCGCTCGTCGAGGCCGTGGCCCATCGCGACTTCGATGATCGTACGGAGCAGGGCGAGCTGCCCGGTCGTGGTGATCGCCGGATCGAGCGGGTTGAGCCGGATCCCGTGGTCGAGCGCCGCCATCGCGTCCAGCCGGATGGGGGTTATGCCCAGCTCCTGGGCGATGAGGTTCCACTCGCCGGCGCCGTCCTCGCCCTGCGCGTCCAGGACGACGACCTGGCGGTCGCGGAAGCGGAGCTGGCGCAGGACGTACGTCTTCTCCAGCGCCGACTTGCCGTTGCCGGACTCGCCGAGGACCAGCCAGTGCGGGGCGGGGAGCTGCTGTCCGTACAACTGGAAGGGGTCGTAGATGTAGCCCTTGCCGCTGTAGACCTCACGGCCGATGATCACGCCCGAGTCGCCGAGGCCGGGGGCCGCGGTGGGCAGGTAGACGGCCTGGGCCTGGCCCGTCGACGTACGGACGGGCAGCCGGGTCGTCTCCACCTTCCCGAAGAGGAAGCTGGTGAAGGCTTCCGTGAGGACGGACAGCGGATCTCGCACCACAAGCCCCTTTCGGCTCTTCGGCTACGGCGGGTCGGGCAGCTACGGCGGGTCGGGCGGCAGCGGACCGCGTGGGTGGGGGCCGCCGGGTCAGCGGCGGATACCGGTCGCGAACGGCAGGGTGTTCACGAAGGCCCGGTGGTGCTCGCGGTCGCACCACTCCAGCTTCAGGTACGACTTGCCGGCCGACGCCCTGATCGTCCGCTTGTCCCTGGCCAGGGCCTCGGGGGACCGGGACGACACGGTGATGTACCCGACGAGGTTCACCCCCGCGGCCCCGCTGGCGAGATCCTCACCCCGCTGGTCCAGCCGGCCGTGCGCGGCGATGTCGCGCGGGTCGACCGTGCGGTTCATCTTGGCGGCGCGGCTGGCTTCCGCGTCGTCGTTGGTCTTCTCCGTCAGCATCCGCTCGATGGCGATCTCGGTCGGTTCGAGATCCATCGTGACCGAGACCGTACGGATCACATCGGGGGTGTGGACGAGCAGCGGCGCCAGGAAGTTGACGCCCACGGGCGTCATGGGCCACTCCTTGACCCAGGCGGTGGAGTGGCACCAGGGCGCGCGCGTCGAGGACTCGCGCGTCTTGGCCTGGAGATACGTCGGCTCCATGGCGTCCAGCTCGGCCGGCCAGGCGTTTCGTTTCGTCATGGCCTGGATGTGGTCGATCGGGTGGTCCGGGTCGTACATCGAGTGCACGAGCGAGGCCAGCCGCCCCTGGCCGAGGGGCTGCCGTACACGGATGTCCGCCTCGGCGAGCCGGGCGCAGATGTCGGTCAGCTCACGGGCCATGACGACGGCGAGGCCCGCGTCCCGGTCGAGCTTCTTCGTACCGGCGGCCTGCCGGGCCGCGCGGGCCATGGCCTGGCCCTCGGCGGCCAGTTCGCGCGTGTAGTGCATGCAGGCGACGAGGTAGGCGCGGTGCTGCTCGCTGGAGGTGGAGACCATCGACTGGAGCTGGTCGTACGAGTCCTGGAGCCAGCCGGGCGAGGAGGCGTCGCCGCGCTGGGCCACGTCCTTCTCGTGCGCGTCCGGGTCGGCGGGCAGCGTACGGGCGAGCATCTGGAGCCGGGTGACGAAGCCGTCGCCGTTGGCGACATGCTTGAGGAGCGTGCCGAAGCGGTCGACCAGGGCCTCCTGGTCCTCGCTGTCGCGCAGGCCGACGCCGGGGCCCTCGATCTCGATGGCGGCGGTGACGGTACGGCGGTCGGCGTGGAGCAGTACGGCGATCTCGTCCGGGCCGAACGGCGCGGCCAGCCAGTTGATCCGGCCGATGCCGGGGGGCGGGCCGACCTCGACCTCGCGCCCGTCGGTCCGGGTGCCGGCCTCCATGGCGCCGGAGCGGTAGACGGTGCCGTTGCGCAGGGTGCGCTTGAAGCTGCGGTTGATCTCGAACCACTTGTAGAGCGTGCGCTGCTTGTACGGCACGTACACGGCGCCGAGCGCGAGCAGCGGGAAGCCGGTCAGCGTCACGATCCGCAGGGACAGGACGGGCACCAGCAGGCCGCACATCATGCCGACGAACGCGCCGGCGATGATCAGGGCGATCTCGCCGGTCTCGCGGTTCTTGCCGACGATCGCGTTGGGCCTGGCGCGGCCGATGAGATACGTACGGCGGGGCGCCATCGGTTGGATCTGAGTCGTCAACGCCCTCCACCTCCAGTGCTGTTGTTGCCGTTACCGGTGCCGCGTGAGCCGCGTGCGCTGTGCGGGGTGGAGCTGGTGGGGCTGCTGCTGCGGGGCGGGGGCGTGGCGGAGGGGATGTGTCCGCCGCCTCCGCCTCCGCCGCCTCCGCCCGTGCCGCCGGAGGCGCTGCGCGCGCTGTGCGCGGCGACGCCGCCGGAGATCGGGTTGGCGGGCCGCGCGCCCCCGCCTCCGCCGCCTCCGCCGTCGCCCTGGCCGCCGCGTCCGCTGTGGGTCTTGATGCCCTGCGAGACGAGGGCGGCGGGCGAGCTGATGAGGGCGGCGGCCTGGGAACCGTCCGTGGCCTGCTTGCGGTTGGTACGGGCGGAGGCGATCTCGTCGCCGAAGCCGGGCACGAAGCGGTAGATCATCGCCGAGGCGAAGATCGCGAGGATGATGATGGCGAGGCCCGAGACGACGGCGGAGAGCGCGTCGGGGCCGCTGTCGGCGGAGAGCGCGCCGGCCAGGGCGAGGACGACCACGATCACCGGTTTCACCATGATGACGGCGATCATGATCCCGGCCCAGCGGCGGACGTGCCCCCACATGTTCTTGTCGACCAGCCCGGCGTAGACGACGGTGCCGAGCAGCGCGCCCACGTAGAGGAGGGCCGCCCGGATGACCAGTTCCAGCCAGAGGACACCGGCGGCGAGGATCGACACGAGCGAGACGACGATCAGCATGATCGGTCCGCCGCCGATGCTGTCGCCCTTCTTGAGGGCTTCGGAGAAGCCGCCGAAGAAGACGTCGGTCTGGCCGCCGCTGGAGGTGGAGATGACCTCGGTGACGCCGTCGGTGGCGGAGACGACGGTGTAGAGGATCAGCGGGGTGAAGGCGGAGGCCAGGACGGTCAGCCAGAGGAAGCCGATGGCCTCGGAGAGCGCGGTGGTGAGGGGAACGCCCCGGATGGCGCGCTTGGCGACGGCGAGGAGCCAGAGGACGAGCGTGAGGATCGTGGAGGCCGCGAAGACGACGGCGTACTGGCGGAGGAAGGCGGCGTTGGTGAAGTCGACGTTGGCGGTCTCCTTCACGGCGGCGCTGAGCTTCCCGACGATCCAGGCGGCGGCGTCGGCGCAGCCGCGGGCCAGGGAGGCGAGGGGGTCGAGGGCGTCGGTGGTGGTGGGCGGGCCGGACCTGCCGGTGCCGCTCTCGCCCCGCTCGCAGTACTCCTTGACCTGGCCGGACAGCAGATCGCAGTCGCCGCTCGACGAGGGGGACGGGGTGGGCGAGGGCGTCGGCGCCGCCGCGGCGCGCGTGGCGAGCAGGAGGAGCGTGGCCTGGAGGCCCGCCAGTACGGCGACGACGGAGCGGGCCCGGGGGCGGACGGAGGTCCCTGCGAGGGACCGGACGCGGACGCGGGTCCCTACGAGGGAGCGGGTCCCTGCGAGGGGGCGGACGAGGGACCGGACGCGGACGCGGGACCGGACGGGGCGCCGGGAGCTACCTGGCATAGGTGAAGCCTCCGTACTGCTCGACAGCCTTGCTGATCTCGTCCGCGGTGGAGGCCGCGACGTCCCCGGGCACCGGCGCCGGGCCGTTCTTCTGCGCGTCGGTGACGATCTTCCAGTCGTCACCGGTCCAGCTCAGCTCGAAGGTCCAGGTCTTCCACGTGGTGCTCACCGGGTCGGTGGAGTCGGGCCCTGACATCCCGAGCAGGCCCGTGTACCAGACCGACACCTTCGCGGTGTCCCCCGCCAGGCTCTCCACCTTCGTCCCGACCGGGATCGTCCGGGAGATGAAGTCGCTGCCCTGCGGGGGGTTGCCGTCGGCGTCCAGGCCCAGTTTCCGCAGGAACTCGGGGGAGTACGCCTGGTCCTGCGGCCCCTTCAGCCGGGCCGCCGCCTCGGGGGTGTAGACGCTGTCGACGACGGTGTGGCGGCTGTCCTGGTGGAACATGCCGTCCGAGCCCAGGACCACCGCGTAGTTCGCCGCCGCGCTGGCCGCGCCCTGTTCGTTCCTGGCGAAGCCCGACGGGATCGTTCCGTTCTTGCCCGTCACCGGTTTCACGCCCGTCGCCGCCGTCGGGTCGGCGCCCGCGCCCGATGCGCCCTTGGTGGTGTCGCCGGCCGTGTCGCCGCCGCCTCCGCGGTTCACGAACGCGATGGCGGCGATGAGCAGGACCACCACGCCCACCACGGTGACGAGGGAGCGCGAGCTGCGGCCCGGACGGCGCGGACCGTCGCCGTAGGGGTCGGTGCCTCTGGCGTCGGGCAGGCGGGTACGGGTCTGGCCCGAGCCGCCGAAGCCGTCGTCCTTACGGCCCGAGTCGCCGCCGTAGCCGTGCTCGTCGCCGAAGCTCATGCCGCGTACGCTCCCTCAGCCGTGTGCGATTCCGCGTAGTACGACGGTAGCCGTGCTGGTTCCCGCGCGGGCGCGGTGTGGTGACTCGACATCAGGGTGACGCAACCTCAGCGGGTGGATGCGAGGGACAGGTGGGGTCGAGGGGTGGGCGGGGGATAGGAGGGGACGGAGGGAGAGGAGGGAGGAGGCGGGCCGGCGGGGCCGGTCCGCGTCAGACGGCCATGCCGTACACGATGGTGAACAGCGTGCCCAGCGAGCCGATGATGAAGACGCCGGTCAGCCCGGCGACGATCAGCCCCTTGCCCTGCTCCGCGCTGAAGGTGTCCCGGAGCGCCGTCGCCCCGATCCGTTGCTTCGCCGCGCCCCAGATCGCGATACCGAGGCAGAGGAGGATGGCCACCGCCATCACGACCTCGATCATGACTCGGGCCTCGTTCCCCAGTGTCCCGAAGGGCCCCCAGTTGGGCGCGATGCCACCGATGATGGTGGTGATGTCGCCCTTTTCGGCCGCCAGGTACATGTAACTCACCGCCCCTGTTGGGTCATTCACGCCCGTGCCCCATGACACGGGTCACGCTCTATCTTCGCTGATGGAACTGGCCTCGTGGGCCGCTTGGCGGCTCTCTTTACCCGATCCCCGCACAGATGACCGACCCGGGGCTCTGACCAGCCACGGATCGGGTGGTGCGCGTTCACGTATGGTTACTCTGTGTATCACGAGGCGTGACTCCGGGCAATGACTGTCGTTGTTACACCTTTATGGTCCCGCTCGCCCGGTCTGCGGGTTCCGTGCGCCCCCTGTGTCCTCATGTCCTCGAAGTGCACCCCCTGATCCGGGGGCCTCCCGCCTACACTGGCCAATCGACAGAGGCCCTGAGGCGGAGGGTGGGTGACGGTGCGTAAGGCATGGCTGGCCGTGGCCGGCGCGGGGGGACTGTCGATGTCCTTCGTCGCCCTGCTCGTCGTGGGTACGTACTCCGCCGCCGCCGGACTCGTCGGCGGTACGGCGGGGGGCGGCAGGGCCGTGGGGCTGGCCAAGGGGGCCGTTCCCGCCGCCTACCAGAATCTCGTGTCGACCTGGGGCAATCTCTGCCCCGCCATCAACCCCGCCCTGCTCGCCGCGCAGTTGTACCAGGAGAGCGGGTGGAACCCGAGCGCGCAGAGCCCGGCCGACGCCAAGGGCATCGGGCAGTTCATCCCCGGTACGTGGGAGGCCCACGGGATCGACGGGAACAAGGACGGCGTCCGGGACATCTGGGACCCGGCCGACGCGATCCCCTCCGCGGCCTCGTACGACTGTGAACTCGCCGGATATGTGAAGGACGTGCCCGGCGACCCGACCAGCAACATGCTCGCGGCGTACAACGCCGGGGCGTACGCGGTCATCAAGTACGGGGGCGTCCCGCCGTACCGGGAGACCCAGAACTACGTCAAGATCATCCGGACGCTGGAGGAGAGCTTCGCCCGGCCCGTCGGACGGGTCGACCCGTCGCGGCAGGCCGCGGCGGCCCTCTACTTCGCGCAGCAGAAGCTCGGCACGCCCTACCTCTGGGGCGGGAACGGGACCGCCGACCAGGGAGGGCGGTTCGACTGCTCCGGGCTGACCCAGGCCGCGTACCGGACCGTGGGGATCGAGCTGCCCCGGGTGGCCAACGACCAGTACAACGCGGGCAAGCACCCCTCGCGGGAGGAACTGCTCCCCGGGGACCTCGTCTTCTTCTCGGACGATCTCACCGATTCGCGGGCCATCCGGCACGTCGGGCTCTACGTGGGGGGCGGGTACATGATCAACGCGCCGTACACCGGTGCCGTGATCCGGTTCGACAAGATCGACACCCCGGACTACTTCGGGGCGACCAGAGTCACCGAGGACGGCGCGAAATCGCTGCCGACCGGGCTGCCGGGGAGCCGTCCCGAAGCCTGAACCGGGCGGACGAGTGGCCGGCCCGTGGTGGTCGGGTGGCCGGAAGTCTCCGTCCTTCGGCCCTCCTGAGCTGCGACTTTGTGTCACTCTTCGATAACGTCATGGTGATCGTTCGGTAGAGACTGGAACGGGGGCGGCGTGTAGGCCGTTCCCTGGACGGGAGCTGCGGTACTGATCACTGATCACGCGGCATGTCGCGCGGATGTTCCGTACCGACCACGGGGGTTGGTGGAAGCGGCGCACACGGAGGTGTGCCGCGGCGGGCTTACAAGGCAAGGGGCCGCAGCAGATGGCTGGACTCGTACTGGACGGTTCGAACCCCGACGTCGGCCTGCTCTACGACATCAACGGACTGGCCAAGGACGCCCCGTCCTGGTCCGACCGCGTCATGGCGTTCACCGGCGAGTACGGGATCCTGCTCGCCCTGGTCCTCGTCGCGCTCTGGTGCTGGTGGAGCGTGCGCCGCCGCGGCTCGGCCGAGGACTCGGTCACGGCCGTCGCCGGGCTGGTCTGGGCGCCGCTCGCCGCCGGGATCGCGCTGCTGGTCAACATTCCGATCCGCGGGTTCGTGGAACGGCCGCGGCCGTTCGTCGACCACAAGGACCTCGAAGTCCTCGTCACGGGCAAGACGGACTTCTCGTTCGTCAGCGACCACGCCACGATGGCGATGGCCGTGGGCGTCGGGATCTTCATCGCCCACCGGAAGTTCGGGCTGGCCGCCATCGGTCTGGCCCTCCTCGAAGGCTTCTGCCGCGTCTACATGGGCGTCCACTACCCGACCGACGTGATCGGCGGCTTCGCCCTCGGCACGGCCGTCGCCCTGCTCCTCACGCCCCTGGCGCTCGCCCTGCTGACGCCGCTGGTCTCGGCGGTCTCCCGCTCGGCGCGGCTCGGCCCGCTCGTCCGGTCGCGGCGGGCGCGGGAGGCGGACGGTACGGCGGGTGCCGAAGCGGTCGGCGGTACGCGGCCCCTGGGCATCCCCGAGCCGCGCCCGGACGACAACAACCTGGCCGCCTGAGCCGACCTGGGCGACGGGGGTACGTGGCCGACGGGGGTACGTGACCGACGGGGTTACGCGGCTACGGCGCCGCCGCTGCCGCGCTGACGACCACGTTCGCGTCCCAGTGGCCCTCCGCGTCGATGACCCCGCCGCAGGTGATCAGCCGTAGCTGCGGGTCGGGCACCGGACCGTAGACCAGCTCGGTGGGGAAGCGCTTCGTCGGGTACGTGTCGACCGCCGTCACCCGGAACGGCCGCCGCGTGCCGTCGCCCGACTCCGTCTCGATCACCTCGCCCACCCGCAGCCGGCCCAGCCTGGCGAAGACCGCGTTCTTGATGTTGTCCCGGCCGTTGCGGACCGGGACGGTGCCCGGGTTGGCCGGGGCGTCCCGGTGGCCGACCAGCACGGCGGGGCCGGGCTCGCCGGGGCGCGGGCCCGCCGCGTACCAGCCGACCTTCATCGCGTGCCGGAAGCTCGGCGCGTCCAGCGTGCCGGCCGGGTCGAGCGCCAGCGGCTGGATCGCGGCGTCGACGCCGAGCGCCGGGATCCGCAGCCGTACGGGGGCGGAGGGCGGGTCCGTGACACGGACGAGGCGGGGCTCGCGGGCGGCGGCGGTCGCGGCGGGTGCGGCGGGCGGCGCGGCCGTCAGATGCAGCGTCACGGCGGTGGCCCCGCCCAGGACCGCGACGGCGAGCAGCACCCGTATCGCCCAGACCGAGGCCGAAGCCGAGGCCGAAGTCGAAGCCGAGGCCGGCGCCCGGTCAGGGGCGGGCGCGCCGTCCGTCCGCCCCGCGTGTCCGGTCAGGGCTCGCCGCCCGTCGCGCGGCGCTGGAGGCGGCGTACCACCAGGATCGTGCCCGCGGAGGCCGCGGCGGTGGTGCCGATGGCGAGGGCGAGCCGGGCCACGCGGTCGCGGTCGGCGGGGCCCGTCGCTTCGGCGGCGGCGACCGGGTGGTCGGCGCCGCCCCGCGCCGCGCCGGACGGGGTGACCCGCAGCGCCCCGACGGACGGACTGCTCACGGCGGAGGACCTCCGGGGGGTGACCGAGGCCCTGGGCGTGACGGCCGGCTTCGGGACGGCCGAGGTCTTCGGGACGGACGGGGCCTTCGGGAGGGACGGGGCCTTCCGCGTGGCGGTGGCGGTGGCCGGGGGCCTGGCTCTCGACGTGGCCGAGATCGTTCCGGAGGCGGAGGGCCTCGGTGACGCCGCCGGCCCCGGCGACCTGGACGCGCCCGCCCCCGCGCCCGCGCCCGTCGTCAGCGCCGTGCCGTTCGGGGCCACCAGGCTGAAGCCCGGCACATGCTGGCCCTGGGGGCGGTTCGGCCGGTCGTTCTTGTAGTAGTACAGCGGGTGCCCGTTGTAGACGACCTGCGGCCGGCCGCTGTTCGCCGCGCGCAGCACGGTCCGTGAGGTCAGGGCCGTCACGCCCCGCCCCTTGGCCGGAAAGCCCGTCGCCGCGGGCCAGGTCCTGGCGCACTCGCCGGTGCACCGGAGGCCCGCCGACCGGTCCGCCGTCCGCAGATAGAGCGGGTTGCCCGCCCGGTCGGCCAGCGCCGGGCCCGCCGCGGTGTCGATGAGCGTCAGCTCACCCGGATCGGTCGGCCGGTCGACGGCCGAGGCGGCGCCGGCGCCCGGCGCGAGGAGGAGCAGGGTGGCGGCGGTGACGGGTACGGCTATCCGGAGTCCGGTTCCGGGGCGGTTTCCGGGTCGGTGCATGAGTACGCCCTTGCGGTCGGTGGCCTGGCGGTGCGGGTCTGCTACCAGGTCATCGCCGGGCGCCCGGCGCGGCCACCTCGGTGGGCCGTACGGCCTAGACACGTACGTCCTCCAGCGCCTGTGACTCCTCCAGCGCCCGCGACTCCTACAGCGCCTGCGGGAAGTCGAAGAGCCGCTCCGGGTCGTACCGCCCCTTCAGCCGGGCCAGCCGGTCCGCCGCCGTTCCGTAGTACGCCGCGCGCCAGTCGGTCAGCGCCGGGTCGGCGTAGTTCTGGTAGGCCGCGCCCGACGCGTACCTGCGCATCGCCCCATGGGCGTTTTTCAGCCAGGCCCGCTGCTCCGTTCCCGGGTGACCGGGGCGCCACGCGCCGATGTACTGCGCCAGCATCCGCGAGCGCCGGTGGACGAAGGCCGTCGCCGCCGGGTCGACGCGGTTGACCGCCCCGCCGAGCGCGGTGAGCGCGATCGAACCGGCGCCGCCCTGCGAGACCGGGAGCCGGGTGAACCCCTCGACCGCGGCGGTCAGGGCGCGCCGCCCGGCGGCGGAGAGGGAGCGGTCGAAGAAGTCGGAGGCCCCGGCGTACGTCTCGCGCCCGAGCGCGCCCCCGGGGTCGCGGCCCGGTGTCGTGCCGGGCAGCCTGCACTGTTCCTCGGCGTAGCCGGAGCAGCCCGCGTACAGGAGCATCGCCTCCTGGTAGCCGCGGCGGCGTACGGAGACGGAGCGCGCGGAGCCGGGGCCGCCGGGGCCGTCGGCGAGCCGGTCGACCGCGTTCTTGAGGTCCTGTTCGGTGCCGAGGGAGAGGACGGAGAGCGAGAGGGTGGGCGCCTGCCCGCCGGGGCCCGCCGTGAGATGGAGGGCGGACCAGATCTCGTCCGGCTGCTCGGGCCCCCACTTCTGCCAGGCGGCGAGCAGCGTGTCCGCCTTCGACCAGGGCCAGCTCGCGTTCGCGACGACGACGTCGGACGCCGGGTGCGTACGGAAGCGCAGCTCGGTGACGACGCCGAAGTTGCCGTTCCCGGCGCCGCGCAGCGCCCAGAAGAGGTCCGTGTTCCGCCGCGCGTCGGCGGTCAGGCGTTTGCCGTCGGCCGTGACGACGGTCGCGGAGAGGAGGCTGTCGCAGGTGAGGCCGTAGGCGCGGGAGGTGACGCCGTGGCCGCCGCCCAGGGTGAGCCCGGCGATGCCGACCGTGGGGCAGGACCCGGCGGGGATCGTCCGGCCGCGGTCCGCGAGCGCGCGGTAGACGTCGGAGAGCCGGGCGCCCGCGCCGATCGTGGTCTCCGTGGCCGCGTACGTGAGCGAGTCGAGCCGCGACACGTCGATGACGAGCCGGCCGTTGCCGCTGGACCAGCCCGCGTACGAGTGGCCGCCGCCGCGGATCGAGACGGGCGTACGGTGCGTGCGCGCGAAGGCGAGGCACTCCCTGATGTCGTCCTCGCCGGTGGCGTAGGCGACCGCGGCGGGTTTCAGGTCGTCGTAGCGGGTGTTGTAGAGCTGACGGGCCGTGGCGTACGCGGCGTCGCCGGGCCGTACGAGCTCGCCGTCGAGCCCCCGCGCGAGCGCGGCCCAGCTCGGTCCCGCCGCGGTGGCGGCCACGGAGGTGGACCGGGACGCGGACGGCTCGGGTCCTGTGCCCGGGGCCTTGCCGGAGTCGCCCGTACCGCTTCCCGTATCCCTGTCCGTGCCGCCCGAGCAGGCCGTCGCGGTGGCCGCCAGGCCGACCGCGGCGGTGAGCAGTGTGCGCCGTTCCATGTACGCCCCTCCCGATGACCGCGTCCCCTCGGCGATGCCGTTGGAGTACAGGACGGGTCACGGGGCGGGGCGGGTTCCACCGGGTGGCGGGAGTCTCAGCGGAGGGAGGTCGTGGCGCCGAGGGTGTTCCCGGCGTCCACGGCACGGTCCACCGCACGGTCGGCGGCGTGGTCCACGGCGTGTTCGGTGGCGTGTTCGGTGGCGTCCGTACGGGCGCGGTCGCGGGCTCTTCGGGCCGGGCCCGACCAGCCGCAGGTACAGCGGGCCAGGCAGAACGACCCGCGTTCGAGGGTCGAGGCCGTGTGCGCCGCGGTGGGGGACGCGGCGGATGCGGGGGAGAGGGCGGTGGGGGGTTCGGAGACGTGATGCTCGCTCACCTCTCCACCGTACCGGTGAGTCCGCGCGCCGTGACCGGGTGCGGCGTGACGGGGAACGGCGGGCGTCGTTATGCGGAACGGGTGGGCTTCGGACAAACGGCGGTCACGCGTGTTGGGGGTTGGCAGGCGATGGTGGTGCGGCAGCACGGACACAGAGGAGCGGCGTTCGCCGCCCTGGCCGTGGCGGGGGTCGTGGCCGCCGCGGGCGGCTGTTCCGCGAGCGGCGGCGCGGTGGCCGACGACCGGCCGGGCAGCGATCCGGGGGCGGTGCGGAAGGCGGCCGACGTGCTGCGTGCGGCGGGCAGCTCCAAGGCCCGTACGTCGATGGAGATGGCGGCCGGCGGGACCAGGGTGACCATCAGGGGCGAGGGCGGCTACGACTTCGGCCGGCGGATCGGGCGGCTCCAGGTCGTCCTGCCCAGGGATCCCGCGGGCGCGAGCGAGCACCGGCCGATCACCGAGCTGCTCGCGCCGGGCGTCCTCTACATGAAGAACCGCGGCGCCGGGGTGCCCGCCGACAAGTGGGTCAGGGTCGACTCGACGGCCCTGGAGGACGGGAATCTGGTCACCGGCGGGGTGACGGATCCGCTCACCTCCGCGGAGCTGCTGCGCGCCGCCCGGAACGTGACCTTCGTGGGTGAGCAGGATCTGGCCGGTGTACGGGTCTGGCACTACCGGGGGGTCACCGATCTGGGCCGGGCGGCGAAGGTGGCGTCGGCGGAGGCGCGCGGGGCGCTGGCCGCGGCGGCGAAAGGGTTCGGCGCGGACGCGGTGCCGTTCGACGCGTATCTGGACGAGGCGGGGCGGCTGCGCAAGGTCAGGCACCGGTTCAGCTATCTCAACCAGGGGCAGCCGGTCGAGGTCGCCTCGACGACGCTGCTGTACGCGTTCGGGGAGCGGGTCACGGTGACGCTGCCCCCGGAGGACGACATCTTCAGCGGAGAGATCAAGACCTGAGCGCTCCGGGAGCGGCAAGATCAGATCAAGCCGTAACCGAGGAGGACCAAGACGGAAATGGTCCGGACGTGCCATGCGCGGTGTGTATCACCCTCCCTACGCTAGGAAGCCGAGACCGGCGGGACCGGACGGACCGGCAGGAAGAGGTGAGGGCACGTGGCTCTGGTGCGTACGCCGCCCGTTCACGACCATGTGGCCCTGGCCGAGATCGAGTGGTGCGGCGAGCTGATGATCGCGGCGTCCGCGACGGACGGGGAGCGGCTCAGCCCGGACCGTATCGACGAGGTGCTGAACGTACGGGTGGAGCGCCCCGCGCCCCCGCGCCACCCGCAGCCGTCCCGGGGCCCTCGCCGGCGGGAGCCCTGCTCCGAGTGACATCGCCGCCGGCGCCGCTGGCGGCGGCCGTACGGCAGGTCAGGTGCGGAGGAGCCGGGCGATCGCTTTCGTCGCCTCCTCCACCTTCGCGTCGATCTCGTCGCCGCCCTTGACCGCGGCGTCGGCCACGCAGTGCCGCAGATGCTCCTCCAGGAGCTGGAGCGCGAAGGACTGGAGCGCCTTCGTCGACGCGGAGACCTGGGTGAGTATGTCGATGCAGTAGACGTCCTCGTCGACCAGGCGCTGGAGGCCGCGGATCTGGCCCTCGATCCGGCGCAGCCGTTTGAGGTGCTCGGCCTTCTGGTGGTGGTAGCCGTGCACCCCGCGGTCGTGATCGGTCTCCGCCACCCCGGATGTGGCGTTGGTCGCGTCCGTCACGGAGGGCGCGCCGCCCGTCGCCGCGCCGGCCGCCTCTGTGGTCGTCATCGCGTCCTCCTGCTGGTGTTCCGTGCGCTCCGCGCGCGCTGTCCGAAAAGGGGGATATACCCCACGTGGGTATATGGTACCCGTCTGTGAGCCTTGGGGCAGGGCCCTGTGCTCATCTCCCCGCCCCATGAGTGACACTGGGGTGCCGGTTAGCTGTGGCCGGATGATGCGCCTAGCATCACCCCTGACCGAATCCATGTAACCCGAGGACCCCACGTGCGATTTCGTCTGACCCCCAGGGAGACGAGCTTCTACGACATGTTTGCCGCGTCCGCGGACAACATCGTCACGGGCTCCAAGCTCCTGATGGAACTCCTCGGTGCGGATTCCTCCGCCCGGGCCGAGATCGCGGAGCGGATGAGGGCAGCGGAGCACGCGGGCGACGACGCCACTCACGCGATCTTCCATCAGCTCAACTCCTCCTTCATCACGCCGTTCGACCGCGAGGACATCTACAACCTGGCGTCCCAGCTCGACGACATCATGGATTACATGGAGGAGGCCGTCGACCTGGTCGTCCTCTACAACGTCGAAGAGCTCCCCAAGGGCGTCGAGCAGCAGATCGAGGTCCTCGCGCGCGCCGCCGAGCTGACCGCCGAGGCCATGCCGCACCTGCGGACGATGAACAACCTCACCGAGTACTGGATCGAGGTCAACCGGCTGGAGAACCAGGCCGACCAGATCCACCGCAAGCTGCTGGCCCATCTCTTCAACGGCAAGTACGACGCGATGGAAGTACTCAAGCTCAAGCAGATCGTCGACGTGCTCGAAGAGGCCGCCGACGCGTTCGAGCACGTCGCGAACACGGTGGAGACCATCGCCGTCAAGGAGTCCTGAACCACGTGGACACCTTTGCGCTGATCGTGACCATCGGTGTCGCGCTCGGCTTCACGTACACCAACGGCTTCCACGACTCCGCGAACGCGATCGCGACCTCGGTCTCCACCCGGGCCCTGACGCCGCGCGCCGCCCTCGCGATGGCCGCCGTCATGAACCTCGCGGGCGCGTTCCTGGGGCAGGGCGTCGCCAAGACCGTCAGCGAAGGGCTGATCGCCACCCCGCACGGTTCGCGGGGCATGGGCATCCTCTTCGCCGCGCTGGTCGGGGCGATCGTCTGGAATCTGGTCACCTGGTACTACGGACTGCCGTCCTCCTCCTCGCACGCGCTGTTCGGCGGCATGGTGGGCGCGGCGCTCGCCGGCGGTACGGAGGTGATCTGGTCCGGGGTCCTGGAGAAGATCGTCATCCCGATGTTCGTCTCGCCGGTCATCGGACTGGTCGTGGGCTATCTGGTGATGGTCGCGATCATGTGGATGTTCCGCAGGTCCAACCCGCACAAGGCCAAGCGCGGCTTCCGGATAGCCCAGACCGTCTCGGCGGCGGGCATGGCGCTGGGACACGGTCTCCAGGACGCGCAGAAGACGATGGGCATCGTGGTGATGGCCCTGGTCATCGCCGATGTCGAGGGCTCCGGCGACGAGATCCCGGTCTGGGTGAAGATCGTCTGCGCGCTGATGCTCTCCCTCGGTACGTACGCGGGCGGCTGGCGCATCATGCGGACGCTCGGCCGGAAGATCATCGAGCTGGACCCGCCGCAGGGCTTCGCGGCGGAGACGACCGGGGCGTCGATCATGTTCGGCTCGGCGTTCCTGTTCCACGCGCCGATCTCGACGACGCATGTCATCACCTCGGCGATCATGGGCGTGGGGGCGACGAAGCGGGTGAACGCGGTCCGCTGGGGTGTCGCCAAGAACATCATCCTGGGCTGGTTCATCACGATGCCCGCGGCGGCGCTGGTGGCGGCCGTCAGCTTCTGGATGGTCAACCTCGCCTTCGGCTGACGCCGGCCGGTCCGTACGGTCGGTGCGCGGCCCGGTTCCGTACCACGTGATGGGGCCCGCCCCCCCTGGGAGAGGGGGCGGGCCCTTCGTCTTGCGGTGGCACCGCCATGCAGCACCGCAGGACGTCTGTGTCGCCAGGTCCCGACTGTCCGGGGACGGCCGTCCGTCCGAAGACGGTCGGTCGGCCGTCCGAGGACGGTCAGCCGTCCGGGCTGTCGGACGGGGACCTATCCGAAGCGGCCGGAGATGTAGTCCTCCGTCGCCTGCACGGACGGGTTGGCGAAGATCCGCTCGGTCTCGTCGATCTCGATGAGCTTGCCGGGCTGGCCGACGGCCGCCAGGTTGAAGAAGGCCGTACGGTCCGAGACCCGCGCCGCCTGCTGCATGTTGTGCGTCACGATGACGATCGTGAAGCGCTCCTTCAACTCCCCGATCAGGTCCTCGATCGCGAGCGTGGAGATCGGGTCCAGCGCCGAGCACGGCTCGTCCATCAGCAGCACCTCCGGCTCGACCGCGATCGCGCGGGCGATGCACAGCCGCTGCTGCTGGCCACCGGAGAGCCCGGAGCCGGGCTTGTTCAGGCGGTCCTTGACCTCGTTCCAGAGGTTGGCGCCCTTGAGGGACTTCTCGACGACGTCCGCGAGCTCGTTCTTGCGGGCCGCGCCGTTCAGCCGCAGCCCCGCCGCGACATTGTCGAAGATCGACATGGTCGGGAACGGGTTCGGGCGCTGGAAGACCATGCCGACGGTACGGCGTACCGCGACCGGGTCGACGTTCGCCCCGTACAGGTTCTCGTCGTCCAGGAGCACCTTGCCCTCGACGCGGCCACCGGGGGTGACCTCGTGCATCCGGTTCAGGGTGCGAAGGAAAGTGGACTTGCCGCAGCCGGACGGGCCGATGAAGGCCGTCACGGAGCGGGGCTCGACGGTCATCGAGATGTCGTCGATGGCCCGGTGGGAGCCGTAGAAGGCGGTCAGTCCGCTGACGTCGATGCGCTTGGCCATTACAACCACTGCTTCTTTCGTGGCTCCGCGCGGCGGAGCCGGGATTCGGGCCTCAGCGGCCGGTCTTCGGGGCCTTCCAGCGGGCGATGCCGCGCGCCACCAGGTTCAGGATCATCACGAACGCGATCAGCACCAGCGCTGCCGCCCACGCACGGTCGACCGACGCCACTTCACCGAGCTTGTACTGCTCGTAGATGTAGAAGGGGAGCGACGACTGGGCACCCTCGAAGGGGTTGTTGTTGATGAGCTGGCTGCCGAAGACGAGAAGGATGATCGGCGCGGTCTCACCCGCGATACGCGCGATCGCGAGCATCACACCGGTGGTGATGCCGCCGATCGCGGTCGGCAGGACCACCTTGAGGATCATGCGCCACTTCGGTACGCCCAGGGCGAGCGCGGCCTCGCGCAGCTCGTTCGGTACGAGCTTGAGCATCTCCTCGGTGGAACGGACCACGACGGGGAGCATCAGGATCGTCAGCGCGAGCGAGCCCATCAGGCCGGACGGCTCGGTACCGGTCATCAGCATCAGCGAGAGGATGAACAGACCGGCGACGATCGACGGGATGCCGGTCATGACGTCCACGAAGAACGTCACCGCCTTGGCGAGCCCGCCCTTGCCGTACTCCACCAGGTAGACGGCGGTCAGCAGACCGAGCGGGGTGGCGATCACCGTGGCGATGCCGACCTGCTCCAGCGTGCCGATCAGCGCGTGGTAGACGCCGCCGTTCGCCTCGGAGCCCAGGACCCCGGCCATGGAGTGCGTCAGGAAGTTGACGTCGAGGACCTTCACGCCGCGCACGATCGTGGTCCACAGCAGCGAGAACAGCGGGATGACCGCGAGGACGAAGCACACCCAGACGACGCTGGTGGCGAGCCGGTCCTTGGCCTGGCGCTGGTTCTCGACGGCCGTCGTGACGGTGTACGAGATGGCGAGGAAGGCGACGACGGCGATCAGGCCCCACTGGACCTTGCTGTGCAGGCCCGCGCCCGCGCCGATGCCGACACCGACGAGAACGCCGAGCGCGGCGAAGCCGGCCGGGGCCCAGCGCGGCAGGCTCCGCTGGCTGAGGCTGCCGCGCCGGCCGCCGGACGGCGGTACGGGGGTCGGCGTGTCCTGTATGGCTGCGTGGCTCATGCGTTGGCCCCCGAGTACTCCTTGCGGCGCGCGATGATCAGCCGGGCCGCACCGTTCACCAGCAGGGTGAGGACGAAGAGGACCAGACCGGAGGCGATCAGGGCGTCGCGCCCCAGCTCGTCGGCCTCGTCGAACTTCGCCGCGATGTTCTGGGCGAACGTGCCGCCGCCCGGGTCGAGCAGGTGGAGCGAGATCAGGTAGTTCGGGGAGAGGACCGTGGCGACGGCCATCGTCTCGCCGAGCGCGCGGCCGAGGCCCAGCATCGAGGCGGAGATGACACCCGAGCGTCCGAAGGGGAGCACGGAGAGCCGGATGACCTCCCAGCGGGTGGCGCCGAGCGCGAGCGCGGCCTCCTCGTTCATCCGCGGAACCTGGAGGAAGACCTCCCGGCTGACGCTCGTCACGATCGGCAGGATCATGATCGCCAGCAGGATGCCGACGGTCAGCATGTTCCTGGCCACGCCGGGCTGCGTCTGGTCGAAGATGTACGTCCACGCGAAGTACTCGTCGAGCCAACTGTTGAGACCGCCGAGATACGGCACGAGCACCACGGCACCCCAGATGCCGTAGATGATGCTCGGCACGGCGGCCAGCAGGTCCACCACGTACGCGAGGGGCGCGGCCAGCCGGCGCGGCGCGTAGTGCGAGATGAACAGGGCGATGCCGACGGCGATCGGAACCGCGATGAACATCGCGATGATCGAGCTGATGATCGTGCCGAAGAGCAGGACCGCGATGCCGAAGACCGGCGGGCTCGCGGAGGGGTTCCAGTCGAAGGTGGTGAGGAAGTTGCCCTGGTCCTTCGAGATGGCGATGGCGGCGCGGTAGGTGAGGAACCCCGCGATCGACGCCATGAGGACGAGCAGCAGAATGCCCGAGCCCCTGGAGAGGCCCGAGAAGATCTTGTCGCCCGCGCGGCCCGTGGAGGGCCGGGACGGGGGGTCGGCCGGCGGGGCCGGCGGAATGTCTATCGGTGTGGTGGAAGCCATGTCTTTCCGGTCTGTGTGGGGGAGTGCTGGCTCCCCTGGCGGCGGTGCACCGGATGGGATGGGGGACGGCCACCGGCCCGGAGGGGTGCGCCGGGCCGGCTGCCGTCACCGTGGAGCGTGTGGCCCTCCCGTGCGGGAGGGCCGGGGTGGCCCGTCGGGCCGGTGGGGCTAGGAGAGCGAGGCGACCGTCTCGCGGACCTTGGCGTTGATCTCGGCCGGGATCGGGGCGTAACCCGCCTCGGAGAGAAGCTTCTGGCCCTCCTCGCTGGAGGTGTAGGTCAGGAAGGACTTCATCGTGGCGAGCGTGGCCGGCTTGTTGCCCTTGTCGCAGGCGATCTCGTACGTCACCAGGACGATCGGGTAGGCGCCGTCGGCCTTGGTGGCGTAGTCGAGTTCGAGCGCCAGGTCCTTGCCGGTGCCCTTGACCTTGGCGGCGGCGATGGCCTTGGAGGCGTTCTCCGAGCTCGCCTCGACGGGGGCGCTGGCGCCCGTGTCGATCTTGACCGTGGAGATCTTCTGCGAGGTGGCGTACGAGAGCTCGAAGTAACCGATCGAGCCGTCCACCTGCTTCACCTGCGTGGCGACACCGGCGGAGCCGGAAGCGGCCTGGCCACCGGGGGCGGGCCACTTCTTCTCGGCCTCGTACTTCCAGTCCGAGGAGGCCGTGGCGCCCAGGTACTTGCCGAGGTTCTGCGTGGTGCCGGAGTCCTCGGAGCGGTGGAACGCCTGGATCGGCTTGCTCGGCAGCTTGGCGTCCGGGTTGAGCGCCTTGATCGCCGGGTCGTTCCAGGTCTTTATCTTGCTGTCGAAGATCTTGGCGAGCGTGGGCGCGTCGAGGACGAGGTTGTCCACACCCTCCAGGTGGTAACCGATCGCGATCGGTCCGCCGACCATGGGCAGGTTGATGCCCTGGCCGCCACCCGTGCACGTCTTCTTCGAGTCGGCGACCTCTTCGGGCTTGAGCGCCGAGTCGGAGCCGGCGAAGCCGACCGTGCCCTGGTTGAACGCGACGATGCCCTCGCCGGAGGAGGAGGACTTGTAGTTGACCTCCACACCGGTGCAGGTGGACATGTAGTTCTTCACCCACAGGTCCATGGCGTTCTTCTGCGCGCTGGAGCCGGACGCGAGCAACTGGCCCTTGGCGTCCTTGCAGACCGCGCTGGAGGCGGCGCTGGACTTCGTGCCGGTGCTGCCCTCGTTGTTGTTGTCCGAACCGCACGCCGTGAGAACCAGGGCGCCGGAGACGGCGAGGGCACCGAGCGCGGTGGCGCGCAGCCCGTTCTTGCGCTGAAGCTTCACTTTTGGAGTGTTCCTTCCAGGAGCCGCCGGTCTGACCTGTTGTACGGCGGCGTGCGTCGACGTGGCCGGTGCGGCGCTTTAACCGTCACCGTGTAAGGCCGAAATTAGGCAGATCAGGTGAAGCCGCCGACGGAAGGGGGTGAACGGAAGGTGAACCTCGTCGGACACCCTGGGGTTCGATTTCAGGCCGAGCTGTGTGGGGCTCCGGGCGGACGGGGTGCGTCGTCCGAATACCGCCAGCACGCAGGGGGAGGGGCCGCGAAGACTGGGCGTATGACCACATACGCCTCCGTGACCGCGCACACCCCCGTGACCGCGCACACCCCCGGGACCGCGCACACCCCCGTGGCCGCGTTCACCTCCGGGACCGCGTACACACCTTTGCCTATCGCTCCCGACGCCCTCCAGGAGCTCCGTGACACGGACGACGCCGGGCAGGGCCTGCGGCCGTTCACCGCGCGTGAGGACGGCGTGCCCCTCGCCTGCGTGGGCAGTCCGCTGCGCTGCTGCCTGCGCAACGTCGTCGCCGGCGACCGGATCGCCCTCGTCTCGTACGCACCCCTGCGGCGCTGGGCGGCGGCGCACGGGGCCGAGCCGGGGGCGTACGACGAGACGGGGCCGGTGTTCATCCACGCCCGGGAGTGCGCGGGGCCGCAGGGCGCCCCGGGGTATCCCTTCGCGCGGCCGGGGGCGCTCCGTACCCTCCGCCGTTACGACGCCCGGGGACGTATCGCCGGCGGACGCCTCTTCGAGGTCCCCGAGGACTCCACGGCCGGTTTCGACCAGGCGCTCGCCGACGCCTTCGCGGAGCCGGGGGTGGCGCTGGTGCACGTACGGGCCGTGGAGTACGGCTGCTTCCAGTTCGAGGTGCGGCGGCCGTAGGGGCGGCGGTGGGGCGGCCGTGGGGGTGGCCGTGGGGGTGGCCGTGGGGCGCGGGGCTACTTGGTGGTGAAGAGGTCGGAGAGCCTCTCGTCCATGTCCTCCATGGTGACGTCCCCGTCGGGGTCCGCGCCCTTGCCGGGCTCGCCGCTGCCTCCGCCCACCTTGCCGCCCGATGCCGATCCCGAGCCGCCTCCGCCGCCCCCGCCCGGGTTGTAGTTGGGGTTCCGGAGATAGGCGCCACGTGAGCCGTCCGGGTTGGACTGCCACACGCCCTTGATGAACTTCGGGTCGACCCCGCCGGGGAAGGCGATCTCCTGCTGGTACGGGTAAGGAGAGGGGCTTCCGTAATTCGCGTAGGTGGCGTTGATGTCGATCCCGCCGGGCGCCTGGACGTCGTAGACGTACGCGCCCTTCCATTCGAGGTTGAGGCTGTCCGAGGTCGTGGTGGAGACGTACATCGCCGGCTCGTTGGTCAGCACGTAGTTGTGCAGATCGGCGTTGCTGGGCTTGATCGGCCGGAAGCCCTCGTTGAAGATCACCGACGGGGGGCGGTTGTCGGAGCGGTAGAGCGGCTCGTTCGAGTTGCGGTAGGCGACGTTGTCCGGAATGCCGGCCCAGTTGATGTCGGGGTTGGCGGCGACGTCGCGCGGGTCGGGCCGGTCGCCGGTGGTGCCGGTGGTGCCGCTGGGGGTGGAGCAGTTGTCGCCCTCCGGGTTCTTCCCCTTGTCGCCGCTGTCGGGGTCGGACCCGGTGGTGTCGTGGGAGCCGTCCCCCATCTCCGTGTCGCCTTCGCCGTCGAGCTTGTCACGCGCCTCGGCGTCGGCCTCCTGGTAGGTGTCGAAGCCGGAGAGGGAGAGCCCGGCCATCGAGTCGATCAGGCTGCCCATCCCTCCGTCCCCGTCGGACGCGGGCTCCAGCGCGAGCGGGCGGCTGTCGGTGACGGTGGTGGTGCGCTGTACGAGGGCGACGGTGCGGGTGCCGGCGCCTGTGCCGGTGCCTGAGTAGGACGCCGTTGTGGCGATGGGGTGCTGGCCCAGCATCTGCGATCCGATGGGCTGGCCCTCACTGCAGTCGTCCTTCTTCTCCTTGTCCTTGTCCTTGTCCTTGTCTTCGTCCTTGTCTTCGTCCTCGTCCGTGTCTTCCTTGTCTTCCTTGTCGTTCTTGTCGTCTTTTCCGCCGGTGGTCTGCCCGCCGCTGCTGCTGCTTCCGCCGCTCGCGCCGCCGGAGCTGCTGCTACCGCCGCTGCTTCCCCCGCTGGAGCTGCTGCCCCCGCTGCTGCCGCCGCCGGAGCTGCCGCCCCCGCCGATGCTGCCGCCCGAGATGCCCCCGATGCTGGGGCCCCCGATTCCGCCGCCCGAGGAGCTGCCGCCGCCACTGCTGCCGCCGCTGGAGCTGCCGCCCCCGGAGCTTCCTCCGCTGGAGCTTCCTCCGCCGCTGGAGTTGCTTCCGCCTGAGCTGCTTCCTCCGCTGGAACTGCCCCCGCCGCTGGAGTTGCTTCCGCCCGAGCTGCTGCCGCCGGAACTGCTGCTTCCTCCGGAGCTGCTGCCCCCAGAGCTGCTGCTGCCGCCGCTGGAGCTGCTGCCCCCGCTGCTACTGCCGCCTCCGCTGGAGCTTCCGCCGCCGGAGCTGTTTCCGCCGCTGTCGCTGCCGCCCGAGCTGTTGCTGCCGCCGGAGCTGCTGCTGTTTCCTCCGCTGGTTCCGCCGGAGCTTGTGCCGCCGCCCGAGCTGTTGTTTCCGCCGGAGTTGTTGCCTCCGGTGGAACCGCCTACGACGGCGAACGGGCCGTCGTCGTCGTCGTCATCGTTGGTGCCGCCGGAAGAGCTGCCGCCGGAAGAGCTTCCGCCCGAGGAACTGCCCCCTGAGGAGCTTCCCCCGCTGCTGCTTCCTCCGCTGGAGCTGCCGCCCCCGGAGCTGTTGGTGCCGCCGCTCGCGCCGCCGGTGCTGCTTCCTCCGCTGCTGCCGCCGGTGCTCGTACCGCCGCTCGTACCGCCGCTCGCGCCGCCGCTGTCGCTGCCGCCCGAACCGTTGCTGCCGCCTGAGTTGCCGCTGTTTCCGCCGGAGCTGCCGCCGCCGGAACTGCCGCCCCCGACGGTGAACGGGTTGTCGTCGTCATCGTCGTTGCCGCCACTGGAGGAGCCTCCCCCCGAGGAATTGCCCCCCGAGGAGCTACCGCCCGAGGCGCTGCTTCCGCCGTCGGACTCCCCGCCCGTACCGCCCGTACCACCTGAACCGCCCGTACCGCCCGCGCTGCCCGATCCTCCGTCGGACCCGCCCGTACCACCGGAGCCACCGGAGCCACCGGAGCCACCGGAGCCACCCGACCCACCCGAAGCGCCCGAGCCGCCGCCGATGCTGCCGACGCCGCCGTTACCGCCTCCGCCTGCGCCCCCGCCACCTCCGCCGCCCCCGGCCACGACCGTCGTGCACGAGTCGCCCGTCAGGCTGCAGATCGCGGAGTGCAGGCCGTCCGAGATCCGCGCCCCGACGCCGCCGAGGGCGATCGACCCGATGAGCGCCACGACCACGGTCAGGAGCCCCAGGTACTCGACGGCCGTCTGGCCGCGGTCCCGGCGCCACCTGATGAGGTGCGGCAGTGACGGGACCGTGAGGCGGCCCAGTCGTTCCCGGTTCCAGCGTGGCCTCGACGGCCTGATGTCCTGCGGGAGTTCGAACCAGGCGCGGCTGTCCTTGACGCATATCAGCGCCAGCAGCGCGCTGGGCAGCAGCATTTGGCTGAAGCCGTGCTCGGAACCGTCGTACAGGTTGATCAGGCTGCCGAGCAGCAGCCACGCCTGTACGGCGACCAGCCCGATCCACACGGTCCTCCCGCCCGTCCACAGGCGCTGCGCGAGCACCAGGGCCGCGATGCCGGGGGCGACGGCGTACAGCGCCAGGAGAACCAGCGTGGGGGAGAAGACATCGAGGCCGGCCAGCGAGACGAACGCGCTGACACCGCCCAGCACCGTGACGCCGAACATCAGGTGCAGCAGGATCCGTACGCCGACGAGCGGTTTCGGCAGCTCGCGCTGCTCACCGCGGGCGAGCGCCACGCCCCGCACGGTCGAACTCTCTGACTCGGACATAGGTAGACGTCCCAACGAAGCTGGTTCCGGCGTGCGACCGCCGGCATCGAGGCGGTGTTCAACCGCCGCTTCCCCCGAGAGCGTTGGGCAGCTTAGGTACAGACCTGGTCGCCGAGGTAGGGCCCAGGGGCCTATTCAGGGGCCCAACGGCGAGGCGGCGCAGGGAAGAAGAAGTCCGGTGCGGGCGGGGTCAGTTCAGGCCCGGCGCGCCGAATGAGCCGAGCCAGCGCTCGTACGCCTCTTTCTGCGCGTCCGCGGTGGAGACCGCCGAGGGCGGGGCGTCGTCGAAGAGGTTCACCATGTCCTCGGGCCTGGCCGGCGTTCCCGGGCGCAGTACGTACGCGCGGTCGCTCCCGGAGCCGCGGAGCATGCCGCTCTGGGCGACGTCGGGGCGCGCCGCGTTGATGGCCAGCAGCCAGCCCTCGCGTTCCAGGGTCCGCCGTACGGTGTCCAGCGCCGTGACGAGGTCGTGCCCGTGGCCCTCGGCGGTGCCCCAGGGGCCGTCCGCGCTGATGCGGTACGACTCCCCGCGCGCGTCGACCGTCCACGTCAGCGCACACGTCACGCGGTCGTCGCGGCCCTCGACGGCCTTGCCGCGGAAGGCGGTTACGTCGTCCCGGTGTCCGAGCGCACGCGCGTCACTCATCTCGTCGTCTCCTTCGCGGCCCGTCGGCGGCGCCCAGTCTGGCACGTCCGGAGGACCGCCAGGGAAGCCGCCCGGGGGTCAGGTCGCGTGCAGGGCGTCGAGCAGCGCGTCCACCAGGACGCGGTCGCGGGGCTGGGTCAGGCGGGTGCGGGCGGCCTCCGGTGTCAGCCAGAGGATCTGGTCGACCTCGCTGTTGGGGACGAAGACGCCGGCCGTCGCCTCGGCCGCCCAGTACGTGACTTCCTTGGGGCGGCCCTGGGCCAGGTAGTGGACGGTGTCCAGGCGGGCGCCCGGCGCGCAGTGGTGGCCCGTCTCCTCCAGGACCTCGCGGACCGCGCCCGCCAGGGCGCTCTCGCCGCGCTTCAGCTTGCCCTTGGGGTGTGACCAGTCGTCGTACTTGGGCCGGTGGACGAGGCAGATCGCGATGCCGTCGTCCCCGGACGGCGCCCGGCGCCACAGCACGCATCCCGCCGCCAGGACCGTGCCCTGCCCTCGTGTCCCGTTCGGCGCTTCGGTCATCGTGTCCCCTCCGTCATCGCGTCCCCTCCGTCACCGCGCCACCGCCGCCTTCTGCCAGAGCTGCTGGAACGCGAAGCGCGCCGCCTCGACCTCGTGGCGCTGGTCGGCGTGGAGCACGCCCAGCGCGTACGCCGTCGTCGGGGCGATCCTGGGCGTACGGGCCGCGTTCGCCGCCGCCGCTGCCGCCTCCGCGGCGTCCCGGTGCCGGTCCAGGGACTGGCCCGCCGCGAGCAGCTCCGGGTCGGGGCTGCCGCCCGCGCACCACACCTCCTGGGTGTAGCGGTGCAGCCGCAGCAGCCGCCGTACCTGGTGCCAGGGCGCGTCCTGTGTCTCCCCGTCGGACGTGGTGGCCAGGCCGTGCACCAGGGCCTCCGCGTTGTACGGATGGGCCGCGCGCGCCAGGGGCAGTGCGGCCACTGCGTCCAGGAGCTGGGCCTCCGTCGCCTCGCCCGGTCCCGCCAGCACCTCGACCGCGGGTGCGCCCGCCATCGGCGCGAGCGGCACCTCGGAGGCGAGTACGGCCACCGCGTCCGCCACCGCGTGGAAGCGGGACGAGCCGAGCGCCTGGAGCGCCGACGAGTGGGCGCGCGTCCTGGCCAGGGTGAGCTGGCGCTCCAGCAGCGCGCCCGCCCGGGACGCCCCGACCGTCAGCGTGCCCACGGGCAGGGCGCCGGTCCGGGGCCCCGGAGCCTCGGTTCCGGCCCGCGCGCCCGCCCCGGAGAGCCGGCCCAGCGCCCCCAGCAGCCGGTGCAGCCGACTCGTGCAGGCGTGCTCCTGGGCGAGGGTGCCGCAGAGCCAGGCCAGTTCCGTACGGAGCTGGTCGGCCCAGACCGGGTCGAGCAGCGGCCGGTACGTGTGCAGCGTGCCGCCGATCCGGCGCGCCGCGCCGCGCAGCGTACGGGCCGCCTCGTCGGCGGCGGCCGTGTCCGCGCCGCTCTCGCCGTACAGCCGCAGCCCGCGCAGGAAGTCGCCCGCGCGGGCGTGCAGATACCCGGCCAGGATCTCGCCGGCCGTCAGCCGCCCGGCGACAGGATCGACGGGACTGGCGGGGCCGGTGGGGCTGACAGGACCGACGGGTCCGGCAGGGCCGACGGGTCCGGCGGGTGCGACCGGACCGGCGGGTGCCGGTGGTGCGGTCGATCCGGTCGGCATCGTTCCGGATGCCGTGACCCGGTCGGTGTCCACTTCATGGTGCTGCACGCCGGCGCCTCCGGGCGTCTATGAGCATTTCCTGTACGTGCCGCAGCGGCTGGCCCTCCGCGTCCGTGGAGTGCCGGGTCCAGTTGCCGTCCGCGCCCAGGTGCCAGGAGGACGTGTTGTCGGACATCCCGGTCTCCAGGAGCCGGGTGATCGCCGCGCGGTGGGCCGGGTCGGTGATCCGGACCAGCGCCTCGATGCGGCGGTCGAGGTTGCGGTGCATCATGTCGGCGCTGCCGAGCCAGACCTCCGGCTCGCCGCCGTTGCCGAACGCGAAGATCCGGGAGTGCTCCAGGAAGCGCCCCAGGACCGACCGCACCCGGATGTTCTCCGACAGGCCCGCCACGCCGGGCCGTACGGCACAGATCCCGCGCACCCAGATGTCCACCGGGACACCCGCCTGCGCCGCCCGGTAACAGGCGTCGATGGTCGCTTCGTCCACCATCGAGTTGACCTTGATACGGACATAGGCGGGGCGTCCGGCGCGGTGGTGCGCCACTTCCTTGTTGATCCGGGAGACGAGCCCGTCCCGCAGGGACTTCGGGGCGACCAGGAGGCGCCGGTAGGTCTCCCGGCGCGAGTAGCCGGACAGCCGGTTGAAGAGGTCGGAGAGGTCCGCGCCGACCTGCGGGTCCGCGGTGAGCAGCCCCAGGTCCTCGTAGAGGCGGGCCGTCTTCGGGTGGTAGTTGCCCGTGCCGACATGGCTGTAGCGGCGCAGGGTCTCGCCCTCCTGCCGTACCACCAGCGAGAGCTTGCAGTGCGTCTTCAGCCCGACCAGCCCGTACACCACATGGCAGCCGGACTCCTCCAGCTTGCGCGCCCACTTGATGTTGGCCTGCTCGTCGAAGCGCGCCTTGATCTCGACGAGGACGAGGACCTGCTTGCCCGACTCCGCCGCGTCTATCAGCGCGTCCACGATCGGGGAGTCCCCGGACGTCCGGTACAGCGTCTGCTTGATCGCCAGCACGTCCGGGTCGGCCGCCGCCTGCTCCAGGAACGCCTGGACGGAGGTGGAGAACGAGTCGTACGGGTGGTGCAGCAGGACGTCGCGCTCGCGCAGCGCGGCGAATATGTCGGGCGCGGAGGCGGACTCCACCTCGGCGAGATCGCGGTGCGTGCCCGCGATGAACTTGGGGAACTTCAGCTCGGGCCGGTCCAGCGACGAGATACGGAAGAGCGCCGTCAGATCCAGCGGCCCCGGCAGCGGATAGACCTCGGCGTCGGACACCTTCAGCTCGCGGACCAGCAGGTCGAGGACGTACGGGTCGATGGACTCCTCGACCTCCAGGCGCACCGGCGGCCCGAAGCGGCGCCGCATCAGCTCCTTCTCCAGCGCCTTGAGGAGGTTCTCGGCGTCGTCCTCCTCGACCTCCAGGTCCTCGTTGCGCGTGACCCGGAACATGTGGTGCGCGAGCACCTCCATGCCGGGGAACAGCTCCTCCAGGTGCGCGGCTATCACGTCTTCGAGGGGTACGTAGCGCTGCGGCGACGCCTCCAGGAAGCGGGCCAGCAGCGGCGGCACCTTCACCCGTGCGAAGTGGCGGTGGCCGCTGACGGGGTTGCGTACGACGACCGCGAGGTTGAGGGAGAGCCCCGAGATGTACGGGAAGGGGTGGGCCGGGTCCACCGCGAGCGGGGTGAGGACCGGGAAGATCTGCTGGCGGAAGAGGGTGAAGAGGCGCGCCTGCTCCTTCTCGGTCAGCTCGGGCCAGCGGATGATGTGGATGCCCTCGTCGGCCAGCGCGGGGGCGATGTCCTGCTGGTAGCAGGCGGCGTGCCGGGCCATGAGCTCGCGCGAGCGGGTCCAGATCAGGTCCAGCACCTCGCGCGGCTGGAGGCCGGAGGCGGAGCGGGTGGCGACGCCGGTCGCGATGCGCCGTTTCAGGCCCGCGACCCTGACCATGAAGAACTCGTCCAGGTTGGACGCGAAGATGGCGAGGAAGTTCGCCCGTTCGAGGAGCGGTGTCGTCGGGTCCTCGGCCAGCTCCAGCACCCGCTCGTTGAACGCGAGCCAGCTCCGCTCCCGGTCCAGGAACCGGCCCTGGGGCAGCTCGGCGCCGCCGTGGTCGCGGTCCTCCTCGTACGCGTCGAGGTCGGAGTCGAGATCGGGTTCGAGATCGCCTGCCGACCCGGTCGCGGCGACCGTATGGGGCCGGTGCGCGGCTATGAAGCCGACGGACGGCTGCTGAGGGGGCTGGGACTGCTGGACCGGAACCTCGGCGGGCTGGTGGCTCATGTCCCTATTCTTCCGCGCGGAGGGTACGACAGGCGCGTCGGAGAGGGCGGGGGTCAGACGGATCCTGCCGTTCGGAGCGGTCCTGCCGTTCGGTGTGCCGTTGGTCGTGCCGTCCGGGGTGGGGGGTACAGCGGGCTCGGGCTGCATTCACCGAGGGTCGCAAGGGCTTCTGAATGGCCGGTAACGGCGACATGACATGCAGGGAAGCGGGGCGGGTCTCCCCGGGGCCGGATCCGGGGCCTGGGGAGGCCCGGGAGGGGGTCGGGGGACCCGGGAGGGGGCCGGGGGACGGCCGGCTCGCGGGTGCGGCTCGGGTGGCGGCTCGGAGGGGTGGCTCGGAGGGGTGGCTCGGGTGGCGGCCCCGGGCCGACCGTACGGTACGCCGTTCGGGTGGCCCGGGGCCGGGGCCACCCGGCCCTGGGTGGCCCCGTACGGTCCCGGCCCCGCTCCGTACGTACGCGGCTCAGGTCTCCGTGCGGTACATCAGGTCCACCTCGTGCGTGACGAAGCCCAGCCGCTCGTACACCGTCACCGCCGCCGTGTTGTCCGCGTCCACGTACAGCATCGCCGTCGGCAGCGCCTGCGCCGCGAGATGGCGCAGCCCGATCGCCGTGAGCGCCTTGCCGAGGCCGCCGCCCTGCGCGTCCGGCCTGATGCCGACGACGTACACCTCACCGAGCTGCTCCTCGGCGTGCACCTTCGTCCAGTGGAACCCGATCAGCTCCCCGTCCCGCTCGGCGAGGAAGAACCCCTTCGGGTCGAACCAGGGCTCGGCGATCCGGTCGTCCAGGTCCCGCTGGGTCAGCGCGCCCTGTTCCGGGTGGTGGGCGAAGGCGGCGGCGTTGACCGCGAGCCAGGCCGCGTCGTCCTGCCCGGGGACGAAGGTGCGGACGGTGACCCCGGGCGGCAGCACCGGCTCCGCGATCCCCAGCGGGGCCAACGGGCGTCGGAGCTGGCGCAGTTCGCGGAAGAGCGTCAGCCCGAGCACCTGCGCGAGATGGCGGGCCGCCGACTTCCCGCCGTGCGCCCAGGCCCGCAGCCGCTTCCCTGAGGCGCCCAGCAGCGCGTGGCCCAGCGCCCGGCCGTGGCCCCGGCCGCGCCGCCCGGGGTGCACGACCAGCTCGACGGTGGGCGCCTCGATGGGGTCGGTGTCCTCCAACTGCCCGTAGCCGACCAGCTCCCGCGTCCCGCCGTCCCCCTCGCCGCCTCCCGTGTCGCCACCCTCCCGGTCCGCGGTGACCAGGAAGTGCCGTACGCCCTCGCGGTGTCCGCCGCGCAACTGGAGCCGCCCCTGCTCGGAGACGGCCTGCACCCCGTCCGTGGCGGCTGCTTCCGCGAGCAGGCCGAGGACGTCCTCGGCCTGCTCGGGGGTGAGCGCGTCGAGGGTCTGGATCTGCCGGCCGGACTCGCGGGCTACTGCGTCTGTCATGCGTCGAGGGTACGGCGGCGGCGCGGCCCGGGAGGGGCACGGGAGGGGTACGGGCCGGAGTGGTGCACGCGGTACCGACCGGCCACCGACCGGCACCGACCGGTGACGTACGCACGTAGCCGTACGCGTAAAGGCAACCCACTCGTAACCCGCCGCCCCTGTCCGAGCTACGCGCGTTGACTCTAGGCTGCCGCTCGCAGGCTCCAGACTTTTGAGTTCATAAGGGGATCGATGTCAGCGACACCGCAGAAGAACCGCGCGGCACGGCGGGTGCTCGCCGCTGCCGCCGGTCTGGCCACCGCAGGCGCCCTCGTCGCCGCGATGCCGGCCACCGCGCAGACCCCCGCACACGGCGGCGGGCAGGGCTTCGGCCACTCCAAGCCGAAGCCCAAGACGGTCGATGTGCAACTCCTCTCCTTCAACGACCTGCACGGCAACCTGGAGGCGCCGGCCGGCTCCGCGGGTACCGTCACCGAGAAGCAGGCCGACGGTACGACCAAGGCGATCCCCGCCGGTGGTGTCGAGTACCTGGCGACCTCGCTGCGCACCGCCCGTAAGGGCAACCCGTACTCCATCACCGCCGCCGGCGGCGACATGGTCGGCGCGAGCCCGCTGCTGTCCGGCCTCTTCCACGACGAGCCGACCATCGAGGCGCTCAACAAGATCGACCTCGATGTGACGACCGTCGGCAACCACGAGTTCGACGAGGGCGCCACCGAGCTGGCCCGTCTCCAGAACGGCGGCTGTCACCCGACAGGCGGCTGTTACGAGAAGGGCAAGAAGTTCAAGGGCGCCGACTTCCCGTACCTCGCCGCCAACGTGACGTCGGAGAAGACCGGCAAGCCGGTCCTCAAGCCGTACACGGTGTGGAAGAAGAACGGCGTCAAGATCGGCTTCATCGGGGTGACCCTGGAGGGCACGCCGAACATCGTGACCGCCGAGGGCGTCAAGGGCCTCAAGTTCCACGACGAGATCGAGACGGTCAACAAGTACGCCAAGGAACTGGACCGGCAGGGCGTCAAGTCGATCGTCACGCTGATCCACGAGGGCGGCGCGCCGGCCTCCACCGCGTACAACTACGACTGCGACAGCCCCGGCGCCGGTGACGGCATCTCCGGGCCGATCGTCGACATAGCCAAGGGCATCTCGCCGAAGGTCGACGCGCTGGTGACGGGCCACACGCACCAGGCGTACGCGTGCACGATCCCGGACCCGTCCGGCAACCCGCGCCTGGTCACGTCCGCCTCGTCGTTCGGCAAGCTCTACACGGACACCACGCTCACCTACGACCTCCGTACGAAGGACATCGTGCGGGCGGGCGTGAAGTCGGCCAACCACATCGTCAGCCGTGACCAGGCCAAGGCCCAGGACATGACCGACCTGATCACGCGCTGGAACAAGCTGGCCGCGCCGATAGCCAATGCCCCGCAGGGCTACATCTCGGCGGACATCAACGGGCGCGGCGCCACGACGCCCGAGACCCCGCTCGGCGACGTGATCGCGGACGCGCAGCTCGCGGGCATGGCCCCGGCGGACAAGGGCGGCGCGCAGATCGCCTTCATGAACCCCGGCGGGATCCGCTCGGACCTGGTGCACAAGGCGTCGGGCGGTGAGGGCGACGGGGTCGTCACGTACGGCGAGGCGTTCACCGTGCAGCCGTTCACCAACATGATGAACGCCGTCGACCTGACCGGCACGCAGCTCATCACCGCGCTCCAGCAGCAGGTCAGCGGCTCGAACGAGGCGTCGCCGAAGATCCTTCAGGTCTCGAAGGGCCTCACGTACACCCTGGACATGACGAAGTCGGGCGCGGCCCGCGTCGTCACGGACTCGGTGAAGCTGAACGGCGCGGCGATCGACCCGGCGAAGACGTACCGCGTCGCGATGAACGAGTTCCTCGCGGGCGGCGGCGACGGCTTCGCGGTCCTGGGCCAGGGCACGAACAAGCTGGTCGGCGCGTCGGACCTGGACATGTTCAACGCGTACCTGGCGGCGAACTCCACGGCGCAGGCGCCGCTGGCGCCCCCGGCGGCGGACCGCATCACGATCATCAAGTAGCGGTAGCGGTAGCGGTAGCGGTACCGGTACCGGTCGGTTCCGCTCGGTACTGCCCGAAGGGCGGTGGGCTCCTGGCCCGCCGCCCTTCGGCGTGTACGGAGACGGGGTTACGGCGGCGGGGTACGGCGGCGGGTCAGGCGTCCCGGAAGATCCGGTCCAGGTGATGGTTGAGTACGGCGGTGGCGGACTCCGGAGTCCGGTGGCCGACCAGGATGCTCGTGCCGAGCCCGGCGGTCAGGGCGAGCAGGGCGATCGCCTCCGTGCGCGGCTCCGTACCGGGGAGCGTGCGCCCCTCCTCCCGCGCCTGCTGGAGCAGTCCGGCCACGGCGTCCTCGGCGGCGGCGGGGTTGGCGGTGAAGGGCTGGGCGGCGAGCGCCTTGTCGGTCACGGCCAGCACGGCGTACGAGGTGTAGACGAGGTGGAAGGTACGGCTCTCCTCGTCGGTCGGCAGCGACACCAGCAGGACCGCCTCGATCATCGCGCGCGGCCCCGGATCGTCCCCCACGGTGGCGAGCCGGGCGGTGACCCGCTCGGTGAAGCGCCGGGCCAGGTGCTCCAGCCCGTAGAGCAGCAGCTTCTCCTTGGTCTGGAAGTAGTACTGCACCAGCCGCAGCGACACCCCCGCCTCCGCAGCGACATCACGCATCCCCACGGCGTGCAGGCCCTGCCGCCCCGCCACCCGGACGAGCGCCTCGGCGATCTCGGTACGCCGTTCCTCGTGATCCACCCGCTTGGGCATCGGCCGCGTTCTCCGCTCGTCGGTCACGTCGCCCGCTCGCCGGCGGGACGGTTTCATGGTACAGCCGTACCATCATCATGATACGGTCGTACCATAAAGAACGGATGCCTCCGGAGGTGGCCCGCCATGCCCGAGACAACGACCCGCACCCGGCCCGACGTCGGCCGCTACACGAACGACGCCCTGCGGGACCGCTACTTCGCGGCCTGCGACGCGCTGTACGCGCTGGGAGCGCCGGCCGTCGCCGAGTCCGACGTGGAGACCACCTTCGGCACCACCCACGTCTACCGGTACGGCCCCATGGACCCCGCCGCCGCGTCCCGCACCCCGATCGTCCTGGTGCACGGGGCGGGCAGTTGCTCGGCCATGTGGTATCCCAACACCCCCGCGCTCAGCGCCGAACGCCCCGTCTATGCCATCGACACCCCGGGCGACCCCGGACGCAGCGTGCAGCGCGAACCGATCCACCAGCCCGAACGAGCCGCACAGTGGCTGGACGAGGCGCTCGCGGGCCTCGGCCTCGACCGCGTGCACCTCGTCGGCAGTTCGTACGGGGGGTGGCTCACCCTCAACCAGGCGCACCGCAGACCCGGTCGCCTCGCCTCGGTCACGCTCCTCGACCCCGGCGGGCTGGAGAAGGTGGGCCTGCGCTTCTTCGCCTGGATCTTCATCGGCCTCCTCGCCACCTCGGCCCCCCAGCGGTTCCGCCCCCGTCTGGCCGCCTGGCTGGAACAGCCGGTGCTCGTCGTGCCGGAGCTGCGCGCCATGATCAGGGCGAGTGTCCGCGCGTACCGCATCCGCCGCCCGGCCCCGCTCCCGCTGACCGAGGACGAACTGCGCACGATCCGCACCCCGCTCTACCTGGTACTCGGCGAGCGAAGCCTCCTGGTCCACCCGAAGCGCCAGGTGGAACGCGTCCCACGCCTGATCCCGGGCGCCCGCGCCGAGATCGTCCAGGCCACGGGCCACGGCCCCCAGATCGACCACGCGGACGAGGTCAACGCCCGGATCCTGGAGTTCATGACCTCGGCCGAGTGACGGCGGTGTTGGTTGCTGGTGGTGGGGTGCGGGCGCGGCCTGGTGGGGCGGGCTGCGGCGCCCAACTCACCCCCGGCCCAACCCCACAGGCCGGCCGGCACCCGCACCCGAACCCGCACCCGAACCACCGCCGCCCGGATTGCCCTTGCCCCATGGAAAGATGCGGCCATGCGGTCATCCATGCCCATAGGGGAGAAGCTCAGGGCCGAGCTGGGGTCGCCCCGGCGGGCCCGCAGGTTGGGCAGTAGCCCGCGCTCACGCGTGTGGCGAGCCGAGCTGTCGGGCACGCCTGTGGTGGTCAAGCAGCTTGTCGAAGGCCCGGAAGCATCTGAGAGGTATGCGCGCGAGGTGACCGGGCTGCGGCTCGCGTCCAGGGTCGACCCGCCTGTGGTGCCGGCGCTCCTGGGTACCGATCCGGCCGAACGGGTGCTGGTCCTGGAATACGTGGAGCATCAGGAGCCCCGCGAAGACTGGATGGTGGATTACGCGGCGGCGCTGGCCCGGCTCCACGCCGCCACCGGGGCCGACGCCGTGGGCAGTCTTCCGGCCTGGTCGGGCCCGACCCAGGACGATGTCGGCTCCTTCCTCAGGCTTGCCCGGACGCTCGGTGTGGTGGTGCCGGCCGGTGCTCGAACCGAGGCTGAGGCCCTGGTGGACCGCCTGGCCCGGGCGGAGGGCCATGCCCTGCTGCACGGTGATCCCTGTCCCGGCAACGACATGCACACCAGTACCGGTGTGCGGTTCATCGACTTCGAACAGGCCGCGTTGGGCAACGGGCTGGTGGAACTCGCGTACCTGCGCATCGGCTTTCCGACCTGCTGGTGTGTCACCGATCCCGGCCCGGACATCCTGGTCGCGGCGGAGACCGCCTACCGCACGGCATGGCGCGACGCGACCGGCACGGAGGTCCAGGGGGATCTCGCGGACGCGTGTGCCGGCTGGCTGCTACGGGGTGACGCCTTGGTCCAGCGTGCCCAGCGCGGGACCGTCGACCACCTGGGCGACATCCCCGACCGCGACTGGAAGTGGGGCACCGCGACCGCCCGCCAGAGGCTGGCACACCGTCTCCGGGTCGTCAGCCAAATGGCCGAGGGGGGCGGTGAGCTGAAGGATCTCGGAATGCTCGCTGCGGCCATGCGGGAGAGCGTGCTCACCCGTTGGCCCACGCTTCAGCCGCTGCCCTCGCAACGGCCGTAAAGAACCTTCTGTCCGGCGGCCCGGTACGGGAGTGAAGATCAGCCCTCCTGCCACCAGCGCCAGCGCGCCCCCGGCCACCACGACGTCCCACAGCGGAGCGCCGGTCGCGGGCTGCGTCACGCCTCCGCGACCTCGCTTCTGGCGAGCATGAACCAGACCGCTTTCGCCCGGGGCGAGCAGGCTCCGTAGATCGTCGTGCCCCACGCGCGGGCGAGGGTGTCCACGAGGTGCAGACCCTGGCCGTCCTCGAACTCCTGGGCCTGGCCACGGTTCTGGGGCATCGGCAGGGCCCATGGTTTGTCGTCCGTGACGGAGACGGTGACCTGCTTCCGGTTGATGGTCACGTCGATGCGGATCTGCCGCGTACGGGTGTGCCGATGGGCGTTGGTGACGATCTCGGTGATGCACAGACGCGCGTCGTCCACGAGGGCGGAATGCCTGCCGACACGCAGAAGTGATCCGACGAAATCCCTTGCGATTCTCGGGGCGTTCGCCGTGTTCGGCACGGCGAGCCGATAGCTCTCACCGCCCTGCGGGGGCGGTGGTGGTGCCGGAAGTGCGGAAGGTGCGGGAAAGGCGGTAACGGTGGTCATGTCGTCGTCTCCCAACGCGGTCTGAGCTGGTTGCGCTGCTCGCCATGCGTGGCATAGGCCGCACCTGCGCAGGGTTCAGGGCGCGCTGGGGCGGCTGCACTTCGGTCTTACTGACGTGCGACGCGGTGCAGTGAGTACGTTAGCGGCTAAGTATCAGTTTTGGTACTTGAATGGATACGCTCTGCGACCATGAGCTGTTGATGGCGCACGAGTCATACCGAGATCTGACGAAGGAGAAGGCGATGCCACCCAGGAAGACACCCACGGCACGGCAGCGCAGGCTGGGCACCGAACTGCGCAAGATGCGTGAGCATGCCGGCCTCACGCCCGCCGCAGCCGCAGACTTGCTCGGCACGGACCGCACCACCATCAGCAACACCGAATCAGGGCGGTTCGGTGTGAGTGGCGAGCGAGTACGCACGTGGGCCGGACACTACGAGTGTCCCGACGCGGCATACATCGAAGCGCTCGCAGGAATGGCTTCGGAGCGCATAAACGGGTGGTGGGAGGACTATCGGGGCGACCTCTCCACTGACGCGATCGACCTGGCCGAACTGGAACACCATGCCGCAGGTTTCCGGTCGGTGCAGATCATGTATATGCCGGGCCTGTTGCAGACCGAGGACTATGCGCGTGCGGTCTTCGCGGAGAGCGTCCCGCCGCCCCGGCCCGCGCGGCAGCGCCGCCAACTCTCCCATCGGCTACGGCGCCGGGATGTGCTCGACCGGGCGGATCCGCCTGCCTGCACCTTCCTGATCCATGAAGCGGCGCTACGGATGGCGTACGGCGGCGCTGCTGTCGCCCGTAACCAGCTTGAACACCTGCTGAAGCAGTCGGACCGTGACAACGTCACGATCCGGGCGATCCCGTTCGCGGCGGGCGGTTTCCCGTTTGCCAGTAGTTCGGCACACTACGTCTACGGTCCTGTTCCGCAGCTCGACACCGTACAGACGGACACCGCGACCGGTTCCGGTTTTCTGGATTCCGAAACGAGTCTTGAGAACTGGAGAGTCGCGCTGGATCGGACGGAGGAGAAGTCGCTCGACCCTGAGGGCTCGCGGGACTTCATCCGCAAGATCGCAAAACAGGTATGAGTATGAAGGCGTGAAAATCATGGAAGTTCAGTGGCGTAAGTCCTCCAAGTCTTCGAACGCCGAGGGCTCCGACTGCCTGGAACTGGCCGAGCACGAAGGCGAGATCCTGATGCGTGAGAGCGACAATCCGAACGTCGTCATCCGTACGAGCCGTGCCAAGCTCCGTGCCTTCCTCGGTGGCGCCAAGGAGGGGGAGTTCGACGACCTGGCCTGAGGTGCCAAGTGGTTGACGCGGGCGGTTCCCACCGGCGCAGGTGGGGGCCGCCCGTTCTGTTTTCGTAGCACGTGCGGCAATGCTTCGACTCACACGTTAGACGTCAAACACTTGATACGCGCCTCTGGGTGACGCTAGGGTCGCTCTGTGTCGCCGATCGGGTACCGTCCGTCGATCGGCGTAACTCTCCCTGCGACTGCGCCAGTGGGGAGAGCACCGATGGCCCGCCCCCGCTCGCCGCTCGTCACGCCGGCCAAGAGCGAGGGCGGGCGGTCGCGTTACTCCATCCGGCCATCAGTGGGTACGAGTGCTCAAGCCGCCCCGCCCGCGTGGACGAAAGAAAGGTGTTCGGACATCGCGGACGTGCCCCGGCCGGGACATGTCCGGCGATCAGCCACCTTCAAGGAGTACATCTATGCGCCTGCGCGCACGCTGGGCATCGGCCGCCCTACTGCTGCTCGTTCCCCTGCTCGCCGGTACCGGTACCGATGCCATGGCGGCGGACCCCGACCGGGGGCTGGCACCACTGGAGCGGTCCGCCCAGGCTGTTCCGGGGCAGTACATCGTCTCCCTCAAGCCCCTGTTCTCGCCGTCCACCGTTCTGCGGCAGCTCCGGGTCAACCCCCTGCATACGTACGAGACCGCCCTCTCCGGGTTCGCCGCCAAGCTGAGCCCCTCCGAGCTGGATCTGGTGCGCCGCTTCCCGGCGGTCGCCGCCGTCGAGGAGAACGCGGTGGTCACGGCCAATTCGGCGACGACGAAGGCGGGGGCCAAGGCCGGGGCCGGGGCAAGGGCCCTGGCCGGCCGTCAGGCGCGGGTGCCGGCGCTGAGCTGGGGGCTGGACCGGATCGACCAGCGGAACCTGCCGCTCGACGGGCAGTACGACGTGAAGGGCACCGGCAAGGGCGTCACCGCCTACATCGTCGACTCGGGGATCGAGACGGCGCACCCCGAGTTCGCCGGCCGGGCGAGTGTCGGGTTCGACTCGGTCGGTGACGGACAGAACGGGCAGGACTGCCACTTCCACGGCACCCACGTCGCGGGCACCGTCGGCGGTTCGAACTACGGCGTGGCCCGTGACGTCTCGCTCGTCTCCGTCCGGGTGCTCGGCTGCGACGGCAGTGGTACGTGGGCCGGGGTCCTCGCCGGGTTCGACTGGGTGGCCAAGAACGCCAAGCAGCCGGCGGTCATGAACGCGTCCATCGGCGGACCCAGGTCCACGGCCGTCAACGCGGCGGTCAACGCCGTGGCCGACAGCGGTGTCGTGTCGGTCGTGGCGGCCGGCAACGAGAACCAGAACGCCTGTGACGTCTCGCCCGCCAGCGCGTCCAAGGTGGTCACGGTCGGGGCCACCGACAAGGAGGACCGGCAGGCCACCTTCAGCAACTGGGGGACGTGTCTGGAACTGTACGCGCCCGGGGTCGGCATCATCTCCGCCAAGCTCGGCGGCGGATACAACGCGCTCAACGGCACCTCGATGGCCAGCCCGCATGTCGCCGGGGTCGCCGCGCTGCTCAAGGAGAAGTACCCGACGGCCTCCCCCGCGGCCGTCTCCAACTGGCTCATCCAGGAGTCCGACAAGGACCTGGTGACGTCGATCGGGGCGGGCTCGCCCAACCGGCTCCTCTACACCGACGGTCTCTGACCCACCGGGTCCATCGGTTCCACCGGTTCCGCCGGTTCCATCGGTTCCATCCGTTCCACCGGTTTCCGACCGGCGTCGGCCTCCCGCCCGTACTTTCCTACGGGCGGGAGGCCGACGCCGTGGAACGGGACGGCGGCGAGCGGGCGGGCCCGGGGCAACGACTCTGCCCCCATGGACGCCCCCGGGGCCCTCCACCGGCGAGTTCCGGCACTGTTCACTACCGGGTGATCTGTGCTGGTGCAGTCTGAAGGAGACGTTCTGTTGCCTGCCCTCGAAGAGAAGTCGGCCCCGGGGGTCGCACGGGTAGGGGTGAAGCACGCGACGCCGGTCGCGCCCGTACCGGCCTCGGCGGCGCCGGACGCCGCGTACGCCGGGAGAGCGGGCGACCCGAGCCGGGCGTCGATGCTGGCGTGGCAGGGCTCCGCGGGCAACATGGCCGTCGTGCAGAGGATGGAGGCCGGTCCGCACCGTCACGAGCCGTCGAGCAGGCCGTCGGCCGGCGCGGGCAGGGGCGGTACGGGGACGGTGCAGCGCGCCCCGGTACCGATCCAGTTGGCGCGGCTGTCCAGCGGGAAGATCGCGTTCACCAACCTGAACCAGGAGAACGAGAAGTACCGCGAGAAGGCCACGCGGGTGCTCCAGCTCCTGTCGTCGCACGAGGCGATCCAGCAGTTCCTCGGCAACCGCAAGTGCGACATCGTCATCGAGCAGCGGACGACGGAGACCCCGGCGGACGTGGTGGACCGCGGTGAGGACGGCGTCACCGTCACCCTCGCCGCCTATTACTTCGAGAGCTACGACCTCGGCTATATCGCGGGCATGCTCGCCCATGAGTTCGCCATTCACCCCATGGCGGACAAGAAGCCTCATCTCGCCCAGGAGGAGGAGGGCTTCAAGGGGCTCCCCTTCCCCGTGCCCGGTCTTGAGGAGAGCCGTGGCGGCCCCAAGATGATGAACTCCGAGGACGCCAAGCAGTCGGACCACGTCCTCGGCGCGATTCCGGGCAGTCCCCGTTACGAGGTCTACAAGTCCGTCGCCCTCGAAATGGCGAATCTGCTCGCGCAGGACGTGGAGAACAAGGAGCCGAACGCCACGTCGAAGGATGTCACCGATCTCCTCGACTGCTTCCTGATGGATGTCGCGAGCATCGCGGCGACCAACGACGACCGCCTCAAGGGCACGCCGGAGAAGTCGGGTGCGATGCAGGTCCGCAAGGACATCGCGACGGTCTACAACAAGTACAAGGCGCTGGTGAGCGCGGGTCTCCCGGAGAACTCCCCGATCAAGCCGTTCCTTCCGCAGGACAAGACCCACTGGGGTGTTCTGAAGGACTTCGCCACCATCGCGGCCAGGGTCGCGGGCGGGGCGATGGGCGCGCCGAGCATCGACAAGGGTGACAACGGCTGAGGCGGACCGAGGCGGACACGAGGCGGACGCGAGGCGGACCGACACGGACCGAGGGCGGGAGGGCACCGGGCGTGCCTCCGACGGTGTCCTCAGGGGCCTTCAGTCCGTAGCCTGTTCCGAGGTTTGATGGCAGGTCAGCTCTTGCCCCGGCGTTCTGTGAAGGAGACGGTCCCTTGCACGGCCACGAAGAGAAGTTGAACAGGGGCGCCCGGCCGGGCGGTGCCGCGGGACGGCAGCCGGCCCCGCCCGTCCGGTCGGCCGACTCTCCCCTCATGGCGCCCCACACCGCGGCCGGCGCGGGAGCGGAGAGCCGGAGCCCGGGGTCGATGATGGCGTTGCAGCGTTCCATGGGCAATGCCGCGGTCGTGCAGTTGCTGGCGGCGGAGAAGCACGAGCACGGTCCGTCGTGCGGCCATGAGGCGGCGGCGGGAGCGGGAGCCGCGGCGGGTTCGGCCGTGCAGCGCCGGGTGCGCCCGGCCACGTACGAGGACGAGATGCAGGGTGGTTCGCTCGTCCACGACGTGCTGGGGAAGACGGGACAGCCGATCCCCAAGCCGCTCCGCCAGGAGATGGAGGCGCGGCACAAGGGCGCCGACTTCTCGACCGTACGTCTGCACGACGACGTGGTGGCGCAGCGTTCGGCGGCGGAGATCGGGGCGCGCGCGTACACCTCCGGGGAGCACATCGTGCGGGGGAAGGGCGGCTTCGACAACAAGACGCTGGCCCATGAGCTCAAGCACGTCCTCCAGCAGCGCGAGGGCGAGGTCGAGGGCACGCCGACCGGGGACGGGCTGAAGATGAGCAGCAAGAACGACCGCGACGAGCGGGAGGCGGAGGACTCCGCGGACGAGGTCATGCAGGGGCCTGCGCCCGTGCAGCGGGCCGCCGCGGGGCACAACTGCTCGGGTGGCGGGCACCACCACGAGGAGGAGGACCAGTAGGCGCGGAGGCGGGACGAGACGGAGGCGACCCGAGACGGGGGCGGGACCGTGCGGAGGCGGGACCGTGCGGAGGCGGGACCGTGCGGAGGTGGTGACCGGTGATGGGTTCTCCTGGCGATGCCTGGTGACATGTTCCCCTGATGACGTGTACCCGTCATAATCCGAGGGCTGTTTCCCCTGCTCTTCACGGACGACGGAGGCACCCCCACATGAGCGCATCTCCCGGTACCCGCCGCGGCTTTCTCGCCGGCGCCCTCGCCGTATCCGCCACCGCCCTGGTGGGCGCGGGCGCCGCCGGCGGGACCGCCTTCGCCGCCGCGCCGGGCGCCACGGCGGGCGCGCCCCCGCGCGTCCTCGCCACCCACGACTGGATGGGCGGCTTCGCCGACTCCACCCCCGTGCAGCGCCTGACCATCCCCGGTACGCACAACTCCGGCGCCCGCTCCGGCGGGCTCTACGTGGCCTGCCAGAACACCTCCATAGCCGACCAGTTGACCAGTGGCGTCCGCTTCCTGGACATCCGCTGCCGGCTGTTCGAGGGCGCGTTCACCATTCACCACGCCGCGTTCTACCAGAACCTGAACTTCGACGACGTCCTCAACGCCTGCCGCGACTTCCTCCGGGCCAACCCCTCCGAGACCGTCCTCATGCGGGTCAAGCAGGAGTACTCCAGCGAGAGCGACGCGGAGTTCCGGCGGATCTTCGACACGTATCTCGACGGCAAGGGCTGGCGCTCCCTCTTCCGGCTCGACGGCGGACTGCCGACGCTCGGCCAGGCGCGCGGGCGCGTCGTGCTGCTCGGGGACAACGGGGGACTGCCCGGACTGCGGTACGGGGACGGCGGGCTCTTCGACATCCAGGACGACTACGAGGCGGAGCCGGGCGCCAAGTACCCCAAGATCGAAGCCCAGTTCCGCAAGGCCGCGACGCAGCCGGGCAAGCTGTTCGTCAACTACGTCAGTACGGCGGCCCTGTTGCCGCCCCGGTGGAACTCCGACCGGCTCAACCCGCAGGTGCACACCTTCCTGGACGGGGCGGAGGCGAGCGGCTGGCGCGGGCTCGGGATCGTACCGCTGGACTTCCCCGCCACCCGGGCCGGGCTGGTGGAGTCGCTGATACGGCACAACGGCTGAGGGCGCCGGGGCGAGGGGCGGCGGAGGGTGCGGGCGAGGCGCGTCGGGTCGCCGCCCCTTCGTTCCGTCGCGGAATCGCGAGATCCCCCACATGAATAGCCGGATAATCCTGGATAAAAGGGCCGATACCGATGGTGCAACAGGTGTGCTGAACCGGCGGGGCGTGTTGGGATGAACCGATGCGACCCCCCACCCGCATGCCCGAGCATCTGTCCGCCCCCGAGCCCGGCGCCGACCCCGCCCCCACGCCTCCCACCGCGCCCGGCCCCCACCCCGCCCCCTATCCCAACCCTTACGACGAACTGGCCCAACTCGCCACGCCTGAGGACGAGTTCGTCCATGCCCCGCGCGATCCGCAGACTCTCGGTCTGACGTCCGACCGGGACGACGAGGACTGGACCCCGCCCGACCACCGGAAGCGCGGGAAGAGCGGACGGAGAGGGAACTGGGGCCGCCGCTTCGGCTCCCTCTCCTCCGCGCTGAAACTGAGCGTCACGCTCGTCGCCTGCACGGCGTTCCTGCTGCTCGCCGACCGCGCCGCCCTGCTCTACGCGCAGGACAAGGCCGAGGAGAAGCTGCAGGAGTCGCTCGGTCTGGCGACCCCTCCGGCCGTCGACATCCACGGCTTCCCGTTCCTCACCCAGGTCCTCGGCAAGCGGCTCGACCGTGTCGACGTCACCGTCCCCCATGTCGCCGCCGACCGGGTCTCGCTCGCCGAGGTACGGGCCAGCGCCAACGACATCCGGGTCGTCGGCGATCTGCCCACCGCCGTCAAGGGCGCGGTCGTCAGCCGGATGGACGGCGACGTGCTGCTCAGCTTCGACGACCTCAACCGCGAACTGGGCGCCTCCCAGGTCAAGTTCACCGACAACGGCGCGGGCTCCGTACGGATGGCGGGATCGCTGCCGGTGGCCGGCTACGACCTGCGGGTACGGGCCGACGCGCACATCAGGAACGAGGGCGGCAAGGCGGTGTCCACCACCGTCGACGGGATGCGGCTCGACATCCCCGGGGTGGCCACGTACCGGCCGGGCAAGGACCGCGCCCACTCCGGGCTGCGGCTGGCGCCCGAGGCCGCCGCCCTGATCGCGAAGGAGAAGAACCGGGCCCGCGAACTGCTGGAGGTGCCCGCCGTCGTGAAGGCGCTCGGGGTGCCACAGACGGACGTGGACCGGGCGCTGCGCAGCGAGGAGGCGCTGAGCCGGTTCACCGGGCGGCCCCGCTTCGTCCAGGAACTCCTGCGGCTCAACCTGGTCGACGTCGTCGCCGAGAACCCCGGGCTGCTGAAGCGGGCCGGGATCGATCCGGCGCTGGTCGACGCGCTGCTCAACCTCCGCCCGCCGGAGCTGTCCGACCGGCTCTCGCTCTCCTTCAAGCTGCCGAAGACCCCGGGCGACGTGCGGTTGCAGCACATCACCGTGGAGCCGGAGGGGATCAGGGCGCGGCTGGTGGGGTCGGCGGTACGGCTGGGCGGGGCGACGTAACGGGCGACGTAACGGGTCCGGGGTACGAGACGGGGTACGTGACGGGGATGTGAGGGTGCGGGCCCGTCACATCCCGTCCGGCGGCGGTGTCGGCGCGCCCGGGATACGGATCGCCGCGACCGTCCCGCCGCCCGCCGCCTGGCGCAGCGCGATCTCGCCGCCCGCCTGCTGGACCGTACGGGCCACGATCGACAGACCGAGCCCCGAGCCGGGCAGCGCGCGCGCCGACGGGGAGCGCCAGAAGCGTTCGAAGACGTGCGGCAGCTCCTCGGCGGGGATGCCGGGGCCGTGGTCGCGTACGGTCAGCTCGCCGTTCCCGCCCTGGCCGCCGTTGAGCGTGACCTCGATCGAGCCGCCGGACGGGCTGAACTTCACCGCGTTGTCCAGCACGTTGACCAGCGCACGCTCCAGACTGGCCGGCTCGGCCCGTACGTACCAGGGCCGCAGGTCCGTGGTGATCGTCAGATCGGGGCCGCGCAGCCGCGCCCGCTCCAGCGCGCTCCCCATGATCTCGTGGAGCGCGACGACCTGGAGGGGCCCGGGGTCGGTGCCGTCCGGCCGCGACAGCTCCTGGAGGTCCCCGATCAGCGAGGCCAGCTCGGTCATCTGCGCCTTGACGGACGCCATGAGGGCCCTGCGGTCGGCCGGCGGGATGGCGCGGCCCGTCTCCTCGCTGCGCGCGAGCAGCTCGACGTTGGTACGGAGCGAGGTGAGCGGCGTCCGCAGCTCGTGCCCGGCGTCCGCGATGAGCTGCGACTGCCGGTCCCGGGAGGAGGCGAGGGCGGCGGTCATGGAGTTGAAGGAGCGCGACAGCCGGGCGATCTCGTCCTCGCCCTCGACGGGGATACGGACGGTGAGGTCCTCCGTACGCGCGACGTGCTCGACGGCCCGGGTCAGCCCGTCGACCGGCCGCAGCCCCGACCTGGCGACCCAGAGGCCCGCCAGGCCCGCGCCGATCACCCCGACACCGGCGACGAGCGCGAGCAGCAGGGCCAGCTCGTTGAGGGAGGCGTCGATCTCGGCGAGGGGGCGCGAGAGGGAGACGGTGATCGGCGGTCCCGCGTCGTAGTCGACGCGCCGGGTGAAGACGCGGACCTTGGCGCCGTCCTCGGTCACGCTGTCGTGCAGCGAGCTGTGGCTGGTGCCGTTCGCGACGTCGAGGTCCTCCTGCTGGACCTTCACGGGCTCGGAGCCCGGGGCCACGCAGCGCTGCCCGCCCGGCAGGACCACCTGGATGTAGACGAAGCCGGGGGTGGTGCCGGTGTCCGGGTTGGCGCCCGCGTTGCAGACGGCGAGCGCGCCCTGCACCGAGCTGCGGGGCGCGGTGGAGTTCTCCAGGGACGAGTCCAGCTCGCTCGGGAGCTGGGTACGGGTCAGCAGCCAGCAGGCGACGGCGACGGCGGTGACGGCGATCGCCACGGCCGAGGCGACCAGCAGCGCGAGGCGGGAGCGCAGCGGGAGCGTACGGAACCGCTGGACGGGACCGGTCACGCCGGGCCGCCGTCGCGGTACCCGTAACGACTGCCGCTTCCGCTTCCGCCTCCGCTTCCGTGGCCACCGTCGAAGCTCGTACCGAAGCCACCGACGGGAGCGATCCCCCCGGCCGGTCCGCCGCCCGCGTCGGAGCGCAGCGCGTACCCCACCCCCCGCACCGTGTGCACCAGCCGGGGTTCGCCGCCGCTCTCGGTCTTCCGGCGCAGATACATCACGTACACGTCGAGCGAGTTGGAGCTGGGCTCGAAGTCGAAGCCCCACACCGCCTTGAGGATCTGCTCCCGGGTCAGCACCTGGCGCGGGTGCGCGAGGAACATCTCCAGCAGCGTGAACTCGGTACGGGTCAGCTCGACGCGGCGGTTGCCGCGCACGACCTCGCGCGTCGTCAGGTCCATCCGCAGATCGGCGAAGGACAGCACGTCGTCGTCGGGCACCTCGCCGGAGGCGGCCCCGTACGAGCTGCGCCGCAGCAGCGCGCGGATCCGGGCGAACAGCTCGTCCAGCTCGAACGGCTTGACCAGGTAGTCGTCCGCGCCCGCGTCCAGGCCGGTGACGCGGTCGCCGACCGTGTCGCGGGCGGTCAGCATCAGGATCGGCACCTTCGAGCCGCCCCCGCGCAGCCGGCGGGCGGCGGTCAGGCCGTCCATGCGCGGCATCTGGATGTCCAGGACGATCAGGTCCGGCGCGTAGGCGGCGGCCTTGGCGAGGGCGTCGATCCCGTCGACGGCGACCTCGGTCCCGTATCCGTCGAAGGCGAGACTCCGCTGCAGGGCCTCCCGTACGGCGGGCTCGTCGTCGACGATCAGGATGCGCTGCGGATCGCGATCGCCTTCGGCGGGACTCATGTGGCGTCTACCTCGTCAGTGGTCGGTATCGGACAGTTCGGCTTTCAGCCTCGCACGGCGGCCTTACGGCGGCGGCCCGCTCCACGCCTCTTCGAAGCGGCGGCGGTACGGACCTCGTCGGCGCGGCGCGTGGGCGCCGTGGCCTGGGCAAGATCATGGACGAGGGCGAGCGGAAGCGCCAGATCGCTCGGTCCCGCCGGACGGGTGAGGGGGGCGCCGGAGCCGGTTCCTGTGCCGCTCATGACTGCGTACCGCCGGAGCGCAGCGCCGAGAGGTCCGCCTTGACGGTGTTGATCGGGATGGCGAAGCCCAGGCCGACGCTGCCGGCGCTGGAGTCGCTGGAGGCGGAGGACGAACTCGGCGCGTACATCGCGGAGTTGATGCCGATGATCTCGCCGTTCATGTTGATCAGGGCGCCGCCGGAGTTGCCCGGGTTGAGCGAGGCGTCGGTCTGGAGCGCCTTGTACGTGGTCTTCGAGGTGCCGGTGTCGCCGTTGAACTGCTGGCCACCGAACTCGAAGGGCCAGTTGCCACCGCCCTGCTGCCCCTGCCCCTGCTGTTGCTGCTGCTGTCCCTGATCCTGGTCCTTGGCGACGGTGACATCGCGGTTCAGGGCCGAGATGATCCCGCTGGTGACGGTGCCGGTCAGGCCCTCGGGGGAGCCGATCGCCACGACCTCGTCGCCGACCTTCACCTGGCCGGAGTCGCCGAGCGAGGCCGTCTTCAGACCGCTCGCGCCCTCCAGCTTGATCAGCGCGAGGTCCTTGTCGGCGTCGGTGCCGACGATCTTGGCGGTGTATGTCTTGCCGGTGCTGAGCTGGACCTTCACGGACGAGGCCCCGGAGATGACGTGGTTGTTGGTGACGATCTCGCCGTCGGACGTGATGATCACGCCGGAGCCGGTGGCCTCACCGCTCGTCGAGGTCGCGTTGATCTCGACGATCGTCGGCGACACGGACTGCGCGACCCCCGCGACGGTGCCCGCGCTGCTCTGCGAGACGGTCGTCCCGTGGATGGCGGTGTCCCCGCTGCCGACACCCCCGCTGTTCCCCGTGTACGCGCCGACCAACGCGGCCGACCCACCCCCGACCACGGCCGCGGCCAGCGCGACGGCGGCCAGCAACGCGACGGGCCCCCTGGCCCGCCGAGCGGTCGCCGTGGACCCGTGCGCACCGTGGGCGCCCGCGGGAGCGGCGGAAAACACCGGACCGTACGAGGGCGGCGGCGGATAGGCCGGGCCCTGGAACCCCTGGGTGGGGTGCTGCTGCGTGCTGTCTGCGTCGCCGCTGCCGCGGTAGTTGTCGGTCATGTCAACGACTCTGGGCGCCGTACATGAGAGCAGGCTGAGGAGGCGCTGAGAAGGGCAACAAAACCGCGTATGCCCCATATAAAGGCGGCCGGGGGCCGGGGCTGCGCCCCCGCACGGCACGCGGCGTCTGCTCAGGCATCACGGCTGCTGTCACCGTCCTTCGCGCTGTCAGGGTCGTCGGAGCCGCCGGAACCTGGGGCTCAGCCGACGCCAGGAGACCGCCACGACGCCCACACCAGTTTGCCGACGCCGCCCCGGTCGGTGACGCCCCACTCGTCGGCCAGCGCGTCCACGATGACGAGGCCACGCCCGCCGCACGCGTCCGGCGGCTCCGCCCACCGGAACGGCCGCAGGGCGGACGCGTCATGCACCTCGATCCGTAGGCCGTCGGGGACTGGGAGGCGCACCGGAACGAAACGCGTCTCGATCTCCCGCCCCGACGGCACACGGGCATGTCGCACCGCGTTCGTGACCAACTCCGACAGCACCAGAACCGCGGAGTCCTCCAGCGCCGACATCCCCCAACCGGCCAGCGCCTTCCGCAGTTCCGCGCGCGCTGCCGCCACCGAGCTCGGATGACGCCGCCACCGCAGCACCACCACGCCGCCTTCGGCACATCCCATCAGCCGACCTCCACCGTCCTGAGCTGTACGATCCCGAGGAGCGTATCGCTATTCGCGAAAAGCGGCAAGGTTGCTCTGTGGTGCGAGCCGCGAGCAGCGGAACCGACTCGCTTACCGTGTAAAGCAGCAAGGTCAGGTTCCGGGCATCAGCACAGGAGGACGTCATGGGCGTCGGCGCGTGGGTCAGTACCTCGATGCCGTATCTGACACCGCAGGGCCAGGGCCACCCCGACGCGTGGGGAGCGGAGCTGGCGGCGCGAGGGCGGCGGGGCGGTCAGCGGATCGTCGGGGCCGGTGAGGTGGCGGCGTCGGAGGAGGTGGCGGAGTTGCTGGGTGTCGCCCCGGGGGAGGCGGTCGTGGTGCGCAGGCGCGTGATGTTCCTGGAGGACGTGCCCTGCGAGCTGACGGACACGTACTACCCCGCGTCGATCGCGCGCGGCACGCGTCTCGCCGGGACGGCGAAGATCCCCGGCGGGGCCGTCACCCTGCTCGCGGAGCTGGGGTACGTCGGCGTACGCGTCCGGGAGGACGTGTCGGCCCGGATGCCCGACGCCCAGGAGCGCGAAGCCCTGCGCACCGAGCCGGGTGAGCCGGTGCTCCGGCTGGTCCGCGTGACCTTCGACGCCGGGGACCGTCCTGTCCAGGCCGATGTGATGACCATGCCCGCTCACCGGCAGCGGCTGCGCTACGAGATGGGGATCGAACGATGACCACGCCTCGCACCGAGGGGGACGCGTACGATCGCCGCTCCCTCCACGAGCGGATCGCCGCCGATCTGCGCGACGAGATCATGACCGGGGATCTCGCCCCGGGCGCCAGTCTGCCGTCCACCGTGCGGCTCAAGGAGCGGTTCGGTGCCTCGAACGCCACCGTGCAGAAGGCGCTGCAACTCCTCAAGGGCGAGCGTCTGGTCGTCGGCCGCGCCGGTGCCGCGGTGACCGTAAGGGAACACCGGCAGTTGACCGTGCGCCCCGCCTCCTCCATGGCCCCGGCCGCCGCCGGCGAGCCGTACCCCTGGCTCGCCGAGACCGCGAAACGCGGCGGAGAGGCCCGGAGCACTCTCCTCGCCGTCACGGAGACCACACCCCCGGCGGATGTCGCGGCGGCCCTGCGTCTGCCCGCCGACGGAACGGCGCTCCTCCGCCACCAGGTGCTCTCTCTCGACGGCGAACCGGTGGAGCTGGTCCACGCCTACTACCCGCCGCACATCGCCCGGGGCACCGCCCTGGCCGAACACCGCCGGATCAAGGGCGGAACGCCCACCCTGCTGACCGCGCTGGGCCACCCGCCCCGGCTCAGCGTCGACCATGTCTCCGCGCGCATACCGACACAGGAGCAGTACGAGGCGCTCCACCTGCCCGGCGATCTGCCGGTGCTGCGGACGCTGCGCGTGGTGTACGACGCCGACGAGCGCCCGGTCGAGGTCACGGTGATGGCCAAGGCGGGCCATCTGTACGAGCTGCGCTACGAGGTCACGCCGGGGTGACACCCGCCGAGCGCCTGCCTGCCATCTGGATCTGAACCTTCCCTCCCTCCCCTCCCTCCTTCCTCACCCCTGTGACCCAGGTCTCCTCGGGGTGGTGCAGCAGATGGGGCCCTTCCGCCGTCGAGAGGGGGACAGGAAGGAAGGAGCGGCGTGGATCTGGCAACCAAGTGGAGTTCGCTGTTCTCCGAGGCGAGTCGGCCCGTTCTGACGGGGCGGGGCGGCCTCACCGGGTGGGCCGATCGGGCCGACTCGGCCTGGGCGGGGACGGATCCGGGGGCGGGGTTTCACGCTTTCGTCGCCGCCCGGTCGGGGGCGTTGTTCCGGGGGGCCCTGGTGCTGACCGGGAGCCGTGAAGCGGCCGAGGATCTGGTGCAGGAGACCCTGGAGCGGGCCTGCCGCCGTTGGCGCACCATCGCCGTCAAGGATGCTCCGGACGCCTATGTGCGGCGGATCATGGTGAATCTGGCCAACGACAGGTGGCGGCGGTTCCGTCGTGTCGTACCGCAGCCGTCCCCGGGTGACGACCGGGCCGCGCCGGGGGACGAGTACGGGCGGGTCGACAGCCGGGACCAGTTGGTCCGTGCTCTGCAACGGCTGCCGATGGGGATGCGGACCGTCGTGGTACTGCGCTACTTCCACGACCTTTCGGATGCCGAGATCGCCGAGGACCTGCGGATCTCTCCGAGCGCCGTACGGTCCCAGCTCGCCCGTGGCCTCGAAAAGCTCCGGGCCCAGATACCCGCGCTCTCCGCACCTTCGTCACCGCTGCCCCGGAAAGGAACCCGATGACCGGCCACCCAGCGCGGTCCTCGGACGGCCGCAGCGGTGACACCCACTTCGAACAGGAACTGGTAACCGCCTTGAACGACTTCGCGAACACCTCTCCCGCACCGCAGTTCGACGCCGCCGGCATCCAGCGCCGCGTCGGCCGTAAGCGCGTCGGCCTCATCGCCGCCGTTGTCGCCGTCATCGCCGTGGCGGGCGGCGGCACGGCGCTGGCCACCGTGGCCGGCGGCGGCTCCGACGCCCCCGCGCCCGCCGCGGTGACCACCGCGACCGACCCGGACGCCGCCACTCTGCTGTACGGCGACATCAGGATCGAACTGGCGGGCGCGCACCCGGACGACGCCAAGGCCGTGCTCCAGAAGGCCCGGTTGAAGCTCGGCACGGTCGGCAAGGCGAAGGCGCCGAACTGCAAGCCGGGCTCGGTCATCGGCGTCGACCCGCACAGCCCGGCGACCGTCGCCAACGGCGATACGGTCAACCTGACCCTCTGCGCCGGCTGATCCGAGCCGCCCATCGGTGAAAAAGGGCGGTGGCCCCGCCGTAATCGGGGCCACCGCCCGATCTATGCGCAGCCGCAGGAGCGTCGGACGATCAGGGCCGACGGGAACTGCTTCACGCGCTCGCGGCGCGAGCCGGCCACGCGCAGGCCGTCGTCCAGGACCAGGTCCACCGCCGCGCGCGCCATCGCGGGCCGGTCGGAGGAGACCGTCGTCAGGGGCGGGTCCGTCAGACCCGCCTCCTTGACGTCGTCGAAGCCGGCCACCGCCAGCTCGCCCGGCACGTCGAGGCGCAGCTCGCGGGCCGCGCGCAGGACGCCGATCGCCTGGTCGTCGGTGGAGCAGAAGATCGCGGGGGGCCTGTCCGGGCCCGCCAGCAGTTCCAGGGCGACCAGGTAGGCGTCGTACCGGTTGTACGGGGCCTGGAAGAGCCGCCCCTCCACCGAGTGCCCCGCCTCCAGCATGGCCCGGCGCCAGCCCTCCACGTGGTCGGCCACCGGGTCGCCGACCGCCGGGGTCGACTCGACGCCGCCGAGGCAGGCGACGTACGGATGGCCGTGCTCCAGGAGGTGGCGGGTGGCGAGCTGCGCGCCGCCGATGTCGTCCGTGACGACCGCGACGTCGTCGATGCCCTCCGGGCGCTCGTGCAGCAGGACGACCCGGGCGTCCCACGCCTCTATCTCCGCGGCGGCGCGCTCGCTCGGGCCCTGGCTGACCAGGATCAGCCCGGAGACCCGCATGCCGAGGAAGGCCCGCAGGTAGTGGACCTCGCGTTCGTCGCGGTAGTCCGAGTTGCCGACCAGCACCATTTTCCCGCGCTCGGCCGCCGCCTGCTCCACCGCGTGCGCCATCTCCGCGAAGAAGGGCTGCCTGGCGTCGGGCACGACCATCCCTATGAGGTCGGTCCGCCGCGAGGCCATGGCCTGGGCGACCCGGTCGGGCCGGTAGCCCAGCTCCTTGATGGCGTTGACCACCCGCTCGCGCGTGGCCGGGGCGACCGGCCGGGGTCCGTTGTTGATGACATAGCTGACGACGGCGGTGGAAGTCCCCGCCAGTCGTGCCACATCGTCCCGCGTCACCTTGGCCACGCGCGGCAGTCTACGCGTGGTGACCTACCGCTGGGCAGGCCGTACGGATGCTTCTTCGACCGCATCCCGCGGGGCGTCCGGTCCGGCGGCCGTCGCGGCGTCGTCGCCGGGCGCCTGCGCCTTCTCGTGACGGGGCTCCGCGCCGTCCTCCGTACGGGATCCGGCGGATCCGGCGGATCCGTTCGCGCCCGCGGCCTTCGCCCTGGCGTCCTCGGAGCCGCGCTCGGCCTTCTCCGGGGTGACGAAGCGGTAGCCCACGTTCCGTACGGTCCCGATGAGCGACTCGTGCTCCGGGCCGAGCTTGGCGCGCAGGCGCCGTACGTGCACGTCGACCGTCCGCGTACCGCCGAAGTAGTCGTACCCCCAGACCTCCTGGAGGAGCTGCGCGCGGGTGAAGACCCGGCCGGGGTGCTGCGCGAGGTACTTGAGCAGCTCGAACTCCTTGAAGGTCAGGTCCAGGACCCGGCCCTTGAGCTTCGCGCTGTACGTCGCCTCGTCGACCGACAGGTCGCCGTTGCGGATCTCCATCGGGGAGTCGTCGGTCTGGATCTGCTGCCGGCCCATCGCGAGCCGCAGCCGCGCCTCGACCTCGGCCGGTCCCGCGGTGTCGAGCAGGACGTCGTCGATGCCCCAGTCGGCGGTGACGGCGGCGAGACCGCCCTCCGTCACGACGAGGATCAGCGGGCAGCCGGGCCCGGTGGAGCGCAGGAGCTGGCAGAGCGACCGCACCTGCGGGAGGTCGCGGCGCCCGTCGATCAGGATCACATCGGCACCGGGGGTGTCGACGAGGGCAGGTCCTTCGGCGGGGGCCACCCGTACGTTGTGGAGCAGCAGCCCGAGCGCCGGCAGCACCTCCGTCGAGGGCTGGAGGGCGTTGGTCAGGAGCAGCAGAGAACTCATCGCCGCTCACCTGCTTCGGCCGGACTCTTATCCGGACAGTTGCCCGGACTGTTGTCGTTCACGGTTCGCTTGCCCATTACGTCGGTTCCTCCTCGGTCCCTGCGAGGACGTATGCGGCACTGCCTACTGCGTACTGCTTACTGCTTTTGTACTGCCGTACGGCCCGCGCTGCCCCTCGTCCCCGGGGGCGCGACCCGGATGTCCGTGTCTTCCGTCTGTGACATCTGGCTGTAACAACGATCGGAAAACACAAAAGGACCCGGGGGCTACATTGCCCGGATCCTCTTCGGAGCAGAATAACCCACATTCGTTCCGTGTCAGAGGGGCAATCTCGCAGATCATGCAATGAGTCGGGTCCACGCGACCTCCGGCGCGGGGCCGCGAGGCCGCCTCGGAACGGCGCCGGAACCGCGTGGGGAGGGCCCGGAGCGTGCACGAAGAGGCGGTGTACTGCCTGTGTACGGGGGGTTTCACGCAGGACTTGGAACTTAGACGGCCAGGACCCGATCGGGCGGATCGCACAGGGGGCGCACGGGTGCGTGTCCGCGCCGTACATCATGGAATCCGACGATCCGATGATCTGGTCGTCCCGGTCATACGGCCGTCCCGGTCATCCGGTCGTCCCGGCCGTCCGGCATCCGAGGGAAGGAGCTGCCTTCATGGCAGTCGGCACGATCCGCTACTGGGCCGCGGCCAAAGCCGCCGCGGGGGTCGCGGAGGAGCCGTACGCGGCGGACAGCCTGGCCGAGGCGCTCGACGGCGCCCGGGTCAGACACCCCGGCGAACTGACCCGGGTACTCCAGAGGTGTTCGTTCCTTGTCGACGGTGACCCCGTGGGCACCCGTGGGCATGAGACCGTACGCCTTGCCGAGGGCGGCACGGTCGAGGTGCTCCCGCCGTTCGCAGGAGGGTGAACCGCACATCATGAGCAACGATCAGCAGTACCCGTACGGGCAGCAGAACCCGTACGGGGAGCAGGGTGAGTACGGACCGCAGCAGGACGGGTACGGGCAGCAGGCGCCGTACGTTCCGCAGCCTCCCGCGCCTCCGCGGCCCCCGGCGCAGGCGTGGGCCGAGCCCGAGCAGTCCGCGCCGGGAGCGGCGGGCGCGGGCGCCGCCCAGACGTGGGAGGGGCAGACCTGGGACACCCAGTACCAGCCCCATGTCCAGGCCCACGCGCAGCCGCAGGCCCAGCCCCCGGCGCAGGCGCAGCCCCAGGGGACGTTCGGGCCGCCGTCGTACGGGCAGCCCCAGGCCCAGCCCCATCCGCGGCAGGCCGCACCGCAGGCCGCCGCCGACACCGCGTACCTGCCGCCCCAGAGCGCGTACACGGCCCCGTCGGCGCCCGCTCCGGCCCCCGCGCCCGCGCAGGCGCCCCCGTACGCCCCCCGGCCCCCGCAGGGCGCCGGACCCGCAGGGACCGCCGACGCGGGCGGCTACAGCGCGCCCACCACCCTCGGCAACGCCCGGGTCACCGACGCCCAGCGCGCCCGCGCCGAGGGCCGGTCGCCGATCATTCCGCCGGGCGTGCGGCCGGCCGCGCTGACGGCGGTCCTGGGGCTGCTGCTCGCCGGGGGCGCGGCCCTCGGCCCGTACGCGCTGCTCGTACCGCTCGTGCTGCTCCAGGCCGTCACGGCCGCCGGCTGGTTCCGGCTGAACGGGATGTGGCCGGCCCGGCAGGGCATCGCGCTCGCCTTCCTCGGCGGGATCGTCGCGGACATCGCCGTGCTCGCCGCTGGCCGGTCGAACGGTCCCGCCGCGATCATCGGCACCCTGGGGGTGTGGGTGCTGCTCGTCCTCGTCCTGCAACTGCGCAGCCGCGCGGGCGCCGACGAGCGGATGACGGGCCTGATGGCCACCGTCGTCTCCGCCGCGCTCGCCATCCTCGCCGCCGGACATCTCGCGGCAGCCCCCGACGCGGTGGTCGTCGGCGGTGTGGCGGTCGCAGCCGCGACCGTGGCCCGCGCGCTGCCGCTGCCGGGGTTCGTCTCGGTCGTGGTGGCCCTGCTGGCCGGCGCGGGCGGCGGGATCGTGGCGGGCGGGATGACGGACCTGGGCGCCGCCGGCGCGCTGCTGGGGCTCGGGGCGGGCGTCTGCGCGCTGGTCGGGCTGCGCGCTGCGAGCTACGACTACCCGTCCACGTTCGTGCACATGACGGCCGGGGTGGCGCTGCCCCTCACGGCCGCCGCGCCCGCCGTCTACCTGCTGGGCCGCGCGCTGGCCTGACGCGCGGCCGACGCGCGGCTGACGCACGGCCGACGCCCGCTCGTACGCCCGTCACCCGCTCGTACGCCTGCCACTCACCGGTTCCAGGCGTACGACGGACAGGGGCGGGAATCCGTACGCCGGGAACCGTACGGCCCTGTCGTACGTCGATCAGTCCGGCGGCCGGGGGGACGGCCGGGGAACGAACCGGACCACAGGACCGGTCATGACCAGGGTGGGGGACACCGAACAATGCGTGTACTGCGGACACTGCTGATACTCGTCGTGGTCTTCGGCGGGCTGTTCGTCGCCGCCGACCGGGTCGCCGTCCACTTCGCCGAGAACCAGGTGGCGAGCAAGATCAGGTCGAGCCAGGGGCTCGACACCGACCCGAAGGTCTCCATCAACGGGTTTCCCTTCCTGACCCAGGTGCTGAACACCTCCCTGGACGAGGTCCAGGTCAGCCTCGACGGGGTCAGCGCCAGCGCCGACGGACAGGCGGTGCGGGTGACCGAGGTCAAGGCGGAGCTGAAGGACGTGACGTTCGACAGCAGCTTCTCGACCGCGACCGCCGCGTCCGCGACCGGCTCGGCGCAGATCTCGTACGCGGACCTGACGGGCTCGGCCCCGAAGGGCGCCACGGTCGGGTACGCGGGCGCCGAGCGCGCCGCCAAGGGGGAGGTCAAGCTCTCGGGCCCGATGGGCGAGGTGCTGGACGGCGCGGGCATCACCGTCCCCGGCCCGTTCAAGTCGCTGCTGGACGGCAAGACCCTCACCGCGTACAGCGCGGTCTCGCTGGTCAACGGCGACACGGTCAGGCTGAAGGCGGTGACCCTGCCCGAGCTGTACGTGCCGGGCGCGGACGAGCGGATGCGGGAGGTCGTCGACTACGACCTGAAGATCGACGGACTGCCGTCGACCATCAAGCTCGACAAGGTCACGGCGACGGAGACGGGCCTGAGCTTCTCCGGTACGGGTACGGACCTCTCCCTGGCCGGCTGAGGCCGGCTGAGGCCGGCTGAGGGCCACCCCGGGATCACACCGGGGATCGCCCCGGGGGTCACACGGGGATCGCCCGACGCCGCCGGGCCGGATGCTGAGACGGCCCTGTCCGCTCCCCAGACCGCATCCGGCCGGGGGCGGACCCGCGGCGCGCCGCCACGCCCGGCCGGGTGTCGTGCACCCTCCTCCGGTCCCACATCGTGGATGATCGTGTCTTGACATGTGACACACCGGTGACATGACCGCCCGGTCGTCCCTACGATCGGACCCATGCAGTGCTTTATCGGCGGTCTCCCTCAGCGGGGACAGGCGGACCTCACGAAGCGGCGGGCAGTAGACCTGTGCCGCGTCGCCGCCATGCTCTGTCGCACTGTCTGAGCGGGACGGGACGTTCACGTTCCGTATCCCCCGATCCCGGCTTCCCGGGCCCTTCGAGCGCTCTCGGGGCCATCCGCGCGGCGAGCGCGGTGAAGCCGGCCCCTCGCATCACCTCGCAGTACACCCCGCCGCACACTGCCCCGGAGGAGAAAAGCATGAGCCGCAGCGACGTTCTGGTCGACGCAGACTGGGTCGAGGCCCACATCGACGACCCGAAGGTTGTCATCGTCGAGGTCGACGAGGACACCTCGGCGTACGACAAGAACCACATCACGAACGCCGTCAGGATCGACTGGAAGAGCGACCTCCAGGACCCGGTCCGCCGTGACTTCGTCGACCAGGAGGGCTTCGAGAAGCTCCTGTCGGCCAAGGGCATCGCCAACGACGACACCGTCGTCCTCTACGGCGGCAACAACAACTGGTTCGCGTCCTACGCCTACTGGTACTTCAAGCTCTACGGCCACGACTCCGTCAAGCTCCTCGACGGTGGCCGCAAGAAGTGGGAGCTGGACTCCCGCGACCTGGTCGAGGCCGTCCCGACCCGCGCCGCCACCACGTACAAGGCGAAGGCCCAGGACACCTCGATCCGCGCCTTCCGTGACGACGCGGTCGCCGCGATCGGCACGCAGAACCTGGTCGACGTCCGGTCGCCCGACGAGTTCAGCGGCAAGCTGCTCGCCCCGGCGCACCTGCCGCAGGAGCAGTCGCAGCGTCCGGGCCACATCCCGTCCGCGCGCAACATCCCGTGGTCGAAGAACGCCAACGACGACGGCACCTTCAAGTCGGACGACGAGCTGAAGGAGCTGTACGCGCAGGAGCAGGTCGACCTGGCGAAGGACACCATCGCGTACTGCCGTATCGGTGAGCGCTCCGCGCTCACCTGGTTCGTCCTGCACGAGCTGCTCGGTGTGGACAACGTCAAGAACTACGACGGTTCGTGGACCGAGTACGGCTCGCTCGTCGGCGTGCCGATCGAGCTCGGCGCCAACAAGTAATCACGCCCCGACCCGGAGGACTGAACAACATGTGTGGAGCACAGGCCGGCGGCCCCGACGCTTCGACGATCAAGCCCGGTGAGACCACCATCCAGGGTTCCGTGACCCGCGACGGCGAGCCCGTCACCGGTTACGTACGCCTGCTGGACTCGACCGGCGAGTTCACCGCGGAGGTCCCGACCTCGGCGACCGGACAGTTCCGCTTCTACGCGGCCGAGGGCACGTGGACGGTGCGCGCCCTCGTTCCCGGCGGCTCGGCCGACCGTACGGTCGTCGCGCAGACCGGTGGCCTCTCCGAGGTCGCGATCGCGGTCTGAGGCTCGCGCACGCACCGAAGGGCCGTACTCCGACTGTCGGGGTGCGGCCCTTCGCGTTTTCCACTGCTTGATGCAGGTTCCGGTCGGTCTGTCCGAGTCGTACGCTGAAGACATGTACGCGCGACGCCGTCGCCGGTATTTCCTGCTCATGGGCGGATGTCTGATCCTCTTCGTCTCCGCCGGGGCCTTCGTGCGCATCTGGTCGGTCCCCGCGGCCATCGCGCTCTGTGTGGTCGCCCTGCTGATCCCGCCGGTCGCCGCCATCGTGGGCAACACGCGCGACAAGGACGACCGCTGGTGGGACGAGCCGCCCGTGGGCCACGAGAACGACGAGAACGAGCGGTGGCTGGACGAGCTGGAACGCCGGAACCGCCCGTAGGGCCTACGCCTGAGAACGGGAACGGGAGCGGGAAGGGGAACGGCTCGCGACGAGGTGGGCGAGACCGTCCAGGACGCGCCGCAACCCGAAGTCGAAGGCGTGTTCCGGGCTGTACATGCCCTGGTGAGCCGCGCCCGCCGCGCTTCCGACCCGGGCCGCGAGAGGGAACCGGGCGGGGTCGAACACCCTGGCCAGAAGGGGTGCGTTGGCGGCCCACCACTGCGCGTCGGACAGGGCGCTGTCGCGGGCGGTGGCCTGGGTGTCGAGGTCGGCGCGGGCGACGGAGTGGACGAAGCCCAGCAGGAAGGTGAGGGCCGCGTCCATCTCGACGTCGTCGAGCCCGAGGCCGTCGAACGCGGCCAGTTCGTGTTCGTACTTGGCCATGAGCCCGGGGCCGAGCGCCGGGCGGGTGGTGGGCAGGGTCGCCACCCAGGGATGGCGCCGGTACAGGTCGCGGTTCTCGCGCGCGACGGCTTCCACCCTCGTACGCCACGGCGCGCCCTGCTGATCGGTGCGCGGCATCCGCAGATAGGCCGCGTCCAGCATGAGATCGAGCAGCTCCGCCTTGCCCGGGACGTACGTGTAGAGCGTCATCGGCGTGACGCCCAGCCGCTGGGCGACGCTCCGCATGGTCAGGGCGTCCAGCCCGCCGGAGTCCGCGAGTTCGACGGCGGCCTCGACGACACCGTCGACCGTCAGCCCCTGCTTGGGTCCGCGCCGGGTGCCGCCGTGTCCGGGCTCGCGCCACAGCAGTTCCAGGGTGCGGGCCGGGTCGTCCGCGCCGCTTCGTTCCTTGGCCATGCCCTCCATCCTCTCCCGTGCGGGCGGCGGACCTTCCTCTGTAATCTCTGTACGTCGTATGCTGTACGACGTACAGAGATTAATCCCAGGTGACCGGGCGACCGGGCTACCGGGCCATCGGGCCATCGGATCCAGGAGGAACCATGAAGATCACTTCCACCGCCGTCTCCCTGACCGTCGATGACGTATCCGCCTCCAGCGCGTTCCTGGCCAGGCACTTCGGCTTCCAGGAGGTCATGGCCGCCGACGGCTTCGCCTCCCTGGCCCGCGAGGACACCGCCAACGTGGTCTTCCTGCGGCGTGGCATCGAGGTCCTGCCCGAGGGGATGAGGGACCGGCACGCCGCGGGCGTGATCATCGCGTTCGTCGTGGCCGACCTGGAGGCCGAGTACGAGCGACTGCGGAAGGAAGGTGTCCCCGTCACCATGCCGCTGCGCGAAGAGCCCTGGGGCGAGCGCCTCTTCCAGGTCACCGACCCGAACGGAGTGATCCTCCAGCTCGTCGACTGGACCACCGCCGGCGACCGCTGACGGCCCGGAGCCCGGCGCGGGCCGACGGTCGGCGCGGGCCGGGCCGGGCTCCGGGCCGGAACACGGGGTCGTCCGTCAGTAGACGAGCGCCTGGACGCCGTCCGCCATGATCTCGCTGACGAAGACCTGCGCGCCCGCGATCCGTACCCCGTCCAGTACGTCCTTCTCCGTGATGTCCCGCCGGGCCGCGCACTGCGTGCACAGCGTGACCGACCCCGCCGCCAGGACCGACTCGATCAGCTCGGGCAGCGGCGCGGCGTGCGGCAGTTCGAACTCGGCCGCCCGCCCCGGCAGCGCGAACCACGCGGACTCGCCCGTCAGCCACAGCGAGACCTCCACCCCGCTGGCCACGGCGACCGCGGCCACCGTGAATGCCTGGGAGCAGCGCTCGGGGGCGTCGGCCCCGGCGGTCACTTTGATCACGAGCTTCTTGGCGTTCTCGGCGGATTGCATGGGCCGAATCGTAATCCGCCGCCCTACAACCCCTCTGTGTCCTGGCGGGTCAGATCTGTGCGCGGGTGACGGAACCCGCGCCTCAGGTCTCGTGGGGGGACACTTTTGGAAGCTCAACCAGTTACGGAGCCGACAGGCGCGTCGCGAAGACGCGGCCGTACGGCGCTGCTGATCGCCGTGGCCGCGGTGCTCGGCATCGTCGGCGGCACGGCCACGGGGTACGCGATCCAGGCCGACCGCCCGCCGACGCCCCTGCCGACGCTCGCCCAGGCGGGGCTGGCGTACCCGTCGAAGGCGCTGCCCGAGGGGGAGAAGGCGGAGCCGCTCTCCGCCGAGGAGGACAACCAGGTCAGGACGGAGGGCGATCTGCGCGAGCTGCTGATCGACAGGCCGGCCGGTGGGCGCGAGGCCGCGGTGCCCTGGCTTGAGGACGGCTGGGTGTCGGTCAGGGCCTACGCCCACTACTTCGAGGGTGGCGGCTACGCGTTCTCCTCGGCGCTGGACAACGGCCTCCGCCGGGTCGCCGGTACGGCCTGGACGGAAAGCGGCGATCGGCAGGGGACCGTCGTCCTGGCCCAGTACCGGCCGAGCGTCGACACGCACGCCACCACCGCTTTGGAGGTGCTGCCCTGGGGGATGATCGCGCGCTCCGGCTCCGGCAACCCCGTCGAGGGCACCGCCAAGGGCCGCTACTACGTCTACGACGCCGGTGCCGGGGAGCCGCTGCGGTTCCGCGCGTACGCCGCCGCGCACCGGGGCGATGTGCTGGTCAAGGTCCAGCTCGTCGACAGCCGGCCGATCGGCGAGAAGGACATCCGGACGCTGATCGAGGACCAGGTGGAGCGCCTGTGAACGACCACCGCACGCACCGGTTCCTCGGGACCGTACTGCCCGCTCTCCTCGTCGCCGGTGCCCTCGGCGGCGGATTCGCGTTCGTCAGGGCCACCGTCGACGGAGCGGACCGGAGCGTTTCCACCCGGGTCTGGGCGGAGAGCCAGGCCAAACCGGCCAAGGACCCGGCCGGGCCGATCGGCAAGGGCCGCGCCGACACCGACCTGACCCGGAAGCTGCTGCCGGTGCCGCCGGGCTACGTACTCGGACCCGACACCGGCGCATACGGCAACGACGCCGAGCTGACCGGCGAGCAGGCGATCGACATGATGAAGGCCGCCGTGCCCGATGTTCCTCCCGCCGTACGCCGGGAGGTGGACAAGGAGATCGACCGGATGGGGATCGACGGGCTCGGGCTCCGCTCGTACACCTTCCCCGGGAACGCGCTCACCGTTGACGTGTCCCTCATCGCGGTCAAGGACGCGGACGACGCCCGCCGCTGGTACCAGGACAGTTCACGGCGTTCGGACGGGGAGCGCGAGGGGCCGGCCATCGAGGGCCGGAAGAACGCCTCGTGCTCCGTGCAGACCGAAAAGTCCGAGAGCGAAGGGACGCCCGATATCGGGACCATGACCTGCCTGGCGTACGAAGGCGAGCTGGTCGTCATCGTGGTCGCGCAGGGCATGCCGATCGACCAGTCCACCGTCGCCGAGCTGGTCAAGGACCAGCTCGACCGCCTCGCCGCCCCGGGGGAGAACGTATGAGCGAGCAGACCGCCTCCGCCCCCGCCTCCGCCCCTGCTCCCGCCGCGCCCCCGCCCCGCTGTGTGCTGCGCGCGGTCGCCCGCTGGGCTCTCGCCGGGGCCGTTTTCGCCGGGCTCGGCACCGGTGTGGCGTACGGCCTCAGCGGCATGGAGCGCACCGACCTCCCCGGGCTCTCGACGCGCGGTGACGGGCGCTGGGACTACCCGGAGCTCTCGCTGCCCGCCCTGCCGGTCGGCACTCCGCGTCCCTTCAACCCGGAGAACGCGGGCGAGATCCACCATGCCGATCTCCGGGCGCTGCTGCTTCGCGCCCCTGCCGGTGCCACGCCGGACAAGAAGCTGACCGGGGGCTGGGTGAGCACGGAGCGGTATCTGTCCGAGTACACCGCCGAGCAGCGCGGCGACCTCACGACGCTGCTGGACGACTACGCCGTACGGCACATCGCCGCCCGGGGCTGGACCATGCCGGACGGCACCGTCTCCCGCGTCTACCTTCTGCGGTTCCCGTCGTCCGGTCTCGCGGCCGGCTTCAAGCTCGGCGCGGTGCTCGGGAGCGGTGTGGGCGAGACGGTGGCCGCCGCGCCCGGCGCGGAGCCGGACGCGGCGTGGCCGGATTCGCCGCCCGGTTCCGAGATGTTCGTCAGTACGGACGTCTACGCCGAGCCGGAGCCGTACGGCCCGACGCAGGCCCGGCACGCGTATGTCGGGGCGGGCGACACCATCGGGCTGATCGTCCACGAGAAGAAGGGCGGCATCCCCGCCGTTCCCTTCCACCAGACCGTGGTGCTCCAGGGCCAGCTTCTCGGCTGAGCCGGGCGTACGCCCCCTGGCGCACCTCGACGAGAGGGCCGGTGCCCCACCCACTAGGCTGGGGCCCGGCCGTACCGCGTCATACCGTTCATCCGAGGAGCACCCCGTGCTTGAGGCTTTCTTCACTTCCCTGCTGATCCTTGTCTGTGTCGGCGTGCTCGCCTTCACCGGTCTGGCCGTGAAGAAGCTGTACCAGGGCCAGCGCTGATGATCGAGATCCCCTCCGACCTGCACCCGGACCTCGTCCCGCTCGTCTTCCTCCTCGGTGACTGGGAAGGCGTCGGCGTCTTCGACTTCCCCGGTGAGGAGAAGGCCAACTTCGGCCAGGAGGTCTCCTTCAGCCACGACGGCCGGGACTTCATCGAGTACGTGTCGCACACCTGGGCGCTCGACGCCGAGGGCAGGAAGATCCGGCCGATCGAGTCCGAGTCCGGGTTCTGGCGCATCGACAAGGACCGCAAGGTCGAGGTCGTCATGGTGCGGGACCAGGGTGTCGTCGAGGTCTGGTACGGCGAGCTGGCGGACCAGAAGCCGCAGATCGACCTGGTGACCGACGCGGTGGCCCGTACGGCCGCCTCCGGGCCCTACAGCGGGGGCAAGCGGCTCTACGGGTACGTCAAGAGCGACCTGATGTGGGTGGGCGAGAAGTCCACGCCGGACGTGCCGCTGCGCCCGTACATGTCGGCGCACCTGAAGAAGACCGTGAGCCCCGAGCAGGTCGCCGAGTGGGCCAAGGACCTCGGTGACCTCCCGGACGACGGCATCGCCTTCTTCAAGTAGTCCGCCTGCCTACACTGGGGGCGTGGTGAGCACCGACTGGAAGAGCGATCTGCGGCAGCGCGGCTACCGGCTGACCCCGCAGCGCCAGCTTGTCCTCGAAGCCGTCGACACCCTCGAACACGCGACGCCCGACGACATCCTCTGCGAGGTGCGCAGGACCGCCTCGGGGGTGAACATCTCCACGGTCTACCGGACCCTGGAGCTGCTGGAGGAGCTGGGCCTCGTCTCGCACGCCCACCTCGGGCACGGCGCTCCGACGTACCACCTGGCCGACCGGCACCACCACATACATCTGGTGTGCCGGGACTGTACGCGGGTGATCGAGGCGGACACCGAGGTCGCGGCCGAGTTCACCGCGAAGCTGCGCCGCGACTTCGGCTTCACGACGGACATGAAGCACTTCGCGATCTTCGGCCGCTGCCGGGAGTGCACGGCCACCGCCACGGCCACCGCCACGGCCACCGGCGCCTCCACCGGCACCTCCGCCTCCGCCTCCGCCACGGGAACAACGACGGGAACAAACGCGGGCGCGGCCGAGTCGTAGGCTTCATGACTATGCAGCGACATTCGACCACCAGCCCTCTCCTCGCCCTGCCCGGAGCCGTCGCGGCCGAAGGCCAGGACGAAGGTGTCGCCGCGCACTACGGCGATCTGTTCCGTGAACAGCGCGCCCTCGCCGACGGCAGCGGCTTCGTCGACCTCTCGCACCGCGGCGTCGTCACCGTCACCGGTGACGACCGGCTGAGCTGGCTGCATCTGCTGATCACCCAGCACGTCACGGCGCTGCCCGTGGGCCGGGCCACCGAGGCGCTGATCCTCTCCGCGAACGGCCATGTCGAGCACGCGCTGTATCTCGTGGACGACGGCGAGACGGTCTGGGCGCATGTCGAGCCCGGGACGCAGGAGGCCCTGGTCGGCTATCTCGAATCCATGAAGTTCTTCTACCGGGTCGAGGTCGCCGACCGTACGGACGACTACGCGCTCGTCCACCTCCCGGCCGGCTCCATCGCCACGGCGCCGGAGGGGGCCGTCGTACGGGAGACCCCGCACGGCCGTGATCTCTTCCTGCCGCGCGCCGAGCTGACCGCGTACGCGGAGCAGCACGGCCCGGCGGCCGGGATCCTCGCGTACGAGGCGCTGCGCGTGGAGGGGCACCGGCCGCGTCTGGGCTTCGAGACCGACCACCGGACCATCCCGCACGAGCTGGGGTGGATCGGCGGCGCCGTCCATCTCGACAAGGGGTGCTACCGGGGCCAGGAGACCGTGGCGCGCGTCCAGAACCTGGGGAAGCCGCCGCGCCGGCTGGTCTTCCTGCACCTCGACGGCAGCGACGTCCACCTCCCGGGGCACGGCACGCCGGTGCGGCTCGCCGCGGACGGCCCCGAGGGGCGTCAGCTCGGCTTCATCACCACCTCGGCCCGCCACCACGAGCTGGGCCCGATCGCGCTGGCGCTGATCAAGCGCAATGTGCCGGTGGACGCGCCGCTGCTGGCGGGGGACACGGCGGCGGCGCAGGAGGTCGTGGTCGAGCCGTAGGGCCGCCCCCCCCCTGCGGGCCGGGGAGCCTCCCCCGCGGCCACGCCCCGTACGGGGCGGAGCCCCGTACCGGTCAGAAGTCCAGCAGCACCGTGAACGGGCCGTGGTTCGTGAGCGAGACGCGCATCTCCGCTCCGAACCGGCCCGTCTCCACCTTCGCGCCCACCTCGCGCAGCCGCGCCACCACCGCGTCGACCAGCGGTTCGGCCACCGGACCCGGCGCTGCGGCGTTCCAGGTGGGGCGGCGGCCCTTCCGGGCGTCCCCGTAGAGAGTGAACTGCGAAATCACCAGGAGCGGGGCGTTCACCTCCGAACAGGACTTCTCGCCCTCCAGCATCCGTATCGACCAGAGCTTGTCGGCGAGCCGCCGCGCCTGCTCCACCGTGTCCTCGTGGGTGACTCCCACCAGCACACACAGCCCTTCGCCGACGATCTCGCCGACGGTTTCCGTCCCGTCCCCGGTCACGGCGACGACGCTCGCGCCGTCGACTCTCTGCACCACTGCTCGCATACGGACCAACCTATCGGGGGCCGAACGGGTGCAGAGCGCCCCCATACCCGGTGGCAGGAGTGGCACGATGCACGGAGGCGGTGCGCGGCAGGCACCCGTCGAGGGATGGGGGTTCCCAGCGGTGTGCGGGACGGGGTCTCCCCAGCGGAGTGAGGGGAAGTACGCGCGATGAGCACATCGAGCACATCCGGCGCCGGGCAGCCGCCCGGTACCGTACCGGCGACCCGGACGACCAGCGGGGTCGGCAGCGGGGGACCCGTGGCGGGCGGTGAGGGGGCGCTGCCCGCGCCCCGGCCGTACGACTTCGGCCTCCTGCGGCTGCCCGAACTGCGCGCGCTGCGCCGGGACTCGCACCGCGACGAGGGGGACCTCAGCTATCTGCGGCGGCTCCTCCAGGGCCGTATCGACATCCTGCGGGCCGAGTTGGCGCGCCGTACGGCCCCGGAGACCCCGGTGCTCGACCGGCTCTCCGAGATCCTCACGGACGCCCCGTCGCGCCACCGCAGCTCCGCCCGGCACGTCACGCTCTCCACACCGCGCAGCCCGGAGTACCGGGCGCTGGCCGCGGAGACGCTGGCGGAGGTGGAGCTGTCGGACCTGGAGGCGCGTACGGACGAGGAGTTGCACGCGGCGATGGGGCGGCTGGTCCGCAACGAGCGGCAGCTCTCGCGCCGCCGTCACCAGCTCCAGCGGACGGCGGACGATTGCAGCGCGGAGATCGCGCGCAGGTACCGTGAAGGCGAAGCTCAAGTGGACGACCTGCTCATGTAGGGGGCGGGCAGTCCGTTCGCGCGCGGGCGGGGTCCGTCCTGCCCCTTCCGGAAGGCCGAGGATGACCTCCAGCACGCCCAGCAGCACGTCCACCGCGGTCGGTGTCGGCACCTCCCGTACCGGTACGGGAGCGGACTCGCCCGTGCTCGCCGAGGTCGTACGGTCCGGCTTCGTCGAGGGGCGGCACCGCGGCTCGATGGTGCTGCTCGCGGCGGACGGCACGGTCGAACTGGAGCTGGGCGACCCGGAGGTGCCCGTCTTCCCGCGCTCCAGCAACAAGCCGATGCAGGCGGCGGCCGTGCTGCGGGCCGGTCTCGAACTCTCCGGGGAGCGGCTGGCGCTGGCCGCAGCGAGCCACTCGGGCGAGGGCTTCCACCTCGATCTCGTACGGACGATGCTCGCCGAGTACGGCCTGCGCCCCGACGACCTCCAGACCCCGCCGGACCTGCCGCTCGATCCGGTGGAGGCGGAGTCGTACCTCGCCGCCGGCGGGGTGCGCGAGCGGATCGCGATGAACTGCTCGGGCAAGCACACGGCGATGCTCGCCGCCTGCGCGCTGAACGGCTGGCCGAAGGAGAGCTATCTCGACCCCGCCCACCCGTTGCAGCGGCTCGTGCTGACGGTGGTCGAGGAGGCGGCCGGGGAACACGTCCCCACGGTCGGTACGGACGGCTGCGGCGCCCCGCTGATGGCCCTCAGCCTCACCGGACTCGCCCGCGCCTTCCGGCACTTCGTCCTCGCGGCGCCGGCGACGGCCGAGGGGCGGGTCGCCGAGGCGATGCGCGCGCACCCCGAGTACGTGGCGGGCACGCGCCGCTCCGACACCTGGCTGATGCGGGAGGTGCCGGGGACGCTCTCCAAGATGGGCGCGGAGGCGGTCCAGGCGGTGGCGCTGGCGGACGGCCGCGCGCTCGCCTTCAAGATCGACGACGGCGGGACCCGGGCGCTGGGCCCGGTGCTGGCGCGGGCGCTCCAGCTCCTGGGCGTCGAGGCGGAGGTGCTGGGCCGGATCGGCCGGGCGCCGCTGCTGGGCGGGGGCGCGGAGGTCGGGGCGGTACGGGCGGCGTTCTGAGCCGCTTGCAGCGCGTGAGGCGTGTACGGCGCGTACGGCCCGGTTGTACGGCGGAAATCCGGATGCGGCGGCGGCGCGGCTGCGCCTAGCGTGCTGACCATGAGCATCGAGGTCCGTACCGTCACCGAGGCCGGGTTCGCCGACTGGAACCGCGCCCTGAACACCGGCTTCCTGCGGAAGCCGACCGATACGGACGAGACGGTGCAGTGGCGGCTCGCGCGGGCCGATCTCGACCGTACCCAGGGCGCGTTCGAGAACGGGCGGTGCGTCGCGACCTTCCGTTCCTTCGCCCAGGAGCTGACGGTGATCGGCGGCGCGGTGCTGCGCGCCGACGCGGTCTCCAACGTCACCGTCTCGCCCACCCACCGCAGGCGCGGGCTGCTCTCCCGGATGATGGGCACCGATCTGGCGTGGGCGAAGGAGCGCGGGGACACCGTCGCCACGCTGATCGCCGCCGAGTACCCGATCTACGGCCGGTACGGCTTCGGGCCCGCCGCCTCGGTCACCGAGTGGGCCGTCGACGTGGCGCGCTCGGGGCTCGACCCGCGCTGGGCCGGCCCCACCGCGGCGGACGGCGGCGGCCGGATCGACCTGGTCGACGCCTCGGACGTACGGAAGCTCGGCCCCGAGCTGCACGAGCGCTTCCGGGCGGGGCAGCCGGGCGCGGTCGACCGGGACGAGCGCTGGTGGGGCGCGTTCACCGGGCAGACGTCCAACGGGCTCCCGTGGACGGAGCCGTACTACGCCGTGTACCGCTCGGCGTCGGGCGAGGTGGCGGGGCTGGTCGTGTACGCGTCCGACGGGCTCTGGGGCGACTCCAAGCAGCCGCTGAACACCGTCTCCGTACGGGACCTGATCGCGCTGACCCCGGCGGCCGAGCGCGCGCTGTGGCGGTTCGTCTGCTCGATCGACTGGGTCACGACGGTCAGGACGGGCCACCGCGCGCCGGACGACCTGCTGCCGTACTTCCTGCCGGACCCGCGCGCGGCCAGGATCGTCACGCAGGCGGACTTCCTGTGGGTGCGGATCCTCGATGTCGTACGGGCCCTGGAGGCGCGTACGTACGCCGTCCCCGGCACGCTGGTGCTGGAGATCCACGACGCGGCGGGCCTGGCGGGCGGCCGTTTCCGGCTGGACGCGTCGCCGGAGGGCGCGAGCTGTACGGCGACGGCGGAGCCGGCGGAACTGGCCCTGGACGTACGGGAGCTGGGCGCGCTGTACCTGGGGGACGAGTCGGCGCTGCGGCTCGCCGCGCTGGGGACGGTGGCGGAGGAGCGGCCGGGGGCCGCGGCGGTGGCGGAGGCGCTGTTCCGTACGCCGCGGCGGCCGTGGTGCCCGGATGTCTTCTGACGTCTCCTGACGTCTTCCGCATGCCTTCCGGGCGGGCTGTCAGCCGTGGCCGAGCCGGGTGACGAGCAGGGCCAGGACGGCGGCGCCGATCCCCGCGCAGGTGGCGTTCCTGGCCTTGACGCCGAGGGTGAGCAGGAGGAGCGCGACGGTTCCGGCGGTACCGAGGCGCCAGTGCACGAGCTGGTCGAGCCCGATGCCGAACGCGGAGGTGAGGAGCGCGGACACAGGCATGGCGGTCACTCCTTTACGGCAAAGTTGGCTGCCAACTCGACACCAACTAATGAAGTTGTCCCGCCAAGTTGCGATCCGTAAACAAGTTCTCCGTTACAACTGCCGAGAGATGGCAGGAAGTTGTAACGTACTGTCGTGACCTCAGAACACGCTGCTGCGAACAGCGCGGGAAAGCCCACCCCGGAGCAGGTGGCGGAGGCCCTGCGCGCCCGTATCGCCTCGGGTGACCTCGTCGCGGGCCAGGCCCTGCCCACGCAGAAGAACCTGGTGGCCGAGTTCGGCGTACAGCGCGGGGTGGTCCGCCAGGCCCTGCGGCGCCTCCAGGAGGACGGCCTGCTCACCGAGGTCACCCGGGGCGCGCCGCCCCGTATCGCCGACCGCGCCGCCGCCGAACGGGCCGCCGCCCGGCGGGCGTCGCCGGTGGGCGCCGACGAGGGGCCGCAGGAGACCATGGTCGCGCTGCGCCCGCGCATCATGGCGGCGTTCGAGGCCGACCATGTACGGATAGACGCCCTCTGCCTGACGGCCGAGTCGCTGAGCGCGGCCCTCGGCGAGCAGCGCCTGCGCATCCGGGACCGCGCCGCCCTGCCGGCCGGGTCCGCCGCGCCGGGCGCGGGCGCGCTGCCCGCCACCGTGACGGTCCGGGTGCTGCTGCCCAACCGCGACATCGAGCTGGCGTTCCCGCGCTCCGTCTCCACCACCGACACGCATCCGGACGAGAGCGACCTCGTCCACCAGCGCTGGCTCCAGCAGCGCAACGCGCACGGCACGGTCCTGAGCGACCATCTGATGGGGATGCGCTCGGCGGGCATCGACGTCGACGTGCGGTTCAAGGCGCTGCCGTTCACGCCGCCGGTGAAGCTGTACGTGCTCAACGGCGACGAGGCGCTGTTCGCGTACTACAAGGTCACCGTGCGCGAGGCGGAGATCCACCGGACGTCCGTCGAGATGTACGACGCGCTGGGGGACCGGTCGCCGCTGTTCTCGTTCGGGCCGGGGGAGCTGCGGGCGCAGCGTGACCACGCCTTCGTGACGGAGTCGCAGGCGTGGTTCGACGCGCTCTGGGAGACGATCGCGACCGACCTCGCGCTGGGGTGACGGGCGCGGGAGTTACCGGCGGCGCCGTGTGTGTCGTACGGGTGTGGTTCGGGGCAAGATGTGACCCGGAGGCGCTGAGGTGCCCGGCCTCCGCCCCGACGGACGGAGCGACGTGACCGACTCGTACGCGGCCGACTGCCGCGCGGCCCAGGGGCCGGCCCGGCTCGGCGTACTGGACGCGGTCTCCGTGCGATGCGTGCTCTTCGACTTCGACGGTCCCGTCTGCGCGCTCTTCCGCAACCACCCGGCGCCGGACGTGGCCGCCCGTCTGCTCGCGGCGCTCCCCGAGGAGATCGCCCGCACCGTGGGGACGGCGGACGGCGCCCCGGTCACCGACCCGCAGGCCGTTCTGCGCGCGGTGGGGGAGCTGGCCCCGGGCGGCGCGCGGGTGGCCGAGCTGGAGGCGTGGCTGACGGAGGAGGAGATACGGGCGGCGGAGTCGGCCGTACCGACGAGGCACGCGGCGGAGCTGATACGGGCGCTGGACGATGCCGGGGTCGCTCTCGCGATCACCACCAACAACTCGCCGAGAGCGGTGCGGCGCTACCTCGAACGGACCGGCCTCGCCCGCCACTTCGGCGGGCACGTCTACGGACGCCGGCACGACCCGAGGCTGCTCAAGCCGCATCCGGACTGCCTGGAACGGGCGCTGAAGTGGACGGGCGTGACGGCGGCCGAGGCGGTGATGATCGGTGACGCGGAGGCCGACCTCCGCGCGGCGGAGCGGCTCGGCGTCCGTTTCCTCGGGTACGCGACCCGGGAGACGAAGAGCGCCGTGCTGTACGGGGCGGGGGCGCGGGTGGTCGTGGACGAACTTCCCGACAACCTGACGGAGTTGGCCGGACAAGTCCGCCACGTCGGCCAACTCTGACCATTTCCGGCCGCTTCGGGGTACGGGGGCACAGGAACCGCTGATCCGAGTTGGTGAAGATGGCGCCAACTTCCCCTCATGAGGGCCCCCGGAGAGGTAGCTTCCGCACAACGGCTCCACACACCGCACGCACACCGCGTACATCAGAGGCACCACCGGCACCGAGGGCATACGGCACAGTGCACAAGGCAATGACAGTCGGCCGGGCATCCGGCACCCGATCCGGCACGGTATCCGGCACCGGCACCCGATCCGGCTCCGGCACGGCGTCCGACACCGGCACGGCATCCGGCACCGGCTCCGACATGCGCAGGCGAGCGGGCGAGCTGAGCCGGGACGGCCAGGGGGTCACCGGCCCCCTCAACGGCTACCACCACGAGACGTACGCCTTCCCGCTGCCCGCCACCCACGAGCTGAGCGCCCGTTTCGAGCGCGCCAAGCTGCGCGCGCCCCGCCCCGGGCTGCTCTGGTTCGACCGGCGCTGCTTCGCCTCCGAGGATCTGCTGCTCACCGCGCTCCAGGGCCGGGTGGACCGTATCCCGGAGATCGTCAGGGTCGACGGCGGTGTCTACCTCCAGGGCTTCATCGAGGGCCGGACCCTCGACGCCCGCCAGGTGCCGGGGCTCCAGGGCGCCGGGCGCGGGCTCTCCCGGCGCCATGCCGACCAACTCGGCAGGTTCTTCGGACAGTTGGTGTCGATCGACCCGAAGGAGCTGGCGGAGCGTGAGGTCACCCGGATCTGCGCCCCGGACGACTGGACGGCCGAGGGCGACTCGGCGGCGTTCCTCGACCGGCTGATCCGGTTCACCGAGGAACAGGTCCACCGGGACCACGGCGAGCCGTACCGGACCCTCTTCGCGGAACTCGGCGTCGGCGCCGACGCCCTGGTACGGCTGCGGAAGCGCACCGTCGAGCTGCGCACCCGCCCCTTCGCGCTCCTCCACTGCGATCTGCACCGGAAGAACCTGATCGTCGACCGGGACGGCGACCTCTGGGTCATCGACTGGGAACTCGCCATGATCGGCGACCCCCTCTACGACCTGGCGACCCACCTCCATCTGATGGGCTACCCGAAACAGGAGGAGGCCCGGGTCAAGGAGTTGTGGGTGACGGCGGTGGAGGAGGCGCGGCCCGGGAGTTCGTACGGCTGGGAGGAGGACCTGCCGCTGCTCCTCGCGTACAAGCGGGTGCAGTCCGTCTTCACCGACATCATCCGTACGGCACTGCTCCTCGGCCCCGACGCGGAGTCGAACTGGCGGGTGCTGCCCCGGGCCGCGTGGCGGATCCAGCGGGTCCTGGCGGCGGCGGAGCGTGAGGTGTACGGGGCGGACGCGGCGGCGCCGTCGATGCGGCAGGTGGTGACCGCCTACCGGAACTGGTTCCGTACGACGCGCGCGGCCGACGAGGGCGGGGGCGAGGCGGAGGAAACCGCCCTCACGAGGTCCGGGACCTGAACAGCACGCCCGACAGCCCCAGCGCGACGGCCAGGAACCCGGCGCTCCAGGCCAGCGCGATCCACGGCGCCGTGCCCACCGGCAGCCCCAGCAGCAGTCCGCGCAGCGACTCGATCACCGGGGTGACCGGCTGATGGTCGGCGAAGCCGTGCAGCCAGGACGGCATCGTCCCGATGGGGACGAAGGCGCTGCTCGGATAGGGCAGGAAGAGGACGAGGAAGGTGAACCCGGAGGCCGCCTCGGGGGACTTGGCGAGCAGCCCCACCGCCGCCGAGAGCCAGGACATCGCCGTGATGTAGGCGAGCAGGACACCCGCGGCGGCGAGCGCGGCGGCCGGTCCCGCCTCGGGGCGGAAGCCGATCAGCAGGGCGACGGCGAGGACGAGCGCGGTCGAGACGAGATTACGGGCGACGCTCGCCGTGACATGCCCGGCGAGGATCGGCGCGCCGCCGACGTCGAGGGAGCGGAAGCGGTCGATGATGCCGCCCTTCATGTCCTCGCTGACGCTCACGGCGGTGCCGGCCGAGCCGAAGCCGGCGCAGACGATCAGGACGCCGGGGACGACGTACGTGACGTACTCCGTACCGGTGTCGATGGCGCCGCCGAAGAGGTAGACGAAGACCAGCATCATCATGACCGGCAGCATCATCGAGGTGATGACGGCGTCGGTGTTGCGCCGGCTGAGGCGGATGCCGCGCCCGGCCATGGCGGCGGAGTGGGTCAGGGCGCGGTGGACGAGGTCGCGGGGAGCGAGGGCCCGGGGTACGAGGTCGTGGGGTGCGAGGTCGCGGGCTGCGAGCGCGTCAGACATGGGCGGGCTCCTGGGCGTTGGGTCCGGTGTCGGGGGTGGAGCGGGTGAGGGAGAGGAAGACGTCGTCGAGGGTGGCGCCGTGGACGGCGAAGCGCGCCACCTCCGTACCGCCGGGGTCGACCTCGTCCAGCAGGGCGCGTACGTGCGCGGCGGTGCCGTCGGTGGGCAGGCCGAGGGTGAGCGAGTCGGGGGCGTGGTGCACGGCGCGGCCCGCGAGGCGCAGATAGGCGTCGGGGCCGGTGAGGACGAGGTCGAGCCGGTGGCCCGAGACCAGGCGTTTCAGCTCGTCCACGGTGCCCTCGGCGGCGATCACGCCCTGGTCCATGACGGCGATACGGTGCGCGAGCCGGTCGGCCTCCTCCAGGTACTGGGTGGTGAGGAAGACGGTGGTGCCCCGCGCGGCGAGGTCCCGTACGACCTGCCACAACTCCTGGCGGCTGCGCGGGTCGAGGCCGGTCGTCGGCTCGTCCAGGAAGACCACCTCGGGGGCGCCGACCAGCCCCGCGGCGAGGTCGAGCCGGCGCCGCATACCGCCGGAGTACGTGGCGGCGAGGCGGTGGCCGGCGTCGGCGAGGCCGAACCGGTCGAGGAGTTCGGCGGCGCGGCGCTGGGCGGCGGCCCGGGAGAGCCCGCCGAGGCGGGCCATCATGCGGAGGTTCTCCTCGCCGGTCTGCTTCTCGTCCACGGCGGCGAACTGCCCGGTCAGGCTGATGGCGCCGCGTACGCGCCGCCGGTCGGCGACGACGTCGTACCCGGCGACGCGGGCGGTGCCCCGGTCCGGGGTGGTGAGGGTGGTGAGGATCCGGACGGCGGTGGTCTTGCCGGCGCCGTTGGGCCCGAGGAGGGCGAAGACGGTGCCGCGCTCGACGCGGAGGTCGATGCCGCGCAGGACGCGGGACGCCGTCCTTCCCTTCTCCTTGCCCGCCGCCCTGCCCGGGTAGGACTTTTCGAGGCCGATGGCCTCGACGGCCGTATCTGAACGCACGGGTGCCCCCTCGATCTTCTTCTGCGTATGGCATACGCGTTACTGTGTAAGGGTTACGCATTACTAGGATGGGCGTCAAGCGGCGGGGAGCGGACGAAGAGGGGTACGGCGATGGCGGACAGCGCGGACAGCGCGGCTGAGGGAGGCGGTACGGGGCTTCCCGCGAGCATCGAGGCGGCGTGGGGGCTGCGTGACCGCCCCGCCAAGGGGCCGCGGCCCGGCCTCACCCTGGAGCGCATCGTCGGCGCCGCGGTCGGCGTCGCGGCGGCGGAGGGGCTGGGCGCGGTCTCGATGGGGCGGGTCGCCAAGGAGCTCGGCGTCTCCACCATGTCCCTGTACCGGTACGTCGCCGCCAAGGACGAGCTGTACATCCTCATGCTGGAGGAGGCGATCGGCGCGCCGCCCCCGCCGCCCGACCCGGCGCTCGGCTGGCGCGAGGCGCTGACGCGGTGGGCCTGGGGGCAGCGGGAGGCGTTCCACCGGAACCTGTGGTCGCTGCGCCTGCCGATCTCGGGCCCGCCCACCACGCCCCACATGGTGGCGTGGTGGGAGCGGGGGATGGTGGCGCTGGACGGTACGGGCCTGGACGACCGGACCAGGATCGCGGTGATCCTGCTGGTCAGCGGCTTCGTACGGAACGAGGCGATGCTGATGGCGGACCTGGACGCGGCGGTCGGGGCGAGCGGTGCGTCGGCCCAGGAGGTGATGGCGGGCTACGGGCGCACCCTGCGCCGACTGGCCGACCCGGCCCGCTACCCGTCGGTCGCCCGGCTGCTGGCCGAAGGCGGCCTGGAGGGGGAGGAGGAGCCGGACGCCGACTTCACCTTCGGCCTCGACTGCCTCCTGGACGGGGTGGAGGCACTGATCCGGCGCCGGGCGGCAGGGGGGTGAGGGGCAGGGGGTGGCGGGGGTGATGGGAGTGGCAGGAGTGATGGGAGTTGCGGGGGTGAGTGGCGGGGGTGGGCGCGCCGCACCCGTAGGCTTCTCCGTCATGAACGGCGACGACGACAACGAGGTCCTCGACCCCGACCCCCACTCCGCCCCCCACCCCGGCCTCCCCTCCGATCTCGGTCTGCGGGAGCGGAAGAGGCAGCGCCGCTACCAGGAGATCTCGGAGGCCGCGATCGCGCTCTTCCTCGCGAAGGGCTTCGACCGTGTCCCGGTCGCGGAGGTCGCCGCCGCGGTCGAGATCTCCAAGCCCACCCTCTTCCGGTACTTCCCGGCCAAGGAGGACCTGGTGCTGCACCGCTTCGCCGACCACGAGGACGAGGCCGCCCGCGTCGTCTCCGGCCGGCCCGACGGCGTGCGGCCGCTGGACGCCCTGCGGCTGCACTTCCTGGCGGGGCTCGACGGGCGCGACCCGGTGACCGGCCTCAACGACGCCGAGGGCGTGCTCGCGTACCACCGGCTGCTGTACGGGACGCCGAGCCTGGTGGCCCGGTTGTACGGGTACCAGCGGCGCTCCGAGGAGGCGCTGGCCGCCGCCCTCGGGAGCGGGGTCGAGGGGGCGCTCGGTGCCGCGCAGATCATCGCCGTGCAGCGCGTCCTCGCGCAGGAGAACTGGCGGCGGATCGCGGCGGGCGAACCGGCCGGGGCGGTGTACCCCGACGCGGTCGCCGCGGCGGAGCTGGCCTTCGAGCGGCTGCGCAGCGGGCTCACCCTCTGGTGACCAGGCGTTTTTAACTCGGTAACGTTTTTTCCTCGGTCACGCTATTCTTGGTGGAATGACCGCAGCCGAAGCACTCGACGAGGAACGGACCTACCACCAGACCTGCCGCGCCGCGCTGACCGGCATGGTGGACGACGCGCACGAACAGATCGTCACCGGCGAGAACGCCTTCGCCTCCGGGGCCGACGCCGAGGTCCTCGGCCGCCATCTGCGCAGCTACGCCAAGGAGCTGCGGCAGGAGCCCGACAGCCCGCTGTTCTTCGGCCGCCTCGACTTCGGCGGCGGCCCGGAGGCCGGTGACCACGCCGGGCAGAGCTACCACATCGGGCGCCGCCGGATCTCCGAACATCCCGCCACCCCGCCCCTCGTGGTCGACTGGCGCGCGCCCGTCTCGCGCGCCTTCTACCGCGCGAGCGCCGCCGACCCGCAGGGGGTCGCCGTACGCCGCAGATTCGGATGGGCGCCCTGGAGCAAGGGGGAACCGGAGGACCTGACCGGCCTGGAGGACGAGCCCCTGGGGCCGGGCGCGGCGACGGCGGGTGCGGCGACGGCGGGTGCGGCGGCTGCCGGCGGGAGCGCCATCCTCACCGGCGAGATCGAACGCCCCCGCATCGGGCCCATGCGCGACATCGCCGCCACCATCCAGCCCGAGCAGGACGAACTCGTACGGTCCGAACTCGGCCGCTCCCTCTGCGTCCAGGGCGCCCCCGGCACCGGCAAGACCGCCGTCGGCCTGCACCGCGCCGCGTACCTCCTCTACACCTACCCGCAGCGCCTGCGACGCGGCGGGCTGCTGGTCCTCGGGCCCAACCGGACGTTCCTCTCGTACATCTCCGAAGTGCTGCCCGCCCTCGGCGAGATCGGCATCCGCCAGTCGACGGTCGGCGACGAGATCGCGCGCCATCCGGTACGTACGCGGGACACGGAGGAGGCGGCGGTCGTCAAGCACGACGCCCGCATGGCCGAGGTGCTGCACCGCGCGCTGTACGGACGCGTCGCCGGGTCCGACGCCGCCCCCGCGCCGCTCGTCGTGGCGGACGGCTCGTACCACTGGCGCCTCGAACCGGACGAACTGGCGCGCATCGTCGCGGAGGTACGGGCCGAGGCGCCCCCGTACGGTGTCGGCCGGGAACGGGTCCGCAGCCGCGCCGTCCGGGCCGTTCAGCTCCGGGCCGAGCGGCGGGCGGGGCCGCGGCCGGCGCAGTGGGTGCGGCGGGTGGGCGGTTCGCGGGCGGTCACCGCCTACCTGGACGCGGTGTGGCCCAAGGTGAGCCCCGAGGAGGTGCTGGCCGGGCTGCTGGCCGACCCGGCCGCGGCGGACGGCATCCTCACGCCCGAGGAGCGGCGGGCGATCCACCGCACGGGTACCCGCGTCCCCTCCGGGCCCCGGGCGGCCAGGAAACTGCCCTGGTCGGCGGCGGATCTGGTGCTGCTCGACGAACTCGCCGGGCTGATCGAACACCCCGAGGGATACGGCCATGTCGTCATCGACGAGGCGCAGGACCTCTCCCCGATGGAGTGCCGCGCGATCGCGCGCCGCGCCGCCTTCGGCTCGCTGACGGTGCTGGGCGACCTCGCACAGGGCACCACCCCGTGGGCCGCCCGCTCCTGGCCCGCGCTCCTCGCCCACCTCGGCCGGCCGGACGCGTCCGTGACCGCGCTGACCACCGGATTCCGGGTACCCGGCGCGGTCGTGGAACTCGCCAACCGGCTGCTCGCCTCGCTGGACGTCGACGTACCGCCTGCCGTGTCCCTGCGCGGCGCGGGCGAGTTGACGATCAGCCGCGCGGAGGAGGGGGAGGAGGGGCCGGGCGGGCTGGACGCGGTGGTGGCCGACGCGGTCCGCGCGGCCCTCGCCCGCGAGGGTTCGATCGGCGTGATCGCGGCCGGGCCCGAGGCGGACCGGCTCCGTACCGTTCTCGCCGCGGCCGGGATCGCCACCGTCACGGCGGACGACCTCGGGGCACCGGCGGCCCGGGTGACGGTACTGCCCGCGACGGCGGCGAAGGGGCTGGAATACGACCATGTCGTCCTGGTCGAACCGGCGGCCGTGGTGGCGGCCGAGGCCCGTGGGACACACCGCCTGTACGTGGCGCTCACGCGCGCGGTCTCCCGCCTGCACATCGTGCACAGCCGCGCGCTGCCGGGGGAGTTGGGGCGGGGGCCCGAGGAGCCGCGGGCGACCCTCACGTTCGACTGACCCACCGCCAGGAGCTCACGGGCACCTCGGTCCGCTGTCGTAAAGAAGAAGAATGGCCTGTACGTTGCTCTCGCCGGGAAGCGGAGAGCCTGCTCCGTATGCGGTCGACCAGCGGTATCCGTCCATGTCCAGTTGAACCGGACCCAGGTGTTCCGGGCGCACCAGCGAGGCAGCAACCTTCATGAAGCTTCTGCACATCGACTCCAGCATCTCGGGCGCCGATTCGGCCAGCCGCCAGATCTCGGCCGCCGTCGTCGCCCGCTTCAAGGACGAGCACCCCCGCCTTGAGGTCACGTACCGCGATGTCGCCGCCGAGCCGCTGCCGCACCACTCGGAAGCCATCCTGAAACTCAAGGCGGCCTCGGCGGCGCGGATCGCGGACACCGGCCCCGGCTCTCCTTCCCCCTCCGGCACCGATCTCGACGCGGGCGCCCGCACCCTGGGCGAACTGAGCAGGCTCGAAGAGGCGTTGGAGGAGTTCCTGGCCGCCGAGGTCGTCGTGATCGGCGCCCCGATGTACAACTTCGGCATACCCAGCCAGCTCAAGTCGTGGATCGACGCCCTGGCCGTGTTCGGCAAGACCTTCCACTACACCCAGGACGGCCCCGAGGGGCTGGCGGGCGGCAAGCGCGTCATCGTCGCCTCCTCGCGCGGCGGCGAGTACGTGGCGGACACCCCGACGGCGCCGTTCGACCACCAGGAGACCTACCTCACCAGCTTCTTCGCCTTCCTCGGCGTGCGGAACCTCGAATTCGTCCGCGCCGAGGGCATCAACTACGGCCCCGAGCAGCGCAAGCACGCGATCGACACGGCGCTCGCCGAGGCCATCGCGCTCAAGCCCGCCTGAAGCGGCCCGAACGGCCCGAACCGGCCGAACGGCCCGAACCGGCCGAACGGCCCGAACCGGCCGAACGGCCTGATCCTCAAGGGCTCTTGCCCACCTCAGACGTGGAGTTCGGGCGAGAAGCCGGTCCAGCGCAGCTCGTCGGGCAGGTGCCGCAGGTCGTTCGCGCAGAGCACGGAGGGCGGCCGGCCGGGCGCGTAACGGATCACCGTCAGCGCGGCGTTGGCGAAGTTGAGGCCCATCCAGCGCCACGCGGGCGCGTCGAGGGCCGCGCGTACCAGCCATCCGACGAGGAAGTTGTGCGTGACGACCAGCTCGTGGCGGGGCGTGTCACCGGCCACCGGACCGGTGAACTCCGCCTGCGCCTCACGCGCCAGAGCGGCACCGAGCCGGGCCTCCTCCTCCGTGACCTCCGAGAGGAAACCGAGCAGGCCGTCGGCGGAGTCCGGCGGCAGCTCCGCCCTCCCCGGCAGATGCGGGATGTAGTCACCGGCCACCTCCGACGCGCGCAGCGGTACGCCGTCGAGCTCGGCGGCGAGCAGGGTGGCCGTCTCCACGGCCCGGGGGAGCGGACCGTGGTGCACCGCCGACAGCGGTACGTCGCGCAGTCGTTGGCCGAGCAGTACGGCCTGGCGCCGGCCGTTGCCGGTCAGCGTGGTCTCGTCCGCCGAGGCTTCGCCGTGCCGGGCGAGATAGAGAAAACGGGGGGCGGTGCTCATGATCGTCTGTGCCTCTCACTCCGTGCGGGTGCAGGACGGCGCCGCGGTCAGCGCGGCGCGGCGGCGCGTTCGGTGACGCGGCCCTGGGCGTCCGCGCGGAGAGTAGCGGATCCGCGGGGGTCCGTGACAGTCACACGGATGACCAGGGGGCCGGTCTTCGCGTCGTGGCCGATGTCGATGCGCCAGGAGCCGTCGTCACCGGCGCCGGAGGTGGTGCGCGCCTCGCGGACCAGGGCGGGGAGCCGCTCGTACGGGAGGGAGCGCAGCTCGATCGACGGCTCACCGGCATCCGTACCGCTGTCGCCGCTGTCGCCGCTGTCGCTGCTGGTGCTGTCGCTGCCGTCGCCGGTGCCGTTGGCCCACATGCTGTGCTCCTCGATCCGGAACTCGACGGCGGTCGTCACCCCCGCCGTGGCCAGCGCCTCGACGGTCCTGCGCATCTGCCCGTCCGCCAGCATCGACTCGCTGGTCCGCGCGGAGGTCGTACGCGACGACACGGAGGCTGAGGCGGACACCGAGACCTCGGCGCCCCCGGCCCTGCCGCCGTCCCCGTTCCCCTTCCCGCCGTCCCCGTCGCCGTCCCGGAACAGCTCGGCGCGGAACAGCAGGACGATGACCGCCGCGCCGAGGAGGAGCGCCAGGAGGGAGAGCAGGCAGTGTGTTCCTTCCCGGTTGGGGTTCTTGACGAGCGTGGACTCGGGGGCGGAGTCCATCGACGCCTCGGCGGCCCGCCGCGCCCACTCCTGATCCGGCCGGGTCACGATGGTGACGTCCCACGGCTCGTGCGCGGGATACTCGACGACCACGACGCGGCGCGGCGGATAGTCGGCGATGTCGACGAGATTGATCGCCTGGGAGAACGCGACCCGGTAGGCGGCGCGGTCCTCCGGAGCGACGGTCAGGACGAAACTGATCGGGACGTCCGCCATTTCACCGCTGGTCGCCCGCCGGCTCTCGATCATCGCGAGGGCCCTGCGCTTCTCGGCCCGCGGGGTCCGGGCCCGCTCCCGGCGTCCCGAGACGGCCGAGACCAGGACGAGGAGCAGGAAGAACCCGGCACCGGCGCCCCACAGCGTGGCCTTCCCGAGGATGATCCCGACCACCACGGACGCCACCGCCGCGCCGATCGCCCCACCGGTCAGCACACTGCCCAGCAGCGCGGCGGGTCCGGCGCGGCGGGACTCGACGGGCCCGCTGGTCTCTGTGATCGTCACAAAGGGTGATTGTCCCCCGGCTCCCCGACCACGGGAAGCCCCAGGCCCCGCCGCGTTCTCTCTCCGCCAGGTCAGGCGCCGACGTACGCCGCGAGGTGTTCGCCGGTGAGGGTCGAGCGGGCGGCGACGAGGTCGGTGGGGGTGCCCTCGAAGACGATCCGGCCGCCGTCGTGGCCCGCGCCCGGGCCGAGGTCGATGATCCAGTCGGCGTGTGCCATGACCGCCTGGTGGTGTTCGACGACGATGACCGACTTGCCGGAGTCGACGAGCCGGTCGAGGAGGCCCAGCAGATGCTCGACGTCGGCGAGGTGGAGGCCGGTGGTCGGCTCGTCGAGGATGTAGACGCCGCCCTTCTCCGCCATGTGCGTGGCGAGCTTGAGCCGCTGCCGCTCGCCGCCGGACAGCGTGGTGAGCGGCTGGCCGAGGCTGAGGTATCCGAGCCCGACGTCGGCGAGCCGGCCGAGGATGGCGTGCGCGGCGGGCGTACGGGCCTCACCGGCGCCGAAGAACTCCTCGGCCTCCGTCACCGACATCGCGAGGACCTCGCTGATGTCCCGGCCGCCGAGGTGGTGGTCCAGCACCGCCGCCTGGAACCGCTTCCCCTCGCACTCCTCGCAGGTCGTGGAGACGCCGGCCATCATCCCCAGGTCCATGAAGAGGACACCGGCGCCGTTGCACTCGGGGCAGGCGCCCTCGGAGTTGGCGCTGAACAGCGCCGGCTTCACCCCGTTGGCCTTCGCGAACGCCTTGCGGATCGGGTCGAGCAGTCCGGTGTACGTCGCCGGGTTGCTCCGCCGCGACCCGCGGATCGCACCCTGCCCGATCGACACCACCCCCGTACCGTCGGCCCCCGTACCGCTGGCCCCCGCACCGTTGCCACCCGTACCGTCGGCCCCTGAGCCCTTGGCCAGCGACCCGTGCACGAGCGAGCTCTTGCCGGAGCCGGCGACGCCGGTGACGACGACCAGCACTCCGAGCGGGACGTCGACATCGACGTCCCGCAGGTTGTTCGCGGTGGCGCCGCGGATCTCCAGCGCGCCGGTGGGCTTGCGCACCGTCTCCTTGAGGACGGCCCGGTCGTCGAAGTGGCGGCCGGTGAGGGTGCCCGCGGCCCGCAGCCCCTCGACGTCGCCCTCGAAGCAGACGGTGCCGCCCGCCGTACCGGCACCGGGGCCGAGGTCCACGACATGGTCGGCGATCGCTATCGTCTCCGGCTTGTGCTCCACCACGAGCACCGTGTTCCCCTTGTCCCGCAGCCGCAGCAGCAGGTTGTTCATCCGCTGGATGTCGTGCGGGTGCAGACCGGTGGTGGGCTCGTCGAAGACGTACGTGATGTCGGTGAGCGAGGAGCCGAGGTGCCGGATCATCTTCACGCGCTGCGCCTCGCCGCCCGACAGCGTGCCCGCCGGCCGGCTGAGCGAGAGGTAGCCGAGGCCGATCTCCACGAACGAGTCGAGGGTGTCGCGCAGCGTCGTCAGCAGCGGCGCCACCGACGGCTCGTCGAGGTCGCGTACCCATGCGGCCAGGTCACTGATCTGCATCGCGCACGCGTCGGCGATGTTGATCCCGCCGATCCGTGACGACCGGGCCGCCTCGGCGAGCCGGGTGCCGTCGCAGTCGGGGCAGGCGGTGAAGGTGACCGCCCGGTCCACGAAGGCCCGGATGTGCGGCTGCATCGCCTCCCGGTCCTTGGCGAGGAACGACTTCTGGACCTTGGGGATCAGCCCCTCGTAGGTGAGGTTGATGCCGTTGACCTTCACCTTGGTCGGCTCGCGGTGGAGGAAGTCGTGCAGCTCGGTCGCGGTGTAGTCGCGGATCGGCTTGTCCGGGTCGAGGAAGCCCGACTCGGTGAAGATCCGCAGGGTCCAGTGGCCGTCCGTCTTGTAGCCGGGCACGGTGACCGCGCCCTCGGCGAGCGACTTGGAGTCGTCGAAGAGCTGGGCGAGGTCGATGTCGGAGACGGTGCCCCGGCCTTCGCAGCGCGGACACATGCCGCCGGTGCGGTTGAAGGTCTGCTTCTCGGTCTTGCGGCCACCGCGCTCGACCGTGATCGCCCCGCTCGCCCGGACCGAGGGGACGTTGAAGGCGAACGCGCCGGGTGACCCGATGTGCGGCTGCCCGAGCCGGCTGAAGAGGATGCGCAGCATCGCGTTGGCGTCGGTGGCGGTGCCGACGGTGGAACGGGGGTCGGCCCCCATCCGCTGCTGGTCGACGATGATCGCGGTCGTCAGCCCTTCGAGTACGTCGACCTCGGGGCGCGCCGGCGTCGGCATGAAGCCCTGCACGAAGGCGCTGTACGTCTCGTTGATCATCCGCTGGGACTCGGCGGCGATCGTGCCGAACACCAGGGAGCTCTTGCCCGAGCCGGAGACGCCGGTGAACACCGTCAGCCGGCGCTTGGGTATCTCGACGCTGACGTCCTTGAGATTGTTCTCCCGCGCGCCGTGCACGCGGATCAGCTCGTGACTGTCGGCGGCGTGCGGCGCGGGCGACCGGGTGGCCGTCCTCGTGACCGTGCTCATCGTGTCTCCATCTGTTACGCGGGCATCCGTTGCGGGAGTATCCGTTGCGCGGGCATCTGTCAGGCGGGCATCCGGTGACGCGGGGCATCCGTGACGCGGGGCGCCCTGTGCGGTCTCGGGCGGGAGGCGCGGAACCGGCGGTACGGGGCGGCCACCGCACCCGGGTCGCGGCCGGTCGGCGCGGCGGAACGGTCACCCCGCCGCTGCGGCGGCGCGTCGATGTGTCGAAGGATAGCCGCACCGGATACGAGGCATCTGTCCGCGCATACGAGGACATCTGTCCACGGATACGAGGACATCTGTCCGCGGATACGAGGCGGGGTGGGCCGGCGCGGCCCGTGCGGGGCCGGTCAGCCCTCCCGTTCGATCCACTCGCCGCCGCCCAGCGGGTAGTCGAAGCCGGGGCGGCCGGCGTTGGCGCTCGTACGGAACGGGGCGCCGTCGCTGTCGATGCGCACCGTGCCGCGGCGGCTGCCGCTGGACCAGTCCAGGCTGAGGTACCAGCGGACATCGTGCGCCACGGCGCGCGCGGTGATGTAGAAGACCTCCGGATCGGACTCGCTGACCTTGTACGGGAAGTCGCGCTGGCCGTTCTTGACGGTGACCGTGGGGCTGCCGTTGTCGAGGTCGACGTCGAACGACTTGGTGCCGACGCCACCGCCGCAGCCGACCCCCATCGAGTAGTCGTTCCAGGCGAGCGGGGCGCCCTTGGAGACGACGTGTACGTGCAGCTCGTTCAGGACGACCGTGTCCCGCCCGGTGCCCTGAACGGTCAGGGCGACGCGCTGCTCCCCCGCGGAGACCGCGCCGTAGGCGGCGGCCCAGCGCGGCGCGTCCGGCTCGCTCGCGGGCGGGCCGACCTGCTCGGGTTCGCTGTCGACGAGGAAATGCTGGCTGCACGGGTCGTCGTAGACGTACGGGCGGGTGGCGACGTTCAGCGGTACGCCGCCGCTGACACCGGGGGGCTCGGCCGCGCCCCGCTCGCCGCCGCCCTTCGAGGCGCTGGGGGTGGGCCCGCCGGATTCGGCGGCGGAGACGGAGGCGGACGGGCGGGGGCTCTCGCCGCTCGGGGAAGGGGAAGGTGTGGCGGAGCCCGTCGCCGACGGCCCGGTGGTGTCCGCCGGTCCGGTGGCCGCGGAGGTGTCAGCGGCCGCCCGGTGGTCCTCCGTATCGTTGCCGCCTCCGCCGAAGGGCACCTGGACGGCGAGCACCACGGCTCCCAGTACGGCGGCCACCGCGGCGGAGGCGATCAGCGCGCCCCGGCGTCGCCGTGGCGCCGCGGGCTCGCGCGGCACGTCGGCGACCACCGGCTCACCGTCGTCCTCGCCCGGTCCGTACGACGCCGCCGCCCCGGCCTCCTGGTCCGGCCCCGTCTCCCGGGCCGGAACCTCCGGGGCCGGGACCTCGCGGACCGGCTCCGGAGCCGTGGCCCGCTCCGGCCTGTCCCTTCGTGCCGCGTCCGCTCGTGCCGCGTCCGCCAGGATCCAGTGCCGGTGCAGCTCCACCAGCTCCTCCGGCGTCGCTCGGCACACCCTGGCGAGGCGCTCCGCCGGCGCGTACTCGTGGGGCACCGCGGTGCCGTTGCAGTAGCGGTGCAGTGTCGACGTACTCATGTGCAGCCGCTTGGCGAGCGTCCCGTAGCTCAGCCCCGAGCGGTCCTTCAGCTCCCGCAGCAGCGCCGCGAACATGTCCGTACCCCTGGCACCGGTCGTATCCGACACTGTTCCGCCACCCTCCCCGTGTCCCATCCGCCCATTCCAGGTTCCCTGTGTTTCGCCTGGTCAGAGCCTGTTTCAGCGTTCCAGCGTCCCGAACTCCCCGCTGTCCATGGCGGCTGGGACGGGTCACCCCACAAGCTTCGGTCATCCAAGCACCACCCCCACCCGAACACCGAAGGGGCCCACCACCACATGTCCAGCACCCGGAACTCCCGCTCCCGCCTCCTGACCGCCGCCGCGACCGTCGCACTCGCCGTGTTCTCCCTGACCGCGTGCAGCGACGGAACGGGCGTGGCCGACGAGGGCAAGGCGGCGCGTTCCTCCTCGGAGGACGCGGGGGCGGCCGCCTTCTCGAAGTCCGCCGCGCACGCCCCCGCCGCGAAGGATTCCGCCACCGCCAAGAAGACCGTCACCTGCGAGGGCTCCCGCACCAAGACGGTCGCGGCCCCGCTGACCCGCCCGGTGAACCACCTGCTCCTCACCGTCACCAACACCGGCAGCGACACCTGCTACCTGTACGGCTACCCGGCCGTCCGCTTCGGCGAGGCCCAGTCGGTGCCGCCGGTCATCGAGGACTCCCAGCCGCAGGCCGTCGTCACCCTGGAGCCCGGCCAGTCCGGCTACGCCTCCGTGAACCTGTCCGCCGCCGACGGCAGCGCCGGACACGGCCGTACGGAGAAGTCCCTCGCCGTCTACTTCCAGGGCCGCTCCGGCGAGGGGAGCGTCGGCAAGGGCGCCACCCCGGCACTGCCCGCCGAGGGTGTGTACATCGACGACTCGCTCAAGGTCACGTACTGGCAGCAGTCGATGGACGACGCCATCACCTGGTGACGAGGCGGCGGCCGGCAGCTCGCGGGCTGGAGGGGGCTAGGAGACCTTGCTCAGGGCGGGATCGGTGCGCCAGACGAAGGCGAGCTCCGACAGGGGTACGCCGAGCACCTCGCTGAGCCGGACAATGGTGCCGAACGCGGGCGTCGGCAGCCGGCCGGTCTCGATCTTGCGGAGGGTCTCCGGCGAGATCTCCGCCGCCAGGGCCACATCGACGAGGCTGCGTCCGGCCCGGGCGGAGCGCAACGCGACCCCGAGGCGTCGGCCCGCCTCGATCTGTTCGGGGGCGAGCGGATAGCGAACCATGCGGCACATGCTAGAGGCGGGGACGATTCGGCGGCAACCACTCCGGCCGGCCACTGGTATAAATATACCTGTCGGTCGCCCCGGAGAAATCGAGGATCGCAGTGATCGAGCACAAATCCCCGCAGGACATCGAGCGTATGCATGTCACCGGGCAGTTCGTCGGCCAGGTGCTGGCCGAGCTCGCCGGCCTCGCCGCGGTGGGGGTCAACCTGATGGACCTGGAGCATCACGCCCGCCGCCGGATCAAGGAGCGCGGCGCGGAGTCCTGCTACTGGGACTACGAGCCCTCGTTCGGCAAGGGCCCGTTCCGCAACGTGGTGTGCCTCTCGGTCAACGATGCCGTGCTGCACGGATTGCCGCACAGCTACACGCTGCGCGACGGCGACCTGCTGACCATGGACATGGCGGTGAGCATCGACGGCTGGTCCGCGGACTCGGCCCACTCGGTCGTCGTCGGCACCCCGGCCGCTGAGGACCTGCGGCTGATCGAGGCCACCGAGGTCGCCCTGGAAGCCGCGATCAAGGTCGCCCTGCCCGGCAACAGGCTCGGGGACATCTCGGCGGCCATCGGCGCGGTCGCCGCCGAGTACGGCTACCCGGTCAACCTGGAGTTCGGCGGCCACGGCATCGGCCGCACGATGCACGAGGACCTGCACATCCCCAACGACGGTCGGGCCGGCCGCGGCTGGAAGCTGCGTCCCGGCCTGACGATCGCGATCGAGCCCTGGTTCGCTGCGGGCACCAACAAGATCGTCTACGACCGGGACGGCTGGACGATCCGCTCGGCCGACGGCTCGCGCACCGCCCACTCCGAGCACACGGTCGCCGTCACCGAGGCCGGCCCGCTCGTGCTCACCCGCCGCCCCTGAGGCGACGAGGCGCCGGAGGGCAAGCGGGAATCATCGGCGACCCGACGCTGACGGGGCTTCATCGGGGGGCGCCGGACGAGAGGCCCTGGGACAGGGCCTAGCGGTGGGGCCGGGGTTCGGGCCGGCGCCGGGTGGCGTGGATGGAGCCGAGCAGGTGGAGGGACTGGGCGCTGGAGCTGCCCGGTTCGGCGTGGTAGATGACGAGCTGCTGGCCGGGGGCGTCCCGTACGTCGAAGGCTTGGTAGGTGAGGGTGAGGGGCCCGACGTCCGGGTGGAGGAAGCTCTTGGCGTCGTGGGTCTTCCCGCGTACGGCGTGGGTGCCCCAGAGGCGGGCGAAGTCCGCGCTGTGCTCGGTGAGGGTGTGGACGAGCTCGCGCAGCCGGGGGGCGTCCGGTTCGAAGCCGGTCGCCTCGCGCAGATGGGCGACGGTGGCCTGGGCCGCCCGGTCCCAGTCGGTGTGGAAGTGCTGTCGCGCGGGGTCGAGGAAGGTCATGCGGGCCAGGTTGTCCGCCGGCGTGAACGGGGCGTAGAGGGCGTCGGCCAGGGCGTTGGCGGCGAGGATGTCCAGGGTCCGGCTCATGACGAACGCGGGAGTGTTCGGGTAGCCGTCCATCAACTGGCGCAGCGCCGGGCCGACCTGCGCGGTGGAACGGCCGGAGGCCCGGTCGGCCGGTGCGACCCCGGCCAGCCGGTACAGGTGCGCCCGGGCGTCCTCGTCGAGGCGCAGCGCGCGACCGAGGGCGTCGACCACCTGGGGCGAGGGGTGGCGCTCGCGCCCTTGTTCCAGCCGGGTGTAGTAGTCGGCGTTCACCCCGGCCAGGACGGAGACCTCTTCACGGCGCAGTCCGGCGACCCTGCGGGTGCCGTGGCTCGCCATGCCGACGTCCTCCGGCCGCAGACCGGCGCGGCGTGCGCGCAGGAAGTCCCCGAGGCGGTTGTCGTCCATGCGGTTCAGGTTAGGCGCCGACCCGGTGTGCCGCCTGGGTGTGCCGCACCCAGGCAGTACGTGGTGTCCGGAGTGATCAGCGGATGGCGGCCTTCCCCGGCAACTCCTCAGGTGCCGGGGCCCGTTCGGTGTTCCGGGCCCGGTGGCTGCCTCGTATCCTCAGCCGTGTGCTGCCGAACGGGGACAGGCGGATACGGGGATTACCAGGATTACGGGGATACGGGGACTGCAGGGGTTACGGGGATTACGGGGATATCGAGGGTGGGGCGCTGAGCCGGCCATGACGGATACGGGCGGCGGTGGCCGGCGACCGCGCGGCACGTGGCGGCGCGAGGGTGCGATCACGGCGACGGCGTTCGTGCTCTGTCTGTTCGGCGGCGTGGTGCGGGACGACGGCACACTGGCACCGCCGCCCGCCGCCGCCTGCCTCATCGCCGTGGTGTCCTGTGCCGTACTGCCGGTACGGCACCGGGCGCCCGTGGCCGCCATGGCGGCCACGACCGCGTGCGGTGTGCTGGTGCCGTCCCTGGACCTCCTGCTGAGCCCGTTCATCGTGGCCCCCGCCGTACTCACCGTCTACTCCTACTCGCTCACCGTGCGCACCGAACGGCGCGCGGTGAGCGCGGTGTTGCTCACCTCCGCGGCGCTGCTGGTCGCCTCCACCCCCTTGTTCGGGGCTCTTTCGTGGCAGGACGCGAGCAGGCTGGGAGCGGTGGCGGCGTTCCCGCTGGTGGCCGGCGTACTCGGCCACTCGGTGCAGAACCGGCGGGCCTACCTTGCGGCCGTGGAGGAGCGGGCCCGGCGGGCCGAGGAGAGCCGGGACAGCGAGGCGCGCCGGAGGGTGGCCGAGGAACGGGTGCGCATCGCCCGGGAACTGCACGACCTCGTGGCCCATCAGATCACCCTGGCCAACGCGCAGGCCACGGTCGCCGCCCACCTCTTCGACGCCCGCCCGGAGCAGACCCGTAAGAGCCTGAAGGAACTCGTCGAGACCACGGGCCACGCGCTCGACGAACTGCGGGCCACGGTCGGCCTGTTGCGCCAGTCCGGGGACACGGCCGCGCCCGCCGAACCGGCGCCCGGGCTGTCCCGCCTCCCCACGCTCCTCGAATCCTTCCGCCGCGCGGGCCTGGCGGTGTCGGTGCACCAGGAGGGCACGGCCGGACCGCTGCCGCCGGGAGTGGACCTCACCGCCTACCGCATCGTCCAGGAGGCACTGACCAACGTGACCAAGCACGCCGGAACCGGGAGCGCCCGGGTGCGCCTCGCCTGGGACCGCGATCACGTGACGCTCACCGTCACCGACGACGGAGGGGACGCCCGTACGACACCGACCGCACGTGCGGGACGGACCGCGTCCACGGGGCCGAGCGGGCCCGCGGGACGGACCGCGTCCACGGGACCGAGTGGGCCCACGGTGTCGGACGGGTCCACGGAGCCGGACCATCCCTCCGGTTACGGTCTGATCGGGATGCGGGAACGTGCCACCGCGGTCGGGGGACACCTCTCCGCGGGCAGCCGCCCGGAAGGCGGCTTCCTCGTCTCCGCCCGACTGCCCCTCCCGCCCGCCAAGGACACGACGCGGAGGAGCGACGGAGAGGCAGGGGACGCGCCATGACGCTCCGCGTACTGCTCGCCGACGACCAGGCCCTGCTGCGCGAGGCATTCCGGATGCTCCTCGACACCGCCGACGACATCACCGTGGTCGGTGAGGCCGCCGACGGCAGGGAAGCGGTGAGACTCACCCGGGAGCTGCGCCCGGACGTGGTGGTCATGGACATCCGCATGCCCGAGGTGGACGGGCTCACCGCCACGGCGGAGATCTGCGCGGACCCGGAACTGCGCGCCAGCCGCATCCTGATCCTCACCACGTACGAGACCGACGAGTACGTCGCCCAGGCGCTGCGCGCGGGGGCCGGCGGCTTCATCGGCAAGGGCATCGGGGCCGAGGACCTGATGGACGCCGTACGTACGATCGCCCACGGCGACACCCTGCTGTCCCCCGCAGCGACCCGCTCCCTGGTCGCCCGTTTCCTGGCCACACCGGACGACGCCCCGCCGCACCACCCCGAACAGCTCGCCGTACTCACCCCGCGCGAACGCGAGATGGTGGCGCTGGTCGCGACCGGCCTGTCCAACCAGGAGATCGCCGAGCGGATGTTCCTCAGCCCCTTCACCGTCCGCGCCCATGTGCAGCGCGCCATGACGAAGCTGGAGGCCCGCGACCGGGCGCAACTCGTCGTCATCGCCTACCGGACGGGCCTGGTCCACGCCGCCCCCGACGCCACACCCAAACCCGACGCCCGCCCCTCGTAGTCCGCCTCTCAGCCCGGGGGGAAGTCGGGCAGCGTCAGGGCTGAGTGGGCCGGCCGTGCCGGTGCTGAGGGCAGGGTGACGAGGCCGCGCAGCATGGTGTTACGTCGCTCCAGCGCCCGCGCCGTGGTGGGGAAGAGCGAGGCCGTACCGTTGTCGACGAGTGCCTGGTTCATGGTGACGAACCCGCGAGTGTCGCGTTCGTAGGCGGCGAAGGCCGCGGTGTGGTCCCGGTTCGTGGCCAGGGCGTTGGCGAGCATGTAGGCACCGGCCAGCGCGAGGCTTGAGCCCTGCCCGGTGAGGAACGAGGGTGCGTGTGCGGCGTCGCCGACGAGCGCGACGCGGCCGCTGGACCAGTGGGGCATACGGATCTGACCGGCCGTGTCGAAGAACAGGTCATCCGCGTCGCGCAGGGCGTTGACCATGCCGGGGACCTCCCATCCCGCGCCTGCGAAGACCGTGGCGATCAGGTCCCGCTGGGCGTCGGGGTCCCGGAGGGCACCAGGGTTCCGGAGGGCTTCGAACGCTGGTTCCGGATGGTGGAAGTTCAGGAAGGCGTGCACCTCGTCGCTCTCCCCGACGGCGTAGAGGGCCGCGGCTCTCCCCGGGGTGTTCCACAGCATGACCTCGCGGGAGAGCCCGAGGGTGTTCGGCATGGTGAAGAGGGCGAAGCAGTAGCCGAGGTAGCGGTGGAACCGCTCTTCGGGGCCGAACACGGACGCCCGGGTGTGTGAGTGCATACCGTCGGCGCCGACCACCACGTCGAACGTACGCTGTCGCCCACTGCGGAAGGTGACGTCGACCCCTGGTCCGGACCGGTCGAGTTGTCCGGACCGGTCGCGTTGTCCGGACTGGTCGAGGGTGTCGATGGAGTCGTCGAACAGGAATTCCACGTCGTCGCGGACCAGCGCGTAGAGGATCGTGGCCAGATCGCCACGACGTACCTCCAGGTCCTGTCCCTCGACACCGCCGGCCACGGCGTGCGGGCTGACCGAGGCCACTTCGCCGCCCTCGGCGTCGAGGAACGTGCAGCGACGCGATTCGATGTGCGCGTCCCGCAGTCGGGGCAGTATCCCCATCCGCCGGACCACCTCTGTCGCGGTACCGCGGATGTCGATCGGATACCCGCCGCCGCGCAGTGCGCCCGCCTTCTCCACCACGGTGACCGCGAAGCCGGACCGGCGCAGCCAGTACGCCAGCGCGGGTCCGGAGATGCTGGCCCCGGAGATCAGCACGGTGCGCTTCGGGCGGGTCCGCGCGTTCATCGACAGACCGGTGGATGTCATGCCTGGGCTTCTTTCCTCGTGATACGGACGACGAGCAGGGACAGTGCGGCGACGAGGCCCGCGAGGGCGAAGCCCGTGGCGAAGGCCGATTCGGCCGGCAGGCCCGTCACCGGGGCGGCCCCGGCGGCGAGGATCGCGCCGCCGATCTGGACGCCCAGGGCGATGCCGATCACGCGGGTCACCACGAGCAGGCTGGTGGCGATGCCGATGTCCTTGGTCTCGACGGCGGTGGCGGCGCCGGCGAGCAGCGCCGTGGTGCCGACGCCCGCGGCGAACGCGGTCAGCACCTTCGCCAGGACGAGCTGCCACGCGGCGGTGTGCAGCGAGGCCAGGGCGATCAATGTGGCCGCCGTGACGACGGCGCCCACGACGACCACGGCACGCGGACCGAAACGCCGCGCCGCGACCCCGCCGACGGAATCGCTCACCGCCCCGGCGATGGCGCCGGGCAGCAGGAACAGACCGATGTCGGTGGTGCTGCCGCCAAAGCCGTATCCGTCCGCCGATATCGCGAACATCTGCGGGAGCAGGAAGACCACCATCCCGGAACTGACGGTGATGACGAGGGTGAGCACGCACGCCTGCCACATCGCGGGCCTGGCCAGCATGTGCAGATCGACCATCGGCGAGGCCGCCCGGCGCTCGACGGCGACCCATCCGGTCGCGAGGGCGGCCACGACCACCGCGACGGCGCCGACCGCGAGGGGCGGCAGGCCGGCGCTCGTCACCGTCACGAGCCCGAGCATGAGCGCGAGCAGTGTGCCGCTGAGCAGAGCCACGCCGGGCCAGTCGATCCTGTCGTCCGACCGGACCGGCGGATCATGCGGCATCAGCCGCGTCACGGCCACCGTCGCCGCGACGATCGCGATCGTCGGCAGCGCGAACATCCCGTGCCAGGACAGGTTTTCGGCGATCGGTCCGGCGGTCAGCGTTCCCACCATGCCGCCGCCGGTGAACAGCGCGACGACCACCCCGATGGCCCCCTGCGACTCTCCCGCCGGGAGGTGTTTGCGCACCAGGATGAACGAGAGGGGCAGCGCACCCACCATGACGCCCTGCAACACCTGACCGAGCAGCAGCACCGGCAGGTTCGGCGCCAGGGAGGCCAGCAGACCACCGGCCGAGACCACGGCCATCAGCCGGACCAGCACCCGTTTTCCGCCGTAACGGTCGCCGAGTTTGCCCGCGACGGGTGCGACGACCGCGCCGGTGACGAGCAAGGCGTTGGCGACCAGCGCCCCTTCGGCGGGACTGACGCCCAACTCACGTTGCAGCAGCGGGAGCGCGGGCTCCACCACCGACTGCAGGGTGCCGAGGGCGAGCGCCAGGACACCGAGGGCACCGATCGACGGTCTCCCGATACGGACGGCAGGGACCGGGGACACCACAGCTTCGGACATGGACAACTCCAGACGCCGCCAGGCAAGGGGGAATGCGCGGGATCCACGCGCCTCCCACCTTTCCTCCCGGCGCCCCACCGGGCATCGTCCCCCGCCACCGTCCTCCCCTGGTGCGCGGGCACCAGCCGCTCACGCGTCCTGGTGCCCGCGCACCACAGAGCGCCGGTACCCCTCCCAGCACTAGGCACATCCACTACTCTGCGATACCGTGTAGTGGTACTTGGTGCTACGCAGTACTGGGGCGGGTGAGTGGGAGGGGTGAAGAGGCTCGCGATGGACGATCTGACGGAGATGCTGAAGGGCACGCTCGAAGGGTGCGTGCTGCACATCATCGACAGCGAGGAGACCTACGGGTACGCCATCACACGTCGGCTGAACGAACTCGGCTTCGCCGATGTCGTCGAGGGGACGACGTACACGATCTTGCTGCGGCTGGAGAGGAACGGGCTCGTCCAGGTGACGAAACGGCCGTCCGGACTGGGGCCGCCGCGCAAGTTCTTCGCGCTCAACGACGCGGGGCGCGAAGAGCTCGCGACGTTCTGGGCGAAGTGGGAGTACCTCTCCTCACGCATCGACAAGCTCAAGGAGGGTGGGCGATGACTTTCTGGGAGACCGTCACGGGCAGTGACATCACGAGGGAGTGGAAGGCGTTCGAAGTCCGGGCCGAGGCCCTGCCGGCCGACCACCGGGCGGCATGGGACCAGATCAAGGTGCATGCCTTCCCCCACGCGGACTTCACGGGCCGCAACCTGATGCCGATCCTCGACGGCGTCCTGGGGCTGCTCGAAGAAACGGCGGCGGACGGGCAGGGCATCCGTGAGGTGCTCGGCGACGACATCGGCGGCTTCTGCACGGCACTGACCGGCGGAGAAGGGGCGCGGGACTACCGCGACCGGTGGCGCGAGCAGTTGAACAGGAACGTCGCGAGGAAACTGGGCCGGCTAGGAGGCTGACGTGGGCATCCAGAACATCATCCAGGGCAAGAAGCAGTGGTGGGCGCACATGGCGCGGGTCCAGGCGCTGCCGCCGGACTATCAGATCGTCTACAAGGAGATGCAGAGGTACCTCTTCAAGGTCGGGCCGGTCGACCTGACCGACGGGCATCTGCTCTCGGAGATCGTCGATTTCTTCGAGGAGGGTGTGGCGGCCGGCAAGGGGGTCCTGGAACTCATCGGCAACGACGTCGCCGCCTTCAGCGACAACCTCATCAAGGACTCGCGCACCCACGCGGACCTCTATCAGGAGTCCATCAGCGGGGAGCCCGGCGCGGCCGAGAAGTAACGTGACCTGCTCGAAGGCGGCCGGTGACCCTCAGCTTTCCGCGGTTGTCGGAATCGCGCTCGCGACCACCTCGAAGAGGTGATCGGCGCGTGGCGCGAGCGAGGGCTGATCGCCGAGCCAGGCGAGCATGGCTATCAGCGCGAACACATCGGCGCCATCGATATCGCTCCGCGCCCTGCCCGCGGCCTGAGCGCGGCCGAGGAGCCGCGCACCGGCCGCGCGCAGGGCGACGCACGAGGCGTGGAGTGCGGACTCGGGGTCCTCGATGGCGGCTGCCATCAGCACGGTCACGCCCCGGTACTCGGTGGTCCACGCGACACAGTCACGCAGCCACGTAACGAGAGCGTCCTCGGGCGAGCTCGACGTTTCGAGCTCGGCCGCCTGTGCCGTCATGTCGTCGAAGCTCGTACGGAGCAGGGCGTCGAGCAGCGCCTCACGCGTCGGGAAGTGCCGCAGCAGCGTCGCGAGCCCGACCTCGGCCCTGCGCGCGATGTCGCGCAGCGACACGTCGACGCCCTGCTCGGCGATGGCGGTGCCCGCCACGGCGAGCAGGTGGTCGCGGTTCTTCCTGGCGTCGGCCCGCATCTGCCCCTCCTGACTGTCCGGTTGACTATCCGGATCAGTGGTCCATATATTCGGATCAGTGGTTCACTTATATGGATCGCTGATCCGGATAAGCGTATCCCGCAGTGCGGGCAGGAGAGAACGATGCCGACACACACGATGAGGGCGGTCCGGCTCCATGAGCACGGCGGCCCCGAGGTTCTGCGCTACGACGAGGTGCCGGTTCCCGAGCCGGGGCCGGGCGAGGTGCTCGTTCGCGTGCACGCGGTCGGCGTCAACCCTCCGGACCGGTACCTGCGAGGCGGGCTGACCACGATGCCCGGGGAGACGGAATCGACGGTCAGCCTGCCGGTGATCCCCGGGACGGACGTGTCGGGCGTCGTCGAGGCCGTCGCCCCGGACGTGGACGGCCTCTCGATCGGTGACGAGGTCTTCGGACTCCTCCGCTTCCCCAGCTTCGACGGCCGCGCGTACGCCGAGTACGTGACCGCGCCCGCCTCGCACCTCGCCCGCAAACCGGCCGGCATCGACCATGTGCACGCCGCCGGGGCGCCCATGGCCGGGCTCACCGCGTGGCAGTTCCTGATCGAGGCCGGACACGATCACCCCTCGCCCTTCCAGGAGGCGCGGCACCGCCCGACGGCACTCGACGCCGACACGACGGTGCTCGTCAACGGCGCCGCGGGCGGCGTGGGGCACTTCGCGCTGCAACTGGCGAAGTGGAAGGGCGCACACGTCATCGCGGTGGCATCGGGCGCGCATGAATCATTCCTGCGCGAGCTCGGCGCCGACCGGTTCATCGACTACACCAAGGGCCGTCCCGAGGACCTCGTGCACGACGTCGACCTCGTGCTCGACACCGTCGGCGGCCCCGACAGCACACGCCTCCTGCGCACGCTCAAGCGCGGCGGCGCCCAGTTCCCCGTACTCCCCGGGGACTTCGACGAAACGGAGACCACGAAGCTGGGCGTCACGGTCTCCAGCGCCCAGGTCCGCTCGAACGGCGCGCAACTCACCGAACTGGGACGCCTGCTCGACACGGGCACGGTCCGCGTCGCGATCGACAGCACGTTCCCCCTCGCGGACGCCCGAACGGCACACGAACGCGCCGCCCGAGGCCACATCCGGGGCAAGATCGTACTCACGGTCGCTCGGAAGCCATTCCGCTTGGCCGGCCTGCGGTGACATATGCCGGGACGACTCGATGCCCTTGCGGGCGAGGTGTTGCCGTCCGGTCTCGCTGAGGGAGAGGCAGCGTGAGTGGCTGACCTGGGGTGCCTCAGTTCGAGTGAGACGGGGGCGGGTCGATTGTCTTGCTCAAACTGAGGCAGTCCGGGCTGGCTTGGCGGTGATCAGCAGTGCGGCGAACGCTATCGGGGCGGCGGTCTGGTACCCGATCCAGACTTCACCCCCGGCGCTGCTGCCCTGCCACGCCAGAACAGTCAGGCCCGCAGGCGTCCTCGTCGGCGTAAGCGGCGATGGGCCGGATCGCAGACCTGGGGTGACCTACTTGCCGCCGGGTCATGGTGAGGACGACACCAGGCCCGCTCTGTAAGCGATGATCACGAGCTGGACACGGTCGCGGGCGTCGAGTTTGGTCAGCAGCCGCGCCACATGGGTCTTGGCGGTGGCGTGACCGATGAACAGCTCGGCCGCGATCTCGCTGTTGGACAGGCCGCTTCCGACGAGTGTCAGCACCTCGCGTTCCCGCTCGGTGATGCCGTCGAGTCGCTGCGGAGGGGCAACGGCCGCGGGACGGTTCGCGAACTCCTCGATCAGGCGTCGGGTGACGCTCGGTGCGATGAGGGCGTCACCGGCGGCCACGACGCGGGTCGCGGCGAGGATGTCGTCCAGCGCCATGTCCTTGACCAGGAATCCGCTGGCCCCCGCCCGGAGCGCGGCGTAGACGTTGTTGTCGTCGTCGAAGGTGGTGAGCATGAGTACGCGCGGCGCCGGGGCGTTGGCGGTGATCATCCGGGTGGCCTCTATGCCGTCCATGCCGGGCATCCGGATGTCCATCACGACCACGTCGGGCCGGAGTTCCCTGACTGTCCGGACCGCCTCCGTGCCGGTTCCGGCCTCGCCCACGATCTCCAGATCGGGGGCTTCGGCGATGACCATGCGAAGGCCGGCTCGTATGAGGGGCTGGTCGTCGGCGAGGACGATGCGGACGGTCATCCCGGCAGCCTGGCCGTCACCCGGAAGCCGCCCTCGGGGCGCGGTCCGGCGCTGAACTCGCCGCCCAGCAGGTCTGCTCGGTCGCGCATTCCAGTGATTCCGTAGCCGGTGCCGTCGGTCGTGGAACCGGGCGGCGCGCCGGTGCCGTCGTCGACGACCTCGATGGCCAGCTCGGTGGCGCGGTAGTCGACGTTCACCTGGCAGTGGCGGGCGTTCGCGTGGCGGACCACGTTGGTCAACGACTCCTGGATGATGCGGAATGCCGATTGGTCCGTGTCGGGTGGCAGTGGACGTCTCGTGCCCTGCCAGCGCACCTTTACGTGGAGTCCGGCCGTGGCGGTGCCCCGCGTCAGCCGGTCCACGCCTGCCATGCCCGTCACCGGTTCGGGTTCGGTCCGGTGCAGCGCGCCGAGCATTTGACGGAGCCCCACGAGGGTCTCCCGGCTGGTCAGCTCGATCACGTCGAGCGCTCTGCGGGCTCCCTCGGGCTGGGTCTCGATGACCCGCTTGGCCGCGCCGGCCTGGATGGCGACCACTCCGATGCTGTGGGCGACCGTGTCGTGCAGCTCCCGGGCGATCCGCAGGCGCTCCGCCTGCACCGCCTGGGCGGCGGCCTGTTCACGCAGCCGCTCGGCGTACTCACGCCGCTGGCGGATCGAGCTGCCCAGCGTCCAGGAGACCAGGGCGACCGAGGCGATCGGCACCGCGGCCTCGGTCACACCGTGCGCCCAGCCTCCGTTCATGATCCGCCAGCCGCTGATCTGCGCCGCGAGGACCGCGGCGGCCGCCATGGCAGCGGTGCGACGGCTGCGGCCGGCGGTGGCGGCGATGTAGAGCAGCAGCACGTCCGCCGTCGGGAGCAGCAGAGCCCACGCCCAGGGAGCGAGCGCCGCGGCCGCCAGGGATTCGGTGAGGACCAGCCCCAGGACCGGCAGTGGTCGGCGTCGGGCCGCTGAGAGCGGCAACGCCAGGCCCATGGCCAGCGCCAGGCCGGCCCAGGGGCCCCGCAGGAAAGGGGCGGCCTCGGGCCCGCCCTGTTGTTCGAGCAGCCACAGAGCCAGTGCGAACAGCAGGGCCGCGCACCAGGTGAGGACCGGCCAGGCGCCTGGCGGAATGCGTCCGAGCAGGGGCGGCCGGGGCTTGATCTCTTCCACAGGCCGAGCGTAGGCGGGCACCCGGCACTCCGCGTCGCCTTACAGGCGTACGCCCGCGGCATGACGGACCACCCGACGGGTCCGCTGAGGGCCGGACGCCCCCAGGACCCGGCTTGGGCGAGCGTGGACGGCGTTCCGAGCTCCACCGAGAGGACTCCCATGGTGATGGACACGATGACGACGACCACGTACGCGGCGGCTGCCCGAGCCCGAGGGCTGCACAAGGTCTACGGGGAGGGGGAGGCCCGGGTCCTGGCGCTGGACGACGTCAGCGTGGAGTTTCCGCGCGGCGAGTTCGCCGCGATCATGGGTCCCTCGGGATCCGGCAAGTCCACGCTGATGCACTGCATGGCCGGGCTCGACAGTGTGACCTCCGGCTCCGCGACGATCGGTGATGTGGAGCTGGTCGGCCTGAAGGACCAAGAGCTGACCCGGCTGCGCCGAGACAGGATCGGGTTCATCTTCCAGGCATTCAATCTGATGCCCACGCTCACCGCCATGGAGAACATCACGCTGCCCGGTGACATCGCCGGGCGCAGGCCCGACAGGGACTGGCTGGCACGGGTCGTCGAAGCGGTGGGCCTGGCCGACCGGCTGAAGCACCGCCCCGGCCAACTGTCCGGTGGACAGCAGCAACGCGTGGCCTGCGCCCGAGCCCTGGCAGGAAAGCCCGAGATCATCTTCGCCGACGAGCCCACCGGGAACCTCGACTCGCACGCCGGCGCGGAGGTCCTGGCGCTCCTCGGGTCCTGCGTGCGCGAATTCGGCCGGAGCGTCGTCATGGTCACCCACGACCCGGTGGCCGCCTCCCATGCGGACCGGGTGGTCTTCCTCGCCGACGGCCGCATCGTCGACGAACTGCGGGCGCCCACCGCCGACAGTGTGCTGGACCGCATGCGCCGGCTCGACCGCGTCGGCTGACGGGGGCTGTCACCCATGTTCCGTACCGCACTGCGCAATGTCCTGGCCCACCGCGGCCGGCTCCTGATGACCACCCTGGCCGTGCTGCTCGGCACCGGCTTCATGACCGGCACCATGATCTTCTCCGACAGCATCCACCAAGCCGCGAACAACAGCCGCAGCAAGGACTTCACCGGCATCTCGGTCCAGGTTGCCGACGACACCGCCGGACTCCCCTCCAGCGCCAGGCAGAACAGCACCAAGAGCTCCGCCCGGCTCACCGAGGCGACCGTCCGTCGGATTGCCGCGCTGCCGGGAGTCGCCGGGACCCGCGCGGTGGTGAGCGGCACCGCTGCCATCGCGGACAAGAACGGCAACACGATCGGCGACATCATGAGAAGCACGGGCGTCAACTTCGTGCCGGATGCCGCCGGGAACGATGCACGCCACCCGATGCTCCGGGGCCGGGGACCGCACACCGCGACCGAGGTCGCCCTGGACCGGGGCACCGTCGAGAAGGCGGGCTACCGGCTCGGTGACACCGTCCGAATCGCCGCCAACGGCCCTGCCATCAGCGCCACCCTGACCGGCGTCTTCTCCTCCGGCGCGCCTGCGGTCCGGTCCGGCAACCCGCTGGCCCTGCTGGACACCCGGGGCGCCCGGCGGGTGCTGTCGCTGGCGCCGGACCAGTACAGCAGCATCGACGTCACCGCCGCCCCCGGCACCTCCGAGACCGCACTGCTGCACGCCGTCACCCCGCTGGTCCCCGGCGGCAACCAATTCCGAGCCGAGACCGGCGCGGAGCTGGCCGCGCAGCAGGCCGAGAGGCTGGCCCAGAGCGGCAGGAGCCTGGCCACCATGCTGACCACCGCTGCCGGGATCTCGCTGTTCATCGGCGTCTTCCTCATCGCCAACACCTTCACCATGCTGGTGGCCCAGCGCACCCGGCAACTGGCACTGCTCCGCGCCATCGGCGCCGGCCGCAGCCAGGTCACCCGCTCCGTGCTGATCGAGGCGCTCCTTGTCGGTCTCACCGGCTCCGCCGCCGGACTGCTCCTCGGCATCGGCATCGGCGCCGGCCTCGCGGCGGGAGTGAAGTCCCTGGACGCGGACCTCCCCAGAGCCGCCGTGGTCATCACCCCGGCAACCGTGCTGATCACCCTGCTCGTCGGCACCCTGGTCACCGTCCTGTCCGCCGCCCTGCCCGCCCTCCGCGCCTGCCGGATCCCTCCGGTCGCCGCGCTGAGCGGCGGCGAGCGACCCGCCACTCACCGAAGCCTGCTGCTCCGCAACATCCTCGGCGCCCTGACCACCGCCGGCGGCATCGGCCTGGTCCTGCTGGGCAGCACCGAGAGGGGCGCCACGGCGCGCTTGCCGCTCATGGCGGGGGCACTCCTCGCGGTCCTCGGCATCGTGCAACTGCTGCCGCTGCTGTCCCGCCCGGTGATCGCCCTGGCCCGCCCGCCGCTCGCCCGCCTGTGCGGCACCCCCGGCTCACTCGCCGCACTCAACGCGATCCGCAACCCGCGCCGCACCGCGAGTACGGCCGCCGCCCTGACCATCGGACTCACCCTGGTCACCGCGATGACCGTGATCGGCGCCTCGGTCTCGGATGCGATCGACCGTGCCGTGACCCAGGAGATGGCGGCGGACTACGCCGTCACCCCGCTCACCGGCACCCTGGACCCGAGCGTCGCGACATCGGTCTCCAAGGCCCCCGGGGTGGTCGCCTCCAGCCCGGTCACCGACGTGGAGTGGCGGATAGCCGGCGTACGGACCGAGGCGAAGGGCCTGGACGCCGACAGCGCCGATCAGCTGGTCCGACCGAGCATGAGTCAGGGGGCGGCCGCGGCACTGAAACGAGGTCAGATCCTGGTGGACTCCGACTTCGCGAGCCGGCACGGACTGGCCGTCGGCTCCACCGTGACCGTGGCCGCCCCGCACGGGACCGGCACCCGCCTCACCGTCGGCGGGGTGTTCGCACCCAGCCGGATGCTCGCCCCCGTGCTCCTGCCGGGCGGCGTGGTCGCCGCACACCAGCCGTACGCGCCGGCGCAGCAGATCCTGGTCAAGGGCGCGAACGGGGCAACCCCCGCCTTTGAACAGGCTCTCAAGGACGCCACCGGCAAAAGCCCTGTGATCGAGGTCGAGAACAAGCAGGACCTGAGGAACGGGTTCGACCGCACCATCACCTTCGCCCTCAACCTGCTCTACGCACTGCTCGGGATGTCGTTGCTGGTCGCGGCCCTGGGAGTGGTCAATACGCTGGCAATGGCCGTGTTCGAGCGCAGGCGCGAGCTCGGCCTGCTCCGGGCGATCGGCCTGGACCGCTGTGGCGTCAGGCGGATGGTACGGCTGGAATCGGTGTTGATCTCCGTCTTCGGCGCGGCGATCGGCATGGTCTTCGGCGTCTTCCTGGCCTGGGCGGCCGGCACCACCATGACCGTGACCCTGCCGGAGCTCCGCACGGTCCTGCCCTACCCCAAGCTGTTGCTGATGCTGCTGGCCGCCGTTCTCGTCGGCCTGGCCGCCGCCCAATGGCCGGCTCGCCGGGCCGCCCGTCTCGACGTGCTGGACAGCATCACCGCGGACTGACGGCCCGGCCTGCTCCGAAGGTCCGCCTCGGCTTCAGCGAGACAGGGCAACAACTGTCGCTGCGCGTCACAGCGGCCGGGATCTGTGCGGTGGAACACTTTTGCAAGCGTCTGCTTGCAAAAGTTAGCGGCGCGGCGCACCATGGCGGCATGGCATCACTCAACGTCGGCAATCTCGGTGAGTACCTGCGGGAGCAGCGCCGCAACGCGCAGCTCTCGTTGCGGCAGCTCGCCGATGCCGCCGGAGTGTCGAATCCGTATCTGAGCCAGATCGAGCGCGGGCTGCGCAAGCCGAGCGCGGACATCCTGCAGCAGCTCGCCAAGGCGCTGCGGATCTCCGCGGAGACGCTGTACGTGCAGGCGGGGATGTTGGACGAGCGGGAGCGGGAGGAGTTGGAGACGCGGGGCGTCATCCTCGCCGATCCCTCGATCAACGAGCGGCAGAAGCAGGTGCTGCTGCAGATCTACGACTCGTTCCGCAAGGAGAACGCCCTCGACACGGACACCTCGGAGCCGGCCCCTGAGCAGACCTCGGAGCAGACGTCGGAGCGAGCCGCCCGTGCGGACGGCGGCAGTGCTGCCAGCCCACCCTCACACTGAACTGACCCGGGAGGACCCCAGTCATGGCCATCACCGATGACCTGCGTAAGACCTTCAGCGACCCGAAGCCCCTCTACTTCGCCGCCGGTACCGCCGATCTCGCCGTGGAGCAGGCCAAGAAGGTGCCCGGTCTGATCGAGCAGATCCGGGCCGAGGCGCCGGGGCGGATCGACGCCGTACGGAACTCGGACCCCAAGGCCGTCCAGGAGAAGGTCGCCGGTCAGGCCAAGGAGGCCCAGGCGACCGTTCAGGCGAAGGTGACCGAGGTGATCGGTTCGCTCGACACCGATCTGCGGAAGCTGGGCGAGACCGCCCAGGACCTGGCGCTGCGTGGCGTGGGCGTGGCCGCTGAGTACGCGGTCAAGGCGCGCGAGACGTACGAGAAGGTCGCGGAGCGCGGCGAGCAGAGCGTACGGGCGTGGCGCGGCGACGCGGCCGACGAGATCACCGAGATCGCCGTCGCCGTCGAGCCGGAGCCCGCGGCCAAGGCCGAGCCCGCGGTGGCGACGGAGACCGCGCCCGCCGTCGAGGCGAAGCCCGCGGCCGAGGCGAAGGCCAAGCCCGCCGCCAAGAAGCCCGCGCCGCGCAAGCCGGCCGCCAAGAAGGCCACGCCCCCCTCCGCCGAGTAGAGCGGGCGGGACGGGGAACGGGACAGCGAGCGGGACAACAGGCCGGGCCGGGCACCTCAGGGGTGTCCGGCCCGTTGTCCAGGTACCTTCGACGTACGGATCGGCATACGGATCGCAAGGCGTCCCACCCACTGTTAGGCGGTGCTCAGCATGTTGCTCTCGGCATTCGGTTCTGTTCTGTGGCTGCTCAATATGGCCATGCTCGTCCTGGCCGTCGTCGCGCTCTTCTTCTCCGCGACGGCCCGTGAGGACGCCTACCGGGCTGCGGACAAGCAGACCAAGAAGTTCTGGCTGATCCTTCTCGGTGTCACGGTCGCCGTGAACCTCTTCGTACCGATGCTGTTCCTCCAGATCGCCGGGCTCGTCGCCACGATCGTCTTCCTGGTCGACGTACGCCCCGCCGTCCAGCAGATCTCCGGTGGCGGCGGCGGTCGGCGCGGCGGTTCCAGCAGCGACGGTCCTTACGGTCCGTACAACGGCGGGCGCTGACCGGCGGAGCCCGGCAGGGGGAGCGCGCGGCTCAGGCGCCGCGGCCCAGCAGCAGGACGGCCACGTCGTCGGTCAGCTCGCCGCCGTTCAGCTCGCGTACCCGTGCGACGGCCGCCGCCAGCAGCTCGTCGCCGCGCAGCCCGGCGTCGAGCTGGGCGTTGATCATCTCGACCATGCCCTCCTCGCCCAGCCGCTGTCTGGTCCCCGGCCCGGCCCGGCCCTCTATCAGGCCGTCCGTGTACATCATCAGATTCCATGATCCGCCCAGCTCCACCTGCCGGCGCGGCCAGCGGGCCCGCGGCAGCAGGCCCAGCGCGGGGCCGCCCTCCTCGTACGGGAGGAGCCGGGCCGCCCGGCCCTTGCGGGTGATGAGCGGCGACGGGTGGCCGGCCAGGCACATCCCGGCGCGCCGTCCGTCCGGGGAGATGTCGACGGTGCAGAGCGTCGCGAAGATCTCCTCGCTCTCCCGCTCGTGCTCCAGGACCTGCTGGAGCGTCGAGAGGAGCTGGTCGCCGCAGAGCCCCGCCAGCGTCAGCGCCCGCCACGCGATCCGCAGCTCCACGCCGAGCGCGGCCTCGTCGGGGCCGTGGCCGCAGACGTCGCCGATCATCGCGTGGACCGTGCCGTCCGGGGTGCGGACCGTGTCGTAGAAGTCCCCGCCCAGCAGCGCGCGGGAGCGGCCGGGGCGGTAGCGGGCCGAGAAGCGCAGGTCGGAGCCCTGGAGCAGGGGAGTGGGCAGCAGACCGCGCTCCAGCCGGGCGTTCTCCTGGGCGCGCAGCCGCGACTCGGTGAGCTGGCGCTGCGCGATGTCCGCGCGTTTGCGCTCGACGGCGTACCGGATGGCGCGGCTCAGCAGCCGTCCGTCCAGTTCGTCGCGGAAGAGGTAGTCCTGCGCGCCGACCCGTACGGCCGCAGCCGCCCGTTCGCCGTCGCCCTCCGCCGCCAGCGCGAGCACGGCGTGGCGCGGGGCGAGCCGCAGGACGTGCTTCAGCGGGCCCAGCCCGTCGCCGTCGGCCGCGCCGGGGAGCGCGAGGTCCACCAGGATGCAGTCGATGTCGTCCGTGAGCAGCCGCTCGGCCTCGGTGAGGTTGCGGGCGCTGCGGATACGGACGTGCGTGCCCGCGCCCTCCGGCAGTTCCGGGGTGGCGAAGGTGCCCGCCGGGTCGTCCTCGATCAGCAGCAGCGTGAGGGCGCCGCTCTTGACGGGCTCCGTGGCGAGTTCCGTGGCGGACTCGGTGACGAGCTCGGCGGCGGCGGTCGGGTCCGCGGCGCCGGTCGGGCCGGCCGTGACGGCGGCGGTGGTCGTGGTGCCCGTGCCGGCGGCTGCGGAACCTGTGCGCTGCCGCGGTACGGGTGCAGGTGCGGGTACGGACATCGGTCTGGGTTTCCTTCCCTCCCCCCGAGGGCACGATGGAGCGACGATCGACGCCCCACCAGACGGGGACCATAGCGGTAGCCGCCGCCCCAGCGGAATGGCGTACGGACCGGACCACACCGTCATATGCCGCTTCCCGTAACGCATCCGGCGCGATTCGGGGCCCTGCGCCCATGACAAACATCACGTACGTATGCGCGTGTCATCCCGGATAAACATGGAACGCGTCACACAAGCCTCATTCGTGACGCCACCGGCGCCACCGGCCCGGGCCGCCTCCCGCGCCGCCGTCCTGGCCACCGCTTCCGGCCGGGAACCGCCGCGGTCCTATTGGTCCGGCCGGACCACCCCGAGTATGCGCATCGACCCCGCGCCCGTGACCGTCACGTTCCGCCCCGGCCGCGGCGCGTGCACGATCTTGCCGTCGCCTATGTACATCCCGACATGGCTCGCGTCCTGGTGGTAGATGATCAGATCGCCGGGCCGCATCTCCTTGACGCCGACGCGGGGCAGCAGCCGCCACTGCTCCTGCGAGGTGCGCGGGATGGGCCGTCCGGCCGCCGCCCACGCCTGCGAGGTCAGCCCGGAGCAGTCGTACGAGGACGGGCCCTCCGCGCCCCAGACGTACGGCTTGCCCGTCTGCGCCGTCGCGAACGCGAGCGCCTTCCTGCCCTGCGCGCTCGCCGTCCGGTTGATCTCCTGGAGCGCGCCGGAGCCGAGCCACGCCGTCTGCGCGGTGAGCGCGGCGTCCTTCTCCAACTGGGTCAGTTGGGCACGGTCCTTCTCCGCCAGGCTCGATTCCAGCTTCTCGGCGGCGGAGATCTGCTTCGTGATCTCCTTCTTCGCCTTCTCCTTCTTGGCGCGGTTGGCCTCCAGCTCCTGCCACCGCGTCCCCGCGTCCGCGGTGTAGGTCTTCAAGTCCTCCTGCGCCCTGGTGAGTTCGGCGATGAGGGCCCGCGTGGCCTTCTGGCCCTCCCGGGCCCGCCCCACGCCGTCCAGGAAGAGCTGAGGATCGCCGGTGAGCATCAACTCCGCCTCCTGCGGCAGCCCGCCACCCCGGTACTGCGCCCGCGCGGTGGCGCCGGCCTGCTTCTTGAGGGCGTCGAGCCGCACCTGCCCCTCGACGATGTCCTGCGTCAACCCGACGACTTCCGCCGACTGCTTCTTCGCGCGCTCGTCGGCGAGGTTGTACGCGTCGGTGGCGGAGGCGGCCTTCCGGTACAGGGCCTCTATCTCCTTGCGCACCTCGTCCAGGGAGGTCGCCGCCTCACCCGACGCGGCGATGTCCGACGGCGTGACGCCCGGGGGGAGTTCGACCGGCGGCGGCGCGACGGCGGGCGGTGAAGCGGTCGGCGCAGGGCCGGGGCCGGGGGGCGGTGCGGGCGCCGCGTACGCCTGGCCCAGCAGGCCGGATCCCGGCGCGGACAGCACGGCGAGCGCGCAGACCAGGGTGAGCGCGGCAGAGGCACAGCGGCGTCGGTTCACAAGCTCCCCCTCCGGACCGACCACACGGCGGACCCTCCTGACGTACCGTCAGTAACGTCCCGTCACAGGCGAGAGCGTGTCATGTCCGCCGTCGGAACGACAGAGGTCCACCTCTCCGCAGGTGAGACGAACGGGCCCGCACAGTCGTTCCCCAGGTCTCTCTTCCGTTCCCCGGGCCCCTTCCGTGGTCCCAGGGACTCACCGCGCTCCCGTTCCCGAACCCGGCGCGAGCGCCGCCCACTCCACCGTCACCTCGCCCTGCCGCCACCGGCGCGCGTCGTCCGCGAGCGGCCAGTCGGCCGACAGCTCCCGTACGGATCTGATCCAGCGCTGCCGCGCACCCAGCGAGGCGTACGGGGCCGCCGCGGCCCACGCCCGGTCGAAGTCGCGCAGGAACGCGTGGACCGGCTCGCCCGGCACATTGCGGTGGATCAGCGCCTTCGGCAGCCGCTCCGCGAGATCGGAGGGGCGGCCGAGCGAACCGAGCCGCGTCGCGAACGTGACCGTACGCGGCCCCTCAGGACCGAGCGCCACCCACACATGCCGCCGCCCGATCTCGTCACACGTCCCCTCCACCAGCAGTCCGCCCGGCGCGAGGCGCGCGCACAGCCGCGCCCAGACCGCGGCGACCTCGGCCTCGTCGTACTGCCGCAGCACGTTCGCCGCCCGGATCAGCACCGGCCGGCGGCCGTCGGGGAGCGGCACCTCGAAGCCGCCGTGCCGGAAGCGGAGTCCGTCCCGTTCGTACGGGAGCGCCGCGGCGACCCGCGCCGGCTCGATCTCGATCCCGGTGACCTCGGTGCGCGGATCCGCCGTACGCAGCCGCCGCAGCAGCTCGACGGCGGTCCACGGGGCGGCCCCGTACCCCAGGTCCACCACCACGGGATCGGCCGAACGGCGCAGCGCGGGGCCGTGGACGGCGGCGATCCAGCGGTCCATGCGGCGCAGCCGGTTCTGGTGGGTGGTGCCACGGGTCACCGCGCCCACCGGCCGTGTCGTCGTACGCGTACGAGCCGTACCAGCCGTCCGCGCCGAAGGGGAAAGGTGCTGCGCCATACGGGTGAGCGTATCCAGATCGGGCACGGGCGCGCGGGTTGAGCCGTTGTCGGTAATGATTTGGCAAAACGGAAATGAAGGGGGTGCGTTCCACTGTTGAGGGCCATCGGAGGGGTCCCCACACCCTCATTTCGTCATGCTTCCCGGCATGCCTTCCTGCGAGAGGACCGTGGACGTGAGCCAGTACGTGTCCCGTATCGCCGGCACTTTCGCAGGTCCGCCCAGGCCGCCCCGGCTACGGCGCCTCCCAGGAGCGCACCGCAGACCGCGCCGGATAGCCATGCTCAGCGTCCACACCTCCCCGCTGCACCAGCCGGGGACGGGCGACGCGGGCGGGATGAACGTCTACATCGTCGAGCTGGCGAAGCGCCTCGCCGCGATCGACATCGAGGTGGAGATCTTCACGCGCGCCACGACCGGTGGTCTGGAGGCCGCGGTGGAGCTGGCGCCCGGCGTGCTCGTACGCCATGTGGACGCCGGCCCGTACGAGGGCCTGGCCAAGGAGGAGCTGCCCGCGCAGCTCTGTGCCTTCACCCACGGCGTGATGCAGGCGTGGGCGGGCCAGCGCCCCGGTTATTACGACCTGGTCCACTCGCACTACTGGCTCTCCGGCCATGTCGGCTGGCTGGCCTCCGAGCGCTGGGGCGTCCCGCTGGTCCACGCCATGCACACGATGGCGAAGGTGAAGAACGCCGCGCTGGCGGAGGGCGACCGGCCCGAGCCCGCGGCCCGGGTCATCGGCGAGACCCAGATAGTGCGCGCCGCCGACCGCCTGATCGCCAACACGGCGGAGGAGGCCGACGACCTCGTCCGGTTCTACGAGGCGGAGCCGGACAAGGCCGCGATCGTCCACCCCGGGGTGAATCTGGAGTGTTTCTGTCCCGGGGACGGCCGCGCCGCCGCCCGTGCCCGGCTGGGGCTTCCCCAGGACGCGTTCATCCCGCTCTTCGCCGGCCGTATCCAGCCGCTGAAGGCCCCCGATGTGCTGCTGCGCGCCGTGGCCGTCCTCCTGGAACGGGACCCCTCGCTCCGCGGCAAGCTGGTCGTGCCGGTCGTCGGCGGCCCGAGCGGCAGCGGTCTGGCCAAGCCGGAAGGGCTCCAGAAACTGGCGGCGCGCCTCGGCGTCGCCGATGTCGTACGGTTCCGGCCGCCGGTCGGTCAGGCCAGGCTCGCGGACTGGTTCCGGGCGGCCTCGGTGCTGGTCATGCCCTCGTACAGCGAGTCCTTCGGCCTGGTCGCCATAGAGGCCCAGGCGGCGGGCACCCCGGTGGTGGCCGCCGCGGTGGGCGGGCTCCCGGTGGCGGTACGGGACGGGGAGACCGGCTTCCTGGTCCCGGGCCACGAACCGGCGTCGTACGCGACGGCCCTGCGGCGCTTCCTCGACGACCCGGGGCTGGTCGACCGGATGGGCGCGGCGGCGGCGCGCCACGCCCAGTCCTTCGGCTGGGACACCGCGGCGGCGGCGACGGCGGACGTCTACACGGCGGCGGTCCAGGACCACCGGCGCCGCGGCCGCCCCCAGCACCACGGCTGACCCGTCCGCCACCTGCACCACGGCTGACCTGTCTGCCACCTGCACCACGGCTGATCCATCGGTGCGGTCCCGGCCCGTGTCGTAGGCTCGGGCCATGGCTGACGTCGATGTCGTACAGCGGACCGCGCGGACCGGGCGGGTCATCGAACAGGCGCTGAAAGGCGCCGAGCTGGAGTGGGAGAGCCCGGAGCCCGGCTCGTACGTCGTCACCCTCCCCGGCACCCGCAAGCTCTCCACGACCTGCTCGCTCCGCGTCGGCCGGCACGCGCTCTCCGTCAACGCGTTCGTGATCCGTCACCCCGACGAGAACGAGCAGGGCGTCCACCGCTGGCTGCTGGAGCGCAATCTCAAGCTGTACGGGGTGAGTTACGCGGTCGACGCCCTCGGCGACATCTACCTCGCGGGCAAGCTCCCGCTGGCGGCCGTCACCGAGGACGAGATCGACCGGCTGCTCGGCTCGGTGCTGGAGGCGGCGGACGGTTCCTTCAACACCCTGCTGGAGCTGGGGTTCGCGAGCGCGATCCGCAAGGAGCACGCGTGGCGGGTATCGCGCGGCGAGTCCACGCGGAACCTGGACGCGTTCGCGCATCTGACCCGGCGCGGCGAGGCGGCCGACCCCGCCTGAGGCCGCGGGCGCGCATCAGGCCGTCACTCGGGGGCCACCGCCGCCAGATCGTCCACGCTTCCGGACATGATCGTGCGCGCATGCTCGGTGATGTGCTCGACCGGCCAGTCCCACCAGGCGAGCGCGAGCAGACGGGCGATGTCCGGTTCGCTGAACCGCTTCCGGATGAGCTTCGCCGGGTTGCCGCCGACGATGCCGTAGTCCGGTACGTCGTCGACGACCACGGCACCCGAGGCGATGATCGCCCCGTTCCCGATCCGGACACCGGGCATCACCGTCGTGCCGTAGCCGAACCAGACGTCATGGCCGACCACGGTGTCGCCCCGGCCGGGCAGCCCGGTGATCAGGTCGAAGTGGTCGGACCAGGACCCGCCCATGATGGGGAACGGGAACGTCGAGGGGCCGTCCATCCGGTGGTTGGCGCCGTTCATGATGAACCGCACGCCCTCGCCCAGCGCGCAGAACTTCCCGATGACGAGTTCTTCCGGACCGTAGTGGTAGAGCACGTTCCGGGTCTCGAAGGCGGTGGGGTCGTCCGGGTCGTCGTAGTACGAGAACTCCCCGACCTTGATCAGTGGGGAGGTCACCAGCGGCTTGAGCAGGACGAGACGCGGCTGTCCCGGCATCGGGTGGAGCACTGTCGGATCGGCGGGACCAGCGGGACCAGCGGGAACAGCGGGAACAGGGGGAACAGCGGGAACAGGTGGGACAGGAGGAACAGGGGGCACGGCGAACCGTTCTCCTCGCGGTCAGAGGTCCGGGTTGGCCGCCATGATCGCAGGCGCCTCGTCCGCCCGGCCACGCGTTTTCGGCGGGTCCGCGACCACGCCCACGCCCGCGTCCTTCTCCGAGCCCGCGCCCTTCTCCGGGCCCTCGCAGACCTCCGGGGCCTTGTTGATTTCCGGGTCCGACGGGTCCGACAGCTCCGACGGGCCCGACAGGCCCGACAGCTCCGACGGGTCCGACAGCCCCCGTACCAGCAGCCAGTAGCCGAGCCCGGCCGCCGTCCCCAGCACCGCGCACGCGCCCCACAGCCAGTTCGCGCCGAACCGGTCGATCACGAAGCCCGACATCAGCGGGGCCACCAGCGCCGCCGCCGACCAGGACATCGTGTACATGCCCTGGTAGCGGCCCCGGCCGTGGAGCGGGGAGAGCCGGACGACCAGCCCCGTCTGGGTGGGCGCGTTGACGATCTCGGCCAGGGTCCAGACGGCGACCGTCAGCGCGTACACGCCGAGCGACCCGGCGAACGCCGTCAGCCCGAAGCCGTACCCCGCCAGGATCGACGAGCCGATCAGGAGATGGCGCGGGTCGCGGTGCTGGATGAAGCGGGTGACCGGGATCTGGAGGACGACGATCAGCGCGCCGTTGACCGCGATCGCCACGCCGTAGTCGGCGCTGTCGAACCCGTCGGCGCCCATCGCCACCGGCAGCCCCACGTACCCCTGCTGGAAGATCAGCGCGACCACGAAGGACAGCCCGACGACGCTCATGAAACGGCCGTCCCGCAGAACCGCCCCCAGCCCCGCCTCGGCACCCGCGTCCGCGCTGGAGCTCGCGGACGCCGGCCCCGTACGCGCGGGCCGGGACTCCGGCAGCTTCAGGAAGACCACCACCGCGCAGACCAGCGTCAGCGCGGCCTCACCCAGGAAGCCCGCGAGATAGCTGTACTGCGCGATGAACCCGGCGCCCGCCGCCGAGACCGCGAAGCCCAGATTGATCGCCCAGAAGTTCAGGGAGAACGCCCGCAGCCGGTCCTCGGGCCGCACGATGTCCGCGATCATCGCCTGTACAGCGGGCCGCGACGCGTTCGAGGCCATCCCGACCAGGAACGCCACCGCCGCGATCGCCACCGGGTCCCGCATGAAACCGAGCAGCGCGACCGACGCCGCCGTCGACACCTGCGCGACCAGCAGCGTCGGCCGCCGCCCCAGCCGGTCGGTCAGCACCCCGGCGCCGAGCGAGGAGACCACCCCGCCGAGCCCGTGGAGCGAGGCCACCAGTCCCGCGTACGAGGCGGAGTAGCCGCGGTCCAGGGTCAGATAGAGCGCCATGAAGGTGGCGACGAACGCCCCGAGCCGGTTGACCAGAGTGCTCGTCCACAGCCACCAGAACTCCCGGGGCAGCCCCGAGACGCTTTCGCGCACCGCGCGCCGCAGCGCGGCGACCCGGACGGCGATCGTGGTCGTGACCGACGTCGAAACGGACATACGGATCCCCCGGGCAGCGGTGTGAGGTGTGAGGTGCGGTGTGTGACGTCAGCGGCGCGACCGGCCGGCACCACGACGACCAGGCGAATCTATGGACGAACGCCCCCGCTCCGCCACCGGATTGACGCCATCCGTCAATCGTCGGAGCCGTCGCCGCAAACCACCGGCTCCAGGGGGTGAGGTGTCCCCCGGAGCGCCTGCGACGGGTCCATTAGGCTTTGGCCCATGGCCGACGCACCGTACAAGCTGATCCTCCTCCGCCACGGCGAGAGCGAATGGAACGCGAAGAACCTGTTCACCGGCTGGGTGGACGTCAACCTCACCGACAAGGGCGAGAAGGAAGCCGTCCGCGGCGGCGAGCTGCTCAAGGACGCCGGCCTGCTGCCCGACGTGCTGCACACCTCCCTCCAGAAGCGCGCCATCCGCACCGCGCAGCTCGCGCTGGAGTCCGCGGACCGCCACTGGATCCCCGTCCACCGCTCCTGGCGCCTGAACGAGCGCCACTACGGTGCGCTCCAGGGCAAGGACAAGGCGCAGACGCTCGCGGAGTTCGGCGAGGAGCAGTTCATGCTCTGGCGCCGTTCGTACGACACCCCGCCGCCCGCGCTGGAGGACGGCACGGAGTTCTCGCAGAGCGACGACGCGCGCTACGCCACGATCCCCAGCGAGCTGCGCCCGCGCACGGAGTGCCTCAAGGACGTCGTGGAGCGGATGCTCCCGTACTGGTACGACGCGATCGTCCCGGACCTGCTCACCGGCCGTACGGTCCTGATCGCCGCCCACGGCAACAGCCTGCGCGCGCTGGTCAAGCACCTCGACGGGGTCTCGGACGCCGACATCGCGGGCCTGAACATCCCGACCGGCATCCCGCTCGTCTACGAACTGGACGCCGACTTCCACCCGGTCACCCCGGGCGGCACCTACCTGGACGCGGACGCGGCGGCTGCCGCCATCGAGGCCGTGAAGAACCAGGGCAAGAAGAAGTAGGGCCGCACAGAACCCCGCTCGCCCGCTCGCCCGCTCGCAGAGGCCCCCTACCGGCGATTCCTTCGCCGGTAGGGGGCCTTTCGCGTGCCCGGGGCGGCCTCCCTCACCAATCTGGTTAGAGGTTGTCACGAAGGTTATTGACACTCCATCGGGCGATGCGTTACAACTTCTAACGAACCCGATAGCAGGTAACCAGTCGTGGGTCGCACCCCTAGGAGAACGCTCGTGTTTGAACGCTTGGCCGAACTGGGGATCCGCCGGTCCCGGCTGGTCCTCGTCATCACCGTCGTGGTCGTGGCCCTCATGGGCGTACTGGGAGCCGGCGCGTTCGGCACGTTGCTCGGGGGCGGCTTCGACGACCCCGCCTCGCAGTCCAGCCGGGCCGCGAAGGTCATCGACGAGAAGTTCGGCGGGGAGACCAACCTGGTCCTGCTGGTGAGCGCCCCCGAAGGCCGCGTCGACACCCCCGCCGTCACCCGGAGCGCCGAGGCCCTGGTGGCCGAGCTCAAGGAGGAGGAGACGCTCACCAACGTCGTCTCGTTCTGGGACACGGACAGCCCCGACCTCCGCTCCCGGGACGGCCGTGAGGCCATGGTGCTCGCCCATGTGACAGGCGACGAGACGGAGCAGCGGGAGAACGCCCGGAAGATCCTCGACACTTACGCCGGCACCGACAGCTACACCGGCACCGACACGGGCACCGGCACCGGCGAGGGCGCACTCACCGTCGAGGCCGGCGGCGGCGCCGCCGTGGGCAGCGATCTGTCGAAGCAGGTCGTCGACGATCTGGTCCTGGCCGAGATCATCGCCATACCGCTCACCCTCGTGCTGCTCCTGTTCGTCTTCGGCAGTGTGGTCGCGGCCCTGCTGCCGCTGGCCATCGCCGTCATCGCCGTCATCGGCTCGTTCGCGCAGCTCTTCCTCCTCGGCAGCGTCACCGACGTCGCCGACACCGCGACCAACCTCACCACCGCCCTGGGTCTCGGACTGGGCATCGACTACGCCCTGCTGATGACCAGCCGCTTCCGGGAGCAGCTCGCGGCGGGGGCGAGTGTGGACGACGCCGTGCGGCGCACGGTGAGCACCGCGGGCCGCACCGTCGCGTTCTCCGCCGCGACCGTGGCCGCCGCGCTCGCGGCACTGCTGGTCTTCCCGCAGTACTTCCTGCGCTCGTTCGGCTTCGCCGGGGTCGGGGTCGTCGCCATCGCCGCCCTCGCCACCCTGTTGGTGATGCCCGCCCTGCTGGCCGTCCTGGGCCACCGGGTCAACAGCGGGCGGCTGCCGTGGGCGAAGCCGGGGCGCTCCGGTGCCCGGCCGCCGATGTGGGGGCGGCTGGCCCGTACGGTCATGCGGCGGCCCGTGCTCACCGCGCTCCCCGTACTCGCCGTACTGCTGGTGGCGGCGAGCCCGCTGCTGGGTATCACCTTCGGCACCCCGGACGAACGCGTCCTGCCCGAGAACGCCGCCAGTCGCCAGGTCTCCACGGCCCTGCGGGAGAACTTCGACGGCAGCGAGGACGCGGCCCTCCACATCGTCATCGACACGTCCGTGGACAGGGCGCCGCTGGAGTCGTACGCCGTCGCACTGTCCGGGATCGAGGACGTCGTACGCGTCGAGACCAGCACGGGAACCTATGCGGAGGGGCGGTCCACCGGCACCGGCCCCGGCCCCGGCAACGCCGCCCTCGGCCGGCCCGACGCGCAGCGCATCAGTGTGGTGAGCTCCCTGACACCGAAGTCGGACGCGGCCCAGAACCTGGTCGGGGAGGTACGGGCGCTCACCCCGCCCGCCGGGACGCACCCCCTGGTGGGCGGGACCGACGCCGTACTGGTCGACACCAAGGACTCCATCGCCGACCGGCTCCCGATCGCCGTGGCCCTGATCGCCCTCACCACCTTCGTCCTGCTCTTCCTGTTCACCGGCAGCGTCGTGCAGCCGCTGCGCGCACTGGCCCTCAACGTGATCAGCCTGGCGGCCACCCTCGGCGTCATGACCTGGATCTTCCAGGACGGCAACCTCTCCTCCGTGTTCGGCTTCACGGCGCAGCCGATGGAGGTGTCGATGACCGTGCTGATGTTCTGCATCGCCTTCGGTCTCTCGATGGACTACGAGGTGTTCGTCACCAGCCGGATCAAGGAACTCCACGATCTGGGCGCCGGCAACGAGACCGCGGTGGCCGACGGCCTCGGCCACACCGGACGTATCGTCAGCGCGGCGGCCTTCCTCCTCGCGGTGAGCTTCTTCGCCTTCGGCACCGCGAAGATCAGCTTCATGCAGATGTTCGGACTGGGCAGCGGGCTGGCCATCCTCATCGACGCCCTCGCCGTACGCGGTGTACTCGTCCCCGCCGCGATGCGCCTGCTCGGCCGCTCGGCCTGGTACGCGCCCGGTTTCCTGCGCAGGTTCCACGACCGGTTCGGCCTCAGCGAGGGCGGCCCGGAACCCATGGCGGCCAAGGAGCCCGCACTGACGAAGTGAGCCGGGGAAGGCCGGAGGGCCCCGTCCGGCGGAACGTGGTCACACGTTCTGTCCGGACGGGGCCCTCCGTATACGCATGCGCATATGCGTGCTCAGCAGGACAGCAGGACAGCGGGACAGCAGGTCAGCCGCAGCCCCCGCCGCACTGGCACGAGCCGCCCGACTGGCAGCCGCAGCCGCAGCCGGAGCCGCAGCCGCACGCGCCGAGCAGGGGCAGACGGACGACGGGGGCAGGGGCCGCCGGGGCCTCCTGCCGGGGGGCGGTCGTAGGGGAATCGGCCATGGGATCCTCCTCAAGGCGTGCACGGATGTCGCCTTCGCCATTGCATGCCTGCCGGAGCCGGGGCAACAACGGCGCATGTGCGGCGCATCCGCGCAAGCGCGGCGGTTCGCGCCCCTTCCGCGCTCCCCTGCATCACCTCTGCACGACTACGCGCCCTCGACCGGGATGTCCGCCGGCTGGATCTCGTCCGCGTGCTCGCCCGTCACCAGGTAGACGACCCGCTTGGCGACCGACACCGCGTGGTCGGCGAACCGCTCGTAGTAGCGGCCGAGCAGCGTCACGTCCACCGCCGTCTCGATGCCGTGCTTCCAGCGGTCGTCCATCAGGTGCTGGAAGAGCGTGCGGTGCAGCAGGTCCATCTCGTCGTCGTCCTGTTCGAGCTGGAGCGCCAGCTCGACGTCCTTGGTCACGATGACCTCGGCGGCCTTCGCCATCAGGCGCTGGGCGAGCTGCCCCATCTCCAGCAGCGTCGCGTGCAGGTCACGCGGTACGGGCGACTGCGGGAAACGCAGCCTGGCCTGCTTGGCCACGTGCTGGGCCAGGTCGCCGGCGCGCTCCAGGTCGGCGCTCATCCGCAGCGACGTGACCACGATCCGCAGATCCGTCGCCACCGGCTGCTGCCGCGCCAGCAGCGCGATGGCACGCGCCTCCAGCTCGTGCTGGAGTGTGTCGACCTTGTCGTCCGCCGCGATCACACTCTCGGCGAGCTTCAGATCCGCGTCGAGCATGGCGGTGGTGGCACGCCCTATGGCGGAACCGACCAGCCGGGCCATCTCGACCAGGTCTTCGCCTATCGAGTCCAGTTCCTCGTGGTACGCGTCCCGCATGGGGTTTGTCCCTCTCTCGACGTACTTGTCCGACATTCTTGTCGCGTTCTTGCCGGCGGCAGGGCCGGGGGCCGAGGCCAGGAGCCAGGGGGCCGGGGCCTACGCTCCCACGTTCTGTCCGTTACGCGTCCGGCTCCTCCCTCCCAAATGAACCGGCACTTTCCCCTCGGTGAACTCTGGGCGACGAGTGTTCGAGGAGACACCCTGATGGCTGGGAGCATGTCAGTGGCCGCGCATAACCTGGACACATGGACGTGAACGCGGCGGTCGCCGCATTGGCAGCGATCGCCGGGGTGTGCACCGGCGTGATCGCCATGCTGGCGTTTCGCTGGAGCGAACGCGACCAGGCAAGACCTACACGCACCTCACTGCACACGGATGCCGTACTGCCCCCGGGCGTGGACACCGTGCTCTCGGTGCTGCGCTCCTCGGCCGTCGTGCTCGACGAGAGCGACTCCGTCGTCAAGGCCAGCTCCGCGGCGTACGCGCTCGGCCTGGTCAGGGGCGGCAAGCTCGCCGTCGATCCCATGCTGGTCATGGCCCGCGACACCCGCAGGGACGGCGAGATACGGCAGGTGGAGCTGGACCTCCCCCGGAGGGGTACGGGCCGGGGCGACGCCCTCGCCGTCTCCGCCCGGGTCGCCCCGCTCGGCTCCCGTCTCGTCCTCCTCCTGGTCGAGGACCTCACGGAAGCCCGCCGTATCGAAGCGGTACGGCGCGACTTCGTGGCGAACGTCAGCCATGAGCTGAAGACCCCGACGGGCGCGCTCTCCCTGCTCTCCGAGGCCGTCATGGACGCCTCGGACGACCCCGAGGCGGTCACCCGGTTCGCCGGCCGGATGCAGATCGAGGCGACGCGCCTCACCAATCTGGTCCAGGAGCTGATCGACCTCTCCCGGGTGCAGAACGACGACCCGCTGGAGGACTCGGAGTCCGTACGGGTGGACGAGCTGGTCGCCGAGGCCATCGACCGGTCCCGGCAGCCCGCGTCCACGAAACAGATCACCATGGCCTCGGGCGGCACGGCTGACCTGCGCGTATGGGGAAACCGCGGTCAGCTCGCCGCCGCCCTCGGCAACCTCGTCGAGAACGCGGTCAACTACTCACCGGCCCGCACCCGCGTCGGCATCGCCGCGCACCGCGTCTCCGCCACCGGCGGGGATCTGATCGAGATAGCCGTGACCGATCAGGGCATAGGTATCTCCGAGAAGGACCGCGAGCGGGTCTTCGAGCGCTTCTACCGCGTCGACCCGGCCCGCTCCCGGGCCACCGGTGGTACGGGCCTCGGCCTCGCCATCGTCAAGCATGTGGCCGCCTCGCACGGCGGGGAGGTCACGGTGTGGAGCTCGGAGGGTCAGGGCTCCACCTTCACCCTGAGGCTGCCCGAGGCGGGCGCCGCACGGGATCGCACACCCATCACCGGGCAGGACGAAGACGACCACGCCCCCTATGACACCGACAGCGGTACGGACGACACCGCCACAGACACCAGCCGCAGCCTTCGGCTGGATTCCCCGACCGTGATACCTGCCCCGGAGGTCCTCCCGTGACCCGAGTGCTCGTCGTCGAGGATGAGGAATCCTTCAGCGACGCCCTTTCCTACATGCTCCGCAAGGAAGGCTTCGAGGTCGCGATCGCGACCACCGGGCCCGCGGGGCTCGACGAGTTCGAACGCAACGGCGCCGACCTCGTCCTCCTCGATCTGATGCTGCCCGGTCTGCCGGGCACCGAGGTCTGCCGCCAGCTCCGCGGCAGGTCGAACGTCCCGGTGATCATGGTGACCGCCAAGGACAGCGAGATCGACAAGGTGGTCGGCCTGGAAATAGGGGCCGACGACTACGTGACCAAGCCCTTCTCCTCGCGGGAGCTGGTCGCGCGCATCCGCGCGGTCCTGCGCCGCCGCGGCGAGCCGGAGGAGGTCACCCCGGCGGCCCTGGAGGCCGGTCCGGTCCGGATGGACGTGGACCGCCATGTCGTCACGGTCTCCGGCGGCAAGGTCGACCTCCCGCTCAAGGAGTTCGACCTGCTGGAGATGCTGCTGCGCAACGCGGGCCGGGTGCTGACCCGTATGCAGCTCATCGACCGGGTCTGGGGCGCGGACTACGTGGGCGACACCAAGACCCTCGACGTCCACGTCAAGCGCCTGCGCGCCAAGATCGAACCGGACCCGGGGGCGCCGCGCTACCTGGTGACGGTACGAGGTCTGGGCTACAAGTTCGAGCCGTAGGCCGGCGTGCCGTGAAACGGCGGACAGCGACGATACGGCGTTGGCGCCGGCCCGGAACCCCGGGCCGGCGCCAACGCCGTATCCGTACTGCCGAGCCCGTGCCTCAGTGGGCCGTACCCGTGTCCGTGCTCGTGTCCGTCTCCGCGTCGGCCGAGGTGGAGTTCGACGGGGTTCCCGGAGCTTCCTCGCCCGCCGCACCGGCGCCGGACGTCTGCTCGGCCGACGGGCTGCCGCTGGGGGTGCCCCCGGGCGTCGCGGACGGGGCGGAGCTGGGGCCGACGCCCTTGAAGTAGCTGTCCGACGGGAAGACGAACGCGCGCAGTGCGACCTCGCCGGTCTTGCTGAACGAGAACACGACCTTCTGCGCGTCGCCGTTCTTCGCGGCCTCGCGGCCGTTCTCGACCACCGCCGAGGCGTTGCCCGCGCCGCCGAGCTGGACCGAGCCGAGCCCCGGGACGGTGATCGGCCCGGAGCCCTTGGCGGGCGCGAGCTTCACCGTGGCGCTGGTGCCCGGGAGCTTCACCGAGTCGAGGGTCTGCGCGCTCGTGTCGTTGTTGAAGACGGTGCCGGTGACGACCGCGGGACCCTCGGCGTCGGCCTCGGGCTGGGTGACCACCGTGATGTTCTGGAGGGTGATCTTGTCGACGGACGTGGCGGCGTTGTCCGGCTTGACGCCGAGTGTCTGCGCGTTGTTGCCGGCGCCGCACGCGGTGAGCGAGGCAAGCGAGAACACGAGGGCAGAAGCGGCGAGGGTGCCGCGTCGAAGGCTGCGGCTCACGGCGGCGGCATCTCCTAGGACGTACGGACGGAGGGCTGTGGGCAATGTGGTGCTGCGGTGGTGCGGGTGGAACGGGTACTGCGGTCATACGGGTACTGCGGTGATACGGGTGCTGCGGTGGAACGAGTGCTGCGGTGATACGGGTGCGAGCAGCGAGCCGAGAACCTCAAGGCGGGTCATAGGCGCACCTACGCCCTCAGGTTACCGAGCCGCCCTCGCCGCCCCGCACCCGACCCGCCTCCCGGCACCGTCCGTCCGTTCCGCCGTCGGCCGCGGGTTCCGCCCCCGTCCCCGTCGATGATCGACTGACGGCTGATCTTCCTCTCGATTCGCACGCCGTTCACATAAATCCGGTGATCAATTATCCGGGCCGTCCCCGCATTCCTTACGAATACCGTGGCAGGCGCGACCGTGATCGAATTCGGATTCCCGCGCACTTCCGTCGTACTTCTGTCGTACCCCCGCCACACTTCCGTTCGTACGGGTGACCGACAGTCGAACGCGGTACGGGAAGTTCCGCCGCCCGAATCCGGCAAAACGGGACGTTAGTCCTCCGCTGAGGGGGTCGGGCCGCACGTAACGTGGGCGTTTCCGGGCGCCCGTGCAGCGGCTCCGACCTGCGAATACCCCCTTCCGGAAGCCGCTCGCAGCACGTTCCTGGCACCGTTGTCAAGCCCCGAGATGCGCCCTGACCTGCGAAAACGCCATTCAGAAGAAGCCATTCTCGTGTTACCCTGGATAGCCACGGAAGGGGTACCTGTCACATGACGTTCAAGGTTGGCGACACCGTGGTCTATCCCCATCACGGGGCCGCGCTGATCGAGGCCATCGAAACTCGCCAGATCAAAGGCGTGGACAAGACCTACTTGGTGCTCAAGGTCGCCCAGGGCGACTTGACGGTGCGTGTACCGGCGGACAATGCGGAGTTCGTCGGCGTGCGCGATGTGGTCGGTCAGGACGGGCTGGACCGGGTCTTCGAGGTGCTCAGGGCGCCGTACGCGGAAGAGCCGACGAACTGGTCCCGTCGCTACAAGGCAAATCTCGAGAAGCTCGCCTCCGGCGACGTCATCAAGGTCGCCGAAGTGGTCCGCGACCTGTGGCGCCGGGAGCGCGAGCGCGGACTCTCCGCGGGTGAGAAGCGCATGCTCGCCAAGGCGCGGCAGATTCTTGTCAGCGAGCTGGCTCTCGCGGAGAACACGAATGAAGACAAGGCCGAGGCTCTGCTCGACGAGGTCCTCGCGTCCTGAACTGCGTGTCCTGAACTGAACGCGACGCACGCACACGCGCGATGTGAAGTGAAGCAGTGAATGCCGTGCAGTGATTGCCGTGGTGCCCGTTGGCCGGTTTTTGGGGGAAAGCCGAGTCGTCGGGCACTGCGGCATGTTCACGTCCGGCATGTTCGTGTTCGTTTCGTGGCACGCTCATGCCCACGTTTTCACGCTTCATGCCCTCGTCTTCATACCCACGCGCCCCCGGATGTGTGGATGTCGCGTCGCGCTTCGTGCGCGGCGCGTCGTGCGTTCGTACGTCCGACGCCGAGGCCCTCGGGTGGCCGGTGCGGCGATCGCCCCGACCCTGGTCACGGAAGGGTCCGGTCAAGGCGTCGCGCCCGGCTCGCTGAGCCCCTACCCATGTCGGCCGCGGAAACAAACCTGCCGGAACAAAGCCAGAACAAACCGCCGGAGTGCATGCGATGTCTGAGGAACCCCGCTCCCACCGCACCGCCGCGGTGATCCCCGCCGCAGGCCGGGGCGTACGGCTCGGTCCAGGCGCCCCCAAGGCGCTGCGCGCGCTGGGCGGCACACCGATGCTGATCCACGCCGTCCGCGCGATGGCCGCCTCGCGCGCCGTCTCGCTCGTCGTCGTGGTCGCCCCGCCGGACGGCGCGCCCGAGGTGAAGAACCTCCTCGACGCGCACGCCCTGCCCGAGCGCACCGACTACCTCGTCGTGCCCGGCGGCGAGACCCGCCAGGAGTCCGTACGGCTCGGCATCGACGCCCTGCCCGAGGCCGTCACCAGCGTCCTCGTCCATGACGCGGCCCGCCCGCTGGTCCCGGTCGAGACCGTGGACGCTGTCGTCGAGGCCGTACGGGACGGTGCGCCCGCCGTCGTCCCCGCGCTGCCCCTCGCCGACACCGTCAAGCAGGTCGAGCCCCGGGAGAAGGGCGAGCCGGAACCGGTCGTCGCCACGCCCGAGCGGGCCCTGCTGCGCGCCGTACAGACCCCGCAGGGCTTCGACCGCGCCACGCTGGAGCGCGCGCACCGGACGGTGGCGCAGGTGGGTGAGGGCGCGACGGACTGCGCCGGTATGGTCGAGCGGCTCGGCGCGCCCGTGGTGGTCGTGCCAGGACACGAGGAGGCGTTCAAGGTGACCAGGCCGCTGGATCTGGTGCTGGCCGAGGCGGTTCTCGCCCGGAGGAGGCTCACCGATGGCTTCTGAGCGCCCTGAATCCGAGCGCCCTGAAGAGGCCCACCCCGCGCCGATGGCGCCGCTGCCGCAGGTGGGCATCGGCACCGACATCCACGCCTTCGAGGAGGGCCGCGAGCTGTGGTGCGCGGGCCTGCTCTGGGAGGGCGAGGGGTCCGGGCTGGCCGGCCACTCCGACGCGGACGTGGTCGCGCACGCGGCCTGCAACGCGCTCTTCTCCGCCGCCGGCCTCGGCGACCTCGGCGCGCACTTCGGCACCGGACGCCCCGAGTGGTCCGGCGCCCCCGGCGTCACCCTCCTCAAGGAGGCGGCCCGGATCGTCCGCGCGGAGGGCTTCGCGATCGGCAACGTCGCCGTCCAGGTCGTCGGGAAGCGGCCGAAGATCGGCAAGCGCCGGGACGAGGCGCAGAAGGTGCTCTCCGAGGCGGTCGGCGCGCCGGTCGCGGTCTCCGCGGCCACCTCCGACGGGCTCGGCTTCACGGGGCGCGGCGAGGGGCTGGCGGCGATCGCCACGGCGCTGGTGGTCCGTACGGCCCCGGCGGGCTGAGCCGCGGTACCGAACCGCGCGAAATACCGGCGGGAGCGAGCGGATCGGGCGATCATCGTCCGGTATTCATCAACCGTTCGGCAGCAGCAGGAAGGCAGTCATGACAGCCGCACTCTCCGACGACCTCAAGCAGCTCCTCGACACCCCCGTCTTCGTCAACATCGCCACCATCCAGCCCGACGGAAGCCCGCAGGTTTCACCTGTATGGGTGAAGCGGGACGGGGACGACGTACTGATCTCCACCACGGTCGACCGCCAGAAGGAGAAGAACCTGCGCCGTGACCCCCGGGTCACCGTCGTGGTGCAGCCCGCCGACGCCCCGTACACCTACGCGGAGATCCGGGGCACGGCGGCGCTCACCACCGAGGGCGGCCAGGAGCTGATCGACGAGCTGGCCCTGAAGTACACGGGCAAGCGGTACGCCGAATTCAACCCGAGCGCCGGGGACGACAACGAGCGGGTCGTCGTCCGCATCACGCCCCGCAAGGTCGTCGGCAGGCTCTGAACCGCCGCGGCGCCCGTCCCGGCCCCGGGCCGGGACGGGCGCCGCGCCAGGTGACCGCGAGACGTCACCAGGGGCCGTCAATGTCACGCTTCGGTGTCCCCGTGGCCCAAAGGGTCGCGGGGCACTGCCCCGGGCGCACTACCCTTGTCGCGTGACTATTCGGCTGTACGACACCGGCGCCCGGCAGATCCGTGACTTCACCCCGCTCGTCCCGGGCTGCGTCTCGATCTACCTGTGTGGCGCCACCGTGCAGGCCGCACCGCACATCGGGCACATCCGGTCGGGACTGAACTTCGACATCATGCGCCGCTGGTTCGAGCACCGCGGCTACGACGTGACGTTCATCCGCAACGTCACGGACATCGACGACAAGATCATCGCCAAGTCGGCCGACCAGGGCCGCCCGTGGTGGTCCATCGGCTACGAGAACGAGCGCGCCTTCAACTCCGGTTACGACGTGCTCGGCTGCCTGCCGCCCACGTACGAGCCGCGCGCCACCGGCCACATCACCGAGATGATCGAGATGATGCGCGGCCTGATCGAGCGCGGCCACGCGTACGAGGCCGACGGCAACGTCTACTTCGACGTCCGGTCCTTCCCCGGCTATCTGGAGCTGTCCAACCAGGAGCTGGACGATCTGCGCCAGCCGTCCGGCGAGGGCGAGACCGGCAAGCGCGACCAGCGCGACTTCGCGATGTGGAAGGCCGTCAAACCCGGCGAGCCCTCCTGGGAGACGCCCTGGGGCCGTGGCCGTCCGGGCTGGCACCTGGAGTGCTCGGCGATGGCCCACAAGTACCTGGGCTCCGCCTTCGACATCCACGGCGGCGGCCTCGACCTGATCTTCCCGCACCACGAGAACGAGATCGCGCAGGCCAAGGGGTACGGCGACGAGTTCGCGAAGTACTGGGTGCACAACGCGTGGGTCACCATGAGCGGCGAGAAGATGTCCAAGTCGCTCGGCAACTCGGTGCTGGTCTCCGAGATGGTCAAGCACTGGCGCCCCATCGTGCTCCGCTACTACCTCGGCACCCCGCACTACCGCTCGATGATCGAGTACAGCGAGGAGGCACTGCGCGAGGCCGAGTCCGCGTTCGCGCGGATCGAGGGCTTCGTGCAGCGGGTCACCGAGAAAGCGGGGAAGACCGTCGCCCCCGCGGACGAGGTGCCGCCCGCCTTCGCCGAGGCCATGGACGACGACCTGGGCGTCCCGCAGGCCCTCGCGATCGTCCACACCACCGTCCGCCAGGGCAACTCCGCGCTCGCCGCCGACGACAAGGAAGCGGCCGTCGCCCGGCTCGCGGAGGTACGCGCCATGCTCGGCGTCCTCGGCCTGGACCCGCTCGACCCGCACTGGGCCGGCGAGACCGACCGCGGCGCGGATCTGCACGGCGTCGTGGACACGCTCGTACGGCTCGTGCTGGAGCAGCGCGAGGCGGCGCGGGGCCGCAAGGACTGGGGTACGGCGGACGGGATCCGGGATCAGCTCCAGCAGACCGGACTGGTCATCGAGGACGGGCCCTCGGGTCCGCGGTGGACTCTGGGACCGCGCTGACCTGCTGAAGTGTGCCGCCCGGTGGCCCGGGCGGCACACTTACGTACCCTGACATAAAACGTATGAACGCCGCGTGAACGAAGGCGCCGCGTAGCCGCGTAACGAAAGCAATGAAACAGGTAGGTCATGGCCGGGAACAGCCAGCGCAGGAACCGCCGTACGTCCAACAAGAAGGGCGCGCAGGTCGGCAGCGGTGGCAAGCGACGCCGCGGCCTGGAAGGGAAGGGCCCGACACCGCCCGCGTCCGCGCGCAAGGGCCATGTCCAGAACCGCGTCGCCAACGCCAAGGCCAAGCAGACGGCCCGCCGTCAGGTCGTCCGGCGCGGCGGCAAGGGCACCAGCGAGATGGTCGTCGGCCGTAACCCGGTCTTCGAGGCGCTGCGCGACGGCGTGCCCGCCTCGATGCTCTACGTACAGCAGTTCATCGACAACGACGAGCGCGTCCGCGAGGCGCTCCAGCTCGCGGCGGACCGCGGCGGCATCCACCTCATGGAGGCCCCCAAGCCCGAGCTGGACCGGATGACGAACGGCCTCAACCACCAGGGGCTCGTCCTCCAGGTCCCGCCGTACGAGTACGCGCACCCGGACGACCTGTCCGCCGCCGCCTTCGACGAGGGCGAGGACCCGCTGATCGTGGCGCTCGACGGGGTGACGGACCCGCGCAACCTGGGCGCCGTCGTCCGCTCCGTCTCCGCCTTCGGCGGCCACGGCGTCGTCGTACCGGAGCGGCGCGCCGCCGGGATGACCGCCGGTGCCTGGAAGTCCTCGGCGGGTACGGCGGCCCGCACGCCGGTCGCCCGCTGCACCAACCTCACCCGCACGCTGGAGGCGTACCAGAAGGCCGGTCTCACGGTCGTCGGTCTCGCCGCGGACGGCGAGGCGGAGGTCGGCGACCTCGCGGCGCTGAGCGGCCCGGTCGTGATCGTGATCGGCAGCGAGGGCAAGGGCCTGTCCCGGCTGGTCGGGGAGACCTGCGACATCCGCGTACGGATCCCGATGCCGGGCGGCGCTGAGTCGCTGAACGCGGGCGTCGCGGCGGGTGTGGTGCTGTACGAGGCATCGCGGCACCGCGCCTGACACGGGTCACGGGGGAGGGGCGGAGGCATCACGGGGCGGTCGGGGGCACCCTCGTACCGCCTCCTGACCGCTCCCGTACCGCTCCCGTACCGCCCTCGTGCCGCCCCTGAACGGGCCCTCCGTCCGCCCCCTTGTCCGCCCCCGTACCGTCCCCCGAACGGCCCTGCTTGATGATCTTGACGGGTCTCGGACACATAGGCGCGTCAAGGCAGTGTCCTAAACACAAGTCACTCGGTTAGATGAGTGTGGACACCAGAACGCCCCGGCCCGGGTTCGACGATCAGCCCCCGCTGAGCATGCTCAAGGTGGACTGCGATCCCGCGCAGGTCATCGTGAACCACGCCAGCTTCCGGGTGAAGCTCGCAACGCCTCAGCGCCCCAGCCCCCTGCGCATCCCCGCCATGACCGGCGCGGCGGTCGCCGCCGGCGGCAGGGCGCCACGGAGGCGGGCGCCCGTCGTCTGGAGCGGGAAGTCGGCGCCGGGCGACCCCGGGGCCGGCGGGCTCCTCCAGGCGGTACGGAACTCCGCCCTGGTACCGGCGGGCAAGGCCCACGGGCCGGGAAGACGTTACGAGGCCGGCGCCACCCAGGTCATCCCCAGGCCGGGACCGGGCACCGACACCGAGACGACGATGCCGACCCCCCTCGTCGGCGGCCCCCGTACGGAGGCCACGCCGCTGCTGCCGCCCATGCGCCAGGCGGTCGGCGCGTACGACCTGCCCGAGCAGGGCAGGGGCGCGTACGGCGGCCGGGACGTGGACGACCCCGGCACCGACTTCGACGACGACCTCGACCTCGGGTACGACCCCGACGAGCGCCCGCGCCTCCAGCGCCACGGCAACGACTCCGTCCGGCACGCCTACTACCCCGGCCGCCGGATGAACCTCGGCGTGGTGCTGCTCCCGCTCCGCGTCTTCCTCGGCTTCATCTCCATCTACGCGGGCATGGGCAAGCTCTGCGACCCCGTCTACTTCGACGGCGGCGAGCGCGGCTCCATGGTCAAGTGGCTCAGCTCGCTGCACCCGTGGGCGCTGGCGGAACCCCTGCGGGAGTTCGCGCTCTCGCACCCGGTCGGCGCGGGCCTCAGCGTCGCCTTCCTCCAGATCGTCGTCGGCGTCCTGACCGTCCTCGGCCTCTGGCAGCGGGTCGCCGCCTCCGTCGGGACGCTGCTGTCGGCGGCGCTGCTGCTGACGGTGAGCTGGCGGACCGTACCGGCGTACGACGCGCCCGACATCATCTATCTGGCCGCCTGGTCCCCGCTGATCATCGCGGGCGCGCCCGTCTACTCCGTCGACGGACGGCTCGCGAGCGAGGCGTGGCGCACGCTCGGACCGCGCTCCGAACTCTGGGACCTGCGACGGCGCGTGCTGCGCAGGGGCACGATCGTGGCGAGCGTCGTCATCGGGCTGACGCTGCTGACCGGCTCGGTGCTCGGCGGGGCCGTGCGCTCCTCCGACCTGGTGCGGGTGCCGGGGCCGGGCGTCGACCCGGTCAACCAGCTTCCCGGCATGCCGCTCCCGCAGCGGCAGCGCGGTGCTTCGGGCGGCGCGTCCGGCTCGCCGGACAGCGGGGGCGCCACCAGCGGTACGTCGTCGGCGCCGTCCGCGACCCGCTCGGGCAGCCCGTCGGCACGGGAGTCGGCGCCGGGCGCCGGTACGACGCCGGAGAGCGGCGGCGCGACCACCGGAGCCGGTACGGGCACGGGCACCGGGCAGACGGGGCAGCAACAGCAGCAGCCCAGCCAGCCCCAGGGCACCGTCCAGCAGCCGCCCCGGACGGTCGAGCAGGCCCCGCCGCCCTCCAGCAGCCAGGGACCGTCCTCCACGGGCGGTACGGGCGACGGGAGCGGCGGGGGAGGCGGCGACGGGGGCGCGCCCGCCACCGGCTCGTCCGGGGGCTCCTCAGGGGGCGGCGGAAACCGTAACCCCATCGGCGGACTCCTCGGCTGACGCCACCGCCACGCCCGCTCCCCGACGAGGGGGCGGCCACCCGGACACCGGGATGGCCGCCCCCTCATCTCGTTGTGCTCGCTCGCTCAGCGGGCCCCGCCGGCCAGCTCCTTCGCGGCCTCCGTGAGGTCCTTCGCGGTGTCGATGGCGCGCCAGTACGCCCCGTGGGGCAGCGGGAAGCCCGCGAGACGGCGCTCCCGGGCCAGCCGGGGGAAGGTGGTCCGCTCATGGTCGCCGCGGTCCGGCAGCAGCTCGTGGAAGCCCGCGGAGAACACGTACACGCCCGCGTTGATCAGATACGGCGAGGGCGGGGACTCGATGAAGTCGAGGACATGGCCGAACTCGTCGGTCTCGACGGCTCCCCAGGGGATCCGCGGCCGGGCGAGCGCGAGAGTGGCGGTCGCGTCGCGCTCGAAGTGGAAGGCGGCCATCTCGCGCAGCGAGAAGCGCGTCCAGATGTCGCCGTTGGTGGCGTACCAGGGCTGCCCGGGATCCGGCAGCCCGGCCGCGGCGTGCTTGAGGCCGCCGCCGCGCCCCAGGGGCTCCTCCTCCACCACGGTGGTGACACGCAGGGGGAGATCGGCCGAGTCCAGCCACTCCTGGAGGACCTCGGCGAGATGGCCGCACGAGACGACGGCGTCGGTCACGCCCTCGGCGGCGAGCCAGGCGAGCTGATGGCCGATGATCGGGGTCCCGGTTCCGGGGATCTCGACCATCGGCTTGGGGCGGTCGTCGGTGTACGGCCGCAGCCGCGACCCCTGGCCGCCCGCGAGCACCACGGCCTGTGTCGGATACGTATGCATGCCGTGAACGATAGGCGGGGCGGTCAGGCGGCTCGCGGCCAGGGAGCGGGCGGTCCGGGTACGGGGCGAACGAGGCGGACGGCGCCCGGGCGTCCGCGGTCCGGGGGATCAGCTCCCCGTGGCCTGCTCGGAGACGCCGTACGCGAAGGACGTGTCGCACACGGGACGGGAGAACGACTGCGCGCGGGCCGGGCCGTACGTGGCGACCGCGGCGCGTCCGAGGGCGCGGGCGATCGACACACAGTGCCGCGCGAGCGAGGGGCGCTCCTCGACCTGCCGCTGAAGGTGCGTCAGGGCGATCCCCGGATCCTTCTCCTGGAGCTCCACGAGGAGCTGGTCGCGCAGAACGTCCTGGGGGGTACGGGACTTGGCCCGGACCGAGGCGGTGTCCGAGGAGGCCGTCAGGACCTGCGACTCGGTGGTGCTGGTCGCCCACGGAACACGGGCGACCGCGAGGGTCCCGGAGAGCACCAGGACGACGGGCAGTACGAATGCGAGAGTTCGGCCGATACGGCGGGCTGTGTGGGTCACGCAGGCGAGCGTAGCGGTCAGTGATGATTTGGCGACATTTAGTCACTCGCTTGAGGGATGGTTCGATAGGTTTTTTCGAATCGGAGGTTGACGGGCGTCATCCGAAATGGCCCCTATGGAACGGTATTTGCGACAGGCCGACAGAATACGCCGACGGCCCCGCACCGGAGTACGGGGCCGTGCGGACGAATTCGGGCCGGAGGCCGGCGCGGGCGCGCCGAACTCCGCCCTTCGCGGTACGGGATCAGTCGGTGAGGCGCTCGCCCGTGGAGGTCGAGAAGACGTGCGTCTCGCCCGCGCGCGGCACGACGTGCAGCTTGGCGCCCTTGTCCGGCACGGCACGGCCGTTGACGCGGACGACGACCTCCTTGGACTCGCCGCCGACCTCGGCGGTGCCGTACACGTAACCGTCGGCGCCCAGCTCCTCGACGACGTTGACGGTCACGGCGAGACCGGCCGGGGCGTCCTTCGAGAGCGCGCCCGCGGTGCCGCCCTCCTCGACGATGTCGAAGTGCTCGGGACGGACGCCGACCGTGACGGTCTTGTCGCCCTTCTCCGACGCGGCGGAGAGCGCCTCGCGGGAGACCGGCACGACGCTGTTGCCGAACTTCACACCGCCGTCGGTGATCGGCACCTCGACCAGGTTCATGGCGGGGGAGCCGATGAAGCCGGCGACGAAGAGGTTGTTGGGCCGGTCGTACATGTTGCGCGGCGAGTCGACCTGCTGGAGCAGCCCGTCCTTGAGGACCGCCACCCGGTCGCCCATGGTCATGGCCTCGACCTGGTCGTGGGTCACGTACACGGTGGTGATGCCGAGGCGCCGCTGGAGCGAGGCGATCTGCGTACGGGTGGAGACACGGAGCTTGGCGTCGAGGTTCGACAGCGGCTCGTCCATGAGGAACACCTGCGGCTCCCGCACGATGGCCCGCCCCATCGCGACACGCTGCCGCTGACCACCGGAGAGCGCCTTCGGCTTGCGGTCCAGGTACTCGGAGAGGTCGAGGATCTTCGCGGCCTCCTCGACCTTCTTGCGGATGTCCGCCTTGTTCACACCGGCGATCTTGAGCGCGAAGCCCATGTTGTCGGCGACGGACATGTGCGGGTAGAGCGCGTAGTTCTGGAACACCATCGCGATGTCGCGGTCCTTGGGCGGCAGGTGCGTGACATCGCGCTCGCCGATACGGATGGCGCCGCCGTTGACGTCCTCCAGACCCGCGAGCATGCGCAGGGAGGTCGACTTGCCGCAACCGGAGGGACCGACGAGGACGAGGAACTCGCCATCCTCGATCTCGATCTCCAACTGGTCCACGGCGGGCTTCGTGGAGCCCGGGTAGACGCGGGTTGCCTTGTCGAACGAGACAGTAGCCATGGCGATGTGTCCCCTCACCGGCAGGAACGTGCCGGACGATCCGAGTAAAGGAATGGGTCCCCCGCCGAAGGAGGCGGAAGATGGGTCTAGTCCACCTGGGTGAACTTCCCGGTGACGCTACCCGCCGCCCGGCGATCTGTCAGTACTCCTGCACGCGGTAAATTCCGGCGGGCGGGTGATCGGGTCCGGTTACACTTCTCGAACGCGCCTCCTTAGCTCAGTTGGCCAGAGCAACGCACTTGTAATGCGTAGGTCGTCGGTTCGAATCCGACAGGGGGCTCCGAGGAAGCCCAGGTCGGACGCTGTCCGACCTGGGCTTCTCGCTGTGCTGCGGCCCGGGTGCGACGCCGGGGGAGGGGGCAGGCGCCGTGGGGTCCGTGGGGCTCGTGGGCTCCCGGTCTCCGTGGGTTCCGTGGGGTCCCGTGCGCTCCCGGTCCCCGTGGGCCCCGGTCCCCCTGGGTCACAGGAGGCGCTTGCGGCCCCAGGTGAGGATGAAGGCGACGACGGCGGCCGTGATCGTGAGCATGAGGCCCGCCCCGAGCCACTGCATCGTCTGCATCTGGGTGACCGGAAGGTAGTCGATGGACCAGCCGATGACGTCCTTGGACTGCAGGCAGGCGGCGTGTGCCCGGTCGTTCTCGATCTTGTCGAGGCAGGTCATCCAGTCCAGGCGGTCGCCGGAGCCGGTGAGGAAGTAGGTGCCCTGTCCCTGCTGTTCCGCCTCGGCGGGCAGCTCCGGCGGTACCTGCCCGGGGCCGACGCCCTGGTCGGTGCTGATCGACATGACGTGTCCCAGGCTCCGCCAGACCTCGCTCCAGAGGAACTCCATCGCCACGACGATGCCGAGCGTGACCACCATCGAGACCAGCGTGCGGCGCAGGAGCAGGCCGACCGCCACGCCCACGGTGAACGTGAGCAGGGCGTAGGCCACCGGTACGACCCCCGTGACACTGAAGAGGGAGGTCCAATTGAGGCCCTCGGAAAGTCCCTTGACCGGGCCCCACCACCGGGTGAGGACGGCGGTGAGCACGCCGGTCGACAGGGCGAGCATCACGGCGGGAACGGCGAGTTTCGTGGTGAGCCACCGCAGTCGGCTGACGGACTGCGAGGTCACCAGCTTGGCGGTGCCGGACTCCAGGTCGCCCGCGATGAGCGGAGCCCCGAGGAGGACGCCGGCCAGGACGGGGATGTAGCCGAGGTAGCTCCCGATGCTCAGCAGACGGTCGACGTGGGTCTCGAACTCGGCCGACAGGCCGCCGGACCTCCGTGCGGTCGGCTCCTGGGTGCCGAGGAAGTCCATCATCTGCCCGCGCAGGTAGAGCATGGCGGCCACGCCGACGAGGGTGGCGGCGGTGATCGTCCAGAACGCGGCGCGGTGCTGGCGCCAGACGAGCCAGACCGTACCGCCGAGCCGGGGCATCACGTGCTTCCGGGTGGGTCCGGCGGGTGCCGCGTGGGCCGGTTCGCGGGTGAGCGTGGTCATGCGGTCACAGCCTTCGTACGGTCGTGGGTGAGGATGTCGTGGATGTCGCCGACCTGGGCGCTGGGGGCGATCAGCGCGGGCGCTTCGGGGGACCGCAGATAGGCGAGCAGCAGCTCTTCCAGGGTGGGCGGCTCGGCCGGCCCGCCGTACTCGATCGGTGCGCCGAGACGTACCAGGAGGCCCGGCCGGCCCTCGCCGGCGCGGGAGTCGACGACCGTGTGCGGGGCGACGGCGGGGTGCGAGCCGTCCGCCGGGGCGGCGAACAGGGCGTGTGCGGCGCGCAGTTCGTTCACCTCGCCCGCGAGGCGCAGCCCGCCGTTCGCGATGACGAGGAGGTAGTCGCAGATGTACTCCAGCTCGGCGAGCATGTGCGAGGACACCAGCACCGTCGTGCCGTGCTGCGCGGCCTCCGCCTTCAGCGTGTCCATCAGTTCGCGGCGGACCAGCGGGTCCAGATCGGACATCGGCTCGTCGAGGATGAGCAGGTCGGGGCGCTTCCCGAAGGCCAGGGCGAAGGCGACGCGGGTGCGCTGCCCGCCGGACAGGGTGCCGACCTTCGCCTCCAGCGGCACCTGGCCGGCGCGGACGATGCCCTCGGCGACCGCCTGGTCCCAGCGGGGGTTGAGTTCGCTGCCCAGCCGCAGGGTCTCGGCCACGGTGAAGCGCCGGAACAGCGGCTTCTCCTGGGTCAGGAACGCGGTGCGCAGGACCGACTCCATCGACCCGGGTGCCGTGCCGAACACCCGCAGGGCGCCGGTCGTCGGCCGGATCATGTTCGTGGCCAGGCCCATCAGGGTGCTCTTGCCGGCGCCGTTGGGGCCGACGAGGCCGCAGACCCGCCCGGCAGGCAGCCGGAAGGAGACGTTCCGCAGCGCCCAGCCGCGCCGGTACTTCTTGCCGAGCCCCTGAGCCTCGATCGCTGACTCGCCGGAGCCGGCGCCGACGCCGACGGGGCGCGCGAACTCCGTTCCGCTTCCGTGGTGCGTCACCGCGTGGTCCATGTGGGGCTCCTGTGCGTGGGGGAGGGGGGAGGGGAGGGAGAGGAGGGAGAGGGAGGGGGATGACGGGGGAGTGAGAGGGGGGCTGCCTGCGCGGGCTCCGGTGCCTCCGGCGTCCCCGCCCGGGTGGCGTCGGCCGTGGTCATGACATGCTCCTTATGCAATGAATGGCGAACGCCGCCCGGTGGAACCACTCTCCTCGGCCGCGTCCCGCGGCGGATCGGGCGAAAGGCAGATCATGCGTGGCCGGCTGCGACTTTCGGCCGGTCGGCGAGAGAGACGACGGTGGACGACGGTGAGAGAGATGGCACGGGCGGCGTACGGAGCGACCGCGGCCACCAGGGGCGAGGGGCGTTCACTGCCCCTGCCCGTCGCGGGGTGGCTGCTGGTGGTCGCGGGCCTGGTCGGCCTCGTCCTGCTGGACTGCGTGGGGGATTTCTACTGGCTCGGCGACAGCAGCCTCACCCAGGTGGGCCTCGCCAAGCTCGGCAGCGCCCTGCTGGCCCTCGCCGGCGTCGTGGTGTCGCCGCGGCTCGACGGCCGGGCGCTGTCGGTGGCCGCCGGCGCACTCGCGTTCGTGTCGCTGTGCGTCTCGGTCCTGCTGCGCGTGGAGCTGTCGATCAGCTCGCTGGCGTACGGATTCGCCGAACCGGCCGCACTGGCGTCGCTCCTGCTGCTCGTCGCCTGGCGGGGGAAGCCGTCATGGGCGGCGTTGGCCGTCCCCCTGCTGTGCGCGGCGATCGTACTGCGGCCGGTGTCGATCAATATGCGGCAGTCCACCACCATCCTGGCGCTGCTCTTCGCCCTGGGAGCGGTCACGGCGCTGAGTGTCGGCCTCGTGATGCGCCTGCTCCTGGCGGACCGGCGGCGGCAGGCGGCGGCGCTCAGGCTGGAGCAGCGTACGGAGTTCGCCAGGGACCTGCACGACTTCGTCGCCCACCACGTGACCGGCATCGTCGTCCAGGCGCAGGGGGCCCAGGCGATGGCGGGCCGGCGGCCCGAACTGGTGCCGCCCGCGCTGGAACGGATCGAACAGGCGGGTTCGGAGGCGCTGACCTCCATGCGGCACATGGTGGGGATGCTGCGCGACGCCGACGGGGAGGTGGCGCTGACACCGCTGGCGGGCATCGGTGAAGTGCGTTCGCTGGTCGAGGAGTTCTCGGCCGTCGGCGGCGCCCGGGCCCGGCTCGATCTGGAGGGGAGCTTCGACGACCTGCCCGTGGAAGTGACCACCACCGCACACCGGGTGGTGATGGAGGCCCTCACCAACGTACGTAAGCACGCCCACGGCTGCACCGAGGTACGGGTACGCGTGGACCGCTCGGGCAACCAGGTCACCGTACGGGTCGGCGACGACGGGCAGCCGCGCCACGTCTCCCACGGTGGCTTCGGGCTGAAGGGGCTGGCCGAGCGGGTGGGCCTGGTCGGCGGAAGCGTCCAGGCGGGGCCGGTGGCGGGTGACGGCGGCTGGGCTGTCGAGGCGAGGCTCCCGGTGTCCACGGCCGGGGCGATGGTCTCGTGACGATCCGTGTGCTGATCGCCGACGACCAGGCGATGGTCCGTGCCGGGTTCACGATGATCCTCGCCGCCGAGGACGACATCGAGGTCGTCGGGGAGGCCAAGGACGGGGTGCACGCGGTGGAACTCGCCGAGCGCCACCGGCCCGACGTGGTGCTGATGGACATCCGCATGCCCCGCATGGACGGGCTGGAGGCGCTGCGCAGGCTGACCCGCCCCGGCACGGTGAACCCGCCGAAGGTCGTCGTGGTCACGACGTTCGACGACGACGAGTACGTCCAGCGCGCCCTGAGCGAAGGCGCCTCCGGCTTCCTGATCAAGGACTCGGGGCCGGCCCTGCTGGTCGAGGCCATCAGGGCGGCGGCCTCCGGCGAGGCGCTGGTGAGCCCGGCCATCACCGTACGGTTGCTGCGGCGCGTCAACAACGCGGCGCCCGCCCCTCGGGAGCCGCACACCGCGCTCTCCGAGCGGGAGAAGGACCTGGTGCGTCTGGTGGCCAGAGGGCTGACCAACGCGGAGATCGCCGCCGAACTGACCATCTCGGTGGGCACGGTGAAGACCCATCTCGGCAACGTGCAGGTCAAACTGTCCGCCCGTAACCGCGTGGAGATCGCCGCCTGGGCCTGGGAATCCGGCCTGGTCGACGGGCGGCGCTGAGAGGCAAGCGGAAAGCGGAAAAGGCAGAAAGCGGAAAAGGTAGAAAGCGGGAAAAGCGGAAAGCGGAAAGCGGGGGCCGGGGCGTGCGTACGCGTCCCGGCCCCCGCGGGTCTCTCCGTCAGGACGTGGGCAGTTCGCCCCGGACCGTGCGGGCCGCGGTGACCAGGTTCTCCAGGGACGCCCTGGTCTCGGGCCAGCCGCGGGTCTTCAGGCCGCAGTCGGGGTTGACCCACAGGCGTTCGGCGGGGATGGCCTCCAGGCCCTCGCGGAGCAGGGCGGCGGCCTCGTCAGCGCCGGGGACGCGCGGGGAGTGGATGTCGTACACGCCGGGGCCCGCCTCGCGGGGGTAGCCGTGGGCGGCGAGTTCGCGGGCGACCTGCATGTGGGAGCGGGCCGCTTCCAGGCTGATGACGTCGGCGTCGAGGTCGTCGATGGCCTGGACGATGTCGCCGAACTCGGCGTAGCACATGTGGGTGTGGATCTGGGTGTCCGGGCGTACGCCGCTGGTGGTGAGGCGGAACGACTCGGTGGCCCAGTCCAGGTACGCGGCGCGGTCGGCGGCGCGCAGCGGCAGCGTTTCGCGGAGGGCGGGTTCGTCGACCTGGATGACCGAGGTGCCGCCCGCTTCCAGGTCGGTGACTTCGTCGCGCAGGGCGAGGGCGACCTGGCGGGCGGTGTCGCCGAGCGGCTGGTCGTCGCGGACGAAGGACCAGGCGAGCATGGTGACGGGCCCGGTCAGCATGCCCTTGACGGGGCGGTCGGTGAGGGACTGGGCGTACGAGGTCCAGCGCACCGTCATCGGTTCGGGGCGCGAGATGTCGCCGGCCAGCACCGGCGGGCGGACGTAGCGGGTGCCGTAGGACTGCACCCAGCCGTGCCGGGTGGCGAGGTAGCCGGTGAGCTGTTCGGCGAAGTACTGCACCATGTCGTTGCGTTCGGGCTCGCCGTGGACCAGGACGTCGATCCCGGTCTTCTCCTGGAAGGAGATGACCTCGCCGATCTCGGCGCTGATGCGCTCCTCGTAACCGGCCGTGTCGATCCGGCCCGCGCGCAGGTCGGCGCGGGCGGTGCGCAACTCGTCGGTCTGCGGGAACGAACCGATGGTCGTCGTCGGCAGCAGCGGCAGCGCGAGGTGCGCGCGCTGGGCGGCGGCGCGCTCGCTGTACGGCTGCGAGCGGCGGCCGTCGGCGTCGGTGACGGCGGCGGTCCTGGCCCGTACGGCCGGGTCGTGGGTGAGCGCCGAGTCCGTACGGGAGGCGAGGTCGGCACGGTTGGCGGCGATCTCCGCGGCGATGGCGCCGGTGCCCCGGGCCAGCCCCTTGGCCAGGGTGACGATCTCGGCGCTCTTCTGCCGGGCGAAGGCGAGCCAGCGCAGGACCCCCGGGTCGATGTCGCGTTCGGCCGCGGTGTCGAGCGGTACGTGCAGCAGGGAGCAGGACGCGGCCACGTCGACCCGGTCGGCCAGGCCGAGGAGCGTCCCCAGGGTGGCGAGGGACTTCTCGTAGTCGTTGATCCAGATGTTGCGGCCGTTGACGACGCCCGCGACGAGCCGCTTGCCGGGGAGTCCGCCGGCGGCGGCGAGGTCGTCGAGGTTGGCGGCGCCGGCGTCGGTGAAGTCCAGCGCCAGCCCCTCGACGGGGGCCTTCGCCAGGACGGGCAGGGCGTCGCCGAGCCGGTCGAAGTAGGAGGCGACCAGGAGCTTGGGCCGGTCGGTCGCCCCGCCGAGGTCGCGGTAGGCGCGGGCGGCGGCGTTCAGCTCGGCGCGCGTACGGTCCTGGACGAGCGCGGGCTCGTCGAGCTGCACCCACTCGGCGCCGGCGGCGCGCAGGTCGGCGAGGACCTCGGCGTAGACGGGCAGCAGCCGGTCGAGCAGGGTCAGTGGCTCGAAGTCGGCGGCCACCCCGGGGGCGGGCTTGGAGAGCAGGAGATACGTGACGGGGCCGACGAGGACCGGGCGGGCGGTGTGCCCGAGCGTGAGGGCCTGCGTCAGCTCGGCGACCTGCCGGGTGGAGTCGGCGGTGAAGACGGTGTCGGGGCCGAGCTCGGGGACGAGGTAGTGGTAGTTCGTGTCGAACCACTTCGTCATCTCCAGCGGCGCCACGTCCTGGGTGCCGCGGGCCATCGCGAAGTATCCGTCGAGCGGGTCGGCCGTGACGGCGGCCCGGTGCCGCTCGGGTACGGCGCCGACCATGACGCTGGTGTCCAGGACGTGGTCGTAGTACGAGAAGTCGCCGGTCGGCACCTCGTGGACGCCGGCGTCGGCCATCTGCCGCCAGTTCGCCCGGCGCAGGCCGGCCGCCGTCTCCCGGAGGGCGTCCGCGGTGACGCGGCCCTTCCAGTACCCCTCGACGGCCTTCTTCAGTTCCCGGTTCGGGCCCTGGCGGGGGTAGCCGTACACGGTGGCTCGTGCTGCCGCGGCTGCGGACTTCGGTGTCACGGAAATCTCCTTCGCGAGATGACTCCTGAACATCCCGGGGACGGGACGCGGGCGCGAAGGGGTGACGGGACCCGACGGTCGGTGCGGCGCCTCGGGCGCGCTCGTCCGTCCGGTATGTACGCCGACCCGCCCACGAGGTCACCGGGATATCCGTACGCGAACGGTCGCGTACGGGCAACGGGCAGGTCTTCGGACTCGCGGGCACATCTGCCGAGGCAGACACCTACTGGCCGTCGCTTCCCGGATCCGTGCGGATCCAGTGCGTATGACGGCGGTCGTTCCCGCTCACCGCTGCGGGGCAGTCCCGGATTCCCACCGGGTTCCCTCTTACGACGCGTCTGCCTGGAGGGCAGGGCGAACCAGCTACGCCCGCCACGATAGAGCGTGGACGCCTCCGTGGACCAACCTTGGCCGAACTTGTTCACATTCCGGAAGGTGACAGAAGGCGATAGAAGGTGACAGGGGGCGCGGGGTCGTGTCGCGGAACGGGCCGGAGCGCAGCAAGGTGGAGGAGACCGGCGGTCCGGAGGAACCGGACGCAGGAGAAGGAACGGGCGAAGGAGGGGGCACCGGCGTGACGACCGGCAGTGGGTCCGGGCGGCGGGGCGCCCGTCTGCTCGACAGCCCGGTCATCGGGCTGCTCCCGTGGATCATCTTCGCCGTGGTGGTGGGGCCGGGCCGGTTCGAGCTGGGGGTCGGGCTGTCGCTCGCCTGCGCGCTGGCCGTGGTGGCCGCCGGGCGGATCTGGCGTCCGCACAGCTCGTGGAAGCTCCTGGAACTCTGTGACGTGGTCTTCTTCGCGGTGCTCGCCGTCGTCGGGGCGCTCGCCGCCGACGGCACCAGCCGCTGGCTGGAGACCTACGCGGGGGAGATCGCCAATATCGCGCTGGTGCTCATCGCGTTCGGCTCCATGGCCTTCCGGGCGCCCTTCACCCTCCCGTACGCGCGCGAGCAGGTGCCCCGTAGCCGCTGGGACTCGCCGCTCTTCCTGCGCACCAACTACGTGGTCACCGGGGTGTGGGGTGCGGCGTTCCTGGTGGGAGCCGTCGCGGGCGGCTACGCCGACCTGGTGCAGCACGACCCGGACAACATCTGGACCGGGTGGATCATCCAGATCGCGGCGATCGTCGCGGCCCTGCGCTTCACCCGCTGGTACCCCGCCCGGGTGAGAGCCCGCGCCGCCGCCGGGAACGCCGCGTCCCCGCCGCCGGACGGGGAGCCGTGAGCGCCGCCGCCGCCCGCTGGACGGCTCCGACCTGCGGGGATGTCATCCGTTCCCGGGCTGTGGGGCGGGCGTCTCCGCGAAGATCCAGCGGTTGGCCGCCAGCGGGTCGTCCGGTTCGGGGAAGGGGCCGTGGTCGTGGAGGCGGGTGAAGTCGTACGGGGAGCGGACCGAGACCGACCAGCCCCGCCGGGCGAGTTCGGCGGCCGACGCGGGGCGCGGCTCCGGGTCGAAGAGGGCCGGCAGGTCGAGGCCGATCTGCTCCCGCGCCGTGGTGTAGAGGGGGTGGGCGCGCACCTTCGCCCCCTCCACCTCCTTGATCTCGTACGCCAGCGTGCTCCCGGCCGTGCTCAGCTCGGCCACCGTCGCGATGAGATGCCGCTCGGCCGCCGCCGGGAGGTAGAGCAGCAGCCCCTCGGCGAGCCAGGCGGTCGGTACGGCCGGGTCGAACCCCGCGGCGAGCAGCGCGTCGCGCCAGTCGAAGCGGAGGTCGGCCGCGAGCGGTCTGCGGTCGGCCGTGGGGACGGCCCCCGACCGGTCGAGCACCGCCTGTTTGAAGGCGAGCATCTCCGCGGTGTCGACCTCGTGGATCACGCAGCCGGGCGGCCAGCCGAGCCGGAACGCCCGGGAGTCCAGGCCCGCGCCCAGCAGCACCACCTGGCGCACGCCCGTCTCCACCGTACGGAGCAGATGGTCGTCCAGGACCCGGGTGCGTACGGCGAAGTAGCGGCCGAGCCGTTCCCAGAACGGGTTCGTGCGGCCCCCGGGGATCTGGTCCGCCCGGACCGGCCAGCCGGCCGAGGCCGGTGCCGCCCGGACGAAGTGCTCCGCGAACTCGTCCCGCGCCAGAGGGGCCGGACGGTGGGTCTCGATGGCCCGCGCGGCGGCCACCATGAGGGCGGTCAGGCCCACGCCGCCCGCCGCGTCGGGGTCCCGCTCCGGGGCCGTGCCGTCGAGGGGCAGGGTCACAGGGCCACGCCCGCGGTCAGGTGGTCCCCGGCGATGCCGGCCTTCTCGGGGCGGTAGTACTCCCTGATGGCCTCCGCCCAGGCGTCCACCGCGACGCGGTCGTCGTCCGTGGGCCCCAGGGCTTCGAACAGGGCCTCGATGTTGGCCTGTTGGAAGCCGACGGCCGTCAGCACGGCCACGAAGACGGGGCGCGCGACGAGTCCGTCCTCCTCCGGCGAGCCGAGCGCGCTCATCGCGCGGGCGAACACGTCGCTCGCCGCGTCGAACCGCGCCGGATTCAGCACACAGGCGGTGAACTCCTCCTGGCTGATCCGTCCGTCGCCGTCGGCGTCCAGCTCGGTGACGAGCGTCGTCCAGAACCGGCGGAAGGCGTCGAGCATCGCCTGTTTTCTGGCGTCACCGGCCGTGGGCACCGCCGCGACGACGCGGCTCCCCATCAGCTCGAAGTCGCCGGCCTCCAGCAGGCCGTTCCCGTCGGCGTCGAACAGGGAGAAGACGAGCTGGACACGGTTGGTCGCCTCGACGGTACGCATGGCGCTCACCTCTGCTTTCCGGGCTTCCGGGTCTTCCGGGGCTTCTGGGTCTTCCGGGTTCTCTGGGATTCGGCCGCTGTCCCCTCACTATCCGGTCGGCGTGGGGGCGGCGGTCCGGAAAGCCCGTCGCGTGCACACGAACGAGGGCAATTCGCGGGCCGGTGCATGAAAGGCCGCGGTCCTGGAAAGCGAAGGCGTTCCGCCGGTCCGGCCGCGCTCCGTACCGTGGACATCCTCGTGGGCTTCTCGTCCGGCCGCGCTCCTTCCCCGTCCTTCCCCGTCCGTCCCCGTCCTTCCCCGTCCGTCCCCGGCCGGTTCTCCGCACGTAGCATCGGGTGGGCGGGCCGCCCGCTCCGCCGGGGGACGGACACGTCCCCTCTCCGCCCGTCCCGGAAGACGTCCCCCATGGCATCACGCACCCTGCTCGCGGACCCGGCCTTTCTCGCGTTCTGGGAGGAGCGCCATGTGTGCCTGCTCGCCACCCGCCGCCCCGACGGCACCCCGCACCTGGTGCCCGTCGGGGTGACCTACGATCCGGAGGCCGGTATCGCCCGCGTCATCACCGGCGGTGCGACGGCGAAGGCCCGGAACGTTCTCGCGGCGGGACCTGACGCGTTCGTCGCGGTCAGCCAGTTCGACGGAGCCCGGTGGGCCACGCTCGAAGGGACCGCCGTGGTCAACCGCGACCCGGAAGCGGTCGCCGAGGCGGAACGGCGCTACACCCGGCGCTACAAGCCGCCCCGCGTCAACCCGGAGCGGGTGGCGATCGAGATCACCGTGACCCGGGCCATGGGCAGGGTCTGAGGCTTCCTGGGCCGGGGCGACAGGGCCTAGAGCGGGAGCGTGATGCAGATGCTCTTGCCTCCGCCGTCCCCGTCCTGGCGTACGACCGCGGAGCCCGCGAGGCTGGACGTGAGTTCGACGACGGTGGCCAGCCCTTTGCACGCGGCGCCGGAACCCAGGTCCGTGCCGGGGGCCGGGGTGCGGAGGGTGGGCTGGTAGGGGTGGCGGTCGTGGACGGCGAACACGAGGGTGTCGTGGCCGGCCGCGTAGCTGACGGTGAGGCTGGGGGAGACGGACGCGGCGTGTCTGACGCTGTTGGTGACCAGTTCGCTCAGGATCAGCAGGGCCGGGTCGACGGCGGGATGGTGCGGGCTGATGCCCCACTCGGCCAGCAACTGCTGGGTGGTCTCGCGTGCCGTCCGTACGGCCCCGGGCTTGGCGGGGAGCGTCAGCACATGGCGGTGGGGCAGCGGGGCGATGCGCCGGGTCATCGCGCGGAGACCTCGGAGTCCCGCAGTTCCTCCAGGAGTTGGTGCTGACCGGCCAGCATCTCGGTCAGGATCCGCCGCGCGGCCCGCAGCAGCTCCGCGACGTCCCCGCCCGCCAGTTCGTAGACGACGGTCGGGCCCTCGCGGCTGGAGGTGACGATCCCGGAGCGGCGCAGCACGGCCAGTTGCTGGGAGAGCGCGGAGGGCTCGATCTCGATCTCGGCGAGCAGGTCCCGTACGGGCATCGGGCCGTCCTGGAGCAGCTCCAGTACCCGGATGCGCACCGGATGCCCCAGCATCCGGAAGAACTCCGCCTTCGCCTGATACAGCGGAACCCCCACGAAACCCTCGCTCTCCCTCTCGCCGCACCGCCCCCACGCCGGGGCGCACGGCCCGTACAGCATCTAGGCAATTGCAGAAGTTTGCAATTCCTGGGGAGATGGAACGGCCGTGCGATCCGCGCGGGGTGGGCCGGGCCTGCCGTACGGGGGAAGGCTCAGTGGCTGGGGCAGCCGAGCCAGTAGCCGAAGCCCCGGTGGGTGTGGACCAGCGCGGGCTCCTCCTGGTCCACCTTCTGGCGCAGGCGGGAGACGAGCTTCTCGATCGCCTGCCCGGCGCGGAACTCGCCCCAGACGTGCCGGCTGATCTGTTCCTTCGACAGCACGCGTTCCGCGTTGGCCATCAGATGGTGCAGCAGCCGGTATTCGGCCGGGGTGAGGCCGAGCGGGCGGGGCCCGCGCCGCGCCCGGCAGGTGGTGTCGTCCAGGACCAGGTCGCCGTAGCAGGGCGGCCCGGCCGGCCGCCCCGCGGGGCCCGGGCCGGGGCGGCGGGCGCCCAGCAGGGCCTGGGCCCTGGCCAGCACCTCGGCGATCCGTACGGGCTTGGTGACGTAGTCCTCGGCCCCGGGGCTGAGTTCGGGGGCGAGGCGGGGGAGGGCGTCGCACGCGGCCAGGAAGAGCAGCGGGGGCCGGTCAGCCGGGACGACGCGGCGGCCCCGGGCGAAGGCCGCCAGGTCCGGCAGGGTGGCGTCCCAGACGACCAGGTCGAACCGGTGCTGCGAGATCCGCATCATCCCCTCGGCGCCGGTGCCCGCCATGCCGACCCGGTAGCCCGCCAACTCCAGGGTGGTGGTGAGTAGTTCGTTGATACCGGGGTCGTCGGCGACGACCAGGACGTGCTGTCCGTCACCACGGCGCGGCGACAGCTTCTCGTTGAGGCTGCTCTGCATGACAAAACCGTTCGTCATAAGGACCGGTCCGCGCGGGGCGCGGCTCCGCCGTCAGGCGGAGGGCCGTACATCGACACTGTTCTCGGAGCGGGCGGTGAAGTCCTCGGCCAGGCGGCGGAAGAGCGCGGCGAACTCCCGCAGTTCCTCGGGCGACCAGTCGGCCAGAGCCTCCTCCACGCTCCGGCGGCTCACCTCCCGTACGCGGTCGACGGCGGCCAGTCCGGCGTCCGTGAGCCGGACGCGCTGCGCGCGGCGGTCGTCCGGGTCGGGGGCGCGGGCCACATAGCCGTGCTGCTCCAAGTGGCGCAACTGCCGGGCGACATGGGACGCCTCCACGGACAGCCGGACCGCCAGTGTTCCGGGGCGCGGGGCCGCCTCGCAGTCGCGTGCGGCGAGGCGCCGCAGGATCGCCACGGCGGCCCGGTCGAGCGGGAGCCCGGTCACGGTCTTCAGATGCTCGTGGTGCCGGGCCCGGCCCGCCAGGTACGTGAGGCGGGAGAGACTCCGTTCGATCTCGTTCAGATCCGTCGGGGCGGGCTCGGGGGCCGGTGCCGCCGGGGGCGGGGGTGTGGGCATGGGACCACCGTAGAGCTGCTTGCCTAAGTTAAGCAAGAGTTTGAAGATTGCCTGACTCAAGTAAGGCGGGCCCTTCGTCGGTATCCGGTCACGGTTGGGTAAAGTTGCTTAAGTCAATCAATCGGAATATGGTTGCGTGAGTCAAGTACACCTGAGGGTTCCCACGGAGGCACTTCCATGTCCGACACTCCGCCCACTCCCGCCCGGCACGCCGCCGGGGGCTCCGCCCCGCCGAGGGCGAACGCCGTGGTGGCGGTCCTGGCCTTCGCCGGGATCGTCGTCTCGCTGATGCAGACCCTGGTGATCCCGATCGTCCCGGAGCTGCCGAAGTACCTCGACGCCTCGCCGTCGAACACCGCGTGGGCGGTCACCGCCACCCTGCTCGCCGCCGCCGTCGCCACCCCGGTCGCCGGGCGCATCGGCGACATGTACGGCAAGCGCCGCATGCTGCTGGTCAGCATCGCCCTGCTGGTGACCGGGTCGGTCGTCTGCGCGCTCAGCGACTCCCTGGTCCCGATGATCGTCGGACGTGTCCTCCAGGGGCTGGCCGGCGCCGTCATCCCGCTCGGCATCAGCATCATGCGGGACGTCCTGCCCGCCGAGCGGCTCGCCGGGGCGACCGCGTTGATGAGCGCCTCGCTCGGGGTGGGCGGCGCGCTCGGCCTGCCCTCCGCCGCCCTCATAGCCGACAAGTTCAACTGGCACGTGCTGTTCTGGACCTCGGCGGTCCTCGGCGCCGCCGCCGCCGTTCTCGTCATGGTGCTCGTGCCCGAGTCGAAGGTGCGCACCGGCGGCCGGTTCGACCTGGTCGGCTCCCTCGGTCTGGCGACCGGCCTGGTCTCCCTGCTGCTGGCCATCTCCAAGGGCGGTGACTGGGGCTGGACCAGCGGCACCGTCCTCGGTCTGTTCGCCCTCGCGGCCGCCGTCCTGGTGGCGTGGGGCTTCTTCGAACTGCGGACCGCGCAGCCGCTGGTGGACCTGCGGACCACCGCCCGCCGTCAGGTGCTCTTCACCAACCTGGCCTCGGTGGCGCTCGGCTTCTCGATGTTCGCCATGTCCCTGGTCCTCCCGCAGCTCCTCCAGCTCCCCGAGGTCACCGGCTACGGCCTGGGCAAGTCGATGCTCTACACCGGCCTGGTCCTCGCCCCGCAGGGCCTGGTCATGATGGCGACGGCCCCGCTCTCCGCGGCCATCTCCAAGAGCAAGGGCCCGAAGGTCACCCTGATGATCGGCGCGCTCGTCGTCGCGACCGGGTACGTCCTCAACATCCTGCTGATGTCCGAGGTGTGGCACCTCATCCTGGCCTCCTGCGTCATCGGCGCGGGTGTCGGCTTCGCGTACGGGGCGATGCCCGCCCTGATCATGGGCGCCGTGCCCGCGTCCGAGACGGCCGCCGCCAACAGCCTCAACGCGCTGATGCGGTCCATCGGTACGTCGTTCGCCAGCGCCGTCGCCGGTGTGGTCCTCGCCCAGATGACCATCACCTTCGGCACCACCGCGCTGCCCTCGCAGGACGGCTTCAGGGCGGTCATGGCCACCGGTGCAGGGGCCGCGCTCCTCGCCTTCGTCCTCTGCCTCTTCCTCCCGCGCCACCGCCCGGCCGCCGTACCGGCGACCCCGGAGGTCACGGGCGTCCTTGACCTGAAGCAGGCTTGAGGTCCTAGCGTCGGACCGTACCGATCAACCACGGACGGCCGACGGCCGGCGGCCAGGGGGCCGGCGGCCCGGCAGGCAAGGAGCGGACCCATGATCCTCGTGACCGGCGCCACCGGGAACATCGGCGGCGCCCTCGTCCGGGAACTCCTGGCGGCGGGCGCGGGTCCCCTGCGGGGGCTCACCCGTGATCCCGTACGGGCACGGGCGACCGGGTTCCCGGACGGCGCCGAGGCGGTCCACGGCGACCTCGCCAGGGCGGCGTCGCTGCGCCCCGCGCTGGACGGGGTGCGCGCGCTGTTCCTGGTGTCCCGCGTCGGACCCGACGCGGAGATCCTGGCGGCGGCCCGGGAGGCGGGTGTGGAGCGGGTGGTGCTGGTGTCGTCCCTCACCGCCCTGACCCACCCGCACCTGGGCCCCGCGGGCGAGAATCTGGCCGTCGAGCGGTCGCTCCGGGACAGCGGCATGGCGTGGACCATCCTGCGGCCGACGCAGTTCGCCTCGAACACCCTGCTGTGGGCCGACACGATCCGCGCGCGCGAAACGGTCCGCGTGCCCTACGCGGACATCGGCCTGCCCACCATCCACCCGGCGGACATCGCGTCGGTGGCCGGCGCCGCGCTGACCGGCGCCGGGCATGAGGGGCGTACGTACGAACTGACCGGGCCGGCGCGGATCACGCCCCGGCAGCAGATCGGGGCCATCGCCGCGGCCCTCGGCCGGGACGTGGCGTGCGCGGAGACCGACCGGCGGGAGGCGCACGGCCGGTTGGCCGCGCTCCTCGGCGACGAGGCGGCGGACGCGGTGCTCGACGTGACGGGCGGCGACGTCAACGACGAACTGCTGAGGGTGCGCGACACCGTCGAGCGGATCACCGGGGCCCCCGCCAGGACGTTCCGGCAGTGGGCCGGGGAGAACGCCGCCGCCTTCCGCTGAGACCGGGACCTCTACCGGCAGCCCCGGCCGTCAGCCCTGACCGTCAGCCCTGACCGTCAGATCAGACTGTCAGATCAGGCCGGCGATGCTCGGCGGTGCGAAGAGGTGGCGGGCCCGGTGCTCCAGCATGAGCACGGCGGGGAAGTGCTTGGCCTTGACGTCCGACACACAGCGGTCGCAGCTCTCGTCCACCGCAGGGACGTCCTCGGCGTGGTCGGTGGCGATGTGCCGCGCGAGCCGGATCTGCGTGGTCACCACGGTGTCCATGGGGTCGTAGTCGATGCCGGGATCGCCCGCCACCCGCGCCGCGTCCACCACCTCGGGGGCCCGTTTCATCGCCTTGTACAGCACGGTGCACTCCGTGCACCCCCACATCCAGGACGGGGGGAGCGGCCAGTCCTCGGCAGAGGACTCGTCCTTGAGGGATTCGGTGGCCTTGAGGGATTCGGCCTGGAGAGGGTCCTGCTCGGAAGGTTCGTCCTTGGAGTGCTCGTCCTTGGATGCCATGTCAGGAACCGTAGCGACAGGAATGGGACGCAGCCAGCAGATCGGCCGAATCTCCCGTATCGGCGGCATCCCCTGGTCAGGCGGACAGCCCGCGCGGCGTCAGGCGGACAGGGCACCCGGTGTCACGCGGGCAGCCCGCGCATCGCGATCCGTACCGCTTCGAGCAGGGTTTCCACCAGGTCGGCGTGGCGCTCCTCCGGGGGCGTCCACGCGTACGCGCGCAGGGCGAGCTGGAGCGCGGAGAGCAGCATGCCCGCCTGCACCGTGGCGTCCATGCCGGGTTCCGAGCGGCCGGACCGGGCGGCGATCGCGCGCGCGACGAGCGGCAGCGCCGCGAAGCTCTCCCGTATCCACAAGGTGTGCAGGCTCGGCTCCTCGCGGGTGAGCCGCAGCGCGTCGAGAATGGCGCGCAGGGTCTCCTCGCCGGAGGGGCCCGTCGGGGTCAGCCAGTCCTCGCCGTCGAACGCGTCGAAGGCGTCGATCAGGGGGTGGTCCGGCGGCCAGGTGTCGAGGCGCCGGGCGATCCGCTCCGTGGCGAAGGAGTACAGCGGCGTGACGCACTCCTCCTTGGACGGGAAGTGGCTCCACAGCGTGCTGGCCGGGATGCCGGCCGCGTCGGCGATGTCGGCGAGGGAGGTGCGCTCCACGCCCCTGGCCAGGAACAGCCCGGTGGCGGCGCGGGCGATGTCCAGCCGGTGCCCGGCCCGTACCGGCGCCGTCTGCTGGACCGTCGCTGTCCGACCCGCGTTCATGCTCACACTCCATCGTCCGGGAACCACGGGGTCAGCGTAGTCGGACCGCCATGACCAGGTCCGTTCCGGGTTACGGACCGGACGCGGCACGGGTGTTACGCCGGGCGGCGCCGCTCCTCGTGGCCGCCTCCCGGGTCAGCGGACGGCACGCGAGACCGATGAGCACGGCCGCGAAGTGCCCCAGGTCGGTGAAGGTGCGCCCGACGATCAGCGGTGTGCCGAAGAAGATCAGCACCACGGCGAGATACGGCAGGTGCCAGGGGCGCGGAATCCGGTACGTGAGCACGGCGATCACCCCCGCGAGCGCGTAACTGACTCCGACGTCCAGGGTGTTGACGGCGGACTGCGGCGCGTGCCCGTGATGGACGGCCCAGCCGAGCACCCCTTCGCTGACCAGCGTCGCGCCGACATGGGCGAGAACGACGACGCCGAGCCAGCGCGCCGTCCCGAGCCACCGCTCGGCCGGGGCGTGGAACACCGTGTAGAGCACGGCGTACGGGAGCCACGTACCGCCGTCGATCCAGAACGCGCTGGCGATGAGGACCCGGACGGGGTCGGTGGACAGTTCGTGGATGTTGGTCGAGCGCTGGCGGAGGAAGGTCTCCTCGAAACCCGGCGACATCCGGTGCAGCGCGACGGTCGTGACGAAGAGCGCGGCCAGCCAGAGGTAGGTGCCCGGAGCACGCGTGACCCAGGCGCGGACCGGTTGGACCGGGACGCGGACCGTGTGAAGGATGCGGCGCATGGGGCGATTCACCCACGGTCCTAGGATCGGGGGCGTGATTGACATTCCGGAGGAGTTCGCGGAAACACAGTCGAGGGAGGGCGGGGCGGCGGGCCGGGCGTTCCTCGCGGCCCTTCCTTCCATGGCCGCCGACCTGCTCGCGCGCTGGGAGCTGCGGGTCAACGGCCCTTCCCTGACCGGCAGATGCGCGCTGGTGCTGCCGGTGGAGGACGCCGACGGCACGCCCGCGATGCTCAAACTCCAGCCGGTGGACGACGAGACGGCCGGGGAGCCGGTGGCGCTGCGCGCCTGGGGCGGCGACGGCGCCGTACGACTGCTGCGGTACGACGGTACGACGGGCGCCCTGCTGCTGGAGCGGCTGCGCACCGGCGACCTCGACGCGCTGGAGCCGCGCGCGGCCCTGCCGGTCATCGCCGGGCTGCTGGCACGGCTCGCCGCGACGCCCGCCCCGCCGGAGCTGCGCCGCCTCGGGGACATCGCCGCGCGGATGCTCGACGACACCCCGGCCCTGGCGGCGACCCTGCCCGCCGGGCCCGGCCGGCGGCTGCTGCTGGACTGCGCGGCGGCGGTACGGGAGGTCGCGGCCGAGCCCGGCGACCGGCTGCTCCACTGGGACCTGCACTTCGAGAACGTCCTCGCCGCGGACCGGGAGCCCTGGCTGGCGATCGACCCGAAGCCGCTGGCGGGCGACCCGGGCTTCGAGCTGATGCCCGCGCTCCGCAACCGCTTCGACCCGGACGACACGCTCTGGCGCTTCGACCTGATGACGGAGACGCTGGGCCTGGACCGCGCACGTGCCACGGCCTGGACGCTGGGGCGCGTGCTCCAGAACCTGCTGTGGCGGCTGGAGGAGGGGGACACGGAGCTGGACCCCGTACAGGTGTCCATCGCTCGGGCACTGCTGGCGCGCGGGACGGGGCGGACGGCAAGCTGAGCCCATGATCCGTACCGCCACACCCGCAGACGTACCGGTGATCCACGCGATGGTCCGGGAGCTCGCGGAGTACGAGAAAGCCCTGCACGAGGTGCGCACGACCGAGGAGCAGCTCCACGAGGCGCTGTTCGGCGAGCGGCCCGCCGCGTTCGCCCACCTCGCGGAGACGGAGGACGGCGAACCGGCCGGGTTCGCACTCTGGTTCCTCAACTTCTCCACCTGGCGCGGGGTGCACGGGATCTACCTGGAGGACCTGTACGTACGCCCCGACCGCCGGGGCGGCGGCCACGGCAAGGCGCTGCTGGGCGAGCTGGCCCGGATCTGCGTGGAGCGCGGCTACGAGCGCCTGGAGTGGTCCGTCCTCGACTGGAACGAGCCGTCGATCGCCTTCTACCGGTCGCTGGGGGCGCTCCCGCAGGACGAGTGGACGGTGTTCCGGCTGACGGACGACGCCCTCCACCGGCTGGGGGCAGGCGGGTAGGGCGTTACAGGGTTCTGACCGCGCCGCCGCCGACGCCCGCCGCCGACGCCCGCCCGGGCACCCTGGGGCGGGCGTGGTGGCCCGGTGCTGCTCGGCGGCCTTGATTCGCCTTGATTCGAGCGGCGCCGGGGCTTCTTCGGGGTGATTCTCAGATGAGGTCGAGTGCCCGCCGGGCGCGTGTGATCACGCGATGGGCTTCAGCCCCGTAGACGGCGGAGTCGGCGAGTGTCTGCCAGACCCGCTGGTACACGCCGAGGGTCGCGGAGTCGTCCAACCACAGCTCCGCGTGCCAGTCCTCGGCAATGGCCAGGCGGTCGTCGTACAGCCAGAACGCATTGGCCGGCGGGAGCTTGAGAGGGGCGCCCAGCGGGACGATTCCCAGGGCGACGGTGTCGAGCCCCAGTACACCCATGAGCCGGTCGAGTTGGGCAGCCAGTACGGGCGGCGGGCAGACCAGGGCGTGGAGAGCGGCTTCCCACATGATGATGTGGAAGGTCTTCCCCGGCTCGTAGAGCATTTCCTGGCGCTTTACGCGGGCCCGTACAGCCTCCTCCCCGTCCCGGACGGACTGGTGGAGGCCGGCGTACTGGCTGAACACGTGGCGGGCGTAGTCGGGTGTCTGGAGCATCCCGACCACCATGGAGCCCTGCCAGGCCCGGAGCGTGTGAGATCGCGCGTACTCGGCGGTGAGTGCGTCCTGGACAGGCTTGTGCCCGGCAGCCAGCCGGCGCCGCCAGGAGCGGGATCGGGACTCCAGCGTCCGTAGGCGGGCGATCAGTTCATCGGCGGCGTCCGGATGCCCTGTTGCCTGTGCCCATGCCCGGAGGTCCTCGGCTGTGGCGGTCTGGCGCCCCGTCTCCAGTTTGCTGACCTTGGACTGGGGCCAGTGCAGCACCGTAGCCAGTTCGCGCCCCGTGAGCTGCGAGCGGCGCGCAGCTCACGGAGCCGCGCGCCGAGGGCCACCCGGGCCTGTTGGAAGTCGGTGCTCACTCGGTGGAAGGTACCTGGCCCTCGAACTGGTCGTGGGCGACCGCGTGGTGCCAAGCGGCATCGCGTACCTGACAGGCGCGCAGGACCTCCACAGGGTCCGTGATCAGTTCGACGCCGGTCATCCGGTCGTCACCGTCGAAGTGAAGTCGTGCGACGACGCGCGAATCGAACAGCCAGAAGTCCTCTGCGGGGAGCCTCAGCCGCTCGGCGTCGCTCCGCCACAGGTTCCGGATGTCCTCTCCTACGGCCCTGTTGCGGCGGGCGTTGTCCAGGAGGTACCGCTGGCCCAAGGTCGGTGGGTCGTCCACGACGCGTACGCGCTCGAACCGCTTTCCGAGTGCGGACTGTTCGCGCCGGGACACACACCACGGGTCGTCCAGGTCCCACCCGGCATCCTCACCCCGGGCGAACCGGGTGTACGTATCGGTCTCCTCGTCCGACGCGTACCGGCGGCGGGTCTCCAGCCGCCAGGCGGTGTGCTCGAAGGTACGGAACATGCCGCCGAACTCATCGAAGCTGATCACCGTAGGCACCCTGTCGACGTCTCGTGGGGCGAAGTCGGCCAGGAGCGCGCGCGGCACCACCACGAACCCCTCCCCGGGCTTGACGTTGCGAAGTTGGGTCACGTCGTCAGGGTCGGTCACCGCGTCTCCTTGGACCAGGACCTCACCCGTGTCCAGGTCTTCGTAGAGCGTCGGACAGCCGTCGTTGCCGGAGTTGGCGCCGATGAAGCGAAGTCGCCTTGCCAACGTCGTTCCCCTCTCGCCCGAATGACCCGATGGGGCCGCCTTCAGGATCGAGCCGCCGATGGCGTTCTGTCCGCCGTGATTCTCGAATATTCCGATATTCCGAATCGCACGCGCTCGGACGCGGCGACGCACCCGCGCGCGGCTGACTCACCCGAGCGCGGTGACTCACCCGGCGCTCAGGTGGCGGCCTGCTCCCTCTGCGCCTCCCGCTGGCGCGGTGAGCGGGCCGTGACCAGCACCATCGCGAGGATCGCCGCCACCACCAGGATGAGCGCCGCCCAGCCGATGGCCACGGTGAAGCCGTGGACCGTAGCCGTGTTGACGAGCGCGGTCTTCTCCGACGGGGTGAGCCCGCCCTGGCGCGCCGCCGCCGCGAGGCGGCCCGTCAGATAGGCGGTGGTGCTGGTCGTCGCGACGGTGTTGAGCAGGGACGTACCGATGGAGCCGCCGACCTGCTGCGCCGTGTTGACGGTCGCGGAGGTCACCCCGGCGTCCTTCGGCGCGACCCCGCCCGTGGCGACCGACATGACGGGCAGGAACGTCAGCCCCATGCCGAGACCGAGCATCAGCGTGCCGGGCAGGATGTGGCCCGCGTAGCTGGAGTGGGTGTCGATGAAGGTGAGGCTGAACAGCCCGCCCGCCGCGAGCAGCAGCCCGGGGCCCATGAGCAGGCGCGGCGGTACGAAGTGCAGCAGCCGGGCGGCGATCTGCGTCGAACCGATGATGATCATCGCGCACATCGGGAGGAAGGCCAGGCCGGTCCTGAGCGGCGAGTAGCCCAGGATGTTCTGGAGGAAGAACGTCATGAACAGGAACAGCCCGAACATGCCGATCGTCGTCAGGCACATCGTGAGGACGGAGCCGCCCCGGTTGCGGTTGTTGATGATGTGCGGCGGCAGCAGCGGGCTCGGCGCGCGCGTCTGCCACCAGGCGAACACGGTCAGCAGCACCACGGCGCCGCACAGCAGGCCGAGGACCAGCGGTGAGGACCAGCCGGAGGACTCGGCCTCGCTGAAGCCGTAGACGAGGGCGACGAGCCCGCCGCAGCCGAGGACGACGCCCGGGATGTCGAGGCGGGACTCCTTGTGCCCGGCCCGGTCGTGCAGCAGCGTGAACGCGCCGAAGACGGCGAGCGCGGCGATCGGCACGTTCACGTACAGACACCAGCGCCAGGACAGGAACTCGGTGAGGATGCCGCCGAGCAGCAGCCCGATGGCCGCCCCGCCGCCCGCGATGGCGCTGTAGATCCCGAACGCCTTCGCACGCTCCCTGCCGTCGCTGAACGTCGTGGTGAGCAGGGAGAGCGCGGAGGGCGCGAGGACCGCCGCGAACATGCCCTGGAGGGCGCGGGCCGCGAAGAGCATGGGCGGGCTCTGGGAGGCGCCGCCCAGCGCGGAGGCGGCGGCGAAGCCGATGAGGCCGACGATGAAGGTGCGCTTGCGGCCGACGAGGTCGGCGATCCGGCCGCCGAGCAGCAGCAGCCCGCCGAAGGCGAGGGTGTACGCGGTGATCACCCACTGCCTGTTCCCGTTGGTCAGCCCCAGCTCGCGCTGGGCTGAGGGCAGGGCGATGTTCACGATGGTGGCGTCGAGCACGACCATGAGCTGCGCCATCGCGATGACGGCGAGGCCCCACCAGCGATGGGCCTCGGGGTCGGTGTCGGAGGTACCGGGCCGTGCGCCGGGTGCCGCGCCGAGTGTCGCCGGGTCGCTCATCGGTTCTTCCCTCGCAGTGGCTCCGTGGTGGCTCCGTGGTGGCTCGGCAGGGGCTCGGTAGTGGCTCCGTAGGGGATCGGCAGGCGCGCGGACCTCAGGCGCGTGGACCTCTGGACAGGACACCACGAATGGGGCGTATCCGCCTCTCGTGCCCCCGGTCGTGCCCCCGGTCGTGCCCTCGCGTATCGGGCCGTGGTGTACCCCGCTACACCACCGGTTCGGGAGTGGACCACCTCGTCCGGGCGCGGGCGCGCCGGGAGGGTTGAAGCCAGAAGGTCACCGCTCCGGAACAGCCGTTCCCGGACCCCCGCTCCCGAACCCCCAAGGAAACGTCATGAAGGCGCTGCTCTCCTCCCGTCCCGTCCTCTGGTTCCTGTTCCTCTTCAACCTGGTCGTCGCCGTGATCGCGCCCTTCGTCCTGGACGGCGCACAGGGCGTCGCGACGGCCGTCGGCATGGCCGCCGTCTCGCTCGGGGCGCGGATCGGCCTGCTCCGGGACGACGCGCGCCGACGCCCGGCGGCGGCTCAGCGGCACCCGGCCTGACGATCCCCGACGGTCCGGTCGCGGCAACACCTCCCCGTCCCCGCCCTCCCTCGAACCGAACGCTGGAGATCTCTCCCCGTGGCCGCTTTCCTCCACCGACTGGGCCGGCTGGCCTTCCGGCGACGCTGGTACGTCACCCTGCTGTGGGTGGCCGTCCTGGCCGCCGTCGGCTTCGGCGCCGCCAAGGCGCCCGCCGCCGCCGACGAGGCGAACACCATGCCGGGGATCGAGTCCCAGAAGGCGTTCGACCTGATGGAACAGCGCTTCCCCGGGGCCTCGGCCGACGGGGCGACCGCCCGTATCGTCTTCGTCGCCCCGGACGGGCAGAAGATCACCGCCGCCGCGCACCGGGCCGCCGTCGACCGGCTGGTGGCCGAGGCGGCCGACGGACCGCAGGTCGCCGGTGCGGTGAGCCCGTACGAGGCCGGCGCGGTGAGCGAGGACGCGACGACCGCGTACGCCACCGTCACCTACAAGGTGACGGCCGGCGACCTGACCGACACCACCAAGGGCGACCTGGAGACGGCGATAGGCCAGGCCCGGGACGCGGGCCTGACCGTCGAGACCGGCGGCGACGCGCTGGCGAGCCAGCCTTCCGCGGGCGGCTCGGCCGAGGCGATCGGCATCGCCATCGCCGCCGTGGTCATGCTGATCACCTTCGGTTCGCTGGCCGCCGCCGGGCTGCCGCTGCTCACGGCGGTCCTCGGCGTCGGGGTCAGCATGGCGTCGATCCTCGCCCTGGGCAGTACGTTCGGACTGACCGCCACCACCGGCACCCTGGCCTCCATGCTCGGCCTGGCGTGCGGCATCGACTACGCCCTGTTCATCGTCTCCCGCTACCGCGAGGAACGGGCCAAGGGGCACGCGCCCCAGGAGGCGGCCGGGCTGGCCGCCGGGACCGCCGGATCCGCGGTCGTCTTCGCCGGGCTGACCGTCGTCATCGCGCTCGCCGGGCTGTCGGTGGTCGGCATCCCGATGCTGACCAAGATGGGGCTGGCCGCCGCGGGCGGGGTCACCGTCTGCGTCCTCGTCGCGCTGACCCTGGTCCCGGCCCTCCTCGGCTTCTGGCCGAACGCCGTCCTGTCCCGCCGTGCCCGCAAGCACGGCCACGCGAAGGAGGGCGGGGAGCGCAACGGCGGCAGCCGCTGGGCCCGGTTCGTCCTGCGCCGGCCCCTGCCCGTACTGCTCGTCTCGGTCGCCGGTCTCGGCGCGCTGGCCGTACCGGTCATGGACCTCCAACTGGGCATGCCCGGTGCCGAGTCCAAGCCCGTCTCGACCACCGAGCGCCGCGCGTACGACGACCTCGCCGAGGGGTTCGGCCCCGGCTTCAACGGTCCGCTGACCATCGTCGTGGACGCCAGGGGCGCCGACGCCCCGAAGGACGCCGTCACCACCATCGAGCGGCGGATCAAGGCCACGGAGGGTGTCGTGTCGGTCTCCCCGGCGCGGTTCAACGCCGAGGGCGACACCGCGGTCTTCTCCGCCGTACCGGCCACCGCGCCGACCGACGAGCGGACCAAGGACCTCGTCAGGACGATCAGGGCCGAGCGCCCCGCGAGCGAGTCGGCGACCGGCGCGACCTTCGAGGTCACCGGCAGCACGGCGATGAACATCGACATCGCCGGGAAGGTCCAGGACGCGCTGGTCCCGTATCTGATCGTCGTCGTGGGCCTCGCCGTCCTGCTGCTGATGGTGGTCTTCCGGTCCGTGCTCGTCCCGATCAAGGCGGCCCTCGGCTTCCTCCTCTCGGTGCTCGCGTCGCTGGGCACCGTCATCGCGGTCTTCCAGTGGGGCTGGGGCGCCGAGCTGCTGGGCGTCGAGTCGACGGGCCCGATCATGAGCCTGATGCCGATCTTCCTGGTGGGCATCGTGTTCGGACTCGCCATGGATTACGAGGTGTTCCTCGTCGCCCGGATGCGGGAGGCGTACGTCCACGGGGACGGTCCCGGCCAGGCGGTCGTCACCGGGTTCCGGCACAGCGCCCGTGTGGTGGTGGCAGCGGCGCTGATCATGATGGCGGTGTTCTCCGGGTTCGTCGGCGCCGGTGAGTCCATGATCAAGATGATCGGCTTCGGGCTGGCCGTCGCCGTCCTGCTCGACGCGTTCGTCGTCCGCATGGCCCTCGTACCGGCCGTACTCGCCCTCCTCGGCAGGGCCGCCTGGTGGATGCCCCGCCGGCTCGACCGGATCCTGCCCCGCGTGGACGTCGAGGGCGAAGCCCTCACCCGCGACCCGGCCCCCGTCCCCCCGGCCCCGGCCGACCGCGACCCGGCCCGCGTCTGACCCTCCCTCCATCCCCTTGACCGGGGTCGCCGAAAGCGGCGGCGGCCCCGTCGCGCCGTACCCCGTGGGGACGGGGGAACGGCGCGATCCCGGCCCGGCGGCCGGACCCTGCCCAGGGTCCGGCCGCCGGGTATCTTCGCCGGTCATGGACCTACGCACGCTGCGCTACTTCGTGGCCGTCGCCGAGGAACTCCACTTCGGCCGCGCCGCCGCCCGGCTGCACATGAGCCAGCCGCCGCTGAGCCGGGCGGTCAAACACCTGGAGACCGGCCTCGGCGCCACCCTGCTGCACCGCTCGCCCACGGGCGTCACGCTCACCCCGGCCGGTGCGGTGCTGCTGGACGAGGCGCGCACCCTGCTCGACCGGGCCGACGGGCTACGCGTACGGGTCGCGGCGGCGGCCGGCGCCGCGACCATCACCGTCGGCATCCTGGGCGACGGCACCGACCGGGGCGCGACCCGGCTCGCCGCCGCGTACCGCCGACAGCACCCGGGCGTCGAGGTCCGCGTCCGCGAGACCGACCTGACCGACCCGACCTGCGGACTGCGCGCCGGACTGGTCGATGTCGCCCTGACCCGCGCCCCCTTCGACACGGCCGGCCTGACCGTACGCGAACTGCGTGCCGACCCGGTGGGTACGGTGCTGCGCGCCGACGACCCGCTGGCCCGCCACGACCACCTGAAGCTGGCGGACCTCGCCGACCGGCGCTGGTTCCGCTTCCCTGACGGCACCGACCCGCTCTGGCAGGCGTACTGGCACGGCGGCGAGCCCCGCGAGGGCCCGGTGGTGCGCGGCGTCCAGGAGTGCGTCCAGGCCGTGCTGTGGAACAGCACGGTCGGCATGACGCCGCTCGGACACGACCACCCGGCGGAACTGGCCGTGGTCGAACTGATCGACATGGCGCCGAGCCGCGTGGTGGCCGCGTGGAACGAGGGCGACCCGAACCCACTGATCCGCTCGTTCGTCCACCTCGCGACGACCGCCTACCGCGTCTGACCGCCGTGCGGCTCCGCCTCGGGCTGCCGGTCGATGTGGCCGCGCCCGCACATCAGTTGAGTACGTGTACTCACGCCTGCGTGCGGGCCGTCGCGCAGGATGGTCCGCACAGACCCGAATCGAAGGAGCCACCCATGCGTGCCACCGCCGGATTCCGTACCTCCTCCCTCGTACGCGGCAGGCGCATGCTGCGATCGGCGGCCGGCCTGGCCCTGGCCTGCGCGGCCGTCGCGACGCTCACCAGTTGCTCGATGGAGGACGCGAGTTGCGGTGGCGGCGAGTACGGGGTGATCACGGTGGGCAGCACCGGCCAGGCGTGCGTGCCCAAGGGCGAGGAACCCCCGAAGGGGTACACCCGCTTCCCGGAGGGCAAGGAGCCGGAGCACGTCGGCGACAAGTGGGACGTCTACTGGGAGACCCACACCGTCGACGAGAAGGGCAACATCATCGACGCCCCCGACGACAAGTGACGATCGCCTCGGCCTGCTAGAGCAGGTGGTCGGCTTTGCCGGCTTTGATGTCGCGGATGAGGGTGGCGAGGGCTTCGCGGGTGTCGGTGAGGTAGGTGTCCTCTTGGCCTGCGACTGCTATGTAGGCGTTGCCGTCGGGGTCGGTGCCGATGCGGAAGCAGTTGTTGCCCGCGCCGCAGAACGGGTCTTCCCAGGTGATCTTGGGCATGGCTGAGGTCCTTACAGTTCGCGGATGATGCTGTGGATGACGTCTCGGGAAGCAGGCGTGGACAGACACGCCTCGTCCATCCAGTCCAAGTGTGCTCGGTACTTGGACAGTTGTTCTGCGGTGTGCATGAAATCCGGGCCGTGCGCCGAATCGAGCTGCACGGTGTCGAGTTGGGGGACGGCCCCCTCGGCATAGAGAAGGGCGTGTCCGGCGCCGGGGAAGCTGCCGAGTTCGATAGGCACTATGCGGACGGTGACGTTGTCCCGCTCGCTCGCTTCGACCAGAGTGCTGAGCTGCTTCTTGGTCGTGTCACGGCCCCCGAAGCGCATCCGCAGGGCGGCCTCGTGCACGTAACCCGTGTAACCGGCGGGCTGCTCGCGGGTGAGTACACGCTGGCGGTCCATCCGATGGGCCACATGCAGTTCGACTTCGAGACGCGAGAAGGCGGGAAGCACTGCGGAAAAGACGCTGCGGGCGTAGTCCTCGGTCTGGAGCAGACCAGGGATGTGAACCGTCTGGATGGTCTGGATCCGGGTTGAGTGCCATTCCAGTTCGGCGATGTCCATGAACCCGGGTGACAGCTTCTTCCGGTACTCGTCCCACCAGTTCCGCTGGTGGATCGTGCCGAGTTCCACGAGGGCGTCCACGTAACGCTCGTCCGTGCAGCCGCAGTGGGCGGCCAGTGCGCGCAGCCGTTCCGGGCTGATGTTGCGGACCCCCGCCTCGATGTTCGAGATCTTGCCCCGGTCGACGCCGATCAACTCGGCGACCCGTTCGGCGGTCATGCCCGCGACCATGCGCAACTTCTTGATCTCGGCGCCGAGTCGCTTCTGCCGCTGCGTGGGCGTGGTCCGTGGGGGCATGGAGATCCTTCCTGTCCGATGCTCAGTCTGGCGGGCATCACGATACGGGGCTACTGGTGATGCACTATCCGAGCGTTGGGGTGGCGCATGATGCACTCGATACCCTACCTTCAGTAGTGCGACGCTCACGCAAAGCAAGCATGGAGAGCGTTGCGCAAGCGTGCCACCTGTGTCCACCGGCACGAACAACCACCCCACCGCCGAGCGGAGTTGTCATGCCCGAAAACGGAACCGCCCCCGCCGCGAACCCCGTCCCGCGCTTCACCCAGTGCCCTCCGCCGCCGCAGGACCCCGAGGAGCCCGCGCCCGGGAATCTCGCGTACGGTCTCGCCCTGCCCTCCGCCGTCGCCACGCCCGCCATCGCTCGGGAGGCCGCCGAGGTCATCCTCGATGTCCACTGCGTGGCGGACCTGCTGATCGACCCCGCCCTGCGCCTCGTACGCGAACTCGTCGCCTACGCCTGCGCTTTCACCGCGTCCGGGGAGCAGATCCACCTCGCCCTCCATCACGACCTGGAGGGCGCCCTGCGGGTCACCGTGCACGACACCCACGCCGCCCATACCCACCCCCGTCTCGCCGCCGCGTGCGACGAACGCCGCCTGGACGCGCTCGAAGGCGTGCCCGAACTGGTGGAGACCCACCACGGAAGCTGGGGGTTCGGGGCCGCGCACCACTTCGGTGCGGGCGCTGGTACCGGTACCGGAACTCGTACCTGGGCCACCCTTGTCCACACTCCGCGCCGCTGGGCCGCCTGACCGCGGATCAGAGGCCAAGGGGCCAGGGGGCAGGGGCCGGGCTTACGGCTCCAGGACCACCTTGCCCATCGTTCCGCGCATCTCCTGCGCGGTATGCGCCCACGCCGCGTCCGCCAGGGGGAAGCGTTGTACGGCCGGGCGGAGCCGGCCGCCCGGGACCGTCCATGACGGGCTCCCTGGGGCGGTAGGACGGTGTGGGCGCCAGCCTCCGGCCTTCAAGTTCCCTTGAGGTCAAGCGCCGCCCGCGGACACCCCCGCGAGCGCCTTGAGCGCCAGCGACGCCGCCGTGATCCCGCTGGTGAACGCCACCTCCGAGAGCACCCCGGGCGCCGCCACCTGGTCCCCGGCGAGGAAGACCCCGGACCCGCCGCGGTCGATGCGGGGCCGGTCCCGCCAGGTGGTGCCGGGCGGGTCGACCGCGCCCGTACGGCCGTTCGCCAGGGCCTCGCGCCGCCAGACGGTCCGCTCGCGCCAGCCGGGGAAGCCCAGGTCGAGCAGGTGCTCGGCGCGCGCGAGCGCTTCGGCGCGGGGTGCGTCGGGGCCGATCGGGATCTGTCCCTGGATGAGCTGTTCGCCGGCCGGGGCGAGGGACGGGTCCTGCGCGGTGAACCGTTCGAGCCACCCCGGGGCGTCCAGGTCCGAGACGACGAACGGGTCGCCCCGGCGCGTACGGAGCGCCAGGTCGAGCAGGAGCGTACGGCCGCTGGGCCAGTGCAGCCCGTCGTCCTTGAGGAGGTTGCGGGCCGCGTCCAAGGAGGTCGCCACGATGACGGGTCCGTCCGGCAGCGTGTCGATCCGGGTGGACGTCTCGATCCGTACCCCCAGGTTCCAGGCGTGCCCGGCCATGCGCTCGGTGAGCCTGCCCCAGCCGCCCGCCGGGTACCGGGCCTCCGGCGGCAGCGCTGCGGCGCGCCGCAGCCGCTCCTGTACGAAGGCGGCGGAGAGCGAGCCCGGGTCGTGGTGGAAGAGGGCCACGGCGACGTAGTGCGCGGCGGCCCGCGCGGTCGCTTCCCCGGCCCGCTCCGTCGCCCAGGTGAGGAAGTCGACGTCGGCCGGGGCCTGTTCGGCGCTGCGGCGGGCGAGGGCGAACAGCCCGACGGGCGGGATACGGCGCAGCGCGCCGCCGTGGTGGAAGCGGAAACGCGCGGCCTCGCGCAGGGGCAGGTTCGCCAGGGGGCCGAGGAGCCCGCGCTGCCGGAGCCAGTCCCAGTGGGGCCCGCGCCGGTAGAGGGCGTGCGGGCCCTCGTTGACCGCGTACGGGCCTTCGGCGGTCCTGGCCCGGCCGCCGAGGGTGTGATGGGCCTCGTGCAGGGTGACACGGGCGCCCGCCTCGGCGGCGGTGATGGCGGCGGTGAGTCCGGCGAGTCCGCCGCCGATGACGGTGATACCGGTGCTGGGGCTGGGGCTGCGACCCATGGTGACCTCTCTCCCTCGTTGACGTGCTCACCGAGGTGACGTGCGGCGGCATGTCGGATGTGACATCGGGGCGTTGTCAGTGCCGTAGGCCACCATGGGGGTATGGCGAGGAAGACGGCGAAGAACGGGACGGCTGCGGCGCGTCGGGCGGAGGTGCGGCTCCCGCCGCTGAGCCCGTACGGCGGCGATCTGGAGCCGGACGGGGACTACGACGGCCTGGAGTTCCAGGGTCTGGACCTGGGCGGCCAGGAAGGGCCGGGCGCGCGGTTCATCGACTGTGCGCTGCGGGAGTGCGGGCTGGACGGGACGGCGCTGGGGCGGGCGCGGTTCATCGACTCCGTCCTGACCGGCGTCCGGGGTGTGGGCACGGACCTCGCGGGGGCGTCCCTGCGGGATGTGGAGGTGGTGGACGCGCGGCTGGGCGGGCTCCAGTTGCACGGGGCGGTGCTGGAGCGCGTGCTGATCAAGGGCGGGAAGATCGACTACCTGAATCTGCGCAAGGCACGGCTGAAGGACGTGGTGTTCGAGGGGTGCGTGCTGGCCGAGCCGGACTTCGCGGGAGCGGAGCTGGAGCGGGTGGAGTTCCGGGACTGTGTGCTCCGGCGGATCGATCTGAGCGGGGTCCGGATGAAGGACGTCGATCTGCGGACGGTCGCCGAGCTGGACATCGCGCGCGGTCTGGACCGGCTGGCGGGAGCGGTGATCAGCTCGGCGCAACTGCTGCATCTCGCACCGGCGTTCGCGGCGCAGATCGGCGTACGGGTGGAGGACTGACCGGCCCGGTCGTCAGGGGGTACGCCGTGGGCCCCGGCCCGGGGGGATAGGCCGAGGCCCACGCGGTACTCCAGAGGCACGCCGTTTCGGTGGGGGGAGGAAGCGGTCGCCCGCGTCCCCGGCAGTGCCCCGGCAGACTGCATCTGCCCGGGGACGCGCGATGTACGCCTGCGGACGCCCGGATCCGTGAGTGGGCTGTGTGACGACTGTGCGACGACTCTGTGGTGGCTGTGGGACGCGACGGGCCTCACGGGGTCCCAGGAGGGTTCCGGGAGGGCTCGGGAGGGCTCCGGGAGGGCTCCGGGAGGTCCCCCGGGAGGGGGTGGTGCCGCCCGCGCCTCAGCAGCGGGGGAAACGGCTCTGGAGGTCCCAGACGGCCGGGTTGTCGGCCAGTCCGTCGTGCAGGTCGGTGAGGTCCGCGATCAGATCGTGCAGGAAGTCACGCGACTCCCGGCGCAGCAGCCGGTGGCTGAACGTGAGCGGCGGCTCGTCGCCGTGCATCCAGTCGGCCTCGATGTCGACCCACCCGAAGCGCCGCTGGAAGAACATCCGGTCCGCCGACTCCGTGAAGTCCAGCTCGGCGTACTGCGGCGTGGCCGCCCTGCTCCCCCGGGGGTCCTGGTCGATCCGCTCGACGATGTCGCACAGGGCCCACGCGAAGTCGAGCACGGGCACCCATCCCCACGCGGTGGACACCTCACGGTCGGCGGAGGCGTCGGCGAGATAGACGTCCCCGCAGAACAGATCGTGCCGCAGCTCCTTGACCTCCGCGCGGCGGTAGTCGGTCTGCGGGGGATCGGGAAAGCGCCGGGAGAGGGAGTAGCCGATGTCGAGCACGACCCGATGGTGTCACGTTCGAGTGAATCGCCGCGTTTCCCTGTCCGGGGGCCCCTGCCCGGGGCGCGGCCCGGTCGTGCGGAACGCGGAACCACGCAGGGCCCCGGCCGGAGCCGGGGCCCTGCGTGGTTGCGTCGTCGGACGCCGGTGATCAGCGATCAGGAGCGACCGGTGATCAGAGGTTGACGCCGAAGTCCGTCGCGATGCCCACCAGGCCCGAGGCGTAGCCCTGGCCGACCGCGCGGAACTTCCACTCCGCGCCGTTGCGGTACAGCTCGCCGAAGACCATGGCCGTCTCCGTGGCCGCGTCCTCGCTCAGGTCGTAGCGGGCGATCTCCGCGCCGCCCGCCTGGTTCAGGATGCGGATGTACGCGTTGCGGACCTGGCCGAAGTTCTGGCTGCGGGTCTCGGCGTCGTAGATCGAGACCGGGAATACGATCTTGGTGATGTCCGCCGGCAGGCCCGCCAGGTTGACGTTGATGGCCTCGTCGTCGCCGTCGCCCTCGCCCGTCCGGTTGTCACCGGTGTGGACGATGGTCTGGTCCGGCGTCGCCTTGTTGTTGAAGAAGACGAAGTGACCGTCCGAGAAGACCTTCCCGGCCTCGTTCACCGCGATCGCCGAGGCGTCGAGGTCGAAGTCCGTACCGGTGGTCGTGCGGACGTCCCAGCCGAGGCCGACCGTGACGGCGGTGAGGCCGGGCGCCTCCTTGGTGAGTGAGACGTTGCCGCCCTTGGACAGGCTTACAGCCATGGGATGTCCCTTTCGTAGTCGTGTGCGGGCTTCGGGTGGACCCGAAGCTACCGTCATCCGACATAACGCGGGCAGAGGCCCCGGAGGTTCCACACCCCTTTACTTTCTTTACCCGGGCGGCCCAGGGGCCCGCCGCTCGGAGCGGTCCCGCCAGGGGCCCGCTGATTAAAGAGGTGACGTGAGGGGCGCGGACACGCGACCATGGGTCCATGTCCGGGCCTCCTCATGTCATCCGCGGTTCGGTCTCCCTGCCGGAGGCCGAGCTGATGTGGCGTTTCTCGCGCTCGTCGGGGCCCGGCGGCCAGCACGTCAACACCAGCGACTCCCAGGTGGAGCTGCGCTTCGACCTGGCGAGGACCGAGGCCCTGCCGCCCGTCTGGAAGGAGCGCGCGCTGGACCGGCTCGCGAGCCGGCTGGTGGGCGGCGTGGTCACCGTACGGGCGTCGGAGCACCGCTCCCAGTGGCGCAACCGCGAGACGGCCTCGGTACGGCTCGCCGCCCTGCTGGCCGAGGCGACGGCCCCGCCGCCGCGTCCCCGCCGCAAGACGAAGATCCCGCGCGGGATCAACGAGCGCAGGCTGCGCGAGAAGAAGGCGCGCGCGCAGACGAAGCGCGGCCGTACCGGGCGCGACTGGTAGACGTCGTTACGGGGGCTCTCTCGCGCCCCCCCGCGCCTCAGCCCTGGCCCAACTGGCGGTAGCGGCCCTTGAAGTACGTCAGCGGCCCGGCCTCCCCGCCCGGCAGGTCCGCCGTCAGCACCCGCCCGATCACCAGCGTGTGGTCGCCCGCCTCGACCCGCTGCTCCGTACGGCACTCCAGCGTCGCCAGCGCCCCCTCCACCAGCGGTGCGCCGCTCACCTCGCCGCGCCGGTACGGGAGGTCCTGGAACAGCAGCCGGTCGCTGATCCGTCCCTTCATCGCGAACCGGCCCGCGATGTGCCGCTGGTTCTCCGAGAGCAAGGACGCGGCCCACACGGGCTGTTCGGCGAGCAGGTCGTCCATCCGGGAGCCGTTGCGGACGCTGACCAGGACCAGTGGCGGGTCCAGGGAGACGGACAGGAAGGCCGTCGCCGTCATGCCCGCGTCCTCGCCGCGCGGTCCGTCCGCGCTCAGGGCGGGTTCGTGCGCCGTCACCAGCACCACACCCGCGGCCAGCCGGGCGAGGGCTGCGCGGAACTCGTCGTCGCTCACCCCCTCAGCATGCGGGACGGCTTGGGCACGGGGGGCGGGACTCGTCTGGGACACGGGGGAGACGCTAGTCTCGGCGGTCCCGCGCCCGCATCGGACCAGGGGACCAGCCAGGTCCTAGGACCACGCTCCGATCGGTCCCCCACGGCCGGGAATTGCGTTCCGCAAAGCCGCGGGAGCGCTTCCACCAGGCATTCCTTCCCTCCCTGGGCGTGTGACTTGAGACACAGAGCGAGGTAATTGTTGACCCTGTGTACCTGGCGAACAGCTCGCTGTGATTCAGTTGCGAGGACAGTGCCACACAAGCGCCGATGAGAATCCTGGAGTTGCTGTCGAGGTCTCGGGGAGAGCGAGCAATGGAGACCGAGTCGGAGCCGTATGTCCGTCTTGCGACCCTGCGGCAGTTGCACGAGGCCGTCGCAGAGCTCAACACCGCCCGCAGTCTGGCGGACACCCTCCAGACCGTCGCCGACGGCGTCGTCACAGGGCTCGGCTATGAACTCGCGTGCGTGAACGTCGTCCAGGCCGACGGCGACCTCGTCGTCGCCGCCTTCGCGGGGAGCGCCGCCGCCGAGGCGCTGATCACCGGACGGGTCGGCTCCCGCACCTCCTGGGAGCGCCGGCTCGCCATGGGCGAGACCTGGGGTGACCTGCGGTTCATACCGCACACCGAGGGCTGGGTGCTGCTGGAGGACGACGTACCGCAGTGGTACACCGAAGGCCCCGAACCCCGCTTCGAGGACGAGTGGCACCCCGCCGACCGCCTCTACGCCCCGATGTACTCCACCGCCCGCAAGGACCCGCCGGCGCACGCCGCGGGGCGCGGGGGCGAGCTGCTCGGCGTGATATCCGTCGACCGGCCGCGCGGCGGGCGCCGCCCCGGCCCCTGGGGGCAGGAAGCGCTCCAGATGTACGCGTCCCAGGCGGCCATTGCGATCAGTAACGCCCGCCTCAGGGCAAACATGCAGCGCGCCCTCGTCCGTCTGGAGCGCGACAAGCAGGCGCTCCGGGCCAGTGAGGAATCCTTCCGTCAGGCATTCGAGTACGCGCCCAGCGGCATGGCCGTCGCCGAGATGGGCGGCGATCAGCACGGCAAACTGCTCCGCACCAACGACGCCCTCTGCCGCCTCCTGGGCCGCCCCGCCGCCGTGATGCGCCGCCACTCCTTCTCCGACCTCGTCCACCCCGAGGACATCGGCACCCTGCTGCGCACCTCCGCCGAGGGGGGCCGCGCCGAGCTGCGCCTCGCGCGCCGGGACGGCTCGTACGTCTGGGTCTCGCTGCGCAACTCCGTCGTCGCGGACACGGCGGACGGCCCCCGCTTCCTCCTCACGCACGTGGAGGACATCGAGGAGCGCAAGGGCCGCGAACTCCAGCTCGCCCACCGCGCCTCGCACGACTCCCTCACCGGCCTGCCCAACAGCGCGGAGCTGCGCTCCCGCCTCAGCGCCCGGCTCTGCTCGCGCCCGTTCGCCACGCGGGAGAAGACCCCCGTCGAGGCCCTGGACGCGGCGTACGGGGGGTACGAGGGCACGGTCCTGTACGAGCCCGGCTACGACACGTACGCCGGATACGGCGCAGGCAACGTCAACGGCAATGTCAACGGTTACGGCAACGGCAACGGCAACGGCTGCGACGGCGTCAACGGCTACGACGGCGGCAGCAGCGACGGGTACACGGCCACCCACAGCCCCAGCGGCCCCGGCGACGGCTACTCCGGCCACGACGGCTACGAGGAGCGCGCGGGCGGCCGTGGCGGCGTACGCGACGGCGGTGGCCTGCTCCCGCCGTCCGGCGCCGGCCCCTTCGACCACCACGTCCACCTGGTCGCGCCCGCCGAGGGCGGGGCGGACGACGGCACGAAGGGGCTCGCGGTCCTCTTCTGCGACCTCGACGGGTTCAAGTCCATCAACGACCGCTTCGGCCACAACACCGGCGACGAGGTGCTGATCGAGGTCGCGCGCCGGCTCACCACCGGCGTACGCGACGGCGACACCGTGGCCCGGCTCGGCGGCGACGAGTTCGTCGTCCTCGCCGACGGCCTCGGCTCGGCGGACGCCGCCGACCTCGCCGTACGGCTGCGGAACGCGATCATCCCGCCGATCAGGGTGGACGGCAGGGCGGTCCGGGTCGGCGCCAGCTTCGGCATCAGTTGGGCGGCCTGCGGCATGTCGGTCGAGGAGGTCCTGCAATCCGCCGACCAGCGGATGTACGTCGAGAAGCGCTCGCGCAAGCAGGTGCAGCGGCGGGCGGGATAACGCGCCGAGGGGCCGGGGGCCCCACCCCTCCGGTCCCCGGGACCGTGCCGGACGCGCTTCTCGGGATACACGGCAGGACAGGGCGACAACAGGGCGACAACCGGGGACCAACGGGCGGTGGCCGTTCGGGACAGGGCTGGGACATGTCCGCGATCGGTTGTTCACCCAAGGGCCCCAGACTGGCAGCCACCCGTCAAGACCCGTCCGTAGGCTTGCCCGCACGAGGTAGGCTCGGCCGGTCGGCGACGCTGGCGAGATGGTAAGGAGTGACCACCGATGACGGCCGGGAACAACGGCGCGAACAAGCCCGAGGACGACGACCCGTTCGGCTACCTGTACGAAGACGGACAGGCAGCGGCGGGCGCCGGTCAGCGGCGCCAGGGCGGTTACGGCTACCCGGGTCCGGCCACACAGCCGGGCGTCCCCAGGACGTCGTACAACCAGGTCAGGACGGTCGGCGAGCGCCAGTACGGGCAGCAGGCGGTGCCGCCGCAGCAGGCGGCGTACGGCCAGCAGCAGGCGTACGGCCAGGCTCCTCACCACGGCCAGCAGGCGCCCCCGCAGCAGTACGGCGCCACCACAGCCCAGGTCCCCGCCCAGCGCGGCGGCGGACGCGGCAACGGCGGCGGCCCGAACACCAGGGGCCTGCTGATCGGTGCGATCGCGGTGGTCGCGGTCGTGGTGATCGGCATCACAGCGGCGCTGCTCTCCAGCAACGACGACAACGACAACAACGACGCACAGCCGTCGGACCCCGGGGCGTCGGTCGAGCAGTCGGCGGACCCGAGCGCGTCCGCGTCCGGCAAGGACGAGGCGGACGGCGGCGAGAAGGCCGCGGACGGCATCGAGCTGCCCAAGCAGGACGCGGCGACCCTCAAGCTGGGGCCGCCCGCCGCGCTCGCCACGGACATAGACGGAGCCGAGGGCACCAACGGCTCGTACGTGACCGGGTTCAACGCGGTCGGCGCCTCCGTGACCTGGACCGCCGACATCAAGGAAGCGGGCAACTACGCGCTGTCCGTGCGCTACGCCATCCCGGCCAAGGACGCGAACGCCACGCTGACCGTCAACGGCAAGGCGAACAACTCACCCCTCGGGCTGAAGAACTTCATCAAGTCCGACGACCCGGACCTGTCGAAGAACTGGCAGACCACCTGGGCGCCGGTCGAGCTCCAGGCGGGCAAGAACACGCTCAAGATCTCCTGCGAGCAGGGCAACCAGTGCGACGCCATCCTCGACTGGCTTGAGGTCACGCCCCCGAAGACCTGACCTGACTGGCCTGACCTGACCGAAGACCTGACTGTCACGGCCTGACCGTCACGAGCTGACGACCCGCAGGAAACCCGCCACCGTCCCGGCCATCGCCTCGCGAGCCGGGACGAGGTATTTCCGGGGGTCGACCGTCGCCGGATGCCCGGCCAGGTGGGTCCGTACCGCTTCCGTGTAGGCCGTGTTGAGCGCCGTACCGACGTTGATCTTGACCATGCCCGCGGCGACCGCCCGGCGGATCTCCTCGTCCGGGACGCCCGAGGAGCCGTGCAGGACCAGCGGAACGGGGACGGACCCGCGCAGGGCGGCGATCAGGGTGTGGTCGAGGGCGGCCGTGCGCCGGGTCATCGCGTGGGACGAGCCGACGGCGACCGCCAGCGCGTCGACGCCCGTCTCGGCCACGAAGAGCACCGCCTCGGCCGGGTCCGTCCGTACACCGGGCGCGTGCGCGTCCAGCGCGGGCCCCGCGCCGCCCTCCGGGCCGCCGTCGCCCTCGTCGCCGCTCTCCTTGCCGCCCACCGCGCCCAGTTCGGCCTCGACCCAGACACCGTGGTCATGGCCCCACCGCACGGCCTCGGCGGTCGCCTTCAGGTTCTCCGCGTACGGCAGCTTCGACGCGTCGAACATCACCGAGCTGAAGCCCTCGGCCGGTGCGGCGCGCAGCAGTTCGGCGGATTCGACGTGGTCGAGGTGGAGCGCGAGCGGTACGGCGGCGGCGCGGGCCACCGCGGCGGTGGCGGCGGCCACGGCGGTGAGCCGGCCGCCGTGGAACCGCACCGCGTTCTCCGATATCTGCAGGATCGCCGGCACCCCGGCCCGCTCGGCGCCCTCCGCGATCGCCTCGGCGTGCTCCAGGGTGATCACGTTGAACGCGGCGATGCCGCGGCCCCGGGCGGCGGCGTCCGAGACGAGTTCAGCGGTGGTGACGAGTGGCATGTGCTCCCCAGTTCTCCATCAGGTTCGGGATCCGGTTCATTCGGGCCCTGGCCGCCCGGTCTCCGTGACCCTGACGCGCGGCAGCAGCTCCTCGTACACCCGCGCGTCGAACTCGCCCGCCGCCGGGGCCAGTACCGTCGCCGCCGACAGCGCGACCGCGCGGCTGAGCCTGGCCGGCCACGGCAGGCGCTCGACGAGCCCCGAGAGCAGCCCGGCCACCGCCGAGTCGCCCGCGCCCGTCGGATTGCCCCGGACGGTGTCCGGCGGCGCCGCGCGCCAGCCGCCGTCCGGGGTGAGCGCGAGGAGCCCGTCCGGGCCGAGCGAGGCGACGACCGCGTGGGCGCCGCGCCGCCGGGCGTCCTGAGTGGCGCGCAGCGGCTCGCGGGAGCCGGTGAGGCGGGCGAGTTCGTCCGCGTTCGGCTTGACGAGGTCGGGGCGGGCGGCGACGCCCCGGCGCAGCGGTTCGCCGCTGGTGTCGAGGAGCACGGGGACCCCGGCGGCGCGGGCGCGGCGGATCAGCTCGGCGTACGCGCCGACGTGGATACCGGGCGGCAGGCTGCCGCAGAGCGCCACGGCCCCGGCGCCGGTGCGCAGCAGCCGGTCGTAGTGGGAGAGGAAGCCGGTCCACTCGGCGGCGGAGACGACCGGGCCCGGCTCGTTGAGCTGGGTGGTGTCGCCGGTCGAGGCGTCCACGACGGCGATGGTGCGGCGGGTGGCCCCGGAGATCGGCAGCAGCGCGTCGACCGGACGGGCCGCGCGGGTCCGGCCGCTCCAGGCGGCGGGCCGGCCGCTGCCGCCCAGCAACTCCCGCAGTACGTCGCCGGTCCGGCCGCCGGCGAACCCCGTCACCACGGTCTCGTGCCCCAGCGCGGAGAGCACCCGCGCGACGTTCACGCCCTTGCCGCCGGGGCGCTCGGCGACCTCGCTGACGCGGTGGGTGGTGTGCGGGACGAGCGCGGGCGTGCGGTACGTGATGTCCAGCGCGGCGTTGAGCGTCACCGTGAGGATCATCCATCCCCCTGCCTGGGTACGCGGTGCTGGGTACGCGGTCGCGTGGCGGAGCGCCTGGGCACCGGAGCGCCGGGACGATCATGCCAAAAAGAAAGCGGTTGGCCCAGCCCCCGGACCGACCGCCTCCGTATCCGCTCCCGTCACCTCTCTTGTCACCGCTCCCGTCACCACTCCCGTCACCGCTTCCGCGTCCGTACGGGGTCAGCCGACGCGCGGGTCGATCACCCATTCCCCCTTGTGCAGCACGCCCTTGAGCCGGAAGTCCGCGTCCAGCACCACCGCGTCGGCGTCCTTGCCCGGCTCCAGCGAGCCGACCCTGTCGTACGCGCCGAGCAGCTTCGCCGGGTTCGACGAGATGGCCCGGACGATGTCCTCCACCGGCAGCCGGTCCACCGTGGCCGCCCGCCGGAACGCGGTGTCCTGGGTCAGGGTCGAACCCGCGATCGAGCCGCCGTCCACCAGCCGGGCGACCCCGTCCGTCACGTCGACGGCGAGGGGGCCGAGTTCGTACCGTCCGTCGCCGAAGCCCGCCGCGTCCATCGCGTCCGTCACGAACGCGACGCGGTCCGCGCCCGCGCGGTGGAACGCCAACTCCAGGGCGGCCGGGTGCAGATGCGTACCGTCGTTGATCAGCTCGACGGTGACCCGCTCGTCCTCCAGCAGCGCGGCGATCGGTCCGGGCGCCCGGTGGCCGAGCGGCGGCATCGCGTTGAAGAGGTGCGTGGCGACGGTCGCGCCCGCGCCGATGGCCTCGGCGGTCTGCTCGTACGTCGCGTCCGTGTGCCCGATCGCGGCGATCACGCCGTGCTCCGCCAGCAGCCGTACGGAGTCGATGCCGCCGGGGAGTTCGGTGGCGAGCGTGACCATCCTGGCCGTGCCGCGCGCCGCGTCGATCAGCTTGCGCACCTCGGCCGGGTCGGGGTCGCGCAGCAGCTCCTCGCTGTGGGCGCCCTTGCGGCAGGGGGAGATGAAGGGGCCCTCGAAGTGGATCCCGGCGAGGTCGCCCTGTTCGACCAGTTCGGAGAGGAGCCCGGCGCGCTGGGCGAGGAAGTCCATCTCGCCGGTGACGGCGGAGGCGACGAGCGTGGTGGTGCCGTGCTCGCGGTGCGTACGGATGCCCTTGAGTACGTCGTCCACGGAACCGGAGGTGAAGGAGGCGCCCCCGCCGCCGTGGTTGTGGAGGTCGACGAAGCCGGGGACGAGCCAGTGGCCCGTCAGATCGAGCGTGGCGGCGTCCGCCGGGGCGTGGCCCGCGATCCGGCCGCCCTGGACGATCACCCGCCCGCCGTCCACGGTCCCGGTGGGCAGCACCACCCGGGCGCCGGTGAGGACGGTGGGTTCGGCGCGTACGGCGGATGTGACGCGAGCGGCCATCAGGCGGTTACCTCCGGGGCGAGTGACGGGGTGTGGGTGTGGGTGTCGGACGGTCCTTCGTGCGGGGCGGGGGATGGCGATGAGGGCGGGGTGGCTTTCGCGTCCACCAGGTCCCAGGCGAGCAGGCCCGCCCCCAGACAGCCCGCCGTGTCCCCGAGCGCCGCCGGGACGATCTCGGGGAGCGTCTGGAACGTGACCCGCTCCGCCACCGCCGCGCGCAGCGGTGTGAACAGGGTGTCCCCGGCCTCGGCGAGCCCGCCGCCGATGATCAGGGTGCGCGGGTCCAGCAGGGTGAGCGCGGTGACCAGGCCGGCGGCCAGCGCGTCGATCGCGTCGTGCCACACCCGTACGGCCGCCGGGTCGCCGGAGTCGACGGCCTTCGCGCAGTCCGCCGCGTCCGCCTCCGGGTCGCCGCTCGCCGCCTGCCACGCGCGGGTCACCGCGGCGGCGGACGCCAGGGTCTCCAGACAGCCGCGCTGCCCGCAGCCGCACGCGGGGCCGTCGGGGCGCACCACGACATGGCCGATCTCGCCCGCCGAGCCGTGCGCGCCCGCCTCTATGGCGCCGCCGATGCCGATGGCCCCGGCGATCCCCGTGCCCAGCGGTACGAACAGGAAGCGGTCCGTGCCCCGGCCCGCGCCGAGCCGCCCCTCCGCGAGGCCGCCGGTGCGTACGTCGTGCCCCAGCGCCACCGGTACGCCGCCCAGCCGGGCCGCGAGCAGATCCCGTAGGGGCAGGTCGCGCCAGCCCAGGTTGGCGGCGTACCGGGCGATCCCGCGCTCGGCGTCCACGATGCCGGGCACGGCGACCCCGGCGGCCACCGCGCCCCGCCCGAAGTGCTCGGCACCGTACGCGCGCAGCTCCGCCGCGAAGGCGAGGACGGTCTCGACGACGGCCTCGGGGCCGCGCTCCCTCCCCGTCGCGCGCCGCGCCTCGTACAGCAGCGCGCCGTCCGCGCCGACGAGGGCGGCTTTCATGCCGGTGCCGCCCACATCCAGGGCGATGACGTGTCTGGCGTGCCTGTCGGATCTCACGGGGACAGTCTCGCGTGTGAACCCGTGAAAGGTCTAGTCCACTACACCTGATGCCTCCTGATGGCCCCGGTGATGGCTTCGGCGATGACTTCGGATTGTTGTCAGTCCATACAAAAGAACAGAACATTCACGCCGCGCACACGCGGGAAATCGGGCGTTGCGGAAGCGAAACCGCCACCCGGTAGACCCCAAACCTCCGTATGAGGGAAAATCACTTGTTCGACAGTGCGTCACGGGGGGCCGGTCGGTGGCCTTACGCGCAACGGCGAGAACGACAAAGGCAACCACAAAGGCGGGGAACAGACCTGTGCGACCTGTACGAGAGCGCCACCGGGGATACCGCGGTCACCACCGGACCGCAGCGGCGGCAGTGGCCGCATTCGGCATGACGGCGTCGCTGGCGGGCTGCGGCGGTCCCTCAAGCAGCGGAGATGTCACGCTCAAGGTGGTCGCCGCGGAGTACGGCACCAACTCCGAGGACAGTTCCCGGAATTACTGGGAATCCGTGGCGAGCTCGTTCCAGGAGGACAATCCCGGAATCAAGATCGACATATACATCCGGCCGTGGAAGACGATCGACGCCGACGTCGCGCGGATGGTCGAGGAGGGCAAGGCCCCCGACATCGCGCAGATCGGCTCGTACTCCAACTTCGCCAAGGACGACAAGCTCTACGCGGCCGACGAACTTCTCTCCGTACCCACCCAGGCGAACTTCCTCGACCAGCTCTCCGAGGCCGGCGAGGTCAACCGTATTCAGTACGGGATGCCGTTCGTCGCCTCCACGCGGCTGCTCTTCTACAACAAGGACCTCTTCGAGTCGGCCGGGGTGAGCGCCCCGAAGGACTGGGACGACATCAAGTCCGACGCCGAGGCGCTCAAGGCCGACGGCGTGACGACCCCCTTCGCCCTGCCGCTCGGCACCGAGGAGGCGCAGGGCGAGGCCCTGATGTGGTTGCTGAGCGGCGGGGGCGGCGTCACGGACACCGCCGACGGCTCGTACAGCATCGACTCGCCCGTGAACGTCAGCACCTTCACCTGGCTCCAGAAGAACCTCGTCAAGCCGGGACTGACCGGCCCGGTCGCGCCCGGGAAGCTGGACCGCGCCACCGCCTTCAAGGCGTTCACCAGCGGCGAGGTCGGCATGCTCAACGGGCACCCGACGCTGATGAAGGACGCGGTGAAGCGGGGCGTCAAGGTCGGCATGGTGCCGATGCCCGGCGAGAGCGGCAAGCCGAAGTCGTCGGTCGCCGTCTCGGACTGGATCATGGCCTTCAAGCAGAACGGCCACCGCCAGGAGATCGGCAAGTTCCTGGACTTCGCGTACGAGGACAAGAACGTGCTCGGCTTCGCCGGCCAGTACGACCTGCTGCCGGTCACCTACAGCGCGAACGCGGGGATGCTCGCCGACCCGGAGCACCAGGACCTGAAGACGTTCCTGACGGCGCTGCCCGAGTCGGAGCTGTTCCCGTACGGCAAGAACTCGTGGTCGCAGGTGAGCGAGAGCTTCAAGAAGAACATCGGCAGGGCGGTCGAGCCCGGCGCGAGCCCGGGGGCGGTGCTGGGGCAGATCGCCAGGGACGCGTCGGCGGCGGAGGCGTCCGAGTAGCGTGGCATTGATATGACCTCGCCTGACCCTGATCCCGATCCCGATCCTGCCGCTGAGCCGGATCCGGAGCCCGCCGCTGACCCCGCCGCCGGGCCGGAGCCCGCACCGGAGCCCGCCGCTGACCCCGCCGCCGGGCCGGAGCCCGCACCGGAGCCCCGGCCCACCCCGGCCCTGTCCGGGCGGGACCGTGCCGTACTCGCCATGGAAGGGCGCGGCTGGCCGGGCCCCGGCGCCAAGGAGCGGGAGATCCGCGAGCGCCTGGGCCTCTCGCCGACGCGCTACTACCAGCTCCTGAACGCGCTGCTCGACGACCCGAGGGCGGCGGAGCACGACCCGGTGACGGTGAACCGGCTCCGCAGGGTCCGGGCGGCCCGCCGCGACCTGCGCTGACGGAGGCGCGGGCCACATTTCTGTCCGTACGCCGGTGGACGTGGATAAGGTCGGGGGCATGGGCAGCCACTCGTACTCCCTGCCGGAACCGACCACCCCCGCCGGCGTCGACGGCCTGGCCGCGCTTCTCGCCCGGCCCGGCGCCGCCGTCGTCGCGCTCGACTTCGACGGCACCCTCGCCGAGATCGTCCCGGACCCCGAACAGGCCCGCGCCCACGAGCGCGCGGTCCCCGCCCTCGCCGCCCTCGCACCACGCGTCGCCTCCGTCGCGGTGATCACGGGCCGCCCCGCCGGAGTGGCGGTACGGTACGGCGGCTTCGCCGGGGTGCCGGGGCTGGAACACCTGGTCGTCCTCGGCCACTACGGCGCCGAGCGCTGGGACGCCGTCTCCGGTACGGTCCACGCCCCCGCCCCGCACGAGGGCGTCGCGGCCGTACGCGCCGAACTCCCCGGATTCCTCGAACAGTTCGGCGCCTGGCGCGGCACCTGGATCGAGGAGAAGGGCCGCGCGGTCGCCGTCCACACCCGCCGCGCCACCGACCCGCAGGCCGCCTTCGAGGCGCTGCGCGAACCGCTGGCCGGACTCGCCGCACGCCACGGCCTGATCGTCGAACCGGGCCGCATGGTCCTGGAGCTGCGCCCGCCGGGCGTCGACAAGGGCGTGGCGCTGCTGGAGTACGTCCGCGAGACGGGCGCCGAGACGGTCCTGTACGCGGGCGACGACCTGGGCGATCTGCCGGCCTACGCGGCGGTCGAGAAACTCCGCTCGGACGGCCACCCGGGCCTGCTGGTGTGCAGCGGCACCGAAGTCCCCGAACTGGCCGAACGGGCCGACCTCGTCCTCCCGGGCCCGGCGGCCCTGGCGGACTTCCTGGCGGAACTGGCGCGTACGGCGGCCCCGTAGCGCCGTAGCCCCGTAGCCCCGTAAGTCCTGTGGGGGCCTCAGGCCCGCAGCGCCTCCAACTGGTCGAGGAACCAGCGCTGCGGCGGCAGGGCCGTCGCCGCGGCGGCCAGGCGCTTGGCGCGGTCCGTGCGCTCCGCCGTCGGCATCGTCAGGGCCTCGTGGAGGGCGGCGGCCGTCGCGCTGATGTCGTACGGGTTCACCACCAGGGCGTCCTCGCCCAGCTCCGCGTAGGCGCCCGCCTCCCGCGACAGCACCAGCGCGCAGGCGCGCTCGGAGAGGACGGGGATCTCCTTCGCGACCAGGTTCATGCCGTCGCGGATGGGGTTGACCAGCGCCACATCGGCCAGCCGGTACGCGGCCAGGGAGCGTGCGAAGTCGTCCTGGACATGCAGGACGACCGGGGTCCAGCCGTCCGTGCCCAGCTCCGCGTTGATCCCGTCGGCGACCCGCTGGACCTCCTCCGTGTAGGAGCGGTAGATCGCCAGGTCCTGCCGGGAGGGGTAGGCGAAGGCCACGTGGACGACGCGCTCGCGCCATTCGGGGTGGTCGAGCAGGAACTGCCGGTAGGAGAACAGGCCCCGGACGATGTTCTTGGACAGCTCCGTACGGTCCACCCGGACGATCGTCCTCCGGTCGGCCCCGTCCGGGGTGGAGCCGATCTGCTCGCGCAGGGTCACCATCCGCTCGGCCACGTCCGGACGGTGCGCGCGCTCGCGCAGGAAGTCGCCGTCGGCGCCCAGGCCGTGGACCGCGAGATACGTCCGGCCGCCGGAGGGTCCTGGGGTGCTCCCGCGCGGGAAGGTGAGGTGGCGCCCGCCGTCCCCGCTTCCGTCCCCGCTTCCGTCCCCGTCCCCGGCTCCGTCCTCCGGCCAGTGCGCCGTCAGGCCGCGCGCCGCCAGCACCGAGCGGGCGCACTCCGCGAACGCCCCCGCCCACCGCCAGGTCAGGAAGCCCAGCCGGTCGGCGCCGAGCATGCCCAGCAGGAGGCGCTCCGCGATGTCGTCGGGCAGCAGCCGGAAGTACTCCGCGGGCGCCCACGGCGTGTGCGAGAAGTGCCCGATCCTGAGGTCGGGGCGGAGCGCGCGCAGCATCCCGGGGACGAGCGCCAGGTGGTAGTCCTGCACCAGGACCGCCGCACCCTCGGCCGCCTCCTGCGCCAGCGCCTCGGCGAAGGCGCGGTTGTACGTCTCGTACGCGGCCCACTGGGCGCGGAACCCCGGGCCGAAGGACGGCTCCAGCGGGGTCTGGTAGAGCATGTGGTGGACGAACCAGAGGGTCGAGTTGGCCACGTCGTTGTACGCGGCCGTGTACACCTCGGGCTCGATGCCCAGCATCCGTACCCGCTGCCCGCCCGTGTCGGCCGGGTCCAGGCGGCCCCCCGTACGCCGTACGGCCTCCCGGTCGCCCTCGCCGAGCGCCGCGCACACCCAGACGGCGTCGTCGTCCGCCCCGATGGCCGACAGGCCCGACACCAGTCCGCCGCCGCCTCGCTTGGCCGCCAGCGTGCCGTCGTCGCGCCGCGTGTACGAGACGGGGCCGCGGTTGGACGCCACGAGGACGCGGGCGGGCGCGGGGGTGCCGGACTGCTCGGTAACCATGTCGCGAAACCTAGCCCGTCACGGAAACGCTCAAACGTACGGTGCGTGTGACGTCCCCGCCGGGTCGGCCGCGCCGCCCGCTCGATCGCGCGGCCCGCTCGGTCGGCGCCGTCCCGCTCAGTCGCGCCGCCCGCGCGCCGCAGCCAGCGCGACCACCCCGGCGCCGGTCAGCGCGAACGCCATGCCGCCCAGCAGCCACAGCCGCTCGGCCGTGGACCCGGCCTGCGCCAGCACCCGCGTGAACTCCGAAGCTCCCGACAACGCAAGATTCATGCCCATGAGGGAGGAATGTAGGCAAGTAGTGCGATGATCCGACGTTACGCCGCGCGTCCGGCCGTGTACTCCGCGATCTCCCGCACCGGCGGACGCTCCTCCGTGTCCACCGCGTGCGTCCGCGGCGTGAAACCGTCCTCGCCCCGCTCGAACTGCGTGAGCCGCGGCCGTACCAGATGGCCCCGCTGGAGCCGGAGCTGCGCCGTACGGTAGATCGCCGCGGCCATCCGCCCCAGCGCCCGGTCGTCCTGGTGACGGTGGAGCCGTACACCCACGTCCACCTGGGCCAGCGCGTCCAGCCCCACCGTGTGCAGCGCGTCCACCAGCAGGCCCAGCTCCACGCCGTACCCCACCGGGAACGGCAGCCGCTCCAGCAGCGAGCGGCGCGCCGCGTACTCCCCGCCCAGCGGCTGGACGAAACCGGCCAGCCGCGGCCAGTGCAGATTGAGCAGCGGGCGTGCCACCAGCTCCGTCACCCGCCCGCCCTGGACGGCCCCGCCCTCCGTGCCGCCGCCCGTACCGCCGCCAGTGCCGCCGCCCAGCGGGCGGTCGTACATCGCCTTCACGAACTGCACCTGCGGCTCGGTGAGCAGCGGGCCCACGATCCCGGAGACGAAGTCCGGCGAGAACTCCCGCAGGTCGGCGTCGACGAAGCACACGATGTCGCCGCTCGTCACCAGCAGCGACCGCCACAGCACCTCGCCCTTGCCGGGCAGTGCGGGCAGCCGCGGCAGGATCGCGTCCCGGTGCACCACCCGCGCGCCCGCCGCCGCGGCGACCTCGGCCGTACGGTCGGTGGAGCCGGAGTCGATCACCACCAGCTCGTCCACGAGCCGGACCCGCTCCATCAGCTCACGCCGGATGACGGCGACGATCGCGCCGACGGTCTCCTCCTCGTCGAGCGCCGGCAGGACCACACTGACCGTGCTGCCGCGTGCCGCTTTCGCCGCCAGGAGCCGGTCGAGCGTACGGTCCCCCGCCGACCAGGAACGCCTGGTCAGCCAGTGCTCCACCTCTTCCAGCACGTTCGGTACTCCCTGCGCGATCCTTGATGAGGTGCGATATGTGCCACGACATGTGCCCCGACGTGATCCATCTCGCGGTGCGGACGACTATCTCAACCCTCCACCCCTTCGGTTACAGTCTTGAACAACACGAATGACCACCGCATGCCGGGGTCATCACGTGAACAAACGCACCGGACCCAGGCTCCGGCGCCATAGCGCTCATCCAGAGGGACTGAGGGAACGGCCCGTTGAAGTCCCGGCAACCCTCCCGCCGACCGCGAGGTCACGGTGGGGAAGGTGCCAATTCCGTCTTGCGGCGAAGTACGTCGCGAGGAAGATGAGGAGAAAGGGCCTCGCCATCATGGCTGTGCAGACCGTCCCGACCGGTACGAACGAGACCGGTGCCAACGAGACCGTCGACCTCGGACCCGCCGCCGCACTCTCGTGCCGCGAATGCGGAGAGCGCTTCGACCTCGGCCCCATCTTCGCCTGCGTGAGCTGTTTCGGGCCGCTCGAAGTCGCGTACGACCTGCCGAGCGGCACCCCCGAAGAGCTGAAGAAGCGCATCGCCGAGGGCCCGGACAACATCTGGCGGTACGCGCCGCTGCTGCCCGTCCCCGCCGACGTCGCCTCGAAGCCCAACATCAACCCCGGTTTCACGAAGCTGGTCAAGGCCGACAACCTCGCCCGTGAGCTGGGCGTCACCGGCTCGCTCCACATCAAGGACGACTCCGGCAACCCGACGCACTCCTTCAAGGACCGTGTCGTCGCCATCGCCGTCGAGGCCGCCCGCGCCTTCGGCTTCACCACCCTCTCCTGCTCCTCCACCGGCAACCTCGCCGGCGCCGTCGGCGCCGCGGCGGCCCGCGCCGGCTTCCGCTCCTGCGTGTTCATCCCGCACGACCTGGAGCAGGGCAAGGTCGTCATGGCCGCGGTGTACGGCGGGGACCTGGTCGGCATCGAGGGCAACTACGACGACGTCAACCGCTTCTGCTCCGAGCTCATCGGCGACCCGCTGGGCGAGGGCTGGGGCTTCGTCAACGTCAACCTGCGGCCGTACTACGGAGAGGGCTCCAAGACCCTCGCGTACGAGATCTGCGAACAGCTCGGCTGGCGGCTGCCGGATCAGATCGTCATCCCGATCGCCTCGGGGTCGCAGCTCACGAAGATCGACAAGGGGCTCCAGGAGCTGATCAAGCTCGGCCTCGTCGAGGACCGGCCGTACAAGATCTTCGGCGCCCAGGCCGAGGGCTGCTCGCCGGTCTCCACCGCCTTCAAGGCCGGGCACGACGTCGTACGGCCGCAGAAGCCGGACACCATCGCCAAGTCCCTGGCGATCGGCAACCCGGCCGACGGCCCGTACGTCCTGGACATCGCCCGGCGCACCGGCGGCGCGGTGGAGGACGTCAACGACGAGCAGATCGTCGACGCGATCAAGCTGCTGGCGCGCACCGAGGGCATCTTCGCGGAGACCGCGGGCGGCGTGACCGTCGGCGTGACGAAGAAGCTCATCGAGGCGGGCGTGCTCGACCCGGCCCTCACCACCGTCGTCCTCAACACCGGTGACGGGCTCAAGACGCTGGACGCCGTGGCCCCGACGACCGGCCCGACGGCGACGATCCGCCCGAGCCTCGACGCGTTCCGCGACGCGGGCCTCGCCGCGAGCTGACCACGTCGTGAGCTGACACGTCGTGAGCTGACCACCGACACCGAGAAAGGCTTCCCACCATGAGCGTCAAGGTCCGTATCCCCACCATCCTGCGCACCTACACCGGTGGCCAGGCCGAGGTTCCCGCGGAGGGCGCCACCCTCTCCGAGGTCATCCAGTCGCTGGAGACGAACCACCCGGGCATCGCCGGGCGCGTCCTGGACGACCAGGGCAAGCTGCGCCGCTTCGTCAACGTGTACGTGAACGACGACGACGTCCGCTTCGAACAGGGCCTGGAGACCGCCACGCCGGCGGGCGCGGGCATCTCGATCATCCCGGCGGTCGCCGGAGGCTGACGCCGCCGAACGCAACGCAGAACGGCCCTCTCCGCAGCAGAAGCGGAGGGGGCCGTTCTACATGGTTGAGCACGGTAGAGTGTGGGAACGCCCCGCTGTCGCCCGCTCCGTACGCGAGCGAGAACGCGACAACATGAGGGCAAAGTCCTGGAGCCTTTTGCGGCGTACGTACGCTTTGCCCGGCCCGACTTGTCCCGGAACGCAGTGGATTCAGCACTATGCGTGTTCGGCCACGCCCAGAATTCTCGTCCGATTGACCTGTTGCAGAGGGCAGTTGGGCAGATACATTCAGCCGCGGTCGACGCGTTCCGGCGCGAAGTGTGGCCCCGTGCAAGGGCCAGTAATAGGGGAGTTGGCATGGCTCAGGGCACCGTCAAGTGGTTCAACGCGGAGAAGGGCTACGGCTTCATCGCGGTCGACGGTGGTGCGGATGTATTCGTCCACTACAGCGCGATCCAGATGGACGGTTACCGCACCCTTGAAGAAGGTCAGCGAGTGGAGTTCGAGATCTCGCAGGGCCAGAAGGGTCCGCAGGCGGACATGGTCAAGCTCGCCGTCTGATCCCGGCGCGATCGGCCACCGACGCACTCACGTACTCGGTACAGACTCCGCATCGCACTCACGCATGAGGGGCCCGCATCCCGCACCAGGGATGCGGGCCCCTCATGCGTGACCCTCCAACGAGGTCCTGTAGGCGCTTGCACTCTCGGGGGTCGAGTGCTAATTATTGGCGTTAGCACTCTGCAAGTGAGAGTGACAACTTAGGACCGGGTCGGTGAGGCCCGAAGAGCCGGTGGGGCAAGGAACCGCCGACTCTCAGGCCGTCCGTCGCGGGCGCCAGCGCGGTCCGGAGAAATCCACCCCAGTCCGGGAGGACCACTTCACATGGCCAAGATCATCGCGTTCGACGAGGAGGCACGGCGCGGTCTCGAGCGCGGGATGAACCAGCTCGCCGACGCCGTCAAGGTCACCCTTGGTCCCAAGGGCCGCAACGTCGTCCTCGAGAAGAAGTGGGGCGCCCCCACGATCACCAACGATGGTGTGTCCATCGCCAAGGAGATCGAGCTCGAGGACCCGTACGAGAAGATCGGCGCCGAGCTGGTCAAGGAAGTCGCCAAGAAGACGGACGACGTCGCCGGTGACGGTACGACCACCGCGACCGTCCTCGCCCAGGCGCTCGTCCGCGAGGGCCTGCGCAACGTGGCGGCCGGCGCCAACCCGATGGCCCTCAAGCGCGGCATCGAGAAGGCCGTCGAGGCCGTCTCCGGCGCCCTGCTGGAGCAGGCCAAGGACGTGGAGACCAAGGAGCAGATCGCTTCGACGGCCTCCATCTCCGCCGCCGACACCCAGATCGGCGAGCTCATCGCCGAGGCGATGGACAAGGTCGGCAAGGAAGGCGTCATCACCGTCGAGGAGTCGCAGACCTTCGGCCTTGAGCTTGAGCTCACCGAGGGCATGCGCTTCGACAAGGGCTACATCTCGGCGTACTTCGCCACGGACATGGAGCGTATGGAGGCGTCGCTCGACGACCCGTACATCCTGATCGCCAACTCCAAGATCGGCAGCGTGAAGGACCTCCTTCCCCTGCTGGAGAAGGTCATCCAGTCCGGCAAGCCCCTGCTGATCATCGCCGAGGACGTCGAGGGCGAGGCCCTGTCGACCCTGGTCGTCAACAAGCTCAAGGGCACCTTCAAGTCCGTCGCCGTCAAGGCCCCGGGCTTCGGTGACCGCCGCAAGGCGATGCTGAACGACATCGCCATCCTCACCGGCGGCACGGTCATCTCCGAGGAGGTCGGCCTCAAGCTGGAGAACGCCGGTCTCGACCTGCTCGGCCGCGCCCGCAACGTCGTCATCACCAAGGACGAGACGACCATCGTCGACGGTGGCGGCGACAGCGACCAGGTCGCGGGCCGCGTCAGCCAGATCCGTGCCGAGATCGAGAACAGCGACTCGGACTACGACCGCGAGAAGCTCCAGGAGCGCCTGGCGAAGCTGGCCGGCGGCGTGGCCGTCATCAAGGCCGGCGCCGCGACCGAGGTCGAGCTCAAGGAGCGCAAGCACCGCATCGAGGACGCGGTGCGCAACGCCAAGGCCGCCGTCGAGGAGGGCATCGTCGCCGGTGGTGGCGTGGCTCTGCTCCAGGCTGCCTCGGTCTTCGAGAAGCTTGAGCTGACGGGCGACGAGGCGACCGGCGCGAACGCGGTCAAGCTCGCGCTGGAGGCTCCGCTCAAGCAGATCGCCGTCAACGGTGGTCTTGAGGGCGGCGTCGTCGTGGAGAAGGTCCGCAACCTGACGGTCGGTCACGGCCTGAACGCCGCGACCGGCGAGTACGTCGACATGATCGCCGAGGGCATCATCGACCCGGCGAAGGTCACGCGCTCCGCTCTCCAGAACGCCGCGTCCATCGCCGCGCTGTTCCTCACCACCGAGGCCGTCATCGCCGACAAGCCGGAGAAGGCCGGCGCGGCCCCGGCCGGCGGCGGCATGCCGGGCGGTGACATGGACTTCTGATCGGCCTGAGGCCGCCCGGACGCCCGCCGCGTCCGGTCGGCCGGTCGATCGACCGTCCTGACCGAGGGCGGCACCCCTTCTTCGAGCTTTCGGCTTTCGAGCCTCGGCTTTCGAAGGGGTGCCGCCCTCGGGCTTTTTCCCCGGTTCTTCTGCTTCGGGATGTAAGGATGCGCCCGGTCCATGACATCTATGGGGTGTGGAGACCTTGAAGACCGGGAGTGAGCGGGACCGCGCCGCGCGGTTCACCGCCTTGTACGTCCGTGACCACCCACGGGTGTCCGCCTTCGTGCAGCGGAGGTCGGGGGACCGGGCGGCGGCCGAGGAGCTGACCGCCGAGGTCTTCCGTACGGCCTGGGAGCGCATGACGGACGGCCAGGAGGTCGGTACGGGCTGGCTGTTCGTCACCGCGCGGAATCTGCTGAGCAACCACTACCGCTCGATGGAGCGGCTGACGGAGCTGCACCGGCGGATCGGCGACGAGCTGGACCGCGGTCCTGCCTCAGGACCGGACGAAGCCGTCCTCGACGCGCTCGACCGGCTGCCGTCCCACCACCGCGAGGTGCTGCTGCTGAGCTACTGGGACGGGCTGAGCGCCGCCGAGGCCGGTCAGGCGCTGGGCTGTTCGGCGCCCGCGGTGTGGGTGCGGCTGCACCGGGCCCGTAAAGCGTTCCGTGATGTGTTCGACCTGCCCGAGGAGTCAGTGTGATGCGCGTGAAGTCGATGATCCGGAACGCCAATCCGGTACCGGTCCCGGAGCCCGGGGAGCTGTCGCCGCGCGCGGCGGCCGAACTCGCCGCTCTGGTGGGGCCCGTGGACGAGGGGGCACGCCCGGTCCGTACGGTGGCCGTCCGCCGCCCGCCCCGGCGCGGCTTCATGACGGCCGTCGTCGCGTGCGGGGCCGCCGCCGTCATCGGCGGTGCCACCTTCTTCCTGCTCCCCGGCGATCCGGCGGCCCCCGGCGAGGGGCCGGGCGCCGGACCGGGCGGCGGAGCCGTCGCCGACGAGCCGTACTTCGGGACCACGGCCCAGTTGGAGGGCGTCGCGACCGTGATCGTACGGGCGAGGCTCGGCGCCGGCCGGGAGGAGGACGCCGACGACATCAGGACGACCGTCGCGACGGCGGACGTGGTCGCGACCGCCAAGGGGAAGACCCCGGGCGACTCGATCGAGGTCGCGTACACCACCCCGGGCTCCGGGCCCGAGACGGCCGGGCTCACGGCGGGCAAGGAGTACGTCCTGCTGCTGGAGGAGAGCGGCGACGGGGGGTACGTCCTGGTGAACACCACGCAGGGCTGGTACGGCGTGGGCGGCGACGGCCGGCGCGCGGTCGCCGGGAACGACAACGACGTGGCCCTGAGCCCCGGGGTCCTCAAGGCGCTCCGGCTCGCGGAGTAGAGCGGTGCGGAGCGGGGCGGGGAGCGGCCCGGAGAACGGGGCGGAGAACGGGGCGGTGAGCGGGGCGGTGGGGAGTGGCACGGGGAGACGAGGGCGGGGCGGCACGGAGGGCGATGTCCTCCGTGCCGCCCCGCCGCCCGGGTGCGGCTCCGGTGCGGTGGGCGCGCGCCGCCTACTTGGCGCTGATCCGCTGCGTCCGGTCGGCGAGCTGGCTGATCCTGCCCGCGTTGTCGAAGCCGCCGCCCGACACGGCCTTGACCGCGCCGCCGGACCCGACGGTGTAGAGCGCCTGCTCCGGGTTGAGCAGGTCGTACGGGTTGGCGCCGCCGTTGTCGGCGAGCATCAGCACGTACTCGGTGCCGCCCCTGGCGAGCGTCGTGGTGTCCCGCTCCTTGTACGTGACGCCCTTGTACGTACCGCCGAGCTGGCTGACCTCGACGGTGTCCCCGACGGCGGCGTCCCCGGCGAGCACCTGGGAGACCTTCACCGTGGAGACGGTGACGACCACCGGGTCGGCCTCCGCCTCGGCCTCGGCCTGGGCGAGCTCCTTCGGGGAGAGACCCGCCTGCGGGTTGGTGGCCGGGTCGCCGCCGGCCGAGGTCTCGGGCAGCAGGGGCTCGACCCGGGAGCCGACCACGGTGCCCCGGACGACGAGGTCGGACTCCCCGATGACCGCGTCGAGCGAGTCGTAGGCGGGGTAGTCCGCGTGGTACGCCACGACGTCCGCCGAGGATCCGGCCCCGGACCCGGAGCCGTTCGCGGCTCCGCCGTCCGAGGAGCAGCCGACGACGCCGAACGCGGCGAGGGCCGCGGCGCCGGTGACGAGAATGTTCCGGGTCGCCATCACGAGTAGATCCTCTTCACCTCGGACTTGTCGTACGCCAGCGGCTTCTGCACCGTCGTGCGATTACGGCTGTGCTTCATGAGCGACGCTTTGCTGGTATTCGGGTTGTCGTCGAGACTCAGCGCGTGCCCGAGTTCGTGCGTGGTGGTGCTGCGGACCCACTGGTCGTACTTCGAACCGGCATCCCGGTCGAGAGTCCTCGCATTCACCTGGATCTTGAAGACCCGATTGGCGCGAGAACCGGACGGCGCGTAAACCCCGTACCAACTCGCGCTGTAGCGACCGGCCGTGAACGATGCCTTTGCGGTGGACTTCCGGCCTATCTTGGCCTTTACCCCGGCGTCGTTCCAGTTCTTGCGGCCGGTGTCGAAGTACTTGACCCACTCATTGTTGATGCCGACGGTCTTGACGTTGAACGACCGCTTCGGCATGCCGCCGCTGTAGTACGTGGCCTGCGCGGATGTCGATCCGGCCAGGGTGCCGGCGACGGCCAGCGCGGTGCAGGAAGTGAGCACGAGCGATGCGCGTGCGAATCTCCGATTCAATTTTTTCCCCGTGAATTGGGCATGCGGCAGCGCGATGCCGCGCGCATGCACGATCGAGAATGAGGACGCGGATATACGGCACGCATCCCTGAAGAGCTGAACTTCCCCTTTCGATCCCCCCGGCTGGTCCCCCGTCGGTCAGCTCACCCGACGCATCCGACCCTATGGTCCGTCAGGTCCCGTCGTCAAAGGATATCCATCGTCAAATTCACGTAATAAACAGGTGAGTTGGCTCCGCATGTAAAGAACTCTCGGTAGCACGAGGCGGTTCCGAGGTGCCCGTATGATCACATCCGTTCGGTATTCCGGCGGCCTCTCCCGGGGGCCGCCACCGGGAACCTGGGGGGTTCTGATGCGCGCAAGAGCGCTCACCACCGCGGCCGTCTGCGCGGTCACACTGCTCGGCGCCGGCGGTGTGACACCGGCCGCCGCGGCGGCCGACCGTACGGGCCCGGTGCGGGGAGCCGGGGTGGACTCCGGAGCCGGCTCCGGAGCCGACTTCAACGGCGACGGCTATCCGGACCTCGCCATCGGCGCGCACACCACGACCGTCGACGGCGTGAAGCGGGCGGGCGTCGTCACCGTCGCGTACGGCTCCGCCACCGGCCTGAGGCACGACACGGCCGCGATCATCAGCCAGGCCACACCCGGCGTCCCCGGCGACCTCACCGAGGACGGCAGGTGGCGCGCGGTCAGCGCCCACGGCGACCTCGACGGCGACGGCTACGACGACCTGGTGGTCACCTGGGCGGAGCGGCACACGGTGCTCTGGGGGAGCGCCGACGGTCTCACCGGCGCGGGCACCACCGTCGCGCCCGGCATCTACCGGCCCCACGACCCGAAGGTCCTCGGCGGCACCGTCGGTGTGGGCGACGTCAACGGCGACGGGGTCGACGACTTCATCACCCGCGGCAACAACGGCGCCTCGTACGGCCTCTCCGTACGGCTCGGCCCGCTCGACCGTACGACGGGCGCGTCGGCCGGTGTCTGGTTCCGCAACACCGGTTCCCTGGACAAACTCCTGACCTCCGTCGTCCACGTGGGCGACCTGACCGGCGACGGCATCGACGACATCGTGGTCAGCGGCGGGGTCGTCCTCGGGAACGGCACACTCGGGGGCGTGGTGCTGAAGGGCTCGGCCACCGGACTCGTCAAGGGCAGCGGCTTCGGCGGGCCGCAGAAGTACAGCACCTTCTACCCCTCGGCCCTCGGCGACCTGAACAAGGACGGCCACCAGGACCTGGTGACGGGCCATCCGGAGGACAACAAGATCTACGTGGCGTACGGCGGCCCCCACGGCATCGGCGCCACCCCGAAGGCCCGCTCCTACACCCAGGCCGGCACCGGCGTCCCCGGCCTGGACGAGGAGGGCGACCGCTTCGGCTCCGCGCTGGCCATCGGCGACACCGACCGGGACGGCTACGACGACGTGATCATCGGCGCCTCGTACGAGACCGGCGCCGACCCGGCGACCACCACCGCGTCGGGCGCGATCACCGTGCTGCGCGGCAGCGCCTCCGGGATCACCACCACCGGCGCGACGTCCTTCACCCAGAACAGCAAGGGCGTCCCCAGCACCTCGGAGAACAACGACCACTTCGGCTCCGCGGTGTCGGTGCTCGACACGGACCGGGACGGGAACCCGGAGGTCTACGCCGGCGGCAACGGCGAGGACGGCTACAAGGGCCGCGTCTGGACCCTCCCGACGGACACGTCGACCGGAGTCACCGGTACGGGGGCCACCAGCTTCCACCTGGGCACCCTCGGAGGCCCCGCCACCGGCGGAAACTTCGGGTACCGCATGGGGGGCTGACCGGGCTGACCGGGCTGGTCGGGCTGGTCGGGCTGAGCGGTTAGTTCTTGTAACCCGCCTCGGACAGCACCGTGTTGACCCTGGTGGTGACCTTCTCGGCGCTCTTTCCGGCCGCGATCAGTTCACCCAGCGAGGTGGCGAAGAGATCGTAGTCCCGCTCCCTCAGGGCACGTTCGCAGTTCACGCTGCCGTTCCACGCCTGGGTGCCGAGGGCCTGCCAGGCCGACTGGGCCTCGGGGTCCGGTACCCGGAAGTAGGCGCCGTTCACCCAGCCGGCGATTCTGCCGAAGTCGGCGCAGGTGGGCCGGAGCCGGGCCAGATAGGTCAGATTGGCGTTCTTGGTGTCCGCGGCCGTACGCAGCACGGTTCCGAGGTACGTGTAGTCGGCCGCGGCGTGCTCCAGCAGATACCGGCCGCCGAGGCGGTGCCAGGCGTGGACCTGCCGGGCCCTGGTGGCGGTGGACACCGGCACTGCGGTCACATTCGACCACTGGCGGGTCGTCGACTGGGCGGTGGCGGCGTCGGGGACCAGGGTGTGGAACCGGGCCAGGGAGAGCGGCATCACCACGGCGATCCCCACCGCCGCCGCGGCGAGCCCGCCCGCGCCCAGGCGTACGCCGAGGCCCCGGGCCCCGGGCGCCTGCCCGGCGGACCGGGGGCGCGGGCCGCCCGCCCCGCCCGCCGGGCGCGCCCACCGTCGCCGCGCGCGTCCGACCGTCGATCCGGCCGCGGCCACCAGGAAGGCGATGATCGCCGCGAGGGCGAGGGGCCCGTTGATCAGATACGGCAGCGTCCACTGGAGCGACTGCCAGGCGGGCTGCCAGGAACAACTGGTCCGCAGGGTGTTCAGCGGCTCGACGCAGCCGTCGGCGGAGACGAGCAGGATCATTCCCGCGATCCCCAGCAGCGCCGCCGACTCCGCCGCGATCAGGGTGCCGGCCAGGCGGTGCGCGCGGCCGGTCCGTACCCCCGCGACCGCCGCCGCGACCGCCGCCGCCCCCACCAGGACCACGAACAGCCAGACCAGATAGCGGACTTCGTACACACTGTCGCGCTGTTGTGGACCGGGCTGCGAGGTGTGCAGATATGCCTGCACCCCCACCAGGGCGAGCCAGCACACCGCCCCGCCCAGCAGTCCGGGCCGCAGAGCCCGGCGCAGCGGCGGCACCGGCTCTCCGGCCGGCACGGTCCGGCCGCCGCCGGGCAGCGCGCCGGCCACCCAGCGGGGAGTGCCCGGGGCCCGGCCGATCGCCCAGGCGGCCAGCGGCGTCAGCCACAGCGCCGCGATCGCGGCGGGGATCAGCGGTGAGGCGACCGACCCGTTCAGCACCGGACGCGCGGTGACGACCGCCGAGACCATGGCCGACCGCGCCGCGTCGGCGCCCTGCCGCGCCACGTCAGCGCCGGGCACCATCCGCAGGGCCGTCTGGCGCATACCGGTGCTGTTGTACGACGCCCCGGCCGCCCAGGACCACCCGTCCATGGTCCACCAGGCGAACCACGCGGCCAGTACCAGCGTCGAGGACACCAGGCCGATCAGCAGCGGCGGACGGAGCGAACGCCCGCGCCAGGTACTGGCCCAGAGGTGGGCGCACCGCGTGACCCACCAGGCGAACGCGACCCCGGCGCCGAGGACCAGGAGCAGCACCGCGGGCCGCTGCGGCAGCCATTCGGAGCCGCCCATGCCGTATCCGGTGAACAGCCCGCCGGCCCCCAGACCGGCGCCCAGCCACAGCCCCGTCCGTACCCCTGAGGGCACCGGGTCACCGGTGAGGACGGCGTACGCCACCGTCCGCCACAGTGCGGTCCCGATCACCCCGGCGACCAGCGCGGCGGGGGCCAACGCGACCAGTTGGACCCGCCACAGGCTGTACATGTTGTACGTCGACAGGTAGGTCAGCAGATGGAAGTTGACCATCGAGGCGGCGGCCCCGGTCAGGAACACCGGCAGGGCCCGCGCCCCGAACAGCGGCGCCGGGTCCGCCAGCGCGTCACGGCGCTCCTCCCAGCGCGGATGCGTGCCCCAGTGTTCCCGCAGCGCACCGAGCGCGCGCCGGAGCCGGCCGCCCTCCGGGGCCCGGGTGGTGGCGTCCCAGCCCCGGGGGTTCGCACCCCAGCGCACCGCTGCCAGGTCCGCGTAGACCTCCCGGCTGCGCAGCACGTCCGACCGGGCGAGGTGGACGAGCGCGACGGTGAGGACGGGGAGCAGCAGTCCTCGGGTCAGTGCCGGTGCGTCGGTGGACCACGTCCCCCACCTCAGGACACCGCGGACCTGGGTGCTCTCCCACACCAGGTAGGGCACGAGCACCAGGGCGAGGAACACCCGCCACAGGGCGACCGTGCCGTACGTGACGGTGATGTCCCGGTTGGCGATGTGGGCGAACTCGTGCAGCAGCACGGCCCGGAAGCGCTCCGGGTCGGTGGCCCGGCAGGCGAGCAGGCCGCCGTACAGACACACGACCGGTCGCCGGTTGCGGCCGAAGACCACGGCGCCGGTGGTGACGGAGGCCCGGTCCACGACCACGCGCGGCAGCCGGGCGAGACCGGCGGTCTCCGCCAACTCGGCCAGCACGAGCTTGAGTTCACCGTCCTTGTCGACCGACTCCAGTGGTACGGCGCGGCGTCGCCGGGCTTTCAGTACGGGCAGAAGGGTGAACAGCAGCACGGCCGCGGCGGAGAGCAGCACCGGCCAGCCGAAGATCTGCCACTGCGCGGGCGGCGGCGCGTACCTGGCCATGCACGCCTCGTACGGGACCGCCTGGCTCAGGGCGTTGACCGCCGAGGCCATGTCCCCGGACCGGTCCGGGTCGATCCCCAGGGCGAGTTGGCAGCCCACGCGGTCCGAGCTGTGGAGGGAGTTGACGGCGGGCAGCATCATGGCTCCGCCGGCGGCCAGCAGCAGGGCCACCAGCAGCGCGAAGCGCACGGTGGTACCCGCGCCCATCGCCCGTTCGTCGATCCGGGACCGGGCGGCGGGCGTGCCCACGGCGGGCTCAGTCCTCTTGGGCGGTACCGGTGACGGCGGGGGTGTCCGGTCTGCCCTCGGCCGATGCCGAGCCCGCTCCCGATGGCGATGCCGAGTCCGGGCCTGGGGTCGAGTCGGGGGCCGAGTCCGGGCCCGACTCGCCCGGTTCGGCGAGGACCAGCCTGGCCACCACCGAGTCGGCGACCTCCGAGGCGCGCTGGGCGGGGAGCCCGCGCTGCGCGGCGGACTCCAGCACCAACCGCCGTACCTCGGCGAGCTGTTCGCGGGTCAGCGCGGGCACCGTGACCGGCGGCCGGCTCCTGCGGAACAGCCGGCGCAGCAGCGCGGTCGACTGCCGCGACGTCACGTCCACGGCGGAGTCGGCGAAGCGTCTGGCCGCCTGGTCCAGCGTCAGCCAGACCACCGGGGTGATCAGCACCGCGATCTCGCCCATGCCGAATCCCAGGGGCTCCCGCCGCTGCCCCTGACCGCTCAGGCGCCGGACGGCCGTCGTGTCATCGAGGTCGAACAGCCCTTCCAGCATCGGCAGTTCACCCGGCGAGAGGTCGGCGACCACTTCGCGGACCAGGTCGCGTACCGGGCGGTCCCCGGACGGGAGCGCTTCGGAACCCATGTCATCCCCCAAAGATCACTGGACAAGATCACTTCACGTTCGGCGCGGACGGGGCGGTCTTGAGCTCGGTGACGAAGGCGGTCCAGGCCCCCGCCTGGAAGACGAGGCCCCGGGCGTGCGGGGTCTTGGAGTCACGGACGGGGACTATGCCGGCCAGGCCGTCCGCCACCTCCAGGCAGTTGCCGCCGGTACCCCCGCTGTACGTGGACTTCCGCCAGGCCGCGGATCCCGGGAACTCCCGGGCGACTTCGAGGCAGTTGCCACCGTCCCCGCCGCTGTAACTGGCCTTGTGCCAGGTCGCCGCGCTCAGGTCGTACTCACGGCTGCTGCTCTTCATGCGCGTATTCCTCCGCCACTGATTCGATCAGGGCCAAGGATGCTCTCGGTGACAGTGCGGTGGCCCCCAGTAGATCGTAGGTCAGTTCGTACCGGGCGACGGTGGCCGGATCGTCCAGCAATTGCCCCGATCCCAGGCTTTCGAGGTAGGCGAGCGGGGGCGCGTCCTCGAACCCCATCAGCTTGAGCGCGCCGTTCATCGCGGCATGCGCGCCCGCGGTGAACGGCAGTACCTGTACGAGGATCCGGTGCCGCCGGGCCATGGCCGCCACATGGCGCAGCGCCTGGGCCATCATGGCCGGACTGTCCACGGGCCGCCGCAGCACCGCCTCGTCGAGCACGGTCCAAACCATCGGTTTTGTTGGGTCCTTCAACAATGCGGCCCGCTCCATGCGCGCCGCCAGCAGCTCCTCGATGGCCTCCTCCGGAGCCGTCGGGTGGTACGCGCGGAACACCGCGGTGGCGTACGGCCCCGTCTGCAGCAGGCCGGGGATCAGCAGCGGCGCGTACTCCCGGATCATCGTGGCGACCGCCTCGGCCTCCGCCGCCTCGGCGAAGTGGTCCGGGTACTTCGACTTCTTCAGCGCCTCGCAGTTCCGGAAGAAGAAGCCGTCCGTCTTGAAGGTCTGGTCGAAGTACGTCGCGTACTCGGGCTGCATCCTGCGCGTACCGGCCTCCAACTGGCCGATGAACGAGCCGCTGACGAAGAGTGCCGCACCCAACTCGTCCTGGGACAGGTCCGCTTCGCTCCGCTGGTGTCTGAGTTCCGCGCCGAGCATGGCGCGGGGCGACGAGGAGGGGTCGAGGGGTTTCGGTCCAGGCATGGGGATCTCCCGGTTCGGACAGGGGGCGGTGTTGGGCCGCCGTCTCTTTTCAGGCTAACCACACTCGGACACTCTGTGTGCACGCAATCGATACAGAGCGTGGGAGCACACAATGAACGCGACGCGGGACACAAAGGATGCGGATGTGACGTCCCGAACAGGCGAGATCCTGCACCGATTCCGGCTGATCCACTGCCAGGCCGAGGGCACCCCGGACTTCTACGCGCCCCGCTACGAGATGCTCAGGGCCCGGCCGCCGCAGGGGTGTTCGGTCGAGCGCTTCGGTGACTACTTCTGCCTGCGCTGCGAGCGCCCCGGCACCACCCTGCTCGCCGCCGTGGCCCCGCTGTGCGCCGAGATCCGGGAGGAGTACGGGGTCCTCATGAACGACCTGGGGATCGAAGGGCTCTGGGACTGGACCGGCGACGGTGTGGACGGCCACGGCGCGGAGATCGTGGGCCAGTTGCTGCTGATGGCCGCCGAGCGGGGACCGCTGCTCGGGTACGGGGTGGACGACCTGGTGGCGTTCCTGCGTACGGCCGCCGCGGGGTGAGCGCGCGGTGGGTTGAGCGCGCGGTCGTCAGGGTGTGCAGGGCGTGCGGGACCTCAGGGCGTTGACGGTGCCGGTTCCGTGTCCGGCCGCGGGGGTGTGGTCGGGGCGGTCGCGGGCGGCGGTGTGTTGAGTTCGGCCAGCATCGTGTGCGTGAAGCCGAAGCAGTAGGTGGCGACGAACCCCGCGACGTATCCGGTCAGCAGCCCGCCCCCGTACACCGCGAGCGCCTCGCCCAGGCCCCCGTCGCCGGCCAGGAGCGGGAACAGCGCCCAGCCCGACGGACCGATCGCCGTCGAGCCGACCGCCGAGCCGAGCTGGTGGAACAGGCCGACGAAGGCGCCGCCGGCCGCACCGCCCACGCACGCGGTGACGAAGGGGCGGCCCAGGGGGAGCGAGACGCCGTAGATCAGCGGTTCGCCCACGCCGAGGAGGCCCGCGGGGAGGGCGGAGCGGATGGTGCGGCGGAGGGAGGTGTTACGGGGGAGGCGTACATAGACCGCCGCCGCGGCGCCGACCTGGCCCGCCCCGGCCATCGCGAGGATCGGGAGCAGCACCGTGTGGCCCTGCTGTTCGATGAGCGTCGTGTGGAGGGGGATGAGCGCCTGGTGCAGGCCCAGCATCACCAGCGGCAGGAACAGCCCGCCCAGCACCAGGCCCGCGCCCGCACCGCCGTACCTGAGCAGCCAGGTGGCAAAGTCGCCGATGGCGCCGGCGACCGCCCCGGCCGCGTACATCAGGCCGTACAGCGTGACCAGGCCGGGGACGAGGACGGTCAGGGTCGGGGTGACCAGGACGTCCAGCGCCTCCGGCACCCGTCTGCGGCACCACTTCTCGACCCGCACCGCGAGGGCCGCCGCGGCGAGCGCGCCCAGTACCCCGCCCTGGCCCGGGGCGAGATGGCGGCCGAACGCGTCGACCTGCGCGACGCCCGGGAAGACGATGACCGCGGCGACGGCGCCGCCCAGGACGGGGGTGCCGCCGAACTCCTTCGCCGTGTTGCAGCCGACGAACACGGCGATCAGCGACAGGAATCCGGAGGCGAGCGCGGCGAGCGCGGGGGCGAGGGAGGGCAGTTGGTGGAGGTTGGTGAGCAGGCCGCCCAGGCCCGCGATGATGCCGCAGCCGATGAGGGCGGGGATCAGCGGGACGAAGATGTTGGCGATCCTGCGGAGCAGGAGTTTGACCGGTGTGGCGTTCCTGGCCTTCCGCGACGATCTCATCGCCTCGCCCTTCGCCGCCAGGCCGTCAGCGGTGGGCGCGGAAGGGGGCGGGCTCGGACTTGGGGAAGGGGACGGCGTACGGGACCGCGTCAGCAGGGACTCGAACTCCGGGGTCACCCGTGCCACCGTCCCCGGGCCCAGCACGATCTGGTACGTCTCGTCCTCCACCACCCCGAGCACGGCGGGCAGCGCCCGCAGCTCCGCCTCCCGTACCAAGGAGCGGTCGTGCAGACCGAGGCGGAGCCGTGTCATGCAGTGGGCCACGGAGGAGACGTTCGCGGCGCCTCCGACGAGCGGGAGGATCGCTTCCGCCGTGGCGCGGTTCTTGTCCATGGGGCGCTGCCTTGCTTGGGAGGGACCCGGAGGTCAGGGGGCGGGGGACGGGTGGGTCCGCAGGAGCGCCGCGCGCAGATGGCCGTCGTGCTCCGTCAGCAGCCGCGCGGCCGTCGGTCCGTCGACCGCGCCGAGGATGAGCAGGATGGCGTTCTTGACCTCGCCGTCGGTGGCGGCGAGCGCCGACTCGATCTCGTCGTCGGTCGCGCCCGTGGCGAGAGAAACGATCCGGCGGGAGCGGGCGCGCAGCTTCTCGTTGGAGGCGCGGACGTCGACCATGAGGTTTCCGTATGTCTTGCCGCGCCGGATCATCGTGATCGTCGAGAGCATGTTGAGGACGAGCTTCTGCGCCGTACCGGCCTTGAGACGGGTGGAGCCCGTGAGCAGTTCGGGCCCGACGACGACCTCGATGCCGTGTTCGGCCGCCGCCGCGAGCGCGCTGCCCTCGTTGCAGGAGAGGCCGATGGTGAGCGCGCCCAGGGAGCGGGCGTGCTCGACGGCGCCGACCGCGTACGGGGTGCGGCCGGAGGCGGAGACGCCGACGACCGTGTCCGCCGAGGTCAGCTTTATCGCCGTCAGGTCGGCCGCCGCCAGCTCCCTGGAGTCCTCGGCGCCCTCGACCGAGGTGACCAGTGCGCCGGGGCCGCCCGCGATCAGGCCGACGACCTCGCCCGGGTCGGTGTTGAACGTCGGCGGGCACTCGCTGGCGTCCAGCACACCGAGCCGCCCCGCCGTACCGGCGCCCGCGTAGATCAGCCGTCCCCCGTGGGCCACGCGCTCGGCCGTGGCGTCGATGGCGGCGGCGATACGGGGGAGCTGGGTGGCGACGGCGGCCGGGACGGTGGCGTCCTCACCGTTCATGATCCGGGCGATGTCGAGCGTGGGGAGCTGGTCGATCTCGGCCAGTTCGGGGCGGAACGCCTCGGTGGTGAGCGTGTCGAGCTGGGCGCGGAGGTCGCCGTACGCTCCGGTCTCGCCGTTGTGCGTGTGGTGCGTGTGCTGCGTGTGGTTGGTGCGGCGCGTTGAGGACATGGGGAAGCGGCTCTTTCTTTCCGGGGGTGCGGGCGCCGGTTTCCGGGGGTGCGGGTGCCGGTGTGAAGGAGATACGCGGCGGAGCCAGTCGTGGAGCCGGTGGTGGAGCCGCGCCGTGGTGAAGGTGAAGCCGTGCGTCAGCGGGCGCTGCTGCGCGGGCTGTGGCGGTGCGCGAGCGCTTCGTACGAGGCGGAGAGCGCGGGCGCCGCCGTCTCGTACGTACGCTGCGCCACGCCTATGAACAGGCAGTCGACGACGAGGAGCTGGCTCGTACGGCTGGACATGGCGGCCGGGCGCAGCTCGCTCTCGCGGGCGGTGGAGGTCGTCAGCACATGGTCGGCGTACTGGGAGACCGGGCTGTCCGGGCGGCCGGTGATCGCGACCGTCGTCGCGCCCCGGTCGAAGGCGGCGCGGAGCGGTTCGATGACATCGCCGGTGGAGCCCGAGTGGGTGATCGCGATGGCCACGTCGCCTGGCTGGAGCTGGACGGCGTTGGTGACGGCGAGGTGCGGGTCGCTGTGGGAGTGCGCGATGAGTCCGATACGGAGCAGTTTCTGCGCGAGGTCCATGCCGACGAGGGAGGACGCGCCGACGCCGTAGATGTCGATCCTGCGGGCGGCGACGGACGCGGCGACGACGGCGCCGAGCTGGACGGTGTCGAGCCCGGCGGCGGTGTCGGCGAGGGTCTGCTGTTCGTCGTAGGCGAGCTTCGCGACGACGTCCCCGATCGGGTCGTCCACGGCTATGTCGGCGGTGACGGAGGGCGCGCGGCCGGACTGCTGCTGGGCGGCGAGACCGGCGAGGGCGAGGCGGAGATCGCGGTAGCCGGGGTAGCCGAGGAGCCGGGCGGTGCGGACGACGGTGGCCTCGCTGGTGCCGGTCAGCTCGGCGAGGCCGGTGACGGTCAGGGCGGCGCAGCCGGCCGGGTCACCGGCGACGGCTTCCGCGACGAGCTGCATGGAGCGCGTCATGGTCGGTGCGAGGGTCCGCACCTTGGCGGCGAGGGCGGCGGGGGCGGGGGGAGCGTCACCGCTGAAACTTTCCTTCACGTCTTGGGTCACTCTTGAAAGATATTTTCGACCCTGGGGGTCGTCAACCCCCTCGGGCGGCGTGGGGCGGCACCCGGGGGACAATTGCGGGATGGACGACGAGAACCCTGGTCCGGACCCGGACGCGACCCCCGACGCGACCCGGGGTCCGAGCCCGGACGCGACCCCGAGTCCCGACCCGCTGGAGTCGGCGCTGCACGCCGCCCGCGCGCTGGTCCTCGCCGACCTGGCGGCCGGGGACGTGGCGCGCCCCGAGGTCGTGTCCCTGGTCGAGGAGTCGGTCTCGCACCGCCGCTGGTGGGTCGGGCAGTGGCCGGAGGGGGTGGCGTTCGTGGCGGGGCTGGTCGCCCAGGACGTCCAGGACGCGCTGATGGAACGGTACGGGCGCTGGCCGCTCTGCCCGGTCTGCGCGGAGGCCGAGCCGCACGCGCTGGAGGTCGAGCCGGAGCTGGGACCCGATCCGCACTGGGTGTGCGGGAAGGCGGGGGTGGTGGTCGCGGCGGTCGGCGCGCTGGGCGGAGCTGGCGGACCTGGCGGAGCGGGCGGAGTTGACGGACCGGGCCGGGCGGGATCCGTATGACGGTGTACATCGACCCGCCCACCTGGCCCGGCCACGGCCGCCTGTGGTCGCACCTGGTCAGCGATGTCTCCTTCGGTGAGCTGCACGCCTTCGCCGCGTCGATCGGCTGCCCGCCGCGCGCCTTCGAGCGGGACCACTACGACATACCGTCGGACCGTTATGGCGACGCGGTGCGGGCGGGTGCGGTGGAGATCGGCCCGAAGGAGCTCGTCCGCCGGCTCACGGGGGCGGGCCTGCGCCGTCCGAAGGGCCGCCCGGCGTGCACCGATCCCGGGATCGATTCCGGCACCGACGCCGGCACCGATCCCCGCATCGCCCCCGGCGCCGACCTCGGCACCGACGCCGGCACCGATCCCCGCATCGCCCCCGGCGCCGACCTCGGCACCGACCCCGGCGCCGATCTCCGTGATAACCTCTAATTATATCTTGATGGTATAGCGCTCGGAAAGGTGACTGGCCATGGCGGAGACCGGCACGAAGACCCCCCGCGAGCGCTACCGCGCCCAGGTGCGCACGGAGATCAAGGACCGCGCCTGGGAGCAGATCGCCACGGCGGGCGCGTCCGCGCTCTCGCTCAACGCGATCGCCAAGCTGATGGGCATGAGCGGCCCCGCGCTCTACCGCTACTTCGCCGGCCGCGACGAGCTGATCACGGAGCTGATCAGGGACGCGTACCGCAGCCTCGCCGACAGCTTCCACGCGGTCGCGGCCTCCGGCGGCGATGTGACCGCGCTCGCGTACGACCTGCGCCGATGGGCGCTGGAGGACCCCCACCGGTACCTCCTCATCTACGGCACCCCCGTCCCCGGCTACCACGCACCCGACGACATCACCGCGATCTCCGGCGAGATCATGACGACGCTGCTCGACGCGTGCGGCGCACTGCCCGAGGACGGTCCGGAGACCCCGTTCGAGGCGAACCTCGCGGACCACCGGCAGTGGGCGGGCGGTCACCCCGCCCCGCCCGCCACCCTCCGCCGGGCCCTGACCCTCTGGACCCGGCTGCACGGCGTGCTGTCCCTGGAGCTCGCGGGCCACTTCACCGGGATGGCGTTCGATCCCGCCCTGCTGTTCAGGGCCGAGCTGACAGACCTCGTCGGTCCGCCGCCCGCTCGCTGACCGGCGGTACGGTCCCGGGCGCCGCGCCGGCGTCCGGGTCCGGGACGGAGGCGGCGGCGGAGGCGGCCGCGTCGACAGCCGCGCACGCCGCCGAACCGGTCACCACCCGGCTGGCCGTCGCGCGGTGGAGGCGGAGCGACAGCGCCGCCAGGCCGATCGCGACCACGGTCATCGCCGCGCCCGCCCACGCCGTCGAGGCGAAACCGAGGTCCGCGTCGATCACCGTGCCGCCGAGCCAGGGCCCGCCCGTGTTGCCGAGGTTGAACGCGGCCGTCGCGGTGGCGCCCGCCAGGGTCGGGGCCGCGGCGGCGATGTTGAACATCCGGGCGTTGAGCGCGGGCGCCGTGTAGAACGCCGAGACGCCGAGCAGGAACGTCAGGACGATGACGGCGACCGGGTTCGAGGCGGTCAGCGCCAGCAGCGCGAGCAGCACCGTCGACGCGGTGACGCCGCTGATCAGGACACCGAAAAGGTGCGCGTCCGCGTACCGGCCGCCCAGCGCCGTACCGACCAGCGCGCCGATGCCGAAGAGGCCGAGCACCGTCGGGACCCAGCCGCTGTCCAGGCCCGCCACGTCCGTGAGCAGCGGGGCGAGATACGAGAAGGCACAGAAGACCCCGCCCGCCGCGAGCGCGGTGACGGCGATGGAGAGCCAGACCTGACGGTCCCGGTAGATGGCCAGCTCCCGCTTGAGGCGCGGCTTCTCGGCGGGCAGCGGGATGCGCGGGATCAGGGTCGCCACACCGGCCAGGGCGACCGCGGAGGCCGCGCCGACCGCCCAGAACGCCGAGCGCCAGCCCAGGTGCTCACCGAGGAACGCACCGGCGGGAACGCCGAGGACGTTGGCGATGGAGAGCCCGCCGATCATGACGGCCATCGCGCGGGCCCGCGCGGTCGGCGCGACCATGGCGATGGCGACGGCCGCGCCGACCGCCCAGAACCCGGCGCACGCGAACGCGCTGACCACCCGGGACGCGAACAGCACCTCGTACGACGGGGCGAGCGCGCCCGCGACCTGACCGAGGCCGAAGACCGAGATCAGGGCGATGAGCGTGGTGCGGCGGGGGAGGCGCAGGGTGGCCACGGCGAGCAGCGGGGCGCCGATGACCATGCCGATCGCGAACGCGGAGATGAGCAGTCCCGCGGTCGGGATGGACACGTCCATGTCGGCGGCGAGCGGCGGCAGCAGGCCGGAGAGCATGAACTCGCTCGTGCCGAGCGCGAAGACCGAGAGGCCGAGGATGTAGACGGCCAGCGGCATACGGGCCGCCGGGGGAGCGGCCTCGAAGGGCGTGGCGGAAGGCGCGGCGGAGCGCGCCGCGGAGGGTGGCGCGGAAGGCGGGTCGGACACCGGAGCCGCTGCGGAAGCGGGGTCGGGGACGCTGGTCGGGGCCGGGGAGCCGGGATCGGCGGAGTCGGGCATGACAGGTGCAACCCCTGCCGTCGGCCGTGACATTCCGGCCCGGATCATCTGTTCGGATGGTGAGATCGGACGAGGGGATCAGGACGCGGGGATCGGAGGGTGACGAGGGGATCAGAGGGTGAGGCCGCGGAGCTCCGACGCCATGTTCGCGCGGGCCCGCGCCTCCCACTCCCGCACGCCGTACGGGGTACGGAACAGGCCGGGCAGTGCGAGCAGTTGCTCCAGTACGGCCGCCCGGCCCGTGCGGAAGTCCGGGTCGGGGACGAAGCCGTACTCCTCCCGTACGGCCGCCGTGTACGCGGCGTACGCGTCCGGCGCCGAGGCCAGGATCGCGAGGTCGGCGTCGCACAGGACGGCGCCGTTCCGGTCGCCGGGGCCGGTGGCGTGCCCGGCGGTGAGCCGGACGAGCCGGGCGACCTCGGCCGTACCGTCCGCGCTCAACCCGGCCTCGGGCAGGGCGCGTTCGGCGAGCCGGGCGGAGCGCTCCTCGTTCTCGGAGCGGTCCGGGCGGTAGACCGCGTCGTGGAACCAGGCGGCGAGGCGTACGAGCGCCGGGTCCTCCGCGTACTCCGCGAGCGTGTCGACCCGGTCCAGGACGGCGGTCAGGTGGTCGGTGGTGTGGTACCGGCGCTGCGGCTCGGCCCAGCGGGCGAGCAGGTCGTCGGCGTACGCGTAGGGATCGGGGGCCGCGTCGCCCGGCGCCGGGAGCAGGGACCGGAGGGTGATCGCGAAGCGGTCGCGGAGCGCGGCGGAATCAGGCATGCCGAAAGCCTAGGCCAGTCACGGCCCAGGCCCCCGGCAGCCGGTGGGGGTGCGGTCAGGATGCCTTGAAGCGCCTCAGCCGCTGGCTGTTGCCGACGACGAAGACCGACGAGAACGCCATCGCCGCGCCCGCGATCATCGGGTTGAGGAGTCCGGCGGCGGCCAGCGGCAGCGCCGCCACGTTGTACGCGAAGGCCCAGAACAGGTTCCCCCGGATCGTGCCCAGGGTTCTGCGCGCCAGGCGGATCGCGTCGGCCGCCACGCGCAGGTCGCCCCGTACGAGCGTGAGGTCGCCGGCCTCGATCGCGGCGTCCGTGCCGGTGCCCATCGCGAGGCCCAGATCGGCCTGGGCGAGGGCGGCGGCGTCGTTGACGCCGTCACCGACCATCGCCACCGACCGGCCCTCCGCCTGGAGCTTCCTGACCGCCTCGACCTTGTCCTCGGGCATGACCTCAGCGATCACCCGGTCGGCGTCGATCCCGACCTCGGCGGCCACGGACGCGGCGACGGCCCGGTGGTCACCGGTGAGCAGGACCGGTGTCAGACCCAGCGCGCGCAGCCGCCGTACGGCTTCCGCGCTGGTCTCCTTCACCGCGTCCGCGACGTCGAGGACGGCCCGCGCCTCGCCGTCCCAGGCCACCGCGATGGCCGTACGGCCCGCCGCCTCGGCCTCCGCCTTGCGCCGCGCCAGCTCCTCGGGCAGGTGGATCTCCCACTCCGCGAGGAGCTTCGTCCGGCCGACGAGGACCGCGTGGCCCTCGACCACACCCTGCACACCGAGGCCGGGCACGTTCGCGAACTCCTCGGGCGCGGGGAGCGTACCGACGCGTTCGGCGGCGCCCTCCGCGACGGCGCGGGCGACGGGGTGCTCGGAGGAGTGCTCCAGGGCGCCCGCCAGCCGCAGCACCTCCTCGTCGGTGGTGGAGTCCGCGCTGTGCGTGGCCAGGAGGGTCATCCTCCCGGTGGTGACGGTGCCGGTCTTGTCCAGGACGATGGTGTCCACGCGCCGCGTCTGCTCCAGCACCTCGGGCCCCTTGATGAGGATGCCGAGCTGCGCGCCGCGCCCCGTACCGACCATGAGGGCGGTGGGCGTGGCCAGCCCGAGGGCGCACGGGCAGGCGATGATCAGTACGGCGACGGCGGCCGTCAACGCGGCCGTCAGACCGCCGCCCGCCGCCAGCCAGCCGCCGAGCGTGGCCAGCGCGAGCACGATCACGACCGGCACGAAGACGGCGGAGATCCGGTCGGCGAGGCGCTGTACGGACGCCTTGCCGTTCTGGGCGTCCTCCACCATGCGCGTCATGCGGGCGAGCTGGGTGTCGGAGCCGATACGGGTGGCCTCCACGACGAGCCGGCCGCCCGCGTTGAGCGTCGCCCCGGTGACGCCGTCGCCCACCGCCACCTCGACCGGGACGGACTCGCCGGTCAGCATCGACGCGTCGACGGCGGAGGAGCCCTCGACGACGGTGCCGTCGGTGGCGATCTTCTCGCCGGGCCGTACCAGGAAACGGTCGCCGACCTGGAGTTCCGCCGTGGGCACGGTGGTCTCCCGGCCGTCGTGCAGGACGGTGACCTCCTTGGCGCCGAGGTCGAGCAGCGCGCGCAGGGCGGCGCCGGCCGTGCGCTTGGAGCGGACCTCGAAGTAGCGGCCGGCGAGGATGAAGGCGGTGACCCCGGCGGCGGCTTCGAGGTAGATGTTCCCGGAGGCGTCGCCGCGGCTGATCGTCAGCTCGAAGGGGTGGGTCATGCCGTGCATACCCGCCGTACCGAAGAAGAGCGCCCACAGCGACCAGAGGAACGCGGCCGAGGTGCCGACCGAGATGAGCGTGTCCATCGTCGCGGCGCCGTGCCGGGCGTTGGTCCAGGCGGCGCGGTGGAAGGGCCAGCCCGCGTAGGTGACGACGGGGGCGGCGAGGGTGAGCGACAGCCACTGCCAGTTGTCGAACTGCAGCGGCGGGATCATGGCCATCGCGATGACCGGGACGGAGAGGACGACGGCGGTGATCAGCCGCTCGCGCAGGGTCCGCAGCTCGGCGTCGTCCTCGTGCTCTTCTTCCTTCCCTGATTCCTCCCCTGATTCCCTCCCTGACCCGTCTCCCGTCGGCGCGGGGCGGGCGGGGCGTGCGGCCGGGGGCTGGTGCGCCGTGTAGCCGGTGGCCTCGACGGTGGCGATCAGATCGTCCACGGAGAGCCCGTCGGCGTAACTGACCTTGGCCTTCTCGGTCGCGTAGTTGACGGTGGCCTCGACGCCGTCCATGCGGTTGAGCTTCTTCTCGACCCGCGCGGCGCAGGAGGCGCAGGTCATGCCGCCGATCATGAGCTCGACTTCGGCGGTGGAGCCTGCTGCGGCGCCGGTCGGTGTGCCGGTGGTCCGGGTGGTGCTCATGGGCGGCGGCTCCTTCTCTTCGACCTCTTCGACCGATACTTCATCGTACCCCCTAGGGGTATAAACTCCTTCCTGTATACCCCCCTCCCGTATGTAATTCAAGAGGTGGTGGTGACCCGTGCGGCCCTTTAGGCTTGAATATTGGACTAGACCTGTCTCCCCGTCCCCTCCCCGACGAATGAGGTCCCCTCTCATGACCAAGCGCGCAGTCCTGGAGGTGATCGCCCTCGACGCGGAGGACGCGATCGCCGCACGGAACGGAGGTGCGGACCGCCTCGAACTGGTCACCGACATGGCGGCGGACGGGCTGACCCCGGCCACCGCGACCTTCGCGAAGATCCGCGCGGCCGTCCCGCTCCCCCTGCGGGTGATGCTCCGGCTGACGGACGGATTCGCGGCGGGCGGCCCCGACGGCGCCCGGGCGCTGGTCGAAGCGGCGCGGGCGCTGCGGGCCGAGGGCGCGGACGAGTTCGTCCTCGGCTTCCTCGACCCGGACGGCACCCCGGACCTGGTGACCGTCGAGCGGCTGACCGCCGAACTGGACGGCTGCCACTGGACCTTCCACCGGGCGATCGACCACGCGGCCGACCGCGACGCGCTGCGCACGAGCCTCGCGGACCTGCCCGGCCTGGACACCTACCTCACCGCGGGCTCCCCGGCCGGCGTCACCGATGGCCTGCCCACCCTCCTGGCGGAGGCGGCGGCCGGCGCCCGCGGCGAACCGGGGTACGGGGCACGCCTCATGGCCGGCGGCGGCCTGTCGCTGCCCCACGTGCCGGTCCTGCGCGCGGCGGGCGTGACGGCGTTCCACATCGGCGGCGCGGCCCGCCCGGCGGGCTGGGGCGCGCCGGTCTCGGCGGCGGCGGTACGGGAGTGGCGCGCGGCGCTCGACACGGTGACCGCCGACAGGTGACGGGCGGGCGGGGTGAGGTGCGGCAGGGGCGCCCCCGCCGCACCTCACCCCCTCAAGCCCCCCTCAAGAAGCCCCTCAAGAAGCCCCTCAAGCGGCGGTGAGCTGCTCCGGGAGCGCCGCCGCGTGGACCACCACCAGCCCCGACACCGCTCGCGTCAGCGCCACGTACAGCCGCCGCAGCCCCGTCCGTTCGTCCGGTTCGCCGTCGACCACCGCCGACGGCTCGTCCAGCACCACGTAGTCGTACTCCAGCCCCTTCGCCAGCGACGCCGGTACGAGCGTGAGCCGCGCCTCGGCGTTCGTCTCCTCGCCCGGCGCGAGATACCCGAGCCCCGCCGCCGTCAGCGCCTGGGCCAGCGCCGGGATCCGGGCGTCCGCCGCGATCAGGCCGATCGACCCCTCGTGCGCCAGCGACTCCCGGCACGCGGCGACCGTCGCCGCGTCCAGCTCGGCGGCCTCCGCCACCGCCCGTACCGCGAGCGATCCCGGCGACTCCCGTACGGAGGCCACGGGCGCCAGCCCCGGCGAGATCGCGGGCAGCAGCCGGGACGCGTACGCGATCACCTCGCGGGGTACGCGGAAGCCCGCCGTCAACTCCTCCACCAGCGCCTCCGGTTTGCCGAGGTGGTGCAGCGCGTCCGCCCAACTCGACGTCGCCCACGGCGTCGTGCCCTGCGCCAGGTCGCCCAGCACCGTCGCGGAACCGGTCGAGCAGCGCCGGCCCACCGCGCGGTACTGCATGGGGGAGAGGTCCTGCGCCTCGTCGAGCACCACATGGCCGAGCGAGTGCGTACGGGCGATCAGATCGCCCGCCTCGTCGATCAGCACGGCGTCCGCCGGGGACCACTTCGCCGCCCGTACGCTCCGTGCCGGCTTCGCCCACAGGATCGTCTTCTGCTCGTCGGCGCTCAGCACGCCGTCCGCGTGGACGGCCAGGAACTCCGCGTCGCCGAGCAGCCGCAGCACCAGCTTCGCCGGATCCACCTGCGGCCACACGGACTTGACCGCCGCCTTCACCGCGGGGTTGCGCGCCACCGCGTTCTGCACCCGGTCGTCGGGCGCCTCGCCCGCCTCCTCCATCCGTACCAGCACGGCGTGCGCGATGCGCTGCGGCAGGGCCTCGTGCGCCGCGCCGTACCGCATGTCGCGGGCGAGCAACTGCTCGACCATCTCGGTGAGTTCGTGCACCGGCACCCGCCAGCGCCGCGAGCCGCGCACCACCACGACCGGCTCCGTCGGCAGCGTGACGTGGGACCGTACGGCCCGCCGCAGCACCTCCGCCATCCGGGCGTCGCCCTTGATGACGGCGGCGTCGGCCGGATCCGTGCCGCGCACCTCCGTGCCCCCGGCCGCGACCAGATCCGCGACCGTCGCCTGCTTCACCTCCAACTCGCCCAGCGTGGGCAGCACCTGCTCGATGTAGTGGAGGAAGGAGGCGTTCGGCCCGATGACCAGGGTTCCCGTACGGGCCAGGCGCTCGCGGTGCGCGTACAGCAGATACGCGACCCGGTGCAGCCCCACGGCCGTCTTCCCGGTGCCGGGCCCGCCCTGCACGCACACCGTGCCGCCCAGATCGCTGCGGACGATCTCGTCCTGCTCGGGCTGGATCGTCGCGACGATGTCCCGCATGGGGCCGACGCGCGGGCGCTCGATCTCGGCCTGGAGCAGCTTGCTGGAGGTGTCGGCCTCCGTCGGGTCGGAGAGGTGCTCGTCCTCGTACGCGGTCAGCTCACCGGCCGTGTAGCCGAAGCGGCGGCGCAGCGCCACGTCCAGCGGCTTCCCCCGGGACGCCTGGTAGAAGGGCTGCGAGACGGGGGCGCGCCAGTCGATCACCATGGGGTCGCCGTCGGCGTCGTGGACGTGCCGCCGCCCGATGTAGAACGACTCCCCCTCGGCGCCCTCGGCCTCCGCCGCGCCGACGGCGTGCAGATAGTCGAGCCGGCCGAAGAAGAGCGGGGTGTGGGCGAGATCGGCGAGCGCCTTGACGCGTTCGTCGATCTGGGACTGGAGGACGGCGGCGTTGACCCAGTTCGCGGTGACGTCGCGGATGTCGAGCGCCTGCACGTCCTCGCGCATGGCGCGCAGGGCGGAGCGGGAGGCGCTGAGGTGGGCGCGTTCGCGCGCGAGGGGGCCAGGGGGGTCGAGTGGCGCGGGCACGGTGTTGCCTCCGGGGCTGTACGCACGCCGACGGGCCGCGCTCCGTCCGTCCGGTGCCGTACGGGTTCCGTACGTGCGGGACGGCCGGGCGGCGGGTTTCCGTTCCGGCGTGGATCACGTCATGGCGGTCGGCCGTCCGGTTTCCGTCCGGACGACGGCGCTCCCAGAGGAGGGAGGCGGGCAAGGTGCAGGAGTGTAGCCAGCGGACGGCGTCCGGGCGAATGCTTTTCGCCGCGCGGGAGCCGTCACCCCCTGGTACAGCACGAGGTCCCTCCCGCAGGGGACCCCGCCCGGCCGAAAGTCGTACAGGGGCTCACATGAGGTTCAAACCAAGGGCCGATGTACTCCACAGGCCCCGGAGCGACCATGGATACATGAGCACAGCAACTTTCACCCCGGTCCACGCCCCGCAGAGCGCGCCGCTTCCCGGTGCGACCGCGACGGGCTCCGTCCCCCACCCGGGTCACCCGGTCGGCAACACGCTGCGCGCGGCCAAGGTCTTCCTGACCACGGCGTTCAACGTGGCCGTGATGGGGGAGTACGCGGAGGAGGCGGGCATCAGGCGCCGTCGCTGATCCACTAGGGTCGCGGCCGTGACCTACCGGACCGTGACCTCTCGCTCACTCATCGCAGTGGGCGCGCTCGTCCTCTCCCTCGCCGTGTTCGCCACCGTCTGCGTCACCCGGCCCGTCCCGCTGGCCGACACCCGGGTCTACCGTGCGGAAGGCGCCGCCGTCCTCGGCGGGGACGACCCCTACGGGATCGAGCTGTACGGCCCCGCCCCCGGCGGATCCGGCCTCTACGGACCGGGCCCCGACGGCTCCGGCCCCGAAGGATCCGGCCCCGACGGCACCGGCCTCGACGGCACCGCGTACCCGCCCTTCGCCGCGATCCTCTTCGTACCGACCACCTGGCTCTCCGCCGGCGCCCTCAAGGTGGCCTTCGTCCTCGGCAACATCGCGCTGCTGGCGCTGCTCGTACGGCTGTCCCTCCGGCTGGTGGGCCGTTCCCCCACCGCCCCCGTGGCCACCCGGTACGCGGCCGCCGCGACCCTGGCCGTGGCCGCCGGACTCTGGCTCGAACCCGTCGCCCGGACCATTCTCCTCGGCGAGATCACCCTCGCCGTCGCCTGCCTCGTCCTGTGGGACCTGTCGCGCCCCGACCACGCCCTCGGCAAGGGCTTCGCCCTCGGCATCGCGGCGGGCATCACCCTCACCCCGGCCCTCTTCATCGCCTACCTGCTGCTCACGTCCCGGGTACGGCAGGGGCTGACCGCCCTCGCCGCGCTGACCGGCACCGTGCTGCTCGGGATGCTCGTACTCCCGTACGCCAGCGGCGAGTTCTGGACGAACCAGATCTTCCGCACCGACCGGGCCGGCGCCGCGTGGGCCGCCGGCAACCAGTCCCTGCACGGCCTGCTGGCCCGCCTCCTGCACACCCCCGAGCCCGGCGCGCCCTGGGTGGTCGCGGCCCTCCTCACGGCCGCCGCCGGGCTGTGGACCGCCCGCCGCGCCGTCGTACGGGCGGGATCCGAGAGCTGGGGCATTCTGCTCACCGCCCTGACCGCGCTGCTCGTCACCCCGGTGAGCTGGTCGCACGAATGGGTCTGGTGCGTACCGCTGCTGGCCGCCCTGCTCGCCGAACACCGCCTCCGCACGGCCGCGCTCGCCGGGGCGGTCTGGACGGCCCGGAGCTTCTGGGCCGTACCGTACGAGGGCGAGCCGGCCCTGCGGCTCCCGTGGTGGCAGCAGCCCCTGATCTCCCCGTACGCGCTCTGCGCCCTGGCCCTCCTGGCCCACACGACCTGGCGGCACACCCGGACCCGCGCCGGCACCGGGCCCCTGTCCACCCTGCCGGGGCCCCGGTCCCCCCGGGGACGCCCCCTCACCCCTCGGTGAGGAGTTCGTCCGCGTCGACGATCCGGTACGCGTACCCCTGCTCCGCCAGGAAGCGCTGCCGGTGCGCCGCGAAGTCCTGGTCGATCGTGTCGCGCGCGACCACCGAGTAGAAGCGCGCCTCGTGGCCGTCCGCCTTGGGCCGCAGCACCCGGCCGAGCCGCTGGGCCTCCTCCTGGCGGGAGCCGAACGTACCGGAGACCTGGATCGCGACCGTCGCCTCCGGCAGGTCGATGGAGAAGTTCGCGACCTTCGACACCACCAGCACCGAGATCTCGCCCTGCCGGAACGACTCGAAGAGCTTCTCGCGCTGCGCGTTGCTCGTCTCGCCCTTGATGACCGGCGCGTCCAGATGCTCGCCCAACTCGTCGAGCTGGTCGATGTACTGGCCGATGACGAGCGTCTGCTCCCCCTGATGCTTGCGCACCAGCGCCTCCGTCACCTTCCGCTTCGTCGCCGTCGTCGCGCAGAAGCGGTACTTCTCCTCCGTCTCGGCGGTCGCGTACGCGAGGCGCTCGCTGTCCGTGAGGTTGACCCGTACCTCGACACAGTCCGCCGGAGCGATGTACCCCTGCGCCTCGATCTCCTTCCACGGCGCGTCGAAACGCTTCGGCCCGATGAGCGAGAAGACGTCCGACTCGCGGCCGTCCTCCCGTACGAGCGTCGCCGTCAGCCCGAGCCGCCGCCTGGCCTGGAGATCGGCCGTGAACTTGAAGACGGGCGCGGGCAGCAGATGCACCTCGTCGTAGACGATCAGGCCCCAGTCGCGCGAGTCGAACAGCTCCAGGTGCGGGTAGATGCCCTTACGGCGCGTCGTCAGCACCTGGTACGTGGCGATCGTGACCGGCCGGATCTCCTTGCGCGTACCGCTGTACTCGCCGATCTCCTCCTCGGTCAGCGATGTGCGCTTCACCAGCTCGTGCTTCCACTGGCGGGCCGAGACGGTATTGGTCACCAGGATCAGCGTCGTCGCCTTGGCCTGCGCCATCGCACCCGCCCCGACCAGCGTCTTCCCGGCCCCGCACGGCAGCACGACCACACCGGAACCGCCGTGCCAGAACCCCTCGACGGCCTGCTTCTGATACGGCCGCAGTGCCCACCCCGACTCGTCCAGCTCGATCGCGTGCGCCTCACCGTCCACGTAACCGGCGAGGTCCTCGGCCGGCCAGCCCAGCTTGAGCAGCGTCTGCTTGATCTGGCCGCGCTCGGAGGGGTGCACGGCGACGGTGTCCGGGTCGATCCGGTTGCCGACCAGCGGCTGGACCTTCTTGGACCGGAGGATCTCCTCCAGCACGGGCCGGTCGGTGGAGGTCAGGACCAGGCCGTGGGTGGGGTGCTTGGAGAGGGTGAGCCGCCCGTAGCGGGCCATCGTCTCGGCGACGTCCACGAGCAGGGCGTGCGGCACGGGGTAGCGGGAGAACTCCACCAGCGCGTCGACCACCTGCTCGGCGTCGTGCCCGGCGGCCCGGGCGTTCCACAGGCCCAGCGGGGTCAGCCGGTAGGTGTGGATGTGCTCGGGGGCGCGCTCCAGTTCGGCGAAGGGCGCGATGGCACGACGGCAGGCGTCGGCCTGGTCGTGATCGACTTCGAGCAGCAACGTCTTGTCGCTCTGGACGATGAGCGGTCCGTTCACGGTTGCGCCCTTTCCGTACGTTCGCTAGGGCATCCGGATGCCAAACGACCAGTGTCGCGCATCGCGCGCCGATCCGGCACCCGCGCCGACCGGCCGCCCGCGCCGATCCGGCACCCGGGCGTATCAGGCACCCGCCCGGGGGCCGCGTATCCCGGCGGGGCCGGGGCATCAGGTGGCTATGACCGCTGAGACGGAACGGACCGGGCCGGCGCAGGCCGCTCCCGGGGACACTTCACGTGGCGCGCAGGGGTGGCGGAAGGCACGGGTCCCCCGGCGCTCCTGGGGCCGGAGCGCGCTCCGGGCCCTGATCATGGCGGTCGCCTTCGTCGCCCTGGTGGGGTTCGCCGCCGTGCTGGCCGAGATGACGCTGACACCGTCCCCGGTCTCCGCCGACATCGCCGGGTCCAACCTCCGGCCCGGACACTCGCTGATGCAGTACGCCGAGGACTACACGTTCCTCGCCGCGTGCAAGCAGATCGGCGGAAACCTGCTGATGGGGGCGCCCTTCGGGGTGATCCTTCCGCTGCTCATGCCGCGCAGGCTGCGGATGCTGCGGGTGCTGGTGGTGACCGCCGTGGTGATGGCGCTGGTGGAGCTGGCGCAGGGCGCGATGGTCGAGGGGCGCGCCTTCGACATCGACGATGTGATCCTGAACACCAGCGGCGCGCTGATCGCGTATCTGCTGCTGGGACGGTGGGTCTCGCGGCGGTTCCACATGCTGAACGAGCCGGAGGCGGAGCCGCAGCCGGAGCCGGGGTCCGGCCCGGGGGCCGGGAAGCCGAAGGTGTCCGTGGCGAAGCCCGCCGTACCCCTGTCCGCCCGGCTCCGGCGGCTCAGGCCGGGTCGTCGGCCAGCTCCGCCACGCCCGTGATGCGGTGCAGCGGGTACGTACGGACCTCGTCGGCCGTGTGGTCGTACGCCGTCACGTAACCGCCCTCCACCCGTACCGGCGCGATGACGCGCTGGCTGGCCGCGCCGTCCGCGTTGACGTAGCCGATCCAGACCGCCGAGCCCGTCATGGCGGCGGCCTGGACGGTCGCCAGCGTCTCGGCGGACGTCGTACGGGGGAGCGCCCCGTTCGCGTCGGCCGCGGAGAGACCGGCGGACATCGCCGCCGCGGCCGACAGCGTGGCCGATCCGGACGCCGTCGGCTCGGGCACCGGCCTGCGGACCACCGTCGCGGCCATGTCCCCGGCCCTGATCGCCCGGACCGCCGCGCTCAGCAGCGTCCGGTCCGGCGTGGGCGGCCCGTCCGGGACCGGTGCCGGCGCCGCGCGGGGCGGGGTGCGGTGCGCGTGGGCGCGGGTGATCATCACATCGCCGTCGGCGGACTCGGCGGCGGGCGCGAACCCCATGGTGCGCAGCCCTTCGAGCAGCGCCCCCGCGTCCGCGTGCGCCGCGAGCACGGTCGGGGCGAGGCGGCGCAGCCGCAAACCCTGCGAGCGCTTGTCGGCCAGGATCTCGTCGAGCACGGCCTCGTCGTCGCACCGTACGTACGCGGAGGCCACGCCGACCCGCAGATGGCCGTGCTTCCGCGCCACGTCGTCGATGAGATAGGCGAGCGGCTGCGGTACGGGCGTACGGCTGTGGTTCTTGAGGAATTCGTGCAGGTCGGAGGCGGATTGCCCGGCGTCCAGGGCACGCCGTACGGACCCGGGCGTGAAGCGGTAGACGGTCGCGCCGCCCTTGGACTCGACCTCGGCGGCGACGGACAGCAGCTCGGCCAGGGGGCGCAGCAGCGGGCCGGGGGCCACGGCGGTCAGGTCGGCCTGGAGGAGTACGTGGTCCAGGGCCTCGGGCAGGAGCGGCGCGAGGGCGCGGGCGGCGCGCAGGCCGGCGGGGGAGAGGCGGCCGGCCGGATGGGCGGTCGGGTGGGCGGGGCTCCGGTCCGTGCCCGTATCCGTATCCGTGACCGGGCCGTCGCCGTCCAGGAGCGCGCGGGCGTGGGACGACAGCGCGCCCCGGCCCGTGATCCCCAGCATCTCCGCCTCGTTCAGCGTCCACGCCGCGAGGCGCCCGCGCAGGTCGTCCGAGCGGCCGGCGGCGGACGCGCCGCGCAGGGGGCGTTCCCAGCGCAGCCGGGCGAGCAGCGACTCGGGGTCGGGGGCGGTGCCCGCGGGGAGGGTGGCGAGGAGTTCGAGGATCCGCCGCCGTACCTCCGGCGCGGGGCCCCGGTCCAGGTCCGTGCCGAGCGCCGCGAGCGTACGGCCCTTGGAGTCCTGGCTGCCGACCAGGCCCGCGGTGCGGGTCGCCGTCAGCCAGGCGGTGGCCAGGTGGGCCCAGCGCTCGGGGGCGGGCCGCTCCTGCCAGTCGTCGTAGGCGGGGGTCGGCGCGTACCGTTCGTCCGTCTCGCCGTCCGACGCCAACAGCCCTGCCGCGTAGGCCAGTTCGACCCAGAAGGCGGCGACGGGCTCGGTGACGTCGAGGGCGGTGGCGGTGCGCTTGAGGTCGCGTACGGAGAGCCCGCCGGCCCGCAGGACGTTCGGGCCGCCCTCGTTCCAGTCCTTGGCCAGCTCCTCGACGGTGGCGAGCGCGGTGAACGCCTGGCCCGCGGCCGTACTGTCCACCACCTGCGGGCGGGCGGCCTCCGCGCGGGCGGCCGGCGGCAGGAACCGGCCGGCCTGGGCGCGCGCCGCGGCCGATCCGGAAGCCGCCCCCTCGGTACGCGGCGCGACCGCGGGCGCAGCGGGCTCCGGCTTGCGGTGCGCGCGCCCGGCGCGCAGATGGAGCGCGGCCTCGCGCGGCAGGACGACCGTCCGCGTCGTCGCGGGCAGCAGCAGCCCCCGGTCACGCAGCCAGCGCACGGGCGGGGTCGGGCTGGACGTCACCTCGCCGTACGGCGGCCCCCACACCAGCCGGTCCAGCACCGACAGCGCCTCCATGGGCGCGGTGTCGAGCAGTGCCGCCATACGCGTCCGGTCGGTGAAGAGCGCGGTGAGCGAGGCGACGGCGGAGACCGGGTCGTGGGTGGAGGGCAGCCCCGTCGCGGTCAGGATCTCCTGGAGCCGGCCCGGCGACATCCCGGCCGTGGCCTCGGCGACGGTCGGGCCCAGCCCGGTCGGCGAGGGATGGGTGGCGGACGGCGCCAGCAGCTCGCGGGCGGTACGGACGAGGCGCAGCCGGTCGTCAGCGCCCCAGATCAGCGCCTGGTCCCGCAGGGTCGCCACGGCGGTCGGCAGCGCCGCCTCGATCCGCTCGTCGCCCTCGTCGCCGGTCAGCAGCGCGCGCAGCGTGTCGTACGGGGCGGGCTCGGGCGCCACGGCGAGCGCCTCCGCGGTCTGGAGCGTGAACCGGTCGAGCCGTTCCAGCGCCCGTACGACGGACGCGCGGGTTCCGGCGCGGGTCGCGAGCTGGGACAGGTCGCCCGGCACGGGGTTGAGCAGATCGGGCCTGGCACGCAGCAGGGCGGCGAGCGAGTCGTCCCCCTGGGTGCGCAGGGCCTCCGCGAGTGTGCGCGGTGGCGTACCGCCGGTTCCTTCGGACACGTGCGCCTCCTGCTCAGCCTTCGCGGGTCCCCATCCGTTCCACGTTAGCCCGTGAAGGCCCCACCGCTCGTGTCCCTGGGGTGGGGCGGGCCGCGGGTTTTCCGGGGTGCGGTGGATTTCCGGCGTTCTCCGGCCTTCTCCGCCGTTCTCCGCCGTTCTCCGTCGTTCTTCGTACTGGATGTACGGGGTGGACGCACGGGGGAGGAGTTCGACACCATCGCGCTGTGGCCGCCGTGGTGGCGGCGGTCACGCCTGCCCGGGGTGTGCGGTGCGTGTGTGCGGAGGACAGTGTGGGGATCGAGAGCGATCAGCTCGTCTACGACTACCTGAGTCGCGTCGGGGACGCGGCCCAGCAGCAGCACCTGCCCTCGGGGGACCGGATGCGGCTGGTCTCGACGCTGCGCAACGAGATCGACAAGCAGCGCGGGAAGTTCGGCACCGACAGCCCCGCGGCCGTCCGCCGGATCCTGGGACGGCTGGGCGAACCGCATGTGGTGGTACGGGAGGCCGCCCGGCGGGACGGCGATACGGCGGCGGCGCGCGCCCCGGACGCGCCGGAGGTCGCCGTACCGGTGCAGCGGTCGGGGCTGGCGAAGGGGCTCGGTCTGCTGGGACCGAAGGGATCCAGGGAGCCGAGGAGGGCCAGGGACGCGAAGGGGGCGAAGGCGCCTGCGGCGCCGAAGGAGTCCACGGAGCCGAGGCCGTCGGAGCCGCCGGAGCCGTCGGAATCGCCGGAAGCGCCGGAGCCGTCGAGGCCGCCGGAAGCCCCGCCCACCGCGCCCCCGCCTGTCGCCCCGCCTCCCGTGGCACCTTCTGCGGCGCCCGAGGACGTCGCCGACACCGCTCCGGCGGCCGGTCCGGGGCCCAGGATTCCCGCGCAGGCGTCGGATTCCCCCGCCACCCCGGCGGCCTCCGTGCCCGCCCCGCCGAGGACACCGCCCCGCACGCCCCGGCAGCCCGACTGGTGGCGGATCGAGCAGGGCCCCCCGGGGCCGGCGGGCATGGCGGACCTGTCGATGGAGTCGACGCACGGCTTCGTGGGCGGGGTCGAGATCCCCGCCATGCTCAAGCCGCCGCCGAAGAAAACGGCGAAGCCTGCGGAGGCCACGGATCCGGAGTCGGCGGCGGACGGCGCGGACGGCGCCGGTACGGAGGCCGCCGAGGCCCCGGAGGAGACGGAGAGCGGCACACCCCGCCGCCGGAGGCTCCGGCTCCGCCCCAGGCCCCGGCCGGCCAAGGCCAAGGGCAACGGCCTGTCCAACCCGTTCCTGCTGCTGGCGGCGGCCCTGCTGGTCGCGGGCGCGTTCCTCGGCTCCTGGCTGGCGCTCGGCGGCGGCTGGCTCCTCGCGTACGCCTCCCGGACCCTCTCCCGCGCCGAGGCGAAGTGGGCGGTCTTCGGCCTCCCCGGCGTGTCGGCGGCCGGCGGTCTGATCTGGATCTGGGGCCGGACGGACGGCCGCTGGGGCGAGGTGATCCCGAAGGACGGGATGGCGGAGGCGCTGACCGGGGTCTGGCCGGTGGTGCTCCGTACGGCGGCGGTGTCCTCGGCGCTGTACCTGGTGTGGCGCGCGCGGCGGAAGACCGCGCGCTAGGCCCGCGTCCGTACACGCGCGTCGGGGCGCTACCGCAGGGTGATGGCCTGGACGGGGCAGGTCGCCACGGCCTCGCGGACCGCTTCCGTGGCGTCCCCGTGGTGCGGGTCCGCCGGCAGCAGCGCGGCCACGCCGTCGTCGTTCTGGGTGAACACGGCGGGCGCGTGCAGGACGCACATCGCCGCGCCGATGCACCGTTCAGTGTCGATGTCGATGTCGATGTCGGGGTCGGGGTCGGGGTCGCCGGGAATGCCGCTGGTCATGGCGTCGGCCCTACCAGGCGATCGGAAGCTCGGCCACGCCGCCCAGCAGCGCGTGCGGGACGCTGCCCCGTACCTGCTCCGGAGGGACGGCCAGCCGGAGGGACGGAACGCGGCGCAGCAGGGTGTTGAGGGCGATCTCCATCTCGGCGCGGGCCAGGTTCTGTCCGACGCACTGGTGGATGCCGTAGCCGAAGGCGACATGGCGGCCCGCCTTCCGGCGGATGTCGAGGAGGTGCGGATCCTCCCAGGCGCTCGGGTCCCGGTTCATCAGCATCGTCGAGATGATCACGCCGTCGCCCTCCTTGATGGTCCGTCCGGCGATCTCGATGTCCGCCGTCGCCACCCGCTGGAGCCCGTCCGTGACGGAGATGAGCCGGGTCAACTCCTCGACCGCGCCCGCGGTCAGCGACGCGTCGTTCCGCAACGCGGCGAGCTGGTCCGGGTGTTCGAGCAGGGCCAGGACGGAGGTGGCGATCGTGCTGGACGTGCTCTCGTTGCCGCCGACCATCAGGACCGAGCAGATCGTCACCAGCCCCTCCAGATCGGCGCCGCCGTGGTCCCGGGCGCTCGCGATCATGTCGTCGATCAGCCCGTCGCCGGGCACCCGCGCCCGCCGCGCGATCAAGTCGCGGAGATAGCCCAGGATTTCCTGGAACGCCAGCGCGGGCGAGTCCGCGTCGTCCCCGTCGGCCGGGAAGAGCGCGCGCCGGGAGTGCGCGTCGAGACAGGGGCGGTCCTCCTCCGGTACGCCCAGCAGCGCGAAGGTCGAGTCGGAGGCGAGCGGCAAGGTGTAGGCGGGGACCAGGTCCGCCCGGTCGCCCTCGGCGAGCATCCGGTCGAGCAGCGCCTCGGCGGTCCGCTCGATGTGCGGGCGCAGGGCGGCGATCCGGCGGATACCGAAGCCCGAGGTCAACAGCTTGCGCTGGCGGGCGTGTTCGGGGTCGTCCGTACCGATCAGGGGGAGGGCGGCGAATCGATGGGAGCCGAGACGCTCCGTCAGGAAGGGGAAGTCGGGGTGGTCGGTGTTGGAGGAGAGCCTCGGGTCGGGCAGCAGCGCGCGCCCCTCGGCGTTCCCGGCGACCAGCCAGACCTGCCGGCCGTCGTACAGGCTCACCTGTGACAGCGGCCCGGCCGCGCGCAACAGCTCGTAGCCCGTGGGCATTTGGTACGGGCAGGTGCGTTCCATCGGATAGCCGGGGCCCTGGTCCGCATGGTCCGCCTGTTCGGCGGTCGATGTCGAAGGGGTGTCGGCCGGGGTGTCGGCGGTAGCTGTCACGGTCTTCCTCGCCATCTTCGGGTTCCGTGGTCGCCCGTGAACACCCTGCCGACCGGCGGCGGTCGGCGCCTCAGGAAGAGCGCGGGTTCATCCGTAAGGGGCTGCGGGTGTTCACATGTGCGTGGGTCGTCCGGCGCGTCGGGGCCGTTTCTCCCGGCCGCTCCGCCTCGTTGTTCCGGGCGCCCTGCGGACGGCCGAGAGGCCCTAGGTGAAGGCGGCGTGCCTGTGAGCGACGGACGGATCGACCACGAGGAAGCCCCGGGGGACGCCAGGCGTCTCATGGAGATCGCGGCGGGCGGCTGCGCCTCGCGCGTACTGGCGGTGGCGGCCAGGCTGCGTATCGCCGATGTGCTGGACGGCGGCTTCCTGCCGGCCGACGAGATCGCCGAACGCACCGGGGCCGACCGCGACGTACTGCCCCTCCTCCTCCAGGTGCTCGTCACGTGCGGGATCTTCGAGCGCGACCGCCACGGGGCCTTCGGACTGGCGCCGGGCTCCGCCGCGCTGAGGAGCGATCACCCGGGATCCCTGCGGAACTTCGTCATCCTGCTGGCCGAGACGTACGACGACGCCTTCGGCGGGCTGCTGGAGACCGCCCGTACCGGACGGTCCGGGTTCGAGCGGGTCTTCGGCGTCCCGCTCTACGAGTACCTGGGACGCACCCCGGAGGCGGAAGGCGTCTTCGACGCGGCGATGGCGGAGCTGGCGGTTCCGGCGGCCGCCGCGCTCGTGGAGCGGTTCGACTTCTCCGGGGTGCGGCGGGTGGTCGACGTCGGCGGCGGCGACGGCACGATGATCATGTCGATCCTGGCGGGGAACCCACACCTGGAAGGCGTCTGCGTCGACCGGCCGAGCGTCTGCGAACGGGCGGACGCCAGGCTGGCCGCGACCGCCGGACACCCCCTCGCGGGCCGGCTCAGCTTCCACCCCTCGGACATCTTCCAGGAGGTGTCCGAGGGCGGTGACCTCTATCTGCTCAAGAACGTCCTGCACGACTGGTCCCACGAGGGCGGCGTACGCATCCTCACCGCGGTACGCCGGGCGATGACCCGTACCGCGCGGACGCACGCCCCGGGGGTGCCGCGGCCCCGGCTGATCGTGATGGAACCGCTCCTGGAGACGGAGACCGACGCGGCCCACTCCCTCTTCCAGACGGTGATCTGCGGAAAGGAGACCCGCAGCTTCGGGCACCACGACGATCTGCGCGCGCTGCTGAGCGCGGCGGACTTCGGCGTGCTCTCCGTCGAGCGGCTGGCCAGCGGGCACCACGCCTTCGAGTGCGCGGCCGGCTGAACGGCGTCACCCGGCTGATCCAACCCCGGCTGATCCGCCCCCGGCCGCCACGGCGTTCCCGTCCGCCGCTCCGGCTTCCCCGGCCACCACGGCGTTCCCGTCCGCCGTCGTGCCGGTCCCCTCCGGGCTGTACGGCGCCCCCGGCACCACCAGCGGTGACCCCGTCACCGGGTCGGGGACCACCACCGACTCCAGCCCGAAGACGTCCCGTACCAGCTCCGCCGTGACGATCTCCCCCGGCGTGCCCTCCGCCACGATGCGGCCCGCCTTCATGGCGACCAGGTGATCCGCGTACCGGGCCGCCTGGTTGAGGTCGTGGAGCACGATCACGACCGTACGGCCCTGCTCGTGGTTGAGGCGGCGTACCAGGTCCAGGACCTCCACCTGGTGCGCGATGTCCAGGAAGGTCGTCGGCTCGTCCAGGAGGAGCAGCTCCGTCTCCTGGGCCAGCGCCATCGCGATCCAGACCCGTTGGCGCTGCCCGCCCGACAGCTCGTCCACCGACCGGTCGGCGAGCGCGGTCACATCCGTACGGGCCATCGCGTCGGTCACCGCGCGCTCGTCCTCGTCCGACCACTGCTGCCACCAGTGCTGGTGCGGCTGCCGGCCCCGCGCGACCAGGTCAGCGACCGTGATCGCCTCCGGCGCCACCGGCGACTGCGGCAGCAGGCCGATCGACTGCGCGATCCGCCGGGTCGGGATGCGCGCCAGCTCCGTACCGTCGAGCAGGACGGAACCGCCCTTCGGCCGCAGCAGCCGGCCCAGCGCGCGCAGCGTGGTCGACTTGCCGCAGGCGTTCGGGCCGACGATGACGGTCACCCGCCCGTCGGGTACGGCCAGGTCCAGTTCCTGGACGACCGTACGGTCCTCGTAGGCGAGCGTCAGCTCACGCGCGACGAGCTTGCTCATCCCTTGCCTCCCGTGCCGGTTCCCGCGGTGCGTCCGCGGATGATCAGCCAGATCAGATACGGGGCGCCCACCGCCGCCGTCAGTACCCCCACCGGCAGTTCGGTCGGCGAGAACAGCCTGCGCGCCAGGAGATCCGCCAGGACGACGATCACCGCGCCCATCAGCGCCGAGCACACCAGCGGGATCTGCGCCGTACGCGTCATGCGCCGGGCGATCTGCGGCGCCAGCAGCGCCACGAAGTCCACCGGTCCCGCCGCGCCCGTCGCCACCGACGCCAGCACCACACCGAGCAGCACCAGACCGAGCCGGACGCGCCCGAGCCGTACACCGAGCGCGGTGGCGGTGTCGTCGTCCATCGAGACCGTGCGCTGCGCGTACGCCGCCCACGCCACCGCGGGCAGCGCCGCCAGCAGCACCCAGCCGAGCGGCGTGGCCACGTCCCAGCCGCGCCCGTTGAGCGAGCCCGTCATCCAGACCTGGGCCTGCTGGGCGACCAGGTAGTCGCCCTTGGTCAGGAAGAGCGTGGTGATCGAGCGCAGCGCGATCGCGAAGCCGATCCCGATGAGCACGAAGCGCGTGGCGTGCAGCCCGCCGCGCCACGCGAAGACGTACACCAGCGCCGCCGCCAGAATGCCGCCGGTGACGGAGAGATAGGGGAGTACGGAGAAGGACGTCACCCCGTAGGTCATCGCGCCGACCGTGAGCGCGCTCGCGCCCTGGCTGACGCCGATGATGTCGGGGCTGGCGAGCGGGTTGCGGGCGACGGTCTGGATCAGCGCGCCCGCGACGCCGAACGCCAGCCCGACGAGCAGCCCGACCACCATGCGCGGCAGCCGCAGCGTCCCGACGACCAACTCCTGCGCGGACGGCTGCCCGGTGAGGACCTTCAGGACCTCGGCGGGGGGTACGAAGCTCTCGCCCACGCTCAGATACGCGACGCAGACGGCGGCGAGGAGGACGGCGAGCCCGGCGGCGGCGACGGCCGAGCGCCGGTGCAGCAGGAACGACGCCCGCGCGGCCCGTACCCGCGTGTACCCGGCGGGCCGTATCCCGGACCGGGGCGGAGCCGGAGCGTCGTCCACGAGGGCCTTCGCCGTGGTCGTCACGCGGGCACCGCCTTCCGACGTACGAGCGTGACCAGGAACGGCACCCCGATCAGCGCCGTCATCACCCCCGCGGGAACCTCGCTCGGCGGGAAGACGATCCGGCCGATCACATCGGAGACCAGCAGCATGACGGGACCGATCAGCGCGGCCATCGGCAGCACCCAGCGGTGGTCGGTGCCGACCAGCGCGCGGGCGATGTGCGGAACGGCCAGCCCGATGAAGGCGATCGGCCCCGCCGCCGCGACGCCCACGCCCGTCAGTACGGTCGCGCCGACGCCGCCCAGGACCCGTACCGCCCCGACGTTCTGGCCCAGCCCCTTCGCGACGTCCTCGCCGAGCGCCAGCGCGTCCAGACCGCGCGCCACGGAGACCACCAGGACCGTGCCGACGAGCAGGAACGGCCAGACCTGACCGGCCACTTCGGCGTTCCGGCCGGCCAGCGACCCCACCTGCCAGAAGCGGAACTCGTCCAGCGTCGCCGCGCTCGTCGTCAGCACCGCCATCGTCACCGACACCAGCAGCGCGTTGATCGCCGCGCCGCCGAGGGCGAGCTTGACGGGGGTCGCGCCGCCGCGCCCCCGGGCGGCGATCGCGTACACCGCGACGGAGGCGACACCCGCGCCCGCGAACGCGAACCAGACGTAGCCGGTCAGGGTGTGCACCCCGGCGAAGGCGATGGCCAGCACGACGCCCACCGAGGCGCCCTGGCTGACGCCGAGGATGCCGGGGTCGGCGATCGGGTTGCGGGTGATGCCCTGGAGCGCCGTACCGGCGAGGGCGAGCGCCGCGCCGACCATCAGCCCGATCAGCGTGCGCGGGACACGGAGTTGGCGGATGACCTCGGCGTCGTCCCCGTGCCCGGTGCCCAGCAGCGCGTCGACGACGGTGGACGGTGCGACGGCCCGCGCCCCGACGGCGAGGCTCAGCAGGACCGCGAGCAGGACGGCCACGACACCGGCCACCGTCCAGCCGATCCGGCGGACGACGAGTCCGCCCCTGGCGGTACGGGGCGGCGGGGTCGTCGGGACGACGGCGACTGGCATCGGAACCCATCGGAGGCGGTCGGCGGGGTCAGGGCGGTCGGGCGGAGACGTCGGAGGAGGTGGTAAGGCTTGGCTAAGTCTAAGCACCCGGATCAAGCCACCTCACGGGGCCGACCTGCCCGCGGGCGCCCCGGGCAGAATGGCCCGCATGGCACCCTCCACGACATCGACGACAACGACGGCATCCACGGCATCGGCGGCATCGCGTACGGACCGTCCGGGGCCGGTGGTCGGCTTCGACCTCGACATGACCCTCATCGACTCCCGGCCCGGTATCCACGCCGTCTATCAGGCGCTTTCCGTCGAGACCGGGGTGCACATCGACGCCGACCTCGCCGTCAGCCGGCTCGGTCCGCCGCTCGACCAGGAGCTGAGGCACTGGTTCCCCGAGGCGCGGATCGCGGAGATGGGTGACCGGTACAGGGAGATCTATCCCACATTCGCGATCGCCCCGACCCTGGCGCTGCCCGGCGCCCGCGAGGCGATAGCCGCCGTCCAGGCGCTCGGTGGCCGCGCGATCGTCGTCACCGCCAAGCACGAGCCGAACGCCGAGCTCCACCTCAGCCACCTCGGCATCGAGCCGGACGCGGTCATCGGCTGGCTGTGGGCCGAGGCCAAGGGCGAGGCGCTGCGCGAGCACGGCGCGTCCGTGTACGTCGGGGACCACACCGGCGATGTGCGCGGGGCGCGTACGGCGGGGGCGCTCTCCGTGGCCGTACCGACGGGACCGTGCGGCGAGGAGGAGTTGCGTACGGAGGGGGCGGACGTCGTCCTGACGGACCTGACGGCGTTCCCGGCCTGGCTCAAGGGGTACGTCGGCAACACGACGGCGCTCTGACCGTCCGCGAACTCCGTCCTTTCCGCCCTTGTCAGCCCTTGTCGCGGCTGCGCTGCGCGGCGACCGAGCGCAGGACGCCCGCACCGGCGACGGCGAACCCCACGCCCATCAGCATGGAGACGGCGTAGGCGATCGTCGGGAACGGGTCCGAGCCGAGGAACAGCGGCGTCACCGTGACGAGGGTGGCCACGGCACCAAGGATGAAGACGATCGCGCCGGCCCGGACCAGACCGTCACCGGGTCCGGCCTCGTCGCGCGCGGAGCCCATCGGCCGGCCTGTTGATCGGGGTGCAGGAGTAGCAGTCACCTCACCAGGGTAGTTCCCTGCGGAAGGCAGCGGACAGGAACCGTCCGGCAACGTCTTGTCACCAGCCCCTGGGCCATTAGCCTTGGGTGTGGCGGGTCGACGACCCGCTGTAGTGCTATCCAGAGCCGTTTCGCGCGCGCCAGCGCCCCAACGAGTACAAGGACGAGGACAGACGTGCCTACCGGCAAGGTCAAGTGGTTCAACAGCGAGAAGGGCTTCGGCTTTCTCTCCCGCGACGACGGCGGCGACGTCTTCGTCCACTCGTCGGTCCTCCCCGACGGAGTCGACGCCCTCAAGCCGGGCCAGCGTGTGGAGTTCGGTGTCGTCGCGGGCCAGCGCGGTGACCAGGCGCTCTCCGTGACGGTCCTCGACCCGACGCCCTCGGTGGCGGCGGCCCAGCGCCGCAAGCCGGACGAACTGGCCTCGATCGTGCAGGATCTGACGACGCTGCTGGAGAACATCACCCCGATGCTGGAGCGGGGCCGCTACCCCGACAAGGTGCACGGCGCGAAGATCGCGGGCCTGCTCCGCGCGGTCGCCGACCAGTTGGACGTCTGACCGCGGGCCGCCTCACGCCCGTACCCGTAGCCGTAACCCGAAGGCCGTACCCCGAAGGCCGGAGCGCACGTCACCGCTCCGGCCTTCTTCCGCGTCAGCGAAGCGAGGGGGCGCGGGGGCGAGGCTCAGACGAAGCGCAGGGCGTCCGCCGGGAGGGCCGGGACCAGGCCCTCCGCCGCCGCACGGGTCAGAAGGCCGCGGATGGCGGCGTAGCCGTCCTCGCCCAGGTCCGCGGTGAACTCGTTGACGTACAGGCCGATGTGCTGGTCCGCGACGCTCGGGTCCATCTCCTGGGCGTGCTCCTGTACGTACGGACGCGACGCCTCCGGGTCGTCCCAGGCCATCCGGACCGAGCGGCGCACCGAGTCCGCCAGCAGCCGCAGGGTGTCCTCGCCCAGGGAGCGCTTCGCGACGATCGCGCCCAGCGGGATCGGCAGGCCCGTCGTGGACTCCCAGTGCTCGCCCATGTCGGCGAGGCAGTGCAGCCCGTAGTTCTGATAGGTGAACCGCGCCTCGTGGATGACGAGTCCGGCGTCCACCTTGCCGTCCCGTACCGCCGGCATGATCTCGTGGAAGGGCAGGACGACGATCTCGCCCACCCCGCCGGGGACCACGTCGGCCGCCCACTGCCGGAAGAGCAGATAGGCCGTGGAGCGCTCGCTCGGTACGGCGACGGTCTTCCCGGTCAGGTCGGTGCCCGGCTCCTTCGTGAGGACCAGGGGACCGCAGCCGCGGCCCAGCGCACCGCCGCAGGGCAGCAGCGTGAACTCGTCGAGGATCCAGGGGAGTACGGCGTACGAGACCTTCAGGACGTCGAACTCGCCGCGCTCCGCCATGCCGTTGGTGATGTCGATGTCCGCGAAGGTGACGTCGAGTTCGGGCGCCCCCGCCACCCGGCCGTGCGCCCAGGCGTCGAAGACGAACGTGTCGTTCGGGCACGGCGAGTACGCGATCCGCAGCGGTGCGGAGGTGTTCTGCGACGGCAGGGAGGGCGTCATGACGGCTCCTCGAAAACGGGGGTGAGCAGGGTGAACGCGTTCCGCAGCGACTCCAGCGCCCGGCCGATCTGCCACGACGCGCGGTCGCGCGGGCCGACGGCGTTCGAGATCGCGCGGACCTCCGTACACGGTACGCCGTGGACGGCGGCGGCCTCCGCGACCCCGTACCCCTCCATCGCCTCCGCCGCGGCCCGCGGATGACGCGCGGTCAGCTCCGCCGTGCGCGCGGCCGTGCCGGTCGCCGTCGAGACGGTCAGCACCGGCGCGAGGAGCGCGGGGACGGCGGGGTCCGTGTTCAGCACCGCGGCCATCCTGGCCGCGAGTTCCGCCGGCGGGCGGTGTACGGAGCGGCCGAAGCCCAGTTCGTCGACGGCGGCGAAGCCGTCGGGGGAGTCCGCGCCCAGATCGGCCGCGACCATCGCGTCCGCGACGACGAGCGAACCGATCGGCGCGTGCGGCGGGAAGCCGCCGCCGATCCCCGCCGAGACGACGAGATGGTACGGAGGGTCGTACGGGGAGGACGCGAGCGCCGTCGCCGTGGCGACCGCTGCGGCCGTCGGGCCGACCCCGCCCGCCATGACGTCGACCACCGGTATCTGCACGGAGCCGGGCCGCGGCGTGTACTGGGCGTGGCCCTTCATCTCGTAACCGCCGGTCAGCTCCCGTACCCCACTGGCCGCGTACCGGCCGAGCCCGGCGGCCACGGCGTCGGCCTCCGCCGCCACGGCCGTCACGACGAGTACACGCATGACGGAACCTCTCGAAGCGACGGTCAGGGGCGGATCAGCGGTGGCCGGGGCCGGCCGGCGACGACCGGGACGGCTCAGGAGCGGGGGCTAGCTCTTCTTGAACTGGAAGTGCCAGACACCCGTCAGGGACTTGCCCGAGGTCTCGACCACGCTGACCTGGGTCTCGTTGGTCGTCTCACCGGTCTGGCTGGAGAAGAACGCGCTGGCCGGGATGGTCCGGTACGTCTTCTTGTACGGCTCCTGCTCGGCGGGCTGGCCGTTGATGAAGAGCGTCCAGCCGCGCTCGGCGATCTCCGGGTCGACACCGAAGCGGATCTTGTCGTCCACGGCGACCGTCAGCGTCCTGTCGGCCTTCTTGTTGAGGCAAGGCTGCATGTCCGCCTCCTTGATGGCCTTGCCGTCGTTGTAGCAGGCCGCCTCGGTGTTGACCGAGTCGCTGTTGACCGTCACGGTCGCGAGCGGCGTCGGCTTGTCACAGGCGGCGAGGACGAGGAGCCCGGCGGACACCGCGCCGAGGGCGGCGCCGGCCCGGCGGTACCTACCAGAGAAGAACGCAACGGTCATGGGCCGAAGGTTATCGGGCGCCCCGGTTCACGCCACACGCGGGTGCGGCGAGCCGCGCCGCGCCGTGGTCAGCAGTCCCCGTACGGCCACCAGCGCCCCCAGCGCCAGGATGCCCGCAGCCACGCCCATCCCCAGCACCCCGTTGAGCGGCAGCGCGATACCGATCGCGCCCCCGACCACCCAGGACATCTGGAGCAGCGTCTCGGAGCGGGCGAACGCGGACGTCCGTACCTCCTCCGGGACGTCGCGCTGGATCACCGCGTCCAGGGACAGCTTCGACAGCGCCTGCGAGAACCCGGCGACCGCGCACAGCACCGCCATCATCACGCCGCCGAAGAGCAGCGCCGCCAGCACCGTGGTGAACAGGGCGAGGCCCAGCATCGTGGCGATGATCACCTCGGGTCCGCGCGCCTTGAGCCAGGCGCCGACCGTCGTGCCGAGCGCGTTGCCCGCGCCGGCCGCGACACCGACGATGCCGAGGGAGACGGCCGCGTTCTGCCCGGCGATCGGGTGTTCGCGCAGGAGGAAGGCGAGGAAGAAGGTCAGGAAGCCGGAGAGGAGGCGGTGCGAGGCGTTGGCCTGGAGGCCGTGGAGCACGGCGGGGCCGACCGTCCGCAGGGTGGGCCGCCGTTCCCGCTCCCCCCGGCCGTTCCTGCCGTGGTCCACGGTGACCAGCCGGGCCTTGCGCTCCCCCTTCGCCGAGTCCACGGTGTGCGGCAGCGTGAACGCCAGGACCGTACCGCCCAGGAAGATCAGACAGGCCCCGTACAGCGGCCCCCGCGGCCCGATCAGATGCAGCCCGGCGGCGATCGGCGCCGCCACACCGGTGGCCAGCAGACCGGCGAGCGTGACGCGGGAGTTGGCGCGTACGAGCGAGAAGCGCGGCGGCAGCAGCCGGGGCACCACCGCGCTGCGCACCACCCCGTACGCCTTGGAGGCGACCAGCACCCCGAGCGCCGCCGGATACAGCTCCAGGCCCCCGGTGATCACCGCGGTCGACATGGCGATCGCGAGGACGGCGCGGGTCAGCATGGCGGTGGCCATCGCGGCGCGGCGGCCGTGCGGCAGACGGTCCAGGAGCGGGCCGATGACCGGGGCGAGCAGGGCGAAGGGCGCCATCGTGACGGCGAGGTAGAGCGCGACCCGGCCGCGCGCCTCGTCGGTCGGTACGGAGAAGAAGACGGTCGAGGCGAGCGCGACGGTGATCATGACATCGCCCGCGCCGTTCACGGCGTGCAGCTCGATCAGCTTGCCGAGCCCGGACTCGCCCGCGCCGTGCGCGTGGGTCGCCTTCCTGATCCCGCGCGCGGAGGCGGTGAACGGCAGGCGCAGCGCTCGTCCGACGGCCCGCCCGGTCCTCCGGAGCGGGCCGCCGGACGCGTACGCGTCGGACGACCTTACGGCTGCCACCCCGTCATAGTGCCCCAAGGGCCTCTGGCGCGAACCGATCCGTCGGATGACGGGGCCGTGACAGTCCCACGACGGAGGAACCGGCACGGGCCGCCGGAGGGCCGGAGGATGTTCACCCGACGCCGCCTGCCCCGGTCGGCGCCGGGTACGCCTACGCCCGGCACGGATACACCCGGGCGGGGGACGGGGACACGTACACCTGGACGAGGCCGGGGCGCGGGCCTGGGGCCGGATGCCGCCGTGTCCCGGCTGCCCCCGTCCCGGTCGCGCCGCGCCGTACCGTACGGCACCGGGGAACTCACCCGGCCGGGCGGGAAAGCCTCCTCCACAGCTCACCGAGGGGTTCCACTCGGTTACGGCCTGGTTGCGGAGTGGCCCGAAGCGCGGGAAAGGCGACGTGCAGGTGGGCGGCGGGCGGCGGAGAGGGTAGCGTGCGTAGCGCGCCACCGGCGGTTGTTCTCGGCCGCGCGCCTCTTTGTCATCCCGCAGAATGGATGACAGTAGGCGTGCCCGAGGAGAGATCGGGCGTGGACGTCGATGCGGCCCTCTGGTCCGCTCCGCCCTCGGCTCGTACATCGCGATTCGGCCGGCGCACCCGTGAGACGGCGTAGGAGAGAAGCGAGACCTGTGAGTGCTGCGACGACGCGAAGCCGAATCCCTGACCGTCTGTGCGCCGAGGCGGTAGACCTCGCCCGGTCGGCTGCCGAGGAGGCCGCCGCCCCCGGTGTGGTCGGGGAACATGTCTCGGCGGTGGCTGACGGGGACAGGGTCGTCACCCACTTCTTCGAGTGCAAGGAACCCGGTTACCGGGGCTGGCGCTGGGCGGTGACGGTCGCGCGCGCCTCGCGCGCGAAGAACGTCACGCTGGACGAAACGGTGCTGCTGCCCGGTTCGGACTCCCTCCTGGCCCCCGAATGGGTGCCCTGGAGCGAACGGCTGCGCCCCGGCGACATGGGCCCCGGCGACCTGCTGCCGACCGAGGCGGAGGACCTGCGCCTGGAGCCCGGCTACTCGGGCGAGGACATGCCCCCGCCGAACTCCGTCGTACCGGAGGTGACCCCGCGGAACCTCGCGGACCTGGTCGAGGCGGAGGACGCGGCTCCGGTGGACGCCGAGGCCGCCGGCGGCTCGGGCGCCGACCTGGCCGTGCCCGCGCGCGGCACGATCGCGGCGGTCGCGGAGGAACTGGGCATGCGCCGGGCGCGGGTCCTCTCCCGCTACGGGCTGCACGTGGCCGCCGACCGCTGGGACGAGTCCTTCGGCGCGAAGACCCCCATGGCCCAGGCGGCACCCGCCCCCTGCGTCTCCTGCGGCTTCCTGCTGCCCCTGGCGGGCTCGCTGCGCCAGGCGTTCGGCGTCTGCGCGAACGAGTTCTCCCCGGCGGACGGCCACGTCGTCTCCCTGGCGTACGGCTGCGGCGGCCACTCGGAAGCAGCGGTCATGCCCAAACCCCTGCGCCCGGCACCCCCGGTCCTGGACTCGGTCGGCACGGACGCCTTCCCGCTCCGCCCGGCCCGCGACAGCGGCTCGGTCCTGACCGGCACGGCGCCGGACGGCGACACGGAGGACCTGGGCCACTCGTAGGCGGGCCGGGCCGGCCCGTTTCCCCGGGGCGGGGCTCACCCCCCGCTGTCCGCGCACTCCTGGCTGTCCCCGCCGCTCCGGCACTGGTGCCCCGAGCGGCCGGGGTCGCCCGTGTTCTCCGTGAGCCGCGGCTCGCACACCACCCCGGCGCGGGTCGGGCAGGGCGGCAGCGGCGCCGGGTGGGCGCGGTCGTACGCGTCGTTCCAGACGCCGAGCGTGACGAGCAGCGCGAACGCGGCGACACACAACTGGACGCCGCCCGCGTAGGGGTGCCCGGTCCGCAGGAAGCCCACGGCGACGATCAGCACGGCGAGCGTGAACCCGGCGCACCAGACCGTGGGCGTCCAGTCCATCGGCGGCGCCTCGACCACGGTGCCAACAGGCCCGTCGCCCGCCACCGCCCGCTCCCACCCGCGCGCCAGCAGGAACACGCCCATCACCAGGGCGCCGAGGACCTCCAGCACCAGCACGAGCACACCGGCACACCCTCCACCCAGGCCGCTTCCGCCGCCGCCGCTCGTCTCCGCCGGAAGCGACGCACGGGTTCCAGGGGTGAAGGCCATCCCCGTACATTCGTACGGAACCGCGCCCTCCGTACCCCCGGCACCCGTATCGAGACCTGACCGTGGCGGGCCCGGTGGCTCTGACGGGCTTTGCCGCTGAGGGCGCGTGTGTCTACGAGTGCTCGGTGGGCGGCCATTCCTCGCGGAGGATTCCGTAGGTGATGGAGTCCCGCCAGGCGCCGCGTACATGGACGTGTCCGCGGATGCGGCCTTCTTCCGTCATGCCTGCGGCGAGGAGGGTTTTCGCCGCTGCCCGGTTGTGAGGGGAGCGCGCCGCCCATACGCGGTGGAGGTCGAGGTCGGTGAATGCCAGGTCGAGCAGCAGCCGTACGGCCTCCCTGCCGTAGCCGATCCCCCAAGCGTCGGTGCGCAGAGCGCCCCCGATCGTGGCTGCGCGTTGCTGGTGGGGGTCGAGAGCCAGGCGAACGAACCCGATCAGCTCACCACTGTCTCGCCCGGCGAGGGCGAGGGCGTATTCGTCGCGTGGCGACATGGTCGCGGATGCCATGGACCGGGCAACGATGCCATCGACTTCGTCACGTGAGCGTGGGGTGAAGCTGAGGTGCTGAGTGACCTCGGTGCTGCCGTAGATCGTGGCCACGGCATCGATGTCCGCGGCGGTGAGTTCACGGAGGGCGAGGCGGGCGTCCTGACGGTCAACCGGATACATGCTCGGACCCCTTGGCGTGCCGGTCGTCGCTCATGCGGCGGTGACCAGTTCGTGGGCCCGCTCGTTGAAGTCCGCGACGAGCCGGTGGTTGCCGAACGGCCGCATGCGCCGCTGGAGGTCCTGCACCGCCTCCATGCAGCGCGAGGATTTCACCTGGCGCGAGAGCGTCAACGTTCGTACGCCGGCCGAATAGGCCGATTCGAGGTCGCTGCGCTGGAGATGCGCGACGGCGAGCGCGGCGTGCGACATCGCGCCCCGCCTGGCGCGCTTCTGCTTCTTGGCATGGTCGATGGACCGGCGCGCGTGCTCCTCGGCCGCCCCGGAATCGCCCAGGTCCCGGAAGGTGTTCGCGTGTTCGCCGTGGAGATACGCCGGGTCGATGAAGGCGGCCCACTCCTGTTCGGCCTCCGGCCGTGCCCGCTCGAACGCCTTTTCCGACTCCGTCACCGCGTGTGCCGCTGCCGTCTTGTCCCCGAGGACGGCGAGGGCCCGCGCCTCCAGGCACCACAGGTCCGCCAGGCAGGCCGGAGAGTCCGTCCGGGAGAGTCCGTGGCGCCCGGCCTGGGCCAGCCGGCGGCCTTCGGCGGGATCGCCGAGCAGCGTCGCCTGATCCGCCATCCCGGCGAGGACATGCGCGCCGAGCCCCGGATTCCCCGACTCCTCGGCGAGGCGGAGCGACTGGATCAAATAGCGCTGCGCCGTACCGTGTTCGCCGTTGTCGTAGGCCATCCACCCCAGGAGGTAGGTCTGTTCCGCCGCCGCTTCGCACAGGGCACGGTGTACGTCGGCGCCGTGGGTGCGGCGCAGGAGCGGATAGACATGCTGCGTCATGTACTCGGCCAGCACGAGGCGGCCCGAACCGCCGCCCTGGAGCACGTCCATGCGCTGGAAGGTGGCGAACATGTTCCGCACGGCGGAGACGTCTTCGAGCCGCACACGGGGACCCGGCTGCGGCTGCTGGTCGAGGGTGTTCATCAGCCAGTCCCGCGAGGGACCCACCCCCGCGACGGCGGTGAAGGGTGCGGCGGAAAGGAACTTGCGTCGGTCCACGTCAGCTCTCCCCAGGTCTGCGACGACTTCCACGGTAGTCGTGTACGAGGAGTTGTACATGAGTGCCGCGTCCGTGGAACTGCCGTCACCGAGCCCGAGATCGTAGGTCGTGACGCGGAATCCGAAGTGATCGGAGAAGACCGCGGCGAGGATGTCCGGGATCGGCGTCCTGGGCGTTTCGCCTTGGAGCCAGCACCTGACACGGGTCGTATCCGGCGAGATATGGGGCTGCTGCCAGGCGATGGCCTTGGATTTGACGCGTCGGGCTAACTCTCCGCGGCTCATCCTGGAGCGATCGAGCCACTGTGCGAACTTGTCGTTCGGCGTCCTCATGCCCACCAACTTTCTACGACGGGGAGTAGTGGAAGCGACACTCTTCGACACCCCTTGAGACGGTACCCCCACCCGGCATTCCCGTGTTCTCTGTCCACAGGAACCGATCGGTCACGGGGAGTCATCACCATGACGAACAACGCGCGATACGGCAACTCACCGAATCCTCCGGCGGGGGAGCCCCACACGGCCTGCGTCCCGCCAGGTGCGTTAGGCGCCTGCCGCTGCCGGCCCTTACCCGGGATCCCCGTGCAGGCCATGTTTCCCAGCGCCCCGGAAGTCGTCTCGGCCGCCCGGGACTTTGTCCGCGACGTACTGGCTCAAGAGGCACCCGGCCTCAGTGACGGGCAGGTGGACGATGTCCGGCTGATCGTCTCGGAGTTGGTGACGAACGCCGTGCGGTACGGGACCGAGCCCGGCGATTCGGTGCTGGTCGTGCTGGCGGTGACGGATGCGTGTGTGCGGGTGGAGGTGCGGGATCCGGTGCGGCGGCGGCCCCGGTTCCGGGCGGCGTCGCAGGAGCGTGACCGGGGCAGGGGGCTGATCATCGTCGAGGCGCTGGCGGAGTGCTGGGGTGTGGCCGATCGGCCGTTCGGGAAGGCCGTGTGGGCCGAGGTGGCCCGGTGAACGGGCCATCCAGCGGCCAACCGGGCGTTGCAGGCCCGGGGTTCGTAGCTGTCGTATGCCTGATTCCCGCGCCCGGGTCCGGTCCCGTTCCGCCGGTCGGCACGTACATACGGCGGACCGCCCGGCCCGGCAGTGCGCTCGTGGGCGCCATCGGCGTATGAGGCGCCCGCCCCTGGTGCTCGTCCTCGCGTCGGCCGCGCTGGTCGTGCTCGTCGTGACCCTCGTCGGCGATCACCTCGACGGATAGGCCGCCGCCAGGCCCGACCGGGCCCGTACGCCTACGCCTTCTGCTGTGCCCCTCGAACCCCCGTTCCGGCCGGTGTCTCCCGGCGAAGGAACGACCGGCCGGAACGGGACAGGGCCCGAACGAACGGGCCCGGCAACTGCACCCAACGGCACAGGAGGCCAACGATGCGACACCCCACCGCCCCGGTCAAGCACGGCGGAGACGACACCAACAGCAGCGGCGGCGACAGCGGCCAGGACGACTCCAACCCCTCCGGCGGCTGCGGCGACGGCGACGGCTGCGGACGCCAGTAGCGCCGTAACAGCACCGCCACCGCTACACGGCGGCCCCGAACCAACCTGGGACGGGGCCGCCCCCCAAGGAGCCCCATGCCACCCCCACCCCACCACCACGCCTACCTCTGGCACGGCCACGGCACCCTCCTCGTCAAACCCGGCGACGCCCACCGCCGCCCCGGCCACCCCGAGTTCCCCGCCACCCCCGTCATGCCCCTCGAAACCGCCGACTGGCTCCTCAAGGCGTCAGGCCACATCCGGGCCACCTTCCCCGGGCCCGCCGAAGCCGCCGCCTGGTACACCGATCAGCTCCAGCGGCACACCGGCATCCTCACCGGCACCTACGCACCCGCCCCCGACCCCCGCGAGATCACCCGGCGACTCACCGCCCGCGAAGACCTCATCGGCGGCTGGTGGACCACCGGCGGACGCTTCCTCCACCTCGGCCTCATTGCCTGCGGACCGCACCCCCTGCGCCCCCACCCCTGCCCCCTGCGGACGGGGCGGGCGTCGGCGTCCGAGGGGGCGCCGACGCCCTGATGGTGGGCGGGTCAGCTCTGGTCGATGCCTAAGGTCAGGCTGCCGGTGTAGCCGGCGGAGGTGGAGCCGGTCACGGTCATGAGGCCCGCGGCGGCGCCTCCGTTGCCGTAGATGCCGTCCTGCGCGAGCGTGGTGCGGGGCACGGTGTTGGTCGAGTACGGCGAGATGCGGGCGACGGCCGTGGTGATCGTCTCGTCCACGAACAACTGGCCGGTGTGCAGCTCCTGCCCGCCGCTGAAGGAGCCGTCAGACGTCAGCGTGACGTTCGTGTGCACCTTGGCGTGGATGTGGATGCACCGGCCGCGGTACCAGCCCGGGTAGATCGTCGTGATGCGGGCGATGCCGTCGCTGCCGGTCAGCACGCCACCCCGCAGGAAGGTGCCGTTGTCGGGCTCCTGGTGTCCGTTGTTGCCGACGAAGCCGGAGTACTCGCCGAGCGCGTCGCTGTGCCACAGCTCCACGAGCGCCCGGTTCAGCGGCGCGCAGGTGCTGTTGTCCACGACGGCGAGGGTCAGCTTGAGTGGGATGCCCGGTTTGCCCTCGGTGACGTCGGCGCGGACGAGGGCGCCGTCGAGGTAGTACGGGCCTTCCGTCAGCTCCTTGGTGAGCGTGCAGACGGCCGAGGCGGCGACGGGGGCCGTGCGGCCGGCCTCGTTCTCCGTCGTCGTCAGCTTGTTGGTGCCGGCGGCGGCGACGGTGAGCGCGGCGGCCGTGGCGCCGGTCCCGAGCAGTACGGTACGGCGCCGGATGAGGGGGTCGTTGTTGTCTGTCATGGACACGGCACCGTAGGGAGGTCAACTGTCAGCCTGCTGTGAATTGGGCAAAGTGACGGGGTGTCAAGACGAGGACCGGTCGCGACCGGGCCTTGGCTCGGTCGTTCTTCGGTACGGCGATGTTGGCGGGCGTGCTGCCGGCGGCCGCGGCGAACTCGCCCACCGGCAGGTCGCGTCGGGCGAGCTGGACGTCGAGGTCGATGATGACCGCCGTCAGACGACTTCGGCGACCTCGGTCTGCGGAATCGAAAGTCAATCGATTGGCGGGGCGGTGGCGACCGTACGCGTGGTCAGGTCGGCGTCCGTGATGGCGCGGAGCACTCGGCAGGGCGTCCCGACCGCGACGACCATGGGCGGGATGTCCCTGCTGACGACGCTGCCGGCGCCGATGACCGATCCGTAACCGATACGGACCCCCGGCAGGACGACGACGTTGCTGCCGATCCACACCTTGTCCTCGATGACGATCGGCTCCGAGAACCGTCCGAAGTCGGCGCGGCGCGCCGGGTGGACCGGGTGTCCCGTCGTCGTGAGCGTCACGTTGGGGGCGATCATGACGCCGTCCCCGATACGGATCTCGACATCGTCGACGAACGCGAGGTTGACGTTCCCGAAGAAGTCGTCGCCGATGTGGACGTTGCTGCCGAAACCGGCGCTGAACGGTGCGTTCAGAATGGTGCGTTCGCCGACCGACCCGAGGATCGCGACCAGCAGGGACCTGCGGGTGTCGATGTCGCCCGGCGGGGTGTGGTTGTACGCGAAGACGAGGTCGGTACGTCGCCGCGGGGCCTGGAACGCCGCCTCGGACTCGGTGTAGACGAGACCTTGCCGTATGCGGTCCAGAACAGCCTGCTCGTCACTCTCCAGCACGCCGGCGCGCCCCCTCCGTACAGACGAACGAACAAACGAACGACGCGCGATGTTAGCGGACCGGGAGAGGGACGCCCAGCTCGGTCGTCGGGCGCGGGCCGAAGACGCGCCGGTCCGCCGCGGCGATGCGGACGTCCGTGAACTCCCACAACTGCTCATAGGCGTCTTCACAGGGGCGGGTTGGCGGGTGAGTACTCGGGGGCGGACCAGCGCAGGGGGCTGGCGTGCGGGGTCTCGACGACCTCGGCGACCGTGAAGCGGTTGGTGCGGCCGTGCGCGCCGAACGCGGTGGTCGCGGTGCCGGAGAGCTGGAGCGTGGTGCCGGTGCTCCAGTCGAGGAACAGCAGTCCCGCGCGCGGATCGTTTTCGAGATTGCCCAGGGTCAGGAACATCGAGTTTCCCCCGTAGTCCTGCCAGGAGAGTTCGTTCGGCGATGTCACCCGGACGAATCCGGGGTTGCCGCCACGATGGCTGGCGTCGGCGCCGTCCGCCGACGCGGTGGCGATGAAGAAGGTGTCGGCGGCGTGTACGAACCCCTCCTGACCGGGGGTGAGTTCCCGGCCGCGCCGCACGGCACCGGGGCGGGCGGGGACGGATCCGCGGCGGTCCCGCTGGAGGTCCCGCTTCTGCAGATACTTCGGGCAGTTGGAGAAGACCCGCTCGGCCTCCACCGCGAACCCGCGCGCCGTCGGCCCGGCCGTGCCGTTGAGGCGCATACGGCGGCGGGTCCGCGGATCGAGGGCGATGGTGCCGACCGCGGTCCCTTCGGTCGCGAGCGCCGCGGCGAGCGGGTCGCCGTCCGGGAGACCGGCGGCGACGGAGATCCGCCGGCGGCCCGTGGCCCGTACGAAACCGGGCGCACCGGTGAGCAGCGAGCTCCACATGCGGCCGGTTTCGTCCGCCGCGCCGATGACCAGCATCGGCTGAAGGCCGAGGAAGGCCGCGGCCACGTCACGGATGTCCTGCCCGATGGAGCGGCCGACGTGGTCGGCCACGTCGCGTACGCCGACGCGCGTCTGCACGGCGCGCGAGCCCTGGTGGTAGGGATCCATGGTCCTCAGCTCCTCGACTCCTCGGTCCCTCAGCCCTTCAGTCCCTCAGAAGAATCCGCAGGTCGGTGCGGCGGCCGACGGAGCGGGCGCGCCCGCCGCACCCGTGGGTACGGAGATCTCCAGCCGTGTGCCGTCCGGGTCGTGGAAGAAGATCCCGCCGGAGGGCGCGCCCTCCTGGTGGGCGACGATCCCGTCGTACGCGAAGTCCACGCCCCGCTCGCGCAGCCGGGCCTCGAACGCCCTCACCTCGTCGATCGTCCCGGCCTCCCAGGCCAGGTGGTGCAGCCCGGCGAGGCCCGGGGCGTACGCGCCGTCCGCCTGCTGCCACAGCGTGAGGGTGAGCTGTCCGTCCTGGCCCAGGAAGGCGTAGCGCCGGTCGTCCTCGCCGCCCTCGCCGAGCACGTCGAACCCGAGCACGTCCCTATAGAAGCCGAGTGAGCGTTCGAGATCGGTGACGTTCAGGCCGACGTGGCCGGCTCGCAGTGTGCTGGTCGCCGTCATGGCGGACCCCCTCGCTTTCGGTTCGAGCTCCATCGGGCCGATCGCTTCAACCTAACCTTTGAATTGAACTTTAAGGGTTATGGAGGAGAGGGGCAACCCGTCACGTAACCTTGAGTGGTTAGCCGACCGGAGGGGACACGGAGATGAGTGAGGAGCCACGGATGCCCGCGACCGACCCGCGCCCCCTGACCGGAGAGCCCGTCTCGCTGGATCTGCTGAACACCCGCTGGATGTACGACGGCGTACGCCAGGACCTGCTGGCCGGCACCGAAGGGCTGCGCATCTGGCTCGCGGCCAACGGGCTCGACCGCCGCTTCCCCGCCGACGCCGCGTCACTGGAGCATGTGCTGCTCGCCCGGGAGGCGCTCGCCGCCGCCGTGGACAGCCTCGGCGCCGACAGTTCCGGCGGCGACAGCCCCGGCGGCGCGGCCGGCGTCGAACGGGTCGACGCCGTACTCGGCCACGGCCGGATCCGCGCCACCCTGACCGCCGCGGGGCCCGGGGAGGAGACGGAGTTCGAGGACCCGTCCTGGGGCGCGGCCTGGACCGCGGCGCACGACTACCTGAACCTGCTGCGCGCCGCCCCCGACCGGATCCGGGGCTGCGCGCACGAGGCGTGCATCCTGCACTTCTTCGACACGTCGCGGAACGGCACCCGCCGCTGGTGCTCCATGGCGTCCTGCGGCAACCGGGCCAAGGCATCCCGCCACTACGCGAGAACACGCGAGAGCTGAGCGGGCGCGAACGCGTCACCGCCGGCAGCCGTGCAGGGTCAGCCGTGCAGCTTCAGGCCCCTGACGATCTTGTCGATCGTGTTGCGCGGGCCGTGGACCGCCAGGCCCACCAGGTCCAGGGCGTCCGCCGGGATCGCGCGGACCGTCGCCCGGTTGTCCTCGTCGTTGCCCGAGGCGAACATCTCCGCCGTGTAGAGGGCCGTGGGTACGGCGCGGGAGAGGGCGCGGGCGTGGCTGCGGGTCAGGGCGGGGGCGTCGGCGGTGAAGCAGAGGACCGGTTCGCGCAGGAGCGGGAGGTAGTCGTTGCCGGAGGCGTCCTCGTAGCGCTTGCTCATGATGTCGTCGCGGGCGTGGGCGATACCGCTGGCCAGGAAGGCCGTCACGTTCAGCTTCTGCCATACGGCCAGGTCCTCGCGGACAATGACGGCGATCTTGGTGTCGTAGCGGAAGGGGACGGTGGAAGGGGAGGCGGACGAGGCGGTGGAAGTGGCGGCGGAAGATGCGGTCTCCGGGGAGACGGGCGTGCTCGGTGTCATGCGGCGAGTCTTGTCCGGTGGGTGGAACGCCGTCTTGAACGTTCGTGCGGCGCGGCAGACTGGGGTGTATGAGCAGGCACGACCGCCCGGCGGACGGGCGCGGGGACTGGGCCCGCTACTGGCGTGATCCGCACCGGCCGCTGGAGGCCATGCACGCCCACTTCGTCCGCCATGTCTTCCACCTCCACAGCCACGACGCGTATTCCTTCGCCGTCACCGAGTTCGGCTCCCAGCGCTTCCGCTGCCGGGGCGGCGGGCACACCAGCCGCGCGGGGATGATCATGGCGTTCAACCCGGACGACCCGCACGACGGGGAATCCGCGGAGGAACTGGGCTTCACCTACCGGATCATGCACATCGGGCCCGAGGTCGTCCGGGACGTGCTCGACGACATCACCGGGGGCCGCGCCCGCATGCCGCTCTTCGACCGGCCCGTGGTCGACGACCCCGTGCTCGCCCGCGCGCTGCGCAGACTGCACCCCGCGCTCGTCGGCGGCGCGGATCCGCTCGTACGGGAGGAGCGGCTGACCGCGGCCGTGACGGCGATGGTCCGGCGCACCGCTTCGTCGCGTACGGGCTCCGCCGCGCCCCGCGAGCTGTCCGCCGGCGGACAGACCGTGGCGGCCCGCCGGGTGCGGGCGCTGCTGGACGAGGCGTACGAGCGTGATCTCACCGCGCAGGACCTCGCGGACGCCGCCGGGTGCAGCCGGTTCGCCCTCTACCGGGCCTTCCGCGCCGTGTACGGGATGCCGCCCAGCGACTACCAGCGCCTGCTCCGGCTGCGCAAGGCCCGGGGTCTTCTCGTCGCGGGCCACTCGGCGGCCGACGCCGCCGTGCTGTCCGGGTTCGCCGATCAGGCGCACTTCCACCGGTGGTTCGTCCGGTCGTTCGGGGTGACCCCGGGTGTGTTCGGGCGCGCCGCCGCCGTGGCCTCCTGAGGGCCCGGACGCGCGGGCCGCGCCCGCCCCGCACCCCCACCGGAGCGCGCCGCGCGGTACGTTCGGGCCCGTACGCGGAGACCGAAACGTACGCGGAGACCAGAACAGAGCGGAGTCACAGCGTGAGCGTCAGGACGACCGAGGGGGCCGACCCGTTCGGGACGGCGCGGCTGCGGCGTGGGGTGCTGGACGCGTGGGGGGCCAGCCCCGCACGGTTCCGTGAGGACGCCAACGCCGAGGAGGACCTCGTCCTCGGCGGCTACCGGGACCGGCTCGTCGTCGAGCTGGCCCAGAACGCCGCCGACGCCGCCGCGCGCGCCGGGGTCGAGGGGCGGCTGCGGCTGACCCTGCGGCCCGCGACCGCCGACGGGCCCGCCGTGCTCGTGGCCGCCAACACCGGCGCCCCGCTCGACGCGACCGGCGTCGAGTCGCTCTCCACCCTGCGCGCCTCCGCCAAGCGCGAGGGGCACGAGAGCGCCGTGGGACGGTTCGGCGTCGGCTTCGCCGCCGTGCTCGCCGTCAGCGACGAGCCCGCCGTCATCGGCCGGCACGGCGGCGTCCGCTGGTCCCTCGCCGAGGCCCGCGAGCTGGCCGGGGTGACCGCGCAGGCCAGCCCCGGCCTCGGGGACGAACTGCGGCGCCGCGACGGCCACGTACCGCTGCTGCGGCTGCCGCTGCCCGCCGAGGGCACCGCCCCGGACGGGTACGACACCGTCGTCATCCTGCCGCTGCGCGACGCCGCGGCGACCGCGCTCGTGGAGCGGCTGCTCGCCGGGGTCGACGACGCGCTGCTGCTGACCCTCGCCGGGCTCGCCGAGGTCGCGGTCGAAACCCCGGACGGGGAACGGGTGGTACGGCGCTCGCAGGACGCCTCGTACGTCGTCGTGGACGACAGTGCGGGCGGTGCGGGCGGGGGCGGCGAGGTGCGCCGCTGGCGCGTCGTCAGCCACCACGGGGCCACCGGGGCGGCCCTCCTCGAAGGGCGGCCCGTGGAGGAGCGGCTGCGCCCGCACTGGGCCGTGACCTGGGCCGTTCCCGTGGACGCCGAGGGCGCCCCGGCCCGGCCGCGCACCGCGCCGGTCGTGCACGCCCCGACCCCCACCGACGAACCCCTCGGCGTGCCCGCGCTGCTGATCGCCACGCTCCCGCTGGACACCACGCGGCGCCACCCCGCGCCGGGCCCGCTCACCGACTTCCTCGTCGTGCGGGCGGCCGACGCGTACGCCGAACTGCTCGCCGGCTGGGAGCCCAACTCCACCGGCCTCCTCGACCTCGTGCCCGGCCCGCTCGGCAAGGGCGAGCTGGACGGCAGCCTGCGCGCCGCGATCCTGGAGCGGCTGCCGCGCATCGCCTTCCTCACCCCGGCGACCCCGGCGGTCCCGGCCGCCCTGGCGGACCCGTCGGTTCCGTCGGTTCCGTCGGCTCCGGCGGCTCTCGACGACGACCAGGAGGAGGGGCCGGCCGCGCTGCGGCCCTTCGAGGCGGAGGTCGTGGAGGGCGCGGGCGCCGACACCGTACGGGTGCTCGCCGAGGTGCTGCCGACCCTGCTGCCCGCCGGGCTCGAACGCCGCACGGAGCTGCGGACGCTCGGGGTCGGCCGGCTGCCCCTCGGCGACGCCATCGAACGCATCGCGGGCGTCGAACGGCCGCCCGCCTGGTGGTACCGGCTGTACGACTCCCTCGCGGGCGTGGACGCCGACCGGCTCTCCGGGCTGCCGGTGCCGCTCGCGGACGGCCGTACGACGATCGGGCCGCGCCAGGTGCTGCTGCCGCTGCCCGGCGGGGAGGACGGAGCCGAGGGGGCCGGGTCCGCCGACCTCGCGCGGCTCGGGCTGAAGGTCGCCCACCCCGAGGCCGCCCACCCCCTGCTGGAGAAACTGGGCGCCCTCCCGGCCACGCCCCGCGCCGTTCTGACGACCCCTCAGGTACGGGCGGCGGTGGCCGCCTCGCTCGACGCGGGCGAGGTGTGGGACGAGGACGCCACCACCCCGGACGCCGAGGAGCTCGCCGAGCTGGTGCTGACCCTCGTACGGGACGCGGGACTTGAGGCGGGCGACGAACCGTGGCTCGGCGCCCTCGCGCTCACCGACGAGGACGGCGAACTGGCGCCCGCCGGTGAACTCGTCCTGCCGGGAAGCCCGTTCGCCTCCGTCGTACGTGCCGACGAACTCGCCTACTGCGACGCCGAGTTGGCCGAACGCTGGGGCGAACAGCCCCTCGCCGCCTGTGGGGTCCTCGCCGACTTCGCCCTCGTACGCGCCACGGACGTCGTCCTCGACCCCGACGAACTGGAGCCCAGGGACGGCGACTTCGCCGAACCCGACGACGCCGGACTGCTCGACTCCGTCGACGTCTGGTGCGAGGACGTCCTGGACCGGCTGCCCGACACCCCCGTACCGCCGGTCGCCACGGAGATCGTCGCCGTACGCGACCTGGACCTGGTCGACGACGACGCGTGGCCCCGGGCGCTGACCCTGCTCGCCCGGCCGCCGCTGCGCGACGCGCTCATCCAGCCCGTACGGATCCTGCTCCCCGACGGGACGACGGAGAGCGTACGGTCCTACACCGCGTGGTGGCTGCGCGACCACCCCGTGCTCGACGGACGGCGCCCCGCCGGACTGCGCTCAGCCACCGGGGACCCGCTGCTCGCCGGGTTGTACGACGCGGTGGACGCGACCGGCTTTGACGACGCGCAGGTGCTGCGCGCCCTGGGCGTACGGACCTCCGTCGCCGCCCTGCTGGACGAGCCCGGCGGCGCGGCCGAGCTGCTGGGCCGGCTCGCGGACCCGGAGCGGGAGGTCGGCGCCGGGCAACTGCACGCGCTCTACACCGCCCTGGCCGACCTCGACCCGGACCAGGTGACCCTGCCGGACGAGCTGCGCGCGGTGGTCGACGGCGAGGTGCGGGTGGTCGACGCGGCGGACGCGGTGATCGCGGACGCCCCCGACCTGCTGCCGCTGGCGGGCGGGCTGCCGCTGCTGCCGGTCGCGCCGACGCGCTTCGCGGAGCTGGCCGAGCTGCTCCAGGTGCGGCGGCTCAGCGAGACGGTCGTCGCGGAGGTGACGGGGGAGGCGGCGGAAGGCGGCGAGGAGCACGAGGTGCCCGACGCGGTCCGCGCTCTGCTGGGCCCGGCCACACCCGCCACGTACGTCGAGCACGAGGAACTGGTCGCGGGCGGCGCCGAACTGGACTGGCGCCGTACCCCGGACGGGGTGCTGCACGCGGCGACCCTGGAGGGCGTGGCGGCGGGGCTCGCGTGGGCGGCGGGGCAGTGGCCGCGGCGCTTCGAGGTGGCGGCGCTGCTGGAGGACCTGTCGCGTACGGAGGAACTGGCCAGGGATCGCTGGTTCGACTGATCGGCCGGGCGCCCGGATCAGCCGGCCGGCCGATCCGCCGATCCGCCGATCCGCCGGTTCCGATCCGCCGGTTCGTCGGTTCGTCGATCCGCCGGGTCGCCGGTCGCCGGTTCGTCGGCTGATTTTGCGATCTTCGCAGAAAGGTCATGATTCCGTACAACTATTCACATGCGTACCTGGTCTGGTCTGTCGAGTCACCAGGCTCACAGACCAGATGGGCCCCGCCGTACGAACGACGCACCGCGGGGCCCCTTCTCCACTTGGGGAACGCATGCGTATTCGTGCCACTGTTGCCGCTGTCTCCGGCGCCCTGGCCCTGTCCGCTCTCGCCGTACCGGCCTCGCAGGCCGCGCAGTCCGGCGCGCCCGGCGGCGACCGTCCGTCCGCTCCGGAGTACGGCTTCTCGTCCCAGCACGGCGCCGCCGCCGCGCCGAAGGCCAGGACGAACGGACTCACCGCCGCGCCGAAGGCCGCCGCAGCCCCGGTCATCACCAAGACGGTGGTGAACGGCGGCAAGCCGATCGTCGTCGGCACCACCGCCACCAAGAAGGTCACCGTCGCGATCACCGCGACCCACGCCTCGGGCATCGCCGACGCCGCCACGATCCTCTGGATCGGCAAGAACCTCGATGACTACGACGCCTTCGCCTTCGTCCAGAACGAGGACAAGGCGAAGTGCAAGGCCGCCAACGCCACCACCTCGACCTGCACGCTCACCGTCACGGTCGACCCCGGCCTGCTGATCAACACGGACGCCACGTACTGGAACGTCGGCGCCGCCGTGCTGGCCAAGGACGGGACGGACGTCCAGAACGACAAGTCCGGCAAGATCCGCTTCCAGCGGCTCTCCAAGCTGACCGTCAACGCCTCCCCGGAGCCCGTGAAGAAGGGCAAGACCCTCACGGTCACCGGCAAGCTGTCGCGCGCCAACTGGGAGACCTCCACCTACAAGGGCTACGCCACCCAGACGGTGAAGCTCCAGTTCCGTAAGAAGGACAGCAACACCTACACCGACGTCAAGACGGTCAAGACCTCCGGCACCGGCACGCTGAAGACCACCACGACCAAGACGACGGTCGCCGGCTACTGGCGCTGGAGCTTCGCCGGTACGGCCTCGACCCCCGCGGTCAACGCCACCGGTGACTACGTCGCCGTCAAGTAGCACCGGACCACGGCGGGGCCCGGCAGGCTGACGCCACCGGGCCCCGCACACCGTGCGCCGGGCCGGGCCCCGCACCGCTCTGCGGTGCCGGGCCCCGTACGCCCTACGCGGCGGGGAACCTGCGCCCCACCCACCGCCAGCACAGCTCCAGCGCCACCGACGCCACCACCGCGATGCCCACCGCGGCCCACGGCACCGTCGTCCCCACCAGCTTCAGCGCGAAGAAGTGCTGAAGCGCCGGTACGGCCAGCACCACCAGGAACGCCGCCCCCATCGACAGCACGAGGCAGATCCGCCACCACGTGTACGGGCGCGCGACGATCGCCAGCACCCACATGGAGACCAGGAACAGCGTGAGCGTGGCCGCGCTGGTCTCCGCGCCGAGCGAGTCGGGGCCGGTGTAGGAGTGCCGGGCCAGCAGATACGTGGTGAACGTGGCGACGGCAGCGATGACACCCGAGGGCACCGCGTACCGCATCACCCGGCGGACGAAGTGCGGCTGGGCGCGCTCCTTGTTCGGGGCCAGCGCCAGGAAGAACGCCGGGATGCCGATCGTCAGCGTCGAGAGCAGTGTGAGATGGCGCGGCAGGAAGGGGTACTCGACCTGGAAGCACGCCACCAGGATCGCCAGCAGCACCGAGTAGACGGTCTTCGTGAGGAAGAGCGTCGCCACCCGCGTGATGTTGCCGATGACCCGGCGGCCCTCCGCCACCACCGAAGGCAGCGTCGCGAAGCTGTTGTTCAGCAGCACGATCTGGGCGACGGCCCGTGTCGCCTCCGAACCCGAGCCCATCGAGACGCCGATGTCCGCGTCCTTCAGCGCCAGGACGTCGTTGACGCCGTCCCCCGTCATCGCGACCGTGTGCCCGCGCGACTGGAGCGCGCCGACCATGTCGCGCTTCTGCTGCGGGGTGACCCGGCCGAAGACCGCCCCCGCGTCGAGCGCCTCGGCCATCCCCTCCCGTTCGGCGGGGAGATGCCGGGCGTCGACGGTCTGCTCCGCGCCGGACAGGCCGAGCTTTCCGGCCACGGCGCCCACGGAGACCGCGTTGTCGCCGGAGATGACCTTGGCGGCGACGTCCTGATCGGCGAAGTACGTGAGGGTCTCGGCGGCGTCGGGCCGCAGCCGCTGCTCCAGTACGACGAGGGCGGTCGCCTCGGCGCCGGACGCGGCCTCGGGGGAGCCGAGGTCGGCACCGTCCGCGCTCGCATCCGTGCCGACGCGGGCGAGGAGCAGGACGCGCATCCCCTGCCGGTTGAGGTGGTCGACCTCGGCGAGCGCCGGATCGCCCGCGGGCAGCAGCACATCGGGCGCGCCGAGCAGCCAGCGGGAGAGTCCGCCGCCGCGGCCCTCGGCTCCTTCGCCGCGCCCCTCGGCTCCTTCGTCGCTCTCGTCGCTCTCCTCGAACGCGGCGCCGCTGTACTTCCGTACGGACGAGAAGGGCAGCGCCGCCGCCACCGGCCACCGCCCGCGCTCGCCCTGGTACGCGTCGATGATCGCCTGGAGGCTGGCGTTGGGGCGCGGGTCGGACTCACCGATCGCGCCGAGCACCTTCCGTACGTACGACTCGTCCGCACCCCCGAGCGGACGCAGTTCGCTGACGTCCATCCCGCCCTCGGTGAGCGTGCCCGTCTTGTCGAGACAGACGACGTCGACGCGCGCGAGCCCCTCGATGGCGGGCAGCTCCTGGACGAGGACCTTGAGCCGGCCGAGCCGGATGACCCCGATCGCGAAGGCGACGGAGGTCAGCAGCACCAGGCCCTCGGGGATCATCGGGACGATCCCGCCGACGGTCCTGGCGATGGAGTTCTTGAAGTCGTTCTGCTTGACGACGAGCTGGCTGAGGATGAGCCCGATCGCGGTCGGGATCATCATCCAGGTCACGTACTTGAGGATCGTGCTGATGCCGTTGCGCAGCTCGGAGTCGACCAGGGTGAAGCGGGACGCCTCCTCGGCGAGCCGCGCGGCGTAGGCGTCGCGCCCGACCTTCGTGGCCTGGAACGCGCCCCCGCCGACGACCACGAAGCTGCCGGACATCACGGGGTCGCCGGGACGTTTCAGCACCGGGTCCGCCTCGCCGGTGAGCAGCGACTCGTCGATCTCCAGACTGTCGGCCTCGGCCACCACGCCGTCGACCACGACCTTGTCGCCGGGGCCCAGTTCGATGAGGTCCCCGAGGACGATCGCGGAGGTGGAGATCTCGGCCGGGACGCCGTCCCGCCGTACGGTCGGTCTCGCCTCGCCGATCACCGCGAGCCCGTCGAGGGTCTTCTTGGCGCGCAGCTCCTGGATGATGCCGATACCGGTGTTGGCGATGATCACGAAGCCGAACAGGGTGTCCTGGATCGGCGCGACGAAGAACATGATCACCCAGAGCACGCCGATGATCGCGTTGAAGCGGGTGAAGACGTTCGCCCGGACGATCTCGGCGGCGGACCGGCTGCTGCGGACGGGTACGTCGTTGACCTCCCCGCGCGCCACATGCTCCGCCACCTCGGCGGCGGTCAGCCCGGTGTGCCGCCCGGCGGGCGGGGGAAGCGTCATGGGGTGTACGGGGTCCAGCTCGGCGCCCGCGTCGATGGCGGGGGTGGTGGGGGCCGGGGAGCCCGGCTCCGTGCCGTCCGGCTCCGCGCCATCGGTGTTGATCTTCGCCCGCTGCGTCATGTTCCGACGGTACGGCGGGGAGGGCCCCGCCACCCGCCGGCCGGAGCGAAGATCAGACCCCGGGACGACGGTTCGGGTGCGGAATCGTCCTTGGGCACTACGGCCCGGGGGCGGAGCCGTAGGGGGCACGCCCCTACGGGCCGGAGGTGCCGGGCCCGTCCTCGTCGCGCCTGCCCTCGTCCGGCCCCGAAGTCCCCTCGGCGTCGGCTTCGGCCGCGGCGGCGGCACGCTTGAGCGCCGCGTCCCGGCCGCGTACGTACCAGATCCCGATGAGTCCGAGTCCGGCGCCGGCGAGGCAGGTCCAGATCCACCAGGTGTGCCCGTGCTCGCTGTACCAGCCGTAGAACGGGAGCTGGAGGAGGAAGAGGGCGAACCAGATGATCGTGCCGCCCGTGACGGTGCCGACGACCGGCCCCTCCAGAGGCTCGGGCGCGGCGCGCTGGGGCGTAGAACCGGTCATGGGTTCAGTGTAGGTGGGGGTGCGCTGAGGACGGAGAGCAGGCGGCTCAAGGGTCTACGCGCGGAGATAGCGATCTTCTTACGATCTGTTCATACTGAAACGGTTTGTGGGTGTCTGGTTTTGTTCGTTGAACATCCATTCATTTGAACATCGAATGGAAACCCCATGAACACATCGGTCTGATCAAGTTTCGCCGCAGTCCCGCTCCGCCCCGCACCGCCCCACCCGTTCTCCCCGCCCCTCCCCTCGTACGACGTCTGAGGTTCCGCATGCCTTCCTCGGCCACCGCTCCGGTCGGTTCCGACGCCCAGCCGCCGACCCCCGGGCAGTCGTCCGGCGGACTTGACGGCTTCTTCAAGATCTCGGAGCGCGGCTCCACGATCGGCCGTGAGATACGTGGCGGCTTCGCCACCTTCTTCGCGATGGCCTACATCATCGTGCTGAACCCGATCATTCTCGGCAGCGCGAAGGACATGTACGGGCACCAGCTCGACAACAGCCAGCTCGTCACCGCCACCGTGCTGACCGCCGCCTTCTCCACGCTCCTGATGGGCGTCATCGGCAATGTGCCGATCGCCCTCGCGGCCGGCCTCGGCGTCAACACCGTCGTCGCCCTGCAACTCGCCCCCCGGATGAGCTGGGCGGACGCGATGGGCATGGTCGTCCTCGCGGGTCTGCTGGTGATGCTGCTCGTGGCCACCGGTCTGCGCGAGCGCGTGATGAGCGCCGTACCGCTCGGGCTGCGCAAGGGCATCGCGATCGGTATCGGCCTCTTCATCATGCTGATCGGGCTGGTCGACTCCGGGTTCGTCTCCCGTATCCCGGACATCGCCCGGACCACCGTGCCGCTCCAGCTCGGCGGGAACGGGCATCTGCACGGCTGGCCGGTCCTCATCTTCGCCATCGGCGTGCTGCTCACCCTCACGCTGATCATCCGCAAGGTGCCGGGCGCGATCCTGATCTCCATCGTCGCGATGACGGTCCTCGCGATGATCATCGACGCGGTCACCAAGGTGCCGAGCTGGGGCCTGACGGCCCCGAAGTGGCCCGGCAACCCGGTCGCGAGCCCGGACTTCGGCCTGATCGGGAACGTCAGCCTCTTCGGCGGCTTCGAGAAGGTCGGTGTCCTCACCGGGGCGCTGTTCGTCTTCACCGTGCTGCTGTCCTGCTTCTTCGACGCGATGGGCACCATCCTCGGCGTCGGCGACGAGGCCAAGCTGATGGACAAGAACGGCAACCTGCCCGGGATGAACAAGGTCCTCTTCGTCGACGGCATCGCGGTCGCCGCGGGCGGCGCGGGCTCGGCCTCCGCCAACACCTGTTACGTGGAGTCCACGGCGGGCGTCGGCGAAGGGGCCAGGACGGGGCTGGCGTCCGTCGTGACGGGCCTGCTCTTCACCGTGGCGCTGTTCCTCACACCACTGGCGACGATGGTCCCGTCCCAGGCGGCGACGCCCGCGCTGATCGCGGTGGGCTTCCTGATCCTGGCCGGCTCCGTACGGGACATCGACTGGAGCGACTTCACGATCGCCGTGCCGGCCTTCCTGGCCATGGTGATGATGCCGTTCACCTACTCGATCACCAACGGCATCGGCATCGGCTTCATCACCTTCAGCGTGCTGCGCCTGGCGACCGGGCGGGGCCGCGAGGTACCGGCGGCGCTGTACGCCGTCTCGGCCGTCTTCGTCTTCTACTACGCGATGCCGGCGCTGGGCCTGACCTGAGCGACCTGAGTGACTTGAGGTCCTGGCCGGGCCCCGCCCCCGCCCTCGCCCCCGGCCGGACCTACTGCACGCCGCCGTAGAACCGCTCCGTCTCGTCGACGGCCGCCTTGAAGCGTTCGTCGAAGTCGTCACGAATGAGCGTCCGGGTCACATAGTCCTGGACGCTCATTCCGCGTATGGCGGCATGGTGGCGGAGCCGGTCGAGCAGCTCACCGTCGATCCGCAGGCTGAGCACTGTCGATCCCATACGCACCAGGGTCGGGGGCGCGCGTCGCCCGGCGGGTCGCTTTCTGCCTCAGTCTCACTCGTACGAGTGATTCGACCCCGGGGGAATCCGGCCGAGAGTCGTGCTGCGCCCCGGTGGTATTTAGCTTGGGTAATGAGTTAAGCTAAATACATGCCTGACCTGCCCCACGGTGACGAGCATGAGAACGACGCCGCCGTGAACGCTCTCCGCTCCGCCGTCATGCGGCTGGGCCGGCGCCTGAAGCACCAACGTGTGGACGAGTCGCTGTCCCCGACCGAGATGTCGGTCCTGGGTACTCTCGCGCGCTGTGGCTCCGCCACCCCGGGCGAGCTGGCCCGCAAGGAGCACGTGCAGCCGCCGTCGATGACCCGCATCGTCGCGTTGCTGGAGGCGAAGGGTCTTGTCAGGCTTGAGCCACATCCCGACGACCGTCGGCAGAAGGTGGTCAGCCAGACCGAGCGGGCCGAGGCGATGCTCGAAGAGAGCCGCCGTAAACGCAACGTCTGGCTGGCGACCCTCGCCGAGGGCCTGGACGAGGACGAGTGGGCGAAGCTGCGCGCTGCCGCTCCCGTGCTGGAGAAGCTCGCCCATTTGTAGACCGCGCGCCGTAAGGAGGCGAACCCCCATTGAGTACGGGATCCGGAGCAGACTCCGCCCCCGCACCGCAATCCACCCACGACAGCACCACCCCTGAGAGCACCACGCCTGAGGGCCCCACCCCGGCCGGCACACTCGCCGACGGCACCATCCCCGAGGCGGACGACCCCGACTCCATAGGCTCCACGGACGGCACCGGTCCCCTCGGCCGTACCGAACCGATCTCCGCCGCCGAACCGATCTCTCCCGCCGTCCCGACCGGTCACCCTGACCCGAACGGCCGTACCGAGGCGACCGACTCGACCGGCGACACCGGACCTGCCGGCGGTACCGGACCGACCGGCGGTGACGACCCCGCCGAGAGCAAGCCGGCCACCGGCGGCACCTTCTCCTCGCTGAAGATCCGCAACTACCGCTTGTTCGCGACGGGCGCCGTCGTCTCCAACATCGGTACGTGGATGTCCCGTGTCACCCAGGACTGGCTGGTCCTGAGCCTCACCGGCTCCTCCGCCGCCGTCGGCATCACGACGGCCCTCCAGTTCCTGCCGATGCTGCTCTTCGGCCTCTACGGCGGCGTCATCGCCGACCGCTACCCGAAGCGTCAGCTCCTGCTCTTCACCCAGGCCGCGCTGGGCCTGTGCGGCGTCTCCCTCGCCGTGCTGACGCTCTCCGGACATGTCCAGGTCTGGCACGTCTATCTGCTCGCGTTCCTGCTCGGCATGGTCACGGTCGTCGACAACCCGACCCGCCAGTCCTTCGTCTCCGAGATGGTCGGCCCGGACCAACTGCGCAACGCGGTCAGCCTCAACTCGGCCAACTTCCAGTCCGCCCGGCTGGTCGGCCCGGCGGTCGCCGGTGTGCTGATCACCACCGTGGGCAGCGGCTGGGCGTTCATGCTGAACGGCCTCTCCTTCCTGGCCCCGCTCATCGGGCTGCTGCTGATGCGCCCGCACGAACTGCACCGGTCCGTCCGCGTACCGCGCGCGAAGGGGCAGCTCAGGGAAGGGCTCCGCTACGTACGCGGCCGTCCCGACCTGATCTGGCCGATCGTCCTCGTCGGCTTCATCGGCACGTTCGGCTTCAACTTCCCGATCTGGCTGACGGCCTTCGCGCACGAGGTCTTCGAGGGCGGAGCCGGGCTCTACGCCTTCTTCAACATCCTGATGGCCGCCGGCTCCCTGGCCGGCGCCCTGCTCGCCGCCCGCCGCCGCTCCAGCCGGGTCAGGCTGCTGATCCTGGCGGCGATGGCCTTCGGCCTGCTGGAGATCGTGATCTCCTTCTCGCCGTCCGTCTGGATGTTCTCGCTGCTGCTCCTGCCGATCGGCATGATCGGGCTGACGACGAACATCAGCGCCAACACGAGCGTCCAGATGGCTGCGGACCCGGCGATGAGAGGCCGGGTGATGAGCCTCTACATGATGGTCTTCGTCGGCGGCACCCCCATAGGCGGCCCGCTCCTCGGCTGGGTCACCGACACGTACGGCGCCCGCGTCGGCTTCGCCACGGGCGGCGCGGTCTCCCTGCTCGCGGCGGCGACGATCGGCCTGATCCTCACACGGGTGGTGGGGGTACGGCTCAAGGTCGACCTGCGCGGCGGCCGGCCGCACATGGAGTTCGTACCGAAGAAGGAACGCGAACAGCTCGCGACGGCTGCGTGAGCCGTGGCCTGTGAGCCATGAGCGACGACGGTGGTTCCGGTCGCCCGGAACCACCGTTCCGTCAACCGCGGGGAAACTTGTCGGTCTTCAGGATCAAGCCCAACTTGGTGGCGCTGAGGTCGATCGCGGTGCCGAACATAACGGTCAGCTCGGTGGCGTATTCGTCGTCCTTCGGGTCCGTGTAGACGTGGCACCTGCCGGTGTAGGGGTCGGCGATCAGATAGACAGGGATACCGGCCGTGGCATACGTGGTCTTCTTTGCGCCGTAGTCGTTGGCGGCCGTGCCCTTGGAGATCACCTCGGCGATGAACTCCACGTCTTCGGGCTTCCAGCGCCCGTCCTCATCCTGTGAGGCGTCGTCGACCAGTTTCGCCACATCGGGGCAGAATCCGTTGAGGTGTCCGGGGAAGTCGATGCGTACGTCGGACATGACCACGACGTCCATGCCGAACTTGTCCTCCAGGGCCCGTACGATACGGCGGATGATCTCCCAGTGCACCTGGCGCTGCGGCGACATGAAGATGTTCCCCTCGACAATCTCGACCTTCACTCCCTCGGGGACGGGCATCTTCTCAAGCGCGCCGAACAGCATGTCCAGTGTCAGCTCGGAGCTCTCGTCGGCCATGGCGATCCTGTCGGTGGCGATCCTGTCGGTCTCTACGACGGTCATTCTGGCGCTCCTCCCCGCTCCCGCGTGGATGCGGTAGCCGCGCGGTACAACGATACGCACGGTGACCGGGTAACGCGCTGTCTGTCATATGACCGGCAGAATCGTTCCATGAGTCCGACGATGAGCCCGACGACACTCAGACTGTTCGCCGCCGTTCTGCCGCCCGCCGCTGCCGCCGCCGAACTGGCCGATGTCGTACGGCGTCTGCGTGACCTGCCCGGGGCCGACGGGCTGCGGTGGACCGGGCAGGAGGGGCGGCACTTCACGCTCGCCTTCATGGGCGAGGTGGACGAGGCGCTGCTGCCCGAGCTGACCGTACGGCTGGAGCGGGCCGCGTACCGGACCGAGCCGTTCCGGCTCCGGGTGCGCGGTGGCGGGCACTTCGGCGGCCGTACGTTGTGGGCCGGCGCCGCCGGAGGCATCGACGAGCTCCGGCTCCTCGCGGAACGGGCCGACGCCGCCGCGCGCCGGGCCGGGGTGCCGATGGAGGAGCACCGCTCCTACCGGGCCCACCTCACGCTCGCGCGTGGCCGCACGGCCGACGGCGTGGACCTCCGGCCGTACGTCGAGGCCCTGAGCGGCTTCGAGGGCAGGCCGTGGGACGTGTCCGAGCTGGTTCTCGTACGGAGCCGGCTGCCGGTCTCGGGCGTGGCGGGGGAGCGGCCGCGGTACGAGACGATCGCGCGCCGGCCGCTCGGCCGGGGCCGTCGGGGGCACCCGGGCGGCGGTTCTGTCGGACCCGGCCGTTAGTCTCGACGTGTGGACCCGAAAACCCGTAACCGCATCATGGCCGCCGTGCTCGTGCTGATGTTCGCGATCATCGCCGTGGCGGCTGCGGTCGGCTAGGCCCTGTTCCGTACAGGCCCCGGCCGACCGCCGCCCTCGTCATCCGTCGCCGTACGTACGGGTGCGTGCCCGTACGTACCCGTACGCGCTGACGGCTCCTACCAGGCGAAGGCTTCCGGCGAAGGCCCCGGGCCGGGGAAGATCTCGTCCAGCTCCGACAGGACCTCCTCGGACAGCGTGACGTCGACGGCCCGTACGGCCGATTCGAGCTGGTCGAGCGTGCGCGGGCCGACGATCGGGCCCGTCACCCCCGGCCGGGTCAGCAGCCAGGCCAGCGCCGCCTCGCCCGGGTCGATGCCGTGCTTGTCGAGCAGGTCCTCGTACGACTGGATCCGCGCGCGGGTCGCGGTGTCGGCGAGGGCGTCGGCGGCACGGCCGGCGGCGCGCCGCCCGCCCTGCACCTCCTTCTTGATCACGCCGCCCAGCAGACCGCCGCCGAGCGGCGACCACGGGATGACCCCGAGCCCGTACTCCTGCGCGGCCGGGATGACCTCCATCTCGGCGCGGCGCTCGACCAGGTTGTAGAGGCACTGCTCGCTGACCAGGCCGTACGAGCCGAGGCGGCGGGCGGTCTCGTTGGTCTGGGCGATCTTCCAGCCGGGGAAGTTGGACGAGCCCGCGTAGAGGATCTTGCCCTGCTGGATCAGGGTGTCGATGGCCTGCCAGATCTCCTCGACCGGGGTGGAGCGGTCGATGTGGTGGAACTGGTAGAGGTCGATGTGGTCGGTCTGGAGCCGCTTGAGGCTCGCGTCGACCGCGCGGCGGATGTTGAGGGCGGAGAGCTTGTCGTGGTTGGGCCAGGGATCGCCGTCGCCGGCCATGTTCCCGTAGACCTTGGTGGCGAGGACGACCTTGTCGCGGCGGTCGCCGCCCTTGGCGAACCAGGTGCCGAGGATCTCCTCGGTGCGGCCCTTGTTCTCGCCCCAGCCGTACACATTGGCGGTGTCGAAGAAATTGATACCCGCGTCGAGCGCGGCGTCCATGATGGCGTGACTGTCGGCCTCGTTGGTGAGAGGGCCGAAGTTCATCGTCCCGAGGACGAGTCGGCTGACCTTGAGTCCGGTGCGTCCGAGCTGCGTGTACTCCATGACTCCACACCCAACTCGTTCGAGCGCACTCAAGGCAAGAGCGGGTACGCCTTGTGGCGGCCTGTTGTCATCGGTCCGACGGGTCGTGGGCGTCATGGGCCCGTTCACTCACGAGTGACCGTAAATCGGTCGATCGGCTTCTTTCAGGCCATTGTTCATGGTTCGGGCATAATCGCCCTCTTCCGTGATCAACCTCCTCTCCGAGCGGCCGAGCACGGGTCCTCATGTCCGTCCGGCCTCATGTCCGTCCGGCTCGCATCGGAACACCGGAGGTTTCTTTGATCACTCGTACGCGACGCACTGTCGCCGCCGCCCTCGCCGCCGTCGCCGCGACGCTCGCTCTCGGCGCGGGCGGGCTGCTGGCCACGGCGGCGCCCGCGACGGCCGCACCGGCGACGGCCACGCCGGAGTCCCGGGCCGCGCTCACCTGTAGCCACCGGCTCCTGACCGGAAGCGGGGGTCACAAGGGCGCGGCCATCACCTGCAACGGGTCCACCTTCACGGGTGTCATCGACTGCAAGAAGGGCGATCTCGTCTACCGGCACTTCGGCAACCGGGCCGCCTCGGGCGGTACGTCCACGGTCTGGTGCGACCTCGGGGCCCAGGTGGTGTTCGCGGGCGGAACCCCCTCGTGAGGTCCTGGTGAGCTCCTCATGAGGTCCTGGTGAGGGAGCGGGCGGCGGATCGGCCCGTCTGTCGAGTCGATGGGTCAGTCCGCGAACGCGTCGAGCGCGGCCCGCACTTCGCCGCGCTGGGCTTCGCTCCCCTTGTGGCCCGCGTCGTCGATCACCACCAGCCGCGCGTCCGGCCAGGCCCGCGCCAGCTCCCAGGCGGTGCCGAGAGGCCCGGCCAGGTCGTGCCGCCCGTGGACGAGGACCCCGGGGATGCCGGCCAGCCGGCCCGCGTCGCGCAGCAGGGCGCCCTCCTCCAGCCAGGCGCCGTGGGCGAAGTAGTGGGCGCAGATCCGGACGAACGCCTGCCGCGGGAGCGGCGGCCGATCGGCGTACGGGGTGGGGGAGCCGTGGGGCTCCTGGGAGAGTACGGCGTCCTCCCAGGCGCACCAGTCGATGACGGCCCGCTCCCGTACGGCGGGGTCGGGGCTCTCCATCAGGCGGGCGTAGGCGGCGACGAGGGGGAGCGCGGCGGCCGTACGGTGGTCCAGTCCTTCGGGGGCGGCGGCCCGTTCGTCGGTCCTCGCCTGCCGGGCGCCGTCGCGGAAGCGGTCCCACTGCTCGGGGAAGAGCCGGCCGGCGCCCCCGTACAGCCAGGCGATTTCCGAGCGCCGGGTGGTCGTGACGCCGGAGAGGACGATCTCGGAGACGCGCTCGGGGTGGCGTTGCGCGTACGCGAGGATCAGCGTGGACCCCCAGGAACCGCCGTACAGCAGCCAGCGTTCGATCCCGAGATGGTTCCGCAGCCGTTCCATGTCGGCGATGAGGTGGTCGGTGGTGTTGTGGCGCATGTCGGCGGCGGGATCGCTCGCGTGCGGGGTGCTGCGCCCGCAGTTGCGCTGGTCGAACAGGACGACACGGTAGAGCTCGGGATCGAAGTGCCGCCGGGCGTACGGGGTGCGGCCCGACCCGGGGCCGCCGTGGACGACGAGCGCGGGCTTGCCCTGCGGGTTGCCGCTGACCTCCCAGTGCACACGGTTGCCGTCGCCGACGTCGAGCAGGCCGTGGTCGTGGGGCTCGACGGGCGGGTGGACGGGGGAGGCGGCGGGGACGGAGGTCATGGCACGCCACGCTACGCGGGGTGGCAGGCTGGGGGAATGCGTTTTCCCTCGCGTGGCCCTGGCCGCCGTTCCGGAGCTGTCGCCGTCGCCGTACGGGCCGTACGGCCGGCCGGGTTCGTCTCCGCGTTCGTGCTCGTTCTCGCGTTCGTGTTCGGATCGGCCACGGCCGCCGTGGCCGACGACGGGAAGCCCGATCAGAGCTTCACGATCAAGGACAGCCGGATCACCGAGTCCAGCGGACTGGCCGCCAGCCGTCTGCACCCCGGCGTGTACTGGACGCACAACGACAGCGGTTACGGGCCGCAGGTCTACGCCGTGGATTCCCGTACCGGAGAGACCGTCGCGACGATCACCATGCAGGGCGTCGGCAAGCCCCGGGACGTGGAGGCCATTTCCCTCGGGCCCGACGGGAACGTCTACGTCGGTGACATCGGCGACAACCTCAACGGCACCTGGGACCACGTCTGGATCTACCGTTTCCCCGAGCCGAAGCAGCTCAGGGACGCGACGGTGCGGGCCACGCAGTTCACCGTGAAGTACGCCGACGGGGCGCGCGACGCCGAGGCGATGATGGTCCATCCCCGGACCGGGCGCGTCTACATCGCGTCGAAGAACGAGGACGGCGGCGGGCTGTACGAGGGCCCGGCGGAGCTGTCCCCGTCCGGTACGAACACCTTCCGGCGGATCGGCGAGGTGCCGTGGGTGACGGACGGGGCGTTCTCGCCGGACGGCGAGGAGTTGACGCTCCGCTCGTACTTCAGTGCCCGCGCCTACGCCTGGAAGAACGGCCGGCTCGGCGCGGACCACCGCGTACGGGCGCCCATCCAGCGGCAGGCGGAGTCGGTGACGTACACGGCCGACGGCAGCGCGCTGATGTTCGGCTCGGAGGGCAGCCGGAGCGATGTCGAACGGGTGGACCTGGACAAGGGGTCGGGCGGCAACGCGTCCTCCGGAGGCGGAAGTTCCTCATCCGGTGGCGACGGTACGGGGAGCGCCGCCTCGGAGAAGACGGGGAACGCCACGTTCGGGGCGATCGTCCTCGCCGCCGGGGCGGTTCTGTACCTCGGCTACAAGCGGCTGCGGCGCAAGGGCTGAGGCGACAGGGATACAGACGTCATAGACGTCACGGGCACCGCTCGGCGGCGTCCGATGACTGCGGTTGCGGCTGCTGTGCTTGTGGCCGTGTCCGCTGCCCCGCCGTGCGCTGTTCCACCAGGACCTCCAGGCCGTCCAGCAGCCGCTGGAGCCCGAATTCGAAGTGGTCGAAGTCGGAGCCGAACGACTCCTCGGAGAGCCCGGCCATGACCGGGTACACGCCGCTGGTCATGGCCCTGGACAGGAAGGGCTCCTGGGCCTTCCAGAACTCCTCGTCCGTGGTGCCGCTCATCTTCTCGGCCTCGATGGCGTGCACCTGCGTACGCGCCGTGCCGATCACATAGCCCTCGACCATGATGATCACCGAGACCCGCTCGGGGTCGCTCAGCCCCATGCCCTGAAGGCGGGACAGGGTCTTCTCCAGCCCCCTGACCGCGTTGGGTCCGAGGACGGGCCTGGCCTGGTTGACCGCGAGCAGCCAGGGGTGACGCTGGTGCAGGGCGAGGGCCGCGCGCGCCATCGCCTCGACCGCCGCGCGCCAGCCCGTGTCGATGCCGCCGGGCGGATCCTCCGTCTCGCCCTGGACGTGGTTGAGCATCAGGTCGATCAGCTCCGTCTTGCCCGGGATGTAGCGGTAGAGCGACATCGTGCCCGTGCCCAGCTCGGTCGAGAGGCGGCGCATGGACACCGCGTCGAGGCCCTCGGCGTCGGCGAGCGCGACGGCGGTGGTGACGATCCGGCCCAGCGTGAGGCCGGGTTTGGGCCCTCGGCTGGGGCGCTCGCCCGTGTCCCAGAGGAGTTCGAGACTGCGTGCCGGATTGCCGCTGCCGCTCGCTTCGGTCGAGGTCATGGGGCCAGTTTACTGTCTCCGAAAAAAAATGGGTACGGCGTACTCTTTTGTGGGTACGCTGTACTCAGATCGGTCGGGGAGGCCGGTGACAAGAGGGGTGGCTGGGGTGACTGTGGTGGCCGTGGGCGAACAAGCGGTTCTGGCGGAGGGCATTCAGAAGCGGTACGGGGAGAAGCGGGCGCTCGACGGCTTCGATCTCGCCGTGCGGCGGGGGACGGTGCACGGGCTGCTCGGGCCCAACGGGGCGGGGAAGACGACGGCGGTCCGGGTCCTGGCGACCCTGCTGCGGTTCGACGGCGGGCGGGCGGAGGTGGCGGGCGTCGATGTGGCGCGCGCCCCGCGAGCGGTCCGTAGCCGGATCGGCCTGGCGGGGCAGTACGCGGCGGTCGACGAGATTCTGACCGGGCGGCAGAATCTGGAGCTGTTCGGCCGGCTCTTCCATCTCGGCGGGAGACGCGCGGCGCTGCGCGCCGGCGAGCTGCTGGAGCGGTTCGACCTGGCGGAGGCGGCGGACCAGGGCGTCGGCGGGTACAGCGGCGGGATGCGGCGGCGCCTCGACCTGGCCGCGTCGATGATCCTCGCCCCGCAGGTCCTCTTCCTGGACGAGCCGACGACGGGGCTCGACCCGCGGGGGCGGGGAGAGGTCTGGGCGGCGCTGCGCGCGCTCGTGGCGGACGGCACGACCGTGCTGCTGACCACGCAGTATCTGGAGGAGGCGGACAGGCTGGCCTCCCGGATCACGGTCATCGACCAGGGCCGGGCGATCGCGGACGACACCCCGGCCGAGCTGAAGAACACCGTCGGGGGCGACCGGATCGAGGTGGTGGTCGCGGAGGCCGGCGACATACCGGCGGCGGTGCGGGCGGTGGCCCGGGGCGCGGGAGGTGACGCGCGGGTGGAGACGGATGACGAGAAGCGCCGGGTGCACGCGCCGGTGCGCGACCGGGTCGCGGCGCTGACAGAGGTGGCGCGGACGCTTCAGGACGAGGGGATCGCGGTGGAGGACATCGGGCTGCGGCGACCGAGCCTGGACGACGTCTTCCTCCAGTTGACGGGAAAGGAGATGGCGGCGGCATGAGCGCCACCCTGAAGGACAGAAGCGCCGGCGTGGCGGATGACGGGTACGGGGCCGGTCGCGGCCGGGCGTACTGGGCGGTGGTCGACTGCTGGACGGTCGTACGGCGCTACCTCACCCACTTCCAGCACCAACCCTCGTCCATCGCCTGGCAGTTGGGTTTCCCGATCATCTCCGTGCTGCTGTACGGGTATGTCTTCGGCAGCGCGATGCGGGTGCCCGGCGGCGGGGACTACCGGCAGTTCCTGATGCCGGGGATGTTCGCCATGACCATGGCCTTCGGCTTCATGAACACGGCGGCCATCGTGGCGACGGAGCGTACGAGAGGGGTCATCGACCGGTTCCGGTCGATGCCGATGGCCCCCTCGGCGGTGGTCACGGGACGGGGCGTCGGCGACCTGATCACCGCGTGCGCCGAACTGACGATCCTGGCCGCCACCGCGCTGGTGATCGGCTGGCGTTCGAGCGGCGGTGTGCTGAACACGCTGGCGGCGTTCGGGCTGCTGCTGCTCCTGCGCTCCGCGCTGATCTGGGTGGGGGTCTGGCTGGGACTGCTGGTCCCCGGCCCCGAGCAGGCCGGCAATCTCTTCGCCGTCGCCTTCCCGGTCACCACGATATCCAGCATCTTCGTGGCGCCCTCGCTGATGCCGGACTGGCTGGGCGCGGTGGCCGTCTGGAACCCGGTGTCGGCGACGGTCACGGCGACGCGCGAGCTGTTCGGCAACCCGGTGGCGAGCGGGGGCTCCTGGCCGGAGGAGCACGCGCTGTTCCTGTCGGTGGCCTGGCCGCTGGTGCTGACGGCGATATTCGTCCCCCTCGCGGTGAGGAGGTTCCAGGGGCTCGGGAAATGAGCGACGGGCCCCGGCGCACACAGGACAGTGTCCAAGCGCCGGGGCCCGCACGGGACCACGAGAGCCGCCGGAGCGGCCGGGATGGTGTCAGAGACGCTCGATGACGTAGTCGACGCAGGTCGTCAGGGCCTCGACGTCCGCCGGGTCGATCGCCGGGAACATGGCCACGCGGAGCTGGTTGCGGCCGAGCTTGCGGTACGGCTCGGTGTCGACGATGCCGTTGGCGCGCAGCGCCTTCGCCACAGCGGTCGCGTCGATCGCGTCGTCGAAGTCGATCGTGCCGATGACCTGCGAGCGCTTCGCCGGGTCGGCCACGAACGGCGTCGCGTACTTGGACGCCTCGGCCCACCCGTACAGGTTCTGGGAGGAGGCGGCCGTGCGGCCGACCGCCCAGTCCAGGCCGCCCTGGGAGTTGAGCCAGGTGAGCTGCTCGTTGAGGAGGAAGAGCGTGGCGAGCGCCGGGGTGTTGTACGTCTGGTTCTTCAGCGAGTTGTCGATCGCCGTCGGCAGCGAGAAGAACTCCGGGACGTGACGGCCCGAGCCGTGGATGCGGGCGGCGCGCTCCAGGGCGGCCGGCGAGAAGACGGCGATCCACAGGCCGCCGTCGGCGGCGAAGGACTTCTGCGGGGCGAAGTAGTAGACGTCCGTCTCGGTGATGTCCACCGGCAGACCGCCCGCGCCGGACGTCGCGTCGACCAGGACCAGCGACCCCTCGTCGGCGCCCGCGACCCGCTTGACGGGCGCCGCGACACCCGTGGAGGTCTCGTTGTGGGTGAAGGCGTAGGAGTCCACGCCCGCCTCGGCCACCGGGTCCGGGTGCGAGCCGGGGTCGGCGGAGATGACGGTCGGGTCGGCCAGCCACGGCGCGAGCTTGGCCGCCTTGGCGAACTTGGAGGAGAACTCACCGAAGGAGAGGTGCTGCGACTTGTTGTCGATCAGTCCGTGCGTCGCGACGTCCCAGAAGGCGGTGGAGCCGCCGTTGCCCAGGATGACCTCGTACCCCTCGGGCAGCGAGAAGAGGCTGCTCACTCCGGAGCGTACGGAGCCGACCAGGTTCTTCACCGGGGCCTGCCGGTGGGACGTGCCGAGGAGAGAGGTACCGGTGGCGGCCAGCGCGTCCACCGCCTCCGTCCGCACCTTGGAGGGGCCTGCGCCGAAACGGCCGTCGGCGGGCTTGATGTCAGCGGGAATCTGGATATCGGCCACGGGCCGGAGCCTAGCCGTTCCCGAAACGGGACGGAAACGTGTCCGTCGGATGAGACACCCCGCTCACACCCCGCTCAGGCCCCCGCCGGTACTCCTCGCTCCTCGCTCACACCCCCGTCAGGTGGACGGGGAGGTCGAACAGATCGTTCTGGGTGACCACGGGCTTGTTGCGGAGCTCCGTCGCCGGTACCGCCAGGCGCAGGCAGGGGAAGCGGGCGTACAGCGCGGGCAGGGCCACGGCCGCCTCCAGCCGGGAGAGGGCCGCGCCCGGACAGATGTGCGGGCCGTGGCCGAAGGAGATGTGGCGGTTGGGGGTGCGGGTCGCGTCGAAGCCGCCGGCCGCCGGGCCGTGCTGCTGTTCGTCGCGGCCGATCGCCCCGTACGACACGATCAGCGCTTCACCCTCAGGGAGGACGGTGTCCCCGACGGCGATGTCCTCCGTCGCGAACCGGAAGAGGACGTGCGAGGTGGGGGAGGACCAGCGCAGGGTCTCCTCGATCACGTTCTCCCACGGGATCGTGCCCGCCAGCACGAGCGCGCGCTGTTCCGGGTGGGTCTCCAGGGCCACCACGGCGTTGACGATCAGGGTGATCGTCGTCTCGTGGCCCGCCGCGACCATCACCATCAGGGTGTTGCGGATCTCGTCCGCCGTCAGCCGGTCGCCGTCCTCCGACGCGGCGATCAGCGCGCTGGTCAGGTCGTCGCCCGGCGCCCCGCGCCTGGTCTCGACGACCCGGGCGAACAGCTCCCCGAGGTCCGCCATCATCCGCGGGACCTCCTCCGGCGGAGTCTGCGTCGAGAAGAACTTCTCGTACAGCTCCTTCAGCCGGGGATGGTCCGCGGGGTCGACGCCCATCAGCTCGCTGATGACGTTCATGGGCAGGCGGTACGCGAACTCCGCCTTCAGGTCGACCGGTCCCCGCGGCCGCCGGGCGAGGTCGTCCAGCAGGGCGGACGTCAGCTCCTCGATACGGGCGCGCAGCCGCTCCACCCTGCGGACGGTCAGCACCTGCGCGACCAGTGCCCGCAGCCGGCGGTGGTCCGCGCCGTCCACGGTCAGCAGGGAACGGCCGGGGTTGGCGAGCCCGATCAGCGGCCAGTCCAGCGGGATCTCGCCGCGCTGCCACGCGCTCCAGACATCGATGTCCTTGACCAGCCGGGCGTCCGTGAGGAGCCGGCGTGCCTCGGCGTGGTGCGTCACCGCGTAGCAGGGCACCCCGCCGGGCAGCACGACGCGGGCCAGCGGGCCGGCCGCCCGGAGCGCGGCGCTCTCGGCGTTCAGGTCGGTGACGAGCGGATCCAGCACGACCGGGGCGGGACCGGTCCGGTGTGCGTGGGGACAGTTCATGCCGTGCCTCCGTGAGCGATTCGTCATCTGTGAGCGATTCGTCAGCAGCCGAACGGGTCAGGCGGTCAGTACGCGGGTCCGTACACCGGGGTGGGGGTGAAGAGCACCGGGAGCTCCGCGAGCCCCCGCTGCCAGGGCGACTGGCGCCAGGTCAGCGACTCGGCGGTGACGGCGAGGTCGATGTCGGGGAGCCGGTCGAGCAGCACCTCGATGCCCGCGCGGGCCACGACCTCCGCGATCTCCTGGGCCGGGAACGGGCAGCGGTGCTCGCCGTGCCCGAAGGAGAAGTAGGCGTTGTTGCCGCCGGTGAGCGTGGAGCTGTCCGTACGGACCTGGGGGTCGTAGTTGGCGCCCGCGATGCCCAGGATCAGCATGTCGCCCGCCTTGATGTGGCGGTTGCCGAGGCTGGTGTCGCGGGTGGCCCAGCGGCCCGCGACGTTCTGGGTGGGGGCGTCCTCCCAGAGGACCTCGTTCATGGCCTCGGCGACGCTGTGCCGGCCGCCGGAGAGCGAGGCGGCGAAGCGGTCGTCGGTGAGCATCAGCCGCAGCGAGTTGCCGATCCAGTCGGCGGTGGGCTGATGGCCCGCCACCATCATCACCATCAGGTCCTCGGTGACATCGGTGTCGGTGAAGCCGCGGGTGTTGCGGAGCATCCGGGAGACGACGTCCTGGCCGCCCACGACATGCTTCTCCCGCAGCAGCGTGGCCACCGACTCCGCGAGGAAGCGCTGGCCCGCCAGCGCGCCCGCGCTGCCGTCGGTCAGGTCGTTGAGCGCCTTGACGATGGCGGGGCCCTGCTCGTCGGGGAAGCCGTAGATCCTGGCGAGGACCCGGACGGGGAGGAGCTTCGCGTACTGGGAGATGATCTCCGTACGGCCCTCGGTGCAGAAGCCGTCGATGAGCTCGTCGGCGAACTCCTCGGCGTACCGCTTGAGGACGAACGGGTCGACGGCCTCCAGCGACTCGCTGATCATCCCGGCGCGCCGGCGGTGCTGTTCACCGACGGTGTAGAGGACGGACCCCTGGTCGCGGCCGATCATCGGCGCCATGGGCCAGTCGTCGGGGACGTGGTCCCACTGGTTCCAGAGGGCGGAGTCGCGGCTGAAGAGCCCGGGGTCGTTCGTGACCTGGTGCAGTTCGCGGTAGCCGAGGACCAGCCAGGCCGGGAGGCCGCCTTCGAGGAGTACGGGGGCGACGGAGCCGTGGTCGCGCCGCAGCTCCCGGTAGAGGCCGGTGGGGTCGGTCCGGTGGCGGGAGCTGCCGAGGGGGACGGCGCCGTTCCCGAACCCGCCGCACGCGGCCCGGCCGGCCCCGGTCCCGTCGCTGCCGGTGTCCTGGTCCGGTGTCGTCACTGCGTGCCCTCCGAGGACGGGTCGATCGCGTCCGCGGCGTTCTTCTCGGCCAGGGCGGACAGGGTGTGCAGGTGCTCCACGAGCGTGATCAGCACGTACTTGCTGGACGAACGGTCCCGCGCGTCGCACTCCACCATCGGCACGTCCGACGCGATGTCCAGCGCCTCGCGGATCTGCTCCTCCGTGTGGAGCGGCCCGCCGAAGTCGTTGCACGCCACGATGAACGGTGTGCCGTGGTGCTCCAGGCGGTCGATGGCGTACCAGGAGTCGGCGAGCCGGCGGGTGTCGACGAGGACCACCGCGCCGAGCGTTCCGGAGAAGAGCCGGTCCCAGAGGTACCAGAAACGTTCCTGCCCGGGGGCGCCGAACAGGTAGAGCACCGACCGCTTGTCGAGGGATATCCGGCCGAAGTCGAACGCGACCGTGGTCGAGGTCTTCCGGCGCAGCCCGTCGAGGTCGGCGAGTTCGTCGATCCCCTCGCCCGCGCGGGTCATCGTCTCCTCGGTGTTGAGGGGACGGATCTCACTGACGGAACGGACCATGGTGGTCTTCCCGACGCCGAAACCACCGACGACGACGATCTTCAGACCGTTGTCGGCGGTACTGGCGAGGGACGGACCGCCCGGCGAGGAGCCGGTGGGCCGTTCAAAGGTTGCGGAGTCCAACGAGCACCTGCTCCAGGATGTGGGGATCGGGCAGCCGGCCGGCCGAGCGATCCGTACGGGGATGACGAGCGCTGATCCGGCCCGTGTCGAGCAGGTCGGCGAGCATGATCCGGACGATGCTGCCCGGCAGTTGGAGCTGGGCGGCGATCTCCACCACGGCCGTCGGGGTCTGGCACATGCGCAGGATCGTGACGTGTTCCGACTGCATGCCCGGGGTCGGATCGGACTCCGCGACCACGAGCGTCACCAGGTCGAACATGTCCGAGTCCGACCGGCTGCGCCCTCCGGTGAGGGTGTACAGCCGGTCGGGGGATTCGTCCCGGCCGGGGCGCCCCGGGCGCCCGGAGGGTCCGCCGGGACCCGAGCCGCTCATACGGAGCCCGTGGCGCCCGTGCCCGTGGTACTCGGGGTCGGGGACGAGGACGCCGAGCGCGGGGGCGTGGTGAGGTGCTCACCGAGCTGCTCGACGAGTTCGCTCATGTTGTGCCCGACCAGGCCGACATCGGAGTCCTCGGCGGCGACGACCGCGAGATGGGCGCCCTCACCGGCCTCCACGATCAGCAGGAGGCCGCCGTAGAACTCGGCCATGGCGGACCGTACGCCGCCCTGCCCGTTGCCGAACTCGACGGACGCGCCGTGCGACAGGCTCTGGATACCGGCAGCGATGGCGGCGAGCTGGTCGGCCTGGTCGACGGAGAGTTCGGGCGTACGGCACAGCCTGAGGCCGTCCCGGGAGAGGACCAGCGCGTGGCGGGTGCCGGGGGTGCGCTGGAGCAGGTTCTCCAGCAGCCAGTTGAGCTTCTCGTCGGTGGGGGTGCCGTTCATCGGGAATCGCCTTCCGGATCCGGGTGCGTGGTCGTGGCCGGGCGTTGCGGGTTGTCCCGTACGGCCTTGCGGAAGCTGCTGAACCGGGCCGCCTGGACGGCCGGGCTCGTGACGGGTGTCGTGGGTGCGGGGGACGTGGCGGACGCGCCCTCGCCGGTACGGCGCATGGAGGCGGCGAGGGTACGGCCCCGGCGTCGCTTGGGCAGCCCGCTCTCGCCCAGCTCGGGGGCGGGTTCGGAGGTGGGTGCGGAGGCCGGGGCGGGCTTCGCGGCGGGTTCGGGGTCCGGGTCCGGGTCCGGGGCCGGGGCGGTGGGCGGCGGCGCGTCCGCCGCCGGGTCCGCTGCCGTCGGCTCCTCCCTCGGCGGGGGCGTCCGATCCGATGCCGCCGGGGGAGGAGCCGATGCCGATGCCTTCGTTGGCCTCGGTGCCGCCGGGGCTCCCGGGCGCAACTGCGTGATCAGATCCTGCGGCAGCATCATCAGCGCGCCCGTACCGCCCCGCGCCGACGGCCGGAACGAGACCGTCAGCCCGTGCTTGCGCGCCAGCCGGCCGACCACCGCGAGCCCGAGCCGGGTGCCCGACAGCCCGCTGAGGTCCGACGGCACCGCCGTGACGGCCTGTTCGGCGCGGCGCAACTGGACGTCGCTCATCACCAGGCCGCTGTCCTCGACGGTGATGACGATCCCGGCCGGCACCTCCTCCACGTACACATGGACCTCGGCGGTCGGCGGCGAGAAGTTGGCCGCGTTGTCGAGGAGTTCGGCGAGCGCGTGCATGACGCCCTCGGCGGCGTGCCCGGCGATCGCGACCTGGCTCGTCGAGTGCAGCCGTACCCGCTGGTAGCCGCTGATCCGGCCCATCGCGCCGCGCAGGATGGACTCCATCACGATCGGCTTCGCCCAACGCCGCCCGGAGCGCGCGCCGGTCAGCACGGCGAGGGAGTCGGCGAGCCGGCCCGCCTGCGCGGTGCGGTGGTCGAGATGGAGCAGATCGCCGAGGACGTCCTCGTCGGTGTGGCGGTGCTCCATCTGGCGCAGGTCGGCGAGCATGCCCGTCGCGAGCGCCTGCATCCGCCCGGCGGCGTTGGCGCAGGCGGAGAGGGCGGCGGCGCGGTGGGACTCGCTGCGGGAGACGGCGTCGGCGCCGCGCCGCGCGTCGGCGACGGCGTGCCGTACGTCCTCGGCGGCCCGCTCGACGTCGCCTTCGAGCCGCTCGATCCGTGCGGCGAGCCGGGCGTTCCGCTCGCGGAGCTGCTCGCGGGTGGCCGTGAGGTGCGCGACGGCGGTGACAGCGGCGACGAGCGCCGCCGCGCCGCCCCAGGCGAGCGGCGTCCGTACGGCGGTGGGGGCGTCGGACACGGCCCACAGACAGAGGAGGCCGCTGACGGCAGCCGATATCAGCAGGGCCGGTGCGGTGAACCGGAGTGAACGGCGCAAATTCGGCTACCTCGGAGACGGAGCGGTGGGGGGAGGAGCAGGGCGGACGCGGACGGGGATGGGGCGCGGCGGGCGGTGTACCCCTCAGGTAACCATCCGGGGATTCCCGGGGGGACCACGGGGAGACTACGTAACGTGCTCAAACGGTGGCCACTATATGAGAATTGACGATCAGATTGGGAGGTTCCTGTCCGCTTTCTTCTCCCGTCCCGGGGTGGTGGAGATCGAAAACCTCGATCAGCCCGCGCTCCGGGGGCATCCTGGAGACATGGCCGATCAGGTTGAGCAGCGTGAATCGACAGCAGCGGCGCTCTATACGTCCACTACCCTCGCGCAGGAGCTGAAATCAGCCATGCGCGGTGAGGTGGACTTCGGGGCGGCCACACGGGCCCTCATGACCATGGACGCGTCCAACTACCGCCGGGTTCCGGTCGGCGTGGTCGCGCCCCGCGACACGGCGGACGTGGCGGCGGCCCTCGCGGTCTGCAGAGAGCACGGCGTACCGGTGGTGCCACGCGGCGCGGGCACGTCCATCGCCGGACAGGCCACGGGCGTCGGGGTGGTCCTCGACCTCACCCGCCATCTGCGCTCCGTCGTCTCGGTGGACGCGCGGGCCCGTACGGCGGTCGTCCAGCCCGGCGTCGTCCTGGACGATCTGCGCGCCGCCGCCCGCCCGTACGGACTGACCTTCGGCCCCGATCCGTCCACCCACAGCCGGTGCACGCTCGGCGGGATGATCGGCAACAACTCGTGCGGATCGCACTCGGTGGCCTGGGGCACGACCGCCGACAACGTCCACGAGCTGTCGGTCCTGACCTACGGGGGCGAGGCGCTGCGCCTGGGCCGGGGCTGGGGTCCTGACGCGGGCTCCGGCATGGGCTCCGGCATGGGCTCCGGCACGGGCTCCCCGCCGATGACGGGCGCGCCCGCCGGGCTGCGCGCGCTGGTGGACCGGAACCTGGCGCTCCTGCGCACCGGCTTCCCGGCCGCGATGCCCCGCCGGATCTCCGGCTACGCGCTCGACGCGCTCCTCCCCGAGAACGGCACCGACCTGGCCCGCGCCTTCTGCGGCAGCGAGGGCACCCTCGGCGTCGTCACCGAGGCGACGGTACGGCTCGTCGAGTCGCCCGCCGCCCGCGCCCTCGCCGTACTCGGATACCCGGACGAGAGCGCCGCCGCCGAGGCCGCCGCCGGGCTGCTCCCGTACGGCCCGCTCACCGTCGAGGGCATGGCCGAGGACCTGGTGCGCGGCGGCCACGACCTGCCGCGCGGCGGGGCCTGGCTCTTCGTGGAGACGGGTGGCACGACCTCCGCGGAGGCGCGCGCCCGCGCCGAGGAGATCGTGCGCGTGGCCGACGCGCTCGACGGCGCCGTCGTGACCGACCCGGCCGGGCAGCGGGCGCTGTGGCGCGTACGGGAGGACGCGGCCGGCACGGCGACGCGCATGCCGGACGGCAGCGAGGCATGGCCCGGCTGGGAGGACTGCGCGGTCCCGCCCGCCCGACTCGGCACCTATCTGCGGGAGTTCAGGGCGCTGCTGGGCGAACACGGCCTGCGCGGCACGCCGTACGGGCACTTCGGCGACGGCTGCATCCATGTCCGTATCGACTTCGACCTGTTGAGCGAGGACGGCGTACGCCGCTTCCGCCGCTTCTCGGAGGAGACGGCCGAACTCGTCGCCGCGCACGGCGGCTCGCTCTCGGGCGAACACGGCGACGGGCTGGCCCGCGCGGAGCTGCTGCCGAAGATGTACGGGGACGAACTGGTCGGCCTCTTCGGGGAGTTCAAGGACGTCTGGGACCCGCGGGGCGGCCTGAACCCGGGCGTCCTGGCCCGTCCTGCCCGCCTCGACGAGAACCTGCGCTTCTCCGTACTGCCGCGCGAGCCCGTCGACGTCGCGTTCGGCTACCCGCACGACGGACCGGACGGAGGCGACTTCTCGGCGGCCGTACGGCGCTGCGTGGGCGTGGCCAAGTGCCGCGTGGCAGGGCCGAGTTCGGGCGAGAGCGTCATGTGCCCCTCCTTCCGCGCGACGGGCGAGGAACAGCACTCGACGCGCGGACGCGCCCGGCTGCTCCACGAGATGCTCGCGGGCGAGGTGGTCGACGGCGGCTGGCGCTCGACGGAGGTACGGGACGCCCTCGACCTGTGCCTGTCCTGCAAGGGCTGCCGCAGCGACTGCCCGGTGGGCGTGGACATGGCCACGTACAAGGCGGAGTTCCTGCACCACCACTACGCGGGCCGGCGGCGCCCGGCGGCCCACTACGCGATGGGATGGCTGCCGCTCTGGCTCCGGCTGGCGGCGCCCTTCGCCCGCGTACTGAACGCGGCGGCGCGGGTCCGGCCCCTGGCGGCGCTCGCGAAACGGCTCGGCGGGATCGCCCCCGAGCGGACGATCCCGGCGCTGGCGCCGCAGACGTTCGGACGGTGGCTGCGGCGCAGGCGGCGGACCGAGAGCGAGGCGGCGAGGAGCGGCGGGCCGAAGACGGTGCTGTGGCCGGACACCTTCACGGAGTACCTGTCGCCCTCGGTCGGACAGGCGGCGGTACGGGTGATGGAGGCGGCGGGCCTCGACCTCGTGACACCGGGGGCCCCGGCGGGGAGCGGGGACGGCGGAGGCGGCAGGGGCGGCAAGGGCGGCGGCCGGGTCTGCTGCGGGCTCACGTATGTCTCCACGGGCCAGCTCGACCGCGCCCGTACGGTCATGCGCCGCACCCTCGATGTGATGGAACCGCTGCTCGACGCGGGCCTCCCCGTCGTCGTCCTCGAACCGAGCTGCGCCGCCGCGCTCACCACGGACCTCCCGGAACTCCTCGGCGACGACCCCCGCGCGGCCCGCCTCGCCGCGTCCGTCCGCACCTTCGCCCAGGCGCTGGAGGAGTGCGCCCCGCAGTGGCGGCCACCGCGCCTGGACCGCGCGGTCGCGGGCCAGACCCACTGCCACCAGCACGCGGTCCTGGGCGACGCGGCGGAACGCCGGCTGCGGGAACGGGCGGGCCTCTCCGGTGCGTTGAGCGGCGGATGCTGCGGGCTGGCGGGCAACTTCGGCTTCGAGAAAGGCCATTACGACGTATCGGTGGCCTGCGCCGAGGACCAACTGCTGCCCGCGGTCCGCGCGGCCGGGGACGGTACGGAGATCCTGGCGGACGGCTTCTCCTGCCGTACCCAACTGGCCCAACTGGACGGCACCCGGGCCCGGCACCTGGCGGAGGTACTGGCGGAGGCGCTGGAGAAGCCACGGGAGAAGCCACCGGAGGACTGACCTCTCCCGTACCCGCCGCGGTGCGCCCGGACTCGGTCGACGGTCCACGGGACACCCCCTGGAACACCCGCGATGTGGAGGTGATCACCCCCGAGAACGCACGGATCGTGTTCACCGCGGCGAAGCCCTTCGAGCCCGGCCGGTCAGGAGGCGCGGAACCTGGCGGCCGTCGGGATCCACCCACCGGGCGCCGGCCGCGGCGACGATGAGGAGCATGCCTGACCGCCGGATACCGGCTCTGCACCGCCGGAGAGCTGGCACGCCCAGGCCCGTCAGCGCTACGGAGACACGGCTACGGAGACACGACGCAGTGGCTTCAGTACGCCGAACGCTCGGCTACGCGCGGCCCGGAGGAATGGCAGGCCGTCGACGCCGCCGCGCGCGCCCACGGCAGCGACCCCGACACCGCGACCTGGCAGTAGAGCGGGGTCCGGACGCACTGCGCGAGCCCAGCGGGATCCCAACGACATGCCCTACGCGCGCAGCCCGTCGCTGACGACCGCGACGATCGGGTCCAGCGCGCGCCCCTCCCCCCGGGTCATGCAGGCGGCCATCAGCGTCTGGACATCGGCGAGGGCGACGTCGGCGCGCACGGCGCCGGCCTTCTGGGCGCGGTCGAGCAGGCTCTCCATGCGGTCGCACAGCAGGTCGAGGCCCATACGGTCGGGCCGGGCGCCCGGGTCCTCGGCGGCCGTGGCCAGGTGTTCGGCCAGCCCGCGGTCGGACGCGCCCGCGTGCACGATGGCGGCGAGGAACAGGAAGAACGCGGCACCGGGCTCCTCCTGCTCCGCGAACGCGTCGGCGCGGGCGGAGAGTTCCTCCATCCTGCCGCGCAGGATGGTCGCGAACAGATCTTCCTTGGTGGGGAAGTGCCGGCTGACGGTACCGGTGCCGACCCCCGCGCGCCGCGCGATCTCGTGCACGGGCACGGAGAGTCCCTCGGTCGCGAAGATCTGAGCCGCCACTTCCAGCACATGGGCCCGGTTGCGTCGTGCGTCGGCGCGCAGTGGCGGCTGGTTCGTCATGATTCTCCTCGCGGCGCGGACAGCCGGGACGGCTGTCCCGTATTCCAGGCAAGCGGGATGCTTGTCCCGATTCTAGGAGATATCGCCAGGTCTCACCAGACCCGGGGTGCCGAGAACGTCCCCGACCAGCGCGGACGTACAGCGGTGGTCATTGATGCCCATATGCCCCTTCGGGTGTGCCGTGCGCCCTGCGCGCTGTGCCGGTACGATCGGTGAGGAATTTGAACCCGTTCAAAAGGGGGAACCGGTCATGCCCGAACCGACCGTGCCCGTACCCACCGTGCCCGTACCGGCCGACTCGCCCGCCGCCGCCCTGGGGCCTACCGCACTCGTCCTCGGCGTCCTCTCCGCCGTGGGTGCCTGCGTCCCGGCGCTCACGCTCGTCACGCTCCCCTGGACGATCATCGGCGGAGCCCTCGCCGTCACGTTCGGCGCGGCGGGCATCCACTACGCCCGCCACGGCACCGGCCGCCTGTGGGCCGCCGCTACGGGAACCGTCCTCGGCGCTGTCGCCCTCGCCGCCGTCGCGACGCTCATCGGTGCGTTCGGCTGACGGACCGTCCGCGTGCCGAAAGTGAAACTCACGCGCCTGATGACTCGTCTTGGGAAGTGAGAGCAGACGGACGGGACATCAGGGTGGAGCAGGTGCGGGCAGGCGGCGGTGTGACATCGGCGGCGAGACCGGCGAGACCGACGAGACCGGTGTCAGCGGTGGGCCGGCGGGGGCGGGTGGTGGCCGGGCCGGCGGTGGTGACGGGCGCGCTGCTGGCGTTCCACCGGGCCGTGCCCAACTCCGTCGGCCGGCTGGGGAGTCTGCTGGAGGCGTTCCTGCCCTGGCTCGGTGTGGTGGTCGTGGTGCTGCTCGGGCTGGCGTTGTGGCGCCGCTCGGCCGTGGCGCTGGCGGCCCTGCTCCTGCCGGTGGCCGCCTGGACGTACCTGTTCGGCGGGCTGCTGCTGCCCGGGGCTGAGCCGGAATCCGACGACCTGGTGGTGGTGCAGCACAACGTCAGCGACGAGAACGCCGACCCCGCGGGTACGGCGCGTGCCCTGGCCGGTGCCGGGCCCGATCTCATCGCGCTGGAGGAGCTGGTGCCCCCGGCGCTGGCGGTCTACGAGAAGACCCTCGCCCCGGACTACCCGCACCACGAGGTCCGGGGCACCGTCGGACTCTGGTCGAAGCACCCGCTGGCCGATACCCGGCTGCTGGACATCAAACCCCGGGGGATCGGGGAGGGTTGGAGCCGTGGGCTGCGGACCGTGGTCGACACACCGCGGGGCGAGGTCGCCGCGTACGTCGCGCACCTGCCCTCGATCCGTGTCGGGGCGAGCGGTCTCGCGTCCGCCCTGCGGGACGAGAGCGCCGGCCTGCTGGGGGAGGCGGTCGCCGCCGAGAAGGTGAAGGCGGTGATTCTGCTCGGCGACCTCAACGGCACGGTCGACGACCGGGGCCTCGCCCCGCTGACCTCCCGGCTGAACGTGGCGGAACGGGGCATGGCCTTCAGCTTCCCCACCGCCCTGCCGCTGGCCAGGATCGACCAGGTCATGGCCCGTTCGGGGACGGTCGCCGATATCCGTACGCTGCCCGCCACCGGCAGCGACCACCTGCCGGTGGCCGCCCGGGTCAGGCTGGACTGAGGCCGGACTCCGTTCAGACGGCGTCGGCGCCGTGGGAGGTCTCGGCCACGTCGACCATGGCGGAGCCTTCGCGGCGTATCCGCTCGACCCCCCAGGCGCCGAGCGGCCCGAGCGCCTGGTTGAGCGTCTGCCCGTGCTCGGTCAGGGAGTACTCGACGCGGGGCGGCACCTCCGCGTACACCTGCCGGTGCACGAGACCGTCCGCCTCCATCTCGCGCAGGTGCTGGGTCAGCATCTTCTCGCTCACTCCCGGCAGCCCGCGGCGGAGTTGGGCGAAGCGGCGTACGCCATGGGCGTCGAGTTCCCAGAGGATCAGCCCCTTCCACTTGCCACTCACCACGTCGAGCCCGGCGTCGATGCCGCAGATGTAGGGCCCGAGTCTCGACGTCCTGGCCATCGCTGATCTCCTTGCTCACAGGTGACTTGAAGGCGCGTACCGCTTACGAGAAGGTAAGTACCGCAGAAAATAGTGGGTACTTCCGAGAATAGTGGCGCCCTCCGAGCATGGAGGGGTGAACGAACAGCAGAGACACACCACGCGGCAGAACAGCGCTGTCACCGTGATCGGCCTCGGCCCGATGGGGCGGGCGATGGCCCGCACCCTCCTCGCCGCCGGCCACCCGGTCACCGTCTGGAACCGCACCGCGAGCCGGGGAGACGGCCTCGTCGCCGACGGGGCGAGGCGCGCGGCGGCCCCCGGCGAGGCGGTCGAGGCGAGTGACCTCGTGATCCTCAGCCTCACCGACTACCGGGCGATGTACGACATCCTCGGCGGCGCCACCGCGTCGCTCGCCGGCCGGACGCTGGTCAACCTGAGCTCCGACACCCCGGACCGCACCCGCGAGGCAGCCGCCTGGGCGGCGGGGTACGGCGCCGCCTTCCTCACCGGGGGTGTCATGGTCCCGGCGCCGATGGTCGGCACGCAGGCGTCCTCCGTCTACTACAGCGGCCCCGCCGAGGTGATGGAGCGGCACCGCGCGGCGCTGACCCCGCTCGGCGGGGCGCGGTATCTGGGCGAGGATCCGGGGCTCGCCCAGATGATGTACCAGGCCCAGCTCACGGTGTTCCTCTCCACCCTGTCCGCGCTGATGCACGCCACCGCGATGCTGGGCACCGCGGGCATGAAGGCCGAGGAGACACTGCGGGAGCTGCTCCCCTTCGTCGACTCGATCGGCGCGATCTACCGGGCCGGCGAGGAGACCCCCGGCGCCGCGCTGGACGCCGGGGAGCACCCCGGCAGCCTCAGTACGGTCACCATGATGGGCGCGACGTCCGACCACATCGTCGAGACCAGCACCTCACTCGGCCTCGACCTCGCGCTCCCCCTGGCCGTACGGGCCCACTACCGGCGCGCGATCGAGGACGGGCACGGCGGCGACAACTGGACCCGCATCATCGACGGCATCCGGGAACCGCGCTGAGCGACGGCGGGTCGGGGAACACCCGCCCGGCCGCGGCCCGTCGTTATGCTGAAGCCGTGACACCGGGAGCCGAGCGGGGGACAGCAGGGACTGCGGGGACGGGACTGCGCGCGGACGCCGCGCGTAATCGTGCCCGGGTGTTGCAGGTGGCCCGTGAGCAGGTGGCGGCGGGGGACGACTCGCTCCAGTTGAACGCCATCGCCCGGCTCGCCGGGGTCGGCGTCGGGACCGTCTACCGGCATTTCCCCAACCGGCACGCCCTGGTCGAAGCGCTGTCCGTGGAGCGCTTCCGGGCGCTTGTCGACGAAGCGCGGGCCGCCGCCGCGGAGGACGGGCCCCTCGCGGGTCTGCACCGCCTGCTGCGGTTCGCTCTCGACCGCTTGTCGGACGATCCCGGATTCGCGGCCGTGCTGGAATCCGTCAGCGACGCCGAGGCGCGGACCTCGGAGCTGAGGGCCGAGCTGGACGGCGCGGTCGCGGACCTGCTCGACCGTGCCCGCCGCGCCGGTGCCATCCGGCCCGACATCGAGGCGGACGACGTACGCCGCCTGCTGTGCGGCATCGACCACGCCGTACGGTCCGGGGAGAGCGGCCCCCGGTATGTCGAGATCTACCTCGACGTCCTTCTTGAGGGCCTGCGCCCGCCGCGCTGAGGCGCCCTCTCCTGAACCACCGTAACCACCGTGGCCGGGGACGGACCCGGCCCGACGGCGCCGCCCCACTCCCTGGCGCCGCCCCACTCCCTCCTAACCGGATAGTCATCCGGTTATGCTACTGTCCCGACGTCAAGCGGATAGTTATCCGCTCATGGATACGGTGGAGGGCGCCCTGTGGAGCAGCGGGCAGTAGTGACGGCCGGTACCGGAGGGATCGGGCTGGAGACCGCGGTGGGGCTGGCGGCGGCCGGGCTCTCCGTCACCGTGGTCGGCCGCGACGCCGGCCGCGGCGCCCGCGCGCTGGAGCGGATCAGGGCGGTCGCCCCCGCGACGGAGCCCGCGTTCGTGGCGGCGGACCTCGCGTCGCTGGACGGTGTACGGACGCTCGCCGGGCGGCTGGCGGCCGACGGGCCGCTGAAGGTCCTGGTCAACAACGTCGGCGGGATGTTCGCTGACCACCGGCGGACCGTCGACGGCATCGAGGCGTCGTTCGTCCTCAACCACCTCTCGCCGTACCTGCTGACCGAGCTTCTGCTCGACCCGCTGCGCGCAGCGCGGCCGAGCCGGATCGTGAACGTCAACTCCGCCGCCGTCCGGGCCGCGAAGCCCCGGTTCGACGCCGTCGAGCCACCGGGCGGCTACTACGGCTTCCACTGGTACGGGCGGGCGAAGCTCGCCAACCTCGCCTACACCCTGGACCTGGCGGAGCGCCTGCGGTCCACCGGCGTCTCGGTCTTCGCGGCCGACCCCGGCGGCGCCGCCACCGAGATGACCGACCACGGCACGGCCGGCTCGTCCGCGATCGTCTCGCCGGGGCTGCGCCTGGTGTGGCCGCTGGTCCGCCGGGCCATCGAACGCTCCACCTCGGGCCCCGCGTCGCTGGCCGCCCGGTCGTCCGTCTTCGCCGCCACCGACGCCTCCCTCGACGGGCGGACGGGCCTGCTCATCGGGGCCCGGTCCCGTCCCGTGTCCCCGCACCGCAGGAGCACCGACCGGCGCACGGTCGATGACGTCCTCCGGCTCAGCCGGCAGTGGGCGCCCGTCACCTCCGGCTGACCTGTGTGCCGTTCCGGCCCGGTCACTCCTTGGTCCGGCCGCCCGCCGCCACCTTGTCGGACCGCGACGGCCTGTCGTCCTCGTCCTGCGGCCCGTACGCCGTCAGGAAGCGGTCCCTGAAGGTGTCCATGCGCCAGACCGGGGCGTCCGGGCCCGGCTTCAGGCCGTCCTGCCAGCCCCAGTCGGAGATCCGGTCCAGGACCGCCGGGTCGCGCGCGACGATCGAGATCGGGACGTCGCGGCCGGCGCCGGGACCCGTGACGGTCGCGTTGGGCTGGTGGTCGCCGAGGAAGACCAGGACCGTGTCGTCGGTGCCGTACTTCTCCACGTACGAGATGAGGCTGGTCAGCGAGTACTCGATGGCCCGGCGGTACTCGGTGCGCAGCTTCTCGGGGTCCGCCAGCACCTCCTTCGGGTCCGTGCCCGCCTTCTTGATGCCGTGGTAGACCGAGCCGTCACCGATCTCGTCCCAGTCGACCATCTCGGGGATGGGCGACCACGGGTTGTGGCTGGAGGCGAGGACGATCTCCGTCATCAGCGGTTCGCGGTCCTTCTTGCCGTGCTCCAGGCGCTCGTACGCGTCCAGGCTGTACTGGTCGGGTACGGGCGACCAACTGAACTTCGGGCCCCGGTAGCCGATGTCCCGCGAGTCGTAGATGTGGTCCAGGCCGAAGAACTTCCCCTCCGGCCAGGAGCGGGTGACGCCCGGCATGATGCCCACCGTCCGCCAGTCGCCCGTGCGGCCGAAGGCGCCGGTGAGGGTGAGGCGGTCGCTCGACGTGACGCTGCGGTAGCGCTGCTGGTTCTTGATCCACATGCCGGACATGAAGGTGGAGTGCGCCAGCCAGCTTCCCGCGCCCGCCACCGGCGAGGTGAGGAAGCCGCTCTCGGAGGCGAACCCGGCCGCCTTCAGCCGGGCGGTCCCGTCCGCCAGCACGTCGCCCACCTGCGGCGCCATCGCCGGGTCCTCGATCGCGCTGCGGCCGTAGCTCTCGATGAACGTGAAGATGACGTCCTTGCCGCGCAGCCCGGTCAGGAGCTGGTCGCTCGGGGTGTCGCGGAAGTGGTCGACGGCCGCTTCCTTGGCGAACTGCTTGCCGTCCTTCAGCCCGGCGCTCACCAGATCCGCGTGGTTCTGTACGAGGTCGGCCGCCGTCCTGGACGCGACCGGCGCCCCGGCGACCTGTACGCCGAGCGCCGTGCAGGTGACCCACACGGTCCCGAACAGCAGGGTGGTACGGGTCGTCGCGCCGCTGTGGCGCACCAGGAGACCGGCCAGCCGTACGGCCGCCAGCGTCATCAGGACGATCAGGGCGAGGGCGAGGACCACCACCCCGATCACGGCGGCGATCGCACCGGCGCGGCCGAGTGTGTCCCGGAGGAACGACTCGGCGTCGTCGAGCAGGATCCAGTCCAGCACCAGGTCGAACGGCCGGTCCAGGATCGTGTGGAAGCCCATGTCGAGGAAGTTGAGGAGCGTCACCAGCCCCAGGACCGCGCCCGCGACCGCCGCCGCCACCCGGCCCGCCCTGGGCGGCAGGACCAGCAGCACGGCGGCGGCGATGATCGCCTCCACCGGTATGTGCGCGAAGGCGCGGGGGGTGAGGAGGGAGGTCTCGTTCGGGAGGAGGAGGGCGAGGAGGACCAGCACGGCGGAGAGGCCGGTGAGCGTCCAGGACCCGGCCCGGACCAGGGCCGGGTACCGGTCCCGTACGGTGACGGGCGGGGGCTGCTCCTCCGCTGCCGCCGCCTCGTCGGGGACGGTGGTGTCCGTGGTCGCTCCGTCCGTGTTCAGCAGGCGGCGAGCGCGCGTCCAGAGCGACAACCTGAAGGTCCTTCCGTGCGAAACCCTTGGTGGCACGGCGGACCGGGCCCGTCGGGCCGGACCGCCGCCAGACTGTACGGACCTGCGACGGTTTCGGTTCAAGGCCGAACGGGCGTGGTCGGCCCGAGGAGTATATTATTTTGAATCGTGCGTCCAGTGTGTTGGACTGTCGTCGTATCGCTGAGACCGACCGGCTGCTGAGCTGTGTCTGAACTACTGATGGGAGGGGTTGTGGTGGAGGAGTCGCGTACCGCCGCCGTGGGTGCCGCCGTGCCGGTGCCCGAAGCCGTTGCGGCAGGGGTCGCCGACAGGGCCGGTTCCGGTTCGGATCCCGGCTCCGCCCCGGCCTCCGGTTCCCGGCGCCAGGCCCTCGGGCCCGTCGCGCTCGTCGTCGCGGGCGGGCTCTCCGTGCAGTTCGGGGCGGCCGTCGCCGTCATGCTGATGCCCCGCACCGGCGCCCTCGGCATCGTCACGCTCCGGCTCGGGCTCGCCGCGCTCGTCATGCTCGCCGTGTGCCGGCCGAAGCTGCGCGGGTACGCGCGCGCCGACTGGGGGACCGTCATCGCGTTCGGCGCCACCCTCGCCGCGATGAACGGCCTCTTCTACCAGGCGCTCGAACGTATCCCGCTGGGCGTCGCCGTCACCTTGGAGGTCCTCGGCCCGCTCGCGCTCTCGGTGATCGTCTCCCGGCGGCTGGTCAACCTCCTGTGGGCGGTGCTCGCGCTCGGCGGGGTGGTGCTGCTCAGCGGCGGCGGCTTCGACCGGCTCGATCCGGTCGGCGTCGGGTACGCGCTCGGCGCGGGCGCCATGTGGGCGACGTACATCGTCTTCAGCGCGCACACCGGCCGCCGCTTCCCGCAGGCGGACGGGCTGGCGCTGGCCATGGCGGTCGGCGCGCTGCTCATCCTGCCGCTGGGGATCGTGGAGTCGGGGGCGAAGCTGCTGGTGCCGTCCACGCTGGGGCTGGCCCTGGTGGTGGCGCTCATGTCGTCCGTCCTGCCGTACACCCTCGAACTGCTCGCGCTGCGGCGGCTGCCCGCCCCCACCTTCGCCGTCCTGATGAGCCTGGAACCGGGGATCGCGGCGGCCTGCGGCTTCCTCCTCCTGGACCAGGCGCTCGCCACACTCGACGCGCTGGCGATCGCGCTGGTCATCGCGGCGAGCATGGGCGCCGTACGCACCCAGACGCGGAGGCGGACACGGGGGGCGAAGGCAGCGGAGGCGGCGAAGGCGGAGAAGGTGGAGAAGGCGACGAAGGCGACGAAGTAAAGCAAGCATGCTTGCTTGTTTGTACGGGCGCTGCCATGCTCCGGGACACGCACACCGCCGTGCCCCGAGGGGAGCGCATCCGTGTCCGACGCCGTTGCCGTGTTCGGTGACCTGAAGGCCGAGAGTGATGAACTCGACCTGATCGTACGGGGGTTGGGCGAGGCGGAGTGGGCGAGGGACACCCTCGCCCCCGGCTGGACCGTCGCTCACCAGATCGCCCACCTCGCCTGGACCGACGCCATGGCGCTGCTCGCCGTGACCGACCCCGGCGCCTTCGCCGTGGAGGCGGAGCGGGCCGCCGGGGCCCCCGCCGCTTTCGTGGACGAGGCCGCGCGGGCCGGGGCCGCACAGCCGGCCCCCGTACTCCTGGCCCGGTGGCGCGACGGCCGCGAGCGCCTCGGTGCCGCCCTCGGCAAGGCCCCGCCCGGAGCGCGGTTCCCGTGGTACGGGCCGCCGATGAGCGCCCCCTCCCTGGCCACCGCGCGGCTGATGGAGACCTGGGCGCACGGCCAGGACATCGCGGACGCGCTCGGTGTGACGCGTACGCCGACGGCGCGGCTGCGGCATGTCGCCAGAATCGGCGTACGGGCCCGCGACTACGCCCATCGCGTACGGGGCGAGGAGCCGCCCGCCGAGCAGTTCCGTGTCGAACTGACCGGGCCGAGCGGTGAGTTGTGGGCGTACGGTCCCGAGGAGGCCGGCCAGTACGTGACCGGGCCCGCGCTCGACTTCTGTCTGCTGGTGACGCGACGGGCCCACCGCGCGGATCTCGCCGTACGGGCGAAGGGCGCCGACGCCGACCACTGGCTGGAGATCGCGCAGGCGTTCGCCGGGCCGCCGGGGGCGGGCCGCGCGCCCAGGGGCTTACCGGGCCGGGGCGTGTGAGCGGGGTGGGCGGCGGCGAGGGCATACCCGGTCCCGGTGCACTCCGTCCCGGTGCACTCCGTCCCGGTGTACCCGGTCCCGGTGTACCCCGTCCCGGCGTGCTGCGGATCGGGAACGCGTCCGGCTTCTACGGCGACCGCTTCGACGCCCTGCGCGAGATGCTCACCGGCGGGCCGCTCGACGTACTGACCGGGGACTACCTCGCCGAACTGACCATGCTTATCCTCGGCCGCGACCGCCTGAAGGACCCGCGCGCGGGGTACGCGAAGACCTTCCTGCGCCAGTTGGAGGAAGGGCTCGGGCTCGCCCGCGACCGGGGCGTCCGGATCGTCACCAACGCGGGCGGACTGAACCCGGCCGGACTCGCCGACGCCGTACGGGAGTTGGCCGAGCGGGTCGGTGTGCCCGTACGGGTCGCCCATGTCGAGGGCGACGACCTGCTGCGGCGGCGGGAGTGGGGCGACGGCGTCCTCACCGCCAACGCCTACCTCGGCGGCGCCGGGATCGCCGCCTGTCTGCGGGCCGGCGCGGAGGTCGTCGTCACCGGGCGCGTCACGGACGCGGCCCTGGTCACCGGGCCCGCCGCCGCCCACTTCGGCTGGTACGAGGCGGGACCGGCCGACAGTCCCGTTCGCGGTCGTGGCCCAGCTCCAGGCCCCGGCCCCGACCTCGACGCGCTCGCGGGGGCCGTCGTCGCCGGGCATGTGCTGGAGTGCGGCACGCAGGCGACCGGCGGGAACTACTCCTTCTTCACCCGGCACGACGTACGCCGCCCCGGCTTCCCCCTCGCCGAGATCCACGCCGACGGCTCGGCGGTCATCACCAAGCACGACGGTACGGGCGGGGTCGTGGACCTCGGCACCGTCACCGCCCAACTGCTCTACGAGACCGGCGGCGGCCGGTACCCGGGCCCCGACGTGACCGCCAGGATCGACACCGTACGGCTCCACCAGGAGGGCCCCGACCGCGTCAGGATCACGGGCGTACGCGGTGAACCGCCGCCCCCGGCGCTCAAGGTCGGGCTCAACCGGATCGGCGGCTGGCGCAACGAGATCGTCTTCGTCCTCACCGGACTCGACATCGAGGCCAAGGCCCGTCTCGTACGCGCCCAGGTGGAGGACGCCCTCGGCGCGCCTGTCGTGCCTGTCGCGCCCGGCGCATCGGACGCGCGCCGCCGCCCGTCCGAGGTCCGCTGGGAGCTGTCCCGTACGGACCGGCCGGACGCCGCCACCGAGGAGACCGCGAGTGCCCTGCTCCGGCTCGTCGTGCGCGACAGCGACCCGGAGGCGGTGGGGCGGGCGGTCACCGGGGCGGCGGTCGAGCTGGCGCTCGCCAGCTACCCGGGCTTCCATGTGACGGCCCCGCCGGGCAAGGGCGCGCCGTACGGGGTCTTCGAGGCGGCGTACCTCGACGCGGGCGAGGTGACGCAGACGGCCGTACTGCCGGACGGGACCCGCCTCGCCATCCCGACCTCCTTATGGAGCAAGGCAGTTGACGACATACCCCTGCCGCCGCCCGGACTTCCCGAGCCGCTGCCCGCCGGGCTGCCCACCCGCCGCGTCCCCCTCGGCGCCGTCGCGGGCGCCCGCAGCGGGGACAAGGGCGGGGACGCCAATGTCGGGGTCTGGGTGGAGGGCGAGGCCGCGTGGCGGTGGCTGGCGCATGAGCTGACCGTCGACCGGTTCCGCCAACTCCTGCCGGAGACCGACGGGTTGACCGTCGGGCGGCATCTCCTGCCGCACCTCCGCGCGGTCAACTTCACCGTCGTGGGGCTGCTCGGCGAGGGCGTCGCCGCGCGGGCCCGGTTCGATCCCCAGGCCAAGGCGCTGGGGGAGTGGCTGCGTTCGCGCCATGTCGATCTTCCCGTGTCGCTGATCGCCAGATCTCCGGAGGTTCCGCAGTGACCGTGCTTCCCTCCGCCCTCGACACCACCTCCGCCGAGTACGCGGCCCACCGCGACGCCATGCTCGCCAAGCTCGCGCAACTGGACGCCGAGCACGCCAAGGCCCTCGCGGGCGGCGGCGAGAAGTACACCGCCCGCCACCGCGCGCGCGGCAAGCTCCTTGCCCGGGAGCGGGTCGAGCTGCTGCTCGACCCCGACACCCCGTTCCTGGAGCTCTCCCCGCTGGCCGCCTGGGGCAGCGAGTATCCCGTCGGCGCGTCCATGGTCACCGGTGTCGGTGTGGTCGAGGGCGTCGAGTGCGTGATCACCGCCAACGACCCGACCGTACGCGGTGGTTCGTCCAACCCCTGGACCCTGCGCAAGGCGCTGCGCGCCAACGAGATCGCGTACGCCAACCGCCTCCCCCTCATCAGCCTGGTCGAGTCGGGCGGCGCCGATCTCCCCTCCCAGAAGGAGATCTTCATTCCGGGCGGGGCGCTCTTCCGCGATCTCACCCGGCTCTCCGCCGCCGGGATCCCCACCGTCGCCGTCGTGTTCGGCAACTCCACGGCGGGCGGCGCGTACGTCCCCGGGATGTCCGACCACACCGTCATGATCGAGGAGCGGTCGAAGGTCTTCCTCGGCGGGCCGCCGCTGGTGAGGATGGCCACCGGCGAGGAGAGCGACGACGAGTCCCTGGGCGGCGCCGCGATGCACGCCCGCACGTCGGGGCTCGCCGACCACTTCGCGCGCGACGAACCCGACGCGATCCGGCAGGCCCGGCGCATCGTCGCACGCCTCAACTGGCGCAAGGCGCACCCGGATCCGGATCCGGCGCCGGGTCAGGTGGAGCCGCCACGGTACGACGAGGACGAGCTCCTCGGGATCGTCCCCGGCGACCTGAGGACCCCCTTCGATCCGCACGAGGTCGTCGCCCGGATCGTGGACGGCTCCGACTTCGACGCGTTCAAGCCGCTGTACGGGCCGAGTCTGGTGACGGGCTGGGCCCGGCTGCACGGCTTTCCGGTCGGCATCCTCGCCAACGCGCAGGGGGTGCTGTTCTCCGCCGAGTCGCAGAAGGCCGCGCAGTTCATCCAGCTCGCCAACCAGCGCGACATCCCCCTCGTCTTCCTCCACAACACCACCGGCTACATGGTCGGCAAGGAGTACGAGCAGGGCGGCATCATCAAGCACGGCGCGATGATGATCAACGCGGTGGCGAACTCGAAGGTCCCGCACCTCTCGGTCCTGATGGGCGCGTCGTACGGCGCCGGCCACTACGGCATGTGCGGCCGGGCCTACGATCCGCGCTTCCTCTTCGCCTGGCCGAGCGCCAAGTCCGCCGTCATGGGCCCGCAGCAGCTCGCGGGGGTCCTGTCGATCGTGGCGCGCGCCTCGGCCCAGGCGAAGGGCCAGGTGTACGACGAGGAGGGGGACGCGGCGCTGCGCGCGGTGGTGGAGCGGCAGATCGAGTCCGAGTCGCTGCCGGCGTTCCTGTCGGGGCGGCTGTACGACGACGGGGTCATCGATCCGCGCGACACCCGCACCGTCCTCGGCCTGTGCCTGTCCGCCGTGCACAGCGCCCCGGTCGAGGGCGTGCGCGGCGGCTTCGGCGTCTTCCGGATGTGAGGTCCCGTGCGGTCCTGTGAGGTTCCGTGAGGTTCCGTGAGATCCCCTGTGAGGTCCCAGATGATCGAGTCCGTGCTCGTCGCCAACCGGGGCGAGATCGCCTGCCGTGTCTTCCGCACCTGCCGTGAGCTGGGGATCTCGACCGTCGCCGTGTACGCGGACCCCGACGCGGGCGCGCTGCACGTACGGGAGGCCGACGCCGCCGTACGGCTGCCGGGGGCCGCGCCCGCCGACACCTATCTGCGCGGCGACCTGATCGTGGCGGCGGCGCTCGCGGCGGGCGCGGACGCCGTCCATCCGGGGTACGGATTCCTCTCCGAGAACGCGGAGTTCGCGCGGGCCGTCCTCGGCGCGGGGCTGGTGTGGATCGGGCCGCCGCCGGAGGCGATCGCCGCGATGGCGTCGAAGACCCGGGCCAAGAAGCTGATGGCGGCGGCCGGCGTGCCGCTGCTCGCGCCCGTCGACCCGGCCGCCGCCACCGGGGCCGAACTGCCCCTGCTGCTGAAGGCGGCGGCGGGCGGCGGTGGGCGCGGTATGCGCGTCGTCCGCGAACTGGACGATCTGGACCAGGAGTTGATGGCGGCATCGGCGGAGGCGCGGGCCGCGTTCGGGGACGGCGAGGTCTTCGCCGAGCCGTATGTGACGGGGGCCCGCCATGTGGAGGTGCAGGTGCTCGCCGACGCGCACGGCACGGTGTGGGCGCTCGGCACCCGCGACTGCTCGCTCCAGCGCCGCCACCAGAAGGTGATCGAGGAGTGCCCGGCGCCCGGCCTGCCCGACGCGCTCCGTACGGAACTGGCCGGGGCGGCCGTCGCCGCCGCCCGCGCGGTCGGCTACCGGGGCGCGGGCACGGTCGAGTTCCTGATCGCGGAGGGCGGACGCCCCTACTTCCTGGAGATGAACACCCGCCTCCAGGTCGAACACCCGGTCACGGAGGAGGTGTTCGGCCTGGATCTGGTCGCCCTGCAACTCTCCGTCGCGGAGGGCGCCGCCCTCCCGCCGCGGCCACCGGCCGCGCGCGGGCATGCGGTGGAGGCGCGGCTCTGCGCGGAGGACCCGGCGGACGGCTGGGCCCCGCGCACCGGCCGCCTGCACGCGCTGGAGGTGCCGGGGGCCAGTGGTGTCGCCGGGAGTGGGGGTACCACCGCGCCCCGGCTGCGTCTCGACACCGGGTACACCGGGGGCGACACCATCGGCGTCCACTACGACCCGCTCCTCGCCAAGGTCATCGCCTGGGCGCCCACCCGGGAGGCCGCCCTGCGCCGCCTCCGGGACGCGCTGCGCCGGGCCAGGGTGCACGGCCCCGTCACCAACAGGGAGCTGCTCGTACGGTCGCTGGGCCACCCGGACTTCGCCGCGGGGCGTCTCGACACCGGCTTCTACGACCGCCACCTGGACGCCCTGACCGCCCAGGACCCCGGCCCCGGCGCGTGGCACGCCGCCGTCGCCGCCGCGCTCGCCGACGCGGCGTCCCGGTCCCTGCGCGGCGGGGTCCCCGCCCGGCTCGGCGGCTGGCGGAACGTACCGTCGGCGCCGCAGAGCAAGACGTACGGCGACCACGAGGTCCGCTACCGGGCGACCCGCGACGGATTCGTGGTCGAGGCCGAGGCCGGAGGAGTAGGGGATGCCGGGGATGTATGGGTCGTCGCCGTCTCGCCCTCCCGCGTCAGCCTCCGCATCGGCGGCGTCGTACGCCACTTCGACGTCACCGCGTACGGCGACGAGGTCCATGTCGACTCCGCCACCGGCGCCCACCGGCTGCTCGCCCGGCCCCGGTTCGCCGGTCCCGGCCGTACCGCCGAGGCGGGCTCGCTGCTCGCGCCGATGCCCGGGACCGTCGTACGCGTCGCTGACGGGCTGACCGAGGGGGCGCGGGTCGGTGCGGGCCAGCCGCTCGTCTGGCTGGAGGCCATGAAGATGGAGCACCGCGTCGTCGCGCCCGCCTCCGGCACGCTCACCGCACTCCTCGCCGTCCCCGGCCGCCAGGTCGAGGTCGGCGCCCTGCTCGCCGTCGTCACCGCCACCGACGCACCGGAGGAAGATCCCTCATGAGCGGCCCCAGCACCGGCACCGGCACGATCCCCCCTTTCCTGACCGAGAGCGAGGAGCACACCGCGCTCCGCGCCGCCGTGGCCGCCCTCGGCCGCCGCCACGGACGCGGCTACGACCGCGAGACCCTGTGGCGCGAGGCCGGCGCCCTCGGCTACCTCGGGGTGAACCTGCCCGAGGAGTACGGCGGCGGAGGCGGCGGTATCGCCGAACTCTCCCTGGTCCTCGAAGAGTTGGGCGCGGCGGGCTGTCCGCTCCTGCTGATGATCGTGTCGCCCGCCATCTGCGGCACGGTGATCGCCCGCTTCGGTACCCAGGCTCAGAAGCGGCAGTGGCTTCCCGGCCTCGCCGACGGCTCCCGCACCATGGCCTTCGGCATCACGGAGCCCGACGCCGGATCCAACTCCCACCGCATCACCACCACCGCCCGCCGGGACGACCAGGGCGACGGCTGGATCCTGAACGGCCGCAAGGTCTTCGTCTCCGGCGTCGACATCGCGGACGCCACACTCGTCGTCGGCCGGACCGAGGGTCGTACCGGGAACGGGACGACCGGCTCCCTCAAGCCCTGCCTCTTCATCGTCCCGCGCGACGCCGACGGCTTCACCCGTACCCCCATCGACATGGAACTCCAGGCCGTGGAGAAGCAGTTCGAGCTGGTCCTCGACGATGTACGGCTGCCCGCCGACGCGCTCGTCGGCGACGAGGACGCCGGGCTGCGCCAGCTCTTCGCCGGGCTCAACCCGGAACGCGTGATGACGGCCGCGTACGCCCTCGGTATGGCGCGGTACGCGCTCGACCGCGCCGTCGAGTACGCGAAGACCCGCCAGGTCTGGGCGGCGCCCATCGGCGCCCACCAGGCCATCGCGCACCCCCTGGCGCAGTCCCACATCGAGATCGAACTCGCCGGGCTGATGCTGCGCAAGGCCGCCCACCTCCACGACGCGGGCGACGGCGCGGGCGAGGGAACCGGCGCGGGCGAGGCTGCCAACATGGCCAAGTACGCCGCCGGGGAAGCCTGTGTACGCGCCGTCGACCGGGCCGTGCACACTCTTGGCGGCAACGGTCTCACCCGCGAGTACGGTCTCGCCTCGCTCGTCACCGCCGCCCGGGTGGCCCGGATCGCGCCCGTCAGCCGCGAGATGATCCTGAATTACGTATCCCACCAGTCCCTGGGTCTCCCCAAGTCGTACTGAGACAGGCGATTCTGGCCCTCCTGACGCCGACGCCCCGCGCCCCCGGTGCGGCCGTCCGCGCCGAGCCCGCAGCGAAGGGGATCCGCCATGGTGCACCACGGGGTTGACGGGGTCCGGGAGGGCCACGGGGTCCATGTGTTCCGCAGCGAGTACGCGGACGTCCCGGCCGTCGATCTGCCCATCCACGAGGCCGTGCTCGGCCGCGCCACCGAGTACGCAGACACCGTCGCGCTCATCGACGGGACGACCGGCGTGTCCACCACGTACGCCCAACTCGACGCCGCGCACCGGCGGATCGCCGCCGCCTTCGCCGACGCGGGGGTGCGCAAGGGCGATGTCCTCGCCCTGCACAGCCCGAACACCGTGGCGTATCCGGCGGTGTTCCACGCGGCGACCCGCGCCGGGGCCTCCGTCACCACCGCCCACCCCCTCGCCACCCCGGAAGAACTCGCCGCCCAGCTCCGCGACTCCGCCGCCCGCTGGATCGTCACCGTCTCGCCCTTACTCGAAGTGGCCAGAAGAGCCGCCGAGTTGGTCGGCGGGATCGAGGAGATCTTCGTCTGCGACCGGGCGCGCGGACACCGCTCGGTCCTCGACCTGGCGCGGTCGACCGCGCCCTTACCCGAGATCGCCATCGACCCCGGCGAGGACATCGCGGCGCTCCCGTACTCCTCGGGCACCACCGGCGTCCCCAAGGGCGTGATGCTCACGCACCGTTCGATCGCCACCAACCTGGCGCAGCTCGAACCCGTCATGGGGATGGGCCCCGGCGACCGGATCCTCGCCGTACTTCCTTTTTTCCACATATATGGCCTTACCGCGCTGATGAACGCGCCCCTGCGGCACGGCGCGACCGTCGTCGTCCTGCCCCGCTTCGACCTCGACCAGTTCCTCGCGGCCATCGAGAAGTACCGCGTCAACGGGTTGTACGTGGCCCCGCCCATCGTGCTCGCCCTGGCCAAGCACCCGGCCGTCGCCCGGTACGACCTCTCCTCGCTCGACTACGTCCTGAGCGCCGCCGCCCCGCTGGCCCACCCGCTCGCCGCCGCGTGTGCGGCCCGGCTCGGCCTGCCGCCCCTGCGGCAGGCGTACGGCCTGACGGAGCTGTCGCCCGGCAGCCATGTCGTCCCGCTCACCGCCGAGCACCCGCCGCCCGGCACCGTCGGCAAGCTGCTGCCCGGCACCGAGATGCGCCTCCTCGACCTGGCGGCCGGGGAAGGGACGGAGCGCGACGCCGCCCCCGGCGCCGAGGGCGAGATCCTGGTGCGCGGCCCGCAGGTCATGAAGGGCTACCTCGGCCGCCCCGAGGCCACGGCCGGGATGATCGACGCGGCGGGCTGGGTGCACACCGGCGATGTCGGACGGGTGGACGCGGAGGGCTGGCTCTTCGTCGTCGACCGGGTCAAGGAACTCATCAAGTACAAGGGTTTCCAGGTCGCCCCGGCCGATCTGGAGGCCCTGCTGCTCACCCACGACGCCATCGCGGACGCGGCGGTGATCGGGGTGTACGAGGACGACGGCAACGAGGTGCCCAAGGCGTTCGTCGTCCGCCGCCCGGGCGCGGAGGAGCTGACCGAGTCCGAGGTCATGAGGTTCGTCGCCGACCGCGTCGCCCCGTACAAGAAGGTCCGCCGGGTCGAGTTCGTCGGGGGCGTGCCGCGCGCCGCGTCGGGCAAGATTCTCCGACGGGAACTGCGGGACCGTGAGGCGCGGGAGCGGGACGTGCGGGAGCGTACGGTGCGCGACCGCGAAAGGGAGAACACGTGACACCGAACACACCGTCCGCCCGGCCGACGGAATCCCGGGAGTCCCCGGACGCGCCGGTGACGACCGCCCACGACCGGGGCATCACCACACTGACCCTCGACTCACCCGCGAACCGCAACGCCCTGTCGGCGCGCCTGGTCGACGCGCTCTCCGACGCGCTGACGGCCTGCGGCGCGGACCCGGCCGTACGGGCGGTGGTGCTCACGCACACCGGCACCACCTTCAGCTCCGGCGCCGACCTCAAGGCCCCGGCCAACCCGTACACCTTCGTCGGTCTGATGCGGCAGATCGTCGCCCTGCCCAAGCCCGTCGTCGCGCGCGTCAGCGGCCATGTCCGGGCCGGCGGGCTCGGGCTGCTCGGCGCGTGCGACCTCGCGCTCGCCGACCGTACGTCCGACTTCGCGTTCACGGAGGTACGGATCGGGGTCGCCCCGGCCGTGATCTCGCTGCCGCTGCTGCCCCGGATCGCACCGCGCGCGGCGGCCCGCCATGTCCTCACCGCAGAGCGCTTCGACGCCGTACAGGCGGTGGAGGCCGGGCTGATCACCGAGGCGGCCGACGATGTGGACGCCGCGCTCGCCCCCGTCCTCGACGCGCTGCGCGCCGCCTCGCCGCAGGGGCTCGCGGAGTCCAAGCGGCTGCTGACGGTCGATGTCCTGGACGCCTTCGACCGGTACGCGGAGGACCTCGTCCAGCGCTCCGCCACGCTCTTCATGACGCCGGAGGCGCGCGAGGGCATCGCGGCGTTCCTCGAACGGCGGGACGCGGCATGGGTGATCTAGGACCACCGGCGCCGGTGGGACCACCGGAGGCGGTGGCGTTCGGGCCGAAGCAGGAGCGCAGCCGCGCCACCCGGCAGCGGCTGCTGGAGGCCGCCGTGGCCTGCCTCGCCGCGTACGGCTGGGCGGGCTCCACGGTCTCCGTCGTCGCCGAGCGGGCGGGCGTCTCGCGCGGCGCGGCGCAGCACCACTTCCCGACCAGGGAGGACCTGTTCACGGCCGCCGTCGAGCAGGTCGCGGAGGAACGGTCCGCCGCGCTGCGCGCCCTGGTCCCGGCGGGCCCGGGACACCGGCGCGCGGCGGTGGAGGGCATCGTGGCGCTCTACACGGGCCCGCTGTTCCGCGCCGCGCTCCACCTGTGGGTCGCGGCCTCGGACGAGGAGCGGCTACGTCCCCGGGTCACCGAGCTGGAGGCCCGGATCGGCCGGGAGACGCACCGGATCGCGGTGGAGCTGCTGGGCGCGGACGAATCCGTGCCGGGCGTACGGGAGACGGTGCAGGGGCTGCTGGACATGGCGCGCGGGCTGGGGCTCGCGACGCTGCTGACGGACGACCGGCGGCGGCGCGAACGGGTCGTGGCCGAGTGGGCGCGGATCCTGGACGCGACGCTGGGCTGAGCGGCCCCGGCGGGACAGCGGCCCCTCCGGGGCCGGAGGCCGGAGGCGGCCCGGCCCCGGACGGCCCCGGAGGCCGGAGGCGGCCCGGTCTCAGACGATCCCGGTGATGTCGTCGAACCCGTCGATCTCCCGGGGGTCGCGCGTCCCCGGCCCGACGTACCGTGCCGACGGGCGCACCAGCCGCCCCGTCCGCTTCTGCTCCAGGATGTGCGCGGACCAGCCGGCGGTCCTGGCGCAGGTGAACATCGACGTGAACATGTGCGCGGGGACCTCCGCGAAGTCCAGCACGATCGCCGCCCAGAACTCCACGTTCGTCGCCAGCACCCGGTCGGGCCTGCGCGCGTGCAGCTCCTCCAGCGCGGCCTTCTCCAGCGCCTCCGCCACCTCGAAGCGCGGCGCCGCCAGCTCCCGGGCCGTACGCCGCAGCACCCGGGCCCGCGGGTCCTCAGCCCGGTACACCCGGTGGCCGAAACCCATCAGCCGCTCGCCCCGGTCGAGCGCCTGCTTGACGTACGCCGTCGCGTCGCCCGTGCGCTCGATCTCCTCGATCATGCCGAGGACGCGCGAGGGCGCGCCCCCGTGCAGCGGCCCGGACATCGCGCCGACGGCGCCGGAGAGCGCGGCGGCGACATCGGCGCCGGTGGAGGCGATGACCCGGGCGGTGAAGGTGGAGGCGTTCATGCCGTGCTCGGCGGCCGACGTCCAGTAGGCGTCGACGGCCTTGACATGCCGGGGGTCCGGCTCGCCGCGCCAGCGGATCATGAAGCGCTCCACGACCGAGTGCGCCTGGTCGATCTCGCGCTGCGGGACCATCGGCAGCCCCTGCCCGCGGGCCGACTGGGCGACGTACGAGAGCGCCATCACGGCGGCGCGCGCCAGATCGTCCCTGGCCGTGCGCTCGTCGATGTCGAGGAGCGGCTTCAGCCCCCAGACGGGCGCGAGCATCGCCAGGGCGGACTGCACGTCGACACGGATGTCCCCGGAGTGGACCGGGATCGGGAAGGGCTCGGCGGGCGGCAGACCGGGGTTGAACGCCCCGTCGACCAGCAGACCCCAGACGTTGCCGAAGGACACCTGCCCGACCAGGTCCTCGATGTCGACGCCCCGGTAACGCAGGGAGCCGCCCTCCTTGTCCGGTTCGGCGATCTCCGTCTCGAACGCGACGACGCCTTCGAGTCCTGGGACGAAGGAGGTGTCGAAGTCGGACATCGGGCGGCTCCTCGCGTGGTGTGCGGCGTCACGTGTGCGGTGGCGTGACGTGTGGGGTGGCGACATGTGCGGTGGTGACGTGTGGGGTGGTGACGTGTGCGGTGGTGACCTGAGGGGTGGGGGAGGGCCACAGGGGTGTGGCCTGCCCCAGATTTTGGCGGGTTTCGACGGTACGGAAAGACGCGGCGGCGCGTGATAACCGGCACACTGCCAGATTTTGTCCCCCGAGGGTTGGCGGTCCTCCGTGCGGGGCAAACTCGGCCCTGCGGCAGGATGAACCCGTGCCTCACGAGACCCCGGAATCCTCCGCAGCTTCCGCCGTTCCCGCCGTGCCCGCAGATCCCGCCACGATGCGTGAGCAGTACCGCACCACTCCCCTGCTGGACACGGACCTCGCCGCCACCCCCATGGACCAGTTCGCCCGCTGGTTCGAGGAGGCCGCGGCCTGCGGCTTCCCCGAGCCGAACGCGATGGTGGTCTCCACGGCGACCCCCGAGGGCCGCCCGTCCTCGCGCACGGTGCTGCTGAAGGGGTACGACGGCCGCGGCTTCGTCTTCTTCACGAACTACACCTCGCGCAAGGGCCGGGAGATCGCCGCCAACCGCCAGGTCTCGCTGCTCTTCCCCTGGCACCCGCTGTCCCGGCAGATCATCGTCACGGGCACGGCGGCCCGCACCGGCCGCGACGAGACGGCCGCGTACTTCCGCACCCGCCCGCACGGCTCCCAGCTCGGCGCCTGGGCCAGCGACCAGTCCACCCCGATCGGCTCCCGCGAGGACCTGCTCCAGCGGTACGAGGCCCTGGCGGCCCGGTATCCGGAGGGCGAGCAGGTCCCGGTGCCGCCGCACTGGGGCGGTTTCCGGGTCACGCCGGAGACGGTCGAGTTCTGGCAGGGCCACGAGAACCGGCTCCACGACCGGCTGCGCTACGTCCACGGCGAGGGCCCGGGCGGACGGCCCGGCTGGCGCGTGGAACGGCTCTGCCCGTAGCCCCGTAGGACGGCCTGGCCCCGTAGCCCCGTAGGACGGCAGGAGGGGGCCGGGAACAGCAGAACCCCGCAGGCTCTGGTTCCTCCGAGGAGGAGCCGGCCGGACGTACCGGCGAGCCTGCGGGGTGGTGACTGCTGTGGATTGGGCCGGCGGGTTCACCGGCTCCGCACGGAGTGCGACGTCGGGCTGTCAGCCCGCAGCCACCTCACGAGTCCGGAAAGAAATCACTTCCGAATCACCTCCTTTCGGTGTGCTCACCACTCTAGGAAGCGGATCCCCACCGCTCAACCCAATTAACGGGTCGCTTCCGGAGCCGGTGATCGGGAACGATTTCGGGGAACGACGTGTGAGGTGGGCCACTATCGAGTTGAATGATCGTAGGTGCGGCAGCAGAGTCGGCAGCACAGGCGGAGACGTCCCGCAGGGGGTACCAGCATGAGTGCTTCTCGGAGTGAGACCGCCAATGCTCCCGGGCCGGACGAACCGGGCTCCGATTCCGGGGCGGACAGCGGCGCCGGATCCGGGGGCCGGGCGGCGCCGGGCCGGGACGGGCCGGGGTCCGATCTGCTCGCGGCGCTGCTCGACGGGATGGACGCGGCGCTCTGCGCGTTCGACGCGGACGGCGTGATCACGCACTGGAACCGCGAGGCGGAGCGGATACTCGGCTGGTCCGCCGCGGAGGCCGTCGGCCGGCACGGCTTCGCCGGGTGGGCCGTACGGACCGCCGACGCGGACGAGGTCCAGGCGCGGCTGATGGCCGTGATGGACGGCCCCGACCGGCAGGTGGACGAGTTCGCGCTGCTGCGCAAGGACGGCGGCCGGGTCCTGATCCGTACGCAGTCGTCCGGGATGCGCGGAGTGGACGGCAAGCCCGCCGGGGTGTACAGCGCCTTCAGCGAGGTCCATGAGCAGATCGACCTCGAACGGTCCATCGCGCTCAGCGAGGCGCTCTTCGAGGACGCGGCCTGGGGTGTCGTCCTCGTCGACGTCGATCTGCGGCCGACCGTCGTCAATGTCCACGCGGCGCGGCTGCTCGGCTCCGGGCGCGCCTCCGTGCTGGGACGGCCGCTGGGCGAGCTGATCACGCAGGGCGTGGAGGAGCTGGAGTCGGCGCTCCACCATGTGCTGTCGGAGGGCGCGTCGTCCGCCGTCGCCGAGCTGTGGATGACGGTCCGCACCCCGGACGGCGAGCGCCGGCGCTGCTGGCGGTGCGGCTTCCTGCGGCTGGCGTCACCGCTGGCGGAGGAGCCGGTTCCGCTGGGTGTGGGCTGGATGTTCCAGGACGTGACGGAGCAGAAGCTGGCCGTGCAGGAGGCGGACCGGCTGCGGTTCCGCGGCAGCCAGTTGCACCGGGCGGGCCGGGCGGCCGCCGAGTGCGAGGACCCGATGGAGGCGGCGACGGTCTATCTGGACTTCGCGCTGGCGGGCTTCGCCGACCACGCCCTGATCGACCTGGTGGCGGAGGGCCGGGGCCCCGGAGGGCTCGCTTCCGGTACGGCCGGTCCCGTACGCCTCGTCCGTACGGTCGCGACGCCGGGCGGCGGAGCCTCCGGGCCCAGCACACAGACCGGGTCGGGCTCCATACCGGTGCGGTACGCGGCCGGGCATCCGGCGCTCCAGGCGATGGACCGTACCGGCTCGGTCCGGGCCAGCGCCCCGACGGGCAGGAACGGTGCGAACGGGGGCGGCGACGCGTACGGCACCGCCGACGCAGCCCCGAAGCCGGTGCCGGCGCCCGTGTGGGCGGCGTCCCGGCAGTGGCCGGAGGACTCCGTCCACGCCCTGTGCACGGTGCTGCGCAGCCGCGGCAGGTCGCTGGGCGTGGTGACCTTCCTCCGGGGCGCGAGCCGTACCGAGTTCGAACGGCCCGACGCGGTGTACGCGGAGGACGTGACCGTACGGATAGCCGCCTGCCTGGACCTCAGGGCCCTGCTGCCGGACGCGGACGCCTGAGCGGGAGCGCCGGGGCGGTGGACGCCTGAGCGGGAGCGCGGCCGGAGCGATGGGGCCGGGAGCTCCCGAGCGGTGGGCGGACGCCCGTACGGGGCACGGCGCCGGACAGGCTGAGCCGTCCGGCGCCGTACCTCAGGCTGTGCCCGAGCTGTTCTCCGCCGCCGCCACCGGCGGCAGCATCCTGACCGGCTCGGTCTCCGCGTCGTTGTGCCGCAGTGCCCAGTTCTCCAGGGCGATACGGCACGCGTGGTCGACATGGCGCAGACCCGACAGGTCCAGCTCGATCGGCTTGTCCTTCGGCAGGGCTTCGAGCTGCTCCATGATCCGGGGCAGCCGCAGGAACGTCGCGTTCCCCGTCACGGAGACCACCAGCCGGCCGCCGGTGAGTTCCCGCACGTCGACGTGGAGGTGCGAGATCTCCCAGGCCGTCTTGACCACCGCGAGCAGCAGCCCGAGCACCACGCCCTCGAAGAGGTTGGTGACCAGGACCGCGATCGCCGTGATGGCGAGGATCACGGCCTCGCCGCGGTGCTCCCGCCACAGCGGGGCCAGCTCCTTGACGGGGATGAGCTTGCACCCCGCGTGCACCAGGACGCCCGCGAGCGCCGCCAGCGGGATCACGCCGATCGCCGCGGGCAGCAGCGCCGCGAAGAGCAGCAGCCACACGCCGTGCAGGACCCGGGAGAGCGAGGTGCGCGCCCCCGCCTGGACATTGGCGGCGCTGCGCACGATGACCGCGGTCATGGGCAGCGCGCCGAGGGCGCCGCAGATCGTGTTGCCGACGCCCTGGGCCATCAGCTCCTTGTTGTAGTCGGTGCGCGGCCCGTCGTGCATACGGTCGACGGCGGCGGCGCTGAACAGGCTCTCCGCCGAGGCGATCAGGGTGAAGGCGAGGACGGTGCCGAGTACGGCGACGCCGCCGAGCTGGCTGAAGTCGCCGAGCCCGGGCGGGCTGATGGACTCCAGCAGGCCCTTCACCTCGACCTTGGCGATCGACAGGTCGAACAGCAGCGTCGCGCCGGTGGCGAGCGCCACGGCGGCCAGCGGTCCCGGCACCACGCGGACCTTCGCGGGGAGCTTGGGCCACAGGACGAGGACGGCGACCGTACCGGCGCCGACGGCGAACGCGGTCAGCGCCGTACCGTTCGTGAAGATCTCGCCGACCAGCCCGGGCAGGCCGGTGAGCTTGGGGATGCCGCCGGACGGCTGGGCGGTGTCGGCCATCGCGTACACCTGGCCCAGGACCAGCACCAGGCCGATGCCGGCCAGCATGCCCTGCACCACGGCGACGGAGATGGCCCGGAACCAGCGGCCGAGGCCGAACGCCCCGAGCGCGAGCTGGAGCAGCCCGGAGACGAGGACGATGACGCCGAGCGTGCCCAGACCGAAGTCCTGGACGGCTTGGTAGACGAGGACGGTGAGCCCGGCGGCGGGACCGCTCACCTGGAGCGAGCTGCCGGGCAGGAAGCCCACGACGATGCCGCCGACGATGCCGGTGACCAGGCCGAGTTCGGCGGGCACCCCGGAGGCGACGGCGACGCCCACGCAGAGCGGTAGAGCGACGAGGAAGACGACGAGTGACGCGAGGATGTCGCGCCTGAGGACCTGACGGTCCTTCAAGAGGGTGAGCATGAGGGTGTCCTAGCTGTGAGACGGGGACGAACGACGCGGTGCGGCCAGGGGCCGACGACCTCAGCCACGGCCGGTCGCCGTGGCTGAGGTCGCGCCCTGGGCCGTGCTCACAGCGGTCTGAAGTCCCCGTCCAGCTCGGGCCGGTGGCTGCTCACGGCCCCGGTGTCCACTTCGTAGTACCAGGCGTGCAGCGAGAGTTGTCCCTCGGCGAGCTTCTCCCGTACGGCGGGATAGCCGCGCAGGGTGTCGAGCTGCGCCGCCGCGTGCTGCTGCACGGCGTGGGCGAGCTCCCGCGCGGAGGGCTGCCCCGTCGCGCAGTTGTCCAGCCAGCCGCGCACGGCCGGGACGGCGGACAGGTCGTCGCCACGCACCATGGCTCCCACCGCGCCGCAGTGTGAATGACCGCAGACGACGATGTCGCGGACGTTGAGCACGCGCAGTGCGTACTCGATGGTGGCGGTCTCCCCGCCGGGCCGCTGTTCGTCGTACGAGGGGACGATGTTGCCCGCCGTACGCAGTTCGAACAGCTCCCCCGGGCGGGCGCCGGTGATGAGGGAGGGGATGACTCGGGAATCCGAGCAGGTGATGAAGAGGGCTTGGGGTGCCTGCCCCGCGGCGAGTTCACGGAACTCGTCGGGGCGCTCCGCCACCTGGACGGAGAACGAACGGGCGTGGTCGATGAGTGACTTCATGATGGCCTGCCTCCTGCACCCCCGGTCTTGCCGGGGCGCGGTGTGGTCGGGTCAGTGGGGGGGGTGAAACGAGATAAGAGCGAGATAAGGGCCGGCCGGGTCAGGCGACGTGAATCCCGCGTCTCGGGGTGAGCGCGTGGCTCGGTCGGAATCTCACTGCTCGCCCTTTCCTTCGCGTGGATACGTGGATACACGGATGCCCGGTGCCGAAGCTCCAATGATGCAGCACCGCAGCCTCCACCACTTTGCCTGAACATTACCTGTAGATGAAAGCTCAAAATTCCGCCAAGTGTTCCTTTCGTGACGCAAAGTGGCGGTTCTGGATCGTGTGTGCGAGCAGAGTTCATGCGAACGGTTCCCGCAGACCCCGGTATTCACCGGGAGTCCCGTGGCTATCCCGTCGCGCGGGCGAAAGAACGTTGCATTGGTGACGCGGAGCCACCCGGGCGCGTCCCGGCGATAGTTTCGGGCGCGTGTCGCGGAAGGCGTCGGAGCGCCGCTTCGAGGCGTGTCGCGGCCGTGGCGGAGCCGAGGCGTGGAGAAACGGGAGGGCGCGGAGGAGCGGGAGGAAGCGAAGGAGCGGGCGGGACAGTGGGATGAGCGGCGGATCAGCGGCAGAACAGCGGCAGATCCGTGGCGGATCAGTGGCGGTAGAAGATCCGGTCCCGGTTCTCGGTCATCACCCGGCCGTTCCATTCGGTGCCGCCGTCGACATTGCCCGACCGCAGCAGCGGCGGCTCGATGCCGCGCCCGGCCAGCTCCCCGGCGCCCGCGGCCATCATCGCCTGCATCAGGGCGCTGGTGACGACCGTGGAGGCGGGCGCGAACGGCGCCTCGACGCCCGGGGCCGTCAGCTCCGCGTCGCCGACCGCGATCCCGTTGTCGAGGACGATGTCGCAGTGGTCCTTCAGGAACGTCCCGCTGCGGTGCCGGGAGCGGGTGTCCTTCGCGTACGCCAGGGAGGTCACCCCGATCACCGTCAGCCCCAGGTCCCGCGCGTTCATGGCCATCTCGACGGGCAGCGCGTTCCGCCCGGAGAGGGAGACGATCACCAGCAGGTCCCCGGCGGTGGCGGGGCTGGAGTCCAGCACGGCGGCCGCCAGGCCCTCGACCCGTTCCAGCGCGGAGCCGAGCGGGGCGGGCATGACGTCGACGCCGACGACGCCGGGGACGACGAGCAGATTCATGGTGGCGAAGCCGCCGGACCGGTAGACGATGTCCTGCGCGGCGAGCGAGGAGTGCCCGGCGCCGAAGGCGAAGAGCCGGCCCCCGGAGGCGACCGTGTCGGCGACCGCGGCGCCGGCCGCGGCGATCCGCCCGGACTGCTCCTCGCGTACCCGCCTGAGCAGGCCGATCGCCGCGTCGAAGAACTGGTCGGCAGGCTTGCTCTCGCTCGTCGAGCTCATCGAGGAGCCCCTTCCGGAGGTGGGGGTCAGGGGCGGGTTCCCGGGCGGGAATGTCTGTGCCGCGGATCACGTTGAGGTCTGGACCATTGCTCTGTCAATACCGCTGTCCGCACCGCTGTCCGCCCGGGAGGGGCCCGGCTCCGCCGGGTCTCCCCGGCCGGTCTTCGCGCGGCCTCCGCGCGACTGTCCCAAGGGCTGTGCTCTCCTGCGAGGCACGCTTGTCGGTGGCATGCGTCAGAATTGAGTCAGGGCCAGCGCACGATTTATTCGAGGGGCACGAATGTCCGGACTGATCGACACGACGGAGATGTATCTCCGCACCATCCTTGAGCTGGAAGAGGAAGGTGTGGTCCCGATGCGCGCCCGGATCGCGGAGCGGCTCGATCAGAGCGGCCCGACGGTCAGCCAGACCGTGGCGCGCATGGAGCGCGACGGCCTGGTGACGGTCGCGGGCGACCGGCATCTGGAGCTGACGGAGGAAGGGCGCAGGCTGGCGACGCGCGTCATGCGCAAGCACCGGCTCGCGGAATGCCTCCTGGTCGATGTCATCGGCCTGGAGTGGGAGCAGGTGCACGCCGAGGCGTGTCGCTGGGAGCACGTGATGAGCGAGGCGGTGGAGCGCCGGGTGCTCGAACTGCTCCGCCACCCGACGGAGTCGCCGTACGGGAACCCGATCCCGGGGCTGGAGGAGCTGGGCGAGAAGGCCGAGGCCGACCCCTTCCTCGACGCGGGGATGGTGAGCCTGGCGGAGCTGGATCCGGGCGCCGAGGGCAAGACCGTCGTCGTACGGCGGATCGGTGAGCCGATCCAGACGGACGCCCAGCTCATGTACACCCTGCGGCGGGCGGGCGTACAGCCCGGCTCTGTGGTGAGTGTGACGGAGTCGCCTGGTGGGGTACTGGTAGGGAGCAGTGGCGAGGCGGCGGAGCTGGTGTCCGAGGTGGCGTCGCACGTCTTCGTCGCCAAGCGCTGAGACCGGCGGACCCGGTCGCGGGCCGGCGGTGGTGAGGGCGCCCGAGGGCGCTCGGGGGTGACGCGGCGGACGTGGGGAGCGTCCGTGGCGGCGGGGGGAGGGACGGCTGATGCGTGGCGTGATCTGCTCGTACGGCGAGGGGGGCCGGTGGCGGCGCGCCCTGGCGCGCGCTTCTCGCGAGCCGGGCCCCGGCGCCTCGCGGCACCGGAGCCCGGCCGCCCCCACGCCGACCCGGAGCCCCGAGCTCCCAGGGTCGTCCCCTTCGGACCGTCATCCCCGAGCGGCCCGCCTCCCGGAGAAGATCTCCCCTGAAGGCCGCCCGGCAATCCTGGAGCGTGGTCACTCGAACGAGCGGTGTTACACACGAGAACCGCGTGTTCGAATAAGAGTTCGATAGCCTGACGTGGTGCGGGTCCAGGACCGGTCGGTCCGGGACCCGGGCCCCGAGTCCGTGAGCGAGTCGGTGAGACCGAAGGGGGTGCCGGGACGCATGGTGCGGCGTATCGATGTGACCGGAGCGGACGGCGTACGTCTCGCTGCCTGGGAGTTCGCCGACCCGCCGGGGGCCGCGGCGGACGGCCGGGCGGACGGCTCCGGGGTCTTACTGCTGCACGGCCTGATGGGCCGAGCCTCGCACTGGGACGGCACGGCGCGCTGGCTCGCGGCCCGGCACCGGGTGGTCGCGTTCGACCAGCGGGGCCACGGCCACAGCGAGAAGCCGCCGGAGGGCCCCTTCACCCGTGAGGCGTACGTCGACGACGCGGAGACCGTGATCGAGCGCCTCGGCCTCGCGCCCGTCACGCTCATAGGCCACTCGATGGGCGCGCTCACGGCCTGGCAGTTGGCCGCCAAGCGCCCCGACCTGGTCCGCGCCCTGGTCATCTGCGACATGCGGGCCTCGGCGCTGGGCGCGGCCTCGCAGCGGGAGTGGGGCGACTGGTTCCGCACCTGGCCGGTGCCGTTCGCCTCGCTCGCCGACGTCCGGAAGTGGTTCGGCGAGGAGGACCCCTGGCTGGAGCGCCCCACGCCGGCCCGCGGGGACTTCTTCGCGGAGGTCATGACCGAACGCCCCGACGGCTGGCGCCCGGTCTTCTCGCGCCGCCAGATGATGACCTCCCGCGACACCTGGGTTTATGACGCGCACTGGGACGAACTGGCCCAGGTCCAGTGCCCCACGCTGGTGGTCAGAGGTCTGGACGGCGAGCTGGGCAGGGCCGAGGCCCAGGAAATGGTCCGGGTGCTCCCGAGAGGCCGGTACGCGGAGGTGCCGGACGCGGGCCATCTCGTCCACTACGACCGGCCGGAGGAGTGGCGGGCGGCGATAGAGCCGTTCCTGGAGGGGGTGCTGACGGGGTGACCGGGGGCCGCGGCGCAGGCGGCCGTGCTCAGCGCACGGAGCGGAAAGTGGCCCGGACGTCATCGGTGAAGCGTTTCGGCTGCTCCAGGGCCGCGAAGTGGCCTCCCGCTGCGGGCTCGCTGAAGTGGATCACGTTGCTGTAGCGGCGCTCGATCCAGCGCCTGGACTTCCGCACGTGTTCCTCGGGGAACATGCTGAATCCGGTGGGCACGGTGAGGGGTTCGGCGGGGGTCGGCGCGGAGGGGCGGGGTGCCCGGGCCATCTCCCAGTACGTCCGGGCGGAGGACGCTCCGGTGTTGGGAAGCCAGTACAGCATGATGGTGTCGAGCAGTTCGTCCAGGGTGAATGACGCTTCCGCGTCTCCTGGTGTGCCGCAGGTGTCCTGGTACATCGCGTAGATCCAGGCGGCCAAACCGATGGGGGACTCCGCGAGGGAGTAGCCGATGGTCTGCGGACGGGTCGCCTGTTGTCTGGCGTAGCCCGAAAGGTTCTCCCAGAACCGGCCGGCGCTGTCGAGCATGGCCCGTTCCTGCGCGGTGGCGTCCTCGATCTCCTCGGGTGTGGGTGGGAACATGGCGAAGTTGAGGTGCAGTCCGACGCAGCCGTCCGGGGCCGCGCGACCGATCTCGTCGGTGACCGCACAGCCGAGATCGCCGCCCTGTGCACCCCACCGCCGGTACCCGAGCCGGTCCATCAGGGTGATCCAGGCGTCGGCGATCCGGGGAAATCCCCAGCCGGGTGCGGTCGGCCGGTCGGAGAATCCGAATCCCGGCAGCGAGGGCACCACGAGGTGGAAGGCGTCACGCGGATCGCCGCCGTGGGCCGCGGGGTCGGTCAGCGGGCCGATGACCTTGTGGAAGTCGAGGACCGAGCTGGGCCATCCGTGGGTCATGACCAAGGGGAGGGCGTCCGGTTCCGGCGAGCGCACGTGGAGGAAGTGGATTCCCAGGCCGTCGATGGTGGTGCGGGACTGACCGAAGCCGTTGAGGGTTCTCTCGCACCGCCGCCAGTCGTAGGTGTGGAGCCAGTAGTCGTGCAGGGCGCGCACCTTGGCCAGTTGGGGGCCCTGGCTCGTGTCGGGCACGGTTTCGGCGTCGGGCCACCGGGTGCGGGCGAGGCGTTCGCCCAGGTCGGTCAGTTGCTCGTCGGGTATGGACAGCGTGAAGGGCTCGATCAGTTCCGACATGGCGCGTGCTCCATAGGGTCCGCAGATTGATCGTGCGGGTCGCAGGGTGGTACGTGCTGGTGTGGTGCCCGGCGATCAGGGGGTGCCGGGCCGGCGGCTCCGCTCGTCGGCCACGATCGCGGGCACCGCGTCCAGGACTTCTTGGAGCCAGGCGACTTCGGCGCGCAGCCGGTGCGCGCCGTGGCTGACCGCGAGGGACTCGCTCACCGTCAGGTAGCCGCCGTCGATGGCACCCGCGTTCAGCGCCTCGGTGGTGGACAGCATGGAGGAGAGCTCGTCCAGCCGGGAGGCGATGACGGCGTGGAGATCATCCAGTTTCCCGGGGTCCAGGCGGGTGAGGGCCAGGTCGAAGGGGTCCGGTTTCCTCCAGATGTGGGTCAGCCCCTGCGACTGCAGTTCCCGGAGCCGCCGCCGCCCTTCGTCCGTGATGCCGTAGACCTGACGCTCGGGCAGATTGCCCTCCCGCTCGACCCGGACCTCGGCGAGCAGCCCCTCGGACAGCAGCCGTTTGATCGCCTGGTACAGGCTGCCCACCGACACGTCCGTCCACAGGTGCAGATGTTCCTGCTCCGCCTGGAGACGGACCCTGTGCCCGTGCATCTCGCCGTTCCTCGCGAACGTGTCGAGGATGAACAACCTGATCGATGACATACGAGTACTCTTGCATGAGTACTCGCTCGTGGCAAACGTGGGCGGAGAGACGCGGGCGGAGAGACGTGGACGGAGAGAAGTGGACGGAGAGAAGGTCGGTCGGTCTTGGAGATCCCTGTGCCCTGAGACCGCGTGGGGCGGGGCGGCTACGGAAACGCCCCGCCCCCTCACCCCTTGCTGACCGCCGTCAGGATCTCCGGGAGGCGTGTCGCCGTCTGCGGGGCCGCCAGGCGCAGCCCGCCGAGGGCGATCAGGGCGCCGTACGCCGTGCCCACGGGGAGCAGCAGCCAGGTGCGGTCGCCCAGGTTCGCGGTGTGCAGCCAGATCGTCAGGGCGAGGACCGGGGCACAGAGCAGGGCCGCGCCGAGCATGCCGCCGAAGATGGAGATCCAGGCGAGCCCCGCCTGGCCCGGGGCGACGTTCTTGTAGCCGCTGTCCTGGGGGATGGAGTACGGGAAGCGCGCCGAGGCCACCGCGCCCGTCGCCAGCATCGCGCCGAGCAGGGCGAAGGAGAGGCCGAGCGCCTCCGGGAGGGCGGTCCAGTCGCCCAGCACGGCCGCCGTGGCGACGGTGACCAGCGCCGAGTAGGGCAGCGTGACCACCAGCAGGGCGAGCGCGCGTGCCCGCAACTCCAGATAGGCGTCCCGGGTCGAGGAGATCGTCAGCGCGACCATCCAGAACGCCGAGGTGTCCTGGCCGAACTGGTTGTACATCTGGATGCCGAGCATGCCGGCCGCGAAGCACGCGAAGTAGATCGTGCCCGTGCCCTGGAGCGCGTTGAACAGCGGCACGATCAGACCGATGGCCAGCGAGGTCGCCCACGCGGCCTTCGTCTTCGGGTCGCGCCACACGTACCGCAGACTGCGCTTCATCACCGTGGCCGTACGCCCCTCGGGGAACGCCGCCGCCAGCACGCGTCCCGGGCCCCGGCCCGCCGTCGCCTCCCTGCGGCCCTGCTGTCCGGCGCCCAGGGTCGAGCCGTCCGGGGCCGTCATCAGCTTCACCAGCGACCGCTGCCACGCGTACAGCAGCGCCGCCAGCGCGACGCCCGTCAGCAGCAGTTGCGCCACGGCGCGTCCGTACGCGCCCTCGCTCACGGAGCCGACCGCGCCGAGCGCCGCCGCGGGCGGCAGCCACCGTACGACGGCCGTCACCGGGTCGAGCGCCGCGAGGCCGCCCGCGTCGCCCAGGCGCTGCGCGGCGAAGTTGACGATCTGGACGCCGACGGCGATCACCAGTCCGCTCAGCACGGCCAGGTCGCGGCCCTTGCGCGAGGTCAGCAGCCGGATGTTGGCCGCCGCGACGGCCCGCGCGAGCGCGACGCACACCAGCAGCGCCAGCGGTACGGCGAGGACCGCGACGGCCACTGCGCCCGCGCCGTGCGCCGTCGCGGCGGCCGAGCCGGTCAGCAGGCAGAGCGTGAACAGCGGCCCGATCCCCACCAGGGACGTCACCAGCAGCGCCCGCACCAGGGGCTCCGGCCGCAACGGCAGCATCACCAGCCGCGTCGGGTCCAGGGTCTCGTCACCGCTGGGGAAGAACAGCGGCAGCACCGCCCAGCCCAGCGCCAGCACGGCGGTCAGCAGCACCACGACCGTGTCCACATGGGCGGTGTCGCGCAGCAGCACCAGGCCGAGGACCTGCGCCGCCGTGACCAGCAGGACGAGGACCACGGTCGTGACGTACGCGGCGGTACGGCCCGAGGACTGGCGCAGCCCGTTGCGCAGCAGGGAGAGTTTGAGCGATACGAGGACGGGGGTGAGCGGGGGCGCGGCCGGCCCGGTGCGTGCGGCGCTCATCGTGCACCGCCGCCCAGCCAGTCGAGGTGGTCCCCGCCGCCCTGTCCCTGCGCGCCGACGAGTTCGAGGAAGGCGCTCTGGAGGGACGCCGCGTCGCCCCGTACCTCCGCGAGGGTGCCCTGCGCGCGGATCCGGCCCGCCGCCATCACCGCGACCCAGTCGCACAGCGACTCCACCAGCTCCATGACATGGCTGGAGAAGACGACGGTGGCGCCCGAGGCGGTGTAGCGCTCCAGGACGCCCCGGATCGTCTGCGCGGAGACCGGGTCGACGCCCTCGAACGGCTCGTCCAGGAAGAGGACCTGCGGGTTGTGCAGCAGCGCCGCCGCCAGCCCGATCTTCTTCCGCATGCCGGTCGAGTAGTCGACGACCAGCTTGTGCTGCGCGCCCGCCAGGTCGAGCACGTCGAGGAGTTGCGTGGCCCGCTTGTCCACCTCGGGTCCTGGCAGCCCCCGCAACCGTCCGTTGTAGCCGAGGAGTTCGCGCCCCGAGAGCCGTTCGAAGAGCCGCAGCCCCTCCGGCAGGACCCCGATCCGCGCCTTGACCTCGGCCGGGTCCCGCCAGACGTCGTGTCCGGCGACCACGACCCGGCCCTGGTCGGGACGGAGCAGACCGGTGATCATGGAGAGGGTGGTGGTCTTGCCCGCGCCGTTCGGTCCGACCAGCCCGATGAACTGGCCTGCGGGCAGCTCCAGATCGATGCCCGCGACGGCGATCTGCTCACCGAAGCGCTTCCACAGCCCCTCGACCCGCACGGCCGCCCCCGTGACCGCCTCCGCCTCTCGTGTTGTCCGGTCCGGCATGACGCACGACCTCCCCGTGTCCCGTAATTCCCTGACATCCCTTTTCCGGGAGTACGGGAACCACCCTACGTACGCCGTCTGCGCCTGCCCCCGCCGTGCCGTGCCTACCCGTTCCCGTGCCTACCCGTTCCCGCCCCGCCCGCGCCGGGCCCGTACCGCCGCCGCCTCCTGGCCGCACGCGTACGCCAGCGGGCTGATCAGCTCCGCCACGTCCGGCAGCCAGCGGTTGGCCGGGGTCGGCCCGCACGCCCACTGCACCGCGCCCCTGCCGCCCACCCGGGTCGGCGGCGCCGCCACGTAGTGCCCCTCGCCGCGCGCGACCAGGTCGACCGACTCCGGGGCCCAGCCCAGTTGCCGTACGAGGGCGTCCGCCTTCGCCGCCCCGCCGGTCAGCACGAAGAAGACCATCCGCCGGTCCGGGGTGCAGATCACCGGGCCCAGCGTCAGCGCCATCCGCTCCATCCTGGCCAGCGCCAGGAAGCCCGCCGACTCCGGAACGTCCAGCACGTCGAAGGCGCGCCCCGTCGGCAGCAGGACCGACGCGCCCGGCTGCTTCGACCACAGCCTCCGTACCGCCGCCGGGCTGCCCGTCGCCAGGCCGGCCCACCCGGGGCCCGTGGCGTGCGCCCCGGGCGCGGCGCACTCCGTCCGCTCGCAGGAGCACCGCTCCCCGCCCGCCACCGGCACCAGCCGGGTGCCGGGGAACACCTCCCAGTGCCGCTCTTCCGCGTACCGCACCGCACTGTCGAGCAGCAGGTCGCCCCGCTGCCCGGGGATCCGGGCGGTGTCCGTGACTCCGATGGTCTCTTCCACGCAGAACACAACTCCCGCCACCAGCGCGGGTTACGGGCGCGGGACGGCGCGCCGCGCGCCTTGATCACGCAAATGGGGCGCATCGATGCATGTATGGGGGCGCGCGGGAAGGGGTGGAGCGGTACGCGGGTAACCACCCTCGGGGGTCGGACACCATATGGGCAGCGCGGGGCCGCCACGACCGGTGCTCGGTCGTGGGCCGGTCGTGGGCCGGCTGTGAGTCGGCCGTGGTCATGGAGGTTTCCGGAAAGACCTAGATTATTTGCGTTATTGCCGAACATGCGCATTCTCCGCACATTTGCCGGGCAGTGTTCACAGAGTTGATCACTGCGGCCACAGGGGGTATTCCATTGGCAGCCAGGCCACTCGTCGCGCGCCAGCCGAACGAACGGCTCCAGGCGCTCATCCAGGAAGCCGGGTGCTCCAACGCCGGGCTCGCGCGGCGCGTCAACATGGTGGGAGCGGAGCGCGGGTTGGACCTGCGCTACGACAAGACATCGGTGGCCCGCTGGTTACGCGGCCAGCAGCCGCGCGGCCGGGCCCCGGGCATCATCGCCGAGGCGCTGGGCCGCAAGCTGGGCCGTACGGTCACGATCGACGAGATCGGCATGGCCAACGGGAAGAACCTCGCCTCGGGGGTCGGCCTGCAGTTCTCGCCGACGGTCATGGGGGCGATCGAGCAGGTCTGTGAGCTGTGGCGCAGCGACGTCGGGCGCCGCGACTTCCTCTCCGGCTCGGCCGTGGCCTCCTCGGCGCTCGTCGAGCCCAGCCGGGACTGGCTGATCACGGGCGCCGACTCGGCGGTCGCGCGCAACACCGGGGCGCGGGTGGGTGATTCGGACGTCGAGGCGGTACGGGCGATGACCCGCGCGCTCATCGCGCTGGACCACCGCTTCGGCAGCGGCCATGTCAGGCCGGTCGTCGTGCACTACCTGAACAGCGTGGTGGCGGGGCTGCTGGCCGGTTCGTACCGGGAGACGGTCGGCCGCCGGCTCTTCTCCGCCGTGTCCCGGCTGACCGAACTGGCCGGGTACATGGCGGTCGACACCGGCCAGCCGGGGCTCGCCCAGCGCTACTACATCCAGGCGCTGCGCCTCGCCCAGGCCGCCGGGGACCGGGGGTACGGGGGGTACGTCCTGGCCGCGTCCATGAGCCATCTCGCCGCCCAGCTCGGAAACCCGCGTGAGATCGCCCAGTTGGCGCGCGCGGCGCAGGAGGGGACGCGCGGTCAGGTGCCGCCGCGGGCCCAGGCCATGTTCCACGCGGCGGAGGCGCGCGGCCACGCGCTGCTCGGCGACACCCGTACCTGCGAGGCGGCGGCGGGCCGGGCGATCACGGCGCTGGAACACGTGGACGACGGCGCGGGGGAGGACCCGGACTGGATCGAGCACTTCGACCACGCCTACCTCTCCGACGAACTGGCGCACTGCTACCGGGATCTGGGCCGCCCCGAAGCGGCGGCGCGGCACGCCTCGGCGGCGCTGGAGGGCCATCCGGAGTCCCGGGCGCGGCGCCGGGCGATCGGCCTCGTCCTGCTGGCGACGGCACAGGTCCAGCAGCGCGAGGTGGAGCAGGCGTGCCAGACCGGCACGCGCGCCGTGGAGTTGCTGGGGACGCTGCGCTCCAGCCGGGGCGCGGAGTATCTGGAGGACCTCCAGCAGCGGCTGGAGCCGTACGGGGACGAGCCGGCGGTACGGGAGTTCGGGGCGCGGCTGGAGATCCAGGCGGCCTGAGGACCGGTCGGGATTCGTGGGGGTGTCGTGAGGGCGCGGTGCGGACACCGTGCCCTCTGCCAATTCCGCCGGGACGCGTACGACTTCACGCCCTCCACCTGCGTCTTTGCAGGTCGGGGCGTTACCGGTCCGACACCCTCCCGACGCGCGTGTTCGAAGGCGCGATTCACCCGGTAGCGTGAACCGACGATTCGGTAGGTCCAGACGTTCCACACGTAGGAGTCCCGGTGACGCACAGCGGACAAGGGGATGAGCCGCAGTATCCCGCCGCTCGCCCCGCGCACGAAGGCGTCGTGCTGCCCAGCGACGGCAGCGGGCCCTGGATCCCCGGCTCGGCCGCGGACCAGACCCCGCCCGCACCGACGCCGGTGCCGCCCGCGCTGCCGCCGACCGGTGCCCACCAGCCGGGCGCCCAGCCGTGGGGGCAGCCGCAGCAGCCTCAGCCGCCGCAGCAGGCGTACGGGCAGGATCCGCACGCCCCGCATGCGCCCCACGGAGCGCAGGGCATACCGCAGGGCCCGCAGCAGGGGTACGGGGCGCCCGCGGGATCACCGTCGTACGACCAGCCCTACCAGCAGCCCTACCAGCAGGGCGGCCAGGAACCGTACGGGGCGTACGGCGCGCCGGAGCCCACGCCGTCGTACGGGAGACCGGGGGGCGCTCCGTACGACGCGCCCCAGCCGCCGCAGCAGACGTACGGGCAGCCCCTGCCGCCGTCCCACGCGCAGCCGCTGCCCCAGCAGTACGGGGAGACCCCGCCGTACCCCGAGCCCCAGCCGTACCCCCAGTCACAGCCGCCCCAGCAGTACGGGGAGCCCCAGCCTCCGCAGCAGGGCGGCTACGGGCAGCCGATGCCGCTGCCCGCCGAGGCGCCAGCGCCCGGCAGCGCGGACGCCACCCAGTACCTGCCGCCCGTCGCCGCCGCGCCCGGACCCGACGCGGACGCCACCCAGTTCATCCCGCCGGTCCCGCCCGCCCCTGCCGCCTCGCCGGGCTCGCGGGGGCCCGGCGTGCTGCCGCCCGAGAGCCGGGACACCGGGGCCGACGCGACCCAGTTCCTGCCGCCCGTCGCGGCGGCGCGGGGCTCCGACGCGGAGGCCACGCAGTTCATCGCCCCCGTCCCCGCCGGGCCCGCGCCCGCCGCCGCTGGACCGGCTCCGTACGGCGTACGGCCCGGCGCCCCCGGCGACCGGCCGCCGCCCGCCGAGTTCGACAACCTCTTCCGCTCGGACGGCGAGGCGTCCGGGTCCACCCAGAAGATGCCCCGGATCGAGACCCCGGCGCCGCCCGTCGGCGGTCGGCGGGCCGCCCGGGGCGGCGGCGCCGGATACCAGCCGCAGCCGCAACCCCAGCCCCCGTCCCCGCAGTACGGCGCCCACGCCACGCCCGGCGGCCCCGGGCCGCACGAGCCGCGCGGACGCTCCGCCGGCCGCCGTACGTCCTCACGGGTCCCGCTGATCGCCGCCGTCACCGCCGGCATCGTCGCCCTCGGTCTGGGCGCGGGCGCGCTGATGAGCGGCGGGGGCGACGACGACCCGTCCCAGGACGACAGCAGGACGGTGGCGTCGGCGACCTCGCCGCCGGCCACCGAATCGACCACCCAGGCCGCCCCGGACCCGGTGAAGACCCAGGCCCAGGAGCTCGACAAGCTGCTCGCCGACAGCAGCAGCAGCCGTGAGTCGGTGATCAACGCCGTCAACTCCATCAGGTCCTGCGACAACCTCGGCCAGGCCGCCACCGATCTGCACGCCGCCGCCGAGCAGCGCCGCGGTCTGGTGACCCGGCTGGACGCGCTGACGGTGGACAAGCTGCCCGGCCACACCGAGCTGACGTCCTCCCTCACCGACGCGTGGGAGGCGTCCGCCTCCGCCGACGACCACTACGCGGCGTGGGCCAAGCAGGTCGGCAAGAAGAAGGGGTGCAAGGACGGCCAGGCGCGCGTCACCTCGGAGCGCTCCAAGGGCGACCGGGCGAGCGGCGAGGCGACGGCCGCGAAGAAGAAGGCGTCGGGCCTGTGGAACAGCATCGCGACGGAGTACGAGCTGACGAAGCGGGCCCCGACCCAGCTCTGACGGCGCGGACCGCCGGGCGGGGCAGCCGCCGGGCGGGGGAGCCGCCGGGCGGGGGAGCCGTACCCCCCGCCCGGCGCGTACGGCTCCGCGTAAGGCCGTAAGTCCGTAGGCCGTAAGTCCGTACGGCCTTACGGCTCCCGGGCCGCGCCGCCCAGCAGCGTCTCGCCCACGTCCACGAACCCCTTCCGCTGGCTCACCAGCCGCCCCTGCTTCACCACTTGGAACGTCACGTTCCCGTTGACGATCCGCGGGAAGTTCGGCGTCCCGAGCATGTCCTCGTACCGCCAGCGCAGCGTCGGCGTGAGGCCGCCCGTGTTCACCGCCACGCCCCGGTCCAGGGTGTCCGTGATCTTCTCGGGGGTGATCTCGTCGGTGTCGAGCGACTCGACGACCTTCTTCAGCACCGTGTACGCGATCCACGTGGTCTGCGTGCCCGGGTCCGTCGGGTCGATGTCGTTGTTCCCGAAGGCGAACTGGTCGATCACACCGCGCATCGGCCCCCACGCCCGGTCGTTCGCCACCGGGTACCAGCCGGTGAGGTACGCGTTCTCGAAGATCCCGTCCTTGCCGCCCGTGCGGTCGATGAGCGACTGGTCGACGCTGCCCAGCACGGAGGAGACCCGGATGGACCGGCCGTCGTCGGGGAGCCTGCGGTAGGAGTCGAGGAAGGTCTCGGTGCGGTCCCCGAGCACCGCCGTGACGCAGCCGCCGTCCCGGGCCCGCTCGCGCGCCAGCTCCGCCTGCCGGGTGTAGTCGGTGGCGTCCTCCGCCGCGCGGATGTCGGAGACGGGCCCGCGGCCGCCCCGGGAGAGCCCGGCGTCGATCAGGGCGGGCAGGTTGTCGCCGCCGATCGTGTCGGGCCGTACCAGCGCCGTACGGGCGCAGTTGCGCGCGACCTGCCGGCCGCTGCCCGCGAGGAGCGTGGCCTGCCCGCCGTTGACGGGGTAGGAGAGGAAGCTCGTGAACTCCTCCTCGCTGATGCCGTATCCGCCGATGTACGGGATGCCCGCGGCCTCCAGCGGTGCCATGAACTCACGGCCGAACTGGCTGTACGAGCCGACGACCGCGACGGCCTTCGCCTTCACGGCCCGGCGGGCGCACTCGGCGGCGCCCGCCGAGTCGTTGCGCTCGTTGCAGGTCAGGACGCGCAGCTCGTGGCCGCCGATGCCGCCGGAGGAGTTGACCCAGCGGGCGTACGCCTGCGCCATGGCCGGCATGCCGGGCAGATTGGTCGCGTTGGTGTCGATCGGCGCCCAGGTCATGACGGTGACAGGGGGCCGGGAGCCGCCGGAGTCCCCTGGCAGGAGGCCGCAGCCGGACAACAGGGTGGCGACGGCGAACAGGGCACCGCTCTGGAAGGTGCGGAGGGAGGAGAAACGTCGCCGACCGGTCATAGCCCCTCACGCTCCCGGCCCGGAGGGAACTGCACAGTGAGCGCTCGTCAACGGTGGGTGACGTGGAGGTGAACAGCGGGGGCCCTGGGTGACATCGCCCGGCGGACCGTAAAGTCGGGGCTGTGCAGCCAGCTTCCGAGAACCCTTCCCGTCGCGGCCGTCGCTCCCCCACCATGGGCGGCATGCCGCTCAACGACATGCCGTGGTGGCGCTGGCGCAGCAATGTGCGCTCGGCGCTGCACATGCTTTCCGATCCCGTCTTCCACCACGAGTGCTGGCTGGCCGGCCGCGAGGGGTACGGGGATGTCACCGACGCCGTGTACCGGCTGGTCGAGGACACCTGGCTCGACAACTGGTCCGCCGAGAAGTACGTCGGAACGATCTTCCGCGACTCCGGCGAGGCCGCCCTCGTCGATCTCGCCGTGCTGCGGGTGCTGCGCATCATGCACCAGGTCGGCGCGGACGCGCCCGTCTCCGCCTACCTGGAGCACCACGGCTGGCCGGAGGCGGTCCGCGCGGCCCGCGAGGCGCACGTACGGCTGGCGGCGGGCGACGGCGACGACCCGGACGCGCCGCCGCAGACCCTGGACGTGCTGCGCATCATGACGCGGTCCGCCTGAGACGGCGCGGCGATGTGGGATCCTTTGTGGTCATGAGCACCGCCGCGCAGCCCTCCGCCACGCCTGCCCCGTCCGGCCGCACCGGCCACCGGGACCGCACCGATCAGTACGTGCTGACGCTGTCCTGCCCGGACAAACAGGGCATCGTGCACGCCGTGTCGAGCTACCTCTTCATGACCGGCTGCAACATCGAGGACAGCCAGCAGTTCGGGGACCACGACACCGGGCTCTTCTTCATGCGGGTGCACTTCTCGGCGGAGGAGCCGGTGACGGTGGAGAAGCTGCGCGCGAGCTTCGCCGCGATCGGCGACTCCTTCCGGATGGACTGGGCGATCCACCGTCCCGAGGACCGGATGCGGATCGTCCTCATGGTCAGCAGGTTCGGCCACTGCCTGAACGATCTCCTCTTCCGGGCGAACATCGGCGCGCTGCCGGTGGAGATCGTGGCCGTCGTCTCGAACCACACGGACTTCGCCGAGCTCGCCGCCTCGTACGACATCCCCTTCCACCACATCCCGGTGACGAGGGACACGAAGGCGGCGGCGGAGGCGGAGCTGCTGGAGCTGGTCAGGGCCGAGCAGGTCGAGCTGGTCGTCCTCGCCCGCTACATGCAGGTCATCTCCGACGACCTGTGCAAGCAGCTCAACGGCCGGATCATCAACATCCACCACTCCTTCCTGCCGAGCTTCAAGGGCGCGAAGCCGTACCACCAGGCGCACGCGCGGGGCGTGAAGCTGATCGGCGCGACCGCGCACTATGTGACGGCCGACCTCGACGAGGGCCCGATCATCGAGCAGGAGGTCGAGCGCGTCGGCCACCAGGTCACACCGGAGCAGCTCGTGGCGATCGGCCGGGACGTGGAGTGCCAGGCGCTGGCGCGCGCGGTGAAGTGGCACGCGGAGCACCGGATCCTGCTGAACGGCCACCGTACGGTCGTCTTCGCCTGAGCCGGTCCACCTGCCGGAGGCGCGGCGGGCGGCTCAGAGCCGGCTCATCGCCGCCGCCGCGAACAGCACGTCCCTGATCGCCTCGCGGTCGCCGTCCTGACCCGCCGCCGCGTCCTCCGGCGAGACGCGCCCGGCCACCACCTGGCAGAACTCGACGGCGTCCAGCGCGACCTGGCCCACGGACAGCTCCCGGCAGCCGACCGCAGCCGGGGAGTCCAGCGGGATGTACCAGTCACCGCCGCCCACCCCCTCGACCAGCAGATGCAGCGACCTGCCGGGCGAGCCCGCCGCCACGAGCTGCTGCGCCGGGCCCGCCAGACCCGCCCGGCGGCGCAGCGCGAGGGCGGCAGGGAGCAGCCGCGCGCCCAGGTCGATCATCGAGCGGAGATGGGGCCCGCTCGGCGGCTTGTACGGGTAGGCGACCGCCTCCGCGATGTCCGTGCCGTGGATCCAGCACTCGAAGGCCCGCTCCAGCAGCGCGTCGCGCAGCGGAAGGGCGAATTCCCCGTACGTCACGGAGAGTTCGGCCACGCCCCGGCCCGCGAAGGAGACCGTACGGATCAGGGCGTGGTTCTGCTCGCGCCAGGGTTCGTGGAGCGCCCGGGTGGGCGGCGGCGTCGCCGAGCGCCAGAAGGTCTCCGTACGGTCGGTGGGGCCGGCCGGTGCCCCGGGGCCCAGCGGGTCCTCCAGCCCGAGGGCCGCCGCGACCACGCCGTCCACGGTCATCAGATGGCCCATGACCCCGGCGACCGTCGTCCTGCGGAAGGCCGCCCGCTCGTTCTCGAACCACTGGAGCCGGACGGGCGCGTGCCAGTCCTGGGCGCCGATGTCACGGAGCAGCGCGTCGAGCCGGGCGGTCTCGGCGTCGTACGGGGCGGCCCAGCCGGGCACCGGGACGCGGGCGGGGCGGCGGCCGAGGCAGTCCTCCAGCACACGGGAGCGCAGCAGCGGGTCGAGGTCCAGATTCCCCTCGGCGTGCAGCAGCCCGACGGCGTCGCGCAGCCGCAGCGCCTCCTCGGCGCAGGGCGCGCACTCGGTGAGGTGGTCCTCGACGAGCCCGGTCTCGGCGGCCGAGCAGGCGGAGAGCGCCCAGGCTCCGAGGAGGGACTTCAGCACCTTGTGGGTGAGCCGGGGTATTCCGGGTGCGGGTGATCCCGGTTCCGGCGCCGATTCCCGTTCCGGTTCCCGTTCCCGTTCCCGTTCCGGTTTCGGTTCCGGTTCCGGCGGGGCCTGGTCGTCGCCCGCCGGCCTCGGGCCGGGTATCCGGAGGAAGGGCGTCGGTTCGCCCGGGTCGCGGTCGTCGTGGGAGCCGCCGTCCAGCGGGCCGGTCACCGGGAGCGCCCGGTTTCCGGCGGCGGGAGACCGTCCCCGGTCCGGCTGTTGGCCGTGGAGAGCAGTTGCAGGCCCAGCCGCAGCCGGCGCCGCGCCTCGTCCTCCGTGACGCCCAGGTCCTCCGCCGTCTGACGGCAGTCCCGGCGCTGGAAGTACGCCAGCTCCAACGCGCTGAGCAGGGGCTTCGGCATCGACCTGACGATGTAGTCCGCACGGGCCGCCGCCGAGGCCCGGCGTATCTTCTGCTCCATCTCCTCCGTGGTGCCCTCGCCGCGCGCCTCGAACGCCTGGCGTTCGCTCTCGCGGAGCCGCCGCACGGCGAGGTCCTGTGTGACATTCGCCACCCAGGAGCGCAGGGAGCCCTGCCGGGGGTCGTAGGTGTCCAGGTTCTCCCAGACGTGGCCGAACACGTCGCGGGTGACGCGGTCCGCCGCCGCGTCGTCGTCCAGTACGCGGTGGGCGAGGCTGTGCACCAGGGACGCGTACCGGTCGTACAGCTCACCGAGCGCCGCCGCCTCGCCCCGCGCGAGCCGCTGCTGCATCCTGCGGTCCCAGCGGGGCGGTGTGTTCTTCGCCATCCGACCCCCAGCCCTGTTCCTCTGGCCCTCGCCCTGTTCCTCCGGCCCTCTTCGGTTTCCTCATGATGCCGAATTCCTCATGATGCCGAAGTCAGGACCCCGCCGTCCCGTCGAATGTAGTGGGCACCACCGACAGCGCACGCCCCTTTGCGGTAAGTGCGCCCCATACGCCGACCAGCACGTCCCCGTACGCCGACCCACGACGTTTCGGCCACGGCTAAAAGGGCAGGGGCGATCAGGAAGGAATACTTCCGGATCGTCCCATCCGTCGAGGAGAAGGGCATCAGACGCGTGACGCTCAAGGTGAACGAGTCCGAGCAGGGCGCGTGGACCGTCCTGCACATCACCGGCGAGCTGGATCTCGTGACATCGCCGGAGGTCCGTCAGCGGGTCCATGACGCGGTGGCCGAGGGACAGCACGAACTCGTGCTCGATCTGTCGCACGTGTTCTTCTGCGACTCCAGCGGTGTCGGCGTACTGATCGCCTCCCGCAGACTGCTCCACTCCTGTCGCGGCAACCTCCGTCTCATCCTGCCCGCACGGGGATCGGAGGAGGGCTCGCACGTGAACCGCGTGCTCGCGGCGCTCGGCGTACGCCGGCTCTTCGACGTCTTTCCCGATGTGCCGAGCGCCGTCGACACCCAGGCGCAACCGCTGTCGGCGTAGTCTTCCCGGCCCCTCCGCTCCCCGTTCATCTGCGCTTTCTCCGTGGGCCTTCCGGGCAAGCGGACACACGGCGGCCCTCCGTCGTCGTACGCTCCGGGCATGGACAGCGCAGAATACGAGGGCAAGATCGCCTCCAGGTTCGCCGCATTCGACCAGGACGGCAGCGGTTACATCGACCGGGAGGATTTCAGCGGGGCCGCGGCGGCGCTGCTCGCCGAGTTCGGCACGACTGCCCGCTCCGACAAGGGCCAGGCGCTCTACAGCGGGGCCGAGGCGTTCTGGCAGGGGATGGCCGGGATCGCGGACGTGGACGGTGATCAGCGGGTCAGCCGCCAGGAGTTCGTCACGGGCGCGGTGAAGCGGCTGCGCGACAACCCGGAGCGGTTCGCGGAGATCGCCCGGCCGTTCCTGAGCGCCGCGATCGATGTCGCGGGCGGGGACGGCGCGGCGCCCGCCGGTGGCCGCTCCGTGACACCGGCGGCGGCCGAACGCGCGCTGCGGGTGCTGGGGGTCGAGCCGGAGGCGGCGGCCCGGGTGGCCGGCGAGTTGGACGCGGACGGCGACGGCAGGATCGACGAGGCGGAGATCCTGAAGGGGTTCGCCGCGTACTACGTGACGCCGGAGCCCTGATCGGACCGGACACGCCACGGAAGTTGACCGGCTCAGGACCGAATCGAACCGGTCCTGAGCCGCTGTTCGTCCGGTTCCGACCGTACGGAAAGCGTTGGCCTCAGCCCTCTGGTGCGTCACCGTGTGTGGTGAGGGAGCGACCGTCGCGGTCGATACCGGGTTGTGTCCTTACGGTTCGCCGTCACGCGCCGGAGTCACCACCGGGCTCCGGTACGCTCCCTTGGGTGCGAGAGGTAGTGAGGCGCGAAGGGCGCGGTGTTGCCGGTACGGCGGCTCCCGCGTCGCGTATGTGCGCCGCTCGGGCGCCGCGAGTGCGCCGTGCGCGCCCGTGTTCGACTCCCCGCAGCGTGCGTCGCACAGTATGCACCACGCCTACTCCTTCGCGCTGGAATATGCCCGAAGCGCTTGTTGCGGTGACTGTACGTCAACCATGCTGTCCCGTAAGGGAATCACGTTGGGTGATCTCGTCGAGGACCCTGTCGAGGCGCGAGGCGATGTGTCCGCCGGTTCGGATGGTGTGAGCGGTGCAGGTGCTTCAGGTTCAGTTGGAGATCGGGCCCGACCCCGCGGAGGTGGGGCGGGCGCGCAGATGGGCCAGATCCAGGCTCGTCGGTTCGGGCATGGGGGATGACGAGCCGGTCGCGGAGACGCTGATCCTCCTCATCTCCGAGCTGGTCACGAACGCCGTGGTGCACACCGGCTGTCCGGCCGTGCTGCGGATGCTCTTCGGCTCGGGAGCGGCGGAGGCGGGCACCGTACGGGTGGAGGTCGCCGACATCAGCGCCTGCCCGCCGCGCCCGCGCCACGCCGCGGGCGAGGACACCAACGGCCGCGGCCTGGAGCTGGTCGACGGCCTCGCCGACCGGTGGGGATGGCAGCCGGAGGGCGCGGGCAAGCGGATCTGGTGCGAGGTCGACCGGGGCGCGCCGGGGTGCGCGGCGGACGGTCCCGAGGAGCCCCCGGGGGCGACGGCGCGTGCCACGAGCGTGACGGGCCCGGCGAGCGGTCCGGCAAGCGGCCCGGCGAGCGCGTCCGACGCCGGTTCCCGGGCCGGCTCAGGCTCCGGCTCCGGTTCCCCGAACGGCTCCGGTGGGTACGGCGCGACGGCGGGATACGGCTCCCCGCCCCGCAAGCCGTCGTACGGCGTCCCGCGCCCGGCCTAGGGGGTCAGGAGGGCTCGGGTCTCGGGGGGCGACCGCCTAGGGGGCGCCCGCCCGGAACGTACGCCGGTACACCGTCGGCGGGACGCCCAGCGCCGCCTGGAGGTGCTGGCGCATCGACTGCGCCGTACCGAACCCGGCGTCCCGCGCCACCTGGTCAACCGACAGTTCCGTCGACTCCAGCAAGTGACGGGCCCGTTCGACCCGCTGCCGCAGCAGCCACTGCCCGGGGCTGACGCCCGCCTCCTCGCGGAACCGGCGCGTGAACGTCCGTACGGACACGGACTCCCGCTCGGCCATGTCCCGTAGCTGGATGGGCTCGTGGAGGCGGGTGAGCGCCCAGGCCCGCGCCGCCGCGGTGGTCGCCGCGTGCGGCTCGGGGACGGGGCGCCGGATGTACTGCGCCTGGCCGCCGTCCCGGTGCGGCGGGACGACCGTGCGGCGCGCGACGTCGTTGGCGACCGCCGCGCCGTGGTCGCGGCGCACGATGTGCAGGCAGAGGTCGATCCCGGCGGCGACCCCGGCCGAGGTGAGCACGTCGCCGTCGTCGATGAAGAGCACGTCGGGGTCGACGGCGACGCGCGGGAACAGGCGCTGGAAGCGGTCGGCGGAGGCCCAGTGGGTGGTGGCGGGCCGCCCGTCGAGGAGCCCGGCGGCGGCCAGGACGAAACCGCCGGTGCAGATCGACACCAGGCGGGTGCCCGGCCGGATACGGGCGAGGGCGGCGGCCAGTTCGTCGGTGAGGACGCCCTCCTCGTGAACGGGGCCGAGTTCGTACGACGCCGGGACGACGACGGTGTCGGCGGTGGCGAGCGCCTCGGGGCCGTGCTCCAGCAGGATCGCGAAGTCGGCGTCGGTGGCGACCGGGCCCGGCGCCCCGACCCCGCAGGTCACGGTCGCGTAGAGCGGCTGCCCCGTGGCGTCCCGGGCGCGGCCGAAGATCCGCTGCGGGATGCCCAGTTCGAAGGGGATGACGCCGGGGAGGGCGAGCACGACGACACGGTGCGGACGCGCGGGGCGCTGCGGTGTGCGGTGCGGTCGGTGGGCCATGGCCCGATCCTAGCGAAGAGTGTCCTCCGGGCCACTCGTACGACCGGGGCCCGCGCTCGATGCTGGTGGACGTGACGCAGTCAACGGATCTCTCCCCGAAGGACCCTCCGAAGGATTCCCCGAAGGATTCCCCGAAGGATTCCCCGAAGGCGCCTGTGAAGGGCCTCCCGCCCGTGCGCGCCCCGCGCGCGCCGGGGCGGGTCCACCGGGCGTGGTTCGTCGCCGCCGTCACCTTCGTGACGATCATCGGCGCCGCCGCCTTCGCCTCGCTCCCCGGACTGCTGATCGAGCCGCTGCACGCGGAGTTCGACTGGTCACGCGGCACGATCGGGTTCGCCGTCTCCGTCAACCTGGCGCTGTACGGGCTGACCGCGCCGTTCGCCGCCGCGCTGATGGACCGCTTCGGGATCCGGAAGGTCGTCGCCGTCGCGCTGACCATGATCTCGGTCGGCGCGGTGCTGACGGTCTGGATGACCACGGCCTGGCAACTGGTGATGTACTGGGGCGTTCTGGTCGGCCTGGGCAGCGGCTCGATGGCGCTGGCCTTCGCGGCGACGGTGACCAACCGCTGGTTCGTGGCCCGCCGCGGCCTGGTGACCGGCGTGCTGACGGCCGCGGGCGCCTCCGGGCAGTTGGTCTTCCTGCCGCTGCTGTCCTGGCTGGTCGAGGACCACGGCTGGCGCCCGGCCGCCGTCACGGTCTCGCTGACCGCGCTCGCCGTCGTCCCGTTCGTCTGGCTGCTGCTGCGCGACCACCCGGCGGACGTGGGCCTCGCCGCCTACGGGGCCCCGGAGTTCACCCCGAAGCCCGCACCGGTGCGGGGCGCCGCGCGGCGGGCGCTGTCGGTGCTGGCGTCGGCGGCGCGCACGGGTCCTTTCTGGCTGCTCGCCGGTACGTTCGCGATCTGCGGCGCCTCGACCAACGGCCTGGTCAAGACCCACTTCGTACCGGCCGCGCACGACCACGGCATGCCGATCACGGCCGCCGCCTCGCTGCTCGCGGTGATCGGTGTCTTCGACGTCGTCGGCACGATCGCCTCCGGCTGGTTCACCGACCGCTACGAGGCGCGCCGCCTGCTCGCCGTCTACTACGCGCTGCGCGGCGTCTCGCTGCTCTTCCTGCCGATGCTGCTGGCGCCGACCGTCCACCCGCCGATGCTCTTCTTCATCGTGTTCTACGGCCTGGACTGGGTCGCCACCGTCCCCCCGACGCTCGCCCTGTGCCGTGAGCACTACGGCGAGGACAGCGCGATCGTCTTCGGCTGGGTCCTCGCCTCGCACCAGGTCGGCGCGGCCGTCGTCGCCTTCGCGGGCGGGGTGACGCGGGACGTCTTCGGCTCGTACGACGTGGTCTGGTACGCCTCGGGCGCCCTGTGCGCGGTGGCGGCGCTGATGGCGCTGGTGATCAGGCGCCGGCCGGCGGTGGCGTAGCGGCCGTCGGCCGGGGCCCGCCCGCGCGGGCCGTGCCGCGGGTCCGGCGGGCGACCGCCTTCCCGATGCGGTGCGCGTCGAGCGCCATCTCGCGGAAGTTGCCGCTGATGGGGTTGGTGAAGCCGGTGAAGTACAGGCCGGGCGCCTGCTTCGGGGTCCTGCGGCCGTGGGCCACCGGGCGGCCCCGGGCGTCCAGTACGCCCAGGTGGCCCACCAGGCCCTCCAGCGCGCGGTGGTAGCCGGTCGCGGCGATGACGGCCTCGGGGGTGACGCGTGAGCCGTCCGCCAGGACGACCTCGTTCCCCTCGAAGGACTCCACCGCGGCCACCGGCTCGACTCTCCCTCTCCGTACGGCCTTGACCAGCCCCACGTCCTGCACCGGGATCGCCCCCTGGCGCGCCCGCGTGTAGAGCCCCGTGTCCGGGCGGGGAAGCCCCTTCGCCGACAGGTCGGGCAGCGCGATCCGGCACATGACCGCGGCTCCCAGGTCGACCAGCCGGGTCGGCAGCCGGCGGACCAGGATCCCGGTCATCTGCGCGGGCCAGCCGAGCGTGGAGCGGCGCAGGATGTGCGGGACGGTCCTGATGGCGAGGCGCACCCGCGCGGCGCCGCCCTCGGCGAGGTCGACGGCTATCTCGGCGCCCGTGTTGCCCACGCCGACGACCAGGACGTCCTTCCCGGCGTACGGCGCGGGGTCGCGGTACGCGGCGGCGTGCAGCACCGTGCCGCCCGCCTCCTCGTACGCGGCCAGCCCCGGCCAGGACGGCAGCCGGGGCGTGTGGTTGAAGCCGGTGGCCACGACGACCGCGCGCCCGGTCAGCTCCCGTCCGCCGGTGGCGTGCAGCAGCCATCCCGAGCCGTCGGGGGATCGGTCGATCCGGGTGACCTCGACGCCGGTGACGATGTCCAGACCGTGGTGGACCGCGTACTTCTCCAGGTAGCGCACCACATCGGCGCGCGCCGGCCAACGCCCGAAGGAGCGCGGCATCCTGAGCCCCGGCAGCCCGGACCTGGCGCGCGTGGTGTGCAGCCGCAGCCGCTCGTAGTGGCCGCGCCAGGAGGCCCCGACGGCGCCCGACTTCTCCAGCACGACGGCCCGTACGCCCTGTTGGCGCAGGGCGGCGGCGGCGGCGAGCCCGCCCGGGCCCCCTCCGATGACGTACACGGGACGGTCGTCGGCGAGGGAGGAATCGGCACACATGAAAGCTGAGCGTAGGCTCCCGGACACTTGTTGGGGACCGGTCAACAAGGAAACCGGTTGCGAATCGGTCACGCCCCGTTCCGTGACGGCGGGCGCGGGTCACAGGTCGAGGACCAGTTTCGGGCAGGCGGCCCGGGACACGCAGATCATCATGGTGTCGTTCGCGGCCCGTTCGGCCGGGGTGAGCAGGGAGTCACGGTGGTCGACCTCTCCCGCCAGGACCTCCGTCTCGCAGGTGCCGCAGGTGCCCTCGCGGCAGGATGTGAGGACCTCGACGCCGGCCGCCTCGACCACGTCGAGCACGGACTTCCCGGGCGGTACGGCCAGGGTGCGTCCGGTACGGGCGAGATCGATCTCGAAGGTTCCGTCCCGCACGGGCGCGGTCCGTTCCCCCGGCGTGAACCGTTCCACGCGCAACGCGCCCTCCGGCCACTTCCGGCAGGCTTCCTCGACCGCCTTCAGGAGGGGGTCCGGGCCGCAGCAGTACACGAGTGTGCCGGGCCTCGGGGTGCCGAGGAGCGTGTCCAGGTCGAGCAGCCCGTGCGTCTCCTCGGGCCAGGGCCGCACCCGGTCCCCGTACCGGCCCCGCAGTTCCTCGCGGAAGGCCATGGAGCCGAGGGCACGGCCCCCGTAGACCAGTTCCCAGGTCCGGCCGTGCCGTTCGGCCTCCTCCACCATCGGGACCAGCGGGGTGATCCCGATGCCTCCCGCGAGGAAGAGGTACGCGGGTGACGGCGCCAGTTCGAAGTGGTTGCGGGGGCCACGGACGCGGACGGTGTCCCCTTCGGCGAGCCGGTCGTGCACATGGGCGGAGCCACCGCGCCCCGCCGGCTCCCGCAGGACCGCGATCCGCCAGGTCCCGCGGTCGCCCGGCGACGAGCACAGCGAGTACGGGCGGGTCAGCCCCTCGGGCCCGGCGTGCCCGGAGGCCCCGGCGGCCGCGTCCCGCCCGTCGAGCAGCAGGTCGACGTGGGCTCCGGGCTCCCAGACCGGCAGGTCGCCCCCGTCGGGCCGCCGCAGGACGAGGGAGACGACTCCGTCGGCCTCGTCCGTACGGCGGGTCACGACGAGGTCGAGTTCGGCCTCGGGCGCACGGTCCGTGCCGGTCATCGGTGGTCCTCCGGTGTTACGGGCGGAACGGGCGGAACGGGCGCCGCGCCGGCGCGGGGATGGCGCCCGGGGTGGGCGAGCAGCCACTCCCACAGCTCCTCCGGTCCTTCGCTCTCGCGTGACGCGCCGCACCAGCACCAGCCGCGCAGCCGGTCACTTCCGGGGATCCAGACGACCCGGTGGACGGTGTCGCCCCGGAGCATCCGGTTCGGGTTCATCGCAGGGCCGCCGTTCCCGTCCCGGCGCCCTCCTCGACCAGCCGCCTCAGGATGCGGCGGGCGGCCAGACCGCCGGTGTCGATGTTGATGGAGAGCTCCTGGGTGCCCTCGGGTTCGGAGGCGATGACGGTCTCCAGCCTGTCCAGGGCCACCACGTCCTGGAGGACGACGGTCCGGTTGTTCTGCGCCAGGAACGCGGAGACCTCCTCGTCGCCGAGGGCGAAGTCACGGGCGACGGCCCAGAAGTCGTGCGTGGTGTGCTCGGTCTCCGGAGTGATCGCGTAGACGACCTCGACGTGGAAGGCGTCCGGGTCACTGCCGTCGGCGGCGGGTCCCGGGGTGCCGACGGGGGCGATGCGCGAGTGCAGCAGGTAGAGGCAGGGCGCGTGGTACTCGATGTCCTGCCAGCGGGTGATCCGGCCCTCGATGCCGGTGGACTTGGCGTAGAAGGGCGGGCAGGCCGCGTCGTCCATGTGCCGGCTGACGTGGACGACGCCCGCCGCGTCGTCGACCTCGGTGGTGATGGGGGTCTCGGCGACCTCGGGGGTGCCGATGTAGCCGCCGTGCAGATACGTCTCGTGGGAGAGGTCGAGGAGGTTGTCCACGAGCAGGCCGTACCGGGCGGCCAGCGGCTCCATGCCGTACACGGTGCTGTAGCGCTCCGAGTCCAGCCAGGGCGCGCGCGGGATCAGGCCCTCGTCGGCCCGGTCGCCGTCCCCGATCCAGACCCAGACGAAGGAGTCCTGCTCCTTGACGGCGTACGTCGCCAGCCGGGCCGTGCGGGGGACGCGTTTCTGGCCGGGGACGCTGACGCAGACACCGTCGGCGCCGTACGTGAAGCCGTGGTAGCCGCACACCACGGTGTCGCCGTCGAGGCGGCTCGGCTTCTCGGAGAGCGGGAACCGGCGGTGGACGCAGCGGTCGGCCATGGCGGTCACCTCGCCGGCCCCGGTCCGCCAGAACAGGATCGACTCGCCGCACACGGTCCGCGTGAACAGGTCACGCCCGATCTCGGTGCCGTAGGCGGCCACGTACCACTGGTTGCGGGCGAAGTACGGCGATGTCACGTTGGCCGCGGTGGTCGCGTTGGTCATCGTTGACTCAACTCCCTTGCGCTGTACGGGTTTACGGTGCCGGGTCGGGAGGTGCGTGTCCAGGGTGCTGCGGGGCGGCGCCCCCGCCCAGGGGCTCTTCCGCTCAGCGGAAGGGGCAGGGCCGGGTCAGGCAGGGTCAGGGCTGGGTCACGGGGCGTGGGGCGGGCACCGGCCCCGGTGGAGGCTCCGTGGCGAGCGCGCCCTCGGCGTCCGGTGGCAGCCGCCGCTGAGCCCGGCCGAGCCCGAACAGCAGCACGATCATCAGGACCGGGCAGAGGGCGAAGACCGTGAAGGCGCCCCGCGCACCCATCCCGGTGTCGAGGAGGACACCGCCGAGCCAAGGACCCACCATCGCGCCGATCTTGGCGACGGACGAGGCCCAGGCGGCACCGTTGGCGCGGATCGCGGTCGGATAGAACGCACTGGCGATGCTGGTGATGCCGCCGTGGCCGCCGTTGACGAACATCTTGGCGCTGATGATGAAGGCGACGTACAGCGCGGGGGCGAGCGCCCCGAGCCCGAGGGTGAGCATGCAGGCCGCGGCGGCCAACGGCATCCACAGGATGACGCCCGCGCCCTTGCGGTCCACGAACCGGCTGATGGCGAGCTGCCCGAGCGCGCCGGCGACACTGGCCGCCGCGGCGATGGTGGCGGCGGAACTCACGCTGAAGCCCATGCGCTCATTGATCATCGGCGTCCAGAAGACCATGAAGTAGATCAGCGCCGACGACAGCAGATACACGGACCAGAGAAGAGGGGTGATGGCGGCGAGCGGGCCGCGGAACAGGGCGGACGGCCTGAACCCCGTGGACGCGGCCGCCTCCTGGGGATCGCCGGTGACGAAACGGGTGCCGGGGGCGAGGGGGAGCCCCGGCTGGAGCCGGCGCAGGATGCCGGCGATCCGCTCGTCGCCGCCGGGCCGGGCGCGCAGCGCGAGGAAGCGGACCGACTCGGGGACGAAGAGCCAGATCGCCACCACGGTGAGCAGCGAGCAGACCCCGCCGAGCACGAACACGGAACGCCAGCCGTGCTCGGGTATCAGCCAGTTGGAGACCGGTCCTCCGGCGGCGCCGCCGAGCGTGTAGCCGACCATGATGATCGCGACGCCCGTCGCCCGGAACCGCTTGGGCGCGTACTCGGCCGCGAGCGCCCAGGTCAGCGGGAGGACTCCGCCGAGGAAGACGCCGGAGGCGATCCGCAGCGCGAACAGGTGCGCGTAGGTGTCGGCGTAGGCGAAGGCCAGCATGAATCCGCCGAACCCGACCACCGAGACGATGATGGTGGGGCGACGGCCGATACGGTCCGCCAGATAGCCCATGATCAACGCGCCGATCATGGTGCCGAACAGACCGACCGTGCCGAGGGTGCCGAGCTGGGTGCCGGTGAGGTCGAAGTCCTTCTTGAGGTAGGTGGCGGCGAAGGACAGGATCTGGAAGTCGAAGCCGTCGAGGAAGGTGACGAGACAGCAGACGCCGTACATCAGCAGCCAGGGGCGGTTGCGGCGCTGACCTTCGACGATGGGGGCGAGCGGCACGGCGGGTGGAGTGGTCATGGGCGTCTCCTCGTCATTGCGGAGTCATGAGCCGGTGGTACGGGGACGGTGACCGGGGAGGCGGGGTGCACGGTGACGGTGCCGCGGTCGGCGTCGACGCGGACCCGGTCGCCGGTACGGATCACGGTCAGCGGGTCCCGGTCGAGCCCGGTGACGGTGGGGACGCGGGTCACGACGGCGCCGAGTGCGGCCTTGGAGGTGATCGTCACGAAGACCAGCGCGAGGGGAGCGGTGCCGGAGAGCCGGGTCGCCTGGAAGAAACCGGCCCAGCCCGACGACCCCTTGGCCCCGGGGAAGACCAGCACCTTGCCGGCGAAGGACACCCCGTACAGCGGGTGACGGCGTTCGATGACGACACCGCGCGCCGGGTCGATGCCGCCCCAGCCGGAGATCGTCTCGTACGACACCAGGGCCTCGCCCTCGGCGACGCCGGGGACGACGGTACGGCCGTGCAGGACCAGGGCGTGTTCCGGGTTCTCCCACGGCGTGACGGGATCGGGGGTCACCGCGGTTCTCCTTTCCAGCGGCCTGTGACGGCGGCGTCGACGCACTCCGCGAGCGTGCCGAACCACGCCTCGATGCCGAGGATCGCGGGCAGGTAGTGGGCCTGTTTCGCCGAATCGGTGGCGAAGACCTTGGTGCCGGGCGGCGCGGAACGGGACATCGCGGGGCACGAGTCGGTCAGCACCCGACCGCCGGCCCGCTCGATGATCTGCGTCCAGCCGTTGCGATCGGCCGTGGTGCGCAGGGCGCGCGGCACCATCAGCCACAACTGCGTACCGGAGGCCAGGCGGCGGCCGTCCAGCAGGCGGGCGGTGTCGCGGACCTGGTCCAGGGAGGCGTGCGGGCAGCCGAGGAGGACGAAGTCGACGTCGGTGCTGTCGCCCTGCGAGTTGAGGTCCGCGTAGACGGCGGCCCGCTCGCGGGCGCCGTAGACGGCGGCCTCGGGGACCGGGCGTCCGCCGAACGCCGCTTCCAGGGTGGGTGCTTCAGGGGTGATGCCGGGCAGGTGGTAGATCTCGACACCTCCCGAGGAGGCCGCCGCCGCCCCGAAGTGCTTGAGGTCGAGAAGGTCGGGCTGGGCCAACTCGCCCGTGACGACGGGGCGTTCCTCCTGGACGAGGCCGCCGGCGAAGTAGCCGAGCATGCCCCAGTCGAGAGGGCCTCCGACGGCTGTCCGTACGTCGATGTGGTGGGTGCCGAGCCGGTTGGCGGTGTGGTGGTTGCCCCAGCAGGGGATGCGGCCGGTGAGCGAGGCGGCGCCGGTGGACGCGGTGCCCTCGCAGTTGGTGCGCGCGCCGAGTACGGAGTTGGCGTAGACGACGGCTGACGACTCCATCCAGGCGAGGTGCTCGCCCCGGACGGGGATGTTGCCGACCTGGTAGGGCGTGCAGGTGGCGAGGATGCTCACGCCTTTGCGGCCGTAGAACGCCTCGGCGTCCGACTGGAGCGTGATCAGTTCCCGCGGATAGGGCGCGATGCCTTCCGCGTCGGGCCCGAAGCTCTGCTGGAGCTGGCAGGTGGGCACCTTCATGTCGGGGATGGTGAAGTCGCCGTCGCTGTCGAGGTTGAGGACGGCGTACGCCTTGTGCCAGCCGCCCTCACGGACGAGCCGGGCCTTGATCGGTGAGGGCTGGGTCATGGTGCCGGCGACATTGCGCACGTCGCACAGTTCCTCGGCGTCCAGGGCCTGTCCGTAGCGGACGAGCAGGTCCATCGCGGCGGCGACGGCCGGGCCTTCGGCGCCGTCGAGCATCGCCTTGTCGGTGTCGTCGAGCTTCACGCGGGCCGTCCTCCTTCGGTGGGGTGCTCTCCGGCGCTCCGGGTCCGGGGTACGAGAACGGCGCCTTCCTGGAGCGGACGCACGGTGCGCCGGTACACCGACAGCCAGCCCGTCGCCGCGTGGCCGTCCTGGGCGGGCGCCGCCTCGGCCGCGCGGGCCGCGAGTACCTCGTCGGGTACGAGGAGGTCGGTGCGGCGGGCGGCGAGGTCGATGGAGATGGTGTCGCCGTCCCGTACGAGGGCGAGTGGTCCGCCGTCCGCGGCCTCCGGGGAGACCTCGCCGACGACGATGCCCTTGTTGACGAGGCCGGAGAGCTGCCCGTCGGTGACGACGGCGACCCGCCCGGTGAGCCCGGCGCCGTCGAGTGCGAAGACCGGCCGGGACGCCATGCCCATGCCCGGGGTGCCCTTGGGGCCGAGTCCGCGCAGGACCAGCACCTGACCGGGCCGGACCTCGCCGTCGCGGAGCCCGTCGAGGGCGTCCTGCGGCGTCTCGTACACCCGGGCGGGGCCGGCGAAGGCCGTCGGGCGGTCCTCGTCGACGGCGAGTTTCACGATGCCGGTCGCGGGGGCGAGGCTGCCGCGGACGAGGACGATGCCGGGGCGGCGGCCGAGCGGGCGGTCCAGGGGACGGATGACCTCGGAGGCGCCGGCGGGCCGGGGCGTGTCCCGTTCACCGGCGGCGAGATCGTCGCCGAGGGTACGGCCGGTGACCGTCACGGCGTCGGTGCGCAGGAGCGGGCGCAGTTCCCGCAGGACGGCCGCCGCACCGCCGGCCGCGTCGAACTCCTCGATGCTGTGCGGCCCGTTGGGGCGTACGGCGGTCAACAGTGGCACGGTGTCGGCGAGTTCCTCGTACAGCCGGTAGACGTCGATCCCGCTTCCGGCCTCCTCGGCGATCGCCTGGAGGTGCTTCACGGAGTTGATGGACGCGCTGACGGCGAGCATGACGGTCACCGCGTTGGTGAACGCGCCCCGGGTGAGCAGGGTGCGCGGGCGCAGGTCCTCGCGGACGAGACCGACGATCCGGCGTCCGGCGGCGCGCGCGTCGGCCCACATACGGGGGCTGCCGGCGAGTACGGGGGTGGAGCCGGGCAGCGCCATGCCCAGGGCCTCGCAGGCGATGTGCATGGAGTTCGCGGTGCCCATGCCCGCGCAGACCCCGGGTCCCGCCACGGCGTTCTCGCTCATGCCGGTCAGCTCGTCGAGTCCGATCCGGCCCTGGGCGTGGTGCCCGGCGCCGAGGAACACGTCCTCGATGTCGCAGTGCCGCCCGGCGAAGGTGCCGCAGGGCTGGTAGCCGCAGCCGACGATCACCGTGGGCAGGTTCAGCCGGGCCGCCGCCATGAGCTGCCCCGGCGCGGTCTTGTCGCAGGAGGCGAGACACACCATGCCGTCGAGCTGGGCGCCCTCCACCGCTGCCTCGATGTCATGGGTGATCAGATCGCGGGCCGAGAGGATGTAGCCGCCCCGGCCGCCCGCGCTGTGGATGAAGTCGCTGGGCGCGACCGTGCGGATCTCGAACCCGATGCCGCCGGCCTCGGCGATCGCCTCCTTCACGGCGGCGGCGATCCCGTCGAGGTGGCTGTAGCAGGTGGCGAGCTGCGACGAGGAGTTGACGATGGCGATCTTCGGTTTGGCCATGTCCTCGTCGGTGAGTCCCAGAGCCCGCCACTGGGCGCGCCGCACGGCCCACAGGGAACTGCCGACGGGGTAGTTGCTGCGGAGTTCGGTGCTGGGTTCGGTCGGGTCGGCGTCGTGCAGTTCGGTCATGGTGAGGCTCCTCAGGCGTCCACGTTGGGGGCGAGCCGGGAACGGAGCGCGGTGCGGTCCACGGTGTGGACCGTGCCGTCCGGGCCCGCCAGATCGAGGGCGTGCGCGGCGCCCGCGCCCATGGCGGCGCACGGCCCCATGACGCGGATGCTGGACAGGGCGGCGGCGTCCCCGTCGGCGCAGCGCCCGGCGGCCACGAGGTTGTCGCAGTCGGGCGAGAGCAGGGACCTGAGCGGCACGTAGTGGACGTGGTCGGCGTCGAAGGTCTCCCACACGTAGCCGTCGGCCCGGTCGTGCAGTTCGACGGGCCAGGCGGTACGGGCCACCGCGTCGTCGAAGCGGGTGCCGGCGCGGACCTCGGCCAGGGACAGTTGGTGCACGCCCTTGAGCCAGCGGGTCTGGCGGCGGCCGGGGAATCCGTACGCGCGGACCCGGGCGTCGCCGAACGCCTTCGGGAACTCGGCGCGCAGGAACTCCACGACCCGGTCGGCCTGCTCCCGTCCTTCGAGCTGCGCGGCGGACGCCTCGACCGGGTCGAGGGGGGCGGGGATGTGGGTCATGTTGAGGACGGCGGTGCCCCGGCCGGGGAAGAAGAAGGCGAGGCCGTCCCGGCGCGGCAGTCCGTACGCGTCGGCCCGCGCGTGGACGCGGTCGGCCAGTTCGTCACGTCCGGGCTGGTGCTCTTCGCGCAGGTGCTCCAGGACGATCTGCTGGGAGCCGTAGATGGTGCGTTCCGGCAGGCGGCAGGGGAGTCCGGCCTCCCAGGCGAGGGCCGCGTCGCCGGAGGCGTCCACGAAGCCGGGCGCGGTGACGCGGACGGTGCCGTAGCGGGTGGCGAAGGTGGCGTCGGCGATCCGGCGCCCTTCGCGGGTCACGTCGGTGAGGGACGCGCCGAGGACGACGCGGATGCCGAGGTCGCGGACGCGCCGTTCGATCCAGCGGCCGAGCGCCACCTCGTCGTAGGTGACCGTGACGGTGTGGCCGCGGTTGTGGTGCAGATCCCCGGAGCGTTCCAGGTCGGTGAGGATGTCGTCGAAGATGCCGCGGGTGAGGCGGCGGTAGGCGGGGCCGTTGCCGAACACTCCGCAGAACAGGCCGATGAGGGAGGTGACCATCTGGCCGCCGAGCACGGGCAGGCTGTCGACGAGGACGACGTCGCGTCCCAGGCGGGCCGACTCGATCGCGGCGGACAGCCCCGCGACACCGGCGCCCACGACACAGACGTCGGCGGTCAGCGGGTGACTCACGGTGCCGGCGGGTTTGGTGACGGTGTGGACCTTCAACTCGGTCAGTGCGTGCGGCATGGCTGCCTCCTGTGCGGGGCGAGTCGGGACGCGGCGGCGAGGACGGCTCTCTCGCGGCCTGCCGGGCACAGTAGGAAACCGGGGGTTCCGGGGGGAATGCCCAGGTCGATAGAGCGTTTGACTACGGGGTATCAACGCCGTTTATGGCAGGGACCGCGCGAAGGGGCCGCGAAGGGACCGCGCGAAGGGGCCGCGAAGGGGCAGCGCGAAGGGGCCGCCGTCCACGGTCCGGTCGGTGGCCCGGCGGCCCGGTCCGGTCAGGGGCCGAGTAAGGCGGCGGCCCGTGCCACCAGGTCCCGTAGCCAGGAGTGCGCGGGGTCCTCGTCGCGGCCGGAGTCCCACCAGAGGTGTTCGGCGAGGGGGTCCAGCGGGACGGGACAGTCCAGGGTCCGAAGCCCGTGGATGCCCGGGAGCGCGGCGACGAGCAGGTCCGGTACGAGGGCGACGCGCCGGGTGCCGGCGACGAAGTCGGGGACGGCCCGGTAGCTCTCGACGCGTACGGCGATGTGCGGGCGGATACCGAGGGCGCTGAGCTGGCGGGTGGCCGGGGCGGCCGAGGGGTAGCCGTCGTCGCGGTGGTACGGCACCACCCAGGGCTGCCCCGCGAGGTCGGCCACGCCGAAGGACTCGGCGGCGGCCAGCGGATGCCCCTCGGAGACCAGACAGACCCAGCGGTCCTCGAACAGCGGCCGGGACGTCACTCCGGGGGTGCGGAAGTGGCCGAGCGGCGGCGAGACCATGCCGTCGACCAGGGAGATCGTCTCGACCACGTCGCGGCCGAGTGTCTCCCGTACGAGCTGGAGGTGCAGGGACGCGCTGGGGGCCTCGTCGGCGAAGAGCCGGGACAGCACGGGACCGAGGACGGTCGCCGGGTAGTCGGCCATGAGCAGGGTGAACTCACGCCGTGACGCGGCCGGTTCGAAGGCGCTGCCGGTCGCGAACAGCCGCTCGGCGGCGGCGCACACGGTCTCGACCTGCCCGGACACCTGGGTGGCCAGGGGCGTCAGGACATAGGCGCCCTGGACGCGTACGAGCAGTTCGTCGCCGAAGTGCCGGCGCAGCCGGGACAGTGAGGCGCTGACGGCGGGCTGGGTGACCCCGAGGCGCCGCGCGGCCCGGGTGACGTTGCGCTCGCGGCACAGCGCGCGCAGCGTCACCAGGAGGTTGAGGTCCAGGTTGCCGAGCTGGGTCGTGGGGCGGGTGAGGTCGGTCATGGCGGCGAGGGGCGGGTGGTGCCGGGGGCTCCGCCCGCCGCGGGGCAGCCGGGCGGGCCGGCCGTCGCGGCTGCCGCAACGGGCGCGAGCCGGGCGCCCAGCGCCCGCGAGATGTCCCGCGCGGCGAGGGTGACGAGCGGGGCCAGGGCATGCGGTCGCACGGTGTCGGCGTGGGCGACGACGGAGACCGCGGCGACCACCGTGTTGCCGGGTCCGTGGACGGGAGCGGCGACGGAGACCGCGTCCATCGTCACCTGGCGGTCGCTGACGGCGACCCCGGTGCGGCGGACCTCGGCGAGCGCACGGCGCACGTCGTGCGGGGTGGTGAGGGTGCGTTCCGTGTGCCGGTGCGGGGGCCGGGCGAGGGCGCGTTCCTGGACGTCCCCGGGCGCGTGGGCGAGCAGGACGAGGCCGACGCCGGTGGGGGTGAGGTCGAATCGGCCGCCGACCCGTGTCAGTACCCGGACGGCGTGCCTGCCCGCGAGGCGTTCCACGTAGACGACGGACAGGTCCTCCCTGACGGCGAGCTGGACGTTCTCGCGGGTGAGGTGGCACAGGTCGGAGAGGTGGGGCAGGGCCACTTCGCGCAGGCCGAGCCCGCGGGGCGCGAGCGAGGCGATCTCCCACAGGCGCAGCCCGATGCGGTAGCCGCCGTCGGGGTCACGCTCCAGCGCGCCCCAGTCGGCGAGTTCCTTGACCAGCCGGTGGGTGGTGGTCAGGGGCAGCCCCGCGTGCCGGGAGATGTCGGCGAGGCGCAGGACGGGGTGGGCGGTCGTGAAGGACTCCAGCACCTGCAAGGCCCTCGCCGTCACGGACGGATTCGCCGGGGCGGCCGGAGCGACCGCGCTGTGCTGCATGAGGGCCTCCTTGCCCTGGGCGTACCTGGGCGTACCCGGACGTGTCTCGACGTGTCTCGACGTGCCCCGGACGCATCCGATCCGCGGAGATCGGGGCACCCCAAGGGAAAGTTAGGCAGGGTCCCGACGGCAGTCAAGACTTCGGCGAGCGTTTCTGTAGGGGGAGTGCGGGGCCCGGCGCCGGGTCCGGCGCGGGGTCCGGCGCCGGGTGCCGCGCGGGGTTCGGCACGGTCTTCAGCAGCTCGGCGGCGAGTGCGCGGGCCGGCGCGTCGACCCGGGCGTCGGCCCGCCGGAACACGTCCTCGGCCGAGGACGCGGGCCAGTCGGCGGGCAGGTGCCGCACGGGGAGGTGGGGGTCGGCGCGGACGATCTGGAGCCATTCGGTCAGCAGCCGCAGCTTGACCGAGAGGGCGTCGGGGCCCGGTGCGCCGTGGCCGTCGGCGAAGGCCGCCCACCGGTCACGGAAGGCCACGTATCCGGCGCTCGTGGCCGCCAGGTCCCAGGTGTCGTGGACCATGCGGTCGATGTCGGTCGCGGGGTCGGCGGTGGAGCGGAAGACCCGGACGTACGGGCCGAGTTCCGGGTCCTCGGTGATCGTCGTGACGTCGGCCGTGCCGGGCGCGATCCACAGTCCGCCGATCAGCGGCCCGAAGCCGGCCCAGGCGAGCTGGGAGCGCAGGTCGTGGCGCTGGCGCTGCGAGGACTCGGGCAGCGAGAAGGCGAGCAGGGTCCAGGTGCCGTCCCAGTGGTCGTTGACGGCGCCCCGCCTCCAGACCCGGTACTCGCCGTCGCGCAGGATCGCGGAGGCGCGTTCGGTGAGGCCGAAGTACATACGGCGGCCTTCGCGACGGCGCTGGAGCAGACCGCGGTTGACCATCCGCGTCAGGGTGGACCGGGTGGCGTGTTCGCCGATGCCGGCCCGCCCGAAGACCTCGATGATGCTGCCGGAGTACACGCACACGTCGCCGCCGAGGACGAAGTTGCCGAGGAAGGTGAGCATCAGCGACTGCGGTCGCGGTGCCACCTCGTCCCCGCCGGTCCCCCGCTGTTCCCGATGTGTCCGCACGTCGCCCATGTCTCCCCCTCACGGCCCCTGATCGGGGCACTGCGGCGGAAACCAATGTTGCGCACTCTATTGACCGACGCAAGGGATCTGCATAACGTCGCGGCAGATCGAGGGGCTTCCGCCGCACGTACGGCGTTGCGAGCCCCCCTCCTTCCTTCGCAGAGGAGACACATCCATGGATCTCTCCGGCAAGGCGGCCGTCGTCACCGGCAGCGGGCGCGGCCTGGGCCTCGCCTACGCCCGTGCGCTCGCCGCGGCCGGCGCGTGCGTCGTCGTCAACGACGTGGACGCCGACGCGGCGCGAGCCGCGGTGGCACAGATCACCGAGGACGGTGGCCGGGCCGTCGCCGAGCCGGTCGCCGTCGGCACCGACGAGGCGGCGCGGGCACTGGTGGACCGGGCGGTCGACACGTTCGGCCGGCTCGACGTCATGGTCACCAACGCGGGTGTGCTGCGTGACCGGGTGCTGTGGAAGATGTCCGACGACGACTTCGACACCGTCCAACACGTCCATCTCCGGGGTACGTTCACCTGCGCCAGGGCCGCCGCGGTCCGGATGCGGGAGCAGGGCGGGGGCGGACGTATCGTCGTCGCCGGCTCCCCGGCCGGGCAGCGCGGCAACTTCGGGCAGACCAACTACGCGGCGGCGAAGGCGGGGATCGCCGCGATGGTGCGGACCTGGGCCATGGAGCTGGCGAAGGCGGGCATCACCGCGAACGCCGTCGTACCCAACGCGGCGACGGAGATGACGAAGTCGATTCCCCTGTTCGCGCCGTACATCGAGGCGTACGAGCAGGACGGGACGCCGTTCCCCGACACGCTGCGCAAGGGGCTCGCGTTCGGGACCGCCGAGGACTGCGCGGGTCTGGTGGTGTTCCTCGCGTCCGACGCGTCCGCCGGGGTCACGGGCCAGTGCGTCGGCATCGGCGGCGACAAGCTGTCGCTGTGGTCGCATCCGCAGGAGATCAGCGCGGCCTACACCGACGGCGGCTGGTCGGCGGACCGGATCGCCGCGGTCTGGCCGACCTCGGTGGGCGCCCGGCCGGAGTCGTACGGCATTCCCGCACCGACGCCGTAGCACCGCACGGCCGCAGGGCCGGGCCCCTACCGGTCCCGGACTCCGCAGGACCGGACTTCCGCAGGAAGGATCACCCATGACCGGCCTGGACGTCGGCGCGCTCACCGCGATCGACATGCACACCCACGCCGAGGTCTCCTCGCGCGGGCAGGGCTCGCTCTCCGCCGAACTGGAGGAGGCGTCGAGCGCGTACTTCAAGGTGGACGGCCGCCACCGCAAGCCCACGCTCCCGGAGATCGCGGCCCACTACCGCGAACGGCGCATGGCCTGCGTGGTGTTCACCGTGGATGCGGAGGCGGCGACCGGGACACCGCCCGTACCGAACGAGGAGATCGCCGAGGCGGCGGCCGAGAACCCGGATGTGATCATCCCGTTCGCTTCGATCGACCCGGCCAAGGGGAAGGCGGGCGCGAAAGAAGTCCACCGTCTCGTAAGGGACTTCGGGGTGAAGGGCTTCAAGTTCCACCCCAACGTCCAGGCGTTCCGCCCGAACGACCGTGCCGCGTACGTCCTGTACGAGGCGATTCAGGAGGCCGGTGCCATCGCCGTCTTCCACACCGGCCAGACCGGCATCGGAGCCGGCGCGCCCGGTGGCGGCGGTATCCGCCTCAAGTACTCCAACCCGCTGTACGTGGACGACGTGGCCGCCGACTTCCCCGACCTGTCGATCGTGCTGGCCCATCCGTCCTTCCCCTGGCAGGACGAGGCCCTGTCCGTCGCCACGCACAAACCGCGGGTGTACATCGACCTGTCGGGCTGGTCGCCGAAGTACTTCCCGCCGCAGCTCGTCCAGTACGCGAACACCCTGCTGAAGCACAAGGTGCTGTTCGGCACGGACTATCCGCTGCTCACGCCCGACCGATGGCTCAAGGACTTCGCCGCACTGCCCGTCAAGGACGAGGTCAGGCCGCTGATCCTCAAGGAGAACGCGGCCCGTCTCCTGGGACTGGCCGAGGAGTGAGGGCCTGTCCGGCCGGAGGTCGTCCGACGGGCTCCCGCACCGCCGACCACCACACGCACGGACGCAAAGGAGCTTCCGCAATGCGCGATCACGGCGTCGGATCCTGGACCGCACGACGCGCCCGCAAGACCCCGCACCGCACCGCGGTCGTCCACGAGGGCACCTCGTACACCTACGCACAGCTCCACGACCGCACCACCCGGCTCGCCCGTCATCTGCTCACGGTCGGGGTGCGGCGCGGTGACCGGGTCGCCTTCCTCGGCCCCAACCACCCGGCCTTCCTGGAGACCCTGTTCGCGACGGCCCGCCTCGGCGCGGTCTTCGTCCCGCTCAACACCCGTCTCGCGGAACCCGAGTTGAGGCACTGCCTCGCCGACTCCGGGGTGTCGCTCCTCGTCCACACCACGCGGTTCGACGAGTTCGCCGCGGGATGCGGCACCGGCCGGACCGTCGCGGTCGGCGCCGCGTACGAGCGTGTCGTCGGCGAAGGCGGGAGCGGGCCCGTACTGGACGAGCCGGTCGCCCTTGAGGACCGCGCCATGATCATGTACACGTCCGGCACGACGGGCCGCGCCAAGGGCGCCGTGCTGAGTCACGCCAATCTGACCTGGAACAGCGTCAACACCCTGGTGGACGGCGACTTCGCGTCCGACGAGGTCACGCTGCTCTCCGCCCCCATGTTCCACACGGCCGCGCTCAACATGACCTGCCTGCCCACGTTCCTCAAGGGCGGGACACTCGTCCTGGAGGAGTCCTTCTCGCCGTCCCGCACCCTCGATCTGGTGGAACGGCACCGGGTGACCGTCATGTTCGGGGTCCCCGCGATGTTCCAGCGGATCGCCGCCGAGCCACGGTTCCCCGACGCCGACCTGTCGTCCGTACGCCGGATGATGTGCGGCGGAGCACCGGTCCCCCTGTCGCTGATCCGCTCGTACGAGGAACGGGGTCTGCGCTTCGTCCAGGGGTACGGCATGACGGAGGCGTCCCCCGGTGTGTGTCTGCTCGACGCCGACAACGCACGGCGCAAGGCGGGCAGCGCGGGCGTGCCGCACTTCTTCGGCGACGTACGGATCGTCGACCCGGCCGGGAACGACGCCGAGCGCGGTGAGCTGATCACCGAGGGGCCCAATGTGATGGCGGGCTACTGGGGGCTGCCGGACGCCACCGACGCGGCCTTCACGGACGGCTGGTTCCGCACGGGCGATGTGGCGGTCGCCGACGAGGACGGCTACCTCACCATCGTGGACCGGGTGAAGGACCTCATCATCTCCGGCGGCGAGAACATCTATCCCGCCGAGGTCGAGAAGGTCCTGCACGACCACCCGGCCGTCGGGGACTGCGCCGTGATCGGGGTGCCGGACGCGCGGTGGGGCGAGGTGGGGCGGGCGGTCGTGGTGCTCGCGCCCGGCGCCGACGTGTCGGCCGACGCCCTCCTCGCCTCGCTGGACGGCCGGCTGGCCCGCTACAAGATCCCCAAGTCCGTCGTCTTCGCCGACGAGCTGCCGCGTTCCGGCACCGGAAAACTCCTCAAACCCCTGATCCGTACCGCCTATTCGGGAGACCTCGCATGACCGACGCCCTGCGCACCGTGACCGGACTCGACGAGATCAAGGCTCTCGCCGGTGCCGATCTCGGCCGTACCGACTGGCTGGAGATCACTCAGGACCGCGTGAACACCTTCGCGGACGCGACCGGGGACCACCAGTGGATCCATGTCGACCCGGAGCGGGCGGCGGCCGGCCCCTTCGGCGCACCCATCGCCCACGGCTATCTGACGCTGTCCCTGATGATCCCCCTCTTCACCGGTCTGCTCGCGGTCGAGGGCATCTCGATGAGCGTCAACTACGGCCTGGACAAGGTGCGTTTCCCGCTTCCGGTGAAGGTCGGCGCGAAGATCCGGCTGCACGGCACCGTCGACGCGGTCCATGAGGTGCGGGGCGACGGGGTCGAGATGCGGCTGACGTTCACGGTCGAGGTGGAGGGCGAGGCGAAGCCGGCGTGTGTGGCGTCGGCGATCTACCGGCACTACGCCTGACATCCGGATCCTGACATCCGGATCCTGCCGCCGGATCCGGCCGCCGGGTCCGTGCGCGGGCTCACGGCCACAGCAACTCGCGTGCCCACGTACCGGCCGGGGCCTCCTGGGCGGGGCGGCGGTAGCGCAGGCGTACGTGGCGGCGCTGCTCCTCGCCCTGGAAGAACTCCACCTCGTCCGGGACGAGGACGTACTCCGTCCAGGTGGGCGCCTCGGCGGTCGGGTCGTGGCGGGCCCGGTCCCAGGCCGTCCGGTTGGCCTCCGCCAGTTCCCGTACGGAGCCGAGCACCTCGCTCTGGCGGCCGACCAGGGCCGCGGCCAGGGCCCCCGTCGAGCGGGCGCGGAGATCGGCGGCGGCGTCCCGCGGGGGCGCCGTGCGCACCATACCCCTGAGGCGTACGGCCCTGGCCTGCGTGGGCCAGTAGAAGCCGAGGGCGGCCTCGGGGCGGGCGGCGAGCTGGCGGCCCTTGCGGCTGGTGGTGTGCGAGGCGAAGTGCCAGCCCTGGTCGTCGGCGTCGTGCAGCATCAGCGTCCGTACGTCCGGACGGCCCCGCTCGTCGGCGGTCGCGAGCGTCATCGTGTGCGGCTCGGGCTGGTGCGCGGCCACCGCCTGCGCGAACCACCGGTGGAACAGGGGCAGCGGGTCCCCGGGCGCCGTGGCCGGGTCGAAGGCGGGCAGCGGGGAGCCGTCCGTGTCCCAGACGCGCTGGGCGCGCAGCAGGGCCCGGAAGGTGTCCTGGGAGATGTCCTGGGAGGTTCCCCGGGGGGAGTGGCCGTTGTCGTTGTCGTCCATGCGGGACATTCAATCCCCGTACGCGATCTCCGTACGCGATCTCCGTACGCGATCTCCGTACGCGTTCCTGGTACGGGAACGCCGACGGGGATCAGTGGGATGACCCCCGTCGGCGTGACAGGACGGAGAGAGGGCACGCCCGTACCGTGCCCGCCGGCCAGTGCGCCGGATCGTTTCGGCGCGTTACTTCGTGGGCTTCTTGCCGGTCATGCCGAGATGGACCAACAGGGCCAGGTTCGGCTTCAGTTCGGTCTGCTTCACGCCCCAGCTCTGGAAGCCCTTCTGGTGCGAGGCCACCGAGGCGAGCATGACGACCAGCGAACCGGCCACCGCCGCCGGGCTGACGTCCTTGTCGACGCGTCCCTTGGACTGGAGCTCGGTCACCGACTCGGTGAGGGAGCTGGTCACGGAGTTGAGGATCTTCAGACGGATCTTGTTGAACCGCTTGTCGCCCTCCGCCGCGCCCAGGTCGACCACCCGGAGGATGGCGTCGTGTTTGCGCCAGAAATCGAGGAACCCCTCGACAAGGTCTTCCGACGTCTGCCACCCGGCCTTGCCGACCCAGGAACGGCCGGAGACCAGACCGGTCAACCCGGTGCCCTCCTTGGCCATTTCCTCGGCGATTTCGAGGACGGCGCCCTCGACGTCCGGGAAGTACTGGTAGAAGGTCGCGGGTGAAGTGCCCGCTTTACGGGCGACGTCGATGACTTTGACGTCCCGGTACGGCGAGGATCTGAGCATCTCGCCGAGGCAGTCGAGCAGCTTCTGCCGCGTCGCCTGCCCGCGTCGACCAGCCACGCGGCCGTCGACGGTGCGCACTTGTCCTGTCATGTCGTCAGCTTACCGAGGGGTGATCGGAGCGCGATTTGGCCGACTGCAAATGGGGAACCGGCCATCTCCCGCACGGCCGCGCCGGGCCCGGGGCGCGGGTTGTCCACAGGTTTAGTGTTATCAACAGCCTGTGGACAACTCCGGTGGATAACTCGGGGTGGCGACGGCTTCACCCTGGGGCAATGAATCAATTGTTCGATTTCTTCGGCTTGCGTTTCCGGCCAACCCGCACAAGCTTTGCTGTGACGGGCGCCACACACCGGTGACGTAGGCGGCGCCGCACAGGGAAGGATCCGGTCCATGGCCGCATTCGCGGAGGGCACGCCGTGCTGGGTGGATGTGTCGCTGCCCGACCTGGCGGCGGGCAAGCGCTTCTACGGTGAGCTGTTCGGCTGGACCTTCGGCCGGGACGCCGGCGCGGAGTACGGGCACTACACGGAGGCGTTCAGCGACGGGAAGCGGGTCGCGGGGCTGGTCGCCAAGCGGGACGGCAGGATGCCCACCGCCTGGGGCGTCTACTTCGCCACCGCCGACGCCGTCGCGCTCTGCGGACGGATCGTCGAGGCGGGCGGCCGGCTCGTCCAGGACCCGGTGGCGGTGGGGCGGTCCGGCGTCCTGGCCCAGGCGGCGGACCCGGCCGGCGCCGTCTTCGGGCTCTGGCAGGCGGGTGACGACACGGGGTTCGAGAAGAAGGGCCTGCCGGGATCCTTCTGCTGGACGGAGGTCTACACCAGGGACAAGGAGCGGGTGGACCCCTTCTACGAGGGCGTCTTCGGCTTCCGGGGCACGGATGTCCCCGGCGGGGACACCGGCGTCGACTTCCGGCTGTGGTCCCCGGCGGGCGCGGCCCCCGGCGCGGCGGGCGCCGTCGGCGGGCGCAGCGTGATCACGGACGCCTTCCCCGCGGAGCTGCCGGGCCACTTCCTCAGCTACTTCTCCGTCGCCGACTGCGCCAGGACCGCGGGTACGGCGGTCCGGCTGGGCGGCCGGATCACCGCGCCGCCCTTCCCCATCGCGTCCGGCCGGATGGCCGTCCTGGTGGACAACCAGGGCGCGTCCTTCGCCGTCCTGGAGGAGAGCCGGGACGCGCCGGGGAACGGAAAGAACACGCGGGGGGCGGAAGAAGCGGAAGACTCGGAGCGGGCGCCGGAACGGAATGCGCCGGAGCCGCCCCTGACGGAATCGGCCCCGGAATCCGTATCGGAGCCCGAGCCCGGCAGAAAGTGGCGGCGGGGCTGGAAACGGACCGGCGATTGACGGACGACAGGACTTCGGCCCCGGAACCGGGGGAGAATCCCCGGTAGGCGGGTATGCGAGGCGCAGGTGGTGTCCGGATCGGGACGAGACACCCCGATCCGCCCCCGGGTTCGCAACCGCCGCCTCCGGCAGGAAGAATCAGGGGGCACGGGGCCGTACCTTTGTGGCCCGTACGGGGAGGTGGCAGGCAAGTGGAGCAGCTTACGCAGCACGACCCGCGGCGTATCGGCCCTTTCGAGGTGCTGGGACGGCTCGGGGCCGGCGGCATGGGGCTGGTCTATCTCGCTCGTTCGGCGTCCGGTCGCCGCGTGGCGATCAAGACCGTCCGTACCGAACTGGCCGAGGACCAGCTCTTCCGGGTCCGCTTCACGCGTGAGGTGGAGGCCGCCCGCGCCGTCAGCGGCTTCTACACGGCCGCCGTGGTGGACGCCGACCCGCGGGCCGCGGTGCCCTGGCTGGCCACGGCGTACGTGCCCGCGCCCTCGCTGGAAGAAATAGTGAACGAGTGCGGTCCGATGCCGGCCCAGGCGGTGCGCTGGCTGGCCGCCGGGATCGCGGAGGCCCTCCAGTCGATCCACGGGGCCAGCCTCGTCCACCGCGACCTGAAGCCGTCGAACGTGCTGGTGGTCGAGGACGGACCCCGCGTCATCGACTTCGGGATCGCCTCCGGCGTCTCCAACACCCGGCTGACCATGACGAACGTCGCCGTCGGCACGCCCGCGTACATGTCGCCCGAACAGGCGCGGGACTCGCGCAGCGTGACCGGCGCCAGCGACATCTTCTCCCTCGGGTCCACCCTCGTCTTCGCCGCCACCGGCCACGCCCCCTTCCACGGGGCCAACCCGGTCGAGACGGTCTTCATGCTGCTCCGCGAGGGCCCGGACCTGGAGGGGCTGCCGGACGAGCTGAGACCCCTCATCGAGTCCTGTATGCAGATGGACGCCGGACTGCGGCCCTCGCCCGCCGACCTCCAGTCGCAGCTCGCGCCGCATCTCTTCGCCTCGGGCAGCGACGACAGCGGTACGGCGTCGGCCTGGCTGCCGGACTCCGCCACCGCGATGATCGAGCGCCGCCGCAACGGAGGCCGGGTCGCCGCCGCGGCGCGCGCCGCGGCCCCGGCCGTACCCCCGCAGCCCCTGCACCAGCCGCCGCGGCCCGCGCAGGCGCCCGACTGGGACGCCGCGTGGCGCCCCGACGGCGGCGGCCGGGGAAGCGGCGGACCCGCCGGTGCGCACGCCGGCGGACACGGCGCCGGGCACGGCGGGCGCCCCGCGCCCCGGCCCGTCGCGCAGGGCGCCGCGATGCCCGCCGCCGCGCCCCCGGCCAACCCGGTCCAGCTCCCGGGCGCGCCGGTGCCGATCGGCCCAGGACCGCGCGTCGGGGACGCGCACGCCGTCGCGGACGCCGGTCCCGCCACCGGCTGGATCCGCCCGCCCGCCGGGCTGCTCGGCGCGGACCCCCCCCACGGCGCCGCGCCGCACCCGCCCGTACCGCCGCTGCCCGCGCCCACCCAGCCGCCCGAGGGGGCGGCCGACGCGCAGCGCTGGCGGCCGTGGCGGTTCCGGATGTCCAACGACGTCTGGGGGACGCCCGTCGTCGACGGGGACCTGCTCTACGTCACGTCCTTCGAGGTGCACGCGCTGGACGTGGGCAGCGGGCGCCGGCAGTTCAAGACCCGGGACGTCGCCTGGGCGATGGCGGTGTCCGGCGGCCGTATCCACGCCTCGGACGGGCCCACGCTCTACGCGCTCGACAGCACGACCGGCGCGGAGCTGTGGCGCCTCCAGACCACCTCCTGGGTGTACTCCCTCAAGGTCGACCGCGGCACGGTCGTCACCGGCACGCGCGGCGGCGGTGTCCAGGCGTGGGAGGCGTCCAGCGGTGAGCGGCTGTGGGAGATCGCGGGCGCCCAGACGGACTTCGAGACCCCGGAGTCGGGCCCCACGATCCACGACGGCACGGTCTTCGTGTGGAAGGACGCCCGGCTCCAGGCGCTGGACGCGCGCTCGGGCACCGAGCTGTGGTCGTACCCCATCGGCGACGCGGCCTCCTGCGGCGGCGTCCCCGTACGGGTGAGCCCCGCCTCCGACGGATATCTGTACGTCGCGGCGGGCACGCGCGTGCTCTCCGTCGACCTTGTCACCGGCCATGTCCGCTGGCACTTCGAGGCGCCCGCCGTCTTCCTCTCCCCGCCCGCCTTCGCGCCGGGTCCGGCCGTCACGGGCGGCGGTGTCTACCTCGCCGACTACCTGGGCACGGTGTACGCGCTCGACGCGGCCACCGGCAAGGACCGCTGGCGCATCGCCACGGAGTCCCGCCAGTCGATCGAACCGGCCCTGGTCGCCGACGGCAACGTCCATGTCGGCAGCGGCAGCGCGCTGTACACCCTGGACGCGGTCACGGGCACGCCCAAGTGGCGCTTCGCGGCGGGCGGCGAGGTCATCGGCGCCCCGGTCGTCGCCGACGGGCGGCTCCACTTCGGCTCGGCCGACCACGCGCTCTACACACTGGACGCGAGCGGCGGCCAGCTCCGCTGGAAGCTGGCGACGGGCGGCGAGATCACCGGGTCGCCGGTGGCGCGGCGGGGCGTGGTGTACGCGTGCAGCAAGGACCGGTGCGTGTACGCGCTGGACGCGGTCAAGGGGACGGCGACGGGACGCGGTTCACGGCCTTAGCGGTACGGGTCGTCGCGGCGGGGGGTGCGGTCGGTGTCGGGGGCGCCGTTCTCCTCGTACCACCGGCCGGTGACGGGCAGGGACTGCGTGTCCCCGTCCTGCGTCTGCGTCTGCGGCGGCTGCGGCTGCGGCTGCGGCCAGGGTTCCTGTTCGTACCGCTGGTCCTGTCCGTACCGCTGCGGCTCGTACCCCTGCTGCCCGCCCTGTGGGTCGTACCCCTGCGGCTGCCCGTAGCCCTGCGGCTCGTACTGCCGGGGGTCGTACGGCTGCGGCTCGTACGGCTGCGGCTCGTACGGCTGCTCCCGGTCCCGGCGCCCGGCGCGCCTGCGGCCGGACATCAGGAGCGCCGCCAGCAGCAGCGCCACCCCGCCGCCCGCGGTGTACGCGACGCCGACGCCCAGGCCCGAACCGTCCCCGCTGATGGCGAGGGAGCCCGCGGCCTGCCCCTGACGCACCATCCACAGCACGGTGAAGCCGAGGACGATCAGCCCGGCCAGCGCCACCAGCGGACGCGAGCGCGCCATCACCCCGACCAGGGTGACCAGGGCGGCGAAGGCGAGGGGCAGCAGGAGCGAGGTGAAGAGCCCGGCCCCGTTCGGGGTGACGCCGTCGAAGAGGTCGGCGACGCGGTAGTCGCGTCCGATCCGCCCGTCGTACCAGGCGCGGAACGGCCCGAAGACAGCGGCGGCGGCCCCGGCGAGAGCGAGGATCGAACCGAAGATGTTGCGGACCATCGCCCGGCCTCCTTGGCTGTGCGGAACCCTGCTCCAGGTGGAGACGCTACGCCGGGTGCCTGGTGTGCGCCATGCGGCGCCTGCGGTTGTCCGTACGCGCTGCTAAGGTGTCGCGCGCACTTGACAGGTTCATGGGCTCCTCGGCGTACCGAGGAGTGATACGTGTCCAACGGGGGAGTGACTCGACTTTGATGCGTCGACGTCTGAAGTTCGCGGCCGTACTGGTCGTGGTGGTGCTGGCTCTGACGGGGTTCTCGTCGGCCAAGTCCGGCAAGGGGGGCAGCGGGAGCAAGGGGAAGTCGAGCAGCAGCGGCGGCAGCAGCGGCGGCGGAGGCTGCTCGAACTCGAAGAAGAGCAACGGGTCGTCGGGGTACGACTCGGGCTCGCGCTACAACGATCAGGACGATTACGGCGACGACGAGTACGGCTCGTCCGACAGCAGTACGCCGACGTCCGTCGCCACGGCGACCACGGGCGGCGTCGAGGCGCGGATCGTCACCTGCGTCCGCAAGGCGAAGGGCAAGCGCAAGGCCGTCACGTACGCGACCGTACAGGTGGAGACCGCGGTGGGGGTGACCGACCGCTACGACATCGACGTGACGTTCACGGACGCCACCGGCCGGGTCATCGACTCCGGTGAGACGGAGATCGACCTGGAGAGCGGCGAGACGACCACGGTCAAGGTGGCGATGGACAGCCCGCGCCAGGTCACCCGCGTGAAGAAGTGCACGGTGAGCACGGCGCTCGACACCTGACGGCCGCGAGGACACGGAACGATGGAGAGGGCCGAGCGCGATGCTCGGCCCTCTCCGCCTCGGTCGGTGGGTCGCGGCTCAGGTGACGTGCACGTCCTGGGTTTCGACAGTGACATGGTGGTCCTGGGGGTGGTCGGTGACGTGGTTGTCACCGGCGAGGGCCGGCGACGCCGCGGCCGCTCCCGCGGCGACAACCAGGGCGGCCGTGACCAGGATTCTCTTGGCAAGCGTTATTTCACGTGTCATGTCGAAATTCTTTCCGGTAGGCACTGCCGCAACCGTCGACGGCACATCGGTAAGTGGTATCAGGGGTTCCGGCCCCTGACACGCCAGGGCCGCGGCGGCTCCCCCTCCGCGCCGCCGCGGCCGTTACCCCCGTCGAAAAGGCTTGATCAGGCAGGCTCGCTGGTGACATGCGTGTCCTGCGTGGTGAGGTCTCCGCCGGTGACGTGCGTGTCCAGCGGCTTGGGCGTGGTGTCCGGCTCGCCGGTCACGTGCGTGTCGCCCTGCGGCTTGACGATCTGGTCGGTCGTCTTCTCGCTCTTCTTCTCGCTCATGGCTGAACTCCCTCGTGTAGAGCGATGTGGTGGGGCATGAGGCCCGTCCGGCCGTTCCCCCGAATAGCCGGACGGGCGTCTCAAGGCCGCCCACCCTAGGGGTTCGGCCTCACATCGATCCGTCTGCCCCCCGACGCAACGGATTCGACGTGGACGACAATGCCGTGTACCGCTAAACGATTGATGAACGTGCAGGCCAGCCCCGTCGTACGACGGGGCTGGTGCGGCGGTTACGCGGCCGCGGAAGAGGTGATGAGGCTGTGCACCTCTGTCGCCTCGGGGGAACCCAGTTCCTCGAAGATGCCCAGCGCCTCCTGCCAGCAGACCTGGGCGCGCCCCGTCTGCCCTATGCCGTTCAGGGCCCGGCCGAGCGCGGTCAGCACCTGGGCGCGCCGCCACTCGCCGCCGATGCCGCGCAGCACGGTCAGCGCCATCTCCGCGTTGGACGCGGCCGGCGCGGGGCGCCTGCCCGCCAGATCGACCTCGGCGAGCCGGAACAGGGTCATCCCCTCCCAGAGCCGCTGCCTGCTGTCGCGGAAGGTCTCCAGGGCGTCGACGAGCTGCTGGGCCGCGTCGGAGAGATGGCCGCTCTTGGTGAGGGCGAGGCCCAGCGCGTAGCGGGCGTTCGCGGCGCGCAGGGCGTTGCCCATCCGTTCGTAGATACGGATGCCCTCCCTGGCGAGCGAGACCGCGCTGGCCGTACGTCCCATCGAGAGGTGCGCGCGGGAGAGGTTGCAGAGCGCGGACGCCTCGCCCGGCGGGTTCTCGCCGGCCCTGAAGTCCTCGATCGCGCGCAGCAGATGGACCTCGGCGTCCGTGTTCCGGTTCTGGTAGATCGCGATGGCGCCGAGGTGGTTGCTCACCCAGCAGACGGTCAGCGTGTCGCCCGTGCGCTCCGCCAGCGTCATGGCCTGCCGGGTCTCCTCGTCGGCCTGGTCGAACCGGCCCGTGACCAGGTGCACATTGCTCAGGGCGATCAGCGCCCGGCCCTCGGCCCGGTCGTCGCCGAAGGCGCGCGCGGCGTCCCGTACGGCCGTCGCCGTCGCCTCGTACGCCTTGGCGTTGGCCCCGGACTCGCCGAGGTCCAGCGACGCCCAGAGCAGGTCCACGGCGCGGCGCAGCGTGTCCGTACCGGTCGCGTCCGCACCGGAGCCGGTCGCCGTGGACGAGGTCGCGGCGGCGGGCCCTTCGGCGGACTGGCGTACGCAGGCCAGCAGGCAGTTGGCCTCCGCGTACAGCCAGTCCTGCGCGTGGTGCCGGTCGGTGAACGTCAGCCCCTCGTACGACGCCGGCTCCAGGTGGTCGACGAGCCGGTCGCCGGGGCGCTCCAGCGCGTACACCCGCGCCGATGTCGTCAGGTAGAAGTCCAGCAGCCGGGAGAGCGCGGACCGCCGCTCGGAGGGGTCCTGTTCGTCGCGCTCGGCGCAGGCACGCGCGTAGAGCCGTACGAGGTCGTGGTAGCGGTAGCGGCCCGGGGCGGCCGACTCCAGCAGGGACGTGTCGACCAGCGACTCCAGCAGGTCCTCCGCCTCCCGCTGCGCCAGGTCCAGCAGCGCGGCGGCGCCCGCCAGCGAGATGTCGGGGCCGTCGGCCAGGCCGAGCAGCCGGAACGCGCGCGCCTGGGCGTCGTCCAGCGCGCCGTAGCCCAGCTCGAAGGTGGCGGCGACCGCGAGATCGCCCGCCTGCAACTCGTCCAGCCTGCGCCGCTCGTCGGCGAGCTTCGCCGCGAGGACCGAGACCGTCCAGGTACGGCGGGACGCGAGGCGGGACGCCGCGATCCGGATGGCGAGGGGCAGGAAGCCGCAGGCGGCGACCACGTCGAGGGCCGCCTCGCGCTCCGCGGTGACCCGCTCCAGGCCGACGATGCGGGTGAAGAGCTGAAGGGCCTCCTCCGGTGACATCACATCGAGGTCGACGAGGTGCGCGCCCACCAGGTCCACCAGCCGGGCCCGGCTGGTGATCAGCGCGGCGCACCCGGTCGTACCGGGCAGCAGCGGCCGGATCTGCGCGGCGTCCCGGGCGTTGTCCAGCAGGACGAGGACGCGCCGGCCGTCGAGCGCGGAGCGGTAGAGCGCGGAGCGTTCGTCGAGCGAGTCGGGGATCTCGGTGTCCGGGGTGCCGAGCGCCCGCAGGAACGAGCCCAGTACGGCCTCCGGTTCCGCCACGCGCGTCCCTGCGCCCTGGAGGTCCACGTACAACTGGCCGTCGGGGAAGTGCGTGCGCGCCGCGTGCGCGACATGGACCGCGAGCGTGGTCTTGCCGACGCCGCCGATCCCCGCGAGCGCGGAGACCGCCATGACGGACCCCTCGGCGGTGGCCAGCCGGTTGCCCAGCTCCCGTACGAAGTCGGCGCGGCCCGTGAAGTCAGGGACGGTCGCGGGCAGTTGGGCGGGGCGCGGTACGGAGTGCACCGGCTCGCGCTCCTCCGGCGGGCGCGCCAGGTCCTCGTCCGCCTGGAGGATGCGGCGCTGGAGCTCGGAGAGTTCGGGCCGGGGGTCCACGCCCAGCTCGTCGGCGAGCAGCCGGCGCGTGTCCGCGTACACGGCGAGCGCCTCCGCCTGCCGGCCGCTCCGGTAGAGCGCCACCATCAGCAGCTCGCGCAGCCTTTCGCGCAGCGGGTGTTCGGCGGTCAGGGCGGTCAGCTCGGAGACGGCCTCCGTGTGGGCGCCGACCTCCAGATCCAGGTCGAGCAGCGCTTCGGTGAGCTGGAGGCGCCACTCCTCCAGCCGGGTGCGCTGCGTCTCGGCGTACGGTCCGGGCACGGAGGCCAGCGCCTCGCCGTCCCACAGGTTCAGCGACTTGCTGATCAGGGAACGCGCCTGGCCGCGGTCGCCGGCGGCGCGCGCCTTGTCCGCGTCGGCGGCCAGCTCCTGCGCCACGTTGAGGTCGAGCGCGTCGGGATCGGTCCGCAGCGCGTAGCCGCCGGACTCGCTGACCAGCACGCCCGGGGTGAGGACCTTGCGCAGGCGGGAGGCGTACGTACGGACGGCGGCGAGGGCCTGCGAGGGTGGTTCGTCGCCCCAGAGCCCGTCGATGAGTTCGGCGGCGGTGGCCGTACGGCCTTCGCGCAGGAGGAGCGAGGCGAGCAGGGCACGCTGCTGCGGCGAACCGGAGGCCAGCGCTTCGCCGCCACGCCAGGCGCGGACGGGACCGAGCACGCTGAAGCGCAGGTGGGCGGCCTCGTTGGGGGCGCCGGGCACGACGCTGTCGGCCTTGCCGCTGAGCAGCTTGTCGTCGATCACCGTGCCGCTGAGCGCGCGGGCGCCGGCGCCGTTGGCGTTCGTTTTCCCCGTGCCGTTGGCGCCGTTGGCTCCGGTCGTGCCGTTCGCGCTGGTGTGGGTGGTGCCCGTGCCGTTGGCCTCGCCGGTGCGCCTGGTCGCGCCGGTCCTGTCCGTGTCACTCGGTGCGGCCGGAGCCCACTGCTCCGGTACGCGTGGCCCGCCGTCGAGGCCCATAGCTCCCCCTGCCCGCCGCTCACCGGTATCGCCCCGCACAGTCTGCCTTGTCGTGGGCTGTGCGTCAGCAGTGAGTAAGGCTCTGCACAAGCCCTCGACAGGTTCAGGACCGCATGTGGCCCAAGCGTCACGGGTCGATCGAGGGGGCGGAGTGGCCCCACCACCTCCCTCTTGGTCTGTCTTTCCCTTCCCCCTCCGCCTAACCGTCCGAAACAGGAGCGTCCCGCGCCGCCGGTGGCTAGGCGCCGAGGAACACCGGGTTGGTGAACGCCGCCAGCGCGCCCGGCAGTCCGGCCACCTTCGGGGCGTGCCGCACCTCCGCGCGTACATAGGCGGCGTACGAGGCGGTCGTACGCCACTCCACCGTCCCCGGGCCCGACTCCGGCAGTACGGAGCTGTACAGCGGACCCTGGTCGGTGACGAGGTAGGCGGTGCGGCCCGGGGCGCCGGTCACCTCCAGGCGTACGGTCACCGGCTCGTCCGGGGCGACGCGCAGCCGGTCGCCGATGCCGGCGTGGAGCCCCCGGCCGCCCGCCGCGCCGAAGGTCAGCGAGACGGCGGCGGATTCGGCGACATAGCTGTGGCCCGCGCGGATCCCGGCGAGGATCGCCTCGCGGGTCAGGTCGTCGGCGAGGACGACGGTCTGCGGGGTGCCGATCGGGTCGGGGTCGCGGTGGGCGTCGCTGTTGCCCATCGCGGGGGTCCACGTCCGCCCCGTACCGCCCGAACGTACGGAGGCCACCAGCGAGTTGTCCCACTCGGCGAGGGAGATCTCGTCGTCCGGGGTGTACGCGCCGTTCCACACCTCCACCGCGTCGGCCTCCGCGAAGCCGAACTTCCAGTTGCAGCCGATGCAGGTGCCGTGCGGATGGGCGGGCACGACGAGGCCGCCCGCGCGGGAGATCTCCCGCGCGAAACGCCCGAAGCGGTTGTCGCGGGCACGGTAGCGCCAGTCGATGAAGGTGCCGGGGTCCGTACCGAGCGCGAGGACATGGCCGTTGCGGGTGGTGACCTCCTCGCCCGTGAGGATCAGCAGGTCGTCGCCCCACAGGCCCTCCCAGGCGCGGTGCCCGGAGTACGTGTTGTGCTCACTGGAGTTGATGAAGTCGAGCCCGGCCGCGCGGGCGAGCGCGGCGATCTCGGCGGGGGTGCGCCGCCCGTCGGAGTGCACGGAGTGGATGTGGCAGTCGCCCCGGTACCAGGCCCGGCCGCGCCCCTTGGCCCGCTGGGGCGGGTGGACGGGGGCCGGGGTGGTGCCGGGGGCGCCGTACGTGAGGGTGATGGTGATCTCGTACGGCAGCCCCTGCGGCGCCACGGTGTACGGGCCGAGCGCGATGTGCCAGGTGCCCGCGCGGACCGGGCCCGGGATGTAGCCGGGGGTGGCCGCGTCGGCGCGTACGAAGAACTCGGTACGGGCCCCGCCGGACCAGCCCCGGAAGCCCCGGCCGCCCAGCTCCGTACCGCGCTCGTCGAAGAGCCCGATGTCGAGGGCGTTGCCCGGGGTGCCGGCCGGGACGGCGGGGCGCTCGTAGGAGTAGGCGACATGGATCTCGTTGACGCCGCGCGGTACCTCGACGGGGAGATGGACGAAGTCGGGGGCGCCGGGCGGCAGGGTGCCGCGGACGGTCCTGGTCCGTCTGCCACCGGCGCCCGGGGAGCCGGAAGCGGGACTGGCTTGGGCGAAGCTCACGGTACTCAACGTAAGGGCGGTGGCGGCTCCCGTCACCAGGAGACCGCGACGTCCGAGGGGCTGGCTCATACCGGCTGCTCCAGAGGTGGGAGAGAAGGGGCCGAGAGAGGAGGGTCCGAGAAAGAAGGCTCCCGCCACTCTCGTAGCCCGCGGTGAACCGGGGCACAAGGCCCGGCGGTCGGCGGATGGCGGGAACACAGCCGGTGAATTGCGTCCCGGTACGCACTTACCGGCAGGTAACAAGGGCGGTACGGTGACGCGGACCGACCGACCGGCGGCATCGACCCATCGACCACGGAGGCACGACGCATGCGGATCGCGACCACGATCTTCCTCACCGACGAGACGATCACGCCCGTACGGCTCGCCCGGGAGCTGGAACAGCGCGGCTTCGCCGGTCTCTATCTGCCCGAGCACACCCACATCCCCGCCGAGCGGTCGACGCCGTACCCGGCCGGCGGTGAACTCCCGCGCGAGTACGGCCGCACGCTCGACCCCTTCGTGGCCCTCGGCCAGGCGGCGGCGGTCACCGAACGGCTCGGCCTCGGCACCGGCATCACGCTGGTCGCGCAGCACGACCCGATCGACCTGGCGAAGCAGATCGCGACACTGGACCACCTCTCCGGCGGGCGCTTCACGCTCGGGGTCGGCTTCGGCTGGAACAAGGAGGAGGCCGCGGACCACGGCGTGGAGTGGTCGACGCGCCGCGCGCTCACCGGCGAGCGCCTGGCGCTGATGCGGGCGCTGTGGGCGGCCGAACCGACCGCGTACAAGGGCGAGTTCGGCTCGGTACGGGCGAGCGTGGCATTCCCGAAGCCGGTACGGGGCAACCCGCGCACCCTGATCGGCGGCGCGGCGGGCCCGAAGCTCTTCGCGCAGATCGCCGAGAGCGCCGACGGCTGGCTCCCGATCGGCGGCCGTGGCCTGACCGAGGCCCTGCCCGCGCTGCGCACGGCCTGGGAGGAGGCGGGCCGCGCCCCCGACACCCTCCAGATCGTCCCGTACGCGACGCTGCCCAGCGAGGGAAAGCTGGCGCACTACGCGGAGCTGGGCATCGAGGAGGTCGTCCTCCAACTGCCCCCGGCGGGCGAGTCGGAGGTCCTGCGCACGCTGGACGCGTATGCGCCGTACGTGTAGCCGCGGCGGCGCGGCGCGGGCGGGGACGAGTGAGCAGGGAGCAGGGGGCCCGGGACTCAGGACGAGCCCGCGCCGCCGTCCCCGCCCTTGCTCCCGTCCCCGTCCTGGCCCTCACCCAACTCGGCGAAGTGGTCGAACTCCCCGGCCAGGACGCCCTTCACGAACGCCTCCCACTTCACCTGGTTGGTGGTGACGATGTTGTCGGGGTCGCTGGTCTCCCGCAGATGAATCAGATCCCCGGCCCCGGCGGCCACCTCGATCCAGGGCCCGGGCCCGTCATCGCCCTCGGGGGCGGCACGGACCCATTCGAGACCGGTGGGTACATCAGCCATGGTGGTCGGACTCCTTGAGTACGCGGAGGAACCTGGCCCAGGTGACCGGGTCGGTCTCCAGTATGGATCGCGCGGGGTCGGCGCTCTCGGTGAGTTGTATGGCGCGGCCGGGCGTCGCGGCAACGCTCAGGCACGCGTCGCCCTCACCGCAGAACGACGACTTCTGCCAGTGGTCCATGGCCATGAGTGATCCTTTCGGTCAGAGCTGCTGAACGATGGAGTGGATGAAGTCCCGGGAATTCGCGGGGCTGAGCGCGACGGCCTCCATGCGGTCGAGGTCATCTCCCGGTCGGAGAAGGCCCGGGGCATCACGCAGAAGAACGACTGGTACGCCGTCGCCGGAGTCGCGGTGTTGCTCGTCATCGACCCCCGCCACGGTACGTGGGCGTTGCACACCGGCCCCCGGGACGGCGCGTATCAGGACATGGTGCGGGGCAAGTACGGCGAGGAGATCCCGCTGCCCGCGCCGTTCTCCCTGGATCTGACCACGGACGACCTTCCGGTCCACGGGGCGACCGGCCGTCACTGAGCAAGAGGCGTCGGTCAGGTGAGGGGCGCGGCGTCCGTACCTGGTGGCGGGCGGAGCAGGAAGACATCGACCGGGTCCTCGGACTCCAGGACGAATCCGTGCCGCTCGTAGAGCCGGCGGGCCGCGCTGCCCTGGAGGACGTTGAGGCGGACGGGGGCGTTCCGCTCGTCGGCCCGCTTCAGCACCGTACGCAGGACGGCTGATCCGAGCCCGTGGCCCTGGTGGCGGGGGGCGAGGTAGAAGTGCTCCAGCAGGAGGCCGGTGGAGACGGGGCGGAGCGTGACGCAGCCGGCGACCGCTCCCTCGGCGGCTTCGGCATCGGCGGCTTCGGCGGTGACGATGATCGAGGTGTGCTCCGTGGAGAAGGAGTCGCGCAGCCGCTGCCGGACCCGGTGCTCGTCGTACCGGCCGAGGCGTTCCAGGTCGGCGCGCATGACCGTGGCCCGCAGCTCGGCCACCGGTTCCACGTCCGCCGCCGTGGCGGCCCGCAGCCGCCACGGGGACATGCGGCGCGGCCGTATCCCCTGCCCGGTCGTTCGCGCCTCTGCCGTTCTCGTCTCCACGCCCATGGCCGAAGTGTCGCAAACCGGTCGCACTTCCCTCCCCGCACGGGGGTGCTTCCCCTCGGGCCGGGGGGAGACGAAGACCACCTCTTGCCGCGCAGCCAAGATCCACCCCGGCGCTCGTATGCTCGGAGGATGACTACGAGCGCACCGCAGGGCCCCGGGACCGGACAGCCGACAGCCAACGGCATGCGCCGTGCTCTCAAGCGCGCCCGTGACGGTGTCGCGCTCGATGCCGCCGAGGCCACCGTGCTGCTTCAGGCGCGGGGCGCGGACCTCACCGATCTGGCCGGGTCCGCCGCGCGGGTGCGGGACGCCGGGCTGGAGGCCGTCGGGCGGCCCGGGGTGATCACGTACTCCCGGAAGGTGTTCATCCCGCTCACCCGGCTGTGCCGCGACAAGTGCCACTACTGCACCTTCGTCACCGTCCCCGGCAAGCTCCGCCGCGCCGGGCACGGCATGTTCCTGTCGCCCGACGAGGTCCTGGCGATCGCCCGCCAGGGCGCCGAAATGGGGTGCAAGGAAGCCCTGTTCACGCTCGGCGACCGGCCCGAGGACCGGTGGCCCGAGGCGCGGGAGTGGCTGGAGGCGGAGGGGTACGACGACACCCTCGCCTATGTGCGCGCCATGGCGATCCGCGTCCTGGAGGAGACCGGGCTGCTGCCCCACCTCAACCCCGGGGTGATGTCCTGGACCGACCTCCAGCGCCTCAAGCCCGTCGCGCCGAGCATGGGCATGATGCTGGAGACCACCGCCACCCGCCTGTGGTCCGAGCCCGGCGGCCCGCACCACGGCTCGCCCGACAAGGAGCCCGCCGTCCGGCTGCGGGTCCTGGAGGACGCGGGACGGTCCAACGTGCCGTTCACCACCGGCGTGCTGATCGGTATCGGCGAGTCGTACGAGGAGCGCGCCGACGCCTTCTTCGAGCTGCGCCGGATCCAGCGCGCGTACCACGGCGTCCAGGAAGTCATCGTCCAGAACTTCCGCGCCAAGCCCGACACCGCCATGCGCGGCATGCCCGACGCCGAGCTGGAGGAGCTGGCCGCGGCCATCGCCGTCGCCCGGCACATCCTGGGCCCCTCCGCCCGCCTCCAGGCGCCGCCGAACCTGGTCGACGCGGAGTACGCCCTGCTCATCGGCGCGGGCATCGACGACTGGGGCGGGGTCTCGCCGCTCACCCCCGACCATGTCAACCCCGAGCGCCCCTGGCCGCACATCGACGAACTGGCCGCGCGGACCGCCGAGTCCGGCTTCGAGCTGCGCGAACGCCTCACCATCTACCCGGAGTTCATCGAGCGCGGCGAGCCCTGGCTCGACCCCCGCCTGATGCCGCACGTACGGGCCCTCGCCGACCCGCAGACCGGGCTCGCGCGCGAGGGCGTCACCCCGTCGGGACTGCCCTGGCAGGAGCCGGACGAGGGGTTCACCGCCACCGGCCGCACCGATCTGCACCGCACCATCGACACCGAGGGCCGCACCGCCGACCGGCGCGACGACTTCGACGAGGTGTACGGGGACTGGGAGGCGCTGCGCGAGGCCGCGGCCCCCGGCATGGTGCCCTCCCGTATCGACACCGACGTACGGACCGCCCTCGCGCAGGCCGCCGACGACCCGACGAAGCTCAGCGACGACCAGGCGCTCGCCCTGCTCCACGCCGACGGGCCCGCGCTGGACGCGCTCACCCGGATCGCGGACGAGCTGCGCCGCGACACCGTCGGCGACGACGTCACGTACATCGTCACGCGCAACATCAACTTCACCAACGTCTGCTACACGGGCTGCCGCTTCTGCGCCTTCGCCCAGCGCCGTACGGACGCCGACGCGTACACCCTCTCCCTCGACCAGGTCGCGGACCGCGCGGAACAGGCGTGGGAGGTCGGCGCCACCGAGGTCTGCATGCAGGGCGGCATCCACCCCGACCTGCCCGGCACGGCCTACTTCGACATCGCGCGCGCGGTGAAAAAGCGCGTCCCCGGCATGCACGTCCACGCCTTCTCCCCGATGGAGGTCGTCAACGGCGCCTCCCGCACCGGACTTTCGATCCGCGAATGGCTGACGGCCGCCAAGGAGGCCGGACTCGACTCGATCCCCGGCACGGCGGCGGAGATCCTGGACGACGAGGTCCGCTGGGTCCTCACCAAGGGCAAACTGCCGACGGCGACCTGGATCGAGGTCGTCACCACCGCCCACGAACTGGGCATCCGCTCCAGCTCCACGATGATGTACGGCCATGTCGACCAGCCCCGCCACTGGCTCGGCCACTTCCGTACCCTCGCCCGCATCCAGCAGGAGACCGGCGGCTTCACGGAGTTCGTGACGCTCCCCTTCATCCACACCAACGCCCCCGTCTACCTGGCCGGCATCGCCCGTCCGGGCCCCACCGACCGGGACAACCGCGCGGTGATGGCGATGGCCCGGCTCCTCCTGCACCCGTACATCCCCAACATCCAGACCAGTTGGGTGAAGCTCGGCACGGAGGGCGCGGCGGAGATGCTGCGCTCCGGCGCCAACGACCTGGGCGGCACGCTGATGGAGGAGACCATCTCCCGGATGGCGGGCTCCAGTTACGGTTCCTACCGCTCGGTCAAGGACCTGGTCGCCATCGCGGACGCGGCGGGGCGCCCGGCGAAGCCGCGCACGACGCTGTACGGAGAGGTCCCCGAGGAGCGGATCAGGGCGGCGGCGGCCTCGGACGGACACCTGCCGGAGCTGCTGCCCCTGCTGGCAGACTGAGTGGCGGACCGAGCGGCGGACTGAGCGGGCGGCAACGGCCGAACACGGGGGAGTACGCGGGTGGCGCAGGCGGGGGCGGACCAGGCTTCGATGGCCGAACTGATCGGGCGCCGACGCAGATTCGTCGGGCGCGCCGCCGAACTCGGCGCCTTCCGCGAGAACTTCGGTTACCCGCCCGAGGACGAGCGGCACCGCTACCTGTTCCACGTCCACGGCAACGCGGGCGTCGGAAAGACTTCCCTCGTACGGGAGTTGGAGCGCGCCGCCCGGGAGTGCGGCGCGCTGACCGCGTACCTGGACGAGTCCGTCAGCAGCGTCCCCGAGGCGCTGGCCGAGATCGCCGAACAGCTCGGCCGGCAGGGCCACCCGCTCAAGCAGCTCGACCGGCAGCTCGCCACCTACCGGCAGCGGCGCCACGAAGCCGAGTCGGCCGCCGGGGCGACGGCCGGAGAGCCCCCCGCCGCGTCCGCCGGGTCCACCGCCGCCGTCACGGCAGGCATGATCGGGCTCCGGATGGTCCCGGTCGTCGGACCGTTCGCGGACATCGTCGACCCCCAGCACCTCGCGGCGGGCGCCGACCGGCTCCGCGCCACCCTGAGCGCCCGCTTCCGCGACCAGGAGGACGTCCAGCTCGTCCTGCGGCCGGACCAGGTCCTCACCCCCGTCCTGGTCACCGAACTCACCGGGATCTCCCGTGACATCCCCTGGATCGCGCTCTTCTTCGACACGTACGAACGCACCGCGCCCTTCCTGGACACCTGGCTGCGCGACCTGATCAAGGCAGGCCGGTACGGGGACTTCCCCGGCCGGGTCGTGGTGACGCTCGCGGGTCAGCGCCCCCTGGACACCGCCTGCTGGGGCGGGTACGGGGACTTCGCGACCAGCCTGCCGCTGGCGCCCTTCACGGAGGGGGAGGCGCGCACCCTCCTCGCGGCGAAGCGCGTCACGGACGAGTCCGTCGTGGAGGAGGTGCTCCGGCTCTCGGGCCGCCTGCCCGTCCTCGTCTCCACCCTCGCGGAGAACCAGCCCACCGACCCCGACGACGTGGGCGACCCCAGCGCCACCGCCGTCGAACGCTTCCTCAAGTGGGAGCAGGACCCCGTACGGCGTGCGGCGGCCCTCGCCTGCGCCCTGCCCCGCCGACTCGACGAGGACGTCTTCCGCGAGGTCGTGCCCGAGGACGCGGCGGGGCTGTACGACTGGCTGCGGACGCTGCCCTTCGCCACCCGCAAGGACGCGGGGGTCGCGTACCACGGCGTGGTGCGCGCCCCCATGCTCCGCCTCCAGCGCACCCGTTCCCCGCGCGGCTGGCGCGAACGGCACACCGCGCTCGCCGCGTGCTTCGCCCGCTGGCGCGCGGAGACGGAGACGGAGCTGCCGGCCGACGAGGTGTGGGAGAACGCCGAATGGCGCGCGCTGCGCTTCGAGGAGACGTACCACCGGCTGTGCGCGGGCCCGCGCGGCGCGCTCCCCGGGGCGCTGCGGGACGTGGTCGACGGCTGCCGCGAGAGCCCGGCGGCGGCCCGCCGAGCGGCCCAGGTGCTGGCGGAGGCGGGCGAGGACACCGGCGACGCGACGGCCCGCGACTGGGGGCAGCGGCTGCTGGCCGCGCTCGACGACGAGGAGCAGGGCGTACGGAAGGCGCTGGGCCTGCTGCTCGACCGGGCGGGACTGGACACCGGGGGCCGCGCGGCGGCGCACCGGGTACGGGGGACGGAACTGCGCGAGGCGGGCGCGTACGCGGAGGCGTTGGCCGAGTACGACCGCTCGCTCGCCCTCGACCCGGACGAGCCCAGGGCGTACTACGGCCGGGGCTACGTCCACCAGTTGGACGGCCGCCTCGAAGCCGCCCTGGCCGATCTGCGCCGGGCCGACGAACTGGCCCCGGACACGGCGTGGATCCTGGAGGAGTACGGGGAGACGCTACGGCTCGCGGGCCGGCGCGAGGAGTCCCTCGACCTGCTGGACCGCGCCCTCGCACTCGACCCGGTCAACGCCTACGCGCTGGCCTGCCGGGGCGCCGCCCACCACGGGCTGGGCAGGCATGCGGCCGCTCTCGCCGACTTCGGCCGTTCCCTGGAACTGGACGTCCGCTATCTGTGGGCGCTGGTCCGCAGATCCCGGGTCTTCCGCGACATGGGGGAACTCGCCCCGTCCTTCGCTGACCTGGACCGTGCGGTCGAACTGGCCCCGGACAACGCCTGGATCGGCTCCGAGCGGGGTGAGGCATACCGGGTCGCCGACCGGAACGAGGACGCGGAACGGGAGCTGACCCGTGTCCTGACGCTCGACGCCGATTACGCCTCGGCCTGGGCCGGCCGGGGGGCCGCGCGCCATCTACTGGGGCGGCACACCGAGGCGCGCGCCGATCTGGACCGGGCGATCGAACTGTACCCCGAGTACGCCTGGGCCCTGGCGCACCGGGCCCGACTCCGCTCCGAACTGGACGACCCGGCGGGCGCGTTGGCCGATCTGGAGCGCGCCGTCGACGCGGAGCCGGACATGGTGTGGATCCGGGTGGAGCGAGGAGAGGCCCGGCTGAGCGCCGGACTCCACGAGGAGGCGGTCGCCGATCTCACCGAGGTGCTGAACCAACGGCCCGACGACGACTGGGCACTCGCTCTGCGCGGCAGGGCACACCACACCCGCCGCCGCTACGGCCAGGCCCTCGCCGACCTGGACCGAGCCCTGGAGATCGATCCGGACAACCCGTGGCACCACTACTTCCGGGCCCGTACGGCACTGGCCGCCGGCCGCCCCGAGCAGGCCCACGCCGGCTTCCGGCAGTGCATCGCGCTGGACCCGGACACGGACAGCGCGGACATCCCCCGGAGCAGAGCGGCGGCCGTAAGCCTGCTGCTGGGCAGGTACCAGGAGGCCCTTCAGTTGCTGGACGAGCTGACCGCCGCCGACCACGACGATCTGGAGGACCGCAGCGAGGCGCTGCGCCGTACCGGGCAGTGGCCCGAGGCGCTGGAGGCCGCCGAGCGGTACAGCGCCGAGGAGCCGGTGTACGGCGCGTTCCAGCGGGCCCTGACGGTGACCGTGGCCGAGGGTGCGGGTGCCGGGGTCCCGCTGTGGCGGGAGCTGGAGCGGCTGCTGGCGGAGGCCGAGGACCTCGCGGTCGAGATGCCCGCGTACGTGGCCATGCTGAGCGGGGCCGTACGCGGGGACGGGGAGGCGCTGGACGCCGCGCTCACCACCCTGCTCGCCATCGAACACGCATGGGAAGACCTCGCGCAGATGGCCTTCCACCTCGAAGAGCTGCTGGACGCCCCCGGTATCGACACCGTCGTCCTGCGCCCCCGGCTCGCCCGCGTGGTCGCCGCCCGCGACGCGTTCGCCGCCCGCTGGGCGTAGGCGGGGAGAGCCTGGTACGCGGCAGACCGAAGAGAACCGCCCGCGCTACTTTGGTCGGATGCGGCGGCCCGCCCCCGCTCCGTACCGTCGTACGGTATGACAGCACCCCCTCCGACCGAGCCCGCCCTCCCGGGCGCCCCGGCGCTCGGCAAGGCCCCGACCGCGCGCCTCGCGGATGTCGACGCGCTGCGCGGCTTCGCCCTCCTCGGCATCCTGATGGTCAACATCCCGTTCTTCGCGAGCGGTTACACCCTGCTGGACATGCCCGACCCGGCCAGGACCGCCTGGCACGACCATCTCGCCTCGGGCGTGGTCCAGTTCCTCTTCGAGTCGAAGTTCTATCTCCTCTTCTCCTTCCTCTTCGGCTACAGCTTCACCCTCCAGCTCAACTCCGCCGCCGCGCGCGGGCTCTCCTTCCGGCCCCGCTTCCTGCGGCGGATCGGCGGGCTGTTCCTGATCGGTGTCGCCAACGCGGTGCTGCTCTTCTACGGCGACATCCTCGTCACGTACGCCCTGCTCGGCCTGGTGCTCTTCCTCGTACGCGGCATCTCGCCGCGCCGCGCGCTGTGGGTGGCCGGGATCATCACCGGGGTGATCGCGCTCATCTTCCTGGCGGTGGCCGTCCTCGTGGCCGTCATCGACGGCGCCTCCGCCTCCCCCACCGCCGCCGAGCGGGCCACCATGCTCGCCGACGGGCGGACCGCCACCGAGGCGATGCGCGGCGGGCTCGGGTCCGTCGTCGGGGAACGGCTGGACTCGCTGACGACCGCGCTGCCGCTGATCCTCTTCTTCCAGGGGCCGCTGGCCTTCTCCGCCTTCCTGGTCGGGCTGGCCGCCGGCAAGCGCCGCGCGCTCGACCACACCGCAGCCCCCGACCCCGCCGCGTACCGGCGGAAGCTGCGGCTCATCCAGCTCGTCGGCTTCCCGGTCGGCCTGGCGGGTTCGCTCGCCTACACCGTCGCCGGGCCCGAGAACCTCTTCGCGCCCGCCGCGCACCTCGTCACCGCGCCGTTCCTCACGGCCGCGTACGTCGCCACGCTGCTGCGCGTCTTCCGTACCGCGCGCGGCGCGCGGCTGGCCGAGGTGCTGGCGCGGCCGGGGCGGATGGCGCTCACCAACTACCTGAGCCAGTCGCTGCTCTGCGGGCTGATCTTCACCGGGGTGGGGCTCGGTCTCATCGGGCGGGTGCCGTACGCCGCCGTGATCGCCGTCGCGGTCGGGATCTTCGCCGTACAACTGGCGTGGAGCGCCTGGTGGATGCGGCGGTTCCGGATCGGACCGGTGGAGTGGCTGCTGCGCGCCGCCACGCATCTGGAGCGGCCTGCCCTGCGCGCCTGAGTGCGCCCTCAACCCGCTGTCCCCGTTCGATTACAGTGCTGCGCAGTCGCGCGGAGGCACATCGGGGGCCCAGCAGGGGAGGGGGACGTGTGAGCACACTGTCCGGAGCCATCTGGGGCCGTGCCGAGCAACAGGACTTCCGCAGCCGGGTACGGGGCGCCCTGCTCGGCGGTGCCATGGGGGACGCGCTAGGCGCCGGGGTCGCCACGCTCACGCTCGACGAGATCAGGGCCGCCCACGGCGGTGACGGGGTCGTCGACCTCGTCCCCGCGTACGGCCGGCGCGGCGCCGTCACCGCGTCCACCCAGCTCACCCTGTTCACCGTCGACGGGCTGATCCGCGCCCAGGTGCGCCGGGACACCGGGGCCTGGCATCCGCCGACCGACGTGCACCGTTCGCATCTGCGGTGGGCGGCGACCCAGCGCGACTGGGGGCCCGACCTGCGGCGCAAGGACAACGGGTGGCTCGCCCAGGAGGAGTGGCTGTACGTACGCCGCGACCCGACGATCTCCTGCCTCACCGGCTTCGGCGACCAGATCATGGGCACCCTCGACCGGCCCAAGAACCCCATCGCGCGGGACGCGGGTGCCCTCGTACGGTCCGCGCCGTTCGGGCTGCTCGTCGGGTGGGAGCCGCAGCTCGTCTGCCAGCTCGCGCTGGAGTGCGCCGTCCAGACGCACGGCTGCCCGGGGGCGTTCATCTCGGCGGGCGCCTTCGCCGTGATCGTCCACGAGGTGGCGCGCGGCGGGACGCTGGAGGCGGGCGTGGAGCGGGCCTGCGTGCTGATCGCCCCGCGGACCGGCCACGAGCCCGTCACGGTGGCCCTGCGGCAGGCGCTCGAACTCGTACGGCAGGGCGTGCCGGGCCCGGAGCAGATCGCCGCGCTCGGCGACGGGCGCACCGCCGAGTCGGCGCTCGCCGTCGCCGTCTACTGCGCGCTCGTCGCCGAGGACGTACGCCACGGGCTGCGCCTCGCCGTCAACCACGAGGGACCCTCCGCCGCCACCGGCACGCTCTGCGGGGCGCTGCTGGGGACCCTGCACGGCGAGACGGCCCTGCCGCCCGCCTGGCTGGCGGAGCTGGAGGGCCGGCCCACCCTGCTGGAGATCGCGGACGACTTCGCGATGGAGATGACCCAGGGGCCGGCGCTGCACAGCGCCGCCGTCACGGAGTCGGGGTGGCTGTCCCGCTACCCGCGCGGCTGATCCCGGGCCCCTTCGGACCCTTCCCCTTCCCGTTCGGCCCCTTCCCGTTCGGCCCCTTTCCCTTCGGACCCTTCCCGTTCGCGTCTCCGTCCGTCTTCCCGTTCGCGTCGCCCGCCCCGTCGGTCTCCTCGTGGCCGTCCCCGTCGATCCGGCCGAGCAGCGCGTCCCGCTCCGGGGTGTCCTCCGGCTTCAGGAAGCCGATCACCACGTACAGCACCAGCGAGACGGCGAGCGGTACGGAGACCTGGTACTGGAGCGGCACGCCGCCGTCCACGTTCCAGTTGATGGGGTAGTTGACCAGCCAGAACGCCAGCAGCCCCATCGCCCAGCTCACCAGCGCCGCCGTCGGGCCCGACCTGCGGAACGGCTTGAGCAGCCCCAGCATGAACGGGATCGCGATCGGCCCCATCAGCCCGGCCACCCACTTGATGACGACGGTGATGATGTCCTTGAACGTCGGCGAGTTGACCTGGGTGGCGATCGCCATCGACAGCGCGAGGAACGAGATCGTCGACAGCCGCGCCGCCAGCAGCCCCGCCCGGTCCGACCAGCCGCGCGCCGCGCGGGAGAGCACCGGCGCGATGTCCCGGGTGAAGACCGCAGCGATGGCGTTGGCGTCCGAGGAGCACATCGCCATGGTGTGCGAGAAGAAGCCGACGATGACCAGGCCCAGCAGCCCGTGCGGCAGGAGCTGTTCGGTCATCAGGGCGTACGAGTCGGAGGCGTCCGGCTTCTGCGCCTCCACCAGCAGCGGCGCGCACCACATGGGGAAGAACAGCACCAGCGGCCACACCAGCCACAGGGCGGCGGAGAGCCGCGCCGAACGCGTCGCCTCCCGGGCGCTCGCGGTCGCCATGTAGCGCTGGGCCTGGTTCCACATGCCGCCGTTGTACTCGAAGGTCTTGATGAAGAGGAACGCCAGCAGGAACGTCACGGTGTACGGACCCGCCGTCGGCTCGGCGTGGCCGTCGGGGAGCTTGTCCCAGACCGTCCACAGCGCGCTGAAGCCGCCGAGCTTGCCCATGACCGCGACGAGCATCGCGATGCCGGCGAAGAGCTGGATGACGAACTGGCCCAGTTCGGTGAGCGCGTCGGCCCACAGCCCGCCGACGGTGCAGTAGATGCCGGTGATGACACCGGTGATGAGGATGCCCTGGTTGAGGGAGATTCCCGTGAACACGGAGAGCAGGGTGGCGATGGCGGCCCACTTGGCGCCCACGTCCACGATCTTCAGCAGCAGCCCAGACCAGGCGAGCGCCTGCTGCGTTCTCAGGTCGTACCGGTTCTTGAGGTATTCGAGCGGGGAGGCGACCCGGAGCCGGGAGCGCAGCCGGTTGAGCCGGGGCGCGAAGATCTGCGCGCCGATCCCGATCCCGATGGCGATGGGGAGGGACCAGGTCACGAACGAGGTGACGCCGTAGAGATAGGCGATGCCCGCGTACCCGGTGAACATCACGGCGCTGTACCCGGACATGTGGTGCGAGATGCCCGACAGCCACCAGGGCATCTTGCCGCCCGCGGTGAAGAAGTCGCTGACATTGTCCACGCGCTTGTGCGACCAGAGCCCGATCGCGATCATGACTCCGAAATACGCGATGAGCACGATCCAGTCGAGGCTGTTCATGTCACCCCTCCAGGGGTCCGCCTGTTGAACGTAGGAGCGCTTCGTCAGGGGGCGCGTTCCGGTCGGCGGTAACCCCGTGCGGGAGCGGGGACTTGGGGATTGAACCGCCTGGCGCGGCGGCGGGTCAAGGGTGCGTCGGTCAAGGACATGAACGCAGATCAGGAAGTCGAACGGTTTTGCCTGTTCTTGACCTTCCGTGCCGTTGTCGTGACGGTGATCGCGCACACACGATGAGCGAGCACTTCGTCAGCGGGCTCCGGCGCCTTCCGCCGGGCTCCGGTCGTACGGATCAGAGACGGTCGTACGGGCCTGAAACGGTCGTACGGAACGGAACAGCCGCGCGGGATGCGGGTCCCGCGCGGCCGGGCATGGCCGAGCCCCCTCGGCCAGGACGGCGGACCGGTCGAGAGGGCTCTGTCTGTGGTGCGGTGAAACGTGACCGACGGCCGAGGTGGCGTCGACGGCCGCGTCGGCGCCTACGGCCGAGGGTGGCCGGCCTCAGGCGAGGTCGGCGGCGCCCCTGCCCATTTCCTGGACGAAGGCGTTCCACGAACTGGGGACGAAGGAGATCGACGGCCCCTCGGGAGCCTTCGAGTCCCTTACGGCAATGGCCTGGACGACGGGGGACTTGACCTCTACGCATGCGCCGTTTCCGCCGGAGTACGAGGACTTCGTCCACGTGTCCGTAGCGCCCTGAAGGATTGCCATTTTCGCTCCGGTTCAGCAAGTGAGGTGAAATAGCGCCAACTTCTGTTGGCATGATCGACGCTACTCGCCTCACGTGATGAGCGGAGCGTGCGTTCACCCGTCCGGATGGTCTATGACCGAATAGCCTTACGAGGGGCGCTGGTTGAGGTGTATTCTACCCCCGCCGTCTGCGTAAAAGCGGATCAGTTCGACAATCCGGACCAACGTGACGGCTGCTCAACGGGCGTACTCTTTTGCGATATCCGCGATGTACTGCCGCGTCTGATCGGCATTCAGGGCCTGCGCGCGCAGATGTTCGTACATCACGCTGTACCGCTGCACATCATTGGCCTTCTCCAGATAAAGGTCGCTCGTCACGCCCTCGATGTAGACCACGCTGGAGTCCGACGCGTCGGGAAATTCGAGAATCGCGTAGTGCCCGGTGATTCCGGGATGCGCGCCCATGTCGAAGGGCAGCACCTGAACGGTCACATGCGGCAACTGCGACTGCTCCAGCAGGTGTTCGAGCTGCTCGCGCATGAGCTGGCGGCTGCCGACGACCCGGCGCAGCGCCGCCTCGTCCACCACGGCCCAGAGCCGCAGCGGCTCCTCGGGCGCGTTGATCCGGTCCTGCCGCCGTAGCCGCACCCCGACGCGCTTCTCCACATCCGGCACGGCGGACTCCGGCAGCGCGCCGTTGATCAGCGCCTCGGCGTACGGACGGGTCTGGAGCAGCCCGGGAACCACCTGCGGCTCGAACACACGCAGCGAGGCCGCGTCCGTCTCCAGCCCGATGTAGACGCTGTACGGGATGTCGCCGAAGGCGTGCCACCAGCCCTGCTGGCGGGAGTCCTTGGCCATTTGCATAAGCGAGTCGACGATCCGGCTGTCCTCGACCTCGTAGACCCCGCAGAGATCCCGTACGTCGCGCTGGCTGATCGAACGGCGGCCGTTCTCCAGCCGGCTGATCTTCGACTGGGAGACCAGCAGGCGTTCCGCGACTTCCTCCGCCGTCATGCCTTTGAGTTCGCGAAGCCGGCGCAACTCCTGGCCCAATCGGCGTCGCCTGACGGTGGGATTGACGTTGGACGCCACGGAAACTGCACCTCCGGCTGTGTAGCTGTAGCTGTACGTATCTACTGCTCAGCAGACTGCCACCAAAGGTCCCGACTGCGCTGGGAAATGGCTACAGAGGTGATTGCGCCGTTCTGTGCGCCTGGCCGCGCGCCCCCGCGCGCGCCGTGGCGCCGGTCCGGGCGCGCCGGGCACGAGGCGAGCGGGCCCCCCGGGGCGCCCTGAGGCCGCCTGAGGCCCCCTGGGGCGGCCTGTGGCGGCTCTGGGGCGGCTCTGGAGGCCCGTAACGGCCCCGTCAGGCCGTGGCCAAGGGTCATGACCCTCCGGCGGACCCGCGCGTTGCGCGATGGCCGATACGCGACGCGCGGGGCGGCCGGTGGTGTCCGGCTGCCCCGCGCGTCCTGTGCGGCTCCCGAACCGGGTCTGGGGACGTCGGTGCGGCGGATTGCTGTGTGCGTCAGGCGGTGCCTGCTTCGGTGCCTGTTCCGTTCCGTGTTCAGTGCGCCGGTACGCGCGCCATCCCACCGCGTTGCGGCTGCATGGGCACACCACCGACCGGCCGGGCGCCGGCCGGAGCGCTGGGCGCGCCCTGGGCCGGGTTACGGCGCGGCTGTGCGCCCACCCCGTTCTGGACGTCCATCACGGCGTGCGCCACGAGACCGCCCATCGGGTCGTGTCTGATCAGGTCCCGGAGCCGGGAGCGCGACGAGCGCCCCTCGTTCCCGGGGTAGAGGTGCTTGCCGAGTCCGACCGCATGGGCCAGCGCGGCGAGCGCCGCGGTCCGCGGGTCCGGCGGAACGCCGGTGCGGATCGCACTGTCCAGCCGGGACCTGATTTCCCGGCTGATCGCCGTCTCCGTCGCCTGGTAGCGAGTCGTCGGCAGCACCCCGCACATCTGGCCCGCCACGGCATGCACCATGCCGCACCGCTCCAGATGCGAGAGATAGGTCTGGCGCAGCCCCAGTCGGGGCCCGCCGATCCAATGGACGGCCCGAACCGGGCTGCCGCGTCTGCGCAACAGCTCCAGTGCGGAGTCCAGAGTCGGATCTCCGGTCGGCCGTGGCATCACCACGGCGATACGATCCCCGTCAGGGGCTATCCGTCCTGCCAGAGCCAGCTCCACTAGCTGTGCTCCGGCCAGGCCGAGGTCGAGCGACTGCGGCTGCGCTGTGGTACCCGTGGCCGGGTCCAGAGCGAGCAGCAGAAGCTCCTCCGGAATTGTTCTGCGGCTCCTGCCCATCCATGCCTCCCCGCGTGGATGAATGACAGGGTGACCCCTCTCACAATGGTCTGTCGAGGGTGCCTGGGTACTTTGTGCGGGAACCGTTATGTATGTCGTTCTCGTCTAGCACCCGGGCCGAGGTCCCAGAGCGGGACACTGATAGATGCTTCGGACAGTGTGGTTTACGTCGGATGAGACATGAAGGAGACACGGTGGCGGGCGAGTCCCCCGACAAGTCGGATCAGCGGAAGTCGTCGGGGGAGGCGGTTCCTGGCGAACGCGACCCGAGGCTCGCGGTCTTCCGTGAATCGGCCTCGTCCGCGACGGACGGAGCCGGCGGGGCCGACGGGGCCGACGGGCAGGAGTCCGGCTCAGGGGGCTCGACGAAGGTTGCGACCGCAAATCGTGCCGAGGGTTCCACGGCGGAGTCCGAGGACGCCCCGGCGGAGGCCGAGGGGCCGGGGGATGCGGACGGCGACCCCATAACGGCGGCACCGGAGCGCCCGAAGTCCGACAACCGGACGATGACGCTGAAGAGTGACGGCAACGCCGGCACGGCACCGTCCTGGGCGAGGCCGGAGAAGCCCGGATCGGCCGATACCCCGGACCGGGACGCGGCCTCCGCCGAGGGCGAGAAGCACGAGAAGAACGCGAAGACGAAGGACGACGCTAAGGAGTCCACGGACTCCAAGGACTCGAAGAGCGCCGAGGACTCCGAGGGGCCCGAGGAGCCGAAGGACGCCCAGAAGGAGTCCCGGAGCGACAGCGGCGACGACCGGCCCGAGCCGGAGTCGAAGCCGGAGCCGGAGTCCAAGTCGAAGCCCGCGTCCAAGTCGAAGCCGGAGCCCGCGTCCAAGTCGGAGTCCAAGTCCGCGTCCGAGCCGGAACCCGCCTCCGACCCGGAACCCGCCTCCGAGCCCGACCCCGCGCCGGTCGACCAGGCCACCGCCGTCTTCAGGACCCTCCCGAAGCCCGCCACCGACCAGCCCACCACCGCGCTCAAGCTTCCCAAGGAGACCGGCGAGGCCGAGGCCGGGAAGGACGCGAAGGCCGAGAAGGCCGGGAAGACCGCGAAGGAAGCGAAGGACTCGAAGGACGCGAAGGCAGGGAAGGACGAGACCCCGGCGGAGCGGACGAGTACGTTCGTCCCCCTGCGCCGCGACGACCTTCCCGCCGCGTCGGCCGAGCCCGCCGCGTCCCCGGCGGCGCCCGCCGCGTCCAAGCCGGCCCCCGCGCCCGCCCCCGCGCCGTCCCGGATCCCCGAGGCCGAGCGGACCCGGCAGCAGCCGCTGCCGCCGATGCCCCCGCTCGACCTGCTCGCCGAGCTGACCAACAAGCCGGCCCCGCCGGAGACCCCGGTCCGCACGATGGTCCGCCGGGTCAAGATCTGGACGCCGCTGGTCCTCCTCGCGGTGGTCGTCTTCGCGATCGTCCAGGCGATGCGGCCGCTCCCGGACCCGGAGCTCACGCTCACCGCCGAGTCCACGTACGCCTTCGAGGGCGACAAGCCCTCACTCCCGTGGCCCGACCACGGGCAGGGCGTCGTGTCCGTGGCGGGGCTGGGGGAGGTGGGCACGTTCGGTGAGCAGAAGCCGGTGCCGATCGCCTCCGTGACCAAGTCGATGACGGCCTACATCATCATGCGGGACCACCCGATGAAGGTGGGCCAGGACGGCGCGCAGATCCCGGTCGACGCCCTGGCCGAGAAGGAGGGCGGTTACGACGAGACCGGCAACGAGTCGACGCTGAACACCATCAAGGAGGGCGACAAGCTCTCCCAGAGGGACGCCCTCAGCGCGCTCATGATCCCGTCGGCGAACAACGTGGCGCGGCTCCTCGCGCGCTGGGACGCCGGTTCGCAGGAGGCGTTCGTCAAGAAGATGAACGACGCCGCCAAGGAACTCGGGATGAAGGACACGACGTACACCGACCCGTCCGGCCTTGACGCGACGACCGTCTCCACCGCGGCCGACCAGGTCAAGCTGGGGATGGAGCTGGTGAAGATGCCGGGCCTGATGGTGATCACCCAACTGCCGTCGTGGACCGACCCGTCCGGCAAGACGTGGCCCAACTGGAACACCCTGGTGCCCTACAACGGGGCCATCGGGATAAAGACCGGTACCACCACCAAGGCCGGCGGCAACCTGCTCTTCGCCGCGACCAAGGACGTCGACGGCACGAAGCAGTACGTCGTGGGCGCCGTCCTCGGTCAGCAGGGCCCCTCGATCATCGACGCGGTCAACGCGGCGAGCAAGAAGGTCCTGATCCCGACCCGCGAACTGCTGGAGTCGAAGACCGTGGTGAAGAAGGGGCAGACCGTCGGGTACGTCGACGACGGCCTGGGCGGCCGGACGCCCGTGGTCGCCACGAAGGACCTGAAGGCGGCCGGCTGGCCGAGCCTGAAGATCTCCGTCGGGCTGACGGACGGCGGCAAGACGGTCCCGCAGACGGCCACGGCGGGCACGGTGGTCGGCCAACTGACCGTCGGATCCGGCCCCGGCCAGGTGACCGCCCCGGTCGCCCTCCAGAGCGACAAGGCCGAGCCCGGCTTCGGCGCGAAGGTGACCCGCGTCGGCTGACCGGCCGCGGAGCTGAGCGGACACCGGTGGCCCCGGAGCATTCGTGCTCCGGGGCCACCGGCGTGGAGGCCCCGTGCCGGCCGTACGGGCCAGCCATACGTGCTAGCGTCGCGAAACGGACATCTGCTGGGCCACCGCCCGTCATCCGCTCGCGCCGGCCGCCCCGGGCAACTGAGCGCCCCGGGTGCGGCGTCCTGGACGATGCGGGCGTCCTGCGGGATGCCGGGGGTCGGCACGCCGCGCTTCGGGCGGAGACGCGGAGACAGCGCGACGGGTGCGACGGGCGTGACAGTGCGCCGGGTGTGACAGCGCGACGGGTGTGACGGTGGGACGGGAAAACGTGGAGAGCCGCAGTGACGACCGCTGAGCCGACGCGCGCCGACAGCGGCGCTGCCACCGGGGTGCCCGCCGCCAGGGCGCGAATAGACCCGCCTCCGGGCCCCACCCCCACCAGCGGCCGGTTCCCGGCCCTCCGGGAGCGTGTGACGCGCCACCCCGTCCTGTTCACCACCCTCGTCGCCGCGGCCGTCCACGTCCTCTGGTTCTTCTTCTTCGCGAACAGCGGCGGCGACATCGCCGCCCAGGACGCCTGGGCCGAGTTCGTCGGCCGCCACCCCGACTCCGCGTACAACCTCGCCTGGTACGGCGGGATGCACCCCGTCTCGTACAGCGTCGTCTCGCCCTATCTGATGTCGGTCCTCGGCGTCCGCAGCACGATGATGGTCGCCGGGACGGTCTCCGCCGCCCTGACCGCGCTGATCCTCGTCCGCGTCCCGGCCGTCCGTAACCCCGTGGCGTGCGCGCTCGCCGGGGTCTTCGCGTTCCTGTGCAACGCGCTGTCCGGGCGCGTCACCTTCGGCCTCGGCATCATGTTCGCGCTCGGCGCCGTCGCCGCCGTCTTCTGCTGGCCCCACCGCTGGCGCCGCAAGCGCTGGCTCAAGGGCGTCGCCGCCGCGCCGCTCGCCGCGCTCGCCACCGCCGCCAGCCCGGTGGCCGGGCTGTTCCTCGGGGTCGTGGCCGCCGCGCTCTTCCTCAACAAGCGCCGCCCCGGCGCGTACGCGCTCGGCCTCGCCCCGGCGGCGGTCGTGGCGCTCTCGGCCTGGCTGTTCCCGTTCTCCGGTACGCAGCCGATGTCGGTCGGCACGGCCTCGCTGCCGTTCCTCTTCTCCGTCCTCACCTTCGTCCTCGTCCCCGGGGAGTGGCGTACGGTCCGGGTCGCCGCGGCCGTCTACGGCTCCGGCGTGCTGCTCACGTACGTGATCGACTCGCAGATCGGCTCCAACGTCTCCCGGTTCGCGATGATCGTCGGCGGGGTGGTGCTGCTCGCCGCCCTGCCGTACACCGCGCCGCGCTCACGCCGCTGGTACGCGCTGGTCGTCGCCTTCGCCGGGCTGAACTTCTGGATCGGCTTCAAGGGCGTCGACGACATCGTGCGGACGGCCCCCACCGCCTCCTGGGCGCGCGAGCTGGCGCCGCTGGTCAACCAGTTGCAGCGCAGGGGCGCGGAGACGGGCCGGGTCGAGGTCGTCCCCGCCAGCAGCCACCGCGAGGCGTCCGCGCTCACCCCGTACGTCAACCTCGCCCGGGGCTGGAACCGGCAGGCCGACATGGAGCGCAACCCGCTCTTCTACGACGACACCCTGACCGAGACCACCTACCGCGACTGGCTGGACCGCTGGGCCGTGCACTACGTGGTGCTGCCCGAGGGCAGGTCCGACGACGGCGCCGCCCAGGAGGCGGAGCTGGTCCAGAAGGGCCTGCCCTATCTGGAGCGCCTGTGGGGCGACGCCAACTGGCAGCTCTTCGCCGTCCAGGACCCGACGCCGCTCGCCGATCCGCCCGCGACCGTCGACCGGGCCGCCGCGGAAGAGGTGACGATCCAGGTCCCCTCGGCCGGGCGGGTGCTGATCCGGATCCCGTACTCGCCATGGCTCGCGCTGGTCGACGAGGACGGCAACCGGGTGCTGCCGCCGGAGGAGACGGCCGCGTCCAAGGCGGCCGGGGAGGCGGACGGGAACAGCCCGAAGACCTTCACCAACCCCAACGGCTGCCTGCTGAAGGCCGGGCCGACCGCACAGGGCGACGAGTGGACGGAACTGCTCGCACCCCGGGCCGGCGTCTACCGGCTGGCCGCACCGTACAAGCTGCCGCGCGGGACGGGCTGCCCGGAGGAGCTGCGCTGAGGCCATGACAGCGGGGCCGCACCCCCGAAGAGGGTGCGGCCCCGCTGCCGTATCCACGGATCGTACGAGCCGCTCGCGGACGTACGTACGTCAGAGGCGCTTGGCCGCCCGCAGCAGCGCCGCGTAGAAGCCGTTGCCGTCCAGGCGCGAGGTGCCGCCCTGGTCGCCCATCGTCGGGCCGTTGACCTCTTTGCGGCTGGAGATGAAGATCTGGTGGCCCTCGGTGTCGTTGCCCAGGTACAGGCCGACGTGGTCCATCCGGTCCTTGGTCCGCTTGTCCATCTTGAAGAACACCAGGTCGCCCGGCTGGAGCTTGCTGGTGGACTCGGGACGCGTGTACCAGGGCGAGGGGCCGCCCAGCTTGTAGATGTCCACGCCGACGTCCGAGCGCGTCATGCCGTTGGCGGTGCGCGGCAGACCGTCGCCGACGCCGTCGGCCACCATCAGCGGGTAGCGGGCCCGGTAGCCGAAGACCGTCCGGATGAAGCCCGAGCAGTCGATGGCGCGGTAACGCTCCTTCTGCGGCTGCTTGGTGGTGCCGTCGCGGAAGGTGTACGGGATGCCGAGGTAGTCGTAGAAGTCGGACTGCTCCAGGCGGTTACCGGGGGTGCCTTCGTCCGCCGGACCGAAGTTGGCGTCCCCCGCGTACGAGACCCCCTCGTCGTCCTTCTTGACCGGCGCGCCCTCGATGTACTGGAAGGCGTACGCGAAGATGTCGTCCTCCTCGCTGCCGAAGAACTCCTTGAACCAGTCCTTGAACCACTTCTCCTTCTCGGCGCCCTCCGTCCACGCCTCCGGCATCAGCCGCACCCAGTCCTCCGTGACCACCCGGGACTTGGTGTTGGTCGGCTCGTCGAAGGTACGGCTGGGGCCGGTGAGGGTCGCGGTGCGCGCGCCGTCGGTGAAGGTGGCGAGGATCCCGCCGTCCTCGCCGCGCAGCACCGAGCGCTCCGGGTTCTTCAGCCGCTCCCAGGACTGCTCGCCGGTCGTGGCCTTGGCCCCGTTCTGCAGCTTGCCGGGGGTGTCGGTGATCGCCTGGACGGCGGGCGCCTTGGCCTGCTCGTCCTTGCGGAGTTCTACGGTCAGATAGGCGCTGCCGGCCAGCAGCGCGAGGACCGTCGTGGCGTGCAGGACCGGGCGGCCCCGCTTCTTGGACTTGGCACTCATGACGAATCGGCTCCCGTGGGTGGGCGGGTCAGGCTGACGGCAGGGCGCCGAGCAGGATGCCGGCGGTGAGGACGACGTAGGCCGTGAGCGTGACCGTGCCGGTGGCGAGGATGGTCGCGCCCTTGGGCTGGCGTACGAGCTGGTACGCGATCAGACCCGGGACGATGAAGCCGAGCGTCTGGTTGGCGTACATGAGGGGGAACTCCAGCGACAGCACGATCATGACGGTCCCCTGGAGGAGCACGCCGATCATGACGACCGCGGAGAACAGGCGCTTCCCGTAGAGGATCACGAAGCGCTGGACGAGCAGCGTGCTGACGTACGTCAGTACGGTCACGCCGACGACCATGGCGGCGCGCTGGAGGTCCTCGACGAGGGTCAGCGCCAGCCAGCCCGGGGTGATCATGCCGCCGGGGGAGAGGTTGGTCGTGAGGTAGCAGACCAGGGAGAACATCAGGCCCAGGCCGATGCCGATCGCGGCGATCTCGGGGGTGAGGACTGCGGGGATCAACGGGGTTCTCCTGGGTTCTGCCGCGGGGTCTGGTGGGGCGAGGGGTACTCCGGGTGTTCCGGGTGTTCCGGGTTCTCCTGGTACTCGCCTGAGGCGGTGCGGTGGTCGTACGGGGACTGCTGGTCGTACTGGTCCTGGTGGCCCGGCATCTGGACCGGTTCGAACGCGCCGCGCGCCGGCCGCTGCTGGTAGCGCTGCTCGTACGCCTCGGAGTAGGGGCGGTACGGGTCGATGCGCGGGGCGTAGCGCGGCAGCGCCAGGGTCTCGTCGTGCCGGGGCTGCGGGGCGTGCTCCGGGGTCTCCTGCCCGGTCCGCCGTACGTCGGCGGGCGCGGGCGGGAGCGCGAGGAGCGGGGCCTGCGCCTGGGCGTGCGCCTGGGCGTGCGCCTGCGCGTTCCCGGACGCGGACGCCACCGGGACGGCGACGGTGTCGTCGGCGGCCGGGCGGCCCTCGTACCCCTGCTGGGACGCGACCGACGCGACCGACGCGACCGACGTGACCGAGGCGGCGGAGGCGTCGGCGGGGGCTGAGGGCGCGGTGGCGGTGGAGGCGGCCGACGCGGAGGCGGGCGGCGTGCGTACCTCTCCGATCCCACCGGTCCCGCCCGCTCCTCCGTCACCCTCCTCCGGGTCCGGCGTCTCGTCGGCGGGCAGCTCCGCCAGGTGCTCCAGCAGGAGTTCGCCCTGGCCGTGGATGTTGCCGATCGCGACGAGCGAGGACTCGGGACCCAGGATCCCCAGCAGCTCGCGCATGAACTCCTCGGGATCGCGCTTGTCGCCGCCCAGGTCGACCGCGTGCGACCGCCACTCGGCCGGGATCGCGTCGATGGCGCTCTTCGCCGGGTGGCCGATGACGAAGACCTTCTCCGGCTGGAGCTCGGGGATGATCTCGCCCATCTGGCCGTTGCGCTCGACGCGGTCGGGACGGCAGTTGATGACGACGTTGAGCGGGCGGGAGATCGCGCCCAGGTCGAGGAGCTGGTTGATGTTCATCAGTGTCGACTCGGGGTCGTTCGCCGCGAAGACGTTCGCGAACCGCAGCTTCTTGCCGTCGGGCGTGAGGTAGCGCTCCACGGAGAGGACACCCGGGTCCGGCGGCGCGTCGTACATGCCCTGGAGCGCGGTCTCGCGCTCGACGCCCATCAGCTCGGCGACCTTCAGCGCGATGGCCACGTTCTCCTTGAACGTGAACCAACTGAAGCCGCGCAGCTCCTCGTCGGAGACGGTGTCGGGGTCGGCGTAGATGAGCTGGCAGTTACGGGCGTCCGCCTCCTCCTGGAGGATGTCGAAACGATCCTTCTCCGCCGTGACGCAGATGCCGTCCTCCGGCATGGAGCGCGACAGCGAGCGCGCCACGTCGTCCAGGGTCGGGCCCATCTCGGCGAGGTGGTCCTCACGGACGTTGCACAGCACACCGATCGTGGAGCGGATCAGCTTCGACTGGTTGATCTCCTGGAGCGCGGGCATCACGGCCATGCACTCGATCACCAGCGCGTCGGGGTTGTACGCGGCGGCCCGCCGCACGATCCCGATCTGCTCCACCACGTTGGCGATGCCGAACTTGCGGTAGACGGGCTCCTCGGTGGCGTCCGGGTGGATGAAGCGCGCCGCGGTGCCGGTGGTCTTGGCGACCGTGACCAGGTCGCCGCCGCGCAGCGCTCCCGCGCACAGCCGGGTGATGGAGGACTTGCCGCGGATGCCGTTGACCAGCACCCGGGTGGGGATGCGGTTCAGGTTGGTGAAGTGCCGCCGCTGTTCGACGAGCCCCGCGATCAGCAGGATCGCGCTGCACACGAGCAGCACGAAGTAGAGGAAGAGCACGGTCGGTCAGTTCCTTCCGGCGAGGGCGGACGGCGCGCCATCGCGCTTGCGTTGCTCCTGGAGCTGCTGGCGCAGCAGCTCCAGGGAGCGGGCGATGGCGCCGACCTCGTCGTGGTGGCGCGGGTAGAGGACGGTGCGGCGGTCGCCGCCGGCCAGCGTCTCGGCCTGCTTGGCCAGGTCGCGCAGCGGACGGACGACGATGATGTGCAGCCAGCCCAGACAGCCGGCCGCGGCGGTGACGCCGAGCAGCCCGGCGAGGACCGTACGGTTCTGCGCGCTGTACTCGGGGATGGCGAGACCGGAGGCGGGCTGCCAGCTCACCACCGTCCAGCCGAGTGTCTTCGCCGCGCCGCCGCCCGCGAAGGGCGCGGCGGCGGCGATCTGGATGCCGCCCCCGCTGCGGTAGAGGACGCTGCTGGGCTTGGCGCTCAGGCCGACCTGCTGGTTGGTGCCGGCGACGAACGAGTCGAGCCGCTTCGACGGCAGCTTCTCGAACGCCAGGTAGCCGGTGTTGGAGCCGAGGACGCGCCGCTCGGCGTCGACGATGCGCACCTGGCCGAGGCCGGGCCGCTTCAGCAGCGAGTTGAGGAAGTCGACGCGGAACTCGCCGACGACGGCGGCGCCGTCCCGGCCGGGCAGCTCGGCGTATCCGGCGATGCGCGGCTTCGTGTCGTCCGTGTCGAGGAGGGCGACGGGCGCCTCGCCCGGCTTCTGCCCCGCGGGGTGCTTCGGCGTCTCACCGGCCTGGGCGAGCACCTCGCCCTCGGGGGACAGGACGTACATCGACTCGTAGCGCGGGTGCTCGCGCATGGTCCGTTCGAGGACGGTGGTCATGGCGTCCGGCTCGGTCCTGTCGCCGATGAGCGTGGCGACGGAGACGATGTCGGCGTGGCCCTCGTTGAGGGCGCGGCGCACCCGGTCGGCGAGGGTGTCGGTGCGCTCGCGCTGGTCGTTGACGATCTGCTGCGGTACGACGACGGAGTCACCGGCGCGGTTGAGCAGCAGCATCATCGGGGCGGACCAGACGAGCAGCAGGATGCCGCCGGTGGCCAGCAGGGCGCGGGTGCCGACGCGGCGTCCGCGGCGGCGGCGCGGCGCCTTGCCGGAGCCGGAGGCGCCGGAGGAGCTACCCGAGGCGACCGCGGGCGCGTCGTCCGCGGTCGCCTCCGGCGTCTCGCCGAGGAGCTGGCGGCGCAGCCGGTCCAGCGCCTGCCCGATCCGCCGCGTCTCGCCGAAGCGGGGCACGGTCACGGGCCGGGTCAGATCGCCGCGGGTGAGGCGGCGGCTCTCCAGGAACAGCCGGATCAGGGGGCGCTGGACCGTACCGAGCAGCAGGGTCACGGCGAGCGCGCCGATGACGAGCAGCGCGGCGGCCGAGAGCAGACCGAACAGCGGGCTGTTCACGCGGCTGGTGTTCTCGGGGACGGTCACGAGGGAGACGACGGAGAGGCCGAGGCTGGTCGCGTCGGTCGACTCGCCCGCCTCGGGCGCGGCCAGCGAGGCGTACCCGGCGATCGGGCGCTCACCGCTGATCCGCTTTCCCGTCATCGTCCCGCTGACGCCGAGGAAGCCGCCGGAGCCGGGCTCCTTGGACTTGATCGGGTTCTGCTCGGCCTTCTCGGCGCTGCGCCTGGCGAAGGAGCGGAGCTGCTTCTTCGTCTGCCTGACCTCCTCCTCGACCGTGTCGGAGGGGATCTTCTCGGGCGCCGGGATGCCGTCGCTGCTGAGGATCTGGCCGCCGGAGTCGACCACGGCGATCACCCGGAACTTGCCGATGCTGACACCGGGGAACTTCAGGCTGTTCGAGGTGATCAGGAGCTGCTGCGGCTGCCCCTCCCAGGAGAGCAGGGCGAAGGTGAGCAGCCGGGTCTCGCCGTTCTTGAGGCGGACCATGCGGGGCGCGAGGCCGTCGGCGTCGGCGAGCTTGTCCCGGTCGATGGCGAGGAGCGGTACGTTCTCGCCGCGCGCGGCCAGCAGCTTGCCGGACTTGATCTCGACGACCGCCGAGCCGCGCCACTTCTGGTAGACGCTGCCGAGCTTGTCGAGGACGGTGTCGGCGGAGACCGGGTCGCCCGCGTTGAAGAGGGCGGCCGTCCGGTTGAGGTCCGTGATGGACTCGTCCAGCGAGGCGCGCAGCGCGATGGCGCCGTCCTCCGCGAAGTGCTGCTGAGAGGTGAGGACGGCCTTGGGGAGCGGCTCCCGCTGGGGGTTGCCGAGGCCGAGTGCGGTGAGGGCGGCCAACGCGAGAAGCAGGGCCGAGAGGGCCGCGATCGGTGGGCGAATGCCGCCCAGGAGCGACATATCAGCCCGTTTGCGGACCTTGTGCCGCCGCTTCGCCGACGAACCGGCCATGCGGGTACCTCTCTCAGAACAGTGCGTGCGGGCATGCGGGCAGAGCGGGACGCGGTCGCGCGCGGACGCACGACCGGCAGGTGGGCGCGGTGGGGGACGGACGGGGGCGTGACAGCACTTCCCCCGTCGCGGTACGAGCCCCCGTCGCGATATGAGGACCGGTCACACCTACGAATGGTTGTGTCAGCCTCGAACGAATTTCTGTGTGATCTGAGTTACAGGAGGTGTTCGTGTGGGTAACGGGACCGATTCGGCGCCCGTGCGGCGGAATGCGGCGCCGGTGCGGCGGAATGCGGCGCCGGTGTGGCGGAACGCGCCCGTCCCGCCCAGGTCACCGCCCCTCACTCGGGGCTCACCCACACCCTCACTCACTCGGGCAGGGACTGAAGGGGCGTCAGCCCGTCCTTCTCCGCGCCGCGGTTCAGCATCGTGCCTTGTGTACGGTCGAAGGCCAGCCGGTAACGCGCGAGTTGCTCCTGCGTGTACTTCTTCCCGTCGGCGCCCTTGCCGTCCTTGACGGCCTGCGCCGGGTTCAGCAGCCGGTAGTCCGTGACCGCCCCCGCCGGCAGGCTGTCGGGGTTCTCGTGGTCCTCCGGATCGGGCGGGGTGTCCACGAACGTCGGCACGTACTGCGCCTTCACGTCCCACTCGCCGGCCCGCTTGGTGAAGGTGAACCAGCCGATGACGCCCTCCTCGGACGTACCGCTGGGCACCTCGTGCCGGGCGACCTGGTTGCCCAGACCGTAGGCGAACCAGGTGCCGCCGACCTTCTCCATCGGCTGTACGACATGGGCGTGGTGCCCGATCACCAGGTTGATGCCGGTCTTCTCGGCGATGCGCTTCGCGAGATTCATCTGCGCGGTGCTGGGCTCCGGCTGGTGCTCGCGCCCCCAGTGGATGCTGAGGATGACGACGTCAGCGCCCGCCTCGCGCGCCGCGCGCTCGGCGGCGGCGATCGCCTTGAAGGAGGTCTTGTTGACCAACCAGGGCTTGTCGGCGGGCACTTCGTGCTTGACGAAGCCGAAGGCGAAGGAGATCTGCGCGACCTTCACCCCCTTGACGTCCACGATCAGCGGCGTCTCGGCCTCGTCCTTGGTGCGGGCGGAACCGGTGTGCTTCAGACCGGCCTCGTCGAGGGTGTCGAGCGTGCGCTTCACCCCCGCGGGGCCGTGGTCGATCGAGTGGTTCGACGCCGTCGAGCAGGTGTCGTACCCGATGTCCTTGAGCGTGTCGGCGATGTCCGGCGGGATCTGGAAGTTCGGGAAGCCCTCGTAGGGGCCGCCCTTCTTGGCGATCACCGGCTCCATGTGGCAGATCGCCAGGTCCGCCTTGCTGATCACCGGCTGCACGCCCGCCATCAGCGGACCGAAGTCCAGCCCCTTGCCGTTGCCGCCGGGCACCTTCGCGTCCTTGGCGGCCTGGTCGATCAGGGGCGGGTGGATCAGTACGTCACCGGCCGCGGCCACCGTGAACGACGGGCCGCCGCCCTTCGCCCCCTCGCTCCCGCCCGATCCGCCGTCGTCACCCGAGCCGAGTGCGGAACACCCCGCGACGGCGGTGGCGAGGGCGAGAACCGCGGCGGCACGCAGGGCGGTACGTGCCGTCGTGCGCAGAGCCGTGCGGGGCACTGCGCGGGACAGGGGGAGGGATCTCTTCACACTGGTATTTTGACCCGCATATGACACGATCTCCGACCGTGAAGATAACAATCATGGCAAGCCTGCTGGTCGCGGCCCTGATCGCGGTGGTTGTGGTGATCGTCACCCCCCTGTTGGGCCGCTCCTCCGGCCCGTCCTCCCCGCCCACCGGGACCGGCGACGCCGACCTGGCCACCGAGGTCGACCTGGAACACCGGATAGCCGACTTCGCCACGGCCAAGGTGGCGGACGCCCGCTACCTGCCGCCGAACCGCGCCCAGCGCGACACCCTCGCCGAAGGGGTCGCGCTCTACGTGGACGGCAAGCACGAGGCGGCCGAACGCAGGCTGGCCGAGGTCGACTTCGGCGTACGGATCCTGCGCGACACCGTACGGGCCCCCGCCACGGCCGGGTCCGCCCCGTCCGCGGCGAGCGACGCGCCGGGCCGCCGGTACGCCGAGATCGCCGACCAGGCGGGCGAGGACATGCGCGGCTGGGGGCGCGTGTACGTGGCGCTCGACGCCCCGGTCCACTTCTCCGTACAGGTACCGCACCCCGTCGCCGACGCGTACAGCGACCTGCTCGGCGTCGGCGTCCTGCGCTCCACACCCGGCGGGGTGCTGGTGATCGCCGGGACGCGCCGTACGGCGGGGGAGGGCAAGGCCGCCGACGTGGCGCACCGCCGCGACACCGTCTTCCACGCAGTCTGCGCCGAACTGGTCGCGCGCCGGATGCCCGGCATCCAGGTGCACGGATTCGCGGACAGCAGCGCCCCCGACCACGACCTGGTCGTCTCCACCGGCGCGGGCGAGGCGGCCCGCCCCCAGGCCGTCACCCTGGCACGCGCCCTGTCCGACGACGGCTTCCGGGTCTGCCGCGCCTGGTCGGCGAAGTGCCCGCTGGCGGGCCGCAAGAACAAGCAGGGCGTCCTCGCGGCGGACGAGGACGTCCCGTTCCTCCACGTGGAGGCCAGCCGCACGGTCCGTACGGACCCGTCCCGCATGCGCGGCGCGATCGAGGCGATGACGGCGGCGGTACGCCAGTGGTCCTAGAGCCTCTCAAGGCACTGGAGAGCGGACCGCGCCTGCGGGGACTCACTCAGCACTCACCCGGCACCCACCCCGCACTCACTCCACGGGGAAGGCGATGTCGCAGACCTCGTCGGACGCCGACGCCGCGTCCCAGTCGGCGAAGTAGACCTCACGGCACGGCCCGCTGACGGACAGCCCCTGCCCCGCGATCCACTCCTCCACCGCCTCGAACGCGGAGAGGATCTGCGGGTGTGCCACCTGGGCCTTGGTGATCCGTACGTACGCGAGACGCCGCGCGGGCTCCACACGCAGCCCGGTCGTACGGCCACCGCCGGTGGCGGCCGACACGTACGACCGCGCCGCGGCCACGTCCGCGACGGGGACACACGTCTCCGCCGGCCCGTCGCTGTCCGGGCTCACCGCCGCGTGGTAGACGACGAACGGAGCGCCCGCCACACCCCCGCACTCCCCGGCGGCCGCGGTCAGCCGGCCGAGGGCGGCGGGGATCCAGCGGGGCAGTTCGTCGGCGAGCAGATGCCTGCGCTCGGTGAGTACGGCCTGCTCGGGTACGTCGACGGTCCTGACCTCGTACATGTGCGTTCTCCTGCCTGACAGCCGGTCACGGATATGGGCGGCCAGCGCGCTCCGTACGGCATGGCGCTCCTCGATGTCGGTCCAGTACGCGGCCACCTCGGCCGCCGCCCGTTCGCCGGGCAGGACGACCACCTCGGCGATCCGTGCCAACGGCATGTCGAGCTGCCGGAGCAGCGCGACCAGCCGGGCGCGTTCCACCTGGTCGGGGCGGTACCAGCGGTAGCCGGTGGCCGCGTCGACCCGGGCGGGGGTGAGCAGGCCGAGCCGGTCGTACAGCCGCAGCGCCTTGGGCGAGAGCCGCGAGCGCGCCGCGAACTCACCGATCGTGAGCAATTCCACACCGTCCACGAGGCCCCATCCTCCGTCACCGGGCCTCCTTCGGCCCGGCGGCAGGAGGCTGCGCCCTGACCTTGGGACAAGGTCAACTCGGCGGGGCGGAGGCGGACGGCGGCGCGGGAGCGGGCTGCGGAGAATTGGTAGACCAATCGTGGTCTTCTGCTGTCGGAGCGCACCGTGATCCCCCATAGTGAGGCGGCATGAGGTGTGAACGGTGCGGGAATGGCCATGGAGTCTCGCTGCCGGGCATGCAGTGTCCCGTATGTGGCGCGGGCGCCGAGGAGTTCCGGGGCGAGCAGGGCGTACGGGACGAACGCGGTGTACCGGATGAGTACGGCGTAGCGGGCGAGCGCGGCGTACCGGGTGAGTACGGCGTACCGGGTGAGTACGGCGTACCGGGTGAGTACGGCGTGCAGGGCGAATACGGCGTCCAGGGCGAGTACGGCGTACCGGACGGACAGCGCGGTCCCGGCGGGCCCGGCGGGACCGACGAGTACGACGTGATCCGCGCGTACGAGCCGCCACCGCCGGACGACGACCTCTGGGAGTCCAGAACGATGATGCCGGGAGGCGCGCCGGGCCCCGGCGGACCCTCTCCGGCCGTACCCTCCGCAGCCTCGGCCCCGCGCAAGCGCCTGCTGATCACCGTGGCGGTGGTGGCCCTCGGCTGCCTGGGTGCTGCGGTCGCCGTCGTCGGTACGAGCGGCGGGGGCGACGCCGGACGCGGCCCCTCCGCCGACGGGCAGCCGTCGCGGATCGGGTCCCCGGAGCTGCCGGGACTGGGCGGTGTGGTCACCCCGGGCCCCGGCGACGGCGGCGGCGAGGGCGCGGGCGCTGCCGGAGGGGGCGGGGGCCAGGCGGGCGGCGCGGCCGCCGGACCGGGTCCTTCCGCGCCCCCGGCCCCGCCCGCACCCTCCGACTCCCCCTCGGCGCCGGGCCACGGACCGGGTGCGGGGGAGTGGGCCGGCCCCGGCTGCACGACCGGCACCTACCGCGAGCACGGCCGCTTCGAGAACGGCAAGGCCGCCTGGTACACCGTCAAGACAGGCGGCTACAAGGGCGATTCGTGCGACGGCCGGTTCTCCGCCGTGCCGATGTCCGGCAGCCCGAACGTCGACCGGGGCTCCACCGCCGTCTGGTCCTGGAAGCTCGACGCGCCGTACAAGAAGTGCGCCCTCGCGATCTACGTACCGGACAGCGGCGACGACGCCGACGCGGCGGGCGACCCCACCGTCTACCAGGTGCTCGCCGATCCGGCGGACGGCACCTCCGGCTACGCGGCCTTCGGCGTGGGCCAGACCGTGCACCGCGGCAGCCTGGTCCAGGTGGGCAGTTATCCGGTCAAGGGGAAGGCGTTCTCCGTACGGCTGGTCGACCGGGGCCAGGACTGGGGCAGCCAGGAGCGGTTCGGGGCGCACCACGCCGCGGCGCAGATGCGGGTCGAGTGCGCGTAGGACGTCACGTGCGCGCAGGGCTCTGAGGGGCAGGTCAACGGCCGGGTACCGCGTGGGCATTGCGGGTACCGGCCGCTAAGTCGCCTTCCGCGCCGAGACATTGACTTACCTTCAAAACAGCAATCCGCCATGTGCCTTGTTTCGGCCGAGTCACTTGTGGAATGGTGAACTTCCTCGTGCATGGTCCATGGCTGTCATTGCTCCGTCCCTCGAATTTACGGGCGCCGACCGCGCCGTCCCGTAGCGCCAATACCGAACAGGTATGTACCAGTCGAGGGTCTGCTTTTCCGGCCAGAACTTCTGCGTGTCACATTGCGCCCTGGAAGGAAGTATCGCTGTGCACCCCCCTCACCCCCCACGCCCCACCTATCCGCCCCGCTCCGCTCGCCCGCCCCATCCCTCCCCCTCCTCCAGTTTCGGCCCCGGGGAATCCGACGAACGCCTACTCGCCGCCCTCCGGGCGGGAGCCGGTACGGGGGACACGTACCCCGTGGCGCTGCTGATGGCGCGGCACTGGGAAGCGGTCCACGACTACGCGGCGGTCTGTCTCGCCTCCCCGGCGAAGAGCGCGTCGGTGGTCGCCGCCGCGGCGTTCCGTCAGGTGCTCGAAGCCCTCGGCGGGGCCGAACCCGGCGCCGCGCTGAGACCCCGACTTCTCGTCACCGTACGGGACATGGTGGGGGCCTGGTCATCGGCGGAGCCGATCAGGGATCTCCTTCCCGAACTGGGGAAACCGGCGGTGGCGCGCGGCACGAGGGCGGCGAGGACGCGCGACGCGAGCCGTCGGAAGCTCGCCGTTCGCTCTTTTCGGGCGATGTCGGGAACCGCGCAGTGCCTGCTGTGGCACACCGAGGTCGAGGCCGAGCCCATATCCGTACCGGCCGCATTGCTCGCCCTCGATACCGATACGGCGCACATCGAACGGGAACAGGCGCGCGAGGAATTCCGGAGAGGTCTCCTCCGGGCGCACATCGAAATCGCCCCGAAGCCGGAATGCCGGTATTACAACCGTCTGCTCGATGTACCGATTCGCCGCGGCGGCGCCCTGCTCCCCGACGTACGGAACCATCTCGCCGCATGCGCGCACTGCCGGGACGCCGCCGACCAACTCGGCCATTTCCACGGCAAGCTGGACGTCCTGCTGGCGGAGGCCGTACTGGGCTGGGGCGCCCGCCGCTACCTCGACCTGCGGGCCGGCGCCCGTACGGCGGACCCCCGGGCCGGCGCCGCCGCGCGTCCCGCAGGCCGCCACTCGGCGCCGGGGCGGCAGCGGCTCCTGCCGGCGCTCACCGTGCTCAACCGGGTCTCCGCCCTGTCGCCGGCCCCCACCCGCGCCCTCGTCGCCGGCCTGGGAGCTGGCTCGGTGGTCCTGCTCGCGACCGTCCTGACCGTCAGCCTGTGGCCCGCGCGGCACGCCCACGACGACTACGGCTCCGCCGCGTCCAGCAGCGCGTCCGCCCCCTACCCCGCGCACTCCGGCTCCGCGGGCGCGGACGGCCAACTCCCGCCCGACCCCGCCGGGATGGCCACCGGCCCCCAGGACATCCGGCTGCGCAACGCCGCGGACGGCCTGTGCCTGGACATCCGCGACGCCCGGCCCCGGCGCGGCGCGGCGACGACGATGGCGACCTGCTCCTCGGCCGGCACCCAGCAGTGGTCGTACGAGGACGACGGCCTCCTGCGCAGCGCCGCCGAGCCCGAACTGTGCCTGAACTCCCGCGGAGTCGACGGCGTCGCCGTCCTCGGCCGCTGCGCCACCCGCCCGGCCCGCGCCGCCGACGTACGGTACGACCTGACGGTGCAGGGCACCCTGATCCCCCGCTGGCAGGACGACCTCGCGGTGACCCCGGTATCACGGGACGCGGACGCCGATGTGGTGGTACGCCCCCGCGACGGTTCCCCGGGCCAGCGCTGGCTGGCCGACCGCGTCGCGACGACCACGGGCTCGCGCCCCATCACCGAGTCGCCCCCGGCCTCCGCCCCCGGCACGGACCCGCCCCCGCGTGCCCCGGGGCACAACCAGCCGGACCCGCTGACCGAGGCCCGGCTGATCCCGCGCCCCTGACGCCCTGACGCCCTGACTCCGCCATGAGGCGCCGTCACACTCCGGCGCGCGCCTTCTCGTACAGAACCGGATCGTGAGCGGAGAAGACCGTCAGACCGGAGTCCGCCGAACCGGAGTCCGCCGAACCGGAGTCCGCCGAACCGGATTCCGCCGAACCGGAGTCCGCGCGCCTGTACAGCTCTGCGAGGCGGGCGTGGTTGTCCCTGACCTTCCTCCGGTCCCAGGCGACGAGGGTCTCCATGGCCCGCAGGGCGGCGGGGACGGGCGTACGGCCGTCGAGCGTGCCGCGGTGGTAGAAGGCGTCGCCGGCGTGCAGCAGCCAGCGGGTGCCGGTGTCGACCGCGACACACGCGTGTCCGCGGGTGTGGCCGGGGAGCGAGACGAGGACGATGCCCGGGGCGATGGCGTCGAGCTCCTTGGCCGCGGCGAACCCGCGCCACCTCTCCCCGTCCGGGCTGTGCTCCACGATCTTCGGGCCGTGGGCCCACTGGGCCGGCCGGTAGCGGATCCTCTCCCGCCGGGACGGGGCGACCATGGATCCGAGCGCCTCGGCCGCGGTGAGGTGGACCTGGGCGTGCGGGAAGTCGGCGAGACCTCCTATGTGGTCCGCGTCGACGTGCGTGAGGACGATGTGCCGTACGTCGTCCCGCGCGAAGCCGAGCCGCTCGACCTGGTGCGCGGCGGTCTCCTCGGCCCGGAAGACGGGCCTGACGAGATGACGGGCAGGCCCGAAGCGCCGCCGGGGATTCGCCACGTCCTCCAGCCCGAGGCCCGAGTCGACGAGGACCAGCCCGCCCGCCGTCTCGACGAGAAGGACATGGCAGACCAGATGCGCGGTCGGCAGCAGCATCGTGCCGCAGTTGAGATGGTGGATCCTCACGGCCGGGTCCCCGCCCCGGTCAGTCGGCGAAGGCGGGGGACGTGGTGTTGACGAGCGAGGGATGGGGCTCGTCGCCGGACATGGAGAGCAGGCCCTTGAGACAGCGGGCCGCCAGGAGCCAGTTCTTGGGGTTCTTCATGTTCAGGCCGCCGATGAGCTGCTTGAGCATGGTCAGGGTGTCGAAGTAGACGCGTTCGCAGACCAGGTTCTCGTCGGCGTCGAAGAGGAAGTACGCGGTCATCCGCACCCGGAACCGGCTGCCGGTGGCCGGGATGGCCCCGAGCGGGCCGAGGTGGGTGCCCAGCAGCCAGAACTCGGCGATCACGGCGTCGTCGCTGTGGCGGAACGCGATGATCTCGTGGTCCTGGTCGGGGAAGGCGACCCGGGTGTCGTGGTAGTAGCCGCGTACGGCCGTGTCGCCGTCGTGGACCTGCATGGTCGGGATCAGCTCGTAGTGCGGATGCGGGAACGTCGACAGGACGTCGTCCCACTCCTGGCGGACCTCGTCCCGGAAGTGGTCGAGGACGAGCTTCTGACGGGCCGCGCGTATCTCTGCGGTGAGCATGGGATGTCCGAGCTGCATCGATCCTCCTGGGCCGGTGGCGCGGGGTGACGGGGGCCTGACCGGCGTACGGCGAGAAACACTTATGGCGTATGTCTTCGCTGAAGCTAGACTTGCGCTGTAAGTGATGTCAAGGGGCGCCCGGACACCGATCCGGCCGCCGCGCCACGACCCCGCGCACAGGAGGCCGACCATGAGCGCCCGAGGCACCGGCCGAGGCAGACGTCTCGGGCTGACCCGGGAGAAAGTGACCGAGGCGGCCCTGAAGCTGATCGACCGCGACGGCCTCGACTCCTTCTCCCTGCGCCGGCTGGCCACCGAACTCGACGTCGAGGCCATGTCGCTCTACAACCACGTCCCCAACAAGGAAGCCCTCCTGAACGGCGTGGCCGAACTGCTGCTCGCCCGCATCGACTTCTCCGGCGCGGACACCGGCACCTGGCAGGACCGCATCCGGGCCCACGCCCTCGCCTTCCGCGCCGCCGCCCACCAGCACCCCAGGGCCTTCCACCTGGTCTGCGTCCGCCCCACACAGTCCCCCGCGTCCCTGAAGTCCATCCGCTCCGCCCTGGGCGCCCTCACCGAACTGGGCCTCACACCCGAGGAACAGGTCCACGCCCTACGCGGCTACGTCGCCTTCATGTCCGGCTCGATCATGCGCGAACTGGGCTCCGCCATCACCGCGGGCACGGTGGACCCCGGCCAGGTACGACACCGGATCGACGAGATCACGGCGACGGAAGACCCCCTCCTGTCCGCCGCGGCACCCCACCTGGCCGTCAGCGACCACGACGTGGAGTTCCACTACGGCATAGAACTCCTGATCGCCGGCCTGGCGACCCGGGCGGGAGTCCCGGCCCTCACGCCAATGCCACCAGCGCCACAGCGGCCTGATCGGGGACGGTGACGTCGAGGCCGGTCAGTCTCTGGAACCGTCCGAGGCGGTTGAGCACGGTGTTGCGGTGGCAGTACAGCCGCTCGGCGCTCGCCGACAGGCTGCCCGTCGCCAGGTAGGCGCGGACCGTCTCCACGATCACCTCCCGTTCCGACTGGGGCACCGTGCCGAGGCCGGCCAGCAGGGCGTCCGAGAAGCCGTGCCGTTCGTCGAGCCGGCTCTTTGTCACGCGGGCCCATGCCTGTGCCAGGGTGACCAGCCCGTTCTCGTCGGGCCGTAGGGTCCGGCAGATCTCGAAGGCCGTCGCGGCGGCCCCCGGCACGGCACCGAGACCCGCGACCTCAGGCACCAGGCCGCCGGCCATCCCCCGCGACTGCTGCAGTTGCCGCAACTGCCGGTCATGCTGGTCACCCGACCGGGGAGCCGGCCACAGGACGACCACTCGTCCGGGCTGGTTCAGAACGAAGAGCTGCTCTCCGAGCGTGGTGAGCTGAGCGGCGGCGCGGTGAGCGTGCTGCGAGGCCGCCGCATCGGCGACGACCACGCGAAAGGTGGCATCGGCGTCGACGCCCAGGGCGCGCGCGATGTTCTGCACGTTCCGGGGCGACCGGCCGGCCGGGCCGAGGAGCTCCGCCAGGTAGGTGAGCTGCTCGTCCCGCGTAGCGGCGGCCATCAGAGCCCGTTCCTCCAGGTAGCTCTGCTGGACGGCGCGGGCGTAGTCGTCGACCACTGACCACAGGTTCTCGACGTGCAGGGCCAGTACGGCCATGTCGCTGTCCCGGGCACGGTCCAGCATCGCCGACCAGATCACCCCGAAGTCGAGCCGCACCGCGGCGACGAGGTCCTCCCCGGGCACCCCCTGGCGTGCCCGCAGCCGCCCCAGCTCGCCGGGGAGCGAGCTCAGATGGGTCGTGGTGGAGTCGGTCGCGACCGCGCTGAGAATCAGCGCCAGCGAGCTGTGCGCCGACTCCTGCAACTGTTCTTCGCTCACCGGGCCGGCCCGGTACCCGGCAATGCCCTCCACCCTTTCCAGAAAGGTCTCCACCAGGGCGTCGACCTCATGGGTCATGGCGGAGACCAGTTCTCGCCAGCGAGGCAGGGACTCCCTCTTGCGGTCGGCCAGATCCTTCATAGGAAGCTCCCATGGAGATGCCCCGAGGTTGTGCATATGCACAAGCATCTTGTTGTTATCAGAGACAGACTGCAATGTTCGGAGGGCGCGGCCTCGGGTCGAATGGATGTCATCCCCGACGTTCGGCCCGCCTTCCCCCGGAGTTCACCGTGAGCGACTCATCAACAGCCGCCGTTTCCGCCTCCGAGCCGACGGATACCACGGCCGCGGACCGCGCTGTCGCGCGTCGCGTGGCCGTTGCGGCATTCGTCGGCACCGCCATGGAGTGGTACGACTTCTTCCTGTTCACGACGGCCGCGGCGGTCGTGTTCAACGTGCAGTACTTCGTCTCGGACAACGCTCTCACCGCGACCATGGCGTCGTTCGCCACCCTCGCCGTCGGTTTCGTGGCCCGCCCGCTGGGCGCGCTGCTCTTCGGTTGGCTCGGTGACCGTGTCGGCCGCAAGACCGTGCTGATGACGACGATCATCGGCATCGGGGTGGCCACCGTACTCATCGGCCTGCTTCCCACGTACGCCTCCATCGGCCTGGCCGCCCCCGTCGTACTCGCCGTCCTGCGCGTCCTGCAAGGGCTCTGCGTCGGCGGTGAGTGGGGCGGGGCGGTCACCATCGCCGCGGAGAACGCCCCCGCCTCCTCCCGTGCCGTCTACGCCAGCGTCCCCCAGCTCGGCTCGCCCGTCGGCACGATCCTCTCCTCGGGCGCGTTCTTCCTCTGCTCGGTCCTGCTCACCAAGGAGAACTTCGACGCGTGGGGATGGCGTGTGCCCTTCCTGCTGGCCCTGCCCATGCTCGCCGTCTCGGTCGTGATCCGCCGGCAACTGGAGGAGTCCCCCGCTTTCAAGGCCCTCCAGAAGGAGGAGACGGTCGCGGAGGCGCCCCTGCGGCAGGTCTTCCGCCGTGACTGGCGGCAGTTGCTCATCGGCGCCGCGGTGATGTTCGTCGGAGCCGGCGGCTTCTACCTCGTCACCACCTTCGTCATCAGTTACGGCCAGCGAGTTCTGGGCCTCAGCTCCTCCCTGCTCCTGCTCGCCACCGTCATCGCGGCTGTCGTCGAGATACCGGTCATCGTCTCGGGCGGGCGCCTCGGACAGCGCTACGGCTCCAGCCGCGTCGTGATCGGCGGTGCGCTGGCCACCATGGCCCTCGCCTTCCCCGTCTTCTGGGGGATCGGGACGGCGAACCCGGTCATCGTCGTCGTGGCCATCACCATCGGCGTCGCCGCTGTCTCCTACCCCTACGCCGTCGCCGGAGCGGTCCTCACCAGCCTCTTCCCGGCACAGGTGCGCTACAGCGGCGTCGCCGTCTCCGCCAACTTCGCCGGCCTCCTCAGCGGCTGCGTCCCGCTGATCGCGACGGCCATCCTGACCAGGACCGGCGACACCCTGTGGCCCAGCGCGGTCATCCTCACGCTGATCGGATGCATCGCTCTCGCCGGTGGCCTGCTGGCCCCGCGGTACAGCGTCGCCGAGACCGGCCTCAAGCACTGAGGCGTACGCATCCGCCCACCCACCGCTCAGGAGGAGTCAGTCATGACCACGGCCACTCCCACCAGGCGCGGCGCGCCGAGTCCGGCCGCCGCCTCGCCCGACGAGACCGAGTGGAACCTGCGGGTCGAGCTCGCAGCGGTGTACCGCCTCGTCGCCCACTTCAAGATGACGGACCTCATCTTCAGCCACATCTCCCTGCGGCTCCCCGGAGACGAACCGAGGTTCCTCATCAACCCGTACGGCCTCCTCTTCGAGGAGATCACCGCGTCCGGTCTGGTCGTCGTCGGCCTCGACGGCGAACCGGCCTCGCCGGGTGAGCACCGGGTCAACCCCGCCGGCTTCGTGATCCACAGCGCCATTCACCAAGCCCGGCCGGACGCCCACAGCGTGTTGCACACGCACTCGCGGTTCGGCTGCGCGGTGGCGGCACAGAAGGGCGGCCTGCTCCCCGTCAACCAGATGTCGATGGAGTTCTACGGCCGGACCGCCTACCACGACTACGAGGGCGTCGCCCTCAACGACGACGAGAAGGCCCGCCTCGTCGCCGATCTCGGCGACAAGGACGCGATGATCCTGCGCAACCACGGCCTGCTCACGGTGGGAGAGAGCGCGAGCCGTGCCTTCCTGCGGATGTTCTACCTGGAGCGCGCCTGCGAGATCCAGATCGCGGCCCAGTCCGCCGGACAGGACCTGATCCTTCCGTCGCACGAGATCGCCGAGCACACGGCCCGCCAACTCAACAACGAGCATCCGTCCGGCGCCGACGACCACGACAACAGCGACAACTGGGACCTGGCCTGGGCCGCGCTGCGGAGGCTCGCCGACCGCATCGCCCCCGACCACCGGTCCTGAAGCCCGTCGGACCTGTCGGCACCCGCACCCGCACCCGCACACCCCGAAGGGCCATGACCATGAGCAACTCCCGTACGTCTTCGGACAAGCACGCGCACGACACCGCCTTTCTGGAGGACTTCGCGACCCTCTCGGCGTTCGGAGCGACGCCCGGCGGAGGCGTCGACCGGCAGGCGGCCACCGCCGCAGACGGCGAGCAGCGTGCCTGGCTGCACCGGTGGCTCACCGACCGCGGTTTCGAGGTCCACTACGACGGTGTGGGCAACCAGTTCGGCCTCTTCACCGTCGCCCCGGGCGCGCCGTACGTTCTCAGCGGCTCGCACCTGGACAGCCAGCCGCTCGGCGGTCGCTACGACGGCGCCTACGGCGTACTCGCCTCGGCCCACGCCGCGCACCGGGCCGTCCAGCGGTGGAACGCCTCGGACGAGACACCGCGCTGCAACGTGGCCGTCGTCAACTGGTTCAACGAGGAAGGCTCCCGGTTCAAGCCGAGCATGATGGGCAGCGCGGTCTTCGCGGGGAAGCTCCCGGCCGAGACCGCACTCGCGACGACCGATCCGGCGGGCATCACGGTGGAGACCGCGCTGCGCGCGATCGGGACGATCGGTGACCACACCGGACCCGAGGTGGCCTCGTACGCCGAGATCCACATCGAGCAGGGCCGCGACCTGGAGAACGCGGGGACCACGATCGGCCTGGTGGACTCGACCTGGGCGGCCCGCAAGTACCAGGTGGTGGTCCGCGGCGAGCAGTCACACACAGGATCGACGATCATGGCGGATCGCCGCGACGCCCTGCTCGGCGCCTCGCTCCTGGTCGTGGCCGTGCGCGAACTGGCCGAACGGAGCACGGACACGCCGCTGCACACCTCGGTGAGCGAGATGACCATCCTGCCCAACTCCCCGGTGGTGGTGGCGCGCGAGGTACGCATGCACGTCGACCTGCGGTCGCCCGACGAAGCCCTTCTCGACGCAGCGGCCGAGAAGCTGGCCGAGTCGATCCCCGGTATCGAGGAACGCGCGTCCGTCACGATCGAGCAGGTCCAGACACACGGGTGGGGCGTGGCGCCGTTCCCGGCGCCCGGGGTCGAACTCGCTGCCCGGGCAGCCGACGAACTGGGGCTCAGCCACCGGACCGTCATGACCATCGCGGGTCATGACTCGGTGAACATGAAGGACGTCGCACCCGCGATCATGCTCTTCGTACCCAGCGCCGAGGGCGTCTCCCACAACGAGGGCGAGTTCACCCAGGACCGGGAGATCTGCGCCGGCACCGATCTGCTGGCCGAGGTCCTCCACCGGCTGATGGCGGGCGCCCTGAGCAACCCGCGGTGACACAGCAGACGGCCGATGCGTGTCCGACCCGTGCCGCCTTCGTCGGCCGGCCAAGGTTTATCCGAGGTTTCCCCAAGGCTCGTTCGACACGCTGGCCGTGGTCGGCGACAGGGCGCTTGGGCTGCTGTCGCGGTCGGACAGTGAGGAGACCGTATGAAGAAGTTCGTCATGGCCGCCGGGAGTGCGACGGGGGCTCTGATCCTGGCCGTAGCGGGAGCGACGTCGGCGTCAGCGCACGACGGGACTGTTTCGGGTCCCAACGCGTGCGGGACGAGTCGGCTTCAGTCGTGTGGTTGGGGCGGCACCACCGGTGGCCACCAGTGGGTCTCTGCCTGTGATGGCGTGGCCGACGGGTACGGCTACCGGGTCGACTACGAGCTGGCGAACGGGGCTACGGGCAGCGTCAGCGACAGCAACGGCTCCGCAGCCGGTTGCGGGAACCGGAAGGTCGGCACGGCCACCAACACGGTTGTCTGGCTTCAGCCCTGCAACTCAACTCTGGGCATCTGTGGTCCGATCGTCCGAGCCTGACTGCCTTCCGCGTAGGGCGGCATGGCCGAGGGGCCCCGTCCGATGGGCGGGGCCCGAGGTCTGTGGCGGTAGGTGGGCACGCCGAGCGCCCCTTGAGTGTGAGGCCCGCTTCCTGGCCGAGCGGGCTGAGGGTGGAGGCGCACTTGGACCTCGTTGAGGTCGACGAGGGCGCGGCCGGCCTTGTCGTTGTCGTGGCCGTGCGGCAGGAGGGCGGCTACGTCCTTCGCCACCCGGACCGGCCACGCCGTCGAGCCGCGCAACGTCTACCGCTCCTTCACCCGCGTTGCCGAGTCGGCCGGCCTGCGGGTCGTCCGGCTGCACGACGCCCGGCGCGAGGCGATCAGCCACATGGACCGGCTGTTGAAGGCGCCCCGGTCGTGCCTGACCGCTGCCGTTGATGTCAGAGGTGGATGTCAAAGGCCCCGGACCATGATCGGTCCGGGGCCTTTTGGCTGGTGCCCTCGGCAGGATTCGAACCTGCGACACCCGCTTTAGGAGAGCGGTGCTCTATCCCCTGAGCTACGAAGGCGGGGATCTGTCGAAAAGCGTGTCTAAAACCTGGCCTTAATCAGGCTGGGCTTCGAGCTTGCTGCTGACAGGGTCATGGTGGGCCGCTGAAAGCCCGGCCACCGCAGACAGTGTAGCGGGTGGGGTGCGATCCGTAGGGGGGTGCCTGCGGGGGACTCGTCGTGCACCGGGGCGGTGCGCCGCCCGCGCAGGGGCTGGAAGTCAGGGGGTGGTGATCAAGCCTGTCCTCGCTCGGGTGACGGAGTTGTTCAGCCAGGCGAACCCGATGTAGACGAGGAGACCTGCCGTGGCTCCGTAGACTGGGACCCCTTTTGTATGGATAACACTGATCAAAGCGCGAATGTGTGGATTCGCTGTCCTGGCGGAATCCTTTGAGCCGAGCCGGCCGGAGTATCGGGCGGAATTTGGCGCAGGTGTTCGGTGCGGTTGAACCGTCGTCGGCCTGTGGTGGGATCGATCTGACGGTCTTCTTCGGTTTCGTCGACACGAATGCGAACGGTGTGCGTGCTGACGGCGCGGGGGATCGTGACGCGGTGGTAGAAGCGTGTCCGCTTTCCTTCCCGGTACTCGAGTTCCTCTACCGGCGGCGGGGTGTAGTGGGTCTGTCCGTCGACGGTGATCCGGCGCAGACATACGCGGGCTTCGGCGACGTAGAGGTCGTGGGCGCAGGGGCCCTTTTCGTAGCGCTGCGGTGACTGGGGCGGGAGTCCTGAGTGCTGGGGAGTGAAGACGGGCAGGCCCTCGGCGATCAGTGGGGCGCGGTGAACTCCGCGCAGGGTGGTGTCGTAGGTGGCGGCGCGCAGGCGGCTGTGCAGTTCCAGTACTCCTGCGCCGACAGGCGGGTCAGGTCCGCCAGCGGTACCGGCGGCAGCAGCAGAGTCAGCAGGTCGTCGTTCCCGTGTCCGGTCTCCGGCGGAGGGGCTGCTGGTTGTTCGCGGCGGGGCGGCGGCACCTTCGCAAAGACCGGTTCCTCCTGCTCCTTCTGCGGGCTGGCCACGTTTTCCTCTTCCGCCGTGTTCTCGTTGTCAGGGCCGGCCGCGGCCTGTTGCCGGGGCGGAGTTTCGTGCTCGGTTCCGGACTGGTCCTGGGCCCTGTTCTCGAAGAGGGCGTCCTGCCCTGCTTCGGCTCCGGCCGGTGAAGCACCGGCTCGCTGGTCGCTCTGCCCCTGTTGGGCAGGTAGTACGCGCCTTCGTACCAGCTCAGAAATCCGTCTCCGTCCGGGACGACCATCCCCACCGCGAGGGGAAGGTCCAGGAGCACCTGGGCTTGCCGGATGCGGTGCCGGTCTGCGCGTGCCGCCTGCAGCAGTTTGACGACCAGCCCCTCGCGGGTCACCGGTCCACGCCCCGTCCGCCCGCGCACGGCACGCCCGAACCACTGGCCCCTCCACCACTGGTGAAGAGCCTCCAGCCCGGCCCGCCTGCTCTCCTTGAACCTGGTGCCGTCACCCGGCGGTGATCCCGGCCCCTGCGCCGCTCCCTCCTGTGGAGCGGGAACGCGGTGGTCCGTCAGGAGCACCCACAGGCCGCGAAAGCCGGAAACCGGGCTACGCGCCCATACCGGTTCAGATGACCAGCCCCCTTGGCCCGGACGATTCCGAACTACCCGCGTCGGCGGCGCTGTGGGTCGGCACCAAAGTCGCTTGTTACCTGAACGTTACGAATCCATGACTTGTCGCTGCCGCGTCGGCGGATCTAGCTTACTAACGCGCATCACTAACGCGCATCAGTGCCACGCATTGGATTCCGTCGATTCCCTCCGACGGTGACATGCCCGCTTCGGCTGCCATCACGAGTGGTGCGTCGAGGAACTCGACCGACTCGGGCACGCACCCTCCGACCGTCCGGTCACGCAGCACCTGCAAGGACTCCTCCCGCTCCGCTTCACGCAGGAAAGGCCGCCGCCAATGCCCGACAGGAAGACCGCCCCACAACCCACGGAAGAACCGGCCCGCTTCGGCGTGCGCCACGCGCTCGTGCTGATGGCCCTTCTCCTGACGGTCGCGCTGAATCCGATCGTCGGCCTGCTGAGCGGCAACGCGCAGGCCGAGATCGCGATCCACTTCCGTACCACCGAGCTCGCGTGGTTCACCCTGATCGGCGCGCTGGTCGGCACGTTCATGCTGCCCTTCGTGGTCAAGGCCGCCGGGATGTACGGCAAGAAGCGTGTCATCGTCATCGTCACCACGTTCGGCCTGGTCGGTGACCTCATCGCGGCCTCCGCGACGAGTTTCGACATGCTGCTCGTGGGGCGGGGCATCGCGGGTGTCTACGGCACGGCCGCGGCGGTGGCCTACGCGGCGGCCCGTGATGTGTTCCCGCGCCCGCTCGTGGGGCCGGCGAGCGCGCTGCTCGCGGGCAGCGTCGGCATCGTCGGTCTGGGAGGCCCGTTCCTGTCGGGGTGGCTCATCGACACCTGGGGTTTCCGCGGCGCCCTGTGGTTCATGGTCGCCGCCACCGCCCTGAGCCTGGTGATTCTGTTGGCCTTCCTGCCCGAGAGCCCGGTCCGCGAGGCGCGCGTCAGGATGGACTGGCTGGGCGCGATCCTGCTGGGCGGTGGCCTCACCGCGATCGCCTACGGGGTCGGAGAGGGCTCGGAGTGGGGCTGGACCAGCGGTGAGTTCCTCGCCTTCCTCGCCGGGGGCCTGCTGGCGCTGGCCGCCTTCGGGTTCGTCCAGACCCGGGTCGCCAACCCGCTGTTCCCGATGTCGCTGCTGGCCCGGCGCCAGGTCTGGACGGTCCTGCTCGCCACCGGGGTGTCCGCAGGGGCTCTGTACTCCGTGGGCATCGTGATGCAGCTCCTCGCGCTCATGCCGAAGATCCCCACCGTCTCCGACGGCCTGGGCTGGTCGGCGACGCACAACGCCCTGGTCACCGCTCCGGTGAGCGTCGTGGTCATCGTGGCGGCCGTCGGCACCGGAATCCTGGCCCGCCGCGTCGACCCGCGGCTCCTGCTGGGTGCCGGCGGGATCCTGACCACCATCGGGTACGGCATCGGGGCCGAGTTCCACTACACAGCCGGTCAGATCGTGTCCTGGGGCCTGATCAGCGGGATCGGGATGGGCATGGTGATCTCCAGCGTCCCCATCCTGATCATCTCGGCGGTCTCCCCACAGGAACAGGCATTGGGCAACGGCGCGCAGAACATGGTGCAGGGCACCGCGCAGGTGGTCATCTCCCAGCTCGTCTTCGTGGTGATGGCCAAGGACGGCAAGGTGATGCACGGTACGCAGTTCTACAGCGACTCCGGCTTCAGCACCGGGTTCTGGCTGGTGGCCGGCTGCTGTGCGGCCGGGACGCTGCTGGTGCTGCTGATCCCGAAGGCCAAGAAGCTCGACGAAGTCGAAGCGGGCCAAGCGGCCGCTTGATCCCGATGCCAGGGTTGGCTCCTTCTCGCCGGAGCCGACTCTGGCAGCACTGGTTCTCGAAGTGAGGAAGTTCCTTTGATCCGCGTTTCCTTCAACGACGGCTGGCAGTTCAGGCCGAAGGTCAATCCCTTCGCAGAGTTGGGGGGTCACTCGGTTCCGTACCAGCCGGTGACCGTGCCCCATGACGCGATGCTCGGGCAGGAGCGAGTCGCGGCCGGCGGCGGTGTCGGTTCGGAGAACGGTGCGGGTGCCTATTTCCCCGGCGGGACCTTCGAGTACCGCAAGACCTTCTCGGTGCCCGAGGAGTACCGGGGCCGACGGATCGTCCTGGAATTCGAGGGCGTCTACCGTGACGCCACCGTGTATATCAATGGCGACTACGCGGGTCAGCGCCCCTTCGGGTACGCGCAGTTCCTCATCGACGCGGATCGTTTTCTGCGGTTCGGTGAGGACAACGAGATCCGTGTCGAGGCCCGGAGCCACCGTGACTCCCGCTGGTACACCGGGGCGGGGATCTACCGGGACACCTGGCTGCTCGTCGGCGGTCCGGTCCGGATCTCACCCGACGGTGTCCGGGTCACCACTCCCGACATCGAGCGGGAGCTGGCGGTGGCCGAGGTCGCGACCAGGGTCGAGAACGACTCGATCGCGATCCGGACGGTTGATGTCCGCACCGAGATCCGTGACGGTGCCGGGACGGTGGTCGCGAGCGACGTATCGCGGATCACCGTGCTGCCCGGTGAGCCCGCGCTCTGCCGTCAGCGCCTCTACATCGACGACCCCGCCCTGTGGGGCCCGGACTCACCCAACCTGTACGCCGTCGGCGTGACCCTGAGAGACGGCGACGGCGAGGTGGACACAGAGACCGTGAGCTTCGGCATCCGCTCCCTGCGCCTCGACCCGCGGCGCGGCCTGCGCATCAACGGCGAGACCGTGAAGTTGCGTGGCGCGTGCGTCCATCACGACAACGGGGTCCTGGGTGCGGCGACGTTCGCCCGCGCCGAGGAGCGCCGTGTCGAGATCCTCAAGGCCGCCGGGTTCAACGCGATCCGCATGTCCCACAATCCGATGAGCAGGGCGATGCTGGACGCCTGTGACCGGCTCGGCGTGCTGGTCGTGGACGAGGCGTTCGACGTGTGGACTTCGGGCAAGAGCGAGTTCGACTACAGCCTGAGCTTCCCCGAGTGGTGGGAGCGCGACATCGAGTCGATGGTCGCCAAGGACTTCAACCACCCCAGTGTCGTTCTCTATTCGATCGGCAACGAGATCCCCGAGACCGGCTCGGCCGTCGGCGCCGCACAGGGGCGCGCGCTCGCCGAGAAGGTGCGCGCGCTGGACGGCACCCGCTATGTCACCAACGCGGTGAACGGGATGCTGGCGGTGCTGGCCGACCTGGCCACGCTTCGTGAGCAGACTGCTGCTACGGCCGACGAGGGCGCCGGCATCAACACCCTCATGGCCGATCCGGGGGAGATGATGAACGCGGTCAGCTCCTCCGAGCTGGTCTCGCGGCGGACCGCCGAGTCGTTCGCCCTGCTGGACGTCGCCGGCATGAACTATGCCGAGAGCCGGTACGCCCTGGACAAGGACCTCTTCCCCAACCGGATCATCCTGGGGACGGAGACCTTCCCGACCCGTATCGACGGCAACTGGCGGCTGGTCGAGCGGTACGGCCATGTCATCGGGGACTTCACCTGGACCGGCTGGGACTATCTGGGCGAGGTCGGCATCGGCCGGCCCCAGTACCTCACCCCCGACTCCCCGCGGCCGTCTTTCGTCGCTCCGTATCCGTATCTGCTGGCGGGCTGCGGCGACATCGACATCACCGGGCACCGGCGCCCCGCCTCCTACTACCGTGAGATCGTCTTCGGTCTGCGCGCCGAGCCCTACCTGGCGGTCCGGCGTCCGCAGTATTACGGGCAGACCGCCGCCTCGACCCCCTGGGCGTGGAGCGACACCGTCTCCAGTTGGACCTGGCCCGGATTCGAGAACGAACCGATCGCCGTCGAGGTCTACAGCGACGCCGACGAAGTGGAGCTGTTCCTCAACGGCCGCTCCCTCGGGCGCCGGCCGGTCGGTGCGGACCACCGCTTCCGTACCGAATTCGACACCGTCCACGAGCCGGGCGAACTCCTCGCGATCGCCTACCGGGACGGCGCCGAGAGCGGTCGCGCGGCCCTGCGCTCCGCCACGGGCCAGGCGCTGCTGCGTGCCGAGGCCGACCGGCCGGTGATCGGGGCCGCGGACGGCGATCTCGCGTACGTCACCCTCACCCTGACCGACACCGCCGGCACCCTCCACACCGGCGCCGACCGGCCGGTGAGCGTCGAAGTCACCGGGGACGGCGTCCTCGCCGGATTCGGCAGCGCGGACCCCTCGACCGAGGAACGGTTCGACGCGAAGGAGCGCCACACCTATCAGGGCCGCGCCCTCGCCGTCATCCGCCCGACCGGGACGGGCGAGATCCGCCTCACAGCCGCCGCCCCGGGGTGCGAACCGGCCGAAGTGACCGTCACGGTCGCCGCCGCCACCGCCGATGTCACCGCCGATGTCACCGTCAAGTAGACCGCAGGACAACAACGCGCCCCGGTAGTGAAGGTGACGTCATGAGCCACACCCCCATCCTCTCCGGATTCCATCCCGACCCCTCCATCTGCCGTGTGGGCGAGGACTTCTACCTCGTCACCTCGTCGTTCGAGTACCTCCCCGGTGTGCCGGTCTTCCACAGCCGGGACCTGCTGCGCTGGGAGCAGATCGGGAACGTGCTCGACCGCGAGGACCAGCTCGTCCTGCCCTCGGGGCAGGGCAGCGGCGGTATCTTCGCGCCGACCCTGCGCCATCACGGCGGACGGTTCTGGATGATCACGACGAACATGGCGGACGTCCGCGGCGGGCACCTCATCGTGAGCGCCGAGGACCCTGCCGGGCCCTGGAGCACCCCGGTGCGTACCACCGGCGCGGTGGGTATCGATCCGGATCTCGCCTGGGATCTCGACGTCACCTGCCATCTCACCTGGGCGTCGGGCCGGCCCGGGAGCCCGATCCGGCAGGTGACGATCGATCCGAGCACCGGTGTGCTGCTCTCCGAACCCAGGGCACTGTGGAGCGGAACCGGCATGGCCCACCCGGAAGCCCCCCATCTCTACCGTCGCGGTTCCTGGTGGTATCTGCTCATCGCCGAGGGGGGCACCGAGCGGGGGCATTCGGTGTCGGTGGCACGTTCACGGTCCATCACCGGTCCCTTCGAGGGAAATCCTGCCAACCCGGTTCTCACTCACCGCAGTTCGGGCCACCCGGTGCAGAACACCGGTCACGCGGACTTTGTCGAACTCCCCTCCGGGGAGTGGGCCGCGGTCCATCTGGGCGTGCGCCCTCGTGGCACCAGTCCCGGGTTCCATGTCAACGGACGGGAGACGTTCCTCGCCGCCGTCCGCTGGGAGGACGGCTGGCCGGTGTTCGACGAGGAGCACCACAAGGTGCCGGAATCCGGCAGCGGCTTCCTGGACGACTTCACCGCACCGGCCCTGCACCCGCGCTGGATCTCGCCCGGCATCCACCCCAGGCGGTTCGCCACCCCTTCCCAGGGCGGCGGTGTGGCACTCACGGCGGCCCCGCGGGAGACCGGCGCCCGGCATCTGCTGGGGGTGCGCGCCAAGGACGCGGAGTGGGAGGCGAGCGCCGTCGTGGGCGGCGGTGACGTACGCCTGGTGCTGCGCCTGGACGACACGCACTGGGCCGCCGTGGAGAAGCGCGGCGCCTCGCTCGTCGCCCGCGTGGTCATCGGCGGACTGGACCATGTGCTCGCGGACGTTCCCCGCCCCGGACACAGCGCGGTGACGCTGTGCGTCCGCGCCGTCGAACCGAAGCCCGGGTCCCCGTACGCGGCCGGACCCGACCTGATCGAGCTGGGTCACCTGGACGACGGAGGGTTCCGGCGGCTGGCCCAGGTCGACGGGCGCTACTTCTCGACCGAGGTCGCCGGAGGCTTCACCGGCCGCGTCATCGGCATCGAGCCCCTGGCCGGTACGCGGGTGGTACGGAGCTTCCGATACCGCCCGGGACGCGACAGCGGTGAGGGAGCACCCGGCGGCAATGGCCCCACCTGAAACGAACCCGACCGAGGTGACCATGATGAACTCGATCGACCGTGAATCCGTAGTACGCCGCCACACCGTCGAGCTGACGGAGGCCGACGCGTCCTGCGCCCTCACCGTCGGCAACGGCGACTTCGCCTTCACCGCCGACATCACCGGCATGCAGACGTTCACGGCCTTCCACGACCAGGCCGCCGCCCACGCCGAGCGGCGGCTCGCCGTGCACACCGCGACGATGTCGACCTGGGGCTGGCACTCGATGCCCAACCCGGACGGGTTCGTGCTCGCCGACGCGATGTCCCGCTACGAGACGGCGCGTGGACCGGTCGAGTACCCGGACAGGTTCGACATGGCCGCGATGTTCGGCGGTGAGGTTCCCGAGGAGTACCGCGCCGGGACCTGGCTCCACACCAATCCGCACCGGCTCGACCTGGGGCGCATCGGTCTCGTACTGCGGGCAAGCCCGGACGCGGAGCCGGAGAGCGACCCGACGGCGCTGCGCGACCCGCGCCAGCGGCTGGACCTGTGGTCGGGGGTGCTCACCAGCGTCTTCGAATACGCCGGGGCAGAGGTACGGGTGACGACGGTCGCCGATCCGCACCACGCGCGGGTCGCCTTCCGTATCGAGTCCGAACTGCTCGCCCGTGGACTGGCCGGGGTCGCCGTGAGGTTCCCCTACGCCAGTGACGGCTTCTTCACCACCTCCGACTGGTCGGCGGCCGACCGGCACACCACGACACCGGAGCGGCTCGACGAACGCGGCTGCCTCCTGCGCCGGGTGCTCGACGACAGCGCGTACACGGTACGCCTGGACTGGTCGCAGGGCACCCTCGCCGCGATGGACGACCCACATGCGTACGAACTGACCAACCATGGAAGCACGTTGGAGATAGTGGCGGGCTTCAGCCCCGAGGAGGGGCCGGAGTTCGGACGCGACAGCTTCGAGACGATCTCACGTGCCGCGTCGGCCTGGTGGCGCGCCTTCTGGACCTCGGGCGCGGCCGTCGACTTCGCGGGCAGCACCGATCCGCGGGCCGCGGAACTGGAACGCCGGGTGGTCCTGTCGCAGTACCTGACCGCGGTGAACTGCTCGGGCACCCGGCCGCCCCAGGAGAGCGGACTCGTCACCAACTCCTGGCAGGGGAAGTTCCATCTGGAGATGCACTGGTGGCACGCCGCGCACTTCCCCGCCTGGGGACGGCCCGAACTCCTCGAACGCGGCCTGGACTGGTACCTGTCGATCCTCGACACCGCACGCGCCACCGCTCGGCGGCAGCACTACGAGGGGGCCCGCTGGCCCAAACACGTCGGCCCGGACGGCCGGGAGAGCCCCAGCGACATCGGGGCCCTGCTGATCTGGCAGCAACCGCACCCGCTCCACCTCCTGGAACTGCTGCACCGGGGCAGCGACGCGTCGGAGCGCGACCAGCTCGTATCCAGGTACGCGGAACTGGTCGAGGAGACAGCGCTGTTCATGGCCTCCTTCGTGGAGTACCGGGACGGCCGCTACCACCTGCCCGCACCCCTGGTGCCCGCCCAGGAGTTCTACACCGCGGCGACCACCGAGGACCCCACCTTCGAACTGGCCTACTGGTGGTGGGGCCTGGAGATCGCCCAGCGCTGGCGCGAACGCCTCGGTCTCCAACGGCACGAGCAGTGGCAGCAGGTCCAGAACGGTCTGCCGTCTCCGCACCAGGACGGGGGCCGCTACACGGCGATCGCGACGGAACCGTATCTGCGCCGCGACGACCATCCCTCGATGCTGTGCGCCCTGGGTGTGGTGCCCGCGACACCGCTGATCGACGCGGCCACCATGGAAGCCACCCTGCTGGACGTCCGCGACCACTGGGAGTGGGACTCCGCGTGGGGCTGGGACTTCCCCGCCATGGCGATGACCGCGACCCGGGTCGGCCGCCCCGATCTGGCCGTGGACGCGCTGCTCATGGACACCCCGAAGAACCGGTACCTGGCCACGGGCCACTGCCCGCAGATGGGCAGCGTGCTGCCGGTCTACCTCCCGGCCAACGGCGGCCTGCTCGCCGCCGTTTCCCTGATGACCGCCGGGTGGGAAGGCGCCGACGCCGACTGCCCCGGCTTCCCCGACGACGGCGGCTGGTCCGTACGGCACGAGGGCTTCACTGTCTGGCCCTGACCGAGCGCAAGAGCTCCGGGCGGGTCATCACGGCCGACAGTGCCCTCGTCCGTATCACCTCCACCCTGACGAACGTCGACGGGCCGCTGAACCCCGGTCGAAGCCACCTGTCCCCCTCACGTAGGAGAGCCTCATGTCCATGTCCACCCTTTCCCGGGGGCCCGAAGCCATCTCGGAACTCGTCGCCAAGCTGACGCTCGAACAGAAGGTCGCGCAGCTCACCGGTTTCGGCGTAGCGGAGCTCTTCGTCCGGCGAGCCGGTGGCGCCGCGGCCGCCCCCACCCCTGATCCGAGTCTCGTATCCGCGCTGCGTCCGCACGGGGTGGGGCACCTGTCGATGGCGTGGTTCCTCGGGCACGACGCCGAGAGCCTGCGCCGGGACCTGGCGGCCATCCAGGACGCCGTCCGGGAGACCTCACCGTTCGGCATCGGCGCCCTGGTCCACAACGAGGGCATCAGCGGCTTCCTGCACGTGTCCGGCTCGCAGTTCCCCACCGCCTGGGCACAGGCCGCGACCTGGGACCCCGCTCTGGTCCAGCGGGCCGCCGGGGTGACATCGGCGCACATGCGCCACTCCGGCGTCCAACTGCTGTTCTCGCCGGTCATGGACATCAACCGCGACCCCCGGTGGGGCCGGGTGCACGAGACCTACGGGGAGGACCCGGAGCTGGCGGCCCGGTTCTCGGTGTCGTTCGTCCGTGGCGTGCAGGGCGCGGACCAGGAGAACGGTGTCCTGGCGACCGGCAAGCACTTCCTGGGCTACGGCGCTTCGGAGGCCGGCCTCAACACCGCGATCACCCAGCTGGGCCGGCGGGCGCTTTCCGACGAGTACGCCGAGCCGTTCCGCCGGGCCATCGCCGCGGCGGGGCTCGCGGTCGTCATGAACTCGTACAACGAGATCGACGGCGTCCCGGCCGCAGCCAGCCGCTGGCTGCTGACCGAACTCCTGCGCGGACAGCTCGGCTTCGACGGCCTGGTCGTCAGCGACTACGACGCGGTGAATCTGCTGAGGGTCGCCTACCGCACCGCCGTGACCGAGGGGGACGCCGCCCGGCAGGCGATCACGGCGGGCCTGGACGTCGAACTGCCCGGCAATGTGAACTTCTCGGCGCTCGCCGACGAGGTCAGGAGTGGCCGTCTCGACGAGAGCGTCGTCGACACCGCGGTCTCCAGAGTCCTGACGACCAAGGCCCGCGTCGGACTCATCCCCGCCTTCACCCCGCCCCCGCCCGCCCGCACGACCCCGGTACCCCCTACTGCGCTCCCTGACCCCGAGGAGGCTGCCGGGATCCGGCGGTCGATCGCGGAGCGCGGCATGGTGCTGCTCGCCAACGACGGTGTGCTGCCGCTGACGCCCGGCGCGCGGCGTATCGTCCTGGTCGGTCCGGCGGCGGACGAGCTGCGGATCCACTTCGCGGCCTACACCTCCGTCGCCGCCCGGGAGATGCCGATCGGGATGCGCGCAGTCCGGGAAGGGAAGGTCGCCGGCGTGGATCCGGAGACCTTCGTCTTCACCGACATCTTCCAGACCCGGATCCCTGGCCTCGACCCCGTCTTCGAGGAGCAGACCCGGAAGATCCACCCCGACGCGCCCACCGTCCTCGACGCGCTGCGCCGACTCGACCCGACGGTTCACTTCGCGCCGCTGGGCCGGTTCGCCGCCGACGCCGGCGAAGCCCTGGACGCGGCGGCCGTACAGCAGGCCGTGGAGGGCGCCGACCTGGTCGTCGCCGTCGTCGGCGAACGCACCGGATGGGTGGGTGCCAACACCGCCGGGGAGGGCCAGTCGACCGCCGTACCGGCACTCCCCGGAGACCAGGAGGAACTCCTCGCACTACTCGCCGCGACGGGAAAGCCGCTGGTGACCGTCGTCGTCTCCGGCCGTCCCCTGCTCCTTGAGCCGGTGGCGCGGGCTTCCAACGCCGTCCTGCTCGCACCGCTCCTGGGCGAGGAGGCCGGCCCGGCCATCGCCTCGGCGCTCTTCGGCGAGGCCAACCCGAGTGGCAAGCTGCCGAGCACCTTCCCCCGGCACCTCGGGCAACTGCCCCTCTACCACGGCCACCACCACGGCAGCGGATACGGCCACCCGACCGGCACCCGCCACGGCTACGGAGACCTCGACCAGCAGGGACCGCTGTACGCGTTCGGCCACGGCCTGTCCTACACGTCCTTCTCTCTCGCCCTCGACCTGGACGGGCAGGAGGGCCCGGCTGTGGAACTGGTCGGCGGTACGGTACGAGCCCGCGTCCGCGTGGCCAACACCGGCCCGGCCGACGGCGAGACGGTCGTGCAGCTCTACGCGCGTGACGAGGCCGCCTCCGTCGTCCGCCCCGTCCGGCAACTGATCCAGTTCCAGCGGATCGCCCTGGCCGCCGGCGAAAGCCGCCGGATCGTCCTGGAAGCCCCGGTCGAACGGCTCCACTACACACTGCCCGACGGCCGCCGCGGCATCGAAGCGGGTGACGTCACCCTGCTCGCCGGGTTCGCCAGTGACGACATCCGGTGCGACGCGACGATCACCGTCGAAGCGGGCATCGCCTGCGGCGCCAACGCGTCCTGACCCACCGGCTCAAGCAGGAAGGACCTCGACGATGACTCGACTCGTATCCGGCTTCCTCTGGGGAGCGGCGACCGCCCCTCACCAGGTGGAGGGCAACAACATCAACAGCGACTGGTGGCAACGTGAGCTGCGTACTCCCGGTATGGAACGCAGCGGCGACGCCGTCGACAGCTACCACCGCTACGCGGAAGACATGCGGCTGCTCGCCGACGCGGGACTCAACAGCTACCGGTTCGGCATCGAATGGGCCCGTGTCGAGCCGAACCCGGGCCAGATCTCCCGCGCCGCACTCGCCCACTACCGGCGCATGATCGACACTGCTGTCGGGTTCGGCCTCACCCCGGTCGTCACCCTGCACCACTTCACCGGCCCCCGCTGGTTCGCCGAGGACGAAGGCTGGCTGGGCCCGAAGGGCATCGAACGCTTCAAGACCTACGTCCGGTCCGTGACCAGCATCCTCGGCGGCGTCGAGTGGGTCTGCACCATCAACGAGCCCAACATGCTGGCCCTCATGGTGTGGATGAGCGACCCGGTACGGTCGGCCGCGGCCAGGAAGCAGATGGTCACTCCGACCGTCGCGGACGCCGAGTACCCCGTACTGCCTGACCCGGACCCCGAAGTCGGGCTACGGCTGGCCGAGGCACACCACGCCGCCCGCGAGATCCTCAAGCGCGAGACGGACGCCAAGGCCGGATGGACGGTCGCCAACCAGGCCCTCACCGCCACCCCCGGCAACGAGGCCAAGCTGCGCGAGGTCCGGTACATCAAAGAAGACCTCTATCTGGAGGCGGCCCGCGGCGACGACTTCATCGGAGTCCAGTCGTACTCAAGTCAAACCGTCGACGAGAAGGGCGTCGTCCCACATCCGAACGCCCCGGACAACACCCTCACCGGCAACGCCTACCGCCCCGACGCGATCGGGATCGCGGTACGGCACACCTGGGAGGTGACCGGCGGCGTCCCGATCCTGGTCACCGAGAACGGTATCGCCACCGCCGACGACGACCAGCGCATCGCCTACACCTCCGAGGCCCTGCGCCACCTGTTCGCGGCCGTCGACGACGGCATCGACATCCGCGGCTACCTGCACTGGAGCGCCCTGGACAACTTCGAATGGGGCCACTGGAAGCCGACGTTCGGCCTCATCGCCGTAGACCGCGAGACCTTCGAACGCAAGCCCAAACCGAGCCTGGCCCGGCTCGGCGACATCGCCCGCCGCGGCCACCTCTGACCGGCGGGGCCACGAAGCCGAACAGCAAGAAGACGTGAAGGGCCCGGGATCACCACGATTCCGCCAGATGCCTCAGGGCTCCGTGAGCACTCACCCCGCGAGCGGAGCGGGGCGCCGATGAGAACGTGTCGCCTGAAACGTGAAACGCGCGTGCCGAGGCCGCTCTCCGCGACCTCGGCACGCGAACATGCCGTCGGCTACTGAGCCGACGGGAGCGCCTTCGCCTCGCCGAGCGCCGTAGCGAAGAAGGCGAGCGACTCATCGATCTGCGGCAGGTCCGCGACGAAGTTCAGATGCCCATGGAGCATCCCGTCGGCCAGAAGGGTGGCCACCGGCACGCCGGACTCGTCCAACTGGCGTTTGAGAAGTTCCCCGGACGGACGCAGATCGTCGTACTCGGACAGGACGATGTGCGTGGGAGGCAGGCCGTCCAGCAACGTCCCACCCGGAAACGCCTCGGCCGGCAGGTCGCTGATCCGCCCGACGAAAGTGCGGACCATGTGCTCGATCACGGGCGGGGCGAGGCGTGCCATGGGGTCCTGGGTGCTCAGTTCGGCGGCGGCCGACGCCTCGAGCGCCGGGACGGGGAAGTGCACGAACGGGTAGGCCAGCAGCAGCGCATCCGCGGGCCGGCCGCCGTCCCGGCCGCGCAGCGCCGTAGCGAGGGCGAGTGCCGCCCCTGCGCTGGCGCCGCCGATCCCGATCGGCACGTGGCCGATTTCCTCGGGCAGGCCGTCCGTGGACAACCAGGTCCAGACCGCGTGGACGTCGTCGAGCGGGAGCGGATAGCGGACGGACTCGTTCGCCAACCGGTAGTCCACCGAGACGACGAGCGCGTCGGCACGCAGAGCGAGTTCTCCGCAGACCATGTGCGCTTCGGGCATGTCCAGGTCGCCCGCCACGAAGCCGCCGCCGTGCGCCCACAGCAGCGCCGCGGTGAGGCGGCCGTGGGCAGGACGGTAGGTGCGCACCGGGACGGGCCCGTGCGGACCGGGGACGTCGATGTCCTCCACCACGACATCCGGACTCGTCCACACCTTCTGACGGCGGCCGAAGTCCTCCAACGCCACTCGGGCTTCCTGCTCCGAGGTGGCACCTGCCATCGCAGCGCGCAGCCGTCCGTAGTACTCGCCGAAGAAAGGATCTACGGGCACACCGGACTCCTTCGGCTCGCTCCGTCCACGGACGCTTCCAGGATCCGGTGGGCCTCGGGGCGGGCAGGTCGGCTGTCGTCAAACAAAGTACTGACCATCGTGTCCCTGTCGTTGATGTCGTCGAGCGGCGGACGGCCGTCAGGACTCCCGCTCGTGGAGCGGATTCCTGTGGGGACGCGGTATGCGGCGGGCTCCGGCGAGTTGAAGGGCCTGCGGTGCGGTCCGGCATGGTTCAGCGCTGTCCGGCGCCACACCAACCCGAACTAACGCCCGTTAGTGACCATGATGCCACCGCGGTGGGCCCATCGGCCAGAGCTCCTGGCAACAACGAAGGAATCACGGCGTGATCGAGGGACGCTCGGCATGAGGGCGCCCAGACACTTACGGAGCCGCCCCTGCCCGGTCAGGTGGTGGAACGCTCCACGAGGAGCGGGTTGATCGTCTCGGAGGCCGACTGGGTTTCGCGGCCCGCCAGTCCTTCCACGATCACTTCGGCCCGGCGCCGGCTCACCTCGTGCAAGGCGAACGAGACGGTGGTGAGCGGCGGGGCCGCCAGACGGGCGGTGGGGGTGTCGTCGACCCCGATGACGGCGAGATCGGCGGGGGCGGCGAGGCCGTGCTCGCGCATGCCCGCCAGAACCGCGATCGCCGTGTCGTCGTTGAAGGCGCACACCCCGGTGACGGATCGCGCCGTCCACTCGGCCACCGCCCGGGCCGCGGGGGCGACCTCCAGGTTCGTACTGGCCACGACGGGCGGGGCGATCCCGGCCGCGGCGCAGGCGTCGGCCACGCCGAGCAGGCGGTCTTCGGCCATCGGGCGCAGTCCGCGGTTGTCGGGCATCGCGTAGCCGAGGCGCCGGTGTCCCCGGCCGATCAGGTATTCGGCCTGCAGCCGGCCGACCGGCCGCATCCCGTGCGCGTGGTCCATCCGGAACGGGAACACGAACTGGGCGCCCGCGCTGTAGAGCGCCCGGATGGTGGCAGGGTCGAACGATTCGAACCCGACCACCGCCGAGGCGTTGACGATCGCGCACACCTCCGGCAGCGGTCGCCCCCGCGCTCCCGACAGGTGGGTGACCAGTGTCAGGCCGTGTTCCGCCAGCGCGGTCGCGAGTTCCTCGATGAACCGGCTGATGCCCGCGCCGATCGGCATGGCCGGCAGCGAGAGCAGGACGATCTCGCTGCGACCGGCGGCGAGGGCCCGCGCGGAGGAGTGCGGGTGGTATTCGAGGCTCCGGGCGGCTTCGAGGACCCGGCGCCTGGTCTCCTCCGGGATCGTCTGGCCGGGCTTGTCATTGAGGACGAAGCTCACGGTGGTCCGGGAAACGCCTGCGACGCGGGCGACGTCAGCGCTGGTGGCACGCTTGGCGGGTCGGTCCATGGCCCTCTCGCAACAGGGGACGCCGATCTCAATGGCGTCGCACCATGATAACGGCTGACCCCAACGCGCGTTAGCTGTGACGTTGGGCAACGACCGCCGCCGTCGACTGCGGCCCTGCTGTCCATGGCCCCAACGACGGTGGCCGTTCGCGACCGGCGTCCTGGTTCACCGGCCGGGGAAGCGCAGCCCGATCCCGGCTCGTGCGGCGTCGAGGGTCCGCATCACCGACACGGACTCGTCCAAGGGCATGACGTCGCTCTCCAACTGGCCTGCCCGCAGCCGCTCGTGCACATGCCGGACCTGGTGGTGCAGGCCCCCGCCGGCAGTCACCTCGGCGTCCCCGTCACGGGCGGCGGGCAGGCTCAGGTGCTCGGTGACGCCTCGCGTCCGGACGACGAGTTCGTCCGGGCAGTGCATCAGGAAGGGCAGTTCGATGTGGCCGTCGGTGCCGGTGATCCGGCCGGTGCAGGCGAGTTGCGAGCGCATCGAGGCTTTGGCGATCGCCATCGCACCGCTGTCGTAGCCGGACAGGACGGCGGTCTGGTCGTCGACCCCGGTCACGCCGAGCTTTCCGGTCGCGTCGACCCGGTCGGGCTCGCCGAGCAGCATGCTCGCCAGTGACACCGGGTACACGCCCAGGTCGAGAAGGGCTCCGCCGCCGAGGGCGGGATCGGACATCCGGTGGGCGGGATCGTACGGGAACGGGAATCCGAGGTCGGCCTCGACGGACAGCACGGTACCGACGGCTCCGTCGGCGACCAGCTCGCGGAGCCTGACGTAGGCGGGCAGAAAGCGGCTCCACATCGCCTCCATGAGGAACAGCCCGCGCTCGCGGGCCGTGGCCACCATCTCGGCGGCCTGCCCGGCGTCCAGCGCGAACGGCTTCTCGCAGAGCACCCCCCGACCCCCGTTGAGGAACAAGAGGGTGTGTTCGTGGTGGTGGGAGTTGGGTGATGCCACGTAGACGAGGTCGACACCGTCGTCGGCGGCGAGTTGTTCGTAGGAGCCGTATCTGCCTGCCTCAGGGATACCGAACTTCTCGCCGAACGCCTCGGCCTTCTCTCTGCTACGCGAGGCGACGGCCACCAGCCGCGCGTCCGGCAGCCGGGTCAGGGCGTCGGCGAACCCGTTCGCGATGCTGCCGGTCCCCGCGATGCCCCAGCGAAACGACATGAAACCCCCGGTCCTGATTGCGTACAGCACGGGATTTCCGCACCACGCACATGTTGACGCACCAGAGGTAGCGCGCGCTACCTTCTGGGTGGAGCCAAACCTTGGAGCAGGGCGGCGCCGGTGCGGGAGGGGTGAGAGGAATCAGCGGGGAGCTACGCTCGCACAAGCTGACGGGCTGGCATCATGGCGCCTGGAGTGTGCGCGAAAGCGGTGGTTCGGAGGGACCGCCTGCGGAACGACCTGGTGCGGCGGAAGGGGGACGGCGACGGTGTCGGACACGTCGATGCCCCGACGCCCCACTGCCACGGACGTTGCCAGGGAAGCCGGGGTGTCCCGTGCGACCGTCGGGTTCGTCCTCAATCACACGCCGGGCAAGACCATTTCGCGGACCACGAGCGAGCGCGTCCGGGACGCGGCAGTCCGCCTCGGCTACCGGCCCAACAGCGCCGCCCGGACGCTGGCCGGCGGACGCAGCCGGATCGTCCTGCTCGTCCTTCCGGACTGGCCCATGGAACACACCCTGCGCGACTACGTGGAGGAGGCGGCTCTCGTCCTCGAAGACGCCGGCTACTCCCTCGTCACCCACACCCGCCGGTCCGGCGGACGGGTCCGGCCACTGTGGGAGGCGCTGCACCCCGACTTCGTTTTCGGCCCCGACCGCTTCACGCCGGACGAGGTCGCCTCGATGCGCGACTGCGGTATCGCGAGGATCTTCCCGGACCCGGCCCAGGGGGAGCCCGCAGACATCTCCCTGGCGGTCAGCGCCGGACCGCGGCTACAGGTCCAGCACCTCTACGACCGCGGCTGTCGAAACCTGGCCTACGCCACCTGGGACGCCGTCCGCCCGCCGTTCCTGGCCGAGGCCCGCCACCGTGCGGCGCAGGCCCACGCGCACTCCCTCGGTCTGCCGCCCCTCGGCCTGCGGAACACCGACCACCGTGACGGTTCCGCCGACCGTGCCGTACGCGAGTGGCGCGACACGGGCGTCACCGGCGTCGTCGCGTTCAACGACGAGGTCGCCGCCGCGGTCGCGGGGGCCGCCGTCCGTGCGGGCATCCGGATCCCGGGCGAACTCTCGGTCATCGGCCACGACGACACCCCTCTCGCCGGCATGTTCGTCCCCGCCCTGTCGAGCATCCGCTTCAGCACAGCGGCCCTGGGCCGCCTCTTCGCCGACCTCGCCCTGTACGAGCTGGACGGCCACCCGCTGCCACGCCGGAGGGCTGCGGACAACGCGACCCTCGTGCACCGCGAATCCACCTGACCTACCTACGGAACCTTCCGTCGGGTTTCTTGTGGTGCCGCCGAGTTGAGCGGCATGCCATGAACAGGGCGGGTCTGTCGGATGCTCCTGGGGGCCGGTGGTGTAGCTGGCTACACCACCGGTCGGGGAGCCCGGTCCGCTGCGCCGTCGGGCCGGCGCAGACATCGTGGAACGCAGACATTCCCAGCCCCCCACTCCAAAGGAAATGTCCATGAAGTCGTCCCGCTCGATTCTCATGTCGACGCCGGTCCTCGTCCTGCTCTTCCATCTGGGCCTCGCCGCTTCCCTGGCCTCCGGCACCCTTCTGGACGGCATGCCGAAGCATCTGGCCACCCTCGGCGGGATGGTCCTCTCGACCGTGACAAGTGCTCTCCTCATGAAGCGAGAAGCGGTCAGGGCGTTCTTCATGTCCAGGCCGACGCTCTGGTTCCTGTTCCTGTTCAACGCATTCGTCGCGGTGATCCTCCCGATGGTTCTCGACGGCACGAAGGGGATCCTGGCAGCCGTCGTCATGGGTCTCGTCTCGCTCGGCGCGGGCTCCGGCCTCCTCCGGAGCCCGCGGAAGCAGGTTGCCGGCGGTCTGTGACCCTGCGGCCCGGCGAATCCTGGGCGTCATACGCACCGGTCGACCAGCCTCATCAGCCAACTCCGGCAACACACCATCAGCCACGGCCCGGTCCCCCGGACCGGCTCACCTGTAAGGACATGCCATGACCGAGACGGAAACCGACGTCACAGCCGCTGACCCGCGGCGTCCCGAGTATCCGGGAGAGCGTTCGGGGCAGTGCCCGTTCGCTCCGCCGGCTGAACTGCTCGCCCTCCACCACGAGAAGCCCGTGTCACGAGGCCGGATCTGGGACGGCAGTACCCCGTGGCTGATCACGGGCCACGCCGCACAGCGCGCGATCCTGTCCGACCCGCGGGTGAGCTCGGACGAGAAACGGCCCGGATTCCCGCATCCGACCGAATTGATGGCCGAGACGGTCGACAGCCGGCCCCTCACGATTTTCAATGCCGACGGGGCCGACCACCTGCGGATCCGACGGACGATGACGAGCCCGTTCACCCGTAACCGCATGGAGAAACTGCGGCCGGGCATCCAGCGGTTCACCGACGAGCTCATCGACCGGATGCTGGCGGGCCCGAAACCGGCGGACCTGGTCACCGCGCTGTCGCTGCCGCTGCCCTCGCTGATGATCTGCGAGCTGCTCGGCGTGCCGTACGAGGACCACGACTTCTTCCAGGAACAGGCCGCGATGGCGACCCAGAGGTACAAGACCGAGGAGGAAAGCCACTCGGCCGGGCAGGCTCTGGGCGGCTACCTGGCCGGGCTGCTCCAGGCCAAGATGGAGGAACCGGCCGAGGATGTGCTGTCCGACTTCGCCGCTCGGGTCAAGGCGGGCGAGATCACTCTTCCCGACGCCACCATACTGTCCATGGTGCTGCTGATCGCCGGTCATGAGACGAGCGCGAACATGATCACGCTGGGCACCGCCGCGCTCCTGGAGAACCCGCAGCAGTTGGCGCTGCTGCGCGATACGGACGACCCGAAGACCGTCGCGAACGCGGTCGAGGAACTGCTGCGTTACCTGACCATCGCGCACCTCGGGCAGCGGCGGATCGCCCTGGAGGACATCGAGATCGAAGGTGTCACCATCCGGGCCGGGGACGGCATCATCGTCGCGCTGCCCCTCGGCAACTGGGACCCGGCGGCATTCCCCGAGCCGGAACGGCTCGACCTCACCCGCCCCGAGGCGCGGCGACACCACGCGTTCGCCTGGGGCGCCCACCAGTGCATGGGCCAGCAGCTCGCCCGCATCGAGCTCCAGGTCGTCTTCGGCACCCTGTTCCGCCGCGTACCGACCCTGCGCCTCGCCGTCGACCGTGACGAACTCAACTTCAAGGGCGACTCACTCGCGTACGGCGTCTACGAGCTTCCCGTGACCTGGTAGGGCCACAGGACTGCGGCGACCGCGCGGAGAGCACCGTACGGTCGCCGCCTCCGCGTGGCTGTCGCAGGCCGCGTCGCCATCCACCGCACACTGATCCCGACGGGCCGGTGATCCACGGCACTTCGCGACAGCGCGGGAGATGACCGACGCATCGGAAATCGTTGTACCGGCAGAACGACTGTGACGGCTTACGGAAGGGAAAACACACTCATGGCACGTACGGCCCCCATGCCGGCGGACAACCCCGGCCAGGACGGCGTCAGCCTCCGTCTCGTCTGGCCGCAGTGGCAGGGTGCGGGCACCTCCAGTGTCGAGGCGTTCGCTCCGGAATTTCCCCTGGACGTCGCCCGCCGCGGCTACGCCACGGGCGCGGCGGTCCTCGAAGCGGTGCTGCCCCCGCACGACGGCCCCACCGCCACGGTCCCGGTCACCATGTCCGACGACGGCCTGGAGGAACGCGACGGCGTAGAAGCCAAGGAGATCGTCCTCCAGCAGCTCGCGGAGGCGTTGGAGACCATCCGCCGACACGACCCGGCGCGGATCACCACCCTGGGCGGCGAGTGCTCGGTGAGCGTGGCCCCGTTCTCCGAACTCGCCCGCCGCTACGGCGACAGCCTCGCGGTCATCTGGATCGACGCGCACCCCGACATCGGCACCCCCGAGAGCGCATACCCGGGCTACCACGCCATGGCCGTCGCCACACTCACCGGCCACGGCGATCCCGATGTGCAGGAGCTGCTCCCGGCGACCGTCTCCCCGCACCGTGTCGCCCTGGTCGGCCTGCACTCCTGGACCGACGACGACTATCCGAACGTCGCCGCATGGGGTATCCAGTCCTTCAGTCCGGAGGAGCTGCGTACCTCCACCCGGCCGCTGCTCGACTGGCTCGCGGCCACCGGCTGTACACACGTCGCCGTCCACTTCGACCTCGACGCCGTCGACAGCGACGACATCGTCCTCGGTCTCGGCATCGAACCGGACGGGCTCGCCAGCGCCGAGGTGAAGCGCATCGTCGCCGACATCGACAGCGCCACAGACGTCGTCGGGCTGACGATCGCGGAGTTCATCCCACGGCAGGTGATGCACCTCCAGCAGCTCCTGAACGGCTTCCCCACGCTCTCCACAACGAAGACCGACTGACTCCAGGACCTACCACCACGCGGGTCGGCTCGGTACCCGCGCAACGGGGCCGAGCCGGTCCCCACCGCGTCCTGCCTACGGGAGCGTGAGCGCGGCGAAGGCTTCGTCCAGGAGGCCGACGAGGTCCACGTGCCCCTCGGACACGATCCAGTGGTCCAGGGCGATGTTCAGGCACTCCAACGCCGCGGCGGCCTTGACCGACAGCGCCAGCGCCTCGGAGCGCGGCGGATCGGTGCGCTCGGCGAGGGCCCGGACCAGGAGCGGGCGCCATCCGTGCTGTTTCTCCCGCTGCCGGGTGCACAGGGCCGGGGTACCCATGATGAGGCGGGTCGTGGCGAGCGCCTCGGCCGGGTCGTGGCGGTAGGGCTCGATGAGGGCGTCCAGCGAACGCCGTAGCGCCGTCCAGTCGTCCTCGTCGGCGGGGCGGTCGCGCAGGGCGTCGGCGAGCTGTTCTCCCTGGGCCTCGACGGCGCCGAGGACGGCGTCCTCCTTGCTGCCGAAGTACCGGAGGAAGGTGCTCCGGGACACTCCCGCCGCCGCGGCCAGGTCGTTGACGGTCACCTGGTCGAAGCCCTCGCGGCGGATCAGGTCATACGTCACCTGGGCCAGCTCGGACCGTACGGCGGCCCGTGCGATGTCTCTCGTTCTCGTACGCGGTCCTGCGGTCACCTCACGACCCTACCTTTCGCTCGCCCCCGGTTCGCATGAGTGAGGTACGGTTTCCAGTATGACACCGAGTTCCAATTACAGTCTTTGACTCATGATTGAGTCATTGCTTCAGATTGTTGGAGGGAACGTATGAGGGGACTGAAGGGCAAGAGGATCGTCATCGCCGGTGGCGCCACCGGCATCGGCGCCGCGACAGCCGAGCGGCTTGCCGAGGAGGGCGCCTCGGTCGTCGCCGGGGATATCAACCTCGCGGGAGCCCGGGCCACGGTCAAAGGCATCGCCGACGCGGGCGGTGCCGCGGTCGCCGTGGGGTTCGACCTGGGCGACGAGGAGTCGGTCCACACGTTGATCGACCGGACGGTCGCGGAATTCGGCGGGATCGACGGGCTGTTCAACGTCGGCGCGGACCTCTCCGCCGACACCCTGGGCCGCGACGGTGACCTGCTGGAAATGGATCCGGCGGTCTGGCGGCGCACCCACGACGTGAACCTGCTCGGCTACGCCCTCACCTGCCGTGCGGTCCTCCCGCACCTGCTCGGCCAGGGCGGCGGCGTCATCGTCAACACCTCCTCCGGCGCGGCCTGGGGCGGCGAGCCCACCCGCCCGGCGTACGCGGCCTCCAAGGCCGGGGTCAACGCGCTGACCCGCCACATCGCCTCCCGGTGGGGCAAGGAGGGCATCCGCTGCAACGTACTGGCCCCCGGTCTGGTCCTGAGCGAGCAGTTGGCGCGGCAGTTCGACGAGGGCCGGCTTGCCTTCGCGCTGGAGGCAGGCCGCAGTCCGCGGCTGGGCGAACCCGCCGACCTGGCCGGCGCCGCCGCCTTCCTGTTCTCCGACGACGCGGCCTGGATCAACGGCCAGGCATGGTCGATCGACGGCGGCGTGAGCCTGCGCGGGTGACCCCGCTCGCTGTCCACAGTTCCGCGAGGCACGCCCTCGCCCGTCACGATCCCGCCCGTCAAGTTCGCACCCGCCCGGATTCCATCGAAATGGAGATATGAAGTCATGACCAAGACCCTCGGGCTCATCGGAGCCGGCAACATCGGCAGCGCGTTGGCCCGTCTCGCTGTCGCAGCGGGCCTGGACGTCGTGCTGAGCAACTCCCGCGGCCCGGAGACCCTCACGGACCTGGTCGCCGAACTCGGCCCGCGGGCGCGCGCGGCCACGCCCGCCGAAGCCGCCGAGGCCGGCGACCTGGTGGTGGCGACCATCCTGCTGGGCGCCTACGAGAAGCTGCCCGCCGCCGAGCTGGCCGGCAAGACCGTCATCGACACGATGAACTACTACCCGGACCGCTTCGGACCCATCGCGGAGCTGGACGAGGGCGGGCCGACCGGGCTGACCTCCAGCGCCCTGGTGCAGCGGCACCTGGCGGCCTCGAAGGTCGTCAAGGCGTTCCACAACATCGACTTCGTCCGGCTGTTCACCCTGGCCCGGCCCGTCGGCGCGCCCGACCGCAGCGCCCTGCCTATCTCAGGCGACGACGCGGCGGCCAAGGCTGAGGCGGCGGCGTTGCTGGACGTCCTCGGCTACGACGCGGTGGACATCGGCACGCTCGCCGACAGTTGGCGCAGTCAGCCCGGCACGCCGGTCCACGTCGACCCGTACTTCACCGCGAAGCCCGCGCAGGAGCTGAGCCAGGAGGAGATGTACGGCTGGTACCTCCGGACTCCCGGCACCACGGTCGGTATCGACCAGGTCAGGGCACTGGCCGACTCGGCCGTCCACGCGACCCCCGACCATGCCTGAACAGTGCGCCCTGAACCATCACGGCTCGCAGCGAGGAGACTGACATGCGCCTGGGCATGAACATCGTCGGATTCGACGGCACACAAGGGGCCGGTGGCCCGGCGGTGGAGCTGGCGGCGGTCGGGGCCGCCGCCGAGACGGCCGGGGTCGGCTGGATATCGGTGATGGACCACTACTTCCAGATGGAGGAACTCGGCGGCCCGGAAAGCCCGATGCTGGAGGCGTACGCGACCCTTTCCTTCCTCGCCGCACACACCTCCACCGTGCGACTCGGCGCGCTGGTCACCGGGGTGACCTACCGCCATCCCGGCCTGCTCGCCAAGATCGTCACCACGCTCGACGTCCTGTCCGGCGGCCGGGCCACCCTGGGCCTGGGCGCGGCCTGGTACGAGCGCGAACACCTCGGTCTGGGCGTGCCGTTCCCGCCCACGGCGGAACGGTTCGAACGGCTGGAGGAGACCCTGCGGATCTGCGAGCAGATGTGGGACCCGGACAACAACGGCCCCTTCGAGGGCACGCATTACCAGCTCGCCGAGACCCGGAGCGTGCCCGCCCCGGTCAGCACCCCGCACCCGGAGATCATGGTCGGCGGCAACGGCGAGAAGAAGACGCTCCGGCTCGTCGCCCAGTACGCCGACGCCTGCAATCTCATCACCTTCACCCACACCGAGGCCGCGGGGAAACTCGACGTCCTGCGCCGCCACTGCGACGACCTGGGCCGCGATTACGCCCGGATCCGCAAGACCGCGATCTACGCCGGACCGGCCCTCCGCGACGGCGACCTCGATGCCTTCACCCGCGAGATGGCCGCGTACGCCCGGCTCGGCATCGACACCGTGATGGTGTCGCCCCCGGTCACCGAACCGGCCCGCTGGATCGAGGCCCACGCCGCCCCCGCGGCACGGCGTATGGCCGACCTCGGCTGAACCGACACGATCCCCCACACCTGATGAATGGTCGCAAAGTCATGAAAAGACCCTCCGTACTGATCGTCGGCGCCGGCGCGACGGGACTCTCCGTCGGCTATCACCTCGCCCTGGGAGGAGCGGACATCACCTTCCTGGTCCGTCCCGGACGCGCCTCCGCACTCCAATCCCGTCCGCCGCTCTACTGCTACGACGACGCCGCGCTGAAGCCCTTCGACGGGTACAAGGTCGTGGAGGGCACCGATGAACTGGCCGGTGAGAGCTTCCGGTTCGTCCTTGTCACGCTCGACGGTCACGCCAGCCGTACGGACGAGAGCGTCGCGATGCTCCGCGGTCTGGGTGACGCGATCCGCGGGACCGACGCGCACGTCATCATGTGCGCCTTCGGCATGGGCGTACGGCAGCACTACCTGGATGCCCTCGGCGTCCCCGACGACCGTCTCTCGCACGGTTTCGTCGGCACGCTCGTCCACCAGACTGCCGCGGATCTCCCCGTCAACGCACCCACGGATCCGGCGCGGTTGGCCAGGGCGAGCGTCGCCTACAAGCATCCGGCGAACAAGGGCGGCTTCCGTCTTGAGAGCGGTAACGCGGAGGCGGCGAAGCGGTTCGCCGAGCTGTACAACCGTTCCGGGGTGTCGCGCTGCCTCCTGATGAGCCGGGGGCTCGACGAGATCTTCTCCGACTCCGGCTCGCCGGTGTACATGGCCGGTGCGATCGCGGGCTGGCCCGACTTCACCACCCTGGTGGCGGACAAGGAACTCTGGCGGCTGGCCTGCCGGGCGCAGGGCGAGATCATGGCTCTGCCGAAGAACGGGCTGAGGGGCAAACTGATGGCCAGGTTGCTGGGGCCGCGCGCCACCGCGAAGGTGCACCTCACGATGGAGCGGGAGATGCTGCCGCTGGACTACCAGGCGTTCAACCGCTTCCACCACGGCGGCAAGGTCCACGCCCAGGACGTGGAAGGGCTGCGCACCTGCCTCACCGAGGGCCGCCGGCAAGGCCGTCCGATGACCGCTCTCGCCACGTTGCTGGAGCGGCTCGACGCCCGTGAGGCGGCGGACCACCGGTCGGCCACGGCACACGGATAGCCCGGCGTACCGCGATCGCGGTACGGCAGGTGTCCACGGTGGGGCGACGCCCGCCGGCCCCCGAAAGGCGAGGGTTGAGCCCGTACACCTTTCCCTGTCGGAGGTAAACATGATCGAGGTGACCAACCTCAGCAAGAGGTACGGCGAGAAGCTCGCGGTCGACTCGCTGAGCTTCGTCGTACGCCCCGGGGTCGTCACCGGCTTCCTCGGCCCCAACGGGGCCGGGAAGTCGACCACCATGCGCATGATCATGGGGCTCGACCGGCCGACCTCGGGCACCGTTACGGTCGACGGACGGCCGCACGCGCGGCACGCCGCACCGCTGCACGAGATCGGCGCGCTGCTGGAGGCGAAGGCCGTCCACCCGGGCCGTTCGGCCTACCACCATCTGCGGGCCCTGGCGGCGAGCAACGGTATCGGGACCGAGCGGGTGCTGGAGGTCATCGACCTGGTCGGCCTGAGCGAGGTGGCCCGTAAGCGGGCCGGTGCGTTCTCGCTCGGCATGGGACAGCGGCTGGGCATCGCCACGGCGCTGCTCGGCGATCCGAAGACGGTCATCCTCGACGAGCCGGTCAACGGGCTGGACCCGGAGGGCGTGCTGTGGATCCGCAACCTGCTCAAGGGGCTGGCGGAACAGGGCCGTACGGTCCTGGTGTCCTCGCATCGGATGAGCGAGATGGCGGTGACCGCCGAGGACCTGATCGTGATCGGGCGGGGCCGGCTGCTGTCGGCCGGTCCGATCGCCGACTTCATCGCCCGCTCGTCCCGGCGCAGCGTCCGGGTGCGTTCACCGCACGCGGCGCGGCTGCGCGAACTGCTGGTCGGTGACGGGGTCACGGTGAGCAGTGCCGAGGCCGGGGTGCTCGACGTCGAAGGGCTGGACGCGCCCGAGATCGGGGACCGGGCAGCGAGCGCCGGCCTGGCCCTGCACCATCTCGCGTCCCAGGAAGCGTCGTTGGAGGAAGCGTTCATGGAGATCACCCAGGACTCCGTCGAATACCACGCCGGCCCGGCCGACGCGCCGCTCGCCGCCCAGGGAGGAGCGAACCGATGACCGCCAACACGCTGTACGGGAAGCCCGGTTCGCGGACAGGGGGTTCGAGGTCACCGGGTTCGAGGGTCACCCTGCCGCGCGTCGTCCATATGGAGTGGATCAAGTTCTGGTCGCTGCGGTCCAGCTTCAGCACCCTGGCCGTCGCGGCGGTGGTGACGGTGAGCCTCGGCCTGGTGTCCTCTCTGGTCGTGGAGGACGGCGGTGGGAGCGGTCCGGCTCTGGCGGACCCGACGTGGAACAGCCTTTACGGGGTCACGATGGCCGCGCTGGCCACGGCGGTGGTCGGGGTGCTCATGGCCACCGGCGAGTACGCCACCGGCACCATCCGCTCCACGCTCTCGGCGGTGCCCGCCCGGCTGCCGGTGCTGTGGGCGAAGGTGGCGGTCTTCGCCGCGGGAAGCTTCACGTTCATGTTCGCCGCGAGCATGGTGTCGTTCCTCGCCGGCCAGGCGATCCTGTCCTCGCGCGGTCTCGACGGTGCCTCGCTGTCCGACCCCGGGGCCTTCCGGGCGGTCGTCGGCGCGGCCGTCTACCTGACCGGTGCCGGGCTGGTCGGGCTGGCGGTGGGCAGCATGCTGCGCAACACCGCCGGCGCGATCACGGCGGTGGTCGGTGTGCTGTTCCTGGTGCCGAGTGTGCTGCGGCTGCTGCCCGGGAGCATCAGCGACGCCGTCTTCCCGTATCTGCCGATGAACGCCGCGCAATCGTTCATCACCGAGCAGACGGGCGGGAGCGGCGATGCCCTGGCGCCGTGGGCCGGGCTCCTGGTCTTCGTCTGCTACCTCGTCGTCCTCGTGGCGGGAGCGGCGGTCCTGCTGAAGCGGCGCGATGCGTGACCTGAACGACGTGGCCGCGCTGCCCGACCGCCGTGGGGCGCCGGGCAGCGCGGCCATGCCGTACGCCGGGACCACGAAACGTGCGGCGTCCCTCCGGCAGGCGGTCAAGGCCCACCCCTTCCTGTGGGACACCGTCCTCGCGGCTGTGATCGCGAGCGTGGCCACGGTGCTGGAGGCACTGAGCAAGTCCGGGCCAAGCCTGTCGGGCCGCGACGCGGGCGCCGCCGGCGTGACGTTCCTGCTGCTGCTCGCCCGGCGCCGGGCGCCCCTCACCGTGCTGGCGCTCGCCCTGTCCGGCGCGGTGACGGCCATCGTGGCGGCGCCCGCCAACGCGCACCTGCTCCAGACCACCGCGATGATCGCGCTCTACACCGTCACCGCCGCGTCCCTGCAGTGGCCCGCGATCACCGCCACCGCCGTCACGGCCATGGCCCTCTACGTGGCCAACGCCCATGCCGCGGGCTCGGTCATCAGCGGGGAGACCTTCGGGGTGGTCGCGTTCGTCGGGATGGCCGCGGCCGTCGGCTTCAGCGTGCGCACCTGGCGCAGCTACGTCGCCGCGGCGGAGGAACGGGCCGAACGCGCCGAGGCGACCCTGGAGGAGGAGGCCCGCCGCCGGGTCGCGGAGGAGCGGCTGCGTATCGCCCGAGAGCTGCATGACGTGATCGCCCACCACATCGCGCTGATCAACGTACAGGCCGGAGTCGCCAGCCATCTCGCGCGTACCCGTCCCGACAGGGTGGAGGTCGCCCTCGGCCACATTCACGAGGCGGGCAGCGCGGTGCTCGACGAACTCGGCCAGCTCCTGTACGTGCTGCGTCGGTCCGGTGAGGAGTCCATGCCGACCGAACCCCTCCCCGGCCTGTCCCGGCTGGGCCAGCTCCTCGAATCGTTCACCGCGGCCGGACTCGCCATCCGGCAGCAGGTCGCCGGGGAGCCACGGCCGCTGCCGGCCGCCACCGATCTGGCCGCGTACCGGATCATCCAGGAAGGACTCACCAACGCGCACAAGCACGGCCGCGAACCCGGTGCCCGGCTCCTGCTGGAGTACCGTACGGGCGCGTTGGACATCACCATCCTCAATACGATGCGCGCCACCGGGCCGACCGCGGGCACCGGACACGGACTGACCGGCATGCGCGAACGCGCCCGGGCGACAGGTGGCGCCCTGTCCGCCGGTCCGGAACCCGACGGCACATTCCGGCTCCACGCGCGGCTCCTGCTGCCTTTCACCCAGGAGACCGTGCCGTCTGCCGCGGCGGACGAGGGGAACCCGGCATGACCATCCGTGTCCTGGTCGTCGACGACCAGCCGGTGATCCGCGCCGGATTCCGCATGCTCATCGAGGCAGAGCCCGATCTGGAGGTGGTCGGTGAAGCGGGGACGGGCCGCGAGGCCGTCGCCCTGGCCCGCACCACCCGTCCCGATGTCGTTCTCATGGACATCCGCATGCCCGACATGGACGGCCTCGAAGCCACCAGGACCATCGGCTCCGACAACGAACTCGGCAGCGTGAAGGTGCTGATCCTCACCACCTTCGAGGCCGACGAATACGTCTTCGACGCGCTGCGCGGCGGCGCCGGCGGCTTCCTCGGCAAGGGCGTCCAACCGGCCGTCCTGCTCGACGGGATCCGCACCGTGGCCCGTGGCGAGGAACTGCTGTCGCCCAAGGCCACCAGAGCGCTCATCGCCCACTACCTGACCCGACCCGAGCCCGTACTGCGTCCGGCACCGCCCGGAATGGACCGCCTCACCGAACGCGAACGCGAGGTGCTCGGCCTCGTCGCCGTCGGCCTGTCCAACGACGACATCGCGCAACGCCTCCACGTGTCGCCCCACACCGCAAAGACGCATGTCAACCGCATCATGACCAAGCTGGGGGCGCGCGACCGGGCCCAGCTCGTCGTCGTCGCCTATCAGACGGGCTTCGCCCGTTCCTAGAACGGACATGGGCGGTGCGCCGGCCGCGATCACATCATGCGCACGAGGCGCAGGGCGGCCGAAGCTGCTGGTACCCACCCGCGCCAGAAAAAGCGACATAACGCCAATAATCGCCAGTGGGGGGTGTAGCTGGCTACACCCCTGGTTCGGGAGGGTGCTCCCTCGTTGCGGAGCCCGCTGGACGGGATCGTAGAGATCAATGAGGCACACCGCGTCCCGGCTCCGGCCGACGCGGACGAAGAAAGCCTCTCTTCCCCTTGTCTTGCACCGCCGATGTGGAGGCTTTCTCACCGTCATGGCAACTTTTCTGTATCACGTGGGCCGTATCGCTTTCCGGTGGCGATGGTGTGTCACCTTCCTGTGGATAGCCGTCCTGGCGGCGGTCGGCTTCGCCGCGATGAAGGCCCCGGCCTCGCCCGACGACGGGTTCGCGATGCCGGGCATCGAGTCCCAGAAGGCGTTCGACCTCCTGGACGAGCGGTTCCCCGGCACGGGGGCCGACGGGGCGAGCGCCCGGATCGTGTTCATCGCGCCGGACGGGGAGAAGGTCACCGCCGCCGACAACAAGCGCGTCATCGACAGCCTGGTCGACGAGGCGGCGCAGGGCCCGCAGGTGGCCGGGGCGGTCGACCCCTTCCAGGCGAAGGCGGTCAGCCAGGACGGCTCCACCGCCTACGCCACCGTCTCCTTCAAGACCCCTGCCGGTGACCTGACTGATGCCAGCAAGGAACACCTGGAGCGCGCCGTCGACCAGGCCCGGGACGCGGGTCTGACCGTCGAGATCGGCGGGGACGCCCTCGCCACCCAGCCCGCCGCGGGCGGGTCCGCAGAGATGATCGGCATCGCGATCGCCGCGGTGGTCCTGCTGATCACCTTCGGGTCCATGGCCGCGGCCGGGCTGCCGCTGCTGACCGCGATCATCGGCGTCGCCGTCAGCATGACCGCCATCATCGCCCTGGGCAGCACGTTCGGACTCTCCCTGACCAGCGGGACGCTCGCCTCGATGCTGGGGCTGGCCTGCGGCATCGACTACGCCCTGTTCGTCGTCTCCCGCTACCGGGAGGAACGCGGAAAGGGCCGGGCCGCGCGGGACGCCGCCGGGATGGCCGTCGGTACGGCCGGGTCCGCCGTGGTCTTCGCCGGACTGACCGTCGTCATCGCGCTGGCCGGACTGTCCGTGGTGGGCATCCCGATGCTCACCAAGATGGGCCTCACCGCCGCCGGCGCCGTCGTCGTCTCCGTCCTCATCTGCCTGACCCTGGTCCCGGCGCTCCTCGGCTTCTGGCCCAACGCCGTCCTCGCGCGCCGCGTCCGCAAGGGCAGGAAGCCCCGCCGCACCAGGACCGACAGCGCCGGCAACGCGGAGAACGCCAGCAGCCGCTGGGCACGCCTGGTCATCCGCCACCCCCTGCCCGTACTGCTGCTCGGCGTCGTGGGCCTCGGCGTACTCGCCGTGCCGGCCGCCGACCTCCAGCTCGGCATGCCCGGCGACGAGGCCAAACCCACCTCCACCACCGAACGCCGCGCCTACGACGCCCTCGCCGACGGCTTCGGCCCCGGCTTCAACGGCCCCCTCACCATCGTCGTCGACACCAAGGGCGCCGGCGATTCCAAGGCGGCCACCGCCGTGATCAGCAAGCGGATCGCGGACACCCCGGGCGTCGTCTCCGTCTCCCCGGCACAGTTCAACCAGGCCGGCGACGCCGCGATCCTCTCCGCCACCCCCGCCACCAGCCCCACCGACTCCAGGACCATCGACCTGGTCAAGACCATCCGCGCCGAACGCTCCGGCATCGAGCAGCAGTCCGGGGCCACCTACGAGGTCACCGGCAGCACCGCGATGAACATCGACGTCGCGAAGAAGTTCCAGGACGCGCTGGTGCCCTACCTCGTCGTCGTGGTCGGCCTGGCGATCGTCCTGCTGCTCTTCGTCTTCCGCTCCCTGCTGGTACCGCTGAAGGCCGCCCTGGGCTACCTGCTCTCCGTACTGGCCTCGCTCGGTGTGGTCGTCGCGGTCTTCCAGTACGGCCACGGCGCCGCACTCCTCGGCGTCGAACAGACCGGCCCGATCATGTCGATGATGCCGATCTTCCTGGTGGGCATCGTGTTCGGCCTCGCCATGGACTACGAGGTCTTCCTGGTCTCCCGGATCCGCGAGGCATACGTCCACGGTGAACGGCCCGCACAGGCGATCGTCTCCGGATTCCGCACCAGCGGTCGCGTGGTCGTCGCCGCCGGACTGATCATGGTGGCCGTCTTCTCAGGATTCGTCGGCGCCAGCGAGTCCATGATCAAGATGATCGGGTTCGGTCTGGCCATCGCCGTCCTCTTCGACGCCTTCGTCGTCCGGATGGCCATCGTGCCCGCCGTCCTCGCCCTCCTCGGCGACCGCGCCTGGCGCCTGCCCCGATGGCTCGACCGGATCCTGCCCGGCATCGACATCGAGGGCGAGGCCATCACCCGCAAGCACCCGGCTCCTTCGGCACCGGCCGGCCAGGACAACCCCGAACTCGTCCTCAGCAAGTAGCTCTTCACTGAACCCGGTGGCCGCCTCCCGCAGGCGGCCACCCCTTCGGACCGGGGCCGCCCTGGCGGTATCGGCCCCGCACTCGCCGGACCCGTGGGGACGGGGAACGGCGAGAACCAGGCCCGGCGGCGAGCACCTGCTCACCGCCGGGCTCAGGCATTCAGGCGAGGAAGGCCCCGCCGCCGCTCCAATCGTCAGCGCTGCGTGCGTCTGTGTGGTGCATCCGGCGGTGGAGCTGACACTCCTGCCCCAGCTAGCACCGCGGTGGACACGATGCGATGTATGACGGCCTCGACCAAGGCCGGATCGACACCGGACGGCGGACCCGCTCCGCCCGGGGCCGGCCCACGATGCCACTGCTGTGATCGCCGGTCAGCTCCGCGGTGTGCCTGAACGGCTTGTCGCGGCAGGTCAGGGGCAATCGGGCGAGCCGGACGTCGTCATCGTCGCGGATGCCCGATACGACGTCACCCGCTCGGCCTGGGCCCCGGGATCTTCTCGTCAGGCTGGTCCCGCGATACCGCGGCGACCACGTAACGGGCCTTCCCAAGCAGCCCGAGGGCTCCGGCACGGAGGCCACATCACCCCGGTTCCTTTCCTCGTGGTTCCGCAAGGGGGCCTCGGGCCTTCGGGCCCGGCGAAGTAGCGTGGTCCGCATGCGAAGAACGGTGCTGCAGGCGGCGCGGGCCACGGTGCAGCTTGCGGGAGCTGTGATCCTGGGCTTCTTCTCGTACCTGTTCATCACCGTGCTGTTGTTCACGGGCGCCGCCACCCTTCTGGTGGTCGGTGCCGGGCTGCTGCCGGAGGCGGTGCTGCTGGTGCGCCGGATGGCCGGGGCGAAGCGGCGCCAGGTGGCCGCGTGGACGGGCCGGGAGATCCCCGAGGCGTACCTTCCCGTCACGGGGACGCTCCGGCAGCGGTTGCGCGCGGCGGTGAGCGACCCTGGCACGCTCAGCGATCTGCGGTGGATGTTCGCGTATTACGCCTACGGTCTGCTGGCTGTCCTGGCGGTGCCGCTGTGGGTGGCGGGTCTGCTCGTGGATGGTGTGTGGTGCGGGGTGCTGCGCCGTGAGGCGGTCGTGCTGCCGTTGATCGGCCGGCTCGCGGATCTCGACGCCGCTTGGTCGACCGCGCTGCTCAAGCCGTCGCCGAAGGCGCGGCTCGCCGAGCGGGTCGAGGTGCTGACCGAGACGCGGGCGGGTGCGGTCGCCGCGCACGGTGCCGAGTTGCGGCGGATCGAGCGGGATCTGCATGACGGCACCCAGGCGCGGCTGGTGTCGCTGTCGATGCGGATCGGGCTGGCGAAGCGGCTGTACGACGGTGACCCGGTGGCGGCCCGCAGGCTTCTGGACGACGCGCAGGATCAGGCGGAGGAGGCGCTGACGGAGCTGCGCCATGTCGTACGGGGTATTCATCCGCCGATCCTCACCGACCGCGGTCTCGCCGGGGCGGTACGGGCGCTCGCGGCGAGCAGTGGGCTGGATGTGACCGTCACTGTGACCGGTCTGGCGGACGGCGACGATGGAGACGACGGCGACGATGGAGATGGGGGCGGCGGGCGTGCTGGGGCGCGTGCTCCGGCGGCGGTCGAGGCTGCCGCGTATTTTGTCGTCGCGGAGGCGTTGACCAATGCGGCCCGGCACAGTGGCTCCGAGCGGGCCGGGGTCCGGCTCGACCGTACGGTGGCGGGGCTGCGGGTGCGGGTGTCCGACGAGGGCAGGGGCGGCGTGGAGGATGCCCTGGCGAGCCTGGGATCCGCTGCCTCCGGTCTGGAGCCGGGCGGGTCGGGGCTGTTGGGTCTGCGGCGCCGGGTCGCCGCGCTGGACGGATCCGTTGTGGTGACGAGCCCCGTCGGGGGGCCGACCCTGATCGAAGTGGAGTTGCCGTGCGTGTGGTGATCGCGGAGGACCATGCCCTGCTGCGGGAGGGGCTTGTGCTGCTGCTCTCCTCTGCCGGGCACGAGGTCGTGGCTGTGGCGGGCAGCGGGCCCGAGGTTGTGCCGGCGCTGCTCGAACACCGTCCGGACATCGCGGTGCTCGATGTCCGGATGCCGCCGGGTTTCCGTGACGAGGGGCTGCGCGCGGCGCTCGCGGCGCGTGAGGAGATCCCCGGGCTGCCGGTGCTGGTTCTCTCGCAGTATGTGGAGGAGTCGTACGCCGCCGAGCTGCTGGGCGGCGGGGCGAAGGGTGTCGGTTATCTGCTCAAGGACCGGGTGGGCCGGGTCGACGAGTTCCTGGACGCGCTGGACCGGGTGGCTGCCGGTGGCACGGCGCTCGATCCGGAGGTGGTGGCGGAGCTTCTCACCCGTCGCCGGGACTCGCCTCTCGACTCGCTGACGCCGCGTGAGCGTGAGGTCCTGAAGCTGATGGCCGAGGGCCATGACAACACGACCATGGCCGCCGCCCTGGTCGTCACGGAACGGGCCGTGTCCAAGCACATCGGCAATGTGTTCCTGAAGCTGGGGCTGCCGCCGAGCGACAGCGGACACCGCCGGGTGCAGGCGGTCCTCACGTATCTCAACAACGTGCCCCGCCGCCCCGACGGGAACCTCTCGGGCCACCGTTGAACACGCACGCGGCGTTTCGACGGCGGGAACTGGTCCGCGAGCAGGTTCTGGACTGGGGTACCCGGCCCGGAAGTGCCTGCTTCGAGACCGGCCGCTGCCCCCGGTCGGATACCCGTCGGCTCCCGCTGCTCCCGGCAACGGGAGCCGACGAACAGGGCCCAGGTCATACCCTTCGGGCCATCTGGCTCTCGGTTCGGGTGCGGCCTTGACCGACGTGCGGTGGGGACGGATCGAACAGTCGCCGCCCGGCCGGATATCGAAGCGGGTGGGCGGCGGGGTGATCGCTGACAGGTGATCGACTCGATCGTGTTCAAGTACCGCACCCGCTGCCGGTGGAGGGACCTGCCCGAGCCATTCGGCTCGTGGAAGGCGCGTACACAACCTCCTGTGCGAACGGTCGGGCGCCCCCGCAGCACCCGGGAAGTGGTGTCGGCGGTCCCATCGCCCCCGGCAGCGGCAGGTGCGGCGACAACGCCGGAGCCGGAATGCGGCCTCTGAACCGTCCCCGGGCCCTCGGCCCGCTCTGTGGCCCGGTTCCGGCCAGTGGCGAAGACGTACAGGCGCAGCACCAGAAAACGTCCCGTACCGGCGAGCCCGGAGGCGCAGAGGTAGACGGCCTGCTCGCTCAGCGTTCCGGCCGACGGTCGCACGATGTGCAGGATGAGCACCGCGACGGTGGTCACCGCGTACGCGGCCGCCGCCGACCCCGCCGACTGCCAGTGCTGACGCCATCCGGCACGCTGCCCGGCCCCGAAGGTGAAACGCGCGTGAAGCTCGGTGCACAGCACGGTGGAGGCGACAGTGATCAGCGCATTCGCGACTGTCCAGGGCATCAGCCCGGCCAGCAGAGCGACGGCGAAGCTGGAGGCGACCCCCACGCCGCCGCCGAAGAGCACGAACCGTGCGAAGGACACGAGTGGCCCGGGAAGGGACGCGGTCCGGAACCCGTTGTCTCCCTCGCTTTCCGTCCCCTCCGCATGTCGCGCCTCACGAGGCGTACCCGGATTCGACGGGACGAGCGGCTTCATGGAATTCCTTCCAGTGCGGGGAACGGTGAACCTCCGGGATCAACCGGGTTCAACGGTGCCGCCGCCCGCTCGTCGGAACGAGGAGGTGCGCTCCCGAACCCATGGTGTAGCGGGCTACACCATGGGTGGGGTGCTCGCTCTCCCGCGCCCGGCGGAGCCGGGATTTAGCGTGGTCAGCATGCGAAGAACATGCAGGCAGGCGGCGCGAGCCACAGCGCAGTTGGCGGGAGCGGCAGCCCTTGGCTTCTTCTCGTACCTGTTCGTCACGGTGCTCCTGGCCGTGGCCGCCGGCACGATGACGCTGGTCGGTGCCGGGCTGCTACCGGAGGCGGTGCTGCTGCTGCGCCGGCTGGCGGGAGCCAAACGACGCCAGGTGGAGCGCTGGACCGGGCGGGAGATCCCCGAGGCGTATCAGCCCCTGACGGGCCCGCTCCGGACGCGGCTGCGCACGGCGGTCGGTGATCCCGGTACGCACACCGATCTGCGCTGGATGGCCTCCTACTACGCGTACGGCCTGCTGGTCGTGCTGGCCGTGCCGCTGTGGCTGGTAGGACTTCCCGTCGACGGCGTGCGGTGCGTACTGCTGCGCCGCGAGGCGGTCGTCCTGCCGCTGATCAGCCGCCTCGCGGACCTCGACGCCGCCTGGTCGACCGCGCTGCTCAAGCCCTCGCCGAAGGCGCGGCTCGCCGAGCGGGTCGAGGAGCTGACCGAGACCCGGGCGGGCGCGATCGCCGCGCACGGCGCCGAACTGCGCCGTATCGAACGGGACCTGCACGACGGCACCCAGGCCCGTCTGGTCTCGCTCTCCATGCGGATCGGGCTGGCGAAACGCGCGTACGACCACGACTCGACCATCGCCCGCGGACTCCTGGACGACGCGCAGGACCAGGCCGAGGAGGCGCTGACGGAGCTGCGCCACGTCGTACGCGGCATCCACCCGCCGATCCTCACCGACCGCGGCCTCGCCGGGGCCGTACGGGCCCTCGCCGCGAGCAGCGGCCTCGACGTCACCGTACGGGTGGAGGGCCTGGAGGACGGAGCCCGGAGCGGTGTCCGCGCCCCGGCGGCGATCGAGGCGGCCGCGTACTTCGTCGTGGCCGAAACCCTGACGAACGCGGCCAAGCACAGTGGATCGGACCGGGCCGAGGTGTGGCTCGCCGGCACGCTCACCGGGCTGGTGGTGATGGTCCGCGACGAGGGCCGGGGCGGTGCCGACGAGAACGGCGGCTCCGGCCTGGTGGGCATACGCCGCCGGGTCTCGGCCCTCGACGGAACCGTCACCGTGACCAGTCCCCCGGGAGGTCCGACCGTGATCGACGTGGAACTGCCCTGCGTGTGGTGACTGCACAGGGCCGGAACCCGCGAGGTTCTGCGGGATCATCATCTCCGACCAGGCTGCCCGCCACGGGACTGGGCAGCCCCTCACGCTGACCAAAGCCGCCGGGGTTCTTGGCTGGTCAATGGGAAAGCCTTACAGGGCAGTTCGGTCCTCATCTGGTCTCCTTGGACGGCAACGCCACCCACCTCGGCCACATCAAGAACGCAAGGTGCAGACCGCCGACGGATGGACGGCCCACCAGGCCCTGGAGCAGATGAACGGGATCTCGTCCGCACTCCGTGTTCAGCCCGTTCAAGCTGATGGCCAAGGGCGGGTCCCGACGATTCCGTGGGACGGCGACGTGGACTGGCGTGGCGCGTACCTCAAGCTCTGGGGCCGGAACGGCTGAACTCGGCCGGCCGACGCGCCCCTGGCCAGCAGGCCCGGTCAGGCCCAGTTCGTGTGATGCCGATCGTGGGCGGCTGGGCCGTGCCATCCGGCGGTGAGGCCAGGGCTACGGCGCGGGGGTGGTCCGGCCACGGAATCCAGGCGTTCGACGATGGGCCGGAACAACCCGGGGGTTCCTTCTCGATGCCCTTGGCCTTCAACCAACGGGCGATCATCTTCGTCGCGGGAACGAACTCGCCGTCCGGCCCCAGCCATCAGTAGAGGCCGGACCGCGAGACCGTGAGTATCCGAGCAGGAGGACAGCGGCGTCGACCGCTGTCAGGACAGGGGGAGAGGCCCGTCGGGCAGCCATCCCTCGACAAACCCGGTGATCATCAGAACGACGCCTTCAGGGGAGATGGCGCGTCGCCGACGGCGCAGTTCTTCCAGGCCCCACAGCGAGTGTCGCGCTCCCGCGTCCCTCACGAGAGCGGACCGCCGGCTGGAGATGCGCACGATGAACGCCCGTGACCCCGTGTGTCGGTCGAGTTCCCACGTCTTGTTTCTGGGGGATTCGTGGACTCCGTAGAGGCGGCGAAGCGGGGCCGGTCGATTCCGAACCGCTCCTTCGGGAACTGGGCCGCCTGCCCGCTGAAGTCCGCTCCGGAATCGAGGCGGACCTGCGGCACCGTCCATCCGTGGCAGCACGATCCGCACACCGGCAGCCGCTGGTGGTCGTCGAGCAGCAGCAGAAGGACACGGCGGTCGAACCGGGGCCAGGGGATGTAAGGAGCTTGCACGCACGCCATCTTCACGAATTGCTACTCAAGTGGCAATCTTGGTGAGGGTGTGTCGAATGGGGGCCGGGACCTCGCATCCGACGCGAGATTCTCGCGTCGGGTGCGACCTGGTGGCCACCTGGCGTCTGGTGACGGCGTTCTTACCGGCACCCCGACAACGCGGGGCGTTCCATTGATTCGCAGGGCTCACGCCACCTCGACAGGATCCGGGTCAGACGCGCGGTGAAATGCCGAGGAATACACCGTTGATGTGCCCTGCCGAGTCCACCGGGGCGGCGTGGGTGATGGTCCGTCCGAAGCACACCGACCAGGAGTTCGCCCCGACCCCCGATGACGAGCATGTCCACCTGTTCAGGTAACCGCTGGAGTTCGCCAGGTCCGTGGACGCTGTCGCACGGTAGGAACTGGATCGTTCGTTGCGCACGATCACCGCCCCCTGTACGCCGTTCCCGTTCCCGTTCGAGGCCCTGACCGCGCAGACCTGAGCGAGTACATCGGTCTCGATGTGGATCGTAGTGGCGCAACGCCAGAGGCTGGAGCTGGAGGTGATCGGATTTGTGTTCCCGTAAGGTCGCCAGCTGCCGCTCTCCGCAGCTGCGGCAGGGCTGGCGGTCGCCAGACTCAAACCGACGACGGCGGTGAGTGCGGCTGTCGACCCTGCGGCCATCCGGGTAACTCGTGTGCTGATCCGTCGTGCTCGTTTCACGTTCATGTTTTCTCCCCGTTGGACCTCGGGCGCTTCCCTGAGGCTGGTTGTGTTGACGGGGTCGATACTGCCGTGGTGCGGGCGGAAAGGCGTTGGCTGAGAGTCCACATGTCCTGACGATGCGTCTACAAACAGCCCCCAGTGGCGGCACTGGTTCTGGCGCATCACCTTTTCCCTGTGGAGGAGCGGAGTGACAAGCCGGTCGGGGACTCGACGAGAGACGGTGGGGGACATGCTGGTCGAAACGGTGTTCCGGAGTGAGGACGTGCCCGCGGCGGACCGGTTCGAGTGTTGGCGGGGCGAGCGTGGGCTGAGGTGGTGAAGGGGGCCGGTGGTCCGTTGCCGCAGCAGGGGGGGGCGAAGGCACGAGCGACCACTGCGGGACGGTGAAGGCGGAAGGCGGGCGAAGAGCCGGCCGTGCAGGGGCGTTCGGCGCGGTCCAGGCCCGGCCCCGCGGATAGCGGGGCCGGGCCGGGACCGAGCCGGCGTAGCCCGCGGGCCGGCCAAGAAGCCGCCGCCCGAGTGCTCGCACGCCGCATGCTCGCCGGCGAGCTCACGCTGCGGGAGTTCGCTTTCCGGATTCACCAGCGCTACGGATATGAGCTGCCCCTGACTGAGCGGCTCACCGAACTCGATGACGAGTACGACGTCCTCGAATACGGCGACAGCACTGCGGGGCAAGTCGATGCCGAGGTCACGGCCGAAGCCCGGCGCCTCGCAGCCCACCCCGCTGGTCCCGCCGAACCCACGGATACACCCAGCTGATACACAAGATCAACCGCGAGTTCCCGTTGAACAGACTTCGGTTTCCCTGAACCCACGGGGCTCACGGGGGGTGATACTGGTGTGCTCGCGTATTCAACTGTCGTCAGTTCCGGGTCTTCGTAGACCGCTTGGTGACTTCGTGTGACCTTTGGTGTCACGCCGAGCCCATGCTCCTCCGGCCTGAGTGGTGAGCTTCGCAGCAGTGGCAAATGTCCCTTTGACGATGCCCCGGGAGCCGGTGGTGTCTCTGGGTCGTCGCGGGTGGATCCGCCGGTGATCAGGGTGCAGGAGTCCGTCGATGACACGGAGTGGAGCGTCCGCGCCGGGGCGACAGATCCACCTCGCGATGGCTCGGCTGGCAGCGGCCGCATAGCGTGGGCATGTCGTCAGTCGGCGAGGGCGACGTAGATCGGTGTGGCGACGAGGACCCTGTCGTTGCGGAAAAGGGGTTTGGCGAGAAATTCCAGTCGGAGCCGGGTCGGTGATAACACGTCGGCGTTCAGTGCATCGTCAACCGCCGCCTCATATGGTGTCCATCCTTCGCTGCTTCCCCGAGCCAGCTCGGCTTCCCCTCTCAAGAACTTGAGAACGTAGTAGTCGAGGCTGTGGTTCGCTGCTGTGTCGGCGGTGACCCCGATGAGGCCGGCAGGAGATCCAATCAGAGCGAGCTTTACTCCGTCCACTTCGCCACCGAAGAAGGCGAGCTCGGCGGCGTAGTCCTGCATCACGCGCCGGGGAGGGAGCGGATGCGGTTTTCTTGACACCCGCGGCAATGGCGGCCACGTTGATCTTGATCTCCGCTTCCAAAGAACGCAAGAGCCGCGCTGGTATCTGCGGGATCGGGATCTCCAGCTTCGTCTGCGAAATATAGACGTAGTACCGGAGCGGGCGATTCCTGGGCCGCCTGAAAATGGGCATGAGTCTCCTCCAGGTGTGGACGACGGGTCCGCCGTGCACGTCCACAGCGTGTGTGCTCTCACACGCGTCGGCGCAACCAGGACTCGCGTCAACCGTCACCAGATCCCCGAGGAATCCAGCCTGCTGGTGACTTTGTGTGATCTCCTGGGGCGTATCGACTCCAGGTTCCGCCGGTCTCGTTGCGGAGGCGGCTGGTGGTTTTGTCGTGGTAGCCGAGAGCGTCCGCGGCGACGGGTGCGGGGAGTTCGAGGAGTTGCTGCCGGATTGCGGCGCCCCGGGCAGCGGCGATCGGGATGCCGGCCTTGTTGAGGAGCGCGGACAGGTGGTTCGAGCCCAGCGGCTGGCCGGTCCGGCGGCCGGGGAAGAGCCAGCGCGAGGCCGGGTTGGTGGCGGTGTTCATGTTGCCGCGGGTAGCGATGTGCTCCAGCAGCAGGGCGGCGACCGGCGTGGGAACGGGCGAGGGCGGTTCGCCGAGTCGTAGCAGCACGGCGTCGCCGTCGTGGACGACGCCGTCCACGGTGAGCCGGACGACGCGGCTCAGGGTCTGTGCGTAGAGGAGAACGATGATGCCGACGACGCGGAGTCGCATCGGTATCTCCGCATCGGTCAGCAGCCGCCCGAGGGCGGCGAGGCGTTCGTCCTCGCTCAGCGATGGCCGGGGTGGGAACCGACGTCGTGCTCGTGCCCCGGACCACCCACGCCTGACGGACCGCCCTCAGTTCCGACTCCGCGATGTCGGTCACCGTCAGCGGCTGCTTTCCGGACATCGTCACGGGGCCGGCGGCCACGACAATCCGCGAGTCCCGGTTGCCGATCACCCGGATATCCAGAGACCTCGGACCGCTTCCGGGCTCTGCTGCCCCCGACTGGATCTCCTCCGAGACCGTCTCGGATCCCGGCTTCGGCCCAGCCTCGGACTCGGGCACATTCTCGGAAGACGGGTCCCGCTCGGCGCTCTGGTCCTGCGGATGCGGCCGTGGGTTGTGCGAGAACTGCGGCCACGGCGGCGGGCCACCGCCGAACTCCGAGGTCACTGGTCCGACCCCGGACGGTAGGTGAAGGTACCGCCAGTGATCGAATGGGCCGACATGATCACCTGGTTGTTGCTGTTGCTGTGCACGGTCGGCTTCGCCCCGGGAGCGGTACCCGACTCCTTCTCCCGCTCCCGCACCTGCTTGAGGACGCCGATGCAACCGTCGGCTGCGGCGAGGAGGGCGCAGGCGGTTTCCAGGGCGATGGCGGCTTCGCCGCCCGGGTGGTCGCGGGGGACGTGGCGGTAGCGGAGGATGACCCGGCGGAAGTAGCCGCGGTGGCGGGTGGAGAACGCGACGAACTCGGTGCCAGGACCATCGTTGTCCCGTCGTCGCTCCCGCTGTCCTGGCTTCGGCCTGGCCGGGGTCGAGGACGCGAGCGTCGCCGACCCCGACGACGGCCCGGACTACGAGGGCGCGCTCGGCGGACGCGACCGGGACCGGGCCGTCGTCCTCCTCGCCCACCAGCCCGCACAGGTCATGGAGGCCGCCCGTTACGGGGTGGATCTCCAGTTGTCCGGCCACACTCATGGCGGCCGGCTCTGGCCCTTCACCCATCTCACTGCCCTGGCCAACCCGGACGTCGCCGGGCTGAGCGGCACGGGGACACCCTGCTCCACGTGACCCGGGGCACCGGCTTCCGGGGGCCGCCGGTCCGGCTGGGCGCCGACCCGGACATCACCGTCGTGGAACTGGCGTCGCCCCGCGTCTGACCGTGTACGCGACGGCCGGGCGCGGGGCGCCACCGGTGCCTCAGTGGCCGCCGGGCCCGCCCAGCAGCGGCAGGCCCGCCGTGTACCGGCGCAGGAAGCCCGCGGTCGGGGTGTCGGCTTCGGCGACCTGGTCCGGGGTACCCGCGGCCACGACCGCGCCGCCGTCCGGGCCGGCGCCCGGCCCCAGGTCGATCACCCAGTCCGCGGAGGCCGCGACGGGGATGTCGTGCTCGGCGACGACCACGGTGTTGCCCGAGTCGAGCAGCAGGTCGAAGGCGTCCACCATGCGCTGGATGTCGGAGGGGTGCAGACCTGAGACGGGTTCGTCGAGCACGACCAGTCCGGCCTTGCGCCCCGCCGATCCGCGCTGGATCGCCGACGCCAGCTTCAGGCGCTGCGCCTCGCCGCCGGAGAGTTGCGTGGCGTTCTGGCCGAGTTGCAGATAGCCGAGGCCGACCCGGTCCATGGCCTCCAGCGCCTCCGCCAACTGCCGCTGTCCCGTGAGGCGTTCGACGGCCTCGGCGACGGTCAGCTCCAGCACCCCGTCGATGGTCAACCCCTCGTAGGTGATCTCCAGGGCCTCCGGTGCGTAGCGGCGGCCCTCACAGGCGTCGCAGACCACCCACACGTCCGGCAGGAAGTGCATGTCGACCAGCTTGCGGCCGTACCCGGTGCAGGTCTCGCAGCGTCCGCCGTTGGCCGTGTTGAAGGAGAACCAGGAGGACTTGACGCCGCGCTTGCGTGCCTCGTCGGTCTCCGAGAACAGCTTGCGGACGATGTCGAACGCCTTGCTGTACGTGGCGGGGTTGGACCGGGGTGTCCGGCCGATCGGCTCCTGGTCGACCACGGCGACCCAGCTGAATCGCTCGCTCCCGGCGACCCGGCGGACGGTTTCGGCCGTCGTTCCGGTCAAAGCCGCCTCCGTCCCGGCACCGAGCGCGCCGAGCAGACTGCTCTTGCCGCTGCCGCTGACCCCGGTCAGACAGGTCAGCCGGCCCACGGGGAAGCGGACCAGGTCCGTTGTCACGTTGTGCGCGGACAGCCCGTGCAGCTCCACCCAGCGAGTGCCCTCCCCGACCGGCCGGCGGTTACGGCGCAGCCGCGGTCCCTTCCCGGCGAGGTAGTGGCCGGTGAGCGAGCGGGGGTGCGCGGCGATGTCTGCGGGGGTGCCGGAGACGAGCACCTCGCCGCCCAGCCGTCCGGCGCCCGGTCCCATGTCGATCACCCAGTCGGCGCGGGCGATCAGTTCAGGGTCGTGTTCGACCAGCAGCACGCTGTTCCCGGCGGCGCGCAGTTCCAGCGCAATGTCCAGCAGATGGGCCTTGTCCGCGGGGTGGAGGCCGGTGCCCGGTTCGTCCAGGACGAAGATGATGTCGCTGAGTTCGGTGCTGAGCTGGGCGGCGAGCCGGGTGCGCTGGAGTTCGCCGCCGGACAGGGTGGCCGCGCCGCGCGACAGTTGGAGATGGGCGAGGCCGAGGCGGTCCAGCACGCGGAGTCTTCGGGCGAGATCCTGGAGGAGGGGTTCGCCGACTGCGCGCCGACCGGTGCCGAGACCGGAGGTGACCCGGTCGCCCCAGGCGCGTACCTCCCGGACGTCGACCTCCAGCAGTTCGGGGTAGGAGAGCCCGCCGAGCCGTACCGACCGGGCGATCGCGTCGTAGCCGGTGCCGCCGCAGGTGGTGCAGGGCATCTTGCGCATGTACGGCAGATAGCGCTCCTTTGCGCTGGGAGTCGCCGCATTCGCGAAGACCCTCTCCACCTCGGCGAGCGCTCCGCGCAGCGGCTCGCTGGAGGTGTACGTCCAGGAGGACATCTCGTTCTTGTTCGGCATGTCGACGGTCGCCTCGATCCTCTCGTCACCCGTGCCGTGCAGCACGTCGTGCCGGAAGCTCTCGGGCAGCGACTGCCAGGGCTGTGCGAGGTCCACGCCGCGTTTCTCGGCCAGTGCGGGAATGAAGGCGTGTTCGCCGGAGCGCCACTTCGCGTACCAGGGGGAGGCTCCGTCGAACAGGGGCAACTCCGGGTGCGTGACGACGAGTTCCTCCCGTGCCTGCCAGCGTCCGCCGACGCCGTGGCAGTCGGAGCAGCTTCCCTCCGGGGTGTGCCGGTCGAAGTGGGCGGTACTGAGATGGCCGTCACCGGATATCGCGTCCGGGCCGATGCCGGGCAGCCGGGAGTAGAGCAGTCCGAGGTGGCCGTCGATACCGGTGATGGTGGCGACGGTGGAGCGGGGGTTGCGGTTGAGCCGGCGCTGGTCGACGGCGAGGGTGGCGCCGAGGCCGAGGATCCGGTCCACCTTGGGGCGGTTGCGCTGGGTGATGTACTGCCGGACGAACGGCGAGAGCCCTTCCAGGTAACGGAGTTGGGCCTCGCTGTGCAGAGTGTCGATCGCTAACGAGGTCTTGCCGCTGCCGCTGACCCCGGTGAAGGCCACCACCCGGCCCTTGGGGATGCTCACGGTGACATCGCGGAGGTTGTTGGTCCGTGCCCCCACCACCTCGATGGTCTCCGAGACGCGCACGCTTTCTGTCATTTCCTCAGTCCTCTCCCGACGGCGGGAAGGACAACGTACGGGCCCGGAACGCCCGGTAGGGGTTCGGCGTCCTCGTTCCGAGCGCCTCGAAAGCCCCTCCCGGACAAACCAATGAGGCTACTACGCGACGTCGGCCGCCGAATCTGCGTTCCTGCCGTTCGATCTGGACCCCCCAGGTGAACGGGGTCTCCAGGGAGAAGCTGTCCTTACGGAGGAACTCCATGCTGAAGGTGGAGTTGGACACCACCGGGATCATGGCTTTGACCTGGGGCGGCACGGCGTCGGCCACCGCCCACTGCGTGTAGCCGACGTAGCTGGCGCGCGACGAACGTCACGCGCGACACCGCTCGGGCGGCGCGAAGACACCAGGCCGCGCTCAGCAGGATTCCGCCTCCCGACCCCGTGCCGGACTTCGCCGACGAGGTGACCCAGCGCCTGGCCGACACCGAGGAACTGGCCGCCGCGCAGCGGGCGTTGAGCACGATGCGGCGCGGGGAGCGCGAGGCGTTCACGCTCTGCGTGTGGGAGGGCCTGGATGCCGCCACCGCGGCCGAGGCCCTGGGCGTGGCCGTCGGCACCGTACGGGCCCGGCTCTCGCGCGCGAGGAAACGCCTGCGCAAGCTCACCGAACTCGAACTCCGACTCCGAATCAAGAGCGGCACGGGGAACAGCGCGGGGAACGGCGAAGTGCAACGCCCGGCCGTGGTCGGACAGTCACCGGGTAGCCGCCGACAGTCGGCTCGGTCCACGCAGGAGACGAAGCGATGAACACCAACCCGCTACGACGCGATCAGCCGGTCGACCACCACGAGCCGGCCGAGTTGCTGCCCGCGCCGGGCCGTCCGGTGCTCGCTCAGGACCGCCACCGCGTACTGAGGGAACACCTGATGGAACACATCACCCACGAGCACGAGTCCACCCACGAGCAGTCCGGGGCGACGACCACCCCGCCTCCGTCCCCCGCCCGCCGACGCCTGATTCTCGTCGCCGCGCCGCTGGCCCTGGCCGCCGTCGTGGGCCTGGGCGTGGTGGCGGTCGACACCGCACAGGACGGCAAACACGGTACGACCGCCGCAGACGTCACCGCCGCCGCCCCTCAGAAGGCCACGCAACTGCTGGACCGGATCGCCCTGGCGGCGGCCGACCGCCCGGCGGTCACGGCACGCGACGACCAGTACGTCTACACCAAGTCCCAAGGGGCAGCAGTCGAGTTGGGCGTCGACGGCGCCATCATGGACGAGGCCACCCTGCTCCCCGACCTCAGTGCCGCGATCTACCGTGCTACCGCCAAGCTTCCGGGTGCGAGCGTTGTCGACCACGTCAAGGACGCCGCGGGGCGGGAGGGCGTCGGCCTCACGTTCAAGGGCGCCCCGAAGGGCTACGCCTGGGTCTTCGACTCGTCGAGCCTCGTCTACCTCGGCACAACCGACGCCGCTCTCCTGGAAGTTGGCGTCACGGACAAGACGGGTGACGTACCGGTCAGCTCATCCTGAGTGAGCCGCCCCGAGGGGCGTCCGCCACGGCGGACGCCCCTAATCGTGTCGAACGGTACGCGTACCCACTTGGGAGGTGGCCGCGCATGACGGTCAGTACGTGCAGCGCTACGACGCACTGCGCTCGCAGGCCCTGAACCCCCAAGACTCGCGGGGTCTGCTGGAGCGAATCCGAGGAGAGCTATGAGTGCGACGGAACTCGCCTGGTTCAAGTCCAGCTACAGCGGCAGTCAGGGCGACGACTGCGTAGAGGCCGCCGTCGCCGAACAGGCCATCTGCGTACGGGACTCCAAGGACGTGGCCCGACCTCACTTCGCGGTCGGACGCGACGGCTGGACGTCGTTCGTGCGGTACGCCGCGCGCGGCTGAGCCCTTCGAGTGGGACCAGCCGTACGGCGGTAGAACTTCAGGGGGCCAGTACCGTGCCGGCGAAGTCCAGTGCCAGGTCGTGGGTGTGCTGCACCGGGAGCGGGGGGTCTTCGAACCAGTCGTCGGTGGCCTCCGGGTGCGGGCCCACGACGGCGACGCGGCCCGCGCCGTACGAGGTGACGAGTGCGGCGATCCGGTCGTTCGTGTACGTGGCGAGGACCGTTGTGTCCGGGCCCGGCGGGGGCGAGAAGCAGGGGCCGTCCTGGAAGAAGACCGTGCGTGGCTGCCCGCGCCACTCGACCTCGACCAGGGTGTTCTCCTCGCCGTGGACCGTGGCGCCCTTCGTGTGGATGTACTGGTCGATGTCGCCGGGGAGCAGGCCGAACCCCTCGTCCTGTCCGGCGAGGTAGCCGCCCAGGCAGAACCCCAGGTAGGAGCCGCCGTGTTTGACGAAGTGGCGGATGGCCTTCTTGTGCTGCTTGAGTTCCTGGTACGCGGGCGTCAGGGCGCCGCCTCCGGGCTGGGCGTACAGCCGGGCCCGCGCCAAGGTGTCCTTGGACAGGGGGAGTTCTCCCTGCGGTCCGGTGGCGCGGACGTCCAGGCCCCAGGGGCCGCCGGCCAGCAGTTCGATCACCGTGTCGGCGCAGTCCCTGTCCTCCTGGGTACGGCCCCGGTAGACGAGCGCCAGCAGGCGTGTCCCGGTGGACCGGCGGCCGGACGGCGCGTCGGACGGTGTGGACGGGCGGGGGATGCCGAGGGTCTGGCGCAGGGAATCGAGAATTCCGGTGGACTTCATGGTTCCTCACCGAGGTGTCGTGCGCGGGATCTCCCGTACCGGTCCCCGCCCGTGCGGTGCGCGAGGCGACTGCGTCCCGCTCAGCCGTGACGCGGGGGAGCGACGGCCGTACAGGTGGGGATGCCGGAGCTGAGACTGCTGAGCTTGTAGTCGATGATCCAGCGGCCCGGCTGCCCGGCGAGCTGGTACCAGGTGTGCCCGGCGCCGGTGCTCCTGCAGTTGAGGTGGACGGTCTCGGTCTCGTAGACCAGACCCCACAGCTCGCCTCCCTCCCTCTTGGCCTTGTTGATGTTCGCGTAGATCGAACCCGTGACCGTGCCCGTGTAGCCCGCCGGCTCGGAGACCGGGCACGAGGGGATGCCGGAGGAGACGGTGTCGAACGCGTCGTCCATGATCCACCGGTCCTTCTCCCCGGCGAGCTGGTACCAGGTGTGTTCGGCGCCGGTGCCCTTGCAGGCCAGGTGGACCGTCTCGGTGTCGTACACCTGGCCCCACTCGTCGGAGCCCTCCTTCTTCTCCTTGAGGACGTCCGCGACCTCGGAGCCGATCACCCCGGTGTGATCGACCGCCACCGCCGCCGCCCCTGCGGCGTCCTCGGTGCTGTCGGCGGCCGAGGCCCCTCCTGTCGCGGAGAGCGCCAGTGCGGCGAGCACGGCCAGGGCTCTTACGGTGCCGCGCAGTTCGTACATGGTGTTCCTCATCTCCGGTGTTCCTCGTCCGTGAGGCAGGGGGAATCCTTTATGGCAGCCGCGCCGGGCCCGGCGCGACAGCCCGCCGAGAGGGAACGTTCTTCCGTCACCCGTATGCCGTTGGCCGCCCTCGGCCGAATCACCCATCCGTGTCCGGAGGGCGGGACTGTCGTCGGAGTAGCTCGTTGGGCACCTGAACGACGAATGCGACACGGGGCACGGCCTGGGAGAGGAACATGATGGAGCGTCCGCTCGCGCCGCACGAGGCGGCCATCGCCGCTGCCGGCGTCCGGCTCGTCCTGCACGCGGTGGTCGAGGGGGAAGTGGACGAGGCGATCCTCGCGCGGGCCCTGACCCACCTGCGGGCGTGCTGTCCGCTGATCGCCGGGAGGATCACCACGCGGGGGGTACGGGGGCGGGCGCTGGTCCGTGTCGAGGATGCGGCGGCGGCGCCGGTCCTGAGCCACGGCACGGATTTCGACACGGAGATCAACACACCCCTCACCTGGGAGCAGGGTCCGCTGCTGCGGCTCGCCGTGGTGCGCGAAGCCGGGCGGACCCGGGTGGTGATGACGCTGCCGCGCGCGTTCGCCGACGGGATGAGCTACATCTCCCTCCACCAGCGGCTGTGGGCCATCTACACCGCTCTGGCCACGGGTGGGCCCGTCCCCGCCGAGGTGGTCCGGCCGGTGCTGGGCCCGGCCCTGGACGACCTGCTCGCCGCCCGCACCACACCGGAGCAGCTCCATGACTTCGTCACCGAACGCGCCAAGCGGGACGCGGAAACGCCGCCGGTGCTGGTGCCCGCGCTCGCCTCGCGTGGCGGCGGGCCCGGTACGGACCTGAGCCTGCGCGTCATCGGGGTCGGCGCCGACGCCGGGCGGACCGAGCGGCTGGTCCGCCGGGCCCGCGACGCCTCGCTCACCCTCAACGCCCTGGTCTCCGGCGCCCTGTTGACCAGCCTGCGGTCCCAGTTCCCCGCCGCGGACGGTCCGGTACGGCTTCTGTGCACCACGGCGGTGGACATGCGCCGCCGGTTCACCCCGCCCCTGCCCGCCGAGGTGCTCCAGTCGGCGGCGACCACCACCTCCATCCGGCTCCGGGTGGCGGACCGCGCCGACCCGGTCGCCGTGGGACGGGAGGTGGCCGCCCAGTTGCGCGCCGATCTGGACAGCGGGGCCGCGGCGATGGAGCTGGCGGCCTTCCCGCACATGCTCGGCCAGCAGCCGCCCAGCCTCGTCATCACCGACGTGGGCGTCATCGCCGAACCGGAGGTGACGGACGGGCCGCGGATCAGCAGCGTGCGCCTGGCCCCGCTGGGCCATGTGCCGATGATCTTCGCCGTCCTCAGCCGCTACCAGGGCCGCCTGAGCGTCGACCTGACCTACAGCCGGGCCTGGTACACCGACGCCCAGATCCGGGAGCTGGCCCACCAGGTGTCGGCCACCGTGGAGGAACTGGCCGCCTGACCCCGCGCCTCAGCGGCCCGCCGCGGTGCGTGCCACGGCGGGCCGGGTGGGGAAGGCCGAGCGGGCGGCCTCCACGGCGGCTGCCGAGAGATAGAGGGTGAGCGACCGCTCGTACCGTACGAGTTTTGTCCCCACCCAGTGGAACGGGTTCGCAGGCGCCCTCTCCGGATCCTTCTCCGTCCCCTCGCCCGGCGTGGCCCCGGCGCACTGGGCGATCAGGCGCTCGACCCGGTGGAACAGGCCCGGTGCGAGCGCGGTGCGCAGACGGTCGGTGATGTCCGCCCCGCTCGGCGCGTACCGGTTGCTGGGGAGGTACAGCGTGGCGTCGTCGGGGCGGTCGGTGCGGTGCGAGGTCATGCTCCAGCACAGGGTCGGCCGCAGTCCGTCGCCCGCGAGCGCGGCCGATCCGCCGACGGCCATCCGCTCGACGAAGTCCGCCGCCGCGTGGCCCGCCCCGTCCGACAACGCGGCGGCGCGCGCGGCGAGTTCGGCGGCGGAGCGTTCGTGCACCGTGGTGTAGAACTTGATCCGCGCGTCGGAGGAGTCCTGGAGGTCGAGGGCGCATATCGCCGGCATCAGGGCGGCGACGCCCGCCGGGTCGTGGCGCCGTACCCAGTCCCACGCGGTGCTGTGGCCCAGCCGGCCCAGGGCCTCCCCGAGCAGTTCCTGATGGTGTCCGGGGCCGGCCGCGAAGGTGTCGAAGTAGACCTTGACGCCGGATATCCCCTCCGCCCCCGCGGACGCCGCCAGGCACATCCCGATCGTCGCCCGCTCGCTGCGGGGCCGGAAGAGGTCGCCGAGGTCCCGGGCGCGTGCGAGGTGGGCCACGCCCCGCCGTTCGAGTTCCGCGAGGGTCCGCCGGCCCTCCTCCCAGCTCGCCTCCGCGGTCGTGGGCCCCGTCGCGGCCAGCGGCCGGTAGAAGAGCCGGATGTCGACGCGGTCGCCGCTCAGCACCAGCGAGTACTCGAACGGGGCGGGCGCGGCGGGCTGTCCGGGCTCGGCGGGGCCGCGTGTGGAGCGGTGGCCCCAGCCGCCGAAGAGCGCCGACACGCTCTCCTCGGCGGACGCGTCGAAGGCCGGGCCCAGCCCGAGGACATGGCCGAGGTGTCTCAGGCCGCCGACCGCCAGTTCGGCGTAGCCGGGCAGGCCGTGGGCGGCCGGGGTCATGAGGTGGTCACGCGCGCCGGCCGGTACGGCTCGACATCGATCCCCGGGTACATCTCCGCCAGGTGCTTGATGGTCTCCTCGGTCCAGTAGTCGTCGCCAGGGGGCGGGAAACCCAGCAGATGGCGCTGGCGCGGCTCCAGCTCGACCATCAGGTCGCGGAAGGTCCCCCAGTTGGGGTGCGCGGGCCGCAGCGACCACAGGTGCTTGTCCGTCCAGCGGGCCTGCGCCCCATGGATGTTGAAGAACAGGGCGAGGCGGCGGCCCAGGCGCTCGTGGTAGGCGGAGCCCCGGTGGACGATGTCCCCCACGAACAGCAGCAGGGAGCCCTTGGCGGCCACGACGGGACGCTCCCGCTCGTAGAGCTCCGGGTACGACTCCTTGCTGTAGGCCCCCGTCCCCTCCGGGGTGAGCAGCGGAAGGCCGAGGTGCGCGGCGCGGTCCACGACATAGGTCGGAGCGGTGTCCTCCGTGACGTCGGTCAGGTAGAGGATGCCGTACACGCGCTGGTAGACGCCGTCGGCGCGGGGATGCACCAGGCTGCTCGCCGCCCAGGCGTCGTTGTGCAGCTTCTGGTCCAGGCTCTCGCCGTACGCCGTCCCGTACTTGGCCTGGATGAACGCGCTGGTCATCCGGAGATCCGCGGTGCCCAGCAGCTCTTCCACGACATCGGTCACCCGGGGGTCGAGCGGGTGCCGGTTCAGAGCGTTGCTGGTGAGGGGGAACGGGACCGCGTGCTTGAGGGCCGCGACGTCGTCGGCGGCGCAGTCGCCGGACTCGGGGTCGGGGAAGTACGTCCCGATCGCCGCGACGGCCTCGGACAGGGCGTCCCCCGTCAGGAAGTCGGGGACGAGCGCGTATCCCCTGGTCGCCAGTTCCGCCGCGATGCTCTTGGGGTCCATCGTTACTTTCCCCTCCCGTTGGGGTGGTTGGCCCGGCTCGGCCGCCGGCGTGGGCACGAGATGACGATGTTCTTCTGGAAGGTGTCCAGCCGCATCGATTCGCCGACCGGCCGCCCGTCGACCTCGATCCAGGCGTGCGCGGCGAACGGCATGAGGCTGACCCCGGACACCCAGTCCGGCCAACGGCCCCGCAGGCGGGCCAGGACCGCCGCGGCGACCGACCGCTCCAGGCAGTACTGACCGGCGGCCCGGCGGCTGACCGAGACGATGTCGCCGCGCGCCCGCAGGGCTTCGGCGTGGGTGGCGGGCCGGGCGCCGCGGCTCAGCCGCCGCAGCGCCCGCTCCATCCTGTACGGACTCAGGGTGATCAGGACGCGGCCGGCCGCGACGGCCAGCAGCGGGAGCGGACGTCTGTGGAGGGGCAGCGGGGTCCGCGGCTCCAGCGTCATGGGCAGCGACATGTCAGACCAGCACTCCTGTGTCCCGCATGGTGGCGATCAGCTTCTCGACGTCGTCGGGGATCCGGTCCGCCGCCTTCGGATACCGCTCCTGGAGCGTGGACACGACATCCGCCGTGGACTGTCCGGCGGAGAGCATCTCGAAGACCGAGACGGCCAGCGGATTGAGCCGGAAGTACGTGCCGGACCGCTTGTCCAGCAGCACGGCCGCGTCCTCGTCCTTGGTGAGGACCACATGGGGCGAGATTCTCAGCATGGGAAAGCCAGCCGTCCGTTCGTGAGGGGACCGTCCGGCCGGGCGGCCGGCGCGTCGGCCGCCACCGGCCGCGCGGACGTCGCGCTCTCGGCGACGGCCCGCATCCAGGTCTCCGCGGCGACGGTGAGTTCCAGGGCGTTCGTCTCGTACTCCGGGCGCATGGTGTCCCGGATGGTCGACCGGAGCCGGTCGATGTCCACCAGGCCGTGTTCCGCGAGCAGCGAGTCCTCGAAGAGACCGGCGAGGGCCTTGCGGTTGCGCGCCAGTCCGCGGTGTACGGACATGCTGAACTCGCCCTTGGTGGAGCGGGAGAGCGCCGACTTCGACGCGTCCACCCGCATCGCGGCCTTGAGCGCGGGCTTGAAGCCCTGGCCGGGCTGCGCCTGCGCGCGGGAGATCGCCAGCGCGGCTTCGAGGACCTTGTCGTCCATGTACGGGAGGGACAGCAGGATGCCCTGGTGCTGCATGAGGGCGCGCAGCGGGCCGAGCCGCTGGCCGCCGATCCGCTGACCGGCGACGCAGGTGTGCACCGAGCGGGTGGGCGCCTGCGGGGTGCGTCCGGAGTCACCGGCGTGGGCCAGCGCGCGGATCGCCTCGACGCCCGCGGCCGTGGACCAGGGGGTCACCCGCAGCTCGGGCCCCCAGTTGACGGTCGGGCCGATGGTGTCCGGGCGCGGCAGGTGCAGGTTGCGCAACTGCTCCTCGAACCAGCCCACGTACGACTGCTGCCGCGCCAGCGCGCGCAGTACGGCCGGCAGGCTCCAGCGGCGCAGCCGGGCGAGGTCGCGGATGCCCCGGACCGCCCTGAGCGGGGACGTCGCGTACAGGTCGCTGAAGTAGGAGGGCGCCACCGTGAACAGCTCGTCCCCGCCGAAGCCGCCGATGTGCACGGTGGCCCCGGTGGCCGCGAAGATCCGGGACATGGCGATCTTCCGCGCGCGGTTGCGGATGAGTGTGTACGGTGCGCCGAGTCCGTACGGCACCGACCGGACCAGCCCTTCGCCGGGGTGCCAGATGCCGTCGTACGGGCCGGGGATGTCCTCGGGGCGCAGAACGGTCAGGTCCCGGCCCATCTCCTTGGCGGCGATGGCCGCCCAGTGGGCGTCGTCGTGGTTCGGGTCGATGGTCTGCTCGACGAAGGAGTGGAAGCGCGCGCCCTGTTCGGCCATCAGGAAGCAGAGCGACGTCGAGTCCATACCGCCGGACAGGTCCGCCGACAGGCCGTCCGCCGTGGCGATCCTGACGGCCACCGCCTCGTCCAGCGCGGCCCGCAGCCGCGGGGCGCCCTCGCCGATCGGCAGCTCCGACGGCGGCGGTGTCCACCAGGTGGCGCGGTCGATGCCCTCGGCGGTCACGCGCAGGCGCTGGTCGGCGGGGAGCCGCCGTACCCCGGTCCAGTAGGTGCCCTCGGTCAGTCCGTGGTCGAAGCCGGGGTGGACCATGCCCCAGGCGACCATCTCGATCCGCGGGGTGGCGCCGGCCAGCCGGGCCAGGAGCTCCACCGAGTCGGACACCGCGTAGGCGCGGGTGTCCTCCCGCCGGGCGTAGCACACCTGGCGCAGACCGGACGCGCTTCCCTGGACGTACAGGGCGCGGCCGTCCGTGTACAGGATGTGGAAGCTGCCCGGGAGGTCGTGTGCCGCGGCCATGAGGCCGTCGGCGTCGGCGTGCCGGTCGAGAAGACGTGCCAGACGTCCCGCTTCGGCATCCGTCTCGCCGAAGAGCGCGAGACGTCTGGCACCGGCTTCCGCAACGATCAGACGGGAGTGCGAGACGTCGGCGACGACCCACGTCCGGCCTGACGCATAGCTCAGTGTTGCGGTGTCATCGGCCATTCCTGGGAGACCCGGAAATGCGCCTTCGACGTTTTCTGGGAAAGCGACGAACCACGACGCACCCAACGGTCTCCCCCTTCATGACCGAATGACATGTGTGATTATCAGATGATGGCTACGCCTTCACCGTCATTGCTGGCCCAGCCGTACCACATGGTGAGTTCGGAGAACTCGCCGACGGGCAGCATCTCGGGCGCCTCGTATTCAACGATCTCGTTCTCGATCATTTTCCTCACTCCTTAATTCGAAGGACGATATAAACCCTAACCATGGCTCCGCGTGCGAAGCAAGGAATTTTCCGCGGGATAGTCGTTCCGGTGGGGCTGAAATTCGCTGGTTTGAAGGCAGGGGAACCGAAAGCGGAATATATCCTTCGGTTAATGAAAGAAATGTGGTGACCGCCCTCGTGCGGGCGATCACCCTGTGGTTCGGGGCGCGGACGACAGCGTCGCGCGTCCGTGTTCGATTTCGGAGCGGTCGGTGGGCGGACGTCGTTCCGGCGCGCCGGGACGGTGTTCCGGTCGGGTCGGCCGACGCCGGTTGGCGTGAAGCCGACGTTGTGACCGAGAGGCGCACCTGCGGCGCGCCGACCCACACGAGCGCCCCGTCACCGCGCCGGCCCCCACGAGCGCCCCGTCAGCGTGCCGGCCCCCACGAGCGCCCCGTCAGCGTGCCGGGGGCGTCATGTCCTCTCCTGGGACGGCCATTCCGGGGACCTCCGCCGCGACGAGGTCGGCCGGGAGCCGGAAGACCAGCGAGCCGAAGAGGAAGCCGGCCCCGATCGCGCCGAGCACGATGACGTCGCCGCGCCGGGCCCGGCCCTCCCTGGCCAGCCGCCACAGCGCCGTCAGCGGTGAGGCGGCGGCGGTGTTGCCCAGCGTGTCCGCGGTGACGGGGACCCGCTCGGGCTCGGCGCCGGCCATGCGCCCGATGTGCCGTACCAGCTTGGCGTTGGCCTGGTGGACGGCGAAGCCGCTCACCTCGTCCACCGTGACCCCGGCCAGCGAGAGCGCCTCGCTCAGCGACTTCGGCACCCGGGTCATCGCCTCCCGCAGCACCACGTTGCCGTCCATGAAGATGTACGGCGAGCGGGGGGTCTCCGTCGTCGACGTCGGCACCTCCTGGTCGATCCGCCAGGCCGTCGCCATCCGGACGCCGTCCGAGTGGACATGGCCGAGGTCGTAACTGAGCAGGCCGTCCGCGCCGTCCGTCCGGTGGAGCACCACGGCCCCCGCCGCGTCCCCGAAGAAGATCCGGGTGAGGCGGTCCGCCGGGTCGGTGATGCCGGAGCCCCGCTCGGCGCAGACGACCAGCGCGGTCTCCAGGCCCGGTTCCTGGAGGAGGCAGGAGGCCGTGTACATCCCGTACGCGGACGAGGCGCACGCGTGCTGTGTCAGGTCGAGGATCCGCGGGGTCTCGATGCCGAGGCGTTCGGCGAGGCTCACCCCCAGGGACGGCATGATCCAGTCCGGGCTCGTACACGCGACCACCAGGACATCGACGGAGCGGGGCCCGATGCCGGCCGCCTCCATGGCCTTCGCGGCCGATTCGACCGCGAGGTCGAGAACGGTCTCGTGGGATTCGAGGAAACGGCGTTCCCGGATTCCGGTTTTCTCCTCGATCCATTCCGGCGTGGTGTCCAGGGTTTCGCAGAGTTCCGCGTTCGTGACGACTCTCCCGGGCAATGCCAGCGCGACGCTGCGCGGACTGACGGGCGCGAGTTCCCATGTGGGCATGACGAAGTCTCCTCGGTGCCGGATTCAGGGTGTTCGGGGTGGTGCGGCGCCTATTTCTCCTCGAACGCCATGCGTACGGAGCTCCTCAGGTACGGGCTCGGCGTGGGGCGCTTGTCCAGCGTGATGCCGAACCATTTCTCGTACGCGTCCAGCACCGCGGCGTCGTCGGCGAGTTTCTCGGTCGCCGTCTTCTTTCCGCGGGTGACGGTCAGCACGTCGTCCTTGAGCATGACCCAGCCCTCCTCGGTCGGAAGGGAACAGAACATGTTCTGGAGGAGCATCGAGTCCGGGCTGGTCCGGTACCAGTGGATCACCTGGTCGAAGTCGGACAGGGACGTCGGATCGTCGTAGACGCGGTACTGCGGCTTTCCGTCACGGAGGACGTCGGTGGCGCGCTCGTCGACCTTCCGTACGGAGAACACACCGTGCGGATCGCCCTGTGCCTCCGGCGTGTCCAGGGGGATCGGATATCTGGCGCCCTTGCCGAACCCGACGTCGACGAGCCAGTGCCGCCCCCCGACCTCCGCCGTGAGCGTCATGTGGTTGTACGGGTCGCGCAGCCGGCCGCCGATCCAGACGCGCGCGTGCCGGAGGCGCACGGTGAAGCCCAGGGCTTCCAGGAGGAAGAAGAAGGCGCTGTTGAGTTCGCCGCAGGCGCCGCCGCGGCGCTGGTGCACGATCTTCTCGACGATCCGTTCGTCCTTGTAGTAGATCTCCTTGCCGAGGTGGTAGTCGAGGCTTTCGAAGGGCACCGACAGCACATGCCGCTCATGGAGGTGGCGCAGCGCGGCAAGGTCGGGCCGTTCCGGCCGCCCGGCCGAGATACGCCGCAGATAGGCGGCCGTCATCGCTTCGTCCAGCATGCCGTTTCCCCTGTCGGTGTGGGTGTCAGTCGCCGTCGAACGAGAAGCGGGGCGCGTCGTTCGTGTACGGGGTCGGTACGGGACGCCGCTCCAGCCTCATCCCGAACCACCGCTCGTACGCCGCCAGTACCGCCGCGTCGTCGGTGAGCTTCTCGGTCCGCTTCCCGTCCTCGGAGACGACGGTCAGCAGGTCGTCCCGCAGGATGACCCAGCCGTTCTCCAGGGGCATCGAGCAGACGAGGGTCTGCAGGAACGGGGAGTGCGGGCTGGTTCGGTACCACCACATCGTCTGGCGGAAGTCGGGCAGCTCCACCGGCTCCTCGTAGAGGATGTACTGCGGTGTCCCGTTGCGGAGCACCTCGACGGACCGCCGGTCCGGGCGCCGCGTGGTGAACTCGCCGTGCGGGTCCCGCTGGGGCTCGCCGGAGTCCAGCAGCAGGGGGCGGCGGCTGCTCTTGCCGAATCCGATGTCGGCGATCCACCGGGCGCCGTCGACGGCCACCGTCATGACCACATGGTGGTACGGGGCGGTGGTCCCCCCGCCCGGGATGTGGACGCGGCCCTGATGCAGGGTCACATCGAACCCCAGGGACTCCAGCAGGAGGTAGAACGCGGTGTTGATCTCACCGCAGAGGCCGCCCCGGCGCTGGTGGACGATCTTGTCGACGGCCCGTTCGTCCATCCGGATGTCGGCGCCGCGGTGGTAGTCGAGATTGTCGAAGGGCACCGAAAGCACATGCCGTTCGTGCAGGTGGCGCAGTGCGTCGGCGTCGAGGCGCTCCGGGGGGTCGGCCGAGATGCGGTCCAGGTAGGCGGCGACCGTCGTGTGGTCCAGCACGGTGTCTCATCCGTCCTTTCCGTCGAATCGCGGGAGGAACCGCGGGAAGAGGGCCTCGGCATTGGCGTGCTCCAACTGCCGCCGCCCCTCGGGGCTGAACCCGCCGTGGCCGATGACGCGGTGGCCCGTGTCGAGCGTGTAGTGCTCGGGCATGAGCGGGAAGTCCGAGCCGACCAGGATCCGGTCCGCGGCGGCGAAGGAGCGCAGCGCCGCCAGGGCGTGCGGATCACCCGCCATGGCGATGTCGACGTAGAGCCGCCGCAGTGAGCCGACGGGGTCCGCGGGCAGCCGGTCGGCGAGAGGCGCGCTGATCAGCCCGCCGCAGGCGAGCCGGCCTGCGTAGAAGGGGACGCCCCCGCCGCCGTGCGGCAGGATCACCGGCAGGTCCGGGAACCTCTCCAGCGTCCGGTTGTAGAGCAGGTGGGCCGCCACCCGTACCGACTCGAAGGGGAACTCGTACAGCGAGGCGGGCAGGCCGAAGTCCGGCTGACCGGTCGACGGGGGGACCGTCGGGTGCACGAAGAGCGGGGTGCGCCGGCGGTCCGCCGCCGCGAAGAGCGGGTCCATCGAGCGGTCGCCCACGTACAGGCCGGCGTAGTTGCTGATGAGGCCCACACCGTCCAGCCCGAGCGTGTTGATCGCGTACGCGAACTCGTCCAGTACGAGGTCGTGGTGGGGAAAGGGGAGCGTGGCGAAGGCGCCGAAGCGGCCGGGGTGCGCGGCGACCAGCTCGGCCAGGTACTCGTTCACCCGGCGCGCGAACCGTGCGGCGGGCTTCGGCTCCAGGGTCGCCGGCACCCCCGGCCAGACGCTGACCACGGCGGCGCGGATGCCGTGCCGGTCCATCATGGCGAGGCTGCCGCGCGCGCTCCAGGTCGGCCGGTCGACGCCGGGGAGAATGGTCGCGACACCCATCCGGGCCAGCTCGTCGAGGTAGAAGTCCGGCAGGATGTGGTGGTGTACGTCGATGGCGCGCGACCACGGCCTTTCGGTGGGCGCTGTCTGCTCACTGTCCGGCATCGATCGTCCTCAGGTCGGGGCAGGTCAGGTCGGGGTGGGGCGGGGCGGGGCCGGATCGGGTCAGGGCGCGTCAGGCCCGGGTGGTGCCCGGCGGGTTGCTGATCAGACACCTCCAGACGCCGTCGGCGCCCCGGCGGAGGATGTCCGCGGCCGTGCCCTCGACGCGCTGGTGCGTTCCGTCCGGACCGGTGCCCTCGTGCACGTAGTCGCAGATCAGCAGCGCCGTGTCGTCGACCGTGTAGATGTGCCGTACCGACAGCGTGACCGGGAGGCGGTCCGGCAGCGTCGCCTCGGCGGACTTCCACATCTCCTCACCCGTCTGGTACTGGCCCGGGGCGAGAACACGCATGGCGTTCGGTGCGAAAAGCTGCTGGATGGCTTCGAGCCGGCCCGAGTTGAAGGCCAGCTCGAATGCCGTCGAAAGCTGATCGGGTTCGGTGGGAAGGGTGATCTGTTCGTCCGTGGAATTCGACATGAGAACAGAACAGTGCACCGTCACAGGGCACTCAACCCGTCACCGGCCAGTCTGTCAGGTCCGGTCCGTGCCGGAATTCGGGCCGGGGCGAGCTGTCCGCGGACCTGACGAACTGTCCGGCGCGGGCCTGGGCAGCGCACGTACCGGACCGTGAGGATGACGCCTCGTACCCGGGGGATGTCGCATTCCCCGCAATGACGAATGGCGAGGAGTTTTCCATGGTCAAGGTGGCCATCATCTTCCATTCCCGGAGCGGCAACATCTTTCGGCTGGCCACCGCGGCGGCGGCCGCGGTGGAAAAGGCGGGTGCCGAGCCGAAGCTGTACAAGGTTCCCGAACTCCCGGACCCGATGGTGCTGGACAAGGAGGCATACGCCGAACTGGAGACCACCACCGGTGACATCCCGGTGGCCACGCTGGACGATCTGGTGGCGGCGGACGCGATCATGATGGGTACGCCCGTCCACTTCGGTCTGCCGGCCCCCGAGATCCTGAAGTTCGTCGACAGCTCGGGCCCGGTGGCCATCCCGGGGAAGCTGGCGAACAAGGTCGCGACCGTGTTCGCCTCCGGGTCCGCCGCGCACGCCGGGCAGCAGACGGCGATCCTCGCCCTCCACAACGTGCTGTGCCACTGGGGCTGCCTCATCGTCCCCAACGGGTCGAGCGTCGAGATCCTGGCGTCCGAGCACAACGGATCGCCGTACGGCACGTGCAGCATCTCGCGGCACGCGCCGGACAACGTCCACGAGGACAACCTGAGGGCGATCGAGTACCAGGCCCTGCGTCTGGTGGAGGTGGCCACGGCCTACCGGACCGGGCTCCAGCAGCAGGAGTCCGCCATCGACTTCGTCACCTTCGACTTCCTCATGAAGAAGTTCCCCCGCCTGTCGGTGGACTGACGGACCGTGGACCGACGGGCGGTGGACCGGCCGGCGAGCCGCCGGAGCGGCGACTCGGCGCACCCGCGGCACTCCGGTGCCGCGGGTGCGCCGGCATGTCGGCGGGCCTCTCCCACCCCTTGGTCCCCGGAACCCCCGTGGTACTTTGATCCGGTACTAGACCAACGTTCGAGTGCTCGATCGATGTCCGCCTCGCAACCGCCTCGGAGACGTCCCGAAGACGTTCCGGAGGCGATGTACGGGGACCGGCGGGAGGCCGGGAGGACATCCACCCGCAGCCCCACTCATGTCCCCGCACAGGAGGAACACGTGAAACTGGTCATCTTCGGCGCGAACGGCCCGACGGGCCGGTTGACCACGGAACAGGCGCTCGCCGAGGGCCACGAGGTCACCGCCGTCACCCGCCGGCCCGACGCGTTCCCGCTGAGCGGCGCCCGGTTGAGCGTGGTCAAGGCGGACATCCTGAACCCTGACGAGACGCACACCGCGGTGGCCGGCCATGACGCGGTGATCTCCACCGTCGGCGTCCCGTACACGAAGGAGCCGGTGACCGTCTATTCGGAGGGCACCGCCAACATCATCAAGTCGATGAACGCGCACGGCATCCGGCGCCTGGTCTGCGTCAGCTCGATCGGGGCGAACTACGAGGACGCGCCCGGCGAGGCGTTCGTCTTCCGCAAGGTGATCGTGCCGATCCTGCTCAAGATGGGCCGTCCCCTCTACGAGGACACGAGCCGCATGGAGGAGATCGTGAGCGCCAGCGGCCTGGAGTGGACGGTCGTCCGCCCCGCCGGCCTCTTCGATGCCACGACCACCACCGACTACATCGTCAGCAGGACCCGTCACCCCGGCTGGTTCACCTCGCGCAAGGACCTCGCGGACTCGCTGGTGCGGGAGGCGGTCGACAACCTCAACGTCGACTCCCGCGTCGAGGTCATCACCACCAAGGGCGTGCCCAGTTACTTCCAGGTCTTCGCCAAGGAGGCGCTGCACATCGGCAAGAAGTGAGCCGCGCCGAACGGCCCCGAAGGCGGCACCACCCCGGGAACGGGTGGTGCCGCCTTCGTACGGGTCCGGCGGTCAGCCGGCCCGCAGCAGTGTCATCCCCATGGACATGCCGCCGCCGAACGCCGTCAGCAGGGTCAGATCACCGGGGGCCACGGTGCCCGAACGGGCCAGGTGGTCCAGGGTGATGGGGACCGAGGCCGCGCCGGTGTTGCCGTACTGCGCGACGGTGGTGGCCATCCGGGCGGCAGGGATGCCCAGCCGCTGCGCCAGGCTCTCCAGGAGCCGTCCGTTGGCCTGGTGGGGCACGAAGTGCGCGATGTCGTCCTGGGTCACCCCGTTGTCCTTGAGGAACGCCTCGATGCCGGGGGCCACTTGGGTCTCGACGAACTCGGTGACGCCCCGGCCGTTCATCGTGAAGTACTGCGCCCCCTCGCGGAGCGTCTCCTCCGTCGCCGGCAGCCGGCTGCCGCCGCCGGGCACGCCGATCAGCTCACGGGCGGAGGAGAAGCTGGCCAGGCGGGAGGAGAGCATCCGCTGCCGGCCGCCCGGTCCCAGGACGACGGCACCGGCACCGTCCCCGAACAGCACGATCGTGCGGCGGTCCGCGGGCGAGAGGATGCGCGAGTACACGTCGGCGCCGATGACCAGGGCGTGGTCGGACGAGGAGCCGGCGAGCATCCGCTCGGCGATCGACAGGGCGAACGTGAAGCCGCTGCATACCGAGTTGACGTCGAAGGCGGCGGTGCCGTGCCCGGCGCCCAGTGCGTCGGCGACGACACAGGCGGTCGCCGGCTGGGGGGAGTCCGGGGTGGAGGTCGCCACGACGATGAGGCCGAGCTCGGCGGCGCCGACCCCGGCCTGCTCCAGGGCTGCCCGGGCGGCGGCGACGGCGAGGTCCGAGGTCGCCTCCTCCGGCTTCGCCCAGCGCCGCTCACGGATCGCCGTCTTGCGCACGATGGCCATCTCGGACACCCCGGTCAGGGTGCTCAGCTCCTTGTTGCTCATCACGCGACCGGGCACGTAGGACCCCGTCCCGAGTACGCCCGGTGCGTCCTGGGCGGCAGCGCATGTGATCATGGTCTGCTCCAATGTCGTCCTGACTGGTACCGGCCACCCGCCCGCGTCGGCCACGACGGGGAACGGGGCCCGCGCGGGCCGGATACGGCGGATCCGCAGGAGATCAGGACATCCGCTGCCCGGTCCGAGGTCCAGCGGACCGGTGCGGATCTGTCAGATGAGCCGGCGCCGACCGGTCGTGCCCGGGTGTCCGGCGGGCGGGGTGCGGCTGTCAGCCGGTGACGGGGAGCTGGGCTTCCAGGCCGTCGAGGACGAGCTTCACACCCAGGTGGAAGTTGTCCTCCCAGTCCTCGTCGAGCATGTACTCGTACTCCACGAGCGTCGGGTACTCGTCCTGCTGCCGGCGCAACTGCTCCTGTGCCGCCGCGCGTTCGGCCTTCGACCACTGGAGGTTGGACTGGCTCGCCGCCGAGCCGAGAACGTGGTTGTACAGTAGCCAGCAGGCTGCCTGTGTTTGCTGTGCCTTGAATCCGGCGCGCGACAACGTTGCCTGGAGGAACTCCAGCCACGTGAGGAAGTTCGGCCCTATCGACGGCCGTTGACGCAGCGGCAGTGCGGCGGACCACGGGTGCCGCAGAAGCATGGCCCGACATCCGGAGAGGAGGGCCACGACGTTCTCCTGCCAGATTCCGTCGTGCCCGTCGGGGAGCGGGGCCTCGACGAAGATGGCATCGGTGGCCAGGTCGACGACGTCGTCCTTGGTGTCGATGTGCCAGTACAGCGTCGTGGCGCCGATGCCGAGACGCTCTGCCAGGTGGCGCATGGTCAGCCGCTCCATGCCCTCCTCGTCCAGCAGGGCGATCGCCGCCTCGGTGATGCGCTCCCTGGTCAGCGGCGGCTCGTGGCGCGGTGCGGGCGGTCGGCGCAGCCAGACGCTCTGCCCGGAACCCGAGCCCGTACGACCGTTCCCCCGTGGCTTGCTCACGCTGACCCTCACCAACCTTTCCGGCGCATCGTACGCGGCGGAGCTCATCGTAGTACATTGATCGGTGCGCTCGATCAATGTACGAGAGACCGACCGATGTTCGACAACGGCTCTCACCTGCGTTCCTCACCGCACGCAGGCCCGGCAGCTCAGCCCGCCCGCCAGGAAGGACCGCATGAAGCTGGTCGTGTTCGGCGCCAACAGCCCCACGGGTCGTCTGGTCACGGCCATGGCCATGACCGCGGGGCACACGGTCACCGCGATCACCCGGCGGCCGGCCGATTTCCCGTTCTGCGACCACCGGGTACAGGTCGCCGACGCGGACGTGATGGACGCCGACGCGGTGGACTGGGTCGTACGCGGCCATGACGCCGTCCTCTCGGTGGTCGGCGCGCCGCCCTCCGTGAAGCCCGTCACCGTCTGCTCCCAGACCGCGTACAACATCGTCAAGGCGATGATCAACAACGGGGTGCGGCACCTGCTCTGCGTCGGCTCCGCCGGTCTCGACGCCGCCGACCTGTCCCGCGCCGACCTCCTGCGTCAGCGGGCCACCCGCCCGGTGGTCCTCGCGTGCGGCCGCGCCGTGCAGGAGGACGTGCGGCGGATGGAGAACGTCGTCCGGGAGGCCGGGCTCGACTGGACCCTGTTCCGGACCGGGCGCCTCGTCGGCCGGAGCGACGTGTCGGACTACCGGATCGCCCCGCGGCCTGAGCCGCGTCTGCTCACCTCCCGGGTCGATCTCGCCCACGCCCTGGTCCACGAAGTCACGCACGGCGACCACCTGCGGCGGACCGTCTACGTCGCCACCGCGCGCCACGCCGCGTGAAAGGCGTGCCGTCCTCCGTGTCGTTCGGAATTTACGGCAGGCAAACATCAGGCAAAGCAGACCCTTTGGGGCGCTGCCCGTCTTCCGTGTGTTCCGGGTGAATCGGTGGCGTCCACTCGCCGTGTGACGGGTGCGTCTTCGCTCGTCAGTGGGGTAGGTGACAGATTTGTGTCCTGTGTGGTGGTGCAAAGATCGACTGGTGGATAAAGTGATGTCCGTTTGGGTGGGATAAATCACCCTGTGCACATGACAGTCGAGGAGTGGTCAAGCGTTCTACCAATCTTCCGCGGGGCATGAGTTCCGGCCCGGCGGGACATTAAATCGGGGGTCAACATGAATACAGCCAGGTTTCCGCTGGCCAGGATGGGAAATCAAAAAGAGAATTCTGATCGATTATTCGGTGAGAACGTTCCGCCGGATGAATTGCTGAGAGAAATGTCGACCTCGCTCTTCGCCTCCCTGCCGCGTGCCGATCAGCGCAAGAAGGGCGTCGAGTACGTCAGGGGCCTCCTGGAGGTGCCCGGACGCAAGTCGATCAGGAACATCGCGAGTCTGATCGGTGGCCGGGCGACGGACCAGAGCCTGCACCATTTCATCAGCGAGTCGACATGGGAGTGGGCGCCGGTGCGCCAGGCCCTGGCCCGCTATCTGGTGCCCCGCCTGCCGGTCGAGGCATGGGTGCTGCAGGACACGGTGATCCGCAAGGCGGGACAGCACTCGGTCGGGGTCGACCGCCGGTTCGTACCGGCCGAGGGGCGGGTGCTGAACGCACAGCAGGCGATCGGGGTCTGGGCGGCCTCCGGCTGCCGGAGCGGCCCGGTCGACTGGGGGCTCCATCTGCCCCCGACCTGGATCGACGACCGGTCGCTGCGCAGCCGGGCCTCCATTCCGGAGAGCACCGAGGCGGAGACCCTGTCCGACCGGGCCGTCAGGCTCTGCGTCGGCATGGTGTCCGAATGGGGGCTGCCGGTACGGCCGGTGGTGCTGGACGCCAGTTCACTGAACCTCGCCATGCTCTTCGACCGGCTGGGCCGCCGGGGCATCCCCCTGCTGGCACGGGTCGACCCGTCGGTCCCGCTGCTCGTCTCGGACCCGGCGCTGACCGGCCACCGCGGCGCGGCGAGCATGCCGGCCGGAGAGGTCGCCCGCGCGGCGAGCAGCACCAGACAGCCGGCCCGGTGGCGCGAGTTCGGTAGCTGCGGCGGGATGCGCTCGGGGCTGATCGCGACGGTGGCCGTCCGGCTTCCCCAGGGGCGGGCGGCACGGCTGCGGGCGGGCGGCGGCCGGCGGCTGGCCCTGGTCGGGCTGGCCGAGACCGGACAGGGGAACGAGCCCCAGTTGTGGCTCACCAACCTGACCTCCCTCAGGTCGACCTCGCTGCTCACCCTGTTCACCCTGCTGGAGCGGGTACGGGACGACTACCGCGACGTCGCGAAGAACGTGGGCATCGAGGACTACGTGGGGCGTTCGTTCGACGGATGGCACCGCCACATGACCCTCGCCTCGGCCGCCCACGCCATCGCCGTGCTGAGCTGCCCCGGCCAGGTGCGGAACGGGGAGCCGGGCAGCGCGGAACCCGGCACCTGACGAAGTGAGCCGCGGCGCGTTGTCGCCGTACGCCCCCCACCGCAGGATCGGACCGTAGGCCGATCGGCCGGCGCTCGGTCCGCGCCGGTGCGGCCGTGATCCGTCCGGCCGTGCGGTGGGGGGCGTCACGGGCTCCCCACCGGTGCGCACGGCATCCCGCGCGACCCGTGCCGCGCGGCGACCGCGGGACGTACCCGCGGACCGATCCATCCACAAGGGGAGAGGCGTCAGTGGACAACCCTGTGCTCGACATCGGATCGCTACCGGCCGGCCAGCAGCCCGGGTGGGACGACACGGAGGGCGTACGGCGGGTACGGCGGCAGCTCCTGGCCGCCCCCGGGCTCGTCGGCCCCGAGGACGTCCGCGCGCTGCGCTCGGCGCTGGCCGTCGTCGCCGCCGGGGAAGCCCATGTGGTGCAGGCGGGGGACTGCGCGGAGGACCCCGCCGAGTGCACCGCGCCCCATGTCGCCCGCAAGACGGGCCTCCTGGACGTCCTCGCCGGCACGCTGAAGGGGGTCACCCATCGGCCGGTGGTCCGGGTGGGGAGGATGGCCGGCCAGTTCGGCAAGCCCCGCTCGAAGCCCACCGAGTGGGTCGGCGACCTCGAACTCCCCGTCTACCGGGGCCATATGGTCAACGGCCCCGAACCCGATCCGCTGAGCAGACGCCCGGACCCCCGGCGCCTGCTGGCCTGCTACCACGCCTCCGGCACGGTGCTGCGCCATCTGGGCCGGCACCGCGGGCCGGGGGAACCGGGCATCGACCCACCGGTGTGGACCAGCCACGAGGCCCTCGTACTCGACTACGAAGTCCCCCTGGTGCGCGAGGACCCGGCCGGTGCGCCGGTCCTCACCAGCACGCACTGGCCGTGGATAGGGGACCGCACCCGCCAACTGGACGGCGCCCATGTCGCCCTGCTCGCCGCGGTGGCCAACCCGGTCGCCTGCAAGGTGGGCCCGGGTATGACCGCGCGGGAGTTGCTCGCCCTGTGCGAACGGCTCGACCCGGCACGCGAACCCGGCAGGCTCACCCTGATCGCCCGCATGGGGGCGCAGCTCGTCGCCCACCGGCTGCCGCCGCTCGTGGCGACGGTACGGGAGGCCGGGCATCCGGTGATCTGGCTCAGCGACCCGATGCACGCCAACACGGTCACCGCGCCGGACGGGCGCAAGACCCGCTACCTCGACTGGATCGTCCGGGAGGTACGGGACTTCAGGGCCGCGGTGCGCACGGCGCGGGGGACCGCCGGCGGACTGCATCTGGAGACCACCCCGGACGACGTGACCGAATGCGCCCCGAGCCCCCTGGCCGCCGATCAGCTCGGCGGCCGCTACACCAGCCTGTGCGACCCGAGGCTCCGCCCGGACCAGGCCGTCTCCGTGGTCGCGGCCTGGGGCGCGCGGACCGGTGAATCCGAGGACGGCGCCCGGCGGGACCGTCCCATCCGAACGCGTACGAAGGAGGACCGCACATGAACGGCAAGGTCGCCCTGGTCACGGGGGCAGCGCGGGGGATCGGCGCGGCGGTGGCCCGCGCGCTCGGCCACCAGGGGGCCGCCGTGGCCGCCGTGGACTGCGACGCGGACGGGCTCCGGTCCACCGTGGAGAAGCTGACCGCCGACGGTGTCACCGCCGAGGGGTTCCCGGCCGACATCACCGACCGTACCGAGGTCGGCAAGCTGGTCGACACGGTCGAACAGCGGCTGGGCCCGGTGGACTTCCTGGTCAACGCGGCCGGGGTGCTCCACCTGTCCGAGGCACGGCACCTGACCGACCAGGACTGGGACGCCACCTTCGCGGTGAACGCCACGGGGGTGTTCGTGATGTCACGCGAGGTCGTCAACCGGATGGTGCCGCGCGGGCGCGGCGCCCTCGTCACGGTGGCGTCGAACGCGGCCGGCACGGCCCGTACCCAGATGGCCGCGTACGCCGCCTCGAAGGCCGCCGCCACCATGTTCACCAAGTGCCTGGGCCTGGAAGTGGCCCGGCACGGCATCCGGTGCAACCTGGTCGCCCCCGGATCCACCGACACCCCGATGCTCAGCTCCATGTGGCACGACGCGAGCGGACGCCGGACCACGATCGCGGGCACGCCCGACGCGTACCGGGTCGGCATTCCGCTCGGCAAGCTGGCCCTGCCCTCGGACATCGCCGACGCCGTGGCCTTCCTCCTGTCCGACCAGGCGGGACACATCACCCTGCAGAGCCTCACCGTGGACGGCGGCGCCACCCTCGGGGTGTAGGCACGGCGCGATCGGACGAGGCCGCGACCGTACGAGGCGGAGAGAAGACATGAGCGGGATACCTCCCATCGAACCCTACGAACTGCCGCGCGCGGGGGAGTTGCCCGCCCGCGTCCCGTCGTGGACGGTCGACCCGCGGCGCGCGGTGCTGCTGGTCCACGACATGCAGCGCTACTTCCTCCGGGCGCTGCCCGAGCCCCTGAGAGGACAACTGCTGTCCCACGCGGCGCTGTTGCGCGCGCGCTGTGCCGAACAGGGCATCCCCGTCGCGTACACGGCACAGCCCGGCGCCATGGACGAGGCGGACCGCGGTCTGCTGAAGGACTTCTGGGGGCCGGGCATGCGCCGCTCCGCAGCGGACCGCGAGATCACCCCGGAGCTGGCACCGGCGTCCGGCGACTGGACGTTCACCAAGTGGCGGTACAGCGCCTTCTTCCGCTCCGGCCTGCTGGAGCGGATGCGGGAGCACGGCCGCGACCAGTTGATCATCTGCGGGGTGTACGCGCACGTGGGCGTGTTGATGACCGCGGTCGACGCGTTCACCCACGACATCGAGACGTTCCTGGTGGCCGACGCGGTCGCCGATTTCTCCGCCGCCGACCACGCAACGGCGCTCGACTACGCGGCGCGCTGTTGCGCCGTCGTCACCACGGTCAAGGAGGTCGTCGCGTGACATCCGATCTGCTCGGCAGGGTGCTGGCACCGCATCCGCCGCCCTTCGCGCTGCTCCACCGGCCCACGGCGACCGGCGGGCGGTTGGAGGTGCTCGTCGGTGAGGTGCGCGCCTATCCCACCCTCGGGTCGATCCCGCTGCCCGAGGCGCCCGCCGCCGACGGCCGGCCGCACCACGACGTCCTGGTCCTGGTGCCGTACCGGCAGATCACCGAGCGCGGCTACGCCGGTGTCGACGACGGCGCGCCGCTGCTCGCCCTGCGGGTGACCGACCAGCAGACGGTGCCCCTGGCCGAGGCCCTGCCCCGGCTCGTCCGTACGCCGATCCGGCTGGTGGACGGGCACTTCGCACCGGACGACGAGACATACGCGGCCACGGCACGGAAGGTGATCGCGAACGAGATCGGCACGGGCGAGGGCGCGAACTTCGTCATCAAACGCTCCTACCGGGCGCGGATCGGCGACTACACGCCGGCCGGGGCGCTGGCCTTCTTCCGCAATCTGCTGGAGACCGAGTCCGGCGCCTACTGGTCCTACGCGGTGCACACCGGCAGCCGTACCTTCGTCGGCGCCTCACCGGAGCGCCATGTGAGCCTCTCCGGCGGTACGGCCGTGATGAACCCCATCAGCGGCACCTACCGCTATCCGGCCTCCGGACCCGAACTCTCCCAGATGCTGGGGTTCCTCGCCGACCCCAAGGAGACCGACGAGCTGTACATGGTCCTCGACGAGGAACTGAAGATGATGGCGCGCGTCTGCGACGGCGGAGGCAGGGTGGTCGGCCCCTACCTGAGGGAGATGGCCCGGCTCGCGCACACCGAGTACCTCATCGAGGGGCGCAGCACCCGCGATCCGCGGGAGATCCTGCGGGAGACGCTGCTCGCGCCCACGGTCACGGGGAGCCCGCTGGAGAGCGCCTGCAGGGTGATCGCGCGGTACGAACCCGAGGGCCGCGGCTACTACAGCGGCGTCGCCGCCCTGATCGGCGGGGACGGACAGGGCGCCCGCTCGCTGGACTCCTGCATCCTCATCCGCACCGCCGACATCGACAGCGCCGGCCGGGTCGAGATCGGGGTCGGCGCCACCCTCGTACGCCACTCCGACCCGGCCGCCGAGGCCGCGGAGACACGGGCGAAGGCGGCCGGGCTGCTCGCGGCCCTGGAAGGCGGGCGGACGGCCCGCTTCGCCGACCATCCGCGGGTGCGGGCCGCGCTGGCCGAACGCAACACCTCCCTCGCCGAGTTCTGGCTCGACGGGCGGAACGCCCGCACCCCCGTGGTGCCGGCGCTGGCCGGGGCCCGGGTGCTGGTCATCGACGCGGAGGACACCTTCACCGCGATGCTCGACCTCCAACTGCGCGCGCTGGGGCTGTCGGTGACGGTGTGCCGCTACGACGGGGAGTACGCGCCGGGCGACCACGACGTCGTCGTGCTGGGACCCGGCCCCGGCGACCCCCGGGACACCGGGCACCCGAAGATCGCCCGGCTGGCGGCGGTCGTCGACACCCTGCTGGCCGGCTGCCGCCCGTTCCTCGCCGTCTGCCTCAGCCACCAGGTGCTCTGCGGCCGGCTGGGGTTCGAGCTGGCCCGCCGGGAGGTGCCCAACCAGGGGACGCGGCGGGAGATCGACCTCTTCGGGGCGCGCGAGACGGTCGGCTTCTACAACACGTTCTCCGCCCGGTCGTCCGAGGAGAAGGCCGAGTGCGAGGGCGTGGGCCTGGTGGAGCTGAGCCGGGACCGGGACACCGGCGAGGTGCACGCGCTGCGCGGACCGCACTTCGCGTCCGTGCAGTTCCACGCGGAGTCGGTGCTCACCCGGGACGGTGTGCGCATCCTCGCCGAACTGCTGACGGGCCTCGTCCGCGGCTGACCCCCGGGCCCCGGGCACGAGTGAGGGGGGGGGGGGGGGGGGGGGGGGCGGGGCCGCCCCCCCCCCCCCCGGCGGGGGGGGGGGGGGGGGGGGGGCGGGGCGCCCGGGGCGGGGGGCGGGGGCGGGGGGGGGGGGGGGGGGGCCCCGGGGGGGGGGGGCGCGCGCGGGGGCCCCCCCGGGCCCCGGGCCCGGGGGGGGGGGGGGGGGGGGGGGCCCCCGGCCCCCCCCCCACCCCCGCCTCGGTGTGTACGGCCTCGGGTACGGCCGTGACCGCGGCCGCGTGTACGGCCTTCAGGAAGAGGTGCGCAGCGCGCGGTCGACCAGCGGGCCGGCCGCCCCGGTGTAGCCGACGGGGTCGCACAGCGTCGCCAACTCGGCCGCGTCCAGGCCGAGTCCGGGTACGTCAGCCAGGACCTTGGCCAGGGTGCGCCCCGACTCCTCGGCCTCCCGTGACGCGTCGTCCAGCAGCTTCCTGGCGGCCTCGACGCCCCGGCGGGGCGCGAGCACGGAGACGATCCGCTCGGCGCTGGTCCGGGACCCGGTCAGCGCCAGGTTCTCCCGCATCCGCTCGGGCCGCACCCGCAGCCCCTCGGCGAGCTGTACGGCGGTGTGGGCGGCGCCCCCGGCCAGGCGCAGGCACTCGCGCAGCGGCTGCCACTCCGCGTGCCAGGCGCCGGCCGACCGCTCGTCCTCGGACACCAGACACTGCGTCAGGACCGAGGCGATCGGCGGGACCTGGATCGCCGCGCTGCGCACCAGGGTGGCCAGCACCGGATTGCGCTTGTGGGGCATGGCCGAGGACCTGCCCCGACCGGGCGCCGTGGGTTCGGCGACCTCGCCGACCTCCGTCCTGACCAGCGACTGCACATCGACGGCCAGCTTGCCCAGCGCCCCGGCGGTGAACGCCAGGGCCGAGGCGAGATCGGCCACCGGGGTGCGCAGCGCGTGCCAGGGCAGCGTCTGCGGGGCGAGCCCGGTCTCCTCGGCGAAGGCCGCGACCAGCCGGTCGGGGTACGCGGCTGCCGCGGCCCCGGTGAGGGGCGTGGCGGCGAGATAGCCGGCCAGGGTGCCCGCCGCTCCGCCGAGCGACACGGGCAGGGCCGCGTCCACCGCGTCGAGCCGCTGGGCGGCGTCCAGCACGAGCCGGCGCCAGCCCGCCGCTTTGAGACCGAAGGTCGTGGGCACGGCGTGCAGCGCCAGGGTGCGGCCCGCCATCGGGGTGTCCCGGTGTTCGGCCGCCAGGCGGGCCAGCGCGTCGGCGGTGGTGCGCAGATCCGCCCGGATCAGCCCCAGCGCGCGGCGCGCGACCAGCATGGCCCCCGTGTCGAAGACGTCCTGGCTGGTGGAGCCCTGGTGCACGTACTCGGCGGCCTCCGGGTCCCGTTCCCGTACCGACTCCCTGAGCGCCACCACCAGTCCCACCACGGGGTTGGCGGTCTCCCGGGCCGCGACGGCGAGCGCCCGCAGGTCGAGCCGGTCGGCGCGGGCCGCCCGGGTGATCGCCTCGGCCGCGGGGGAGGGGACCACACCGAGCCGGGCCTGGGCCCGGGCCAGCGCGGCCTCCGCGTCCAGCATCGCCTGGAGCCAGGCCGTGTCGCAGACGGCCGTCTCGACAGGGGTTCCCGCGCGGACGGGCGAGAGCAGTCCCGCGTCGATGAGAGTGGTGCTCATACGATCACCTCCGTGAAGCGGCCGGCCCCGGCCACGGCCGCACGCGTGGGCGCCTGCCGGGCAGGGGTGAGGGCGAGGACGGCACGGGCGATCGCGTCCGCGTCGCCCAGCGTCACCGAGTCCACCCCGGGACGGACCCCGGCGGCGGTGACCCAGTGCACCGACTCGGTCGGGACCCCGTAGGCGAACCGGCGGGGGTGGGGCCGGCCCTGCCCGTCGACGACCCGGCAGGGCCGCTCGGTGACGGCCAGGCCGCCCGTCTCGTGCCGGACGCCGCACTCCCCTTCGATGCGGTAGGGGCGGCACTGCTCGGTGAGGAGCAGATGCCGCAGCAGCGGGTCGGCGGTGTGCCGTACGTCGGGCGGGGGCAGGCGGGCCTCGATCAGATGCCGGGACCGTACGGGCGGGCCGGGCACCACGGCCGACCGGGCGACGAACGCGGGCCGTTCGGTGTCGACGTGGATCCGGGTGCCGGGGCCGGTGAGTTCGAGGATCCCCGCCTCGATCAGGGCGATCATCTCCTCGGTCCTGGAGACCGGGGGGCCGATGGAGAAGAACGCGTTGAGCGGGGTGTACCAGCCCTCCAGCTCGTCGAGGTGCGAGCCGCCGTCGAGGCCGCCGTGGTCGACCACCAGACGGATCTCGTTGCGCAGGTCGCGCAGGACGTCCAGCGCCGCCTTGAGCGGTCCGCTGACGTTGCCCGCCCGCGCCTCCCGCACGTCCCGCGCCAGGTAGGCGAGCAGCCAGCCGCGGAAGTCCTCCCGGTCCGCGAAGCTCCGCCCGTGGCAGGGTCGGGAGAGCCGTTCCCAGTCCCAGCGGTCGGCGGGCGGGATGCCGTGGTCGTCCAGCAGCGCGGCCCGCCGCCCCGGCGGGGCGGACAGGTAGCGGCGTACGAACTCCTCCGACGCGGCCCCCCGCGAGGCCAGCAGCGTCCCGTAGTAGACGCCTTCGACCTCCGCGGCGATCAGCGGCCACACGTCGGCCCGGAAGCGCACCCGCTCGCCCTGCCGGGACCGCTCGCGCAGCGCGGCGATCGTCCCGGGGGTGAGCAGACGCGGGGTGTACCTGCCGGAGGCGCCTTTCTCGTTCTCCCCGCGCGCGTGGTACGGCACGCCGCGGCGGGAACTGGCGCAGAGCCGCGGCTCGCGGCCGGAGGGCCGGTAGACCAGCCGGTCCCCGACGCGGTCGAAGACGCCGCCCCGCCCGACGGTGAACAGCGCCATGTGGTCGAAGAAGTTCAGCCCCAGGCCGCGCAGCAGCACCGTCTCGCCCGGCTCGACGCGGTCCGTGTCCACATCGGCGGGGTTGGCGGGCGGCAGGTAGGTGAGGTGGTGGATACGGGCGAGGCTGGCCGTCCGCTCCTGGTGCGGCGTCAGATGCGCGGGGATGTGCCCCTGGGCCAGGACCACGGAGTCCAGGCCGTGGATCCTGGTCCCGTCCTCCAGCCGGACGCCCTGCGGCCCGCCGGGGACCCCGTGGGTGTCGGCCATCGCGACGGCGCGCGAGCGGTGCACCGTGACGGTGACGTGCGCCGGGGCCCGCGCGACCACCTCGCGGAAACAGGCCCGCAGATAGTGTCCGTACAGGGCGCGGCTGGGATAGGAGTCCGGCCCCAGGGCCCTGGCCTCGGCCCGTACGGCCTCGTCGTACCCGCCCTGATCCGCGGAGCCCTCCAGGCCGGACGCCCATGCGTACAGGCTGGGGCCGGGTTCGACCGGTCCCTCGGTCCGCGTCCGGGCGTCGGTGAACACGGTGATCTGGGACGCCACGGTGTTGGTGAGCAGATGGCGGGACTGGTCGGTGCGCCAGACGGCTCCCGCGCCCGGCGCGGCCGGGTCGACGACGTGCACGGTGACGGACCGGTGGGCGGGCGCCGTACGCTCGTTGGCGCACAGCCGTTCCAGGAAGCACAGCCCGCGCGGCCCGGCGCCCACGAGGCACACCGTCAGACGGTCCCCGCTCATCGCCCGGCTCCGGCGGCGCCGAACGCGCGCGCTCCGTGCATCCAGGCCACATGGTCGTGCAGGTCCGTGCCGGACAGCTCCGACAGCATCTGGTTCCTCGCTTTCGCTTCGGCTCCGGCCGGGTGCCACAGCCGGGTGCTGGCCCGGGCTGCGTGGGTGATCCGGGCGGTACGGTCGTGTCGTTCCGCGTGGTACTTCTCGAACCGTTCGGGGATCGCGTCCGCGTCGTCGAGCAGGTCGCCCAGGACGACCGCGTCCTCCAGGGCCTGGCAGGCGCCCTGGGCGGCGTAGTGCAGCATCGGGTGGGCCGCGTCCCCGAGCAGCGCCACCCGTCCGTCGGTCCAGCGGTCCACGGGATCCCGGTCGACCAGCGTCCAGGACTTCCACTCCTCGCCCAGGGCCAGGAGCCGACGCGCCGTCCCGTCCAGACAGGCGAACGCGTCGCGCACCCGCTCCCGCTCCACGGGGACCGCGGCGAACGGTTCGGTGACCCCGGTCTCGACGCTGGGGGCGAGATTGAGGTACCGGCCGCCGGCGATCGCGTAGTGCACGAAGTGGCGGCCGGGCCCGGCCCACCAGGTCACGGCGTTCCACCGCAGCTCCTCGGGGACGCGCTCCATCGGGATGACCGTGCGGTACACGGTGATGCCCGAGACGCGCGGCGCGCCGTCGCCGACGAGCTGCCGCCGGATCGCCGAGTGGATGCCGTCGGCGCCGATCACCGCCTCCCCCGTGACCCGCCCCCCGCCGTCCAGGAGCACGGTCGCGGTACCGCCGTGCTGCCGGTAGCCGGTGGCCCGGCTGCCGGCGCGCAGTTCGATCGCCGGCGACCGGCGGCAGGCGTCCACGAGCAGCCCGTGGAGTTCGCCGCGGTGGACCACGACGTACGGATTGCCGAAGCGGCGCCGGTAGACACCGGTGAGCGGCAGGCTCGCCACATGCTCACCGGACACCCCGTCCATGAACCTCAGTTCGTCGATGTGCACGGCGCGGGCGCGCACCGCGTCGCCGAGACCGAGGCGGTCGAGGGCGTGGAGCCCGTTCGGCGCGAGCTGGATGCCCGCGCCGATCTCCGCGAACGCTCCGGCCCGCTCCAGCACCACGGCCCGGTGCCCGCGCCGGGCGACGGCGAGGGCCGCCGCCAGACCGCCGATACCGCCCCCGACGATGACCATCCTCGCCATGCCGCCCCCTACTTGTCCTGGCCGGCCGCGGTCAGCCGCCGCGCCAGTTCGAGTCGCTTGATCTTCGTGGTGGCGGTCTGCGGCAGGTCCGCCAGACGCCACTGCACCGGCTCCGCCATCGCGGGCAGCCCGGCCACCGCCCCGCGCCACGCCTCCCGGTCGAGGGGTGTGTCGTCCTTGGTGCACACCACGGGTACGGCGGTGCCGTCCGGGCCCGGGATGATGATCACTTCGGTGAGCGCGGCCACCTTCGCGAACAGGGCGTCCTCGACGGCGAGCGTGCTGCCGAAGCCGGGGATCAGATCGACCTCGCGGTCGAGCAGGTGCAGACACCCCCACCTGGTCCGGTAGCCGACATCGCCCATCCGCCACCAGCCGTCGCTGAGCTGCTGGGCGTAGCGCTCCGGCTCGCCCAGGTAGGTCGTGATCCGCCCGTCGCTCCGCACCTCGATGTAGCCCGGGTTGGACTCCGAGGGGGGCCGCCCGTCGCGGCTGACCACCCGGACGTCGGTCATGCCGGGGAAGGGCCGGCCCACACAGCGCCCGTCCGCCTCCGGGTCGCGCCGCCGCGTGTAGGCGCGTACCACCGTGGGGCCCACCTCGCTCTGCCCGTAGAGCTGCCCGAACAGCGGGGCCCTGCGGCGTGAGGCGCGGAGCAGCCGGTGCACCGTACGGGGATGGATGGCGTCGAACGTGCTGCTGAACAGCTTGACGTTGGCCAGGGGTTCGCGCGGGTCGTCCGCCAGGCTCTCCCAGCGCATGAACGTGTTGGGGTGGGCCTCAAGGATTCCCGGCCGGATCCCGGCGAAGAGGCCGGCCACCCGCTCCGGGTCCGCGTCGGACAGGACGACGATCGGGAAGCCCTTCAGCAGGGAGATGGCCAGGGCGGTGAACAGCCGCGAGTGGACGAACGAGACGTGCATCGCGATGGTCTCGCGCTGCCGGACGACCGGTTCGACGGCCAGCCGCTGCGGGCGGTAGCGGGCCTGAAGGGTCCGTCCCGTGTGGACGGCCAGCTTGGGGACGCCCGTGGTGCCCGACGTGTGGGTGATCAGCGTCGGGTGGTCGGCGGGCATGGTCACCGGGGCGACCCGCCGGACGGCGGTGAAGTCCCCCAGCGCCACGGCCCGGTCATGGTGACCGGAGGTGAGCAGCACGCTCGCGGCCAGGTCGAAGACCGTCCCGGGCAGCGAACCCTCCAGCGTGGCCTGGTCGGTGACGAGATGGGGCCGGTCGGCGCGGCGCATCAGCACGGCCACCGTGTCGCCGTCGAGCTGTGGCGAGAGCAGGACGGGCACCGCGCCGATACGGCTGATCGCACAGGCGAGCAGCGTGATGTCGAAGCTGTCGGACGTGTGGACCACGACGTGTTCGCCGGGCCGGACCCTCGCCGCCCAGAGCCGCGAGGCGTGTTCGGCCACCAGCTCCGCCAGCTCCGCGACGGTGGCCCGGCGGCCGAGGTCCGGGGCGAGGGCCAGATCGTGGTCGAGGATCAGCACGTTCGCCGGATGCCGGGACGCGGCGCGCTCGAAGAGCGTCCCCAGCCGGATTCCACGGTTCCCAATGCGCTGCAGCAGCATCTGGCCGCCTTCCCTTCGGTTGCTGCGGAGAGTCGGAGAGTCGGGGGGGTTCGGTTCGGGCGGTGCCGGGTCAGCCCTTCTCGACGACCTGCTTGATCCGCTGGACGGTGGCCGTGATGTCCGCCGTGAGCTTGGCCGTCCAGTCGGCGAAGAACCTCTGCTTCCGCGCCGGGTCCATGCCGGCGGTGATCCCGCGGATGCCTTCGGTGTGCCGGCCCATCCAGAAGCGGTGCACCAGGACACAGCCGTGGTCCGTGGCACGCGTCTCGAACGACCAGACGCTCTCCTGCCGCTGTCCGGCGCGGTCCCGGATCGCCCAGCGGAAGACGGAGCCCGGCTCCGCCTCGACCACCTCGGACTCGGTGGTCCACCCGCCGCGTACGACGGGGGCCCAGGCGACCACGTCCTCGGGCCGGTGGTTCTCGCCGCGGAAGACCGCGCCCACGGTCGCGGGGGTACCGGAGATCCACCGGCCGCCGGTGCACTCGACGCTCCACTCGCCGCTGCGCGGCAGGTCGCTGACCGTGGCGTACACCGCGTCCGGGGACGCGTCGACGTGTGTCTCGGCGCTGACCTGGAAGGCCGGGGCGCTCTTCGGCGGGGTGCTCTCGAATGCTGAATCCGTCATGGCTGGAAGCGTCGCCAGTGGCGTGCGACCCGGTCAACGGACGCCGCCCGGATCCGTCAGGTCGGCTCCGCCGGACCGGGCCCCGCGCCGGGCCGTCCGCCGTGCCCTGTCGGCCGGTTCAGGCGTCGGGTCAGGCGCCGTTCAGGCGTCGAGTCAGGCGCCGTTCAGACGTAGGGGCAGGCGTAGGGGCAGGCGTCGGTTCAGGCGCCGTTCAGACGTCGGATCAGACGTCTGGTCAGGCGTCGGTTCAGGCGTCGAGGTCCGGGCGCAGGACCACCCGCCTGCCGTGCAGGTGTCCGCCCTCCAGCCGGGCGTGGACCTCGGCCGCGGCGCTCAGCGGTGCCTCCTCGACCGCCCGGGACCGCAGCCGCCCCCGTGCCAGGAGCCGGTTCAACGTACGGGCGGCTTCGGCGAGTTCGGCGGACGTGGCGCGCGAGATCACGAACCCGGTGACGGAGCCGTCCTTGAGGTACAGCGGGCCCACGGGGAGTACGGGGCGGGACCGGAGGCCGGCCAGTACCACCACCCGGCCGCGGAAGGCGAGGAGGTCGACCGCGGTGTCCAGATCGTTCCAGCCCGCCGCGTCGACGATCAGGTCGAACCCGTGGGGCGCGAAGTCCCGGCAGCGCCGGGCGAGTCCGGGATCGCGGTAGTCGGCGAAACCCGCCGCCCCGAGGCCGCGGCAGTGCTCCTCGTCGCCGGAGCGGGCCGTGGCCATCACCCGTGCGCCGGCCTCGGCGGCGAGGACGACCGCCGCGCTGCCCACGTTCCCGCCGGCCCCGACGACGAGTACGGTCTCCCCGGTGCGCAGGGCGCCACGGGTGAACAGCGCGAGATACGCCGTGGCCGCCGGGTGCAGCACGGCCGCCGCGTCCGTGGGGGAGACCCGGTCCGGCAGGTGGTAGAGCCGGTCGACCGGCACCACCACGCGCTCCGCCGCGGCCCCCTGCCGTCCGCCGTGGCCGAGGCTGTTGCACCACACCCTGTCGCCCACGGCGAAGCCGGCCACCCCCGCGCCGGTGGCGGAGACCGTGCCGACCACATCACGGCCGACGACGAACGGAAAGGTCACCGGCGTCCGCCAGGCGCCGGAGCGTATGAACGTGTCCACCGGGTTGACCGTGGTGGCGAGGACATCGACCAGCACGTCCGTCGGACCGCCCACGGGTGGGGGGAGTTCACCGAACCGAATGGCGTCCGCGGGCCCGAACGCCTCTGTGTACGCAGCCTTCATGGGCGCATGGTGGCACGGGGCCGGCGCCGTGCACGGTGCGCGCCGGGGCACTTTGTCAGAGGCGTACGGACTCACCGGCCCCTCTCTCCCCCCTACGATGAGCGCATGGCATCAAGCCCGCGTGCCGCAGGTGCACACCCTGTGCAGGAACCGGAGGCCGGTGACCGGCTGGAGGTCGCCGCCTCGGTGCTGGCGCTGCTCGCGGACCGTACGCGTCTGGCCCTGCTGGAGCGGCTGGGGCAGGGGGACGCCGATGTCACCACCCTCACGTCGGCGTGCGGCGCCGCCCGGCCCTCGGTCAGCCAGCATCTGGCCAAGCTCCGTCTCGCCGGGCTGGTGACCGCCCGCAAGGACGGCCGGCGCGTGGTCTACTCCCTGCGCCACGGCCATCTGCGCCGCCTGGTCGACGAGGCGCTGAACGTCGCCGACCACCAGATCGGCGCGCTGCCCGCGCACGACTGAGGCCGCACTCTCGACTGAGGCCGCACTCTCGACTGAGGCTGCACCCTCGACCTCGGCTGAGGCCGCACCCTCCCGCCCACCGGATTCCCGGGCCCTTTTTCCTGGGCGCTTTGCCGGGCCCTTTTTCTTGCTCAACATGTGCTCAGGTGCGCACATGTTGAATATGATGGCGGAGGTCTCACACCGCCGACCCGGGACGGGGATCCATGCTGTCCGTGCTGCGCAACCGCACCTACCGCCACCTGTTCACCGCCCAGGTCGTCGCCCTCGTCGGCACCGGGCTGGCCACCGTGGCGCTCGGCCTGCTCGCGTACGACCGGGCGGGCGACCGGGCCTCGGCCGTTCTGGGCACGGCGCTGGCGATCAAGATGGTCGCCTATGTCGCCGTCGCCCCGCTCGCCGGAGCCGTCGCCGCCCGCGTGCCCCGCCGCTCCCTGATGGTGGCCGCGGACCTCACGCGCGCCGGTGTCGCGCTCGTGTTGCCCTTCGTCGGCCAGATCTGGCAGATCTACGTCCTGGTCTTCCTGCTCCAGGCGGCGTCCGCCGTGTTCACGCCGGTCTTTCAGGCCACCATCCCCGAGGTGCTGCCCGCCGAGCGCGACTACACGCGGGCCCTGTCGCTGTCCCGGCTCGCCTACGACCTGGAGAGCCTGTTCAGCCCCGCCCTCGCCGCCGGGCTGCTGACCCTGGTCTCCTCCGACCGGCTGTTCGCCGGTACGGCACTCGGCTTCCTCGCCTCGGCCGCACTCGTCGTCTCCGTGGTCCTGCCGGGACCGGCCGCCCCGGCCGACCCGGAACGGCCGGGTGCCGTCCGTGCCGAAGTCGCCCTCGGTGCCCGGTTGTTCTGGGCCGCCCCGCGGCTCCGGGCGCTGCTCGCCCTCGACCTCGCGGTCGCCGCGGGCGGCGCCCTCGTCCTCGTCCACAGCGTCGTTCTCGTACGCGACCACTTCCACCGCCCGGCGGGCGATCTCTCCCTCGCCCTCGGCGCCTACGGCGCGGGCTCCGTGCTCACCGCCCTGCTCCTGCCCCGGCTGCTGCGGCGGTTCCGCGACCGTGCCGTGATGCTGCCCGCCGCCTTCGCCCTGCCGGTGATCCTCGCCGCCGTCGCCGCGCTCGGCGCCGTCGCGCCCGGCGCCGGGGCCTGGTTCGGGTTTCTCGCCGCCTGGGCCGCGATCGGCGCGGCCTGCTCCGCCGTCCTCACGCCCGGCGGGCGCGTGATCCGGCGCTGCGTCGGCGACGCGGAGCTGCCCGCCGCCTTCGCGGCGCAGTTCTCCCTCTCGCACGCCTGCTGGCTGCTCACCTACCCCCTCGCGGGCCGGCTCGCCACGGGCGCGGGGCTGCCGGTCGCCGCCCTGGTCCTCGGCGCCCTCGCGCTCGCCGCGGCGGTCGTCGCCACCGTCGTCTGGCCCGCGCGTGAGCCCGTACGGACCGAACGGGTCCAGGCCGACCGGGACCGGCGTCCTCGGGCGTCTCTTTCCCGTTATAAATGAAGAGGTGTTCATTCTTTCCTGTACGGTGAGCGGGTCGTTCCGTGCCGCCGTCCGCCGAAGGAACCCGCATGTCTTCCGCCCTCACCGAGCGCCCCGCCCCCGACGCGGCCGAGCCCGGCCGGAGTGCCGCCGCGCCCCGTCGCCGTACACGCGTCCTCGCGCTGCCCGAGGCCCGCTGGGCGGCCACGGCGCTGGCGCTCTTCCTGGTCGCCCTCCCGGCGCAACTGGCCGGCGCCCCCGCCTGGAGCTGGGGACCGCTGTACGCGGCGGCCTACCTGACCGGCGGCTGGGAACCGGCCCGCGCGGGGCTGCTGGCGCTGAAGGAGAAGACCCTCGACGTCGACCTGCTCATGATCGTCGCCGCGATCGGCGCCGCGGCCATCGGACAGGTGATGGACGGGGCCCTGCTGATCGTCATCTTCGCCACCTCCGGCGCGCTGGAGGCCCTGGCCACCGCGCGTACCGCCGACTCCGTACGCGGACTGCTCGACCTCGCCCCCGCCACCGCGACCCTGCTGGACGCCGGAGGCGAGGAGCGGACCGTCGCCACCGGGGACCTCGTCGTCGGCGACACCCTCCTCATCCGCCCCGGCGAGCGCGTCGGGGCCGACGGCCGGGTGACCGGCGGGGCGAGCGAGGTCGACCAGGCCACCATCACCGGTGAGCCCCTGCCCGTACCGAAGGCGACCGGGGACGAGGTCTTCGCCGGGACCCTCAACGGGACCGGCTCCCTGCGCGTCACGGTCGAACGGGACGCGTCCGACTCCGTGATCGCCCGGATCGTGGCGATGGTCGAGGAGGCGTCCGCGACCAAGGCCCCGACCCAGCTCTTCATCGAGAAGGTCGAGCAGCGCTACGCGGTCGGCATCGTCGTCGCCACCCTCGCCGTCTTCGCGGTCCCGCTGGGCTTCGGCGCGAACCTGACCGACGCCCTGCTCCGGGCGATGACCTTCATGATCGTCGCCTCGCCGTGCGCCGTGGTGCTCGCGACCATGCCGCCGCTGCTCTCCGCCATCGCCAACGCCGGACGCCACGGGGTCCTGGTCAAGTCAGCCGTCGTCATGGAACGCCTCGGCCAGATCGACACGGTGGCCCTGGACAAGACCGGCACCCTCACCGAAGGCACCCTCCGGGTCACCGACCTCCTCCCGCTGCCCGGCACCGGACTCTCCGCGGACGCGCTGCTGGGCCTGGCGGCCGCGGCCGAGCGCCCCAGCGAGCACCCGCTGGCCCGCGCGGTCGTCGGCGCCGCCCGCGCACGCGGCCTGGCGCTCGCGGAGGTACGGGACTTCACCTCAGCGCCCGGCGTCGGGGTGACCGCCGTCGTCGACGGCCGTACGGTCACGGTCGGCGCCCCGTCCCGGCTCCTGGGCGGGAACACCGGCGCGGACGCGGAACCCGGCACGGCCGCGGGATCCGGCGCGGACGCGGGATCCGGCCCGGTCGTCGTCGCTGCCGCCGTCGACGCCACTGCCGCCGCTGCCATCGCGGAGCTGGAGGACGGTGGCCGTACCGCGGTCCTCGTCCGGTGCGACGGCGTTCCCGTCGGCGTGCTGGGCATCGCGGACCGGCTGCGCCCCGACGCCGCCGCCACCGTCGCCGCCCTCACCACCCTGACCGGCACCGCGCCGACGCTGCTGACCGGCGACAACCCGCGCGCCGCCGCCCGCCTCGCCGCCGAGGCGGGCATCACCGACGTACGCGCCGGACTGCTGCCCGAGGACAAGGTCGCCGCCGTACGGGAGCGGGAGGCGGCCGGACACCGGGTCCTCGTGGTGGGCGACGGTGTCAACGACGCCCCCGCGCTGGCCGCCGCGCACGCCGGTGTCGCCATGGGCCGGGCCGGCTCCGACCTCGCGCTGGAGACCGCCGACGCCGTCGTCGTCCGCGACGAACTCGCGACCGTCCCCGCCGTCGTCGCCCTCTCCCGCGCGGCCCGCCGCCTCGTGATCCAGAACCTGGTCATCGCGGGCGTGTTCATCACCGGCCTGGTCGTCTGGGACCTGGCCGGCCATCTGCCGCTGCCCCTCGGCGTCCTCGGGCACGAGGGCTCCACCGTCATCGTCGGCCTCAACGGCCTGCGCCTGCTGCGCGACGCCGCCTGGCGCCGGGCGGCGAACGGTGCGTGAGATGACGGTGCGTCAGATGCGTACGCCCCACATGAAGGGCATACCGCTGCGCGCGATCGACTCGTAACGGACCTGCGCCCCGGGCTTGGGCGAGTGCAGGATCTGGCCGTTGCCCGCGTAGAAGCCGACATGGCTCAGGTCGGTGCGCATGATGATGAGATCGCCGGGCCTGAGGTCGCCGAGGGAGTTGATACGGGTCCCGGCGTCCGCCTGGGCCTGTGAGGTGCGGGGGATCGAGACACCGGCCTGCTTGAAGGCCCAGGAGGTCAGACCGGAACAGTCGAAGGAGCCGGGCCCGGTGGCGCCCCACACGTACGGCATGCCGACCCGGCTCTTGGCGGCGGCGAACGCCGCGGCGCCCCGCGACGACGCGCTGGCCTCGTTGCCCAGGTCCACGCGGGCGCTGTCACGGTTGGCGCGGTCCTCCTGCTCGGTGATCTTGGCCCGCTCCTTGGCGCTGAGCGTGTTGAGGAGCTTCTGCGCCGTGGCCAGCTTGCCCTGGATCTCCTTCTTCTTACGGCCCAACTCGGCCCGTGTGTCACTGAGTTCCGTCAACTTCGTGGCGGCCTGCGCACGCTGCTGCCGTACCTCGCGCTGCTGCGTCTGGAACTGCTGGAGATCGCTCACGTCACGGGCGCCGAGCTGGTCCATGAGGGTCGCCTGGTCCAGATAGGCGTCCGGGTCGGAGGAGAGCAGGAGCTGCATGGACGGGGCGAGGCCGCCGCTGCGGTACTGGTCGGCGGCCATCGTGCCGATACGGTCGCGCAGTTCGTTGAGGTCCGCCTGCTTGCGGGCGGCGGCGTCCTGGAGGGCGTCGACCTCCTTCTGCAGGGTGCCGGCCTTCTCCTTCGCGCCGCTGTACTTCTCGGTCGCCTGCGTGGCCTCCTCGTAGAGGCGGTCGACCTGCGCCTTGACGCCCTTCTTGGTCGGATCCGGAAGGGGGTCGGCCGAGGCGGACTGCGCCGAGAGGGCGACCGCGGCCGTGGCGGTGGCCGTGAGCATCGTTCCGTAGGCATTGCGCTGCGGCTTGGGACGGCGGTGGGACGCCACGATGGAGCAGCTCCTTCTGTCTGACGTTCGAATACTAAGTAGATTAGCTCTCCCGTTCCAAGGATGGGTGCTCCAGCCGCAGATGATGCCCTTCACCTCTCCTGCCACGCCGCCGTAGGAGGTGCCTGATCTGCTGTACTGCTAAGTCGATTGGCTCTTCTCGTTCCGGATCGGCCCGGAAGCTACGATGAGCGGTCCGGGAGTGAGGGGAGCGGTTGTGCGACAGCTTGGCGAGCTGGAGGCGGAGATCATGCACCGCCTCTGGGCCTGGGGCAGGCCGGCCACCGCGCGCGACGTGCTGACCGACCTCAACAAGAAGCGCCCCCTCGCCTACAGCACGGTCAAGACCGTGGCCGACATCCTCTACCGCAAGGGCATGCTCCGGCGTGAGAAGGAGGGCCGTGCCTGGGTGTACGAACCCACCGGCACCCGCCAGCAGTACACGGCGGCCCTGATGCAGGACGCCCTCGGCGGCAACCCGGACCCCGCCGGCGCCCTGGTCAGCTTCGTGGAGCAGATCACCCCGGAGGAGGCCGACGCGCTGCGGGCCGCCCTGCGGACGGCGAAGCGGCGGAGCGGGGCGTGATCGCGGCCCTGGCGCTGACCGGGTACGCGGTTCTGGTGGGCGCCGTGGTGCCGTACGGGCTGGCGCGGGCGCGCTGGGCACACCGCGCCCCGGCGGTGGCGGTGCTGGCCTGGCAGGGGCTGATGGTGACCTTCGTGGTCTCCGTCGCGCTGGCCGCGTACCACCTGGTGCTGACCGAGGAACATGTGCACCGGGGCCTCGTCGGGCTGCTCAGCATCTGCGGCGTGGCGGCGGAGGCCCCGGCCGGTGCCGATGGTGCTGCTGGTCTCGGTGGTGCCGGTGGTGCCGGTGGTCCCGGCGGTCCTGGTGGTCCCGGTGGCGCCTCCGCCGCGTCCTCCGCCGGTGGTACGACGCCCCCGGACGGCGGAGACGTCGCCCTGCTGGCCCCGGTGGCGGTCGCGCTCCTTCCGCTGGGCTGGCTGCTGCGCACGGTGTGGCGCTCGCGCCGGGCCCGGCAGCGCCGGCTCGACCTGCTCGCCCTCGTCGGCGTACCGGCCCCCGAGTACGGCGCCACCGTCGTGGAGCACGACGTACCGGCCGTCTACTGCCTGCCGGGGCGGCGCCGCCGCGTGGTCGTCTCGCGCGGCGCGCTGGACGTCCTCTCCGACGAGCAGCTCCGCGCGGTCCTCGCCCACGAGCACGCGCATCTCGCGGGCCGCCACCATCTGCCGCGCATGGCGGCCGAGGCGTTCGCCCGGGCCTTCCCCGGCCTGCCGCTCGCCCGGCACGCCACGGCGCAGACCGCGCTGCTGCTGGAGATGGCCGCGGACGACCGGGCGCTGCGCCGCCACCCCCGGGAGACGCTGGCCGCCGCGATGTGCGAGGTCGCCGCGGGCCGGGCGCCACGGGGCGCGCTGGGCGCGGGCGGCCCCGGCACACTGATCCGGGTGCGCCGGGTCCTCGCGCCGCAGCCGAGGCCGCACCGCGCGACCTGGCTCGCGATCGTGGCGGCGTCGGTCGCGGCGCCCGTCCTCCCGCTCCTGCTCACCTGCGGGCCGACCCTCTGATCCGTGCCCGTACGGGTACGGGTAAGGGTTCGCGTGCCCGTACGGTGCCGGACCTACCTGCGGGCAAACCCTGACGAACCAGGACGATCCACCGTCAAAATGTGATTCGCATCACGTCAGGGTTATGTCAGGTAACTGGCTGGAGGGCGTCAGTCCACTCCCTTTCCATGGGGTGCAGTCGAGTTGTTCAACCTCCCGGACCTCGGCCCCCCACAGCACGGAGGAGACGCCATGACCGAGACCCTGACCTGCCCCGCGGGCGGCGGCCAGTCGCTGCCGGAGTACCCGATGCCGCGCGCCGCGCAGTGCCCGCTGGCGCCGGCTCCCACCGCGCAGGAGCTGCGCGCGGAGAAACCCATCACCAAGGTGCGGATCTGGAACGGCGGCACGCCCTGGCTGATCACCCGCCACGCCGACCAGCGCACCCTGCTCACCGACTCCCGCGTCAGCGACGACGACCTCGACCCGGGGTTCCCGTACGTCAACGCGCACCGGGCGATGATCGCCCCGGTGTCGCCGCGGATGATCACCAACACGGACGCGCCGGAGCACACCCGGCTGCGCCGGACGGTGAACGGACCGTTCGTCGTCAAGCGGATCGAGAAGATGCGCGAGCCCATCCAGAAGATCGTCGACGACCTGATCGACGAGATGCTGGCCGGACCGGCCTCCGCCGACCTCCTCAAGACGCTGGCCCTGCCGGTGCCGTCCCTCGTGATCGCCGAGCTGCTCGGGGTGCCGTACAAGGACCACGACTTCTTCCAGGCCAGCAGCAGCACCGTGCTGGACAGCTCGGTGGCACCGGAGAAGGCGCGCGAGGTCAGCGGAGCGCTGGCGGCGTACCTGGACAAGCTGCTCGGGGAGAAGCTGGAGAACCCCGGCGACGACGTCCTCTCGGAGATGGGCGGGCGGGTCAAGGCCGGTGAGATGAGCCGGACCGAGGCCGTCCACATGGGCGTCGCCATGCTGATCGCCGGTCACGAGACCACCGCGACGATGATCAGCCTGGGCACGCTGGCGCTGCTCCAGCACCCCGACCAGCTCGCCCTGCTGCGCGAGACCGACGACCCGAAGGTGGTCGCGAACGCGGTCGACGAGGTGCTGCGCTATCTGACGATCGTGCAGACCGGGGTACGGCGCGTCGCCAAGGCGGACATCGAGATCGGCGGCGTCGTCATCAAGGCCGGCGACGGCATGATCTTCGACCTGCACGCGGCGAACTGGGACCCGGAGGCGTTCCCGGAGGCGCAGCGCCTGGACCTGACCCGACAGGCGCGCACGCACCAGGCGTTCGGTTACGGGCCGCACCAGTGCCTCGGCCAGAACCTGGCCCGGCTGGAGCTCCAGGTCGTCTACAGCACGCTCTACCGCCGGATCCCCACGCTGCGGCTGGATGCCGCCCTGGAGGATCTGGAGTTCGACCACACGGGTACGACATACGGCGTACACAGCCTGCCGGTCGCCTGGTAGCCCCTCTCCGTCCCCGACGACCCTCATCAACCCCCCACAGCGATCAGAACAGAGGTGAACACCCATGCGTGTTGAACTGGACGAGCCGAAATGCGTGGCAGCGGGACAGTGCGTGATGGCCTCCCCCGAGGTCTTCGACCAGCGGGACGACGACGGCGTCGCGATCCTGCTGGAGGAGCACCCTGACGACGGCCTCCTCGACGGGGTGCGCGAGGCCGTGGCGATCTGCCCGGCCGCCGCGATCCGACTGGTCGAGCAGTGAACCGGATCGTGGTCGTGGGCGCCTCGGCCGCCGGGCTCGCGGCGGTCGAGACCCTGCGCAGGGAGGGGTACGACGGCACCCTCACCCTGATCGGGGAGGAGCCGCACGCCCCGTACGACCGGCCCCCGCTCTCCAAGCAGATCCTCTCCGGCGAGTGGAGCCCCAAGCGGCTCCCGCTGCGCCCGTACGCCGATCTCGACGCCCTCGGCCTCGATCTGCGGCTGGGGGTGGCGGCGACCGGGCTGGACACCGCGGACCGTACGGTACGGCTGGCGGACGGCGCGCAGGTGCCGTACGACGGGCTGATCGTGGCCACCGGGGTACGGCCCCGGCGGCTGCCCGGCGAGGGCGCCCACGTGCTGCGCACCCTGGACGACGCGCTCACGCTGCGGGACCGGCTGGGCCCCGGGCGGCGGCTGGCCGTGGTCGGCGCCGGGTTCCTCGGTGCGGAGGCCGCCGCCGTGGCGTGGCAGCTCGGCGCGCACGTGACCCTGATCGAACCCGCCCCCGTACCGCTGGCCCACGCGGTCGGCACGGCGGTCGGCGAGGTGCTGTCGCGGGCCCACCTGGAGCACGGGGTGGACCTGCGCACCGGCGTCTCCGTGCGGGAGATCACCGAGGACGGGGTGCTCCTGGCCGACGGCGGTCTGGTCGAGGCCGACGAGATCCTGGTCGCCGTCGGATCGCTGCCCAACACCGAGTGGCTGGCGGGCAGCGGGCTGACGGTGGGGGACGGGCTGGTGTGCGACACGTACTGCGAGGCCGCCCCCGGTGTGTACGGGGCGGGCGACGTGGCCCGCTGGCACAACCCGCTGTTCGGCGTCGACATGCGGATCGAGCACCGTACGCACGCGGCCGAGCAGGGCATGGCCGCCGCCCGCAACCTGCTCCGCCCGGAGGCGCGCAAGCCGTTCGCGCCCGTGCCGTACTTCTGGTCGGACCAGTACGACATGAAGATCCAGGCGTACGGCTACCTGCGCGGCCACGACGAGGTCGCCGTGGTCGCCGGGGACCTGGCGGAGCGCCGGTTCGTGGCCGCGTACCGCACCGGGGACCGGGTGACCGGGGCCCTCGCGGTCGGTATGCCGCCCAAGGAGATCCGGCAGTGGCGCCAGGCCATCGCGGCGGGTGCCTCCTGGCAGGAGACCGTACCGGCCGGGGCCACCGAGGCGGCCTGACCGCCCCTCACCCCTTCACCGGACAACGAGAAAGAGGACGTTCATGCAGGAGCGTACGTACGACGACGCGCGGGACGTGGTGGTGGTCACCGGGGCGGGTGGCATGGGGTCGGCCGTCGCACGGCGGCTCGGCAGCGGGCGGACCCTGATCCTCGCCGACGCCTCGCAGGCCCAACTCGACCGGGCCGTCGACGCGTTGAGCGCCGAGGGGTACGCCGTGCAGGGCGTGCTCACCGATGTGTCCGACCGGGCGTCCGTCGAGAAGCTGGCGGACACGGCAGCGGGCGAGGGCCGGCTGACGGCCGTCGTGCACACGGCGGGCGTCGCCGCCGCCACCGCGTCGTCGCGGAAGATCTTCGACGTCGACCTGCTCGGCACGGTGTACGTGATCGACGCGTTCGAGCGGGTGGCCGTCCGCGGCACCTCGCTCGTCTGCGTCTCCAGCATGGCCGGCCACTACGCCTCGCTGAGCCGCGAGGACGAGGCCGTCCTCGCGACGGCCCCGGCGGAGGATCTGCTCGGTCTCGGCGCGGTCGCCGCCGTCGGGGAGGACGCGACGGCCGCGTACATCCTGGCCAAGCGCGCCAACCACGTACGGGTGGAGGCCGCGGCGCTCGCCTGGAACCTGAAGGGCGCCCGGATCAACACCGTCAGCCCGGGGGTCATCTCCACCGCGATGTCGAAGGCGGAGGTCGACGCGGATCCGGACGGACACATGCTCAAGATGGTCCAGGCGTGCGGCGCGGGCCGTACGGGCACGCCCGGGGAGATCGCCGACGCGGTGGCCTTCCTGGCCGGTCCGCAGTCGCTCTACATCACGGGCACCGACCTGCTCGTCGACGGCGGACAGGCGGGCTGGATCCGCTGGCACATGAAGCGGTGAGGCGCTGAGGCGTTACCGGGGCCCGTGGTGCGGTCGTTCGCGCCACGGGCCCGTCCGGTTCGGGCCAGGTCGGCTCAGCCGTCGGTGATGGCCGCGCTGGTGCCGCCCGCCGGGGCGCGGTCGGTCGTGGCGGTCAGTTCCCTGACCCGGTCGGCGGAGAGCGTGACGCCCGGGGTCTCGAAGAACCAGCGTCCGGTCGCCTCCTGGTCCATCCCCTTGGGCCGCGCCGCCATGTACGGCAGTACGTAGACCGAGGTGCCCGGCTCGCTGCGCCAGCTCTCCGCGAGCGGACCGATGTCCACCGCGTCGTAGCCGAGCACGTCCAGCAGCCGCGCCACCCGCGCCTTCGCGTCCGCGTCGTCACCGGCGAGGGGCAGGGCGCTGCGGTCGGCGGCGCCCGCGGGCCGGGCGCTGGTGAACAGGCGGCGGAAGTCGATGTTGTTGAACGCCTTGACCACCCGGGAGCCGGCCAGATGCCGCTGCACCAGCTCGCTGGTGGTCAGCTCGGCCGCGTCCAGCTCGGCGATGCGGTCGTCGCGCTCCGGGTAGTAGTTCATCGTGTCGATGACGACCTTGCCGGCCAGATCCGTCGGGGAGAGCCGCGTGTAGGCGCGCAGCGGGATCGTCGCCACGACCAGGTCGCCGGCGCGGGCGGCCTCGGCGGGCGTGGCCGCCCGCGCGTGCTCGCCGAGTTCGGCGACGAGGTCGGCCAGGGTCTCGGGGCCGCGCGAGTTGCTCAGTACGACATTCAGGCCGGCGGCGACGGCGAGGCGGGCCACCGCGCTGCCGATCATGCCGGTGCCGATGAGCCCGAGAGTCCCGAGGGCCTCGCTGCCCGGCCGGGCCGGGGTCTCGGCCCGCGATGGGCGCTGGTCCTGCTGGTCCTGCTGGTCCTGGCTCTGGTCCTGGTTCTCGGACATGGTGCCGCATCTCCGTCTCGATCGTGAACATGAATCGCTCATGTGGAACTCGGTGTCACACTAGAGCCTGTGATTCACTCCTGCAATCCAGGGTCGGAGGGAAGGTACGATCGCGGGATGGACGGAGCGGGTGAACCAGGCGGACCGGGCGCTGCGCGCGGCTCCGCGCGTACGAGCAGGGACATCGCGCGGGCCGCCGTCCGCGCTGAGCTTGCCCAGGTGGCCTTCGAGCTGTTCTGCCGTGAGGGCTTCGACCACGTCACGGTGAACGAACTGGCCGCCGCCGCAGGGGTGTCGCGCAGCACGTTCCTGCGCTACTTCCACACCAAGGAGGAGGCCGTTCTCGGCGCCTTCGACACGCACGGCACACAGGTCGCCGACGCGCTGCGCGCCCGGCCCGCCGGCGAGGACGACTGGACGGCGCTGCGGCGCGCGCTGGACACCGTCGCCGACCAGTACCGCCAGGACCCGGCCGGCACGCTCGCCATCGCGCGCCTCGTCCAGGACACCCCGGCCCTGTGCGCGCGGCAACTGGAGAAGCAGCACGGCTGGCGCCCGGCCCTGACCGAGGCCCTCGCCGAGCGCGGCGGCTCCGACGGGCCCGCGTCGCTGGTCCTCTCGGTCCGGGTCGCCGCCGCGCTGGACTGTCTGAACGTCGCCGTCGACCACTGGAGCGAGTCCGACGGCCGGCTGGACCTGGTCGACCTCCTGGACGAGGCTTTCGCCGCCCTCGCGCCGCGCTAGAGGCTCCCGTCCCAGAGCCCCGCTCGTCCCCTCCCGTCCCCCTGTACGTGGCCGCGCTCAGGCGGCGGGCCGCTCCCGCCGTGCGACCGCCGTACGGCCGACCGCCGCGGCCAGCTTGCGCAGCCGCCGCCGGTCCAGGGGCGGCTGCACCGGCGGGACGCCGGGCCGGTTCCTGGGGACCCGTACGCGCAGGGCGCCGGGCTCGATGCGGCACCGTACGGGCGCGGGCAGGACCAGCGCCTCCCCGTCGACGCCGACCTCTATCTCCGCCCGGTCGGCGTCCACCGTCACCTGGTGGGCCGTCAGAACCGTGAGCCCGGCCGACTGCCGGCCGCGCAGCAGCCCGGCGGCCTCCGCCGCGCTGTCGACCCGTACGCCGAGGACCCCGAGCACCCCCGCGTCCAGCCGTTCGCGCCGGCCCAGACCGGCCGGATCCTCCGTGCGGTACGGGTTGTTGCTCACCAGCAGGGCCTGCGGGCCGGTGACGGTGACGGGCGCCCCGCCGGTGCCGCCGTCGGCAGAGGCGGCCGTGACGGTCAGCAGCGGGCCGCGCTCGTGCGTCAGCAGTTCGGGCAGCAGGTCGAGCGTGGTGCGTACCTTGTCGTCGCGGTAGGCGGGGCTCTGCACGACCGCCGCGTACGCCCCGAAGGACGCGTTGTTGACGAAGGGGTGCCCGCCCGCGAAGCCGAGGTCGACATGGAGTTCCACGCCGTCGGTCAGCGCGTCCAGGCAGGCCGACGGGTTCTCCCGGTCGAGCCCGAGGTCCATCGCGAAGTGGTTACGGGTCCCGGAGGAGATCACCAGGAACGGAAGCCCCCGCTCCGCCGCCACCGCCGCGACGAGCGCCTGTGTCCCGTCGCCGCCCGCCACACCCAGCAGATCGGCCCCGTCGTCGGCGGCCCGACGAGCGAGGGCGGCGACGTCCTGCGGGTGGTCCGGATCGAGCAGTACGACCTGTGCGCCGAGCCGCTCCGCCTTCTCCCGCAGCCCGAACCTGCCGACCTTCCCGCCGCCGGAGCGCGGATTCATGATGAGGAACGGGCGCAGGGGCGGCGGCGTCTCGTGTTCCCGCATGGCGGTGGTGCGCGTGGCGCCCGTACTGCTGAGCGCGGTACGGCCCGTCCAGACGGCCACCGCCCACAGCGCGGCACAGACCAGGACCAGCCAGAGCAGGTTGGCCGCCGCGAAGACCGCGATGACGGTGAACGGCGTCGCCACGGACAGCACCGCCGCCCCCACCCGGGCGGCCCCACGACGGGTCAGGACCCACCAGACGGCCGCGGCGGTGAGCGCGGTCCCCGCGAGGATGGCCCCGATCAGCAGCAGGCTGGCGGCGGCTCCCGCGTACCCCAGCGGCAGCAGTACGGCCGCACCGGAGGCGGCCAGCGAGACCCGCGCCGACCACCGCTGCGCGGCATGGGCGCCCTCGCCGAATTCCACAGCCACTGCTTCTTCTCCCACCGATCAGGCGCGTCGATCACGCGGCCCCGGCGTAGGGTACCGAGCGACCGCCCAGGGGGATGACCATGCCGCACGCCGACCGCACCGACCGGGCCGTCGCCGCGCTGTCCGCGCCCGGGGCGCCCTTCGCCACCGTACGGACGGAGAACGGCTCGCTCGTGTACGCGGACGGGCCGCGCACCCTGCGCGAGTTCGTCGAGGCGACCTGGGCCTACGGCGACCGGCCGTTCCTGCTGGGCGCCGGGCTGGGCACCGGGCTGGGCGCCGAATCCGCATACACGTACGGGGAGTTCTTCGCCGCCGCCACCGCCCTGGCCAACCACTTCGTGGACGCGTACGGGCTGCGCCCCGGCGACCGCGCCGCCCTCGCGATGGGCGACCGCCCCGAGTGGCAGACCGCCTTCTGGGCCGCCCAGTTGGCCGGGCTCGTCGCCGTACCGCTCGACGCCGCCTGGGCCGAGGACGAGATCACGTACGCGCTGGACGACTGCGCACCGCGCGTGCTCCTCGTGGACGGCGAGCGGCTGCCGCGCGTGCGGCGCTGGGCGGCGCGCCAGGGGGCGGGGGCCGTACGGACCGTCGTCCGCGACCACGGGGGAGCGGTGGAGGCGGGGACCGAGCGGTACGAGGACCTGCCCGCCGCCGATCGGTACACCGCCCCGCCCGATGTCGAGGTGCGGGCCGAGGACGACGCCACGATCAGCTACGTACCGGGGCCCTCCGGCCGGCTCCGGGGCGCCGTCGCCACGCAACTCGCGCAGGCCGGAGCCGCGATGAACGCGCGCTTCCTCGCCACCGTCGCCGCCCTGGACCGCGGGGAGATCCCGGGCCTGGGCCCCGTCCCGGTCACGCCGCTGACGTACCCCTTCTCCCGCGTCGAGGCGCTCACGCGCGTGTACGCGGCGATGGCGGCGGGCGGCGCGCTCCGCGTCACGGACGGACCGCGGAGCGACGACGGAAGCGAAATCTCCGGTTCCGGCCTTGGCTCCGGCTCCGGTTCCGGTGACACCTTGTCCGGTGACACCTTCGGCCTGACGGAGACCTGCGGCGCCGTGCTCGCCGGGGGCCGCCCCACCCCCGTCACGGAGGTACGGGTCGACGGGGCGGGGGAGTTGTGGCTGCGCGGCCAGTCCCTCGTACGCGGCTACTGGGGCGAGAACCCAACGGACGAGGCCCTGGCAGTCGAGAACCCGGCGGACGAGGCTCATGCGCGGGACGGCTGGTTCGGCTGGTTCGCCACCGGCATCACCGCGACCCTCCGCGACGGGCGCGTCAGGACCGGGTCACCCGCACCTTGAAGTGGTCGTCCGGCTCCTGCGACACCACCGAGATCCGGATGCGGTTGTCGCGGTCCACGAAGGACTGCCCCGGCCGGTACGGCGCGTCCGACAGCTCCGCGTGGACGTTCGGGCGGCGCGTACAGCCGCCGCTGTTCTCCTTGCTGTCCGCGATGGTGACCGGGCCCCGCCCGGTGTCCACGGCGGCGTCCACGCGGTAGACCAGCACGCCCGGTTCGCAGACCGCCTCGTCGTTGCCGGCCCGCGTCCGTACCTCCACCGCGTACCCCGACTCCGGGGAGACCGGCACGAAGGCCATCTTGGGACCGCCCGACGTCGCGAGCGGACCGAGCAGGAAGTCGCTGGTGCCCTGCCCCGAGGCGCAGCCGATCTGCTCGTCGTCGAGCCAGCCGAGCTTCCACTTGTGCCAGCCCAGCAGGTCGTTGTTGGCGCCCCAGTCCTCGGACATGATGTCCCAGTGCCCGACCGAGCCGCCGCCGTCCACCGTGTAGAGGTCGGGGAGGCCGAAGACATGGCCGTTCTCGTGCGGCAGGACCCGGTAGCCGGTGTCGCCGTACGAGCCGGAGCCGTCGTCCTGGCGGCTGTAGACGAAGGACGTGTTGGCGAGCGGGACACCGTCCGCCTGCGGGGCGTCCGCGTTGCCGGAGAAGGTGACGGACAGGACGGTGTCCAGGGCCGAGGGGCCGGCGTTGGGCGTCACCAGGATGTTGACCAGGTCGTACGCGGCGAAGTCCACCCGCGGGTCGGCGGCGGCCACGATGTCGTCGACGAGCCGCCGGTAGCCGGGTTCGTACGGCGCGCCGCGCGCTATCCCGTACTCCGCGAACGGCAGCGGCATCCGCAGCCAGTTCTTGATCGGCGCCTCGGGACGGTACTCCAGGCGCCCGTACGAACTGGTCCTGAACCACTCCGACGTCTTCGGGAAGAACTCGGCGAGCCGGTCGAGCGCCTTCCCCGGGCCCGGCGCGTCCGAGAAGTCGACCATCAGGTTGAGGGCGCGGATCCTGCCGGTCGAGCGGGAGTAGCCGGGCGGGGTGGGCAGCCCCTCCGACATCTGCACGGCCGTGGCGGCGGAGATACGGCACGGGCCGCGGCCCGTGTCCTTGACCGCGCCGGGCCCCGACGAGGCCCGGTTGGGGGCGGGGAGGGTGCCGCTCGCGCTGGTCAGGGCGGCGAGGGTGAGCGCCGCGAGGCCGGCGAGGGCGCAGAGACGGCGGGAGCCGGTGATGGGTATGAGACGCCTCTGCTGCATACGGTCGCCTTCGGTCTCGGCAGCCTGCCGTCCCGGCTGTCCTCCGTTCGATCACCCTCCGCCGGTCGGCGTGTCGGCGCTCGCTGGGTGCGCCGATCGGGGCAAAAGCCGTCAACAGGGGTACGTGATTCAGGTCACACGAGTGGCCGAAATAACCGGGGACAAGTTCCCCGTTTGCATCTACGTCCCCGGGCGCCGGGGACCACGCAGACCGAAGAACCGAAAGCTGGGAAGGGAACCGACGTGACCGCCACCGCCGCCGCCATCGAGGCTGCCGTCGCTGCTGCCGCGGCCGTCGGACCGGCGGCCCGCCGCGTCCCCCGGCCGCGCGCGGACGCGCTGCGCAACCGGGAGCGGATCGTGACGGCGGCCCGTGAGATGTACGTGGAGCACGGCTCCGAGGCGCCGCTCGACGAGATCGCCCGCCGGGCCGGAATCGGCAACGCCACGCTCTACCGGCACTTCCCCGACCGGCACGCTCTCGCGCACGAGGTCGTCCGCTCGGTCATGGCCCGCGTCGCGGACCAGGCGGAGCGGATCGACGCCGAGGAGCCCGACGCGTTCACCGCGCTGCGGCGCTTCGCCCACACCGCGGCCGACGAACGGATCGGGGCGCTCTGCCCGATGCTCTCCGAGGCGTTCGACAGGAGGCGTCCCGACCTGGACGCCGAACGGCGCCGCCTCGAAGGCGCCGTCGAAGGGCTGATGGAGCGGGCACGGCAGGCGGGACGGCTCCGTCCCGATGTCGAGGCCGGCGACCTCATGATCGCGCTCTCCCAGCTCACCCGGCCGCTGCCCGACAGCGGCTGCCTCACGATGGACCGGTTCGTGCACCGGAACCTCCAGCTCTTCCTGGACGGCCTGGAGGCCCCCGCCCGGTCCGAACTGCCCGGCTCGGCCGCGACCCTGGAGGATCTGCGCCGCGCCGCTCCGTGACGCGCCCCTGACACGTCTCACTCACACGTCTCACCGACCGTCCCGCCACACGCCTGACTCGCACGCCTGACTCGCACGCGTCAGTCACACGTCTCAGTCACGCGTCTCCCTACACGTCCCAGCGCAGGCCCGCCAGAAGGCCACGCGCTGCCCTTGACGGCTTCACGCCGTCGCCATCAGCCCGCCATGACTTCGTAAGTCCCGCAGCGTCGCCTGTACTTACGTACGTTTCGCCCTTTCTGCACCCTTAGGTGGATACCTCCATGTCAAAAACAGCCGAAAAGCGGCTCCCCGACCCGGGCGCCCTGTCCGCCCCCGACCCGGGCCGCTGGAAAGCGCTCGTCTTCATCGCCCTGGCCCAGCTCATGGTCGTGCTCGACGCGACCATCGTGAACATCGCACTGCCCTCCGCCCAGCAGGACCTGGGGATATCCGACGGCAACAAGCAGTGGGTCATCACCGCCTACGCCCTCGCCTTCGGCGGTCTGCTGCTCTTCGGCGGACGCATCGCCGACCTGTGGGGCCGTAAGCGCACCTTCGTCACCGGCCTGATCGGCTTCGCCGCCGCGTCCGCCATCGGCGGCGCCGCGACCGGCGAGGCGATGCTGCTCGGCGCCCGCGCGCTCCAGGGCGCCTTCGGCGCGCTGCTCGCGCCCGCCGCGCTCTCGCTGCTCGCGGTGACCTTCAGCGACGCCAAGGAGCGCGCGAAGGCGTTCGGCATCTTCGGTGCGATCGCCGGTGGCGGTGGCGCCGTGGGTCTGATCCTCGGTGGGTTCCTCACCGAATACCTGGACTGGAGGTGGACGTTCTTCGTCAACATCCCCTTCGCGATCGTGGCCGCGCTCGGCGCGTACTTCGTGATCCGCGAGCCCGCCTCCGGCCGTAACCGCTCCGCGCTCGACATCCCCGGCGTCGTCCTCTCCACGCTGGGCCTGGTCTCGCTGGTGTACGGCTTCACGCGCGCCGAGTCCGACGGCTGGAGCGACCCCGTCACCATCACGCTCTTCGTGGCGGCCGTGGCGCTGCTCTTCCTCTTCACGGTCGTCGAGTCGAAGGTCAAGGCCCCGCTGCTGCCGCTGCGCGTGGTGACCAACCGCAACCGCGCCGGCGTCTACCTCTCGCTGGGCCTGGCCATCATCGCGATGTTCGGCCTGTTCCTCTTCCTGACGTACTACCTCCAGGTCGTGCAGGGGTACTCGCCGGTCAAGACGGGCTTCGCCTTCCTCCCGATGATCGCGGGCATGATCACGGGCTCGACCCAGATCGGCGCCCGGCTGATGACCCGGGTCCCGCCGCGCTACCTGATGGGCCCCGGCTTCCTCGTCGCGGCCGTCGGCATGCTGCTGCTGACCCGGCTCGACCTCGGCTCCTCGTACACAGGTGTGATCCTGCCGGGCCAGCTCCTGCTGGGCCTCGGTATGGGTACGGCCTTCATGCCGGCCATGTCGCTCGCGACGTTCGGCATCGAGCCGCGGGACGCGGGCGTCGCCTCGGCGATGGTCAACACCTCGCAGCAGGTGGGCGGCGCGATCGGTACCGCCCTGCTGAACACGATCGCGGCCTCGGCCACGACCTCGTACCTCGCCACGCACGCGGCCACCGCGGGCGACGAGCGGCTCCTCCAGATGCGTGCCCTGGTGGCCGGGTTCTCCAGCGCCATCTGGTGGGCGGTCGGCATCCTCGCCATTGCGGCGACGATCGCGATCACCTTCATCAACACCGGCCGCCCCGGCTCCTCCACGGGCGCTTCCGGCGCGGACGGCGAGAAGGGCGCGGCGGCGGACGAGGTGCAGCTCCCGGTCGCGATGCACTGACCGTCGCGCACGCGCAGGCGCTCGCCCGCTGACAGGCGCCCGTCGGCCCGCGCTCGCTGACACGCACCCGCCGGCACACGCTCGCCGACGCGCCCCCGTCGGCCCGCCCCCGCCGGAAGCGAAAGGCGAAACGGCCGCCCCCGCGGCCTGCCGGTTACGGCCGCCCCCGCGGCCAGCCGGTTACGCCGCCCCACGGCCTGCCCTGGCGCCGCCGACTCCCCGGATCCTCGGAGTCAGCGGCGCCAGGGCAGATCCGCGCCCGTCCCCTCGGGCTGCAGCCCCTCCGCCATCACCCGCATGATCTCGCCGAGCTGACCGACCTGCTCCGGGGTGAGCCGGTCGAAGATCGCCTGGCGTACCGCGGCGACATGGCCGGGCGCCGACCGCTGCAACATCCTGAAGCCCTGGTCCGTCAGGAACGCGTTCTGTCCCCGCTTGTCGGAGGGACACTCCTCACGCTGGACCCAGCCGTTCTCCTCCAGCCGCGCGATCGCGTGGGAGAGCCGCGAGCGGGTGATCTTGGCTTCCATGGCGAGCTGCGTCATCCGCAGCCGGCGGCGCGGCGCCCACGAGAGTTTGACGAGAAGCCCGTAGTAGATGTGCGGCATCCCCGCGTCACGCTGGAGCTGACGGTCGAGGTGGTCCTCCAGCAGGGTCGTCGCCTGGAGGTACGTCATCCAGACGCGCTGCTCCTCGTCGCTCAGCCAGCGCGTTTCCTCCGCCCGGGCCTCGGGTTCTCCGCTGGTGTCCTCGCCTGGGCCGGCGCCGCTGCCGGTAGATGCCATGGTCATGTACTCCACTCTACCCATTCTTGAAAATTAAACTAGATCTGGTTAAGCTGATAAGCAATGAATGCTTGAGCTTTCAAGTAGACGTCCGGGTGGGGGACGCGTGGACGTCGACACGGATGACCCCGGGAGTCACCATGAACGCCGTTGCCGAGCGCATGCCCGCCCTCTACCTCTCCCATGGGGCCCCGCCCCTGGCCGACGACCCGGTCTGGCCCGGGGAGCTGGCGGCCTGGTCGGCGACGCTGCCCCGCCCCAAGGCCGTCCTGATGGTCTCGGCGCACTGGGAGGAGGCCCCGCTGGCGCTGGGCGCGACCGGCTCCGTACCGCTCGTGTACGACTTCTGGGGCTTCCCCGAGCACTACTACCAGGTGCGCTACGACGCCCCGGGCGCGCCCGGGCTCGCCGACTCCGTACGGAAACTGCTGCGCGGCGCCGGCACCCCCGTACAGGACGTGCCGGACCGCGGGCTGGACCACGGGGCGTACGTACCGCTGGTCGAGATGTACCCCGAGGCGGACGTCCCCGTGCTCCAGATCTCCCTGCCGACGCTCGACCCGCGCAAGCTGCTGGAGATCGGGCGCAAGCTGGCCCCGCTGCGGGACGAGGGCGTCCTGATCGTCGGCAGCGGCTTCTTCACCCACAACCTCGCCGCGCTGCGCCACCCGGGCGGCGGCGTGCCCGGCTGGTCGGCGGAGTTCGACGACTGGGGCACGCGGGCGCTCCAGGCGCAGGACGTCGACGCCCTGCTCGACTTCGAGCACAAGGCCCCGTCCGGCCGTCTGGCCCACCCCCGCACCGAACACTTCGCCCCGCTGTTCGTGACGCTCGGCGCCGCGGAGGACGAGCTGGGCACCGGCAGGAGCGTCATCGACGGCTTCTGGCTGGGCCTGGCGAAGCGGTCGATCCAGTTCGGCTGAGGATCTTCGGCCGGGCCGGGGAATGCCGGGGGAGGGGCGGGGAAGGCGCGGACGTACGGGCGTCCATGCGGACGGTCGCGAGGGCGCGGAGGCCGTCCGGGGGTGTCCGGAGGGCGTCCGGGGACGCCCTGAGCAACCAAAGCCGCATGCGAATCGTCTTCAAGAAGTGACCGGAGCTGCTGAAGTCGCCGGTCGCGCTCCTCGGGGAGCGCGGTCGGCATCCGCCTCGGCAACTGTCCTGACCTGCGGTTCTGCGTTCGACAGAAGGCGCGGGTCACTCGGTCGGCGGCACAGGATACTGCATGATCACAAAATCTATGCACGCCATGGGAATTCTGTCCGGATTCCAGTCGTTGTTTCCAACGGATGCAGGGCACCCGGAAGGGTGTCGCGACCTACTCAGTTCAGTAAGGGAGCTCGCATGGCAACCCGTGCCGTCGCCCGTCGTTCCGCCTCCGGCGGGGCGAAAGCGGCAAGCAGTGTTCGCGCCGTAGGCGGGGAGATCGCCGACCGCGACCTGGTCGGCATGTACCTCGACGAGATCGCTCGTACGCCGCTGCTCGACGCAGCGAAGGAAGTCGAGCTGTCCCAGACCATCGAGGCCGGGGTCTACGCCCGGCAGATCCTCGACGGAGAGGTGGAGAGCGAGGCGCGCGGCGCTTCGCGCGAGGAGCTGGAGGCGCTGGTCGCCGAGAGCGAACGCGCGAAGGACGTCTTCATACGCTCGAACCTCCGCCTCGTGGTGGCCGTCGCGCGCCGTTACCCGCGCAGCGGCCTGCCCCTGCTGGACCTCATCCAGGAGGGCAACGCGGGACTGGTCCGCGCGGTGGAGAAGTTCGACTACGCCAAGGGCTTCAAGTTCTCGACGTACGCGACATGGTGGATCCGCCAGGCCATCACGCGCTCCATAGCCGACCAGTCGCGCACGATCAGGCTCCCCGTCCACCTGGTGGAGGAGCTGGGCAGGATCCGCCGCGTACAGCGCGAGTTCAACCGCGAGCACGGCCGCGATCCGGAGCCCACGGAGGTCGCCGCGGAGCTGGACTCGAACCCGGCGCGCGTCATCGACGTCCTGGACTGGGCCCGTGACCCGGTCAGCCTGAACATGTCGGTCGACGACGACGGGGACACCCAGTTCGGCGACCTGCTGGAGGACACCTCCGCGGTCTCGCCCGAGCAGTCCGTGCTCACGCTGCTGCGCAGCGAGGAGCTGGAGGACCTGATCAGCAAGCTCGACCAGCGCACGGCGTCGATCATCAAGATGCGGTACGGCATCGACGACGGCCGCGAGCGCACGCTGACCGAGGTCGGCAAGCAGCACGGCCTGACGCGGGAGCGGATTCGCCAGATCGAGAAGCACGCGCTGCTGGAGCTGAAAAAGATGGCTCGGGACACCGGCTTCGACGCGGCGGCGTGACGTCACCGTTCTGTGGCCGTAGTGTCCCCCTTACTCGTACTGTCTCTCCGAGCGGTACGGGACGGCTGATCCGTCGGCCCCCAGAGACGAGCCCCGGCACCAACCCCCCCCAGGTGCCGGGGCTCCCCTCTGTCCTCCCGCCCTTCCCTCCGTTCCTCTCCGCGTCTCCCGCTACCCGGTCGGTGCGGCGGCGCGGGTCAGTCTCGCCCCCAGCTCGTAGAGGTACCCCGTGAGCTGTGCCGGGGCGTGCGCGGTGAACTCGCAGTCCACCAGAGCCAGGCGCAGCGCGAACCACTCCAGCGAGTCGGTCACGGTCGTGCGCAGCCGGCAGGAGTCCGGCCCGGTGGGCGTGGGCGCGGACAGATACGGCGGCAGCCGGGCCACCACGAACTCCGCGGGCGCCCGGAAGGTGACGTCCACGTCCATCCGGGGTTGCAGCCGTGACATGGACCGGCTCAGGAACTGCGCCGCGTCCGCGTTCCCCGTGGGCAGCTCGCGCGGTGCGAACCGGGCGCCGGTCGGGAAGGGCTCGCTGACCCGGTCGACCCGGAACGTACGCCAGTCGTCGCGCTCCAGGTCGTACGCCACGAGATACCAGCGGCTGCCGGTCGAGACGAGCCGGTACGGCTCGACCTGCCGCCTCGTCTCCGTACCGTCGCCGGAGCGGTAGCCGAAGCGCAGCCGCTCCGTGCCCGCGACGGCGCCGGCCATGACCGTGAGGGTGTGGGGATCGATGGTCGCGCCGTCCCCGCGGGTGAGCGGCGTCGTCGCCGTCTGGAGGGTGGAGACGCGGTGCCTGAGCCGGGACGGCAGCACCTGCTCCAGCTTGGCCAGGGCGCGTACGGACGCCTCGTCGATGCCCTCGACGGCGTGGCCCGCCCCGGCCCGCAGCCCGACGGCGATGGCCACGGCCTCCTCGTCGTCCAGGAGCAGCGGGGGCATGGCCGTACCGGCGACCAGCCGGTAGCCCCCGATCGCCCCCATCGTGGCCTCCACGGGGTATCCGAGGGCGCGCAGCCGGTCGATGTCGCGGCGGATGGTGCGCGCGCTGACGTCGAGTCGCTGGGCCAGCTCGCTGCCCGGCCACTCGCGCGGGGTCTGGAGGAGGGAGAGCAGCCTCAGGAGCCGTGCCGGGGTGTCGGTCATGCGTCCATGGTGCGCGGCATCTAGGACATGGGCGGACCTAGATGCTTCCTAGCTTGTGCCCCATGAGCTCACCCACCACCTCTTCGCCGGCCCCGTCCCCGGCCGCTGCCCCAGACGATCCCGATGTCCCTGGTGTCCCCGGTGTTCCTGGTGTCCCCGGTGTCCCCGAAACGTCCTCGGGGCGGGTCCCGGAGGGCGGCGACCGCCGCCGCTGGCTGGCCCTGGCCGTGGTCATGACGGCCGCCTTCATGGACCTGGTCGATGTCACCATCGTCAACATCGCGATCCCGAGCATCGAACGGGACCTCGGCGCCACCTTCGGGGCGATCCAGTGGATCACCGCCGGATACGCACTCGCCTTCGCGGCCGGACTGATCACCGGCGGCCGTCTCGGTGACATATACGGCCGCAAGCGGCTCTTCCTGATCGGTATCACCGGCTTCACGGTCGCCTCCGCGCTCTGCGGCTTCGCCACCGGCCCCGAGATGCTGGTCGGTTCGCGGCTGCTCCAGGGCGCGATGGCCGCCATGATGGTGCCTCAGGTGCTGTCGATCATCCATGTCACCTTCCCCGCCCACGAACGCGGCAAGGTCTTCGGGCTGTTCGGCGCGATCGTCGGTCTCGGAGCCGTGTCGGGCCCGCTGCTCGGCGCGCTGCTCACCCAGTGGAACCTCTTCGGCCTCGAATGGCGCCCGATCTTCCTCATCAACCTGCCGGTCGGCGTGGCGGGGGTGCTGCTCGGCCGCAGGTTCATCGTCGAGTCCAAGGCGCCCAAGGCGCTCCGGCTCGACCTGGTGGGCGTGGTGCTGGTGACGGGCGCGCTGCTGATGCTGGTCTACCCCCTCACCCGCGGGCGCGAACTGGGCTGGCCGCTGTGGGGTCACCTCTGCATGGCCGGCAGCCTCGTCGTCCTGGCGGTGCTGGTGGCGTACGAGCGGAGGAAGGCGCGCAAGGACGGCTCACCGCTGATCGAGCTGTCGCTGTTCCGGGTCAGGAGCTTCGCCGCCGGCGTCGCCGTCCAGCTCGCCTTCGGCGTCGCGCTGGGCATCTTCTTCCTGGTCTGGACGCTGTACATGCAGATCGGCCTCGGCTGGAGCCCGTTGCGCGCGGGGCTCACGGGGGTGCCGTTCTCGCTCGCCGTATCGGTCGCGGCCGGTCTCTCCGTACAGAAACTGGTCCCGCGCTTCGGCCGCAAGGTCCTCCAGACGGGCGCGCTGACGATGATCGCCGGGCTGCTGCTCTACATCGGCGCGGCCGGGCGGTACGGCCTGGAGATCACCCCCTGGCAGATGGCGCCGCCCCTGCTGGTCATGGGTGCGGGCATGGGCCTGATCGTGGCCCCGCTGACGGACGCGGTGCTCTCGGGCGTCCCGCGCGAACACTCCGGCTCGGCGTCGGGCCTGATCAACACCACGCAGCAGATGGGCAACGCGCTCGGGCTCGGACTGGTGTCGGTGGTCTTCTTCGGAGTGGTCGACGACCGGCCGGCGAACGCGATGCGCGTGGCCTTCGCCGACGGCTTCCAGCACGCCCTGTGGTGGGTGGCGGCCGTGCTCGCGGCCATCTTCACCATGATGTTCGCGCTCCCGGCCAAGGCGCGGACCGAAGAGGGATGACCGATCGTGTCCGCAGTTCGCCCGAATCTGTTTACTTTCTGGAAATGCGGGCGTAGCGTGTCGCCGAAACCACAGGTTCGGGCACTGAACGGACGTAAACCCACATGTACGCACCGGAGCGTCAGCAGGAGATCCTGCGCCTGGCCCGTGAGGGCGGACGTGTCGATGTGCTGTCGCTCGCCGAGCAGTTCCAGGTCACCGCGGAGACCGTACGGCGTGATCTGAAGGCCCTCGACCGGGCCGGCCTCGTCCGCCGCGTGCACGGCGGGGCCATACCGGCCGGGCGGATGGACTTCGAGCCCGACCTGGCCGAGCGTGAGTCCACCGCCGCCGACGAGAAGGACCGCATCGCGCACGCGGCGCTCGCGGAGCTGCCGCGGGACGGCAGCGTGATCCTGGACGCCGGTTCGACCGTCGCGCGGCTCGTGGCGGAGCTGCCGCTGGAGTGCGGGCTCACCGTCGTGACCCACTCCCTCCCCGTCGCCGCCCGCCTCGCCGACCACCCGGGGATCGACCTCCACCTGGTCGGCGGGCGGGTCCGCAACCGTACGCGCGCCGCCGTCGACGCCTGGGCGCTGCGGGCGTACGGGGAGATCAGCGCCGATGTCGTCTTCCTCGGCACCAACGGTTTCTCCCCCGAAGGCGGGCTCACCACCCCCGACCTCGCCGAAGCCGCGGTGAAGCGCGCTCTCGTCGGCGCGGCACGGCGCGTGGTGCTGCTCGCCGACTCGGCGAAGCACGGCCAGGAGCACTTCGCGCGCTTCGGCACGCTCGCCGATGTCGATCTGCTCATCACCGACAGCGGGCTCAGCCCTTCGGATGTCGCGGCGGTCGAGGCCGCGGGCACCGAAGTGCTGTGTGTTTAGGAGCGCCGCATGATTCTCACCGTCACCCCCAACCCGAGCCTGGACCGTACGTACGAGGTCCCGGCCCTCGACCGAGGCGAGGTGCTGCGGGCCACGGCCGAACGCATGGACCCCGGCGGCAAGGGCGTCAACGTCTCCCGCGCCGTCGCGGCGGCCGGCCGCCGTACGGTCGCCGTGCTGCCCCTCGGGGGCGCCCCGGGGGCGCTGGTCGCCGAGCTGCTGGCCGGGCAGGGGATAGAGGTCGCGCCGGTGCCGGTCGCGGGGGCGACCCGGTCCAACATCGCGCTCGCGGAGCCCGACGGCACGCTGACCAAGATCAACGCGCCGGGCCCGGAGCTGACCGCGGCCGAGTCGGAGTCGCTGCTCGCCGCGGTGCGCACCCAGATCCGCACCCACTCCGCCTCCGCCGCCTGGATCGCCTGCTGCGGCAGCCTCCCGCGCGGACTGGCCCCCGAGTGGTACGCCGAACTGGTCGCCGGCGCCCACCACGCCGGGGCGAGGATCGCCCTCGACACCTCGGGCCCCTCGCTGCTGGCCGCCCTGCGCGAGCGGCCGGACGTCGTCAAGCCGAACGCCGAAGAACTGGCCCAGGCCGTCGGCCGCCCCCTCACCACCGTCGGCGACGCCGTCAAGGCGGCGGAGGAGCTGCGCACGTACGGTGCGGCCTCCGTCCTCGCCAGCCTCGGCGCGGACGGCCAGCTCCTGGTCGCGGAGACGGGTACGTACTTCGGCTCCGCCACGGTCACCACGGTCCGCAGTAACGTCGGTGCGGGCGACGCCTCGCTCGCCGGGTTCCTGGCGGCGGGCGGCGAGGGCCCGGAGGCGCTCGCGTCGGCCGTCGCGCACGGCGCGGCGGCGGTGCAGCTCCCGGGCAGCGTGATGCCGGCGCCCGGGGACCTGGACCCGGCGGCGGTCACGGTGACCGCCGACATCCCGCTGGACCGCCTGCTCAGGGAGCCCGCCTCATGACCTCCTTGTTCTTCCCCGTTCCCCTTCCTCTTCCCCTTCTGGACCCGAACCGCGCGATAAGCGAGCAAAGGAGCCCGCGATGAGCGACATGATCACCGCGGACCTGGTCGACCTCGACCTGGCCGCCGAGACAAAGGAAGCAGCGGCCCGCTCGCTGGCCGAGCGAATGGTGGCCCTGGGCCGGGTCACCGACCTGGACGGCTTCCTGGCCGACGTGGCCGCGCGCGAGGCGCAGATGCCGACCGGGCTCGACGGCGGCATCGGCATCCCGCACTGCCGCAGCGCGCACGTCGGTGAACCGACCCTGGCCTTCGGCCGCTCGGCGCGGGGCATCGACTTCGGCGCCCCCGACGGGCCCGCCGACCTGATCTTCCTGATCGCGGCCCCGGCCGGCGCCGACGACGCGCACCTCACGATCCTCTCCGCCCTGGCCCGCCGCCTGATGAACGAGGACTTCACCACGGCGCTCCGCTCGGCCACGGACGCCTCGGCGACGGCCGCCCTGATCCGCGGCGAGGAGCCCACGACCACGGAACCCACGGCGACCGCCCCGGCGGCGGCCGAACCGTCCAAGACCTCGGACGAGCCCGCGGAGCCCGCGGGGACCTCCCAGGAGAAGGCACCGGCAGAAGCACCGACGGCGAAGGCACCGGCAGAGGCTCCGGTCACAGAGGCACCGGTCACAGAGGCACCGGCCGCGGAGGCACCGGCCGCGGAGACACCGGTCGCCGGCGCCACCGAGGACCAGGTCTTCCGGATCGTCGCCGTCACCTCCTGCCCCACCGGCATCGCGCACACCTACATGGCCGCCGAGGCCCTGGAGCAGGCCGGACAGCACGCAGGCGTCGAGCTCGTCGTCGAACCGCAGGGCTCCTCCGGCTTCAGCCGGCTCGACCCGGCCGTCATCGCCGCCGCCGACGGCGTGATCTTCGCGCACGACGTGCCCGTACGGGAGAAGGAACGCTTCGCCGGGAAGCCGACGGTCGACGTCGGCGTGAAGGCCGGCATCAACCGTCCCGCCGAACTGATCGCCGAGGTGCGCGGCAAGGCCGAGCGCGGCGAGGTCACCGGCGCGGGCGCCCACAGCTCGCCCGTGGACGACGCGGGAGAGCCCGGCGAGGGCTACGGCACCAAGCTGCGCAAGTGGCTGATGTCCGGCGTCAGCTACATGGTCCCGTTCGTCGCGGCGGGTGGACTCCTCATCGCCCTCGGCTTCGCCATCGGTGGCTACACCGTCGACAAGGCTCCCTCCGTCGCCGAACACTTCGTCTGGACGGAGAGCATGAGCTGGGCCGCTCTGCTCTTCCAGATCGGCGGCCTGGCCTTCGGCTTCCTGGTGCCCGTCCTCGCGGGCTACATCGCGTACGGGATGGCCGACCGCCCCGGTCTCGTACCCGGCTTCGTGGGCGGCTCCATCGCCCTCACCATCAACGCCGGCTTCCTCGGCGGCCTCGCCGCCGGTCTGATCGCCGGTGGCGTGGTGATGGCGATCCAGCGGGTCAAGGTGCCCGCCGCGCTGCGCGGCATCATGCCGGTCGTCGTGATCCCCCTGGTCGCCTCCGCGGTTGTCGGATTCCTGATGTTCCTGGTGGTCGGCAAACCGATCGCCTCGCTCCAGGAGGCCCTGTCCGACTGGCTGTCCGGCCTCTCCGGGGCCAACGCGGTCATCCTGGGCGTCATCCTCGGTCTGATGATGTGCTTCGACCTCGGAGGCCCGCTGAACAAGGTCGCCTACGCCTTCGCCGTCGGCGGTCTCGCCAACCCCAACGAGGGCAGCCTGAAGGTCATGGCCGCCGTGATGGCGGCGGGCATGGTCCCGCCGCTGGCCATGGCGCTCGCCACGACAGTACGAGGCAAGCTGTTCACCCGTACCGAACGCGAGAACGGCAAGGCCGCCTGGGTGCTCGGCGCCTCCTTCATCACCGAGGGCGCGATCCCGTTCGCCGCGGCCGACCCGCTGCGGGTGATCCCGTCCGCGATGGCGGGCGGCGCGGTGACCGGCGCGCTCTCGATGCTCTTCGAGTGCACGCTGCGGGCCCCGCACGGCGGCATCTTCGTGATCCCGCTGATCGGCAACCCGTTCCTCTACCTGATCGCGATCGCGGCGGGTACGGCCGTCACCGCCGGACTGGTCATCCTGCTCAAGGGAGCCCGGAAGACCGGCCGCCCGGAGCAGGCCGCCGAGGCCGGAGCCACCGGCGCGGGCGGAGCCGCAGCGGAAGCCAAGGTGCCGGCGAGCGTCTGAGCCCCACGCCGCCCCACCCCGGCGCCCTCCCGGCAGGTCGTACGGTCCGTCCCACCCCTGGCGGGCCGTACGCCCCTTCCTTCCCGGTCCGGTTCCCTCAGCCCCGGCCGGCCCTCACAGGACCCGCGCGCGAAGCTCCATGGCTTCGCGCGCCGTCTGTTCGGCCTCGTACACCTCACACATGTGCCGACCGTCCGGCGTCGCCGTGTGCTCCACCTCCCACAGGCTCGTCTCGGTGCCGTCGATCAGCAGGAACGCGTGCTCGTAGAGCATGAACCCCGCGTCCTTGCCCTCGACCTGGCACTGCCGGCCGAAGACCTGCGTGATGTGATGCGCGAACGCCGTCTTCAGCAGCAGCTTGGTCTCCTCACCCGGGCAGTCCGCGTTCTCCGCCCGGCGCAGCACCCTGCGGGCGTGGTCCGGGGAGTTGTCGGGCGAGTAGAGCCGGTGCCGCGGCGTGGGCGCCGGAGCGGGCAGCGCACGCAAACCGCGGATCAACGCGAGATGAGCGTCGATCTCGGCCGTGCGCTCCGACTCCAGCTCCGCGAGCAGATCGGTCGCGAGGTCGTCCAGGGCCGTCTCGCGATGTCGAGGGTCCTCCTCACGGAGATCGTCGTCCAGGCATCCTCGTTCTCCCCAGTACGCCTCGCCGTCCTGCCGGTCCGGATCGGCCGATGAAAGCCGCGGCGCCTCCGGGCTGCCCGGCCGGCACAGGCGTGCCGCCGCGAGCTGGGCCTCGGATTCGTCCCCGTACAGCTCGTGCAGCCGCGCGCCGTCCCGGCCGGTGTTGTGCACCAGCTCCCACAGGCTGAACGCGCTGCCGTCGTCGAGCAGATAGGTGTGCCGGTACGTCTCGCGATGCAGCCCCGCACTGTGGTGCGCGGAACACAGCGAGCTGGCGTGCGCCAGCGCACGGTCGAGTCGATCGACCAATGCGTCAGGCAGGTCGAAGGAGTTGAGTGCCCGACCCAGGAGTCGCTCGAGGTGCGTCTCGGTTGTCTCGTAGGGATCGTTCAAGATGGGTCTCCAGGCCGTCGCCACATGTCACTTGGTGATTGCATAACGTAGTGCCTAGGGCTGACATCGCGTCCTAAGTTTGGGAAAACGAAGGGGGCGTACGTGAAGTTCCCGCGCGCCTCTTGCCAACTCGCCGGACACTCCCCTCAGTCGAGCCCGTACAGCTCACGGTACGAAGGGAACGTCCCGCCAGGACTGTCGACCCCCTCCGCCGCACGTACGGCCGAGACGATCGCCCTGGTCACCACATCAGCACCCGCTTCCAGTATCGCGTTGAGGGCGAGCGAATTCCCCTCGGACAACGGCTGAACTCCCGTCGCCAGCGCGAAAACCGTGTCCCCGTCATTGAGTAGATGCACGGGGCGGACGGCGCGCGCGATGCCGTCGTGCGCCGTCCCCGCGAGCTTCTGCGCCTGGGCACGGGACAGTTCGGCGTCGGTGGCGACGACCGCCAGGGTGGTGTTGAGCGGAGCGGGGCCGTTCCGCTCGCTCAACTCGGCCAGTCGCCGTTGCGCGGCCTGGTGTACCTCAGACGACGGGTACTCCGTACGACCGCTGAAGTAACGCCCGTACAGCACGCCGGTCAGCGGATCGACCACGGAGCCCGCCGCGTTGGCCACGACCAGCGCGGCGACGGTGATTCCGGATTCCAGCACCGTACTCGCCGTCCCCACGCCGCCCTTGAGCTGTCCGGCGAGGGCGCCGACCCCCGCGCCCACACAGCCCTCCGCGACCGGCGCACCGCCCTCCGACGCTGCCGCCGCCTCCACCGCCGCACGCCCCGTCGCCGCGTCCGGCCGGATCCGCCAGTCGCCGCCGCGTCCCAGGTCGAAGATGCCCGCCGCCGGGACGACGGGCACCACCTGACCCGGGTCGGGGCCGACCCGTATGCCGCGCCCGCGCTCCTCCAGCCACGCCATCACGCCGGACGCCGAGTCGAGCCCGTACGCGCTGCCGCCCGTCAGCACGACGGCCTCCGTGCGCTGGACGATATTGCGTGGGTCGAGTGCGTCGGTCTCCTTCGTGGCCGGCCCGCCGCCCCGTATGTCCACGGCGGTGACCACCCCGCCCTCCGGGGCGAGTACGACGGTGGTGCCGGTGAGCGCGCGATCCCCGGCCACCTGGGCGTGCCCTACCCGGAGGCCCGCCACGTCGGTGAGTGCGTCATTCGATGCCATGAACCCAATGCGTACCACGTGCCTCGGACAGTGAGGCGCTGGACGCCGGAGAACCGGCGGAGGAGGGCGGAGCGTGGGGACGGCGGAGGCGACGGTGGGGCGGGAGGCGGGCCGCGCGCGCGTCGGCCGATCCCGGGCGCGGGCGCCGTCCACCGTTCGTCCACGCACGTCCCGGCTCCGTACACGCCCCCGTACCCTTGGGGTATGAGCACCGCCCCCACTCCCGAGCCGGCCCCCGCGGAGCAGACCTCGGAGCCCCGGCGGCCGACCGGGACGCCGCGCCCGCCCGCCGCGCTGGTCTTCGACGATCCGCTGGACCAGCAGTCCTCGGACGACACCGACGACGGCTGGGGGGAGCGCGCCGCCGGGAGCGGTGACAGCGCGGCCGATCTCGCCCGCTTCCTCGACGAGAAGCCGCCCCACCACATCTGAGCCGAGCGCCCCGGGCGGGGCGCCGCTCCACCACGGCCCGCCGCTAAGGCGTGCTCTGCCCCCGGCCGTTCTGCCCCGAGCCGCGCTGCGCGACCAGGGTGTCCCTGATCTCCTTGAGCACCTCCAGCTCGCTGACCTCCATGACCTCCTGGACCTCTTCCTTGGCGGCCTGCTGCCTGGCGCGCCGGGCGAGGTACTTGGCCATCGGCAGCACCATCAGGAAGTACACGACGGCTGCCGTGATCAGGAACGTGAGAACCGCGCTCAGCACCGTTCCCCACATGATCGGAATGCCATTGACGACCTCGCCGGCGGCGTTCGTCTCGCACGGCGACCTGAGGCACGAGCTGTACTTGTTCAGATCCTGCGTGCCGAACGCGCCAACCACCGGGTTGATGACGCCCTTGACGACCGCGGTCACCACGTTGGTGAACGCCGCCCCGATCACCACCGCCACCGCGAGGTCGATCACGTTGCCGCGCATCAGGAAGGCTTTGAAGCCTTCGAGAACGCTCTCCTTCTTCTCGCTCACGAGTGAGCCTTTCTTCACATGTGCTGTAGGGGTGACAATCTGTCCCGCAACCTACGGCAGCGCGTGCCCGCGCTGTCCAATCCGCACACGCGATCAGGCGACGTAGCAGCTCGCCAGTACGAGTCCGCACAGCGCTGAGCAGCTTCGCCCCGGCCCGGAAGAGCCGCTCCGCAACCGGCCGCACCCGCGTCGTGACGCTCCGCACCACCCGAGTCCGTACCACCCGACTCCACACCGCACGGATCAGCACAGCGTCACCGCCAGCCGAGAGGTGGCGCTCGCGCCGACCAAAGCCGTGGCGGTGGCGCGCGGCACGGACAGCACGATCAGCGCCCCGCCGTCCGACGAGATCTCCGGCGCCTTGGGGACATCGGCGACCCGGGCGCCCACAGCCACCACACGAGCCTCGGGCCCGCCCTCCCCGATCCCCGCCGACCCCGGTGGCGGTGGCGCGGACGCGATCACATCGACGCGGTCCCCCCGGCGCAGCAGCCGGACCGTCGCCGCGTCGGCGATACGCACGGGCGCGGACACCATCCTCACCGGCCGAGGGGCCCGTTGCCGCCGGGGCGCCGGCGAGGACGCCAGGGCGCCGGCGGCGGCCTCCGCACGGGCATCGGCGCCCGCGGTCCCGCCGGCCGCGCCACCCGCTCCGGCGGCGGCCAGCGCGGCGGCCGTCACGGCCAGACCGGCCGCCGTCGCCCGCCGCCGTTTCATCAGCGCCCTGCGCAGCCGCTGCCGCGATCCACCCACGCGCAGCGGGGCGAAGGGCGGCACGTCGCGCGGCTCGGGCGCGGCACCGGACGGAAGAAAAGGGGGAAGCGGGGCGAACGACGAGAGCGGGGACGGGGGAGGCACGGGCGCGCGGGAGGGATCATGCGCGAACGAACGGGACATGGCGAACACCGCCTGACGTGAGAAGTTCTGCGATCGCTCCTCACGATGCACCGCCCGGCGAGATCCTGCTGCGGCCTGTGGATCAGTTCCCGATTGTGGATAACTCCCTCACCCGCAAGGGTGGTTCAGGGCTCCGCCCGGCGAATTTCCCCGCTCCCGCGCATGGTCCGAGCGGGGGCAGGGCAATCCGAGATCAAGGCACGGCGGGAATCAAGGCACAGCGGGATCAGGGCAGTTGAATCCCGGTGTCCATCCCGTCCAGCGCGTGCGCGCACAGACAGTCACGTGTCTCGTTCGACGGCAGTCCGGCCACGGCGTCGAAAAGCACGGTGCGCAGCCGGTCCACATTGGAGGCGAAGACCTTGAGGACCTCTTCGTGGGAGACCCCCTCACCGGCCTCGGCCCCCGCGTCCAGGTCCGTCACGAGCGTCATGGAGGTGTAGCAGAGACCCAGTTCACGAGCGAGCACGGCCTCGGGGTGACCGGTCATCCCGACGACCGACCAGCCCATCGCCGCATGCCAGCGCGACTCCGCCCGGGTGGAGAAGCGCGGGCCTTCGATGACGACGAGCGTTCCGCCGTCCACCGGCTCCCAGTCGCGCCCCCGCGCCGCCGCCAGAGTCGTCCTGCGCCCTTCGGGACAGTACGGATCGGCGAGCGAGACATGGACGACTTTGGAGGCGCTGCCGTCCGGCAGCGGCAGCCCGTCGTAGTACGTCTGGGTACGGGCCTTCGTACGGTCCACCAGTTGATCGGGTACGAGCAGTGTGCCCGGGCCGAACTCCGGCCGCAGTCCGCCCACCGCGCACGGCCCCAGGACCTGCCTCACGCCGACGGAGCGCAGGGCCCACAGGTTGGCGCGGTAGTTGATGCGGTGAGGAGGGAGGTCGTGCGAGCGCCCGTGCCGGGGCAGGAACGCGACCTTCCGGCCGGCGATCTCGCCGAGGAAGAGAGAGTCACTGGGCGGTCCGTACGGGGTCTCCACCTGGACTTCGGTCACGTCCTCCAGAAAGGAGTAGAAGCCGGAGCCACCGATCACGCCGATCTCTGCATTCGCCATCCGGTCACACTAGCCGGACTCGTCGACCCGCACCTGGTACGGGCCCGTCGGGACAACGGAGGCAGGTCCCGTACGTGCACGGAGGCGGATCCCGTACGCGAAGGACCCCGACCGTACGGAACGGCGGGGCCCTGGCGGTGAAAGGAGGAAAATCAGGCGGCCGACGAGCCGCTGGAGCTGCTCGATGAGCCGGAGCCCGAAGAGCTGGACCCACCCGAGGAGGATCCGGAGCCCGAAGAGGAGGACGCCGCGGCCTTGGAGTCCGAGGACGGCTTCGCACTCGAAGAGCCGGACCCGGAGGACCCCGAGGAGCTCGCCGCCGCGGGCGCGCTGCTCGACGACGAGCCGCGGCTGTCGTTGCGGTAGAACCCGGAGCCCTTGAAGACGATGCCGACCGCGGAGAAGACCTTCTTCAGGCGTCCTTCGCAACTCGGGCACACCGTGAGGGCATCATCGGTGAACTTCTGCACCGCCTCGAGGCCCTCGCCACACTGGGTGCACTGGTACTGGTAGGTCGGCACTTGCTCCTCCTGGCACTCTCACTCAATGAGTGCTAACGACGCTCCATAGTGACGTATTCCGAGCGATCAGTCCACTGTCACCGGCGTGCGGTGACTCATCCCACGCGCACTGACCCGTCCCGAGGCCCTCGGGGCGAGCCGCGAACGCAGCGCCACGAGGGTGGCCAGGGCCAGCGCCGTGCCCACGAGCGGCACCAGGAATCCGGCGCTCGCGCCATGGGCGTCGGCCAGTTGTCCGGCGGCGGTGACCGCTGCCGCCTGCCCGAGCGCGACCGCGCCGGTCAGCCAGGTGAAGGCCTCGGTGCGCGCCGAGGCGGGCACCAGCGACTCGACCAGCGTGTAGCTCGTGATCAGAGAGGGGGCGATGCAGAGGCCGACCAGCAGCCCGAGGCCGGCGAGCAGAGGTACCGAGTGCGCCGTCCAGAGCACGGAGGCGGCCAGAGCCAGTGCCGCGTACCCGACCAGCAGCCTGCGCCGCGGCCCGATCTTCCAGGCCACGGCGCCGCAGACAAGGCCGGCGAGCATATTGCCCGCCGCGAAGATCCCGTAGAGGAGGCCGTTCACACCGGGGTCGCCGATCTCCTCGGCGAACGCGGTGAGAGAGACCTGCGTCCCGCCGAAGACCGAACCGATCCCGAGGAGGGCCACAGCCAGTACGCGCACGCCGGGCACGGAGAGTGCGGACGTGCGCGGCACGGCGGAGCCGTCCGCCCCGCCGTGCCGGTCGGAGCGGGGCTCTGTGGCGCGCTGGGCCGCGAAGAGCAGCCCGCCCACCAGCGTGAGGGTGGCCTCGGCGATCAGTCCGGCGGCAGGATGGATCCCCGCGCAGAGCGCGGTCGCCAGCACGGGGCCGATGACAAAGGTGAGTTCGTCCGTCACGGACTCGAAGGCGGCAGCCGTCGGCAGCAGGGACGAAGAGCCCCAGGCCCCCGAACCCGGGTCTGCGTCCGAACCCGAACCCGAACCCGAACCTGAACCGGTGGCGGAGGGGCCCAGCAGCGCTGCCCAGCGCGAGCGGACCATGGGACCGATCTGCGGGACGGAGGCGCCGGTCGGGAGGGCCGCGGCGAACAGCGCCCAGAGCGGAGCGCCCCCCAGCGTGAGAGCGACCAGCGCCGCCACGGACGCCGCGTGGATCATCACGCCCGGTACGAGGACGGCGCGCTGCCCGTACCGGTCCGCGAGCTTGCCGCTCTGCGGGGCGAAGAGCGCCATGGACACACCCGTGACCGCGGCGACGGCACCGGCGGTGCCGTACGAGCCGGTGGTGTGCTGGACAAGAAGGACGATGCCGATCGTCAGCATCGCGAAGGGCTGTCGCGCGGCGAAGCCGGGGATCAGGAAGGTCCAGGCACCGGGGGTGCGCAGCAGCCGTCCGTAGCCCGGGCGGGGCGTCGCGGCCTCCGCCTCGACAGCGTCGGTGCCGGTGCCTGCGCCGGTGTCGACCGTGTTGCGGGACACGGCCCATGCCTTTCTGCCGCCTGGTAGCGCGCCCCTGTACGGCCTCCGTCGATCACGGGGGCGGGCGCAGCCGAGAGCTGTCCTCTTGCGCGGAACTGCGGTAGATACCAGGGCCCACTGAGGGGACAGCCACGGCCGCCATACGGTCGCGCCAGCACTGCGTCAGGCAGAGTTGGTCGATCAGTAGATGCAGATGTTGGATGCAGACGTTACAGATGCAGATGGATCAGACAGACACAGATGTCAGATGTCGCAACAGTTGATCACCTGCGCCTTCATCGTACAGGCACGTGTTCCTGTACGCCTGAGAAAGCCCGATCACGGCGAGTGCACGCCTGCGATTGACCGGCGCCCACCTTGCCCACGGCGCCCACCTCGCACCCCGCGCCTCGCGTCCACCGGGCGGTCACGGGAGCTTGCCGCCCGCGCCCGCTCCCGTACCCACACCGTTGCCGGCGCCGTTGCCCGTGCCCAGCCAGCCGGCCAGCTTTCCGCCCTGTCCGACCGCCCGCAGCCGCCGCTCCGCCGCGTCCCGTACCGGATCCGTCGCCACCACGAGCAGTTCGTCGCCGCGGCGCAGCACGGTCGCGGGGAGCGGTACGAAGCTCTTTTCGTCCCGTACGACCAGGGTCACCGCGGACCCCGGCGGCAGCCGCAGCTCCGCCACCTCCACGCCGTGCATCTTCGACCCCGCGGGGATCGCCACGGAGAGGAGATGACCGCGCAGCCGTTCCAGCGGCGCCGACTCGATGCCCAGGTCGGAGGCCTCGGAGGAGCGCCCGAGCCGCAGTGCCTTCGCCAGCCAGGGCAGCGTCGGCCCCTGCACCAGCGTGTACACGACGACCAGGATGAAGACGATGTTGAAGATCCGCAGACTGCCCTGCACCTGCGAGACCATCGGGATGGTCGCCAGGATGATGGGCACCGCGCCGCGCAGCCCCGCCCACGACATCAGGGCCTGCTCCTGCCAGGGGATCCGGAAGGGCAGCAGGCTGATCAGGACGGACAGCGGCCGGGCCACCACCGTCAGGACCAGGCCGACGATCAGGGCGGGCAGGAAGTCGTCGCCCAGTTCGTGCGGTGTCACCAGCAGGCCGAGCAGGACGAACATGCCGATCTGCGCGATCCAGCCCAGCCCCTCCGCGAAGCCGCGGTTCGCCGGGGCGTGCGGCAGTTTGGAGTTCCCGAGGATCATGGAGGCGATGTAGACGGCGAGGAAGCCGCTGCCGTGCGCCGTGGCGCCGACCGCGTACGCCGACACCGCGATCGCCATCACGGCGATCGGGTAGAGACCGGAGGCCGGCAGCGCCACGTGCTTCAGCCCGAAAGCGCCCGCCCAGCCGACCGCGAGCCCGATGACCGCACCGATCGCCAGTTCCAGGACGATCTCGCCGACGAGGATGTACCAGTGCTCGACCGGGCCCGCCGCCGCGAGCGCGACCACCATGATCACCACGGGGGCGTCGTTGAACCCGGACTCGGCCTCCAGCGCCCCGGTGACCCGGGACGGCAGCGGCACCCTGCGCAGCACGGAGAAGACCGCCGCCGCGTCCGTCGAGGAGACGACGGCCCCGATGATCAGCGCCTGCCGCCAGTCCAGGCCGATCAGATAGTGCGCGGCGGACGCCGTGACGCCGACGCTCACCGCGACCCCCACCGTCGACAGAGCGGCGGCGACGGGCAGCGCCGGTTTCACTTCCTTCCACTTGGTGCCCAGGCCGCCCTCGGCCAGGATCACCACCAGTGCCGCGTAGCCGATCACCTGGGTCAGTTCGACGTTGTCGAACTTCACGTGGAAGAGGCCGTCCTGGCCTATGACGACACCGATCCCCAGGTACAGCAGCAGGCTGGGGAGGCCGCTCCGGGACGAGATCCGGACGGCGGCGACCGCGATCAGCAGCACGAGCGAGCTGATGAGCAGCAGTTCATTGAGATGGTGAACAGACAGCGGCCGATCCTTCCCCTCGCGCACGCCGGATCGTTCCTCCGGGAGCCGGTACTTCGTTACCTTACCTAATCTTTAACGTTTTCTTGACGCTTTCGATCGCCAGTACGAGCGTTGATGTGATTTCCATCGCGGTCGAGGGGTGCGTCAGGCGTACGGGGCGGTACGACAAGGGCGAAGCGTGGTGAATTCGTCGAGGAATCCATGTGTCAATCTCTGTGTGATCATTTTGTGATCGTCGGATCAGTCGCACTACATGACACCGCGTCGGGGGCGCGGAACCCCTGCGCCTATGGTTGCTCCAGCATTCCAGGACCACCCTGCCCCTCGAAGGACAGCGATGCCCGCCAACACAGCCCCCCCTTCCGTCAAAAAGAAGGGGCGACGCGCCCGTCTGATCGTGATCGTCCTGGTGCTGGCGCTTGTCGCGGGTGTCGGTTACGGCGCGTTCTGGGGCGTCAGTACGGTCCGAGCCTCATTCCCCCAGACCGCGGGGACCGTCACGCTCAAGGGCCTGTCAGGCCCCGTGGACGTCCGGCGCGACAGTTACGGCGTCCCCCAGATCTACGCGAACAGCGACACCGACCTGTTCCGCGCGCAGGGATACGTCCAGGCGCAGGACCGCTTCTGGGAGATGGACGTACGGCGGCACATGACCGCCGGCCGGCTCTCCGAGATGTTCGGGAAGGGGCAGGTCAAGACCGATACCTTCCTGCGCACCCTGGACTGGCGCGGAGTCGCGCAGCGCGAGTACGACACCGAGCTGTCGGCGGAGACCAAGAAGAACCTCCAGGCGTACGCGGACGGGGTCAACGAGTACCTCAAGGGCCGCGACGGCAAGGACATCTCGGTCGAGTACGCGGCCCTGAGCTTCACCAACGACTACACGCCGCAGAAGTGGACCCCGGTCGACTCGGTGGCGTGGCTCAAGGCGATGGCCTGGGACCTGCGCGGCAACATGCAGGACGAGATCGACCGTTCGCTGCTGACCAGCCGCCTGAGCGAGCAGCAGATCAAGGACCTGTACCCGTCGTATCCGTACGACCGGAACAAGCCCATCGTCAGCGAGGGCGGGATCGACCCGGTGACGGGCACGTACGACCCCGAGGCCGAGCCCACCGGCGACAGCACCGGCACCGGTACGGGTACGGGCACAGGCACAGGAATCGGCAGCGATCCCGGCACCGGAACCGGCTCGACCATCGACGGCACAGGCACAGGCGCAGGCGCAGGAACGGCCACGGGCTCCAACGTCTCCCTGCGGTCCTCCAGCGCCGCCGGCGCCGCTCAGGGCCTCGAAGCGCAGCTCGGCGCCCTCTCCAGCACCCTGGACGAGATCCCCGCCCTGCTCGGCCCGAACGGCAGCGGCATCGGCTCCAACTCCTGGGTCGTCTCGGGCAAGTACACGACGACGGGCAAGCCGCTCCTCGCCAACGACCCGCACCTCGCGCCGCAGCTTCCCTCGCTCTGGTACCAGATGGGGCTGCACTGCCGCAGCGTCTCGCCGACCTGCAAGTACGACGTCGCCGGCTACACCTTCGCGGGAGTGCCCGGAGCGATCATCGGCCACAACCGGAACATCGCCTGGGGCTTCACCAACCTCGGCGCGGACGTGACCGACCTGTACCTGGAGAAGGTCAGCGGCGACACGTACCAGTACGGGTCGCAGAAGAAGAAGTTCAAGACCCGTCAGGAGACCATCAAGGTCGCCGGTGGCGCGAGCAGGAAGATCACGGTCCGTTCGACGGATCATGGTCCTGTGGTCTCCGACCGTGACGGCGAGCTGGAGAAGGTCGGAGAGAAGGCCCCGGTCGGCGATGTCGCCCCGGACCGCGGCACCGGCTACGCGGTCTCCCTGGAGTGGACCGCGCTCCAGCCGGGCAAGTCCATGGACGCCGTTTTCGAGCTCAACAGGGCCGAGGACTTCTCCGGCTTCCGTAAGGCCGCCGAGCACTTCGAGGTTCCCTCGCAGAACCTCATCTACGCGGACACCAAGGGCAACATCGGCTACCAGGCACCCGGCCGGATCCCGATCCGCGCCGAGGGCGACGGCACGATGCCGGCGCCGGGCTGGGACCCGAAGTACAAGTGGAAGGGGTACATCCCCTTCGACGAGCTGCCGTACGAGTACAACCCCGAGCGCGGCTACATCGTCACCGCCAACCAGGCCGTCGTGAACGCGGAGAAGTACCCGTACCTGCTCACCGAGGACTGGGGCTACGGCGCCCGCAGCCAGCGGATCAACGACCTGATCGAGTCGAAGACCAAGGACGGCGGGAAGATCTCGACCGACGACATGCAGACCATGCAGATGGACAACAGCAGCGAGATCGCCAAGGTGCTGATGCCTTACCTGCTCAAGATCGATGTCTCGGACCCGTCCATCCGCGAGGCGCAGAAGCTCCTCGAAGGCTGGGACTACACCCAGGAGCCCGACTCGGGTGCCGCCGCCTACTTCAACGCGGTCTGGCGCAACGTCCTCAAGCTGGCCTTCGGGAACAAGCTTCCCAAGGAGGTGCGCGTCAAGGACGAGTGCCTCAATGTGCGCCCCGCCGACTCGACCGGCCCGGCGGACGGACTCGACCAGCTCGTACGGGAGTGCGGCCAGCGCGACCCCGACCAGGCGCAGCCCGACGGCGGTGACCGCTGGTACGAGGTGGTGCGCAGCATCGTCAAGGACCAGGACAACGAGTGGTGGAGCTCTCCGAAGAGCCGCAAGGACACCGCCACGACGACGCGTGACGGGCTCCTGAAGCGCGCTATGAAGGACGCGCGCTGGGAGTTGACGGCCAAGCTCGGCAAGGACGTCTCCAGTTGGAGCTGGGGTCGTCTGCACCAGCTCCAGTTGGAGAACCAGACCCTCGGCACCCAGGGGCCCGGTTTCCTCAAGGAGATACTCAACCGCGGCCCGTGGAACCTCGGCGGCGGCGAGGCGGCGGTCAACGCCACCGGCTGGAACGCGGCGGGCGGCTACGAGGTCGTCTGGGTGCCGTCCATGCGGATGGTCGTCAACGTCGGTGACTGGGACAAGTCCCGCTGGATCAACCTGACGGGCGCCTCGGGGCACGCGTACAGCGCGCACTACACCGACCAGACGGAGAAGTGGGCCAAGGGCGAACTGCTGGACTGGTCCTACACCCCCAACGCGGTGCAGAACAGCACGAAGGACACGCTGACGCTGGAGCCGTAGCGGGGCAGGCGCCTCCGGCCCGCCTCAAGGGCCGGTCCGGCCGGCGGCGGCGCCGAAGCGCCTGACGCCCTCCGGTGTCACCACGGCCTGTACGGGGTGGTCGTGCGGTTCCTCCGGGACCTGCGCGACCACCTCGTTCGCGTACAGCAGCACCACGAGCGCCGGCGTGGCGCCCGCCCGTGCCAGCCGGCTCAGGACCCGGTCGTACGAGCCGCCGCCCCGGCCCAGCCGCATCCCGCGCCCGTCCACCGCGAGACCGGGCAGCAGGACCGTCTCCGCCGCCAGGACGGCCTCCGGGCCCTGTCGGGTCCCGTCGGGCTCCAGCAGCCCCCGTCCGGCCCGTACGAGCCGTTCTGCGCCCTCGTAGGGAGCCCAGTCGAGATCGTTGTCGGCCATCAGTACCGGCAGCAGGACCCGGACGCCCCGTGCGCCCAGCGCGTCGAGCAACGCGCGCGTGCCCGGCTCGCGTCCGACCGACACGTAGGCGGCGACGGTGCGGGCGTGGGCGAGTTCCGGCAGATCCAGTGCCCTCCGTGAGAGAACCTGCGCGGCCTTTCGTACGTCTTCACTGGAGAGAAGGCCGCGCGCGGCGAGGAGTTCACTTCGCAGAACACTCTTTCCCGGCGTGTCGGGCGAGTCGGCACTCACGGGGCATCACAAACCTCTCGTACCTCGCCTATGGGCTTGTATGAGGCGAAAGTTAACCGGAGCATCATCTTCCGCCCATAAGCACCGGATAGGCTCCCGGCATGACTCATTCGCCCTCCAGGATCACCAAGGCTGTCATCCCCGCCGCGGGCCTCGGCACCCGGTTCCTCCCCGCCACCAAGGCCACGCCCAAGGAGATGCTGCCGGTCGTCGACAAGCCGGCGATCCAGTACGTGGTCGAGGAGGCGGTGGCCGCGGGGCTTTCCGACGTCCTCATGGTCACCGGTCGCAACAAGCGCCCTCTTGAGGACCACTTCGACCGGAACTACGAACTGGAGCAGGCGCTGACCCGCAAGGGCGACGCCGGGCGCCTCGCGAAGGTCCAGGAGTCCAGCGACCTCGCCACCATGCACTACGTGCGCCAGGGCGACCCCAGGGGCCTCGGACACGCCGTCCTGTGCGCCGCACCGCACGTCGGGGACCAGCCCTTCGCCGTCCTGCTGGGCGACGACCTGATCGACCCGCGCGACCCGCTGCTCGCGCGCATGGTCGAGGTCCAGGAGCGGGAGGGCGGCAGCGTCATCGCCCTCATGGAGGTCGATCCGGCGCAGATCCACCTGTACGGCTGCGCCGCCGTGGAGGCCACGGGCGACTCCGACGTGGTCAAGGTGCACGACCTGGTCGAGAAGCCCGACGCCGACGACGCCCCCAGCAATTACGCCATCATCGGCCGCTACGTGCTGGACCCCGCCGTCTTCGACATACTGCGCACGACCGAGCCGGGCCGCGGGGGTGAGATCCAGCTCACCGACGCCCTCCAGCAGCTCTCCGCGGACGAGAAGGTCGGCGGGCCGGTCCACGGCGTCGTCTTCCAGGGCCGCCGCTACGACACCGGTGACCGGGGCGACTATCTCCGTGCCATTGTCAGACTCGCGTGCGAACGTGAAGACCTGGGCCCGGACTTCCGGACCTGGCTCCGCAGTTACGTCAGCGAGGAGATGTAGCACTTGAGCAGCACGGCAGACGCCCCGGACCCGGCCCCGTCCGAGGACCGGCCCGAGGGGCGGGCGCCGGAGCGGGCGCCTGACGGGGCCCTGGACCGGGCCCCGTGGAGCGAGGCCCCGCCCCGGGCCGAGGCCCCCGGGCGGGACCGGATCTGGTCCGTGGAGGACCATCTCGCGGACATCCTGGCCGGGGTCCGTCCGCTCGACCCCATCGAGCTGCAACTCCTCGACGCTCAGGGCTGTGTCCTCGTCGAGGACGTCACGGTTCCGGTCGCGCTGCCGCCGTTCGACAACAGCTCCATGGACGGGTACGCCGTCCGTACGGCCGATGTGACGGGCGCCACGGAGGAGTTCCCCGCCGTGCTGACCGTCGTCGGGGACGTGGCCGCGGGCAGCGGCACGCTCCCCGAGGTCGGCCCCGGCCAGGCCGCCCGGATCATGACCGGCGCCCCGCTGCCGCCCGGCGCCGAGGCCGTCGTCCCGGTCGAGTGGACCGACGGCGGTACGGGCGCCGGCGCGGCCACCTCGATGCGCCCGGCCCGGGAGGGCGGGGCCGGCGCGAGCGGCGAGGTACGGGTCCACCGCCCGGCCGAGGCCCGCGCCCATGTCCGCGCCCGCGGCAGCGACGTACGCGCCGGTGACCTCGCCCTGAAGGCCGGTACGATCCTCGGCCCGCCGCAGATCGGCCTGTTGGCGGCCATCGGCCGGGGCAGGGTCCGGGTCCGCCCGCGCCCCCGGGTGGTCGTCCTCTCCACCGGCAGCGAGCTGATCCAGCCGGGCGAGTCGCTCGGCGAGGGCCAGATCTACGACTCCAACAGCTTCGCCCTCACGGCCGCGGCCAGGGACGCGGGCGCCCTCGCCTACCGGGTCGGCGCCGTCACCGACGACGCGGACACCCTGCGCGCCACGATCGAGGACCAGCTCATCCGCGCCGACATGGTCGTCACCACGGGCGGCGTGAGCGTCGGCGCGTACGACGTCGTCAAGGAGGCGCTCTCCTCCGTGGGGGACGAGGACGAGGCGGGCAGCGGGATCGACTTCCGCCGCGTCGCGATGCAGCCGGGCAAGCCCCAGGGGTTCGGTTCGATCGGCCCTGAGCACACCCCGCTGCTCGCGTTCCCCGGCAACCCGGTGTCGTCCTACGTCTCCTTCGAGCTGTTCGCCCGCCCGGCGATCCGCGCCCTCATGGGCCTGGAGGACCTGCACCGTCCGACGGTCAGGGCGCCCCTCAAGGCGGACGGGGCGCTCTCGTCCCCGGCGGGCCGCCGCCAGTTCCTGCGCGGTACGTACGACGCCGAGGCCGGCGCCGTCACCCCGGTCGGCGGCGCGGGCTCCCACCTCGTGGCGGCCCTGGCCCACGCCGACGCGCTGATCGTGATCCCCGAGGAGACCGTCTCCGTCGAGCCCGGCACGGAGGTCGAGGTGGTTCTGATCGGCTGACGCCCCGCTGTGGCGGTACCGTGTCTGCCCACACAGGCCCTGTCGGGCCCGGACCGGGAGCGCCACAGCGAATGACTGTGTTTTCCCGGGGGGAGACCCCCGGACACCCTCAGCAGGCCGACGAGAGCGGTTCGAGCGATCAGGACGGCCCGACCGAGGCGGGACAGGACGGCCTGACCCACATCGACGCGTCGGGCGCCGCCAGGATGGTCGACGTCTCCGCCAAGGAGGTCACGGCGCGCACCGCGCGCGCCAGCGGCCGGGTGCTGGTCTCGCCGCGCGTCGTCGAACTGCTCAGGGGCGGGGGAGTGCCCAAGGGGGACGCCCTCGCCACGGCCCGTATCGCGGGCATCATGGGCGCCAAGCGGACCCCGGACCTGATCCCGCTCTGCCACCCGCTGGCCGTGTCGGGCGTCACGCTCGACCTCGCGGTCGCGGACGACGCGGTCGAGATCCTGGCGACGGTGAAGACCACGGACCGCACGGGCGTCGAGATGGAGGCCCTGACCGCCGTCTCGGTGGCCGCGCTGACCGTGGTCGACATGGTGAAGGCCGTCGACAAGGGCGCGGTCATCACGGACGTACGGGTCGAGGAGAAGACCGGCGGCAGGTCCGGGACCTGGAGCCGCCCGGAGGCGGCCGGTGACGGAGCCGCCGGGGGTACGGCATGAGCACGCCGCCGCCCGGCCACCCCGCACCGTCGACCGGGGCGTCCCCGTCCCCGTACCGCGCCCTGGTCGTCACGGCGTCCAACCGGGCCGCCTCGGGCGTCTACGCCGACAAGGGCGGCCCGCTCCTCGCCGACGGTCTCGGCACGCTCGGCTTCGCCGTCGACGGCCCGCGGGTCGTCCCCGACGGCGACCCGGTCGAACAGGCCCTGCGCGAGGGCGTCGACGCCGGGTACGACGTGATCCTCACCACCGGCGGTACGGGCATCTCGCCCACCGACCGCACTCCGGAAGCCACGCGCGGCGTGCTCGACCACGAGATCCCCGGCATCCCGGAGGCGATCCGCGCGCAGGGCGCCGCGAAGGTCCCCACCGCCGCGCTCTCCCGGGGCCTGGCGGGTGTCGCGGGGCGGACCCTGATCGTGAACCTGCCCGGCTCGACCGGTGGCGTACGCGACGGGCTCGCCGTACTCGACCGGCTGCTCGTCCACGCCGTGGACCAGATCCGCGGCGGCGATCACCCCCGCGTCTCCGGATGAACCCGGCCTGGCCCACGATGCTGGTGGACGGTGAGGTGACCCTCCGCCCCATAAGGCTGCGCGACCAGCGTGCCTGGCGGGAGGTGAACCGGCGCAACCGCGACTGGCTGCGCCCCTGGGAGGCGACGATTCCGCCGCCGCCCCCCGGCGGCCCGGTCGCCCAGCGCCCCACGTACCGCCAGATGGTCCGCCATCTCCGCGCCGAGGCCAACGCGGGCCGGATGCTGCCGTTCGTCATCGAGTACCAGGGGCGGCTGGTCGGCCAGCTCACGGTCGCCGGGATCACCTGGGGCTCGATGTGTTCCGGTCATGTCGGCTACTGGGTGGACCGCGAGGTGGCGGGGCGCGGAGTGATGCCGACGGCCGTCGCGCTCGCCGTGGACCACTGTTTCCGGATGGTGGGGCTGCACCGCGTCGAGATCTGCATCCGCCCCGAGAACGGGCCCAGCCGTCGCGTCGTCGACAAGCTCGGCTTCCGCGAGGAAGGGCTGCGGCCGCGTTACCTCCACATCGACGGAGCCTGGCGGGACCATCTCGTCTATGTGCTCACGGCGGAGGAGGTGCCCGAGGGGCTGATCCACCGCTGGCACAGAGCACGCCCGGGAACGACCAGAAAATAAAACAAGTTTTCGATATCACGTTCCATACGACCATAAACCGATACGAACAATCACAAAAAAAGTCCGTGATATCAGCCGGATCGTGCGACACACCGGCCCAATTGGCCGATGCCCTCGTGCGAACCCCTCTACGGTGTGAACCGTGAGCAGCAGCGGCCTCATCTACGCAGTCATCGTCGGGGCCTGGGCCGCCTATTTGGTGCCGATGTGGCTCCGCAGGCAGGACGAGCTGAACGAGGCACGTCCGACGGAACGCTTCAGCACCGCCATCCGGCTGCTGTCCGGACGGGCGGCCATGGAGCGCCGTTACGCCAAGGAGCTTCAGGGACGAGCCGCCGAAGAGGCGGGGACCGACGCGGAACCGGAGAGCCGTACGGAGTCGATGAGCTCCGTCGACGTCCGGGCCTTCGCCGCGCCTCCGGACCACACCGAGGTCCGGCTGAGCGTCCACGCGGACATCCCCGCACCGGCCAGATCGGCGCAGCCCAGACCGGCGGCGCCCGCCCCCGAACCCCATCCCGCGCCCCGTCCCGCCCCCGAGCGCCCCGCGTACGGGCGGCGCGTGCGCCCCGCGGGCACACCGGCCGAACGAGCCCGGCGCGCACAGCGCTCCCAGGTCCTCGCCCGCCGCAGGCGCACCACCATGCTCCTCTTCCTCGCCTTCACCCTCGGCGCGGTCGTCGCGGCGGTCGGCGGCCTGGGCTTCCTCTGGGCGCCCGCGGTCCCGGCCGTACTCCTCAGCACGTACATCGTTCATCTGCGCGGCCAGGAGCGGCGTCGCTTCGCGTTCACCATGGACCGGCGCCGGGCCGAGGCGGCCGCCCAGCGGCTGCGTGAGAACCGTTCCCCGCGCCGGCAGCCCTCCGCCCCCGGGGCCGACGAGCCCGAACAGGAGCCGGAACCCTGCCCCGAGCCCGAGCCGGCCGCCACGGTCTCCCCCCAGGAGGCGGGCCGCCGCGCCCTGGTCGAGCAGACCGACCACGCCGAGTGGGTGGACCAGCAGCGCGAACACGGCCCGGCCCGCGGCGAGAGCTGGGAGCCGGTCCCGGTGCCCCTGCCCACGTACGTCACGGCCCCGGTCGCCCCCCGCGCCTCCAGCGGCGTGGAGGTCGGCGACCCGGAGACCTGGAGCGCGGCCCGCTCCTCCACGGCCGAACCGGCACCGGACCCCGCCCCGCCCCCCCGCACCCCACCCCAGCGCCGCACCCGCGACCACGGCAGGACCCCGCTCTTCGACCAGTACGACGAAGAGGACGACCGCCCCCGCGCGGCCAACGAGTAACCGGCCCCGCGACGACCCCGCCCGGCCGCGGGTCCGCCCGCCCGTGACCAGCCGCTGACGGATTTCCGACCACGGCCGGGAGGGTGCTAAAGTTTCACTCGTTGCAAGGGCCTGTGGCGCAGACTGGTAGCGCACCTCGTTCGCATCGAGGGGGTCAGGGGTTCAAATCCCCTCAGGTCCACAACACCGACTGTTCTTGAGTTCGCTCGGGAATGGTTGACGAAATCCCGTCCGATCACTTCGATCGGGCGGGATTTCGTCGTTTCTGGGCTCGTTCGGAGGTCTGGGTGCGCACGTCGTGGCGTCGTGGCCGGCGTGCGGTGGTCGGTTGTGGTTGTCGTGCGGGCCAGACGTCAGGCAGACGCCCAAACGCCAAGCTGCGTACGGCAGTTGAGTTGGCTGACGCCGCCGGATGTGTCACCGGGGTTTGAGCTCGTGCCGGTTGGCCCGGATCGGCCAGGTCCTGGAGGTCGAGAACTGCCCCCGCCCGGTGTTCACCGGGCGGGGGCATGGTGCGGCCGGGACGCATCGCGGTTCGCGATGGTTGACGGTTAGCGCGTTGCGGTGGCCAGTGCTGCGCGGATGGCGGCTTCGCCGGCCGGCTGGCCCTTCTCGTTCGAGTACGGTCCGTACGGTGTTCCCCACACCGGCGTGTCCGTCGCCTGCCGCCAACTGTCGGCCAGCGTTCCCGCGTCCACCACGCCGTAGCCGATGGAGTCGATGAACTCGGTCACCGCCGCCCTCGCCGGTGCGGAGTCGCCGGCGATCGGCAGGTAGGAGCGGTCGGCCGCCCCAGCCGGGCGTGCGAGTGACAGCAGGTGCTTGAAGAAGATGTTGTTGAACGCCTTTACGAGCAGGGCGTCCGGGGCGTACCGCTGAAGCAGCTCGCTGGAGGTAAGGGACTTGCTGTCGAGTTCGGGGATGTGCCCGTCACGCTCGGCGCCGTAGTTGCAGGTGTCGATGACCGTCTTCCCGGCCAGCGGCGCGGCGGGCAGGTGGGGGAAGGCGCTGACCGGCACCGTGACCACGACGATGTCACCGGCCCTCGCGGCCTCTTCGCTCGTCGCCGCGGACGCCCGCGGCCCCAGTTCCTCGGCCAGGTCCCCGAGTGTTTCGGGACCGCGCGAGTTGCTGAGCACCACCTGGTGGCCGGCGTCGACGGCGAGTCGCGCGAGGGTCCTGCCGATGGCCCCGCTTCCGATGAATCCCACAGTTGTCATTATTTTTTAGGTCCTTCCGAAGAGCCGAATGTGCCGGTTGCCGGGCTCGTTACGATTCGGGTTCCCGCCGTCAGCCGGCGGGGAAGTAATGGCCGTTGTCCAGATCGGCGCGCAGGCCGGGCCGGGCGGGTTCCCAGCCGAGGGTCCGGCGGGTGATGAGGTTGGACACCGGGTAGCTCTGCGTGGCGATATTCGCGAGAAACCCGAAGTACCCCGGCGTCATCAGGGCATCGTTGGGAACGCTCACGGCGGGCAGGCCCAGGCGGCCGGCGATGGCCTCGGCGAGTTCGCGGAACGGGATGCCCCCGTCCTCGACCGCGTGCCAGTACGCGCCGGCCGGACCCTTCTCCAGCGCCAGGCGGAACAAGGTGCCGACATCGTGGATGTGCACGGCGTTCCACAGGTTCGCGCCGTCGCCGGGGTAGCCGACGAACCCCTTTTCCTTCGCGAGCGCGATCAGTGTGGGGAGGAAGCCGACCCGATCGGTCGTGCCGTGCGCCATGTTGGCGATCCGCACGACCGAAGACCGCACTCCCTGCTCGGCGAGGTCGACAACGGCCCTTTCCACGACGTTGCGGACCCGCAGGGTGCCCTTGTGCTCCTCGCCCACGGGGAGGGCCGGGTCGTCCTCGGTGGCCGGCCGCCCCAGGTTCCCGGACGAGCCTATGCTTCCCGCCGTGACCAGCGGCTTTCCGGTTCCCGCGAGTGCTTCGCCGTACGCGAGCATGATCGGGAGCTCAGCAGCGGCCACGGCGTCCATCCCGCCGGAGGGCAGCAGATCCTGCCGGTGGGCGACGTGGATGACGCCATCGGAGTCCGAGGCTGCCTCCTTGAGGCCGTCGAGATCCTGAAGGTCGCCGCGACGCACCTTCGCGCCGAGCGCGGACAGGGCCGCCGCGGAGGCGTCCGACCGGGCCAGGCCGGTGACCTCGTGCCCGGCGGCGATGAGCTCGGGAATGATGTACGAACCGGAATGGCCGGTCCCTCCAGCGACGAATACGCGCATTTAACTTGTCCTTGTAAGGGTAGGTGCATGGTATTCCCGTGCCGTAAGTGAACTGGCGTAATGCGGCACGAGAGGTAGTGGTACGGGTGCGCTCAGTCGAGAAGGGTGATGCCGAGGGAGAAATTGGCGTGCTTGACGGAGTGGTTCATGAGGCCCAGCTCCAGCAGGCCGACGTTCTCCAGCGTCCGCGCCATGAACAGTTCCCCGATGTCCCAGGGGCGCAGCCCCAGGCTCTCGACGAACGCCGACACGCGTACCTTCGCCTGCGCGTCGTCGCCGGCGATGAACACGTCCAGAGGGCGGTCCTCGGCCGGGCCGGCCGCCAGAACGTGGGAGAACACCGTGTTGAACGCCTTGACGACATGCGCGTCGGCGGGAGCCGCCTTGGCGATCTCCTGTGCGCCGGAACTGTCGTCGGGGACGACGAAGCCTCGCAGGTCGGGGGCTACGGGGTTGGTGACGTCGACGATGATCTTGCCGCGCAGCGCGTCCCCGTACTCCCTCACCGCCGCCGCCGCGCCGGCGTACGGCGCGGCGAGGATCACGATGTCCCCGGTCGGGACGGCCCCAGCCGTCCCGACCGGGGCACCGCCGAGCGTGGCGGCCAATTCCTCGGCCTTGGCCTGGTCGCGGCCGATGATCTCGACGGCGTTGCCGCCGGCGAGCGCCCGGTCGGCCACAGCACGGGCCATGTTTCCCAGTCCGACAATGCTGATGCTGCTCATCGGTGTTCCTGCTTTCCGAGCTTTTCCCTGCTGTCAAATTCCGGTGTCGAATTCTGATGTTGAATTCTGATGTTGAATTCTTGTGCCGAAATCACCTCGACGCCCTTAAGCGCCTGTTTTCATGCTGCCACCGGGTCCGAGTGGTGTCCAAGACCTATTGAAGCCGTGGTGATACCCTGGAGGTATCACCACGGTGGAGGGTTCTATGGATCTGGATCTGGATCTGCGCAAACTGCGTTACTTCGTCACCGTGGCCGACCGGCTGCATTTCGGCAGCGCCGCCGATGAGCTTCACATCGCACAGCCGGTGCTCAGCCGGCAGATCCGTGCGCTTGAGCAGGATCTCGGCACCTCGCTGTTCACCAGGGACCGCCACGGCGTAGAGCTGACAGACGCGGGCCGGCAACTGCTGGCCGACGCCGGTCCGCTGCTCGCCTCGACCCACGCGGTCCGCCGCCGGGTGTCCGCGGCCGCCAACGGCAAGCGGCGGCTGATGGTCGGTTTCCGGGCCGGCGTCGCGGTCATCCCGGCGGCCCGTGCGTTCGAGGACCGACACCCTGACGTGGTCGTGGACGTGCGGCGGATCGAAGGGGACGATCAGGCCGCGATGCTGCTCGACGGCCGCATCGACGTCGGCTATGTGCGGCTGCCCATCGACGAGGCCGGCCTGCGCGTCACCCCGCTGTACACCGAGCCGCGGGTGGCGGTACTGCCCGCCGGACACCGGTTGGCCGGCAAGGAGGAGGTCACCGAGGCCGACCTGGCCGGCGAACCGCTGGTCTGGCACGGTGACCCGAGCACGCAGCCCACCAAGCGCCCGCTCCCCAATGCCGGGTACCCGGTGCGCGGGGTGGACGAGACGCTTGAGCATGTCGCGGCCGGACGGGGCATCTCCTTCCTGGCCCGTTCGGCGTCCGTGTTCTACTCACATCCGGACATCGCCTATGTACCCATCCCTGATCTGGCGCCCGACCAGGTGAGCCTCGCGGTGGCGGCATCGCGCACCTCGCCGCTGGTGGATGACTTCGTCACCGCGGCTCGGTCGACGGCCGAGATCACGGCGGAATGTGGGAACTATGAGATGTGGCAGCTTGGCGGCGAGGACGCCTCAAGGCACGCTTGAGTAGAGGGCGCGCTTGAGTCGACGGCGCGCTTGAGTAGTTCGGCTGCCCCCCCGTTCATCGAGCGGAGCCGGTCACCGGCGGTCTGCCGTTCGTGGCGTCGGGAGTCGGTCCCTGGGATCCAGAACCCGACGGCGGGTTCCGGCCGGACGTGTTGGCTGCCCGCCTGTTGGCCCCCGTTGAGCGCCCCGGTGGAGTGGATGAGGGGGCGGCAAGTCTCCGGCTCGTAGAGGGTCGCCATTCTCCCCGGCGGCTTTTGCCGCGGCCATCAACAGGCGGGCGGGGCGGGCCGGTTCCGTAAAAGCCTGCCATGCCAGGTGCCGGGCGGCTGGTATCGCGGGCCGGCCGGTGCGGCCCCGTGACCGGTAGCGCGTCCGGCCCGGCCGCGCTGTGCCACGTCAGGATGTGCCACGTCAGCTCGACACTTCCTCCTGCCGTCGGTCATCGCCGGCTGTGGCGGCGGGGATGGCGTTGTCGATGAGGACGGCGGCGATGGCGGCGGCCGTGGGGAAGGCGTCGGCGTTGAGGACCCGGGTGCGGGCCGCGGCGCCGTCGATGAGCAGCGCGAGTTGCTCGCCGAGCTGTTCAGGGTCGGTGGCGCCGGCTTCGCGGGCGGTGTCGGCGAGCCGCGCGGCGACGGCTTCCTTGTAGTCGCGCGCGTACTCGGATGCGGGGTGCTGGGGGTCGTGGAGTTCGACGGCGGCGGCGATGTACGGGCACAGAGGCGTGGTGGGGGGGACGTCGAAGGCGGCGAGGAGCCGTTCGCGGGGCGTGAGGTCGGTGCGGTCGAACACGCCGGACAGAACGGCGGGGTCGAACCGGCGCAGGTACTCCGCGACGAGTTCGTCCTTGCCGGTGAAGTGCTGGTAGGCCGTGCGCTTGGACACCTGGGCCGCCGAGCAGAGCTGGTCCATGCCGGTGCGGTTGATGCCCTGCTCGCGGAACAGTTGCTGGGACGCGCTGATGATGCGCTCGCGGGCGCCCCGGCCGCGGCGGCGGCCCGTGGGGCCCTTCTCCAACTCCGTCATGGCTCCACCATACCGCGACGAGGTAACGACCGGTGTACTTAGTTTGCGCCCGGGTCGCCCGCCCCGTACCGTAAGCACACAGGGCGGTGTACATAACACCGTCGCCCCAGGTACACACGGCACCACCGACCAAGGGAACGATCATGGGAAAGCTTGACGGCAAGGTCGCGGTCATCACCGGCGGCACCACCGGCATGGCGCTGGCCGGCGCGAAGCTGTTCGTCGACGAGGGAGCGCACGTCTTCATCACCGGCCGCCGCCAGGACGCCCTGGACGAGGCCGTGAAGCAGATCGGCCGCAACGTCACCGGCGTCCAGGGCGACGCCGCCGACCTGGCCGACCTGGACCGCCTGTACGACACCGTCAAGCGGGAGAAGGGAAGCCTCGACGTGCTGTGGGCCAGCGCCGGAGGGGGCGAGCCCGCCCCGCTCGGCGAGATCACCGAGGCCCAGTTCGACACCTGGTTCGGGCTCAACGCCCGCGGCACCCTGTTCACCGTCCAGAAGGCTCTCCCGCTCTTCAACGACGGCGGTTCCATCCTCATGACCGGCTCCAACGCCTCCCTCGGCGCCTTCCCCGGCTGGAGCGTCTACGCCGGCAGCAAGGCCGTCCAGCAGGCATGGGCCCGCATCTGGCTCAACGAGCTCAAGGACCGCCGCATCCGCGTCAACGTCCTGACCCCCGGCCAGGTCGCCACCGCCAAGCAGGAAGAACTCTTCGACGAGGCCACCAAGCGCCAGTTCGAGTCCCTCATCCCCCGCGGTCAGATGGGCCGCCCCGACGAAATCGCCTCCGCCGCCCTCTTCCTCGCCTCCGACGACTCCAGCTACGTCAACGGCATGGAGCTCGTCGCCGACGGCGGCACCACCGCCATCTGAACCGAACGACCACAACCAACAGCCACAACCAACAGCCACAACCAGGGCAGGGCATCTCATGAGCAGCATCAGCGTCATCGGCACCGGGAACATGGCCCGCACCATCGGCGCGCGGGCGATAGCGGGCGGCAACACCGTCGAGGTCATGGGCCGCGATCGGTCCAAGGCCGCTGACCTGGCCAAGGCTCTCGGCGGCGGCGCCACGACGGGGGAATGGGGCACCGCCCCGGCCGGGGACATCGTCATCGTGGCCCTGCTGTACGACGGCGTCGTGCCGGCCATCGCCCAGTACGGAGACGCTCTCGCGGGCAAGGTCATCGTCGACATCAGCAACCCCTTCAACTCCACGTTCGACGGGTTGGCCCACCGCGAGGAGACCTCGATCGCGCAGGAAGTCGCCAAGGCCGCCCCGGCGAGCGCCACCGTGGTGAAGGCGTTCAACACCGTCTTCCGCCATGTCCTGGAGAAGGGTCGGCCTGATGTCTTCTTCGCGGGCGATGATGCGCAGGCCAAGGCACGTGTGGAGGCGTTCATCGAGACCCTCGGGCTGCGCCCGCTGGACGTCGGCGGCCTGAAAATGGCGCACTGGCTGGAAGGAGCGGGCGTGGTCACGGTGGGCCTCGCCAACCACGGCGTGGGGAACTTGGACTTCGCCCTCAGCATCACCGCACTTCCCGTCTGAGCTGACGGTTGACGGTTGACCGTCGCCGGCACCACTCCGAGGCGGTAGGGATCCGGGACGGCGCATTCGTCTCCTGGCGCCTGGACGAGTACTGCACCCTCTTCCGGGGGCCGGCCGGCCCCGGACGGACCGACCCGCACCCGCCGCATCGCCAACAAGGCGTATCACCGCCACTTCTGAGAGCGGGAACCGATCCCTGTCCCCGGGGAACGATCACCATGCACACGGGAAACGATCTTCAGAATCTTCGCGTTTCCCGGTGGTGTGCGGGCCGGTTCGGGGTGTCCGGTTCGCTCACCTGGGTCGCGGAGATCGAGCGTCGTACACCGGCCGACTCCACGCCGCTCGACGAGTTCTTCCGGCTCCTGGACGACTTCAGGCGTGACGCGCCCCAGGGGCCTGCCCCGTAGGAGAGGGGCGTAGGGGGCATCGCGCTGCTTCCGGTCCTCGTGTACGGGGCCGGCGCGCAGCTCTCCCTACCTGTGGTGTCGTCGCACCGTGTGGCGAAGGTTGCCGGTGGGGTGGAGTGCGGCACATGTGGCTGATTAGGCGTCAGTTCTTGTCTGAACACGCCTAGTTGAGAGTTAAAGCGCGCACACTACAGTCGGACGGAAGACCGCGAGGGGCGTCGGCCCCCGCCGGCCAGTGGACCGCAAGGCGTTCGAAATACCGGACCCCCCATCCGTCGCTCGAAACAGCCAGGAGGTCTCCCCTCCCATGCACCTGGACCACCTCACCCCGCGGGATCGCGAGCTCTTCCGGCGGTTCGGGCACGGGCCCGCCGTGCGCGTTCCCCACCTCCTCGTCCACCGTGCCTTCGAGCAGCAGGCGCTCGCCGTTCCCGACGCCGTGGCGGCCGAACACCGCGGCACCACCGTCACGTACGGGGAGCTGAACCGTCGCGCGGACCGGCTCGCGGCCTGGCTCCGGCGTGCCGGGGTACGGCCGGGTGACCGTGTCGGGCTCTTCGTGCGGCGCTCGATCCCGATGCTCGTGGGGCTGCTCGGCACGCTCAAGGCCGGTGCGGCGTACGTACCGCAGGACATCGGCCTCGCGCCCGCCGCCCAGCTCCGCCATGTCATCCGTACGGCCGCCACGCGGATCGTCCTCACCCAGCGGGAGTACGCGCACCGCGTGCCCTTACCGGCCGGGGTGTGTCATCTCGTCGAGCTGGACGACGTGGACGACCTGGGCGATGTGAGTGACGTGGGCGATGTGAGTGACGTGGGTGAACTCGATCGTCTGTACGGGCACGGCACGGCGGCGCCCGACGACGGCTGCTACGTCCTCTTCACCTCCGGCACCACCGGCCGGCCCAACGGGGTCACCGTCACCCACCGGAACGTGGCCAACATCCTGCTCACCGAGCCCGGCAGCCTCGGTATCCGGCCCGGAACGCGGGTCGCCCAGCTTCTCAACATCGCCTTCGACATGGCGGCCTGGGAGATCCTCGGCTGCCTCAGCCACGGCGGCACCCTCGTCATCCGCGGCAAGGACATCGCGGAGGCGGCGCGCACCGCGGACGTCCTGGTCGCGACCCCCACCGTCCTCGCCTCCATCGACCCGGCCGCCTGCCCCCGGGTGCGGGCGGTCGCGGTGGCGGGGGAGCCCTGCCCGCGGCCCCTCGCCGATCTGTGGGCGCGGCGCTGCGCCTTTCACAACGCCTGCGGCCCGACGGAGACCACGATCGTCAACACGATGCAGCGCCATCACCCGGACGCGGAGCTGCTGACGATCGGCCGGCCGACCCCCAACAACGCGGTGTACGTCCTCGACGAGCGGCGCCGCCCCGTCCCCATCGGCGAGGTGGGCGAGATGTGGGCGGGCGGCGACTGCGTGTCCGCGGGCTACCTCGGTGACGACGCCCTGACCGCGCAGCGGTACGCGCCCGACCCGTATCTCGGCGGGGGCCGCCGCATGTTCCGTACGAGGGACCTCGGCCGCTGGACCCCCGACGGTGAGCTGGAACACCTCGGCAGGACGGACGACCAGGTCAAGATCCGGGGCTTCCGTGTCGAGCCGGACTCCGTCTCCGCCGTCCTGGAGTCCCTGCCGGGGTGCGTCCGCGCCGTCACGCTCAAGCGCGACGCCCAGCATCTCGTCTCGTTCGTCTGCCCTCAGGACATCGACCCGGAGGCGGCGCGCGGGGCGGTGGCGGCGGCGCTCCCGTACTACTGCGTGCCGTCCGCCGTGCTGCCCCTCGCGGCCCTGCCGGAGACCGACCGGGGAAAGATCGACAAGGCGGCGCTGCTGCGGCTCGCCACCGGGGACACCACGGGGGACACCGGCCGGGACGCGCGTGTGGGGGTGGTGGGGGCGTGACCTTCTCCGTTGATGAGGAGAGCGTGCGTCGGTCGGTGGAGGGGGCGCCGGGTCGGCCTGCGGCTCGGGCTCGGTCCGTGCCTGCGGCTCCGCCTGCGCCTATGCCTCCGCCCGCGCCTCCGTCCGTGCCCGTGCCTCCGCCCGTCGCCGTCGACGACGTGTCGCTTCCGCCGCTCACCTCCTGGCCCAGGCGCCTCCTCAAGCACCCCCGCCTGATGCACTACAACCGTCTCGCCGCCCTCGTCCTCCTCGCCAACCTCGGCTTCCTCGCGGCGGGCCCGTACAGCCCCCGTACCCTCGGCCACGCCGCCCTGGCCAACCTGGCGCTCGCCGTTGTCGTGCGCCAGCAGTACGTCATCAACCTGCTGTTCCGGCTGGCCACCTGGCCGTCCACGCGCAGGCCGCTCAGGCTCCGCTGGACGCTCGCGAAGGTGTACCACTTCGGCGGGCTCCATGTGGGCGGGGCGGTGGCGGGGGCGTTGTGGTTCCTGGGCCAGACCGCCGCCCTGACCGGCGCGGAGGCCACGGGAAGCGGTGCGGGTGTCGCGCTGCTCGTCGTCGCGTACACGCTGATCGCCCTGCTCGCCGGCGTCATCGCCACCGCGCTGCCGCCCTTCCGCTCCCGCTTCCACGACCGCTTCGAGAAGATCCACCGTTACGGCGGCTGGGCGGCGCTCGCGCTCTTCTGGGCGCATACGGTGCTCTCCACGCTCCCCCCGCTCTCCGCCGGCGGTCCGGTCGTCGCGGAGCCCGGCCTCTGGGTGCTCGCCCTCGTCACCTTCTCGGTCGCGCTGCCCTGGCTGCGGCTGCGCAAGGTCGACGTACGGATCGAACGGCCCTCGTCCCATGTGGCGCTGGCCCACTTCGACCATGGCGTCACACCGTTCGCCGGTTCGTCCACCGCGATCAGCCGCAGCCCGCTCAAGGAGTGGCACTCGTTCGCCAACGTGCCCGCCCCCGGCCGCTCCGGCTTCCGGCTCACCATCTCCCGCGCGGGCGACTGGACCGGGTCCTTCATCGACGACGCGCCCGCGCGGGTGTGGGTCAAGGGGATCACCACGGCGGGCGTCGCGAACATCGAGACCCTGTTCACCAAGGTGATCTACGTGGCCACCGGTAGCGGCATCGGTCCCTGCCTGCCCCATCTCCTCGCCGCCGAGGTGCCCGCACGGCTGGTGTGGGCGACCCGCGATCCGCGGGTGACGTACGGGGACGGGCTCGTCGACGAGATCCTCGCCGTCCAGCCGGACGCGCTCATCTGGGACACCTCGCGCCACGGCAAACCCGACATGGTGCGGCTCGCGTACGCCGCGTACCGCGACTTCGGCGCCGAGGCCGTCATCTGCATCTCCAACAAGAAGCTGACCTGGCAGGTCGTGCACGGTCTCGAACGCCGTGGCATCCCCGCGTACGGCGCGATCTGGGACTCATGACGTCGTCCCGCCGGACCCCTATCGGAGGCACTTCCGTGGATCTGAACCTCAAGACCGAGCGGCACGGCCCGGACGGCCGGATCGTGACCGTACGGCTCCACCGGCCCCATGTGCTCAACGCCCTCAGCAGCGCCCTCATGCGCGAACTCCTCGACGTACTCGCCCCGTTGGACCGCGATCCCGGCGTCGGCTGCTTCGTCGTCACCGGGTCGGAGAAGGTCTTCGCGGCCGGCGCCGACATCAGGGAGATGTCGGGGAAGACGGCCGTCGAGATGGCGGACGAGGACTACTTCGCGCGGTGGGAGGAGTTCGCCGCCTTCCGTACGCCGAAGATCGCCGCCGTCAACGGCTACGCCCTCGGCGGTGGTTGTGAGCTGGCGATGATGTGCGACATCGTGATCGCGGGGGAGTCCGCCGTCTTCGGCCAGCCGGAGATCAAGCTCGGTGTGATCCCCGGCATCGGCGGCACCCAGCGCCTCACCCGGCTGGTGGGACGCGCCAAGGCCATGGATCTCGTCCTCACCGGCCGCACGATGGACGCGGTCGAGGCCGAGCGGTCCGGGCTGGTGTCCCGGGTGGTGCCCGACGACCGGGTCCTGGAGGAGGCGACGCGGGCCGCCACCGCCGTCGCCTCGTACGGCAGGCCGGCGGTGACGGCGGCGCGCGAGGCGGTCGACCGGGCCCTGGAGACCGGGCTGCGCGACGGCGTCCTCTTCGAACGGCGTCTGTTCCACGCGCTGTTCGCGACCGAGGATCAGAGCGAGGGCATGCGCGCGTTCCTGGAGAAGCGCGAGCCCCGCTTCACCGGTCGCTGAGCCGGGTCTGGATCAGCGCGTGGGTGCCGCTGGTCCGCCAGGAACTCCCCTTCTCCGTAAGTGTGTTCAGCGACGACAGGGTGGTGTCGCTCAGGCCGACGATCACATCGGACTTCAGGGTGCGCAGCGCGGTCACCGGACCCGGGAAGTACGCGGTGCGCTCGGAGAAGGGCAGGGTGGCGGGCCAGGCGCGGTCGCCGACCAGACGGCGGTAGTTCAGGTCTCCCTTGACCAAGGTCACGGCTGCCTCGGCGAGTTGGCCGCGCAGATCGGCGGGCATCGCGTCGAAGGGCAGGGGGGCGCGGAAGAAGTCGTGCGCGCGTACGTCGAGGCGTCCCGTCGCCATCGCGGCCCACAGACGCTTGCCGATCTCCGCGGCGTACCCGGGCGCCCGGCCGAGCCGCCGCAGCGCGTCGATGACATCCGCGAGGGTCGCGTCGGACACGTAGTACGGGCACGGCTTGACGTGCAGGACGGCGCGGGCGGCGCGGCCGGTACGGAGGAGATGGTCGAGGAGGACGAGGTCGGGGATGAGCTCCCGGCCCGAGTTGTCGGCGATCAGGTGGACGGGCCCGGCGGGCGCCCCGTCGGGGAGCAGGGACCAGAGCAGGGCGCTGTCGTCCGCGACGAGCGGCGAGCCCGTATCCGAGCCCGTATCCGAGTCCGTGTTCGTATCCGAACTGCCACTGTCGTCAGAGGCGGAAGGGGGCGACATACGGAACCCCAGGTCGGCCCGGTTGCCCCAGAGCGAGGCCAGCAGGAGCGCGTACGCCTGGTCCTCGTCGTACCGCCCGGGTCCGTTCGCCAGGGTGGCGAGGCCGTCCAGGGCGGTGAGTTCGTCGTCGACCGCGCCGGTCCGCAGCTCGGCCTGTTTGAACGGGGCGAAGGGGTCGACGCCCTGCCAGGGGCCGGGGGCGAAGTACCCCACGGCCCCCAGCAGCCTGCGGTAGAAGTAGCTCTCGCTCCACAGGAACGGCGCGTCGAACCACGACCGGCCCACGTGCTCGTCGTACCCCCAGCTCCGCCACCGGTCCAGGTCATGGGCGTCCGCGGGGAGCGGCTCCATGACCCCGTCCGTGATCTCCCGGAGGAGCGCGTCGAGGGCCTCGTGCTGCGCGGGCCCGTAGGGGAACGCGTCACGGACCTGCTGGATGAGCGCCGGATGGCGGGTGGCCAGGACGCTCCGGGCGAACGAGCCGGGCTCGTTGCCCAGGATCACGGGCGTGTCGTCTGCTGCTGCGGGAACCACGGGCATGGCCTTCACGTACTCCTTCTGCTCCGACTGCCTCCTACCGCTGATGACGCTAACGGGTCAGGGCGCGACCGGCGGGAACGGTATGCCGGACAGGAGCGGCAGCAGCGACTCCTCCTCGTAGTCCAGGTGGGCCGACAACTCGACCGACATACGGTCGAGGTCGGTACGGAAACGATCCGGATCCGTGGTGGCGACCTCCGCCAGCAGCGCGTGCAGCTCACCCTGGATACGGGCGACCGTGCGGTGTTCTTCGGCGAGTCGGGCGAACACGTCGGACAGCTGGGGGTGGCCGCTCGCGAGTGCCGGGAACAGATGCGCGTCCTCCCCGGTGTGGTGGAACGTCAGCGACTCGCAGAACGCCAGGCAGTGCTGGCGCAGTTGGAGGCCGAGTCCGGGCGCGGGAGGCGCCCCGGGGCCCTGGTGCGCCGCCCGCGCGGCGAAGTGTGCGTCGGCCTCGACGCGTACGTGCGCCAACTGTGAGCGCAGCCAGGTGTGGACCTCGATCAGCTTCTCGGCGAGATTGGCCGGGCCCGTCCCGGGAGCGGCGTCGGGCTCGGAGCGCTCCAGCACCACGACCGGCAGGATCCGGTCGGTGCCGGCCTGGTAGTCGGCGTATCCGGGCGCCACGCGCACGACGCGCTCGAAGAGCAGGTCGCGCCGTTCGCCCTCGGCGGGGACGGCGATCGCCCCGTACGTCCGCGTACCGACCTCCACACGCACCATGGGGTGGGCGAGCAGGTTGTGGTACCAGTCGGGGTGACGGTGGCCGCCGCCGGCCGAGCCGACGATCAGCAGCAGGTCGCCGTCGCGTACGAAGCCGAGCGGAGTGGTGTGTTCCGTTCCGGACCGCGCGCCGGTGGTGGTCAGCAGAAGAAGGTTGGCGCCCTCGAAAGGGCCGCCGACCTTTCCCCCGTTGGCCCGGAACTCCTCGATGACGGACTGGGTGAAGGACAGGGGCATACGGCTGTGACTCTCCTGGGAAAGAGGAAAAGGGATGGGTGAAGTGCAAAGGGAGGAAGGGAAGGAAGACATGCGGGCTGTCAGGAAGACAGGACAAGGAGGCGGCGCGGGAAATCGCGGTACGTCAATGCACCGGGGCATGGCGGTGAGGCCGAGTAAGGCAGGTGCATCGGGTACGGCGGTGACGCCGGGTACCTCGGAAGTGTCAGACGCGGGGTGCGGAGTATGAACTCATGGCATCGTCCCTCGATAAAGGTGTCCGCTCGATCGCCGGCCTGCCCACAGCTCTCTGGCCGGTGTCGCGCTACACGCCGACCATTACAGCCATCCCGCGGTGCCCTGTCAATCCGTACGTGTTCGCCCCTCTCGCACGGGAAGGCGAGGGGTGGGCGATGAGCATTGGTCGTAACTGCCCCTCGCAATAGCCCACTTGGGTGACACGGGCTCACGGATATTCTCCGCGGGCCACTACTGTGCCCAGACATGACCTCTACCAATACCGCGGCGAACCATGCCCAGTACGCGGCCCTTCTGGGCACCCTCTCGGTGATTCCCTGGACGAGCGATCCCGCCTCCGGTGAGCGCACCGCGCCTTTCCTGCTGGCCTATTCACTCGGCGACGGCCGGGACGGTCCCGAGGCCGGCGAGGAGGCGATGCGCACGGTCCTCGCGGACATCGGGCTGAGGCCCGGCAGTGAACTGATCGATGTCGCGCAGTCGCCCAACATCCCGATCAAGCTGATCGTCGAGGCGGGCCGGGCGGTGCTGACCATGCCGTACCTCAACGCGCAGTGCCCCGTACCGCCGGAGTGGGAGCAGGACGCGCGCGACACCGGGCAGGTCTACTTCCTGGTCGCGACCCGGCCGTGGGCCGAGGGCACCCCGGGGCGGCCGGTCGGCGAGGAGCAGTTGCGCGCCTTCGCGGGCGACGAGCAGATGCTCCTGAGCGCCGCGCACTGCCTGCTGCCGGTACGCGGCCTGCGCGGCTGAGCCGGGAAGGCGGGAGCGGAGAGATGGCAGCGGCATCGACCGGGTACAGGTCCGCCGGGGAAGCGGCGGACGGCATCCACGGCATCGACGGCATCGACGACGCCGAGGGGGAGGGGCCCGGTGTACAGGGCGCGAGCCGGGCCTTCGCGCTGCTGTTGGTGGTCACGGGTGCGGCGGGGCTGCTGGCCGCGTGGGTGATCACGATCGACAAGTTCAAGCTGCTGGAGGACCCGGACTTCACGCCGGGGTGCAGTCTGAATCCGGTGGTGTCCTGCGGCAACATCATGAAGAGCGCGCAGGCGTCGGTGTTCGGTTTCCCCAACCCGATGCTGGGCCTGGCCGCTTATTCGGTGGTGATCGCCATCGGGGTGGGGCTGTTGGCCGGGGCCCGTTACCGGGGCTGGTTCTGGCTGGGGCTGAACGTGGGGACGCTCTTCGGCGTCGGGTTCTGCACCTGGCTCCAGTACCAGTCGCTGTACAGCATCAACTCGCTCTGCCTCTGGTGCTCTCTGGCGTGGGTCGCGACGATCTTGATGTTCTGGTACGTCACCGCCCACACCATCCGTACCGGGGTGCTGCCCGCGCCGGCCGCGCTGCGTGGCTTCCTCGCCGAGTTCACCTGGGTCCCGCCCGTGCTGCACATCGGGGTCATCGGGATGCTGATCCTGGCCCGCTGGTGGGACTTCTGGACGAGCTGACCGCAGCGCCGAACTGCCCGTAACGCCGAACCGACCGCTGGACCGATCGGCCCCGCCCGCCCCTCAAGGCAGTGCGCCATGAGGGGCGGTGGCGGGACGGCGACGACGGTGTGACTACTTGCCGAGCGGGAGTCCGCCGAGCAGCTTGTTGCCCTGCTGGGGCTTGTTCAGGCTGTCGGTGACGCCCTTGACCGCGTTGAGCGCGGAGCCCTCGTTCTCGGTGTCCAGGGCGTTGGTGTGGAGCGGCTTGGCGTCACGCAGGCCCTCGCTCGCCACGGTGTCCAGCGCCCCGTTCAGGCTGAACGAGGGGGACTTCGCCTCGGCGGCGAACGCCGGGGCGGCGGCACCCAGGACCACCATGGAACCGGCGACGACGGCAGCGACCTTCATGGGCTTCATTGTGATTCCTTCTCCGTGTGATGTCCGGTGCGCTTCGATACGAGTCAACTCTCGCCGCGCACAGGGCCTTTGGGAGGTCTTCCTCCCCTGGTCCCGTCTTCTCTAACGATTCCCCCGCGCGCCGGAAACTCCGTGCGGAAGGAATTCTGGGCGGGCCACCCGAATGAAGGGGAGACTCTTCCTATTCTCCTATCAGCCCACCGGGGGAGTGGCGGGACGGAACCCCTGACCGCGACGGGCGCCCATGGGAAAGCACACGGAAAGCGCACGGAAAAGCGCACGGAAAAGCCGCCCTCCCCCGGAGGGGAAGAGCGGCTCCGCGGTGGGAACGGCGTCAGTTGTTGACGCAGACGTTGCCGAACGCCGGGTTCAGCAGACCGATGACGTCGACGGTGTTGCCGCAGATGTTGATCGGCACGTGGAGGGGGACCTGGACGATGTTGCCGGACAGCACGCCGGGGGAGCCGATGGCCGCGGCCGAAGCGCCACTGTCGGCAAAGGCGGCGCCGGAGGCACCGGCGACAGCGGCGGCGGCCGCGGTGGAGAGAACAACAGCCTTGGCGATACGCGACATGGGGAAGGGCTCCTCGGTCGTATGGGGATGGCATGGGCCGCCGGGCGCGATTGCCCGGCTCAGGGATCAACGCCGAGGACATCGAGAGGTTGCGGGCCGAACGAGTGAAGCTGGGCCGGGCGCGACTCCGGTGGGCGTCATCCGAAGGGGCATTCCCCGGTTGGCTGTACGGTCAGTGCGTTTCAGCGCGTCTGGCGTGATTTTCAGCCTGCGCTCTGTAATGGTCCCATCTTGCCTGTTTCGAACTTCGAGGCGGAGAGCCAGTATGCGGAATTCTGCGGTTCTTTCTTTCGGGTGCGGCCTGCTGTGCGGCCCGGCCCCTCTCGCCCTGTCCGCGGTGAATTCCCGCGCCTGATTTCCCTGTATCCACGAGTGGAAAGAGTTGCGCGTGCAGCCACAACGGCACCGGCCCGGGACCGGCTTCACGGCGCTCCATCTCGTCCAGCCCGTCGACGGCGGTGTGGCGCAGGTGGTGCTGGACCTCGTCGCGGCGCAGGTGGCCGCCGGGTTCCGGGTCGTCGTCGGCTGTCCCCCGGAGGGACCGCTCGCCGGGGCGGCGGCGCGGCGGGGCGCCGAGATTCACGCGTGGCACGCCACCCGCGCGCCGGGGCCGGGACTCCTCCGTGAGGTACGGCAGGCGGCCCGGCTGGTCGGCCGGGTACGCCCCGATCTGATCCACGCGCACAGCGCCAAGGCCGGACTCGCCGGCCGACTGGCCGTCAGGGGCCGTGTCCCGACCGTCTTCCAGCCGCACGCCTGGTCCTTCGAAGCGGTCGACGGGGTGACCGGACGGCTCGCCAGGCGCTGGGAACGGTGGGCGGTCCGCTGGACCGACCGGGTCGTCTGCGTCAGCGAGGCGGAGCGGCGCACCGGTGAACGCGCGGGCATCGACGCCACCTGGTCCGTCGTCCGCAACGGCGTGGACACCGGCCGCTTCACCCCGGGCGCGGGCCCCGCGCGGGCCGCGCTGCCGCTGCTCGCCGGAGTGCCGGCCGCCGCCCCCGTCGTCGTGTGCGTCGGCCGCCTCTGCCGCCAGAAGGGCCAGGACATCCTGCTCCGGGCCTGGCAGCCGGTCGTACGCCGGATTCCGGGGGCCAGGCTGGTGCTCGTCGGTGACGGGCCCGACGCCGAGGCGCTGCGCGCCGCCGCCCCGCCGTCCGTGCTCTTCGCGGGCGCCGTACCGGACACCGCGCCCTGGTACCGGGCGGCCGACCTGGTGGTTCTGCCGTCCCGCTGGGAGGGCATGGCCGTGGCGCCGCTGGAGGCCATGGCGAGCGGCAGGACCGTCGTCCTCAGCGATGTGGACGGCGCGCGCGAGAGCCTGCCGCCGGGGCGAGAGCGGTTCTGTCTCACCCCGCCCGAGGACCCGCCCGCACTGGCGGCGGCCGTCAGCGCCCTGCTCCACGACGGGCCGCTGCGCGAGGCCATCGGCCGCCAGGGCCATCAGCACGTACTCAGCACCTACGACGTGCGGCAGACCGCGCAGGCGATCGCGGACGTGTACCGCGAAGTCGCCGCCGTGCCGCGCCCCGAGCGCAGGGAGCCGATTCCCCAGTGACCACGGAAAGCACCAGTGTTCCGCCGCCGCCCGGCCGGGCGCGCACCGCACCGCAGCACGGGGAGCGGAACCAGGGACAGCCGACGACGCGGCCCTCCCTGGCCGAGTCGCCCCTGCCCGCCCTGGGTCAGCAGGCCCTGGGGCAGCAGTCCCTCGGCGGGCGCGTTCCCCTCGCCCCGCCCCGGGGCGCCACCGACCGCGTCGCGCTGCCGCCCCGCCGTACCCCGGTCCACGACGCGCTCCGCTTCGGCCTGCCGCTCCTCGCGGTGGACGGGCTCGCGGTGCTGCTCTCCACCGCCGTCCTGGGCGACGAGCAGCGCACCACCCTCCTGGTCGTCCAGCTCCTCGTCTGCGTGACCGCGCTCAACGCGCTCGCCGGGCTCTACCGCCCCGGAACCGTCGTCTCCGGCCTCGACCAGCTTCCCGCGCTGGCCGCCAGGATCGCGGTCGCCTGGTGCGGCGCCGCGGCCGTACTCGCCGCGCTCCTGCCCGCCCACGCCCTGGGCTTCGCTGCCCTGACCGGTGGCGTCGCCGTCCAGCTCGCCGTGTGCGGTACGGGCCGCTCGCTGCTGCACACCTACCGCCGCGCGCTCGCCCGCCGCCGGCTGCGGTCCGCCCTCGTCGTCGGTTCGGGGACGGCCGCGAGCCGGCTGGCCTCGCTGCTCGCCCAGCACCCGGAGTACGGACTGCGCCCGGTCGGGATCGCGGTCCCCGCCCCCGCCCGGGGGGACGGCCACCAGGACGGACCTCCCCACGGCGGACCTCCCCACGGCGGCGGTACGGACGTCCCCGCCCTGCCCGTGCTGACCACCACCGAGGAGATCCACCGCGCCGTCATCCAGAACGGCGTCCAGGAAGCCCTGTTCATCGACGCGGGGGCCGGCCACGGCGGCCACGGCGACCCCGGCGGGTGGACCGGCCGCGCCGGGCTCGTCCCGCTCTTCCACGAGTACGGCTGCGCCACCTCCTTCGTCGGCGCCGGCCCCTGGGGCGCGGCAGCCCCGCCGGCCCTCATGGAGCACCACCTCTGGGGCTTCGGCCGCCGCCGCGTCGAGCCGCCCGCCGCGCACGCGCACCGCCGCGGCGCCCTGGCCAAACGGCTGCTGGACCTGGTGATCGCGGTACCCGCCCTGCTGGCGCTCTCCCCGGTACTGGCGGTCTGCGCGCTCGCGATCCGGGTCTGCGACGGCCGCGGTGTGCTGTTCCGGCAGGAGCGCGTCGGCCAGTACGGCCGCTCCTTCACCCTGCTGAAGTTCCGTACCCTGCGCCCCTCCGACGACCACGAGTCCGCCACCCGCTGGAACATCGCGGGTGACCTGCGCATGAGCCCGGTCGGCAGTGTGCTGCGCCGTACGTCGATGGACGAGCTGCCCCAGCTCTGGAACGTGCTCCGCGGTGACATGAGCCTGGTCGGCCCCCGCCCCGAACGCCCCTTCTTCGTCGCCGACTTCAGCAAGAGTCACCCCGGTTACGCGGCCCGCCACCGGATGCCCGTCGGCATCACCGGACTCGCCCAGGTCCACGGGCTGCGCGGGGACACCTCCATCGAGGAGCGCTCCCGCTTCGACAACCACTACATCGACCACTGGTCGCTCTGGCAGGACGTGTGCATCCTGGTGCGCACCGCCCTCTCCCTTCTCCGCCCGGCGGGAAGCTGATGGCCGCCGACGCCGTCGAAGCACCCCGCGTACGGCCCCACCCGCCCGTACGGTCCGGCGCGCTGCGCCGGGCTGCGCCCCTGCTGCCCGCCGTGGCCGTCGTCGCGCTGCTCGCCGTGCCCGCGCCGCCGGCCGGTGACGGCTCCGCCGGGTCGGGGAGCGTGGCCGACGCCGCCTCCGCCGTGCTCGTCCTGCACTGTCTGCTGCGCGTACTGCGGTCCCGGGCCCGCCCGTTGACCCGTACCGCCGCACTCGTCCTGGGACTCCCGGTGCTCGGCGTGACCGTCGCCTCGCTCACCGCCGACGACCCCGCGGCCACCCTGCCGGGCCTGGCGCGCTACCTCCAGATCTTCGTGCTCGTACCGGCGGCCCTGCTGCTCCTCCTCCGCGACCGCCGTGACTTCCGGCTGGTCGCCGGGTCGGTGGTCGTTCTCGCGCTGGCGCAGGGGGCGATCGGGGTCACGCAGTTCCTGACCGGCACCGGCGCCTCGTACCAGGGCGAGGACATCCGCGCGGTCGGCACCTTCGGGGCCACCGATGTGATGGGGATGGCCACCGTCGTCGCGTACGGGCTGATCATCTCCGTCGGTTACGCCCTGGGCGGCGGTGCGGGGGCGCCGCGCGGACAGCGGGCGCTCGCGCTCTGCTGCGCCGGACTGCTCTGCGTACCGCTGCTGCTCTCCTTCAGCCGTGGCGCCTGGATCGCCACCGCCGCGGCGCTCGCGCTGCAACTCGCGCTCTCGGGCGTCCGCAGGGCGCTCGTCGTGGCGCTCACCGCCGGGGCGCTCGGGGTCGTCCTCGTCGGCGGGCTCGGCATCGGCTCGCAGATGATCACCGAGAGGGTCGACTCGATCGCCCGGGTCGCCGACGCGCCCGACCAGTCCGTCACCGACCGGTACACCATGTGGGCGGCGGCCACCGACATGTGGCGCGAGCGGCCCGTCACCGGCGTGGGGCTGAAGGGCTTCCCCGCCTACCGCGACCACCACGCCTCCCTCGCGCTCTCCGCGGCCAGCGACACCTCGGGCGCGGGGGCGGGGTTCCAGCGCCAGCCGCTGCTGTCGCCGCACAACATGTATCTGCTCGTCCTGAGCGAACAGGGGCTGCTCGGCATCGTCGCCTTCGCGGCCAGTTGGGCGGGGCTCCTGGTGTGCGCGGTGCGCGGACTGCGCGGGGCGCGCCGCTCCGGTACGGGGACGGAGTGCGGGCTCGTCGTCACGGGGCTGCTGGTCTGGCAGTTGGTGGACTTCGGTTACGCGGACATCGGCGGCCCGTCGACCGTCCTGACGGCGGTGATGCTCGGCCTGGCGGCCTGGTGGGCGCTGGGCCGGCGGCACGCGACGGCGTACGGGGCCACGGCGTACGGGGCCACGGCCGGCAGAGGGGCCGGTCCGGCGTGAGCGATACGACGCACTCCCTCCCGGCCGTCCCGCCGCCCTCGGTGCCCCCGGCGGCGGAGGCGGGACCGTCCGTCCCGGACCCCGGCGCGGCCGGTCCTGCCACCACCAACACCGTCACCCCCGACACCGTCACCCCCGACCCCTCGGCCGTCACCCCCGACCCCGCGGAGGATCCCGGCGGGCGCGGCTCCGCCTCCGGGCGGTTCCTGGCGCGGGCCGCGTTCGTGACCGCCGCGCTGACCGCCGCCGGATCGCTCCTCGGCCTGCTCCGCGACCAGACCATCGCCCACCTCTACGGCGCGGGCCCCGACACCGACGCCTTCCTCGTCGCCTGGACCGTGCCCGAGGTCGCCGCCACGCTCCTCATCGAGGACGCCATGGCGCTGATCCTCGTCCCGGCGTTCAGCCTCGCGCTGGCCCGCCGGGCCGTGCGGTCGCCGCAGGACCGGGCGCGCGACTGCGCCTCGGACCTCGACCCCGTACGGCAGCTCACCCGCGCCACCCTGCCCCGGCTCTTCCTCGCCCTCAGCGCCTGCGCGGCCCTGCTGGTGGCCCTCGCGCCCTGGGCGGTCGCCGTCCTCGCACCCGGTCTGCCCGAACCCCGGCTGGCCGTCGACTGCACCCGGCTGACCGCCACGTCGATCTTCACCTACGGGGTGGCGGGCTACTGCAGCGCGGCGCTCCGCGCGCACGGCAGCTTCGTGGCGCCCGCCGCGATCTACGTCGCCTCCAACGTCGGCATCATCTCCACGATGCTGCTGGCCGGCGCGGAGACGGGGGTGCGCGCGGCCGGGGCCGGGGTCGCCGTCGGCGGTGTGTTCATGGTGCTGATCCAGCTCCCCGCCCTGTGGAACAGGCTGACGGAGCGGCGGCCCACGAGCGGTCACGAGCCCCCGCCCGCCACCGAGACACCCCCCGCCGTCCTCACCGGCACGCCCGTCCCCGTACCCGCGACGGCCACGGCGACGACGGCCACGGTCACGGCGGCCGCGCCGCTCACCGCGCCGCTCACCTCGCCCGTCGTCCTCGGACTGCTCGTCCCCGTCATCGCGTTCGCGCTCAGCCGCCAGTCGCAGGTCCTGATCGAGCGGTTCCTCGCCGCGCCGCTGCCCGCCGGGGCCATCTCGCACCTCAACTACGCGCAGAAGGTCGCGCAGATCCCGATGACCCTCTCCCTGATGCTCTGCACCGTCACCTTCCCGGTGGTCGCCCGCGCCATGGCGGCGGGCGAGACCGACCGGGCCAGGCGGCGCGTCGAACGGGATCTCGCGCTCGCCGGGATCATCGTGCTGATCGGGGCCGCCACCGTCATCTCCTGCGCCCCGCAGATCATCGAAGTGCTCTTCCAACGGGGCGAGTTCCACGCGGCGGACACCGCGGCGACCGCCGCCGTGATGCGGGTGTACGCGCTCGGCCTGCTCGGCCACACCCTCGTCGGGGCGCTCGTACGCTGCTACTTCTCCGCCGCGCGCCCCCTCTGGTTCCCCGCCCTCGCCATGACCGCGGGGCTCGCGCTCACCGGCGGCGCGGGCGCCCTGCTGGTCGGCGTCTGGGGCGTGCGCGGCATCGCCGCCGCCAACGCCCTCGGCATCACCCTCACCGCCGTCCTCATGCTGGGCGCCCTCCGCCGCCACAGCGTGCCCGTCAGGACCCGCCACATGACCGGCGGTCTGGCCAAGCTCGGCGCCGCCGCCGCGGCGGCCACCGGCTCCGGCTGGCTCTGCGCCGCGCTCGTGCCCTCCCCGGCCCTCGCCACCCTCACCGCCGGGCTGGTGGTGACCGTGGTGTTCCTCGTCGTCGCGCGCGCCCTGAAGGCGCCCGAGACCGACTCCGTCCTCCGCTCCCTCGCCCGTCCCTTCTCACGAAAGCTCGCCGATGCCCGCTGACAAGGCCGACCTGCCCGACGTGGCCGACCCGAGGTCCGGCGGCCCCCTGTGGGCCGTCATGTACCACTCGGTCGCCGACCCCACCGACGACCCCTACCAGGTGACGGTCTCCCCCGGCCGGCTCGAACGGCAGCTCCGCTGGCTGCGCCGCCGCGGCCTGACCGGTGTCTCCATGGCCGAACTGCTGCGCGCCCGCGCCGAGGGGCGCGGCGCCGGGCTCGTCGGCCTCACCTTCGACGACGGGTACGCCGACTTCGTGGCGAACGCCGTCCCGCTGCTCCATGAGTACGGGTGCACCGCGACCGTCTTCGTCCTGCCGGGTCGCCCCGGCGGCACCAACGAGTGGGACAGCCCAGGACCCCGCAAGCGGCTGCTCACCGAGGACGGCGTACGACAGGCCGCCGCGGCCGGGATGGAGATCGGCTCCCACGGGCTGCTCCACGTCGACCTCGACACGGTCGACGACGCCACGCTCGCCGCCGAGACCGGCCGCAGCAGGGAGCTGCTGCGTGAGCTCACCGGCACCGAGGTCGGCGGCTTCTGCTACCCGTACGGCACGGTCGGCATCCGGGCCGTCGCGGCCGTCCGCGCCGCCGGGTACGCGTACGCCTGCGCCATCGACCCCGGGCCGCTGACCGGGCTGTTCGCACTGCCCCGTATCCATGTGGGGGAGCGGGACACCGACCTCAGGCTGCGCCTCAAGTGGCGGCTGCACCACCGCAGGCGCGAACCCGTCCCGCCCGCCGCCTTCGCGGAGTACGCCGGCTCCGCCGCTTACCGCGCCACCGCGGCGGCCGTCCCGGCGCCCACCTCGGCGGCTGTCCCGGCGGCCACCCCGTGAAGGTCCTGCATGTCATCACCGGCCTCGGCATCGGCGGTGCCGAGCAGCAACTGCGGCTGATGCTGCGTCAGTTGCCCACCCACAACGAGGTCGTCACGCTCACGGACCCGGGCGCGGTCGCCGAGGGCATCGTCGCCGACGGCGTACGCGTCGCCCACCTCGACATGGCCGGGAACCGCGATCTCGCCGCCCTGCCCCGGCTGACACGTCTCGTCAAGCAGGGCGGGTACGACCTCGTCCACACCCACCTCTACCGCGCCTGCCTGTACGGCCGGATCGCGGCCCGCATGGCCGGGGTACGGACCATCCTCGCCACCGAACACTCGCTCGGCGCCGTCCAGATCGAGGGCCGGCCGCTGACCCCCGGCGCCCGCGCCCTCTATCTCACCGGGGAGCGGCTCGGCACCGCGACCGTCGCCGTCTCCACCACCGTCGCGCGCCGGCTGGAGCGCTGGGGGGTGCGCCGCGACCGTATCCACGTCGTCCCCAACGGCATCGAGTCCGGGCGCTTCGCCTTCGACGAGAAGGCGCGCCGCGCCGCCCGCGAGCGGCTGGGCCTGGCCGAGGACGCGTTCGTGGTGGGCGGCGTCGGGCGGCTCGCCCCCGGCAAGCGGTACGACCGCCTGGTGCGCGCCGTCGGTGAACTGTCCGGAGCCCGGCTCCTGTTGGTCGGCGAGGGCCCGGAGCGTGCCCGGCTGCTGCGGCTCGCCGAGGAGCGCAGGATGGCCGACCGGGTGCTGCTGCCCGGCGCCTGCGAGGACCCGCCGCCCGTCCCGCACCCGGGGGACCTGCCCTCGCTGCTCGCCGCCATGGACGTCTTCGTCTCCACCTCCCACGACGAGGCGTTCGGGCTCGCCGTGGTGGAGGCGCTCGCCGCCGGGCTGCCGGTGCTCCATGTGACCTGCCCGGCGCTCCAGGACCTGCCGCCCGAGGCCGCGCCGGGCGCGCGCCGGGTCAGCGGCTCCGTCCCCGGTCTCGCCGAGGAGCTGCGGCGGCTGCGCGACCTGGGCCCGCACCGGCGGCCCGTACCGCCCGCCGTGCACCACTACGACATCGCCCGCAGCGCCGAGCAGTTGATGGCCGTCTACGAGAGCGCCCTCCGCCGCCAGGCCCCCACCCGAGAAGTGAGCACCTCATGACCCAGCAGGCGCCCCAGCAACCGAACCGGCGGCCGCTGCGGTGCGGCGCTCCGCGCGGCCGGCGCCCGGAGCCCGAGCGCCGCACCCCGCCCCCGGCGTGGCGGACGCTGCCGGCCCGGCTGGCCCGGCGGATCCGGCGGACGCGGCCGAGGGCGCTGCCGGTCCGCTGGATCGTGCCGGCCGCCGTGCTGGCCGGGGCGGTGGCCGGCGGTGCGTACGGGGCGCTGCGTACCCCCGAGTACGCGGCGACCAGCTATGTCGTCGTCGTACCGACCGAGCGGTCCGACCCGGCCGCCGCACTCGGCTTCGCGACGGCGTACGGGCGGGTCGCCTCGCAGGTCGCGGTGGTCGGGGACGCGGCGGTCTGGGCCGGGGTGCCCGCGCGGACCCTCAAGGAGGACGTCCAGACGGCGACCTCGCCCGACGCGCCGATGATCTCGGTGACCGCGACCTCGGCCAGCGCGGCGACCGCCGTGAACATGGCGGACGGCGTCGCGCGCGCACTCGTCGTCAACGGCTCGCAGATGCAGGCCAGTACGCACGTACGCGTCCTCCCGTTCTCCCGGGCCGTACGGCCCACCAGCCCGGTCACGCCCACCGCCGCGCTGGCCGCGCTGGTCGGCGGCTGCGCGGGCGGGCTGCTCGGCGGGCTCGCCCTGCTGGTCCGGCCCAAGCGCCGCCAGGAGGCCCCCGCGCACACCGCCGGAGCGTCCGTGCCGGGACCCGCGGCCGGCTCGGCGGCCGGCTCCCCGCAGCAGCCGGAAACGGTCTGATGGCCCCCGGCCCCGGCACGCGGACCGCCGCCGACCGCTACGTCCCCGTATCGGCGCTGCTCAACGCCTCCCGGTCCGGGCCGGTGTTCACCACGGAGGTGTGCCGGGACGCCGGCCGCTTCGCCGAACTCGCCCCGGAGTGGCACGCCCTGTACCGCCGCTGCCGTACGGCCACCCCCTTCCAGAACCACGCGTGGCTGCACTCCTGGTGGCTGTCGTACGGTCAGGGCGGCGGTCCGGGCGCTGCACGCGGCGGGCGCGGCCGGTTGCGGGTCGTCCTGGTACGCCGGGACGGGGAGCCGGTCGCGGCGGTCGCGCTGATGCTCACCCACCGCCCGCTGCCCGTCCTCGTCCACCTCGGCGGCTCCATCACCGACTTCTCCGACGTCCTGCTCGACGACGAGCACGCCGACACCGCCGCGCCCGCGCTCGCCCAGGCCCTCGCGGAGCTGGCCCGTACGGCGGTGATCGACCTGCGCGAGGTACGGCCGGGGGCCGCGGCCGACCGCCTCTACGACTGCTGGCGCGGGCCGCGCCGCCGGCTGGCGGACTCCGTCTGCCTCGAACTGCCCGCCGTCCCCATGGACGCACTGCTCACCAGACTGCCCGCCGCGCGCGCCCAGCGCGCCCGCGCCAAACTGCGCAGGCTCGACGCGCTCGGCATCGGCGAGCGGGTGGTGGAGCGCGCGGAGATCCCGGCCGCCGTCGAACGGCTGCTGGCGCTGCACCGCCTCCAGTGGCAGGGCCGCGGCGTCACCACCGAGCACCTCAGCGGGCGCTTCGCGGAACACCTCACCCGGGCCGTGCGCGCCATGGCCGAGTCGGGCGACGCGCGGGTCACCGAGTTCACGCTCGCGGGCGCGGTGGTGGCCGCCGACGTCACCCTGATGTCGGGTCACCTCGCGGGCGGCTATCTGTACGGCGCCGACCCCGAGCTGCGCGCCAGGAAGGCGGACGTCGCCACGATGCTGCTGCGCGGCGGCGCGGGGTGGATCAGCGCGAGCGGCCGGACCACGCTGAGCATGCTGCGCGGCGACGAGCCGTACAAGCACCACTGGCGCCCCGAGACCGTCACCAACCAGCGGCTGCTGCTGGCGAGGTCCGCGCTGGCGCCGTCCCTGCACCTCGTGGTCGCGCGGGCGGCGGGGCGCGGCCGGGCGGCCGAACTGGTGAAGCGGGCGCGCCCGCGGCTGCGGGCACGGCGAGGCGGCGACAAGGGATGACCTCGCCGCCGCCGCCGTCGTCCGTACCGGGGAAGCGATCTCAGGTGCGCCGGCTCCCCCACCAGTCGAGACGGATACAGATCTTGCCGCCCAGCCAGCTCTCCAGCCAGGTACCGAGGTTCAGCGGGTGGCAGGCCCGCGGCGGCTCCGGGGTCGGGCGCGGAACCGGCGGGGGCTCCACGGGCGCGGTGATCGTGGGCTCCGGCGTCGGAACCGTGGGGGGAGCGGGCGGTGTCGGCGGCGTCGGGGGAGTGGGCGGCGTCGGGGTCGGTACGGGCTGCGGGGCCTGTCCGTACAGCATCGAACGGAACACCTGCGACGACCTGGGATTCCGGGTGCACTGCCAGACGCCGTGGGGGCAGTAATCCGTGATGGTGCTGTACAGCGGCTTGTACGTGTCGATCCACTGGAGCATGCGCCGCATGTACACAGGGTTGTCCCCATTGCGGAAGAGGCCCCACTCCGGATAGGAGACAACCTTTCCATGCGCGGCGGCGAAGTCCACATGCTGCTGGAGTCCGTAAGGCTCACTGACCTGTTCGTCGAACGTCCGCCCCGGCGGCTGGTCGTACGAATCCATGCCGACGATGTCCACGGTGGCGTCGCCCGGATAACACTCCGTCCAGGGAATGGCGTCCCGTCCCCGGTTCGGGGCGAAATCGAAACGGAATTTCTGTCCTGGCACCTCGCGCATCGCGGTGACGATACGGTTCCAGTACGCCTTCCACGCCTCCGGGTCAGGACCGCAACGATGGGTGTACGTGGTTCCGTTCATCTCCCAGCCGAGCACGACCACCGTGTCGGGCACCCCGAGGGCGACGAGCCGCCGTGCCAGCGTCCTGAAGTGCCCGTCGTACTGGCCGGCGGCGCCTCTGCGCAGCTCACGGCGGACCAGGCTGTCCGGTACGTGGTCCTCGTTCCGCTCCAGCATGGGCACGTTGAGGACGAACAGCCGGTCGTCACGCGCCTTGCGCCACTCGGCCCAGCTCTCCAGGAAATCCGGGCTTCCCTCGATGTTGGACCACACGTCGCCGGGGAGATAGGTGTGGCCCACGCGCAATTCCCGGCCGCCGAGCCATTTCTCCATGGCCGCGATACGCCGTACCCCGTCCGGCCCGTAGTCGAGATACGCGCCCAGCGCGGGCGACGGGGCCGCGGGCGGCTTCTGTCTTTCCGCGTCAGCGGAATCCGAGGCGCTTCTCGGAACGGGCAGCACGGCACCGGAGGCGAGCAGTCCGGCCGAGACCACACCCAGGCAGGTGGTCGTCATCCTTCGACGTCGTCGACGGGTCATGTCCGCTCCTTGTGATCGCACGTGCTTTCCGTGGCCGCGAGCCGTGGTCACGTTGATCACAAAGTATTTCTAATAAGCCGGTCGGGAACCCGACCTGGTGTTCCAGTAGTCCGTTCGTGAATTTCATCCCTCGCATGGGGTATCGAAATGAAGGGCACCACCGTGCCGAGCTTTGACACCCGCGTTCCGGCCGTCCTCGTACGGCTCGACCGGAACCCGTTCCACCACGGCACGCTGGGCGCCGTACGCTCCCTGGGCCGCGCCGGCATCGAGGTGCACGCGGTGGTCGAGGGCGCGCACAGCCCCGTCGGGCGCTCCCGCTATCTGCGCCAGGCCCATCTACGGCCCGGTCACGCACCGGATCTGACGGCGGATCCGGCGCAGGACCCGACACAGGGCCCGGCGCTCTCGGCGGTGCGGAGGCTGCTCCTCTCCATCGCCGACCGGCTCCCCGCCCCGGCCGTGCTCATCGCGATGGACGACCTGAGCGCGATCGCCGTGGGCCGGCTCCAGCCGGAGCTGGCGGGCCGTTACCTCCTGCCTGAACAGCCGTCAGGGCTGCCCGAGCGCGTCGCGGACAAGGCGGAGCTGGCCGGCATCTGCCAGGAGCTGGGCCTGCCCCATCCGCGCACGGTCATCCCGGACGGCGCCGCGGAGGCCGCCGCCGCGGCCTGGTCGCTGGGGCTGCCCGTGGTCGCGAAGTGGAGCAGGCCCTGGCTGCTGCCCGAGGGGTCCGGGCTGCGCAGCACCCGCGTCGTCCGCTCCCCGCAGGAGGCCCGCGCGCTGTACGGGCGCAGCGACGAGGCGGGCAGCAGGCTGCTGCTCCAGGAATTCCTGCCGCACGGTCCCGACCGCGACTGGTTCTTCCACGGGTACAGCGGGCGCGCCCCCGAGGCCGGCCGCACCCGGCTGCTCGGGGCGGCCGGGCGCAAGGACCGGGCCTGGCCGGTGGGGGCGGGGCTGACCGCGGTCGGCCGGTGGCTGCCCAACCCGGCCGTGGAGCGGCTGGCGGGCGAACTGGTCGCCGCGCTCGGCTACCGGGGGATCCTCGACCTCGACTTCCGCCGCGAGGCCGCGACGGGCGCGTACCACCTGCTCGACTTCAACCCCCGGCCCGGCGCACAGTTCCGGCTCTTCACCGACCGCGCGGGCACCGACGTGGTCCGCGCGCTCCACCTCGACCTGACCGGGCGCGGCCTTCCGGTGCAGGAGGCGGTGCACGGACGCGCGTTCGTCGTGGAGAACTACGCCCTGCTGTCGCTCCTCTCCCCGACCGGTGCGTCCAGGAAGCGGCCCCGCTTCCGATTCCGCCTCCCCTCCCGTTCCGGTTCCGGTTTCCGTTCCCGTTCCACGGAGACGGCGTGGTGGGCGCTGGACGACCCGCTGCCCGCCTGCGCGATGGCCCTCGCCTGGGGGCTGCATCTCGTACGGCGCGGCTGGCGGCCGCTGCGCCGCGCCCTGCCGTACCGGCGTACGGGCGAGGCCGGACGGCCGCCGCGCACCCCGCCCGTACAGCAGCGGTGGAGCGGTCCGGACCACTCCGGCCCCACCGACCGGTCCCAGACCCCCGCACCACGCCGTACCCGATGAACCACCCCACCCCCTGACCCGACCGACACGCACAGAGAGCGGGAAACCCCATGCACGACCTGGTAGTTGTGGGCGCAGGCCCCTACGGACTCTCCATCGCCGCGCACGCCGCCGCGGCCGGGCTCGACCTGCGGGTGTTCGGCAAACCGATGGCCTCATGGCGGGAGCACATGCCGCCGGGGATGTTCCTGAAGTCCGAACCGTGGGCGTCCAACCTCTCCGACCCGGACGGCGCCTTCGGCCTCGCCGCCTACGCCGCCACCCGGGGCACGGAGGCCCGGCACGGCGTTCCGCTGCCGGTCGGTCTCTTCGCCTCGTACGGACTGTGGTTCGCCGAGCGCGCGGTCCCGCCGGTCGACGAACGGACCATCACCTCCGTACAGGCGTGCCCCGGCGGGTTCCGGCTGACCGCCGAGGACGGTGAGCGGCTCCTCGCCCGTACGGTGGCGCTCGCCGTCGGGGTGATGCCGTTCATCGACATCCCCGCGCCGCTGCTCGGCCTGGACCGCGCGCAGGTGACGCACAGCAGCCACCACGCCGATCTGACCCGCTTCGCCGGCGGCGACGTGACGGTCATCGGGGCGGGGCAGGCGGCGCTGGAGACCGCCGCGCTCCTCGCCGAACAGGGCACGTCCGTACGGCTGGTGGCCCGGTCCCAGCGGCTGAACTGGAACACCCTGCCGCCGCCCCTGGAGCGCCCCGCCGCCACGGCGGCCCGCGCCCCGCACACCGGGCTCGGCTGCGGCTGGAAGAACTGGCTGTACGCGGAGACCCCCGGTGTCTTCCGCCGGTTCCCCGAGGCGACCCGCGCCCGGATCTTCACCTCGGCGCTCGGCCCGGCCGGCGCGTGGTGGCTGCGCGAGCGCTTCGAGACGGCGGCGCGGGTGGAGGTGCGGCTCGGCGAGAGCGTGGTGACGGCGGTCCCGGCGGGCGGGCGCGTACGGCTGGAGCTGTTCGCCACCACGGGACGGACGGAGACGGTGGAGACCGACCATGTCATCGCCGCCACCGGCTTCACCCCGGGGCTCGACCGGCTCGGCCTGCTGGAGGGGCCGCTCGCCGCGGGCCTGCGGACCGTGGGCCCGAGCAGGGCGCCGGAGGCGAGCGCCGCCTTCGAGTCCTCGTACCCGGGACTGTTCCTGGCGGGCCTGCTGAGCGCGCCGTCCTTCGGCCCGTCGATGCGCTTCGTGTACGGGGCGTCGTACACCGCGGAGCGGCTGGTGGCCGGGGTACGGCGCCGGGTCGGCGCCCGGGGCGGACCGCTCGCGAAGGTGCGTCAGCGACAGGTGCTGCGGCAGGTCCGCCAGGACCGGGACCAGGGCCGGATCCCCGTGAAGTGACGTCGGCCCGTCGCCCCGTCAGCCCCGCGCCGAGGGGGTGACGGGGCGACAGGGTGACGGGGCGACAGGGCGGTGGTCAGACGCGGGCCGCTACGCGCGAGCGCCGGTACAGGAGCGCGCCGCCGAGGATCAGCCCGGCGCTCGACGCGGCGGCGCCGAGGAGGCGGGGGTCGCCACCGGTGGCCGCGAGCTGCTCGTCGGCGGCGGGGCTCGCGGCGACGGGCAGGACGGCGGGTGTGATCGCCCGCGAGGTGACCTCGGTGTGCGGCACGTGGTGCGGGGGCGCGCCGGGGGACGGCGGGAGTACGGAGCGGTCCTCCGGCGGCGTGATCTCCTCGGGCACCTCTTCGGGGGCGTCGGGGAGTTCGGGGGCGGCGGGCCGCTCCGGGGGCGTGCCGTTGACGCAGGAGTTGCCGAAGGCCGGGTTGAGGAGGCCCACCAGGTCGACGGAGTCGCCGCAGACGTTCACGGGGATGTCGACCGGCGCCTCGACGTCGTTGCCGCCGAGCACGCCGGGCGACCCCTTGGCGATGCTGCTGGCCTCGCTGCCGGAGCCGGTGACCGCCTGGTGCGGGGCTCCGGGCGCCAGGTGCGGCTGGGCGGGAGCACCCTGCTGGGCGGGAGAGCCGTGCTGCTGGGGCGAGTGGTGCGGGGGCGCCGCGTGGTGCTTCGGCGGGGCCGACACGTTGGCGCAGGTGTTGCCGAAGGCGGGGTTCAGGAGCCCGACGACATCGACGCTGTTGCCGCAGACGTTGACCGGGACGTCCAGCGGCACCTGGACGTTGTTGCCGGACAGCAGCCCGGGCGATCCGACGGCCGCCCCGCTCGCGTCGGCGGCCTGGGCGTAACCGCCGCTCAAGGACAGCACACTCGACGCCGCGGCGGCCGTGAGCAGTCCTTTGCCGATGAGGTCTCGCACTCTGTTTCTCTCCTCCTGCCGGCGGACCGGCCGGCTGTTGTCGCAGGTGGGTTCCGTGCCCCACCGGGGCCGGTCCCGGAGCGCGACCGAACGCGCTCCGGGACCGGAAGGGGGTGTCCCGCGGGACACCCCCGAGACCTCACGAGGTCACAACGTCACTTGTTGACACAGACGTTGCCGAAGGCGGGGTTCAGGATCCCGATGACGTCGATGCTGTTGCCGCAGACGTTCACGGGGACGTGAACGGGAATCTGGACGACGTTGCCCGAGAGGACACCCGGGGAACCGACGGCGATGCCCTCGGCGCCCGCGTCGGCCATGGCGGGGGCCGCGGCACCCACGGCGAGGAGCAGACCCGCGACGACCGTTGCGGCCTTCTTGCACTTCATGTTGAGCCCTTTCCGCAGCGGCGAACACGTCCGCACGACCGTCGTACGGGCGTGAGCCGTCGACTAACGGCTCTCACTCCGCTGCTGGAACTCCAACGAGAGCGCCGTTCCGAGGAAACTGTCCGGTTTTAGGGCATTGCTGTTTCACCCGATTGCGCCCTTGAGGATTTTCGTTTCTGCGTGGCAGCACGGAGACGCCGGGACGCCGCACCACGGGACGCCGCAGCACGGAGACGCCGAACGGGCCGTACGGGGCGCCATTGCCCCGTACGGCCCGTCCGTCGCGCGCCGAGCGGTCGTGTCAGCCGTTGGCGACACCGTTGCCCGAGAGCACCGGGATGTCCTCCAGGATGTGCGACAGCGGCTCGTCGCCCTTGGCCTGGGTGGAGTTCTCCGCGCACTGCTGGTTCTGCGGGGAGGACAGCACATTGACGTCCTGGACGGCGACGGGCACGAGCAGGCCGACGAGCGAGCCGACGTTGGCCTTGATCGGGGCGCCGACGCACAGCTTGTTCAGCGACCCCTGGACCAGCTCCAACTGAGGGCTCTGGTCGCCCTTGGTCACCGCGTTGCCGAAGGTCTCCTTGGCGCCGTTCCCGCTGAACGACGTGGTGCCGCCGTCATCGGCGATGGCGAGTGCCGGAGCTGCGGCGGCGGCGGAGACGCCGACGACGGAGACTGCGATGGCCGCGCCGGCCATAATCTTCTTGATCACGGTCTGTTTCCTTTTCTCAAGAAATGCATGTGGAGCGACCTGAACAACCGGGTGGCGGTGTTTTGGTTCTCCTCGGCCCTCCTGCTTCACCCGATCGGCTTGTCCGCCCTCCGTGCGGTAGATCGCCGGTAATAGGCCATTGGAGTGAAGGGCCGGAACCAAACCGGGGGCGGGGAGTTGCACAGGGGGCCCCGGGGATTTTGGGGCATCCTTCAGAAGGGGACTCATCGTGATCAAGAAGGTTATGGCCGGCGCGGCCGTCGCCGCCTCCGTCGTCGGCGTCTCCGCCGCCGCCGCGGCCCCGGCACTCGCCATCGCCAACGACGGCGGCACGACGTCGTTCAGCGGCAACGGCGCGGACCAGTGGTACGGCAACTCGGCGACCTACGGGAACATGAGCCCGCAGATGGCGCTCATCCAGGGCTCGCTCAACAAGCCCTGCATCGCCCTGCCCGCCAAGGCGAACGTCGGTTCGCTCCTGGGTCTGGTGCCGATCTCGGTCCAGGACCTCAACATCCTGTCCTCGCCGCAGAACCAGCAGTGCGTCGAGAACTCGACGCAGGCCAAGGGCGACGAGCCGCTGTCGCACATCCTCGACAACATCCCGATCCTGTCCGGGAACGGCGTCGCGAACAACTGAGGAATCGGCCGTCAAGGCCGGGCTGTTGCTGTTCTCCGCGACGGTCCGGCCTTTTTATCTGCCGGTGCGGTACTCCATTAGGGGGAACCGCAGAAACTAATCCCCCCGTAAGCAGTTGAACATAATGGATTCCACCGGTGGAGTCCGACTTTCCGGAAAGGCATTTAAATGAAGAAGCTGTGGGCAACCGCTGCTGTAGCCGCCTCCCTCGTCGGTGCGACGGCCGCCATGGCGTCGCCGGCGCTGGCCATCGCCGATGACGGTGGTACGACCTCCTTCAGCGGCAACGGCGCCGAGCAGTCCTTCGGCAACGCGGTGACCAAGGGTGACCTGAGCCCCCAGCTCGGTCTGGTCCAGGGGTCGCTGAACAAGCCCTGTGTCGGACTTCCGCTCAAGGCCAACGTCGGTTCGCTGATCGGTCTCATCACGGTCGCCGTCCAGGACGTCAACGTGCTGTCCTCGCCGCAGAACCAGCAGTGTGTCGAGAACTCGACGCAGGCGAAGGGCGACGAGCCGCTGTCGCACATCCTGGACGACATCCCGGTCCTGTCCGGGAACGGCGCCGGCAACCACTGAGAAACCGACTTTCCGGAAAGGTATTCACCATGAAGAAGCTGTGGGCAACCGCTGCTGTAGCCGCCTCCCTCGTCGGTGCGACGGCCGCCATGGCGTCGCCGGCGCTGGCCATCGCCGATGACGGTGGTACGACCTCCTTCAGCGGGAACGGTGCGGACAGCTCGTTCGGCAACGCCGTGACCAAGGGCGACATGAGCCCCCAGGCCGGTCTGATCCAGGGCACGCTGAACAAGCCCTGCATCGGTCTGCCGATCAAGGCGAACGTCGGCTCGCTGATCGGCGCCGTGCCGATCGCGGTCCAGGACATCAACGTCCTGTCCTCGCCGCAGAACCAGCAGTGCACGGAGAACTCCACCCAGGCGAAGGGCGACGAGCCGCTGTCGCACATCCTGGACGACATCCCGGTCCTGTCCGGGAACGGTGTCGGCAACCACTGACGCTCCCACCGAAGCCCGGTCCGGCGGTACACACCGCCGGACCGGGCCTTTTGGCGTCCGAGCCACCCCGGGTGTCCGGGGCCACTTTGCATACATCGCGTATCGGATACATGATGTATCCGTTGGTCCCCGGCGGGGACCGCCCCGGACCGGCAGGCCGGAGCGCGAGAAAGGGTCCCTTCCATGCCGAAGTCACCGACCAAACGCCGCCCCCGTACGGTCGCCTCCCTGACCGACAGTGCGCTGGCCCTCTTCACCGAGCACGGCTTCCACGCCACCTCGATCAGCGACATCGTCGAGCGGGCCGGGCTCACCCGGGGCGCCTTCTACTCCAACTACCGCGACAAGGACGAGCTGTTCCTCGCGCTGTACGACGCCCACGCCGACCGCCTGCTGGCCGACCTGCGGGACGAGGCCGCCCGGCTGGACCCGGGGGAGGACCTGGTCGACGGGCTGCTGGCGTACACGGCGGACCGGGCCGCCCGGGAACGGCAGTGGTTCCTGGTCTCGATGGAGTTCACCCTGCACGCGGCCCGCACCCCCGCCGTGGCCGAGCTGCTGGCCGTCCACGAGGAACGCCTGGTCCAGGGGGTGTCCGGGATGATCACGGAGACCCTCGCCAGGACCGGACTGCGCCCCGCGATCGACCCCGCCGACGGCGCCCGGCTGCTCATCGCCCTGTTCAAGGGCATCAGCGCCCTGGAGCCCGTCCAGGGGCCGCGGGGGCTCCGGGGCACCGACGGACTGTCGCGGCGGATCGCCCCGTACCTCGTCCGCGCGCTGACCACGGCGGCGGACCCCGGGGCCGCCCCCCACCCGAACGACGACGAAGGAACCCCCGAGCGATGAGCACCGAGCTGTCCGAACCCTCCGAACCCTCCATATCCACCGACTCCGGAACACCGGCGCCCGGGTTCGCCGCCGAGCTGCGGGACGCGCTCAGCGCGCGCGGGGTGCTGCTCGTCGTCGGCGGGCTGGTCCTCCAACTCGCCTTCATCCTGTCGTACATCGGGGCGTTCCACGCCCCCACCCCGCACCGGATCCCGCTCGCGGTCGTGGCGCCGGAGCAGGTCTCCGCGGGGACCGTCGACCGGCTGAACGGGCTGGACGGCGACCCCCTCGCGGCCCGTGCCGTCAAGGACGAGGCCGCCGGGCGCGCGCTGATCCACGACCGCACCGTCGACGCCGTACTCCTGGTGAATCCGCAGGGCACCAAGGACACGCTGCTGGTGGCGTCCGCGGGCGGGCCCGCCGTCTCGTCAGCGACCACCCAGATCATCGAGAAGGCCGACGCGGCCCAGAACCGTACGGTCACGACCGACGACATCCTGCCGCCCGCGGCGGGCGACGGCCGCGGGCTGTCCTCGTTCTACCTGGCCATCGGCTGGATCGTGGGCGGCTATCTAGCGGCGGCCATCCTCGGGGTCGCCTCCGGGTCCCGGCCGGCCAACCCGCACCGTACGGTCGTCAGGCTCGGCGTCCTCGCCGTGTACGCGGTGGTCTCCGGTCTGGGCGGCGCGCTGATCGCGGGGCCCGTACTCGGGGCGCTGGACGGCCACTTCGCGCAGTTGTGGGCGATCGGCGCGCTGACCGTCCTCGCCGCCGCGGCGACCACCGTCGCCCTCCAGATCCTGCTGGGCGTCGTCGGTATCGGTGTGACGATCCTGGTCTTCGTCGTGCTGGGCAACCCCAGCGCGGGCGGCGCGTTCCCCAGCTCGCTGCTGCCGCCGTTCTGGCGGGCCATCGGTGACTACATCCCGACCGGCGCGGGCACCACCGCCGTACGCAACACCGTCTACTTCGGCGGCAACGCGCTCGCCGGGCCGCTGTGGGTGCTGGCCGCCTACGCGGTGGCCGGTACCGCCGTCGCGGTGCTCGCCTCGGCCCGCCACCGGCGCGGGGGGACCGCGCCGGTGGCGGAGGACGGGACGGATGTGCGGGAGCGTCAGAGCGTGGAGCGGTAGAGGCCGAACTCCGCGATACGGGCCGGCCGGCGGGAGCCGAGGATCCGCAGCCGCCAGCGCCGGGCCGTGACCGGGGCCGGCAGGAGCAGGATGCGGCTCGCGCCGACCGTGCCCGTACGGGCGACCTCCGTCCAGCCGGTCGCCGACTCGGCCTCGACCACGGCCCGTTCGATCTGCTGGCCGTGGCGGATGTCCTCGGCCAGCCGGATCCGGTCGACGGCCGTGGGCGCGCCCAGGTCCAGGGTGAGTGTCCCGGCGGACGGTGCCGGGGCGGCCCACGAGGTGTCCGGGTCGCCGTCGACCGCCAGGGCGGGATCGCGGCCGTCGCCCCGGGCGCGGGCACCCCGGGCCAGGTCCGCGGGGAGTTCGCGGCGCACCCGGTCGGCGAAGGCGCCGAGGGCCGCGACATCCGCCGGGTCGAGCCGGCCCTGCCGGTCGGGCGGGACGTTGAGCAGGAGGACGGCGTTCCGGCCGACCGAACGGAAGTAGAGGTCGGTGAGCTGCTGGGCCGTCTTGGGGCGTTCTTCCGGGTGGAAGAACCAGCCGGGGCGGATCGACACATCGCACTCGGCGGGCCACCACTGGAGGTAGTCGGTGTCCGGCTGGGCGCGGACCAGGGCGTCGCGGCTGCCCTGGTCAGGGGTGTCGTACGAGAGGGCGAAGTCGGTGCGGCCGTTCGGCACCGCCGTGACGGGGACGGTGCTCCACTCGTTCTCGCGGGCCGAACCGCCCTCGTTGCCGACCCAGCGGACATCGGGCCCGGAGACGGCGATGGCCGCCTGCGGGGCGAGGGCCCGGATCAGCGCGTACCAACTGTCCCAGTCGTAGACCTCGACGTGTTCGGGCGGGATCCGGCCCTGGGCGCCGTCGAACCAGACCTCGTCGACCTGGCCGTACTCGGTCAGTACCTCGTAGAGCTGGTTGAGCATATGGGCGCCGTAGTCGGTGGCGGGGAGGCGGAGGACGGGGCCGTCCTGTCCGGCGCGGTCGTCGCCGTCCACCAGGGTGGGGATGGTGCGGGGGGTGCGGGCGCTGCCGTTGGCGTAGACGCCGTGCAGGTACTGGTTCTCGTCGGCGGGGGAGATGTACACGCCGACCTTGATGCCGTGGGCGCGCATCGAGTCGGCGAAGGAGCGCAGGACATCGCCGCGGCCCGCCTCCCAGGTGGAGGAGGCGACGCTGTGGGCGGTGTGGCGGGAGGGGTAGAGGACGAAGCCGTCGTGGTGCTTGACGGTGAGGATGGCGAGCGAGAATCCGCCGTCGCGCAGGGCGCGCGCCCACTGGTCGGTGTCCAGACCGACCGGCTGGAAGACCTCGGGGTCCTCGTCGCCCGTCCCCCATTCGAGGCCGGTGAAGGTGTTCACACCGAAGTGCAGGAACGCGGTCCGCTCCAGCCGCTGCCACGCTATCTGGCGCTCCGTCGGGCGCAGCCCCGCGGCCTTCGCCACGAGCTGGTCGGGGGTGTCGCCGGGACCGACGGGGACACGTGCGGCGCTCTCGTCCGGGACGGCTCCGGCGGTACGGCGGGGGGCCGCCTGCGCGGATGCGTACGGGAGGAGCGGTACGGCGCCGAGTGCGCCGAGGCCCGCGGCGAACGGGCGTCTTCCCAGAGTCATGAGCGGTTCCCCTTCGGCTGCTGCGGTGTGGCGGCGGCGGTGAGCGTCCAGACGGTGGGCGGGCGCTGGTCGGGCGGGTACTGGACCCACCGTCCGTCAGTGGTGAGGACGACGGACATCCGGGTGATCGCGTGGGTGAGGTGGAACCCGCCGGGGACCGGGGTCAGTTGCCAGCGTTGCAGTGTGTTGGCGGCGGAACACACCTCCTGGGTGACCGGACTGCCGGGCTCCAGAGGGGTGTTGAGGGTCAGCCTGCCGCTCCGGATCTCCGCGCACCGCCCGGTGGCGGGGTCGGTGAGGGTGACGTAGCCGTCGGCGGTACGGGTGATCCGCCGTGCGGCAGCGGGCAGTTGGCCGTTCGCGTCCCGCAGGGTGTACGTGCCGTCGGGGAGTGGCGGGCGGGTGAGATCGGTGCGTCCCGGCGCGTACCCGGCGGCGGTGGCGCGGGCGGTGAACTCCGCGTAGGTCGCGTCCGGGCGCGGGGCGCCCCAGGTGGTCTGGGCGATGTAGCGCAGCGGCAGGAACAGGCCCGCGGCGACCTCGTTCTCGGTCTCGCCGCGCCCGTTGTCGGGCCAGAGGCTGATCTTCGCGCCGGTGATCCCGGTGGCGGAGGCGACCTTCTCGCCCTCGAAGCTCCTCGGGTCCCAGCCCTGTTCGTACAGGGAGGCGGTGTTCATGTGGAAGCCGCCGCGGATGAGGTAGAGGGAGTACGAGGCGTTCATGACCCGGTATCCCTGGGCGAGGAGTTGGCTGGGCCTGGTCCTGACGTTCAGCCAGTGCTCGACGGTGGTGCCCGCGGCGACGGGGACGGTGTGGTCGCCGGTCAGCCCGTCGTTCCAGATCCGGAGCTGCTTGCCCCGTCCCGCCGCGTGGGCCCGGACACGGTTGACGAAGTCGATGAAGGCGTCCTGCGGGGTGGCGGCCGGGCCGTACCGCTCGCGCGCGTACGCCAGGATGTGCGGGTACTTCGCGAAGTCGGAGCCGAGCATGTACTCGTCCGCGCCCATGTGCCAGACGGGCGCGGTGAAGACCTCGGCGTACTCGTCCATGAGATCGGTGTAGTACGCGAAGGCGTCCTGGCTGGTGATGTCGAGGCGCGAGGGCTGCGGGGCGCCGTCGGAGTCGGTGAGCTGGAGATCGGGCCGCCGCTCGATCCACGGGTCCATGTGGCCGGGGGAGTTGATCTCCGGGACGATGGTGATGTGGTAGCGGTCGCCGAGCGCGACGAGCCGCCGTATCTCGTCCTTGGTGTAGTAGCCCCAGGAGTTGGCCTCCGGGTGGCGGTCGCTCCTCACCTTCAGCTCCAGCAGAAGGTGGTTGAGCTTCAGGTACGCCATGTCGCGGACCAGGTTCTCCAGCCAGGCCGGGGTGATGTGGATGTAGCAGGCGCAGACGCCCGCGCCCCGCTCCTCGTACGCGGGTACGTCGACGGTGCGGCCCGCGGGGATCCGGTCGGCCGCGGCGAGGAGCTGGAGCAGGGTGCGGGTGCCGTAGAAGGCGCCGGCGGCGGTGGCTCCGGTGATACGGACCCGGTCGGTGACCTGGAGTTCGTACCCCTCGGCCTTGAGCGTCCCGCTCCGCCCGGGGTCGGTCCCGATGCTGACGTCCCCGGGGCGGCCGGAGCCCCGTACGGCGGCGACGGGGACGGCGCCCCGGCCCGCCGCGCGGAGGTCCTGCGCGAGGGTGTCCGCGGTGCGGCGGGCGGCGGGGTCGTCCGGGGCGACGATCAGCCGGGTGGCGGTGGTGAAGGTGAACTCACCTTGTTTCGCTGTCCAGTTGGTGAGGGCGGGGACGGTACGGGGCGGGGCGTCCGCAGTCGCGGCGGTCGCGGGCGGGGCTGCGGTCGCGGGCGGGGCGGCGGTCGCGGTGGGCGCGACCCCCGTGACCAGCAGCAGCGCTGTCACGAGGATCCCGGCGAGGCGGGCCATCCCTCGGATCTCTGATGAGGTGGATGTTGCTCTGGCGCGGTGGAGCATGGATACAGCACCTCCTGAGGAATCAGGTCATCCGATGTGTACCCGTCGGAGGTGGCTGATGCCCCGGTGCTCGCCCTCAGGATGACGGCTTGTCCGGTACCACCTTCGCGACCCAGAGCAGGGCGACGGCGGCCACCCCGGCCGTGTTGACCCAGAACACCCGGTCGATGTCGCCCTGGGCGAGGCGCACCGCCCAACTGGCGGTGATCAGTGAGCACATGACCGGCAGCCACCAGCCCGAGCGTGACCACCAGGTGCGGGGGCCCGCGTGCTCGGCCAGGTGGAGCGCGTACACCTCCACGGGGCCGAACTCCTCGGCCGGTGAACTCCCGCTCGCCGCCAGGTGGTCACGGGCCTCGGTGACCAGCTCGGCGGCGCGGCCGCGGGGCAGCTTGTGGCGTCCCCGCAGGAGCGCTTCGAGCCGGCGCAGCCACTGCTCGGGGTCGGTGGGGTCGGGCGCCGCGGTGGCGCGGGCGGCGTAGCCGGGCCGCAGGCGCACGGTCAGGGCGTGCAGCGCCACGCAGACCGGGATCAGCGCGAGGGTCGGGAAGCGGGCGATCCGGTCGTCCGGCAGTGACAGGAAGGCGACCGCGGAGCCGATGACCAGCGCGGCGACGGCGCCACCGGTGACGGCGGCGGCCCGTATCCGGCCGTCGGCGTGCAACCCCATGCCGAACCAGGCCAGTTGGACGAGCACGGCCATCAGCGCGACCCCGCTCAGGCCCGAGACCGTCACGTCGAACCAGAGGCCGTGACGGAAGAGGGCGAAGACGGCGAAGACCGCCAGCATCCCGGTGACGGTGATCAGGCCCGTGGGCCAGAACTCCGAGGGCGTCCGGAAGGCCCAGTCGCGCCGCGCCCGCTCCTCGACGGGCACCCGGTCGCGGGCCGCCTGGACGGCGAACTCCTCCGGCGAGCCGAACGCCTCCTCGGGGTGCCGGCCGGTCTCGGCGCAGTGCGCTGCGACCTCGTTCAGCACCTCGGTGATCGCGGCGCGGTCCATGCCGGGCTCGCCCGCCAGCCGGTACTCCAGCCGCTCCGACCACTGCGCCGCGGTCCTGCTGTGTGTCTCGGTCATCGTTCCCCCTGAAGCGATCGATCGGGTATGTGGGCCACGGGCGGCGCCTCGGACAGCAGCCCGTGCATGAGGACCGAGAAGCGCGCCCACTCCGCCCGCTGCTCCCCGAGCCGGTCCCGGCCCGCCGGTGTGAGCGCGTACACCTTCCGGCCGGGACCGCCCTCGCCCGGCTCCCAGTTCGCGGTCACCACGCCGTCCCGCTCCATCCGGCCCAGGACCGGGTAGAGCGCGGCGCCCTTGACCTGGCCGAAGCCGTGTTCGTCCAGTCGCTGGGCGAGCGCGTAGCCGTGGCCGTCGCCCTCGGCGAGGACGGCGGCGAGGGCGAGTTCGAGGGCGCCGCGCAGCCAGCCCGCCTGCCAGTCCACCGGTTTGCCCGGCATGCGGCCTCCCGTCATCCGTTTGTCGAGTAGCCGGTAACTCCGACTAGTTCGAATTCAGACTAGCAGGAGGTGCGGGGCCCTTCCAGGGGGCGGCCGGATAGGCTGCCCGTCTGTTCTGAGTCTGTTCTGTGCGACGTGCGACGGAAGATGATGTTTTGTACACCGTGACCAGCGTGAATGTGAATGGGCTCCGCGCCGCCGCGAAGAAGGGCTTCGTGGAGTGGCTCGCGGCCACCTCCGCCGATGTGGTCTGCCTCCAGGAGGTACGGGCGGAGCCCCAGCAGCTCCCCGACGCCGTACGGGCGCCCGAGGGCTGGCACGTCCTGCACGCCCCCGCCACCGCCAAGGGCCGCGCCGGGGTCTCGCTCTACGCACGCCGGGAGCCGGAGGCCACGCGGATCGGGTTCGGCGGCGCGGAGTTCGACGCGAGCGGGCGGTACGCGGAGATCGACCTGCCCGGGGTCACGGTCGCGAGCCTCTACCTGCCCTCGGGCGAGGTCGGCACGGAGCGGCAGGACGAGAAGATCCGCTTCATGGACGCGTTCCTGCCGTACCTGGAGGGGCTGCGGAAGCGCGCGGCGGCCGACGGGCGCGAGGTGGTGGTCTGCGGCGACTGGAACATCGCCCACCAGGAGGCCGACCTCAAGAACTGGAAGGCCAACCGCAAGTCCTCCGGCTTCCTCCCCGAGGAACGCGCCTGGCTGACCCGCGTCTTCGAGGAGCCGGGCCCGGGGTACGTCGACGTCGTACGCGCCCTGCATCCGGACCAGGCCGGCCCGTACTCGTGGTGGTCGTACCGTGGCCGCGCCTTCGACAACGACGCGGGGTGGCGCATCGACTACCAGATCGCGACGCCGGGGCTGGCGGCGCGCGCGGTGAAGGCGTACGTGGAGCGCGCCGCCTCGCACGAGGAGCGGTGGAGCGACCACGCGCCCGTGACGGCGGTGTACGACCTGTAGCCGCGGGCCCTCCGCCGCGTCAGGCGGCCGGCGGGTCCGGGTTCGTGTCCGGGTTCGTGTGGAGGCGGCGGTCCAGGGCCATGGAGAGTTCCGCCTCCACCACGCTCCGCGCCAGCGGGCGCAGCTTCGCCGGGTCCGCCGCGGGGGCGTGGGTGTGGAGGGTGGTGGCGAAGAGGTCGGCCATCGCGTCCGCGTGGGCGCGGACCCGGCGGGCCGCTGCCAGGACGGCGGCGAGGGGGACGCCCTCGCGGACCAGGGCCGAGGAGACGTCCAGCAGGCGGCGGCTGATGTGGACTATCTCGTCGCCGTCCGTGGCGAGGTAGCCGAGTTCCAGCGCCGCCGCCAGGTTCTCCGGGGTGACCTCGTCCTCGAAGTAGTCCGCCAGTTCCTCCGGGGAGAGGCGTACGGGGGTCTCCTCCGTCGGTTCGCCGAGGCCCAGGACCTCGCCGACGTCGCGTCCGCTCTCGAAGACGGCGGCGAGGTCCGCGATGCCGGTCAGGGTGTGGCCGCGTTCCAGGAGGGCCGCGACGGTACGGAGCCTGGCCAGGTGGTGGTCGTCGTACCAGGCGATCCTGCCCTCGCGCCGGGGTGGCGGGAGCAGGCCGCGTTCGCGGTAGAAGCGCACGGTGCGCACTGTGATGCCCGCCGCGCGGGCCAGCTCCTCCATGCGGTATTCCATGGCGGGAAGCCTATGTCGTACCGCCGGTAACTTGGTTCGGTCCGCCCCCTACCCATGGGTAGCCCGCTGCTCTACTCTCACCACCATGCCAGTGATTACTGGCGTGATGCGGGTGTGTGGACGCGTGTGTGACGGATACGGCGGGGAGGGGTGGTCAGGGTGGTCGTGGACCGACGTGACGGGACCCGGCACGTGCGGGTGGCGGTGATCGGATCCGGGTTCGGCGGGCTCGGTGCCGCCGTCCGGCTGCGCAGGGAGGGGATCACCGACTTCGTCGTCCTGGAGCGCGCCGACACCGTCGGCGGGACCTGGCGGGACAACAGCTATCCGGGGTGCGCCTGCGACGTGCCCTCGCACCTCTACTCGTTCTCCTTCGCGCCCAACCCCGACTGGCCGCGCACCTTCTCGGGGCAGCGGCACATCAGGGCGTACCTGGAGCACGTCGCGGACCGCTTCGGGCTCCGGCCCCATCTGCGGCTCGGGCACGAGGTGCGGCTGATGCGCTGGGACGGGGACGCCGCGCACTGGGAGATCGAGACCTCCCGGGGGACGTTCACCGCCGAGGTCGTCGTCTCCGCGACCGGGGCGCTCTCCGACCCGAAGATCCCGGACATCCCGGGGCTCGACGGCTTCCCCGGCACGGTCTTCCACTCGGCGCGCTGGGACCACGGCTTCGACCCGCGCGGCAAGCGCGTCGCCGTGGTCGGCACCGGCGCCTCCGCGATACAGATCGTGCCCGCGATCCAGCCCGACGTGGCACGACTGACCCTGTTCCAGCGCACCCCGCCCTGGGTGATGCCGCGCGTCGACCGCGCGATCTCCCCCGCCGAGCGCGCCCTGCACCGCGCCCTGCCCTTCACCGGGGCCGTACGGCGCGGAGTCCTGTGGGGCATCAGGGAGTTGCAGGTCCAGGCGTTCACCAAGCGGCCGGACGAACTCGGCCTCGTCGAGTCGCTGGCCAAGGCCAACATCGCGCGGGCGATCAAGGATCCGGCGCTCCGGGCCAAGCTGACGCCCTCGTACCGCATCGGCTGCAAGCGCATCCTGCTCTCCAGCTCCTACTACCCGGCGCTCGCCCGCCCGAATGTGGATCTCGTCGCCTCCGGGCTGGCCGAGGTGCGCGGCTCCACACTCGTCGCGGCGGACGGTACGGAGGCGGAGGTGGACGCCGTCGTCTTCGGGACCGGCTTCCACGTCACCGACATGCCGATCGCCGAACGGGTGGTGGGCGAGGACGGCGTCACGCTCGCCGAGTCGTGGAAGGACGGCATGGCGTCGCTGCGCGGCGCGACCGCTGTCGGCTTCCCCAACTGGATGACGATCGTCGGCCCCAACACCGGCCTCGGCAACTCCTCGATGATCCTGATGATCGAGTCCCAGCTCGCCTACATGGCCGACTACCTGCGGCAGTTGGACGGTCTGGCCGGACGCGGCGGAACCGGCCGCGCCGTCCTCACCCCGCGCCCCGCCGCCGTCGCGGCCTGGAACCGGCGGGTGCAGGAGCGCATGCGGCGCACCGTGTGGAACACCGGCGGCTGTACGAGCTGGTACCTGGACGCCGGCGGCCGTAACACCACCATCTGGCCCGGCACCACAGGGGAGTTCCGGCGCGCCACCCGCCAGGTCGACCTCGCGGAGTACGAGGTGGGCCGCGCCGGCCCGGGGGTGCCCGGACAGAGAGCCGCGACGACGAGGAAGAAGGAGGCCGCGCGATGACACGGCCGCACAAGGAACGCGAACTGACCGCCATATCCGCCGACGGCACCCCTCTCCACGTCGAGGTCCACGGCGAGGCCGGCCGCCCCGCCGTCGTCCTCATACACGGCTGGGCCTGCTCGGTCGCGTTCTGGTCAGCGCAGCTCGCGGAGCTGGCCGCCGACCACCGGGTGATCGTCTACGACCAGCGCGGGCACGGCCGTTCGGCGGTGCCCGACCCCGCGCACTCCGCCGGATACGGCACCGAAGCCCTCGCCGACGACCTGGAGGCCGTACTCCGCCTCACCCTCGGACCGGGCGAACGCGTGGTGCTCGCCGGGCACTCCATGGGCGGCATGACGCTGATGGCCGCCGCCCGCAGACCCGCCTTCCGGGAGCACGCCGCCGCCGTACTGCTGTGCAGCACGGGCAGTTCACGGCTGGTCGCCGACTCCCGGATCGTCCCGCTGCGCGAGGGACCCGTACGGACCCGGATCACGGCGGCCCTGCTCGCCTCCTCCCTCCCGCTGGGCCCCGTCACGCTGCTGTCGAAGAAGCTGCTGCGGTACGGGACGATGGGGGCGGGCGCCGCGCCCGCACGGGTCGCCGAGTGCGCCAGGGTCGTCCACGCGTGCCCGCGCGTCGTCCGGGTCGCCTGGGCGAAGGTGCTCGGCACGCTGGATCTCGACGACGAGGTACGCGAGCTGCGGGTACCCGCAGCCGTCGTCACGGGCGCCGACGACCGGCTCACCCCGCCCGTCCGCTCCCGCGCCCTCGCCGCGACGCTGCCCCACTGCACCGGTCTCACCGTGCTCACCGGGGTCGGGCACATGACCCCCGTGGAGGCGCCGGAGGCGGTCACCGCCGGCGTCCGCGCCCTGGTCACCACGTACCTGAGCGCCAAGGAGGACGTCGCATGAGGGAACAGGCCGGCCGCCTCGACGGGCGGGTCGCCGTCGTCACGGGTGCGGCGCGCGGCGTCGGGGAACTCCTCGCCCGCAAGCTCTCCGCGCGCGGCGCCACGGTGGTCCTCGTCGGCCTGGAGGCGGACGAGCTGAAGGCGGTCGCGGGCCGGCTGCACACCGCGTGCGGCCACTGGTACGCCGATGTCACCGACGACGCGGCGATGGCCCGGGTCGCCGAGGAGGCCGTCGAGCGCTTCGGGAAGGTGGACATCGTCGTCGCCAACGCGGGCGTCGCGACCGGCGGCCCCGTCGAAGGATCCGACCCGGAAGCGTGGCGCCGCGTGATCGAGGTGAACCTGATCGGCGCCGCGGTGACCGCGCGCGCCTTCCTGCCCGCGCTCAGGCGCAGCCGGGGCTACTTCCTCCAGATCGCGTCGCTCGCCGCGATCACCCCGGCGCCGATGATGAGCGCGTACTGCGCCTCCAAGTCCGGCGCCGAGGCGTTCGCGCACTGTCTGCGCGCCGAGGTCGCCCATCAGGGCGTACGCGTCGGCGTCGGCTATCTGTCCTGGACGGACACCGACATGGTGCGCGGCGCGGACCGCGACGACGTGCTGCGCGAACTGCGGCGCCGGCTGCCCTGGCCCGCGAACCGTACGTATCCGCTCGGCCCCGCCGTGGACCGGCTCGTCGCCGGGATAGAGCGCCGCTCGCCGCATGTGTACGCGCAGTGGTGGCTGCGCGGGACACAGTCCGTACGGGGCTGTCTCCCCGGGGTGATCGCCACGGTCGGCGGACGCGAGATGCGGCGCCTCGCGCCGCGCCTGGCGGGGCGGGCGCACGGGACGGGGCAGGGGCTGGGGCAGGGGCTGGTGGGCGCGGGCGGGGCCGCCGACGAGGCGGCGCGTGGCGGTGCCCGGTCCAGGGTCGACACGGAGCGTAACTGACCGAAATGCGCGGAATGTCCGGTCATGTCAGGCTGGTCGAGGCCCCACTCAGGGTGCCTTCACACGCAGACCTTCAGGTTCTCAGCTCAGGAGTTGACCTTTCATGGGTATTGCCGATCAGTTCAAGGACAAGGCACAGCGCATAGCGGACCAGGCCAAGGAGAAAGCGGGCGACAAGGACACGGCCGACCGCGCCCCCGACGCCAAGGACCGCGCGAGCGACCAGGCGAAGGACAAGGCGCGCAGCGCCCGCGACGAGATGGACGACCACTTCGACTCCTGAGCCCCCTCCGGAGCCGAGATGGACAGCGGAACCCTGTGAATGAAGAGGCGCACCCGGTCCGCCGGGTGCGCCTCTTCTGTGCCTCCCTTGCGCCTTCGGCGGCTGCCCCCTTGCGCTTGGTTGCGCTTCGTCGGGACTAGCGCGGCGGCAGCTTCGGGCGGCGCAGGTCCGGGACCGCCCCGTACCCCGGCGGGGTCGACGCCGGCTGTCCGGCCAGCAGGTCCAGCGCCACCCACACCGCGTCGTCGAGCTGCGCGTGCCGCCCCTCCGCCCAGTCGAGCGGGGTGCGCAGCGCCTCGATGTCCGGCTCCACGCCGCGGTTCTCGACGGACCAGCCGTACGCGTCGAACCAGGCGGCGTTCATCGGCACCGTGATCACCGTCCCGTCGCAGAGCCGGTGCCGGCCCGTCATCCCGACGACCCCGCCCCAGGTGCGCTGGCCGACCACGGGCCCCAGGTTGAGCAGCCGGAACGCCGCCGTGATCATGTCGCCGTCGGAGGCCGTCGCCTCGTCCGCGAGCGCCACGACCGGACCGCGCGGCGCGTTCGAGGCGTACGAGACGGGCTGCGCGTCCCGGGTCAGGTCCCAGCCGATGATCCGGCGGCTGAGCTTCTCCACGACGAGTTCGCTGATGTGGCCGCCCGCGTTGCCCCGTACGTCCACGATCAGCGCGGGCCGCGAGACCTCCAGGCGCAGGTCCCGGTTGAACTGCGCCCAGCCGGAGCCGCCCATGTCGGGGATGTGCAGGTAGCCGCACTTGCCGCCGCTGATCTCCCGTACGACCTCACGGCGCTTGGCCACCCAGTCCTGGTAGCGCAGCGGCCGTTCGTCGATCAGCGGCACGACGGCGACCCGGCGGGGCCGGCTCTCGTGGATGGCGGGCGAGCCCTCGCGCTCGGCGGGCCGGAAGGTCAGCTCGACCGTGGTGCCTCCGGCGGCGGCGAGCAGCGGGTACGGGCCGGCCACCGGGTCGACGGGGCGGCCGTCCACATGGGTGAGGACGGCGCCCTCGCGGATCCCCGTACCGGCCAGCGGCGAACGGGCCTTGGAGTCCGAGGAGTCACCGGGCAGGATCCGCTTGATCATCCAATCCCCGTCCCGGCGCACGAGGTTGGCGCCGAGCAGGCCCATGGGGCGCTGGTAGTGCGGCGGTCCCTCGTCGCGGCGGGCGGGGGTGACGTACGCGTGGGAGGTGCCCAGTTCGCCGAGGACCTCGCGGAGCAGATCGGCGAACTCGTCGGGGGAGGCCACCCGTTCGACCAGCGGACGGTACTGGTCGAGCACCCCGTCCCAGTCGATGCCGCACATCCCCGGCTCCCAGAAGAACGCCCGGATGATACGGCCCGCCTCCGCGTACGCCTGGCGCCACTCCGCCTCCGGATCGACATCGTGCAGGATCCTGCGCGGATCGAGGAAGACGGTCGAGTCGAGGTCCCCCAGCTCGGTCGCGGGTACGGCGCGCAGCTCGCCGTCGTCCACGACGACGAGCCGGGTGCCGTCACCGCTCGGCGCGAACCAGTCGAGATGGGCGACGAGTTCGCTCTTGCGGGCGCGGGCGATGTCGAAGTGTTCGAGGGTGGGGCGCCCCGACATGTCGGAGGGGTTCGCGAAGGTCTCGCCGAGCGCCCCGGAGATCGGCCAGCGCAGCCAGACCAGGCCGCCGCCGCTGACGGGGCGCAGGGCGGAGTACTTGGACGCGGTGACGGGGAACGGGGTCACCCGGTCCGCCAGCCCCTCGACCTCGACGGTCACCGCGAACGCCCCGTCGACCCCGCCGACCAGCTCCCCACCGGCCGGATCGAGCCCGCCGGCCGCCGGACGGCCGTCCGGGGAGAGCGCGAAGGGGGAGGGGGTCGCGGAGGAGAGGGGGACGAGATAAGGGCGGCAGCCGAGGGGGAACGAGAGGTCGCCGGTGTGGACGTCGTACACCGGGTCGAAGCCGCGCCAGGAGAGGAAGGCGAGATAGCGGCCGTCGCTGGTGAAGACCGGATTCTCGTCCTCGAAGCGGCCGTTGGTGACGTCGACGATGGTACGGGCGAAGCTTCCGGCGATCTTGGCGAGCTTGATCTGCCGGAGCGAACGGCCGATCCCGGGGTGGGACCAGGTGAGCCAGCCGCCGTCGGGGGAGAAGGCGAGGTCGGTGACGGGGCCGTTGATGGAACGGATGAGCTCGGAGACCTCGTCGGTGACCTCGTGGGTGACTTCGTCGGGGTCGGGTTCGGGGGTGCTCTCGTCGGCGGTGGCCTCGCCGTCCGCGTCCTGCGGCTCCGTATCCGCGCCCGCGCCCGCTTCGGGCTCCGCCGCCGGTGTGTCCGCCGTCCCGGCCTCTGGCCCGGTCTCCGCCCCCTCCTCCTCGTCCGTCACATCGACCAGCAGCAGCCTGCCGTCGTGCGCGGCGACCGCGATGGTGGTGCCCTCCGGATCCGCCACCATGTCCAGGACCCGGCCCAGCCGTCCTGAGGCCAGCCGGCGCGGGGGGCGGTCGCCGGTGGCCCGGGGGAGGTAGGCGATCTCGATGGCGTCCTCGCCGTCCGCGTCCGTCACGTACGCGACCTGGCCGCCGCTGCCGAGCATCACCGGGTTGCGGACCCGTACCCCCGGCGTGTCCGCGATCGTGCGGGCCGGGCCGTCGCGGTGGGTGAGCCAGTAGAGGCTGCCCCGTACGGAGACGGCGCTCGCCCGGCCCGTCAGGTCCACCGAGATGCCGTCGATGTGGCGGGAGGCCGGGACCTGGTAGCCGCGCCGCCCCGCGCGCGGGCCGCCCAGCCGTACGTCGAGCTTGCGCGGTACGGAGTCCGGGGTGAGCGCGTCCACCAGCCAGAGGTCGCCCGCGCACTGGTAGACGACCCGGCGCCCGTCGGAGGAGGCGTGGCGGGCGTAGAAGGAGTCGTGGTCGGTGTGGCGGGTGAGGCCCGTGCCGTCGGGGAGGCAGGAGTAGAGATTGCCGACGCCCTCGTGGTCGGAGAGGAACGCGATGCGCCCGCCGACGAACATCGGGCAGTCGAGATGGCCGCCCAGGTCCGCGAGCAGCCGTTTGCCGTGCAGCCAGAGCCGGCCCATGGCGCCGCCCCGGTACCGCTTCCAGGCGGCGGGCTCGTGCGGCGGCTTCCCGGTGAGCAGGAGCGTACGGCGCTCTCCGGCGTCGGGCCCGGTGCCGGACGCGGGCGCGGACGCGGACGCGGTCTCGCTGACCGGCAGGTCCGTGATCGCGATGTCCGTCACCGGGCCCCACGGCAGCGCCCCGCCCGGGGAGCCGTCCGTGGGCAGGCTGTACGCCCAGGCGAAGTACGAGAACGGCTGGCCGTGCGAGGAGACGGCGAGGATCTGCGACTCGCCGTCCTTGTCGGGCGGCGTCCAGCCGCAGACGCGTGTGTCGGTCGCCCCCCAGTAGGTGAGCCGGCGCGCGGGCCCGCCCTCCACCGGGGCGAGATGGATCTCGGGGTCGAGGCTGCGCCAGTTCGTGTAGGCGATGTGGCGGCCGTCCGGCGAGAAGCGGGGATGGCCGATGCGGGTACGGTCGACGGTCACCCGCCATGCGCGCTCCGGCCGCTGTCCGGGCGGCGCGAGGGGGGCGACCCAGAGGTCGTCCTCGGCCACGAAGCACAGCGAGTCGTCGTGAAGGTGCGGGAAGCGAAGGTACGCGGTCTCGTCACTCACCCCCCAATGCTGCCCTTTTGGTCCGCTCTTCGCCTCCGGGACGGCTCGTTTCCTCACCCCGCCTGGTGAGGTGGGGCGGGTGAGGGGAAGGTGGCGCGGAGTGGCGTGGCCCAGGCCACAAAGAAAACTCTTCCGTTTCGCTCAGCCCCGGCTTACATTCGTACTGTACGAAACCGTTTCGTTCGATGGAGGTCGATCGTGGCACGCAGCAGACTCACGCCGGAGCGGGAGTCCGAGCTGTACAACGCCGTGCTCGATCTCCTGCGCGAGGTCGGTTATGACGCCCTCACCATGGACGCCATCGCCACCCGCACCCGCTCCAGCAAAGCCACCCTCTACCGCCAGTGGGGGAGCAAGCCGGAGCTGGTCGCCCGTGCCATGCGGTGCGCGAAGCCGCATCAGGTCGGGCAGGTCGACACCGGTTCACTGCGCGGGGACTTCCTCGCGATCGCCGCGTTGGCCGAGGAACACAAGATGGAAGAGGACGCCGCGCTGATGCGGGCCCTGTTCTACGCCGTCCACAACAACCCGGACCTTCTCCAGGCGCTGCGGGAAGTGCTCATCGAACCTGAGATCGAGGCATTCCGCGCGATGCTGCAACGCGCCGTGGACCGGGGTGACATCGCCCAGGACAACCTGGCGGTGCCCTACCTCATCCACATGCTGGTCGGCGCGTTCGTCGCCCGGCAGCTCATCGAGGGTCTGCCGCCCGACCCGGCCTTCCTCCGGTCGTACCTCGATTCCGTGGTCTTCCCCGCCCTCGGTATCTGACCCGACCGGCCTTTCCCCGCCACACCTGTCACACCTGCTGTAACTCCACAGCACCACAGAACCCACAGCACCCGCAGCACCTGACGCGTACCGCTCTTCGCCGTCGGGACGGCTCCCCATGCCCTTGTTCCCTTCACAGACCCGGGAGTACGCCCTCGTGGCCACGTTCCTCTACAAGCTCGGACGGCTCGCCTTCCGGCGCCGCCACTATGTCGCCCTCGTGTGGGTGGCGCTGCTGGCGCTCGCCGGAGTCGGCGCGGCCTCCGCCGCCACCGCCACCTCCAGCTCCTTCTCCATACCTGGCACGGAGGCTCAGAAAGCCTTCGACCTGCTGGAACAGCGCTTCCCCGGAGCCAGCGCCGACGGCGCGACCGCCCGGGTCGTCTTCAAGGCCCCCAGCGGCGAGAAGATGACCGACGCCGGCCACAAGGCCGAGGTCGGGAAGATCGTCGACGAACTGAAGGCCGGTTCCGACCAGGTCGCCTCCGTCGCGGACCCGTACGTCGCGAACGCCGTCTCCCAGGACGGCGGGACCGCGTACATCCAGGTCTCGTACAAGGTCAGCTCGATGGAGCTGACGGACGAGACCAGGACCGCCCTCGAAGACGCCGGCGGTGACGCGCGGGACTCGGGGATGGCCGTCGAGATCGGCGGTGACGCGCTCCAGGCCGTGCCGGAGACCGGAACCACCGAGATCATCGGGGTGGCCGTCGCCGCCGTCGTGCTCGTCATCACCTTCGGGTCCCTGGTCGCCGCCGGACTGCCGCTGCTCACCGCGCTGATCGGGGTCGGTGTCGGGGTCTCCACGATCACGGCGCTCGCCAACGTGCTGGACCTCGGCTCCACCACCTCCACCCTGGCGATGATGATCGGCCTGGCGGTCGGTATCGACTACGCGCTCTTCATCGTCTCCCGCTACCGCGCCGAACTCGCGGAGGGCAGGGAGCGCGAGGAAGCGGCCGGACGCGCCGCCGGTACGGCCGGATCCGCCGTGGTCTTCGCCGGGCTCACGGTCGTGATCGCGCTCGTCGGGCTCGCCGTCGTCAACATCCCGATGCTCACTAAGATGGGCTTCGCCGCCGCCGGTACGGTCGTGATCGCGGTCCTCATCGCGCTCACCCTCGTCCCCGCGATGCTCGGCTTCGCCGGAAAGCGGGTGCACGGCCGCAAGGCGCGTACGGCCGCCGAGGCCGCGGCCTCCTCCGACGGGAAGCCCGCCGAGGAGAAGCCCAACATGGGCACCCGCTGGGCCCGCTTCGTGCTGCGCCGCCCCGTCGCCGTCCTGGTGACGGCGGTCGTCGGCCTCGGGGTCATCGCCGTACCGGCCGCCTCCCTGGAGATGGGCCTGCCCGACGACGGCTCGCAGCCGACCAGCACCACCCAGCGCAAGGCGTACGACCTGCTCTCGGACGGCTTCGGCCCCGGCTTCAACGGTCCGCTGATGCTCGTCGTCGACGGCAAGGCCGAGCACAACGCCAAGGAGGCGGCCACTCGGGTCTCCGACACGGTGAAGAAGATGGACGGCGTCGCCGTCGTCACCCCGCCCAACCTCGACAAGGCGGGCGACACCGCCACCATCACCGTCGTCCCCAAGGACCGTCCTTCCTCGGTCGGGACCGAGGACCTGGTCCACTCCATCCGGGACGCGGGCGGCACGATCAAGGCGGACGACGGGGCCGATGTCCTGGTCACCGGCGCCACCGCCATGAACATCGACTTCTCGGAGAAGATGAACGACGCGCTGATCCCGTATCTCGCGCTCGTCGTCGGCCTGGCGTTCCTGCTGCTGATGGTCGTCTTCCGGTCGGTGCTCGTCCCGCTCAAGGCCGCGCTCGGCTTCCTGCTCTCCGTGGTCGCCGCCCTCGGCGCGGTCGTCGCGGTCTTCCAGTGGGGCTGGCTCGCGGGTGTGCTGGGTGTCGAGCAGACCGGTCCGATCATGTCGATGATGCCGATCTTCATGGTGGGCGTGGTCTTCGGTCTCGCGATGGACTACGAGGTCTTCCTCGTGACCCGGATGCGCGAGGCGTACGTCCACGGTGAGCGGCCCGGCGAGGCGATCGTCACCGGCTTCAAGCACGGCGCGCGGGTGGTGGTGGCCGCCGCGGTGATCATGATCGCGGTCTTCGGAGGCTTCATCGGCTCCACCGAGTCCATGATCAAGATGATCGGCTTCGGTCTCGCCATCGCGGTCTTCTTCGACGCGTTCGTGGTCCGCATGGCGATCGTGCCCGCGGTGCTCGCGCTCCTCGGCCACCGCGCCTGGTGGCTGCCGCGCTGGCTGGACCGGGCGCTGCCCAACGTGGACGTGGAGGGCGAGACCCTGCGCAAGGAACTGGGCGACGGCACGGACGGGCCGGGCGGCCCGGACGGCGGCCCCGGGGGGAACCGGGAGCTGGCACGGGTCTGACACCCGGCCGGAGCAGGTGAGCGGCCCGGTCCGTACCCCCTGAGAAGGGGCGTACGGGCCGGGCCGCTCGCTGTGTCAGGTGTGGGGGAGTGGTCTGGCCTTGGTCAGCTCGGTGAGTCCGGTGAGTTCGGTCGCGGTCCCCGGCTCGATGTCGTGGCGCTCCTGCCCCGCCGGGACCATCGCGTACGAACGCTTCAGGAACCGGCGCAGCGCCGCGGAGTCGAACTGCACCACCGCGACACCGTCCGGCGAGTGGAACTCCACCACGGTCTGGGCCCGGCCGCAGGGCCACACCTGGACGTCGCCGTCACCGGACGGCATCCGCAGCCCGGAGTCGAGGAGGTCACGGGCGAAGGCCCAGACCACCTCGCCGCGGTCACGGTCCTGGGAGACCTCGGGCGGGAAAACGATACGCAGGGCGAGCGGATCAGCGCCGTCGTAGCGGAGGGTGACAGGGACGGTCCTGAGGTAGGGGGAGTCCGTGACGATACGGGCTTTGGCCGGCTGCTCGACGACGGGAGACATCGACTCGCGCCTCCTTCAGCACTATCGGACTTTTAACTCTTAAGCCTACATATCGCACTCCGCAAGTGGGGCGGGTCCGGGGTGACGAGACGGGATCGCGGGAGGGGTCGCCCGGTACTCGACGGGAGCCCGCGTCTGTCGTCGGGCCCAAGGCTGCTCCGGGCCGCGAGGCCGCCGGGTGACGCGGCGAAGGTGCTGACGAGCCACCGTTTCGGTTGCCGGACCCCGGAATGTGCACAGTGCCCATTTCAGGTTTATCCAGCGCGGTTGCGGGCTGGGGCGTGGGTGTTTCAATGGAATTGATACCGAATTGAGGACGTCAGGGCAACCACCTGGAGGTGTTCGCAATGTCGGAATTCAAACTCGGGGACACGGTCGGCAAAGATACGAGAGGATTCAACGAAAAGCCGCCTCCCGTCGTCTTCCAGGTTCAACCCGACTCGTACGTGGCTCTGCAGACCCCGGAAGAGCTCCGGTCCTGGGAGCAGGCTGTCCGGATGACCACCGGCCTTGAGATCGACGCCGATTCCCTCAAGGCGGCGGTGTGCGGATCCGAGTCGTGCAGAAACTGTTGCACCATCGACAGTTGCGTGGATTCCGCAGAGCAATGATCCTCACCGTTTCGGTCAAGGACGATTTGCATGCTCTCTTCATCCGTGACACGGCGCTGCGCCGCGGATACCGCGATTTCCACATAGTCGAATGCGACCGGATCAGTGGACGTCCCGACGGTGTGTCCTGGTCCTCGGACCGGACCTCGCCCAGCACGGTTCCCACATCGGACGGCCGAACGGTGGGTCTGGAGGACGCGTCGGTGCTGTGGTGGCGGCGCATGCAGGCGAACCAGCAGGCCGTGGCCGGTGCCGGGAACGACCATCAGCGACGCCTCGTCAACAACGACTGTCGTGGAGCGCTCGACGGCGTACTCGCCGCGGCGTACCGGGGCGAGTGGATCTCATCGCCCGAGGCGACCGATCGCGCCGCGGACAAGCTGTACCAGCTTGCCGTGGCGCGGGAAGCCGGATTCCGTGTGCCACGGACACTCGTCTCGCAGTCGCGTGAAGAGGTTGTTGCGTTCGCCAATCAGGTAGGGCGAGTCATCGTCAAACCGGTGGTCGGCGCGAGCGGCCCTCTGATGTTCACGCAATACGTGGACGACCCGGCTTCGATTGCGGAAGAGTCCTTCGCGGCATGCCCCGCGGTGTATCAGGAATATGTCTCCGGCAGTCGGCATGTGCGACTGAACTGCTTCGGTGACCGTATGTACGCGGGGTTGATCGAGACCGATGCTTTGGACTGGCGCCCTGATCTGAATGTCCCCATAACCAAGTGGGCCGTGCCGGAGGATGTGTCCACACGGGTGACGCGGGTGCTCCGCACGCTCGGCCTGCGCATGGGAATCATCGACATCAAGCTCACGGCCGACGGGGAGCCGGTATGGCTGGAAGTGAATCCGCAGGGGCAATTCCTTTTCCTTCAGCCCCTCCTCAAGGAGCCGCTCGCCGATCATTTCGTGGACTTTCTGCTGTCGTGCGACGGAGCGGGCGGGTAGCGGACTCCGGGCAGCCGTCACCCCCTCCGACCGCCGAGGGCGGCTGAATCGCGCAGCATCCGATCGCACAGCATCCGCTCTTGCAAGTAGTTCGCAAGAAGGCGCTATCATCAGGCGCCATGCATGTCCCCGACGGATTCATCAACCTGCCCGTCTCCGCCGCCACCGGTGCCGTCGCCGCTGCCGCCGTCGCGGTCAGCCTGCGCGGCGCGCGCCGTGAACTGGACGAGCGCACCGCACCGCTCGCCGGACTCGTCGCCGCCTTCATCTTCGCCGTGCAGATGCTGAACTTCCCGGTCGCGGCCGGGACCAGCGGCCATCTGCTGGGCGGGGCGCTGGCGGCGATACTCGTCGGTCCGTACACCGGCGTCCTCTGCGTCTCCGTCGTACTGCTGATGCAGTCCATCCTCTTCGCCGACGGCGGGCTCACCGCGCTCGGCGTGAACATCACCGACATGGCCGTGGTGACGACCGCCGTCGCGTACGTCCTCTTCCGCGCCCTGGTCACCGTCCTGCCCCGCACCCGCCGCTCCGTGACCGTGGCGTCCTTCGCCGCCGCCCTCGTCTCCGTACCGGCGGCGGCGCTCGCCTTCACCGGTCTGTACGCGATCGGCGGCACGTCGGACGTACCGCTCGGCAAGACGCTCACCGCGATGGTCGGCGTGCACCTGCTCATCGGGATCGGCGAGGCCGCGATCACCGTGCTGACGGTCGGCGCGGTCATCGCCGTACGCCCGGACCTGGTGTACGGGGCGCGCGGGCTGACCGCGCCGCTGAAGCTGCGGGTGGGCGGGGAACTGGTCGACGCGGCGCCCACGGCCCCCGAGGTCCCCTCGCCCCGCTCGTCCCGTACGGTCTGGGCGGCCGGCCTGGTCACCGCCCTCGTGCTCGCCGGTTTCGTCTCCTTCTACGCCTCCGCCGACCCCGACGGCCTGGAGAAGGTCGCCGCCGACCAGGGCATCGACAAGAAGACCGAGGAACACCACACCGCGGACTCCCCGCTCGCCGACTACGGCGTCAAGGACATCTCCGACGCCCGGATCTCCGGCGGTCTCGCCGGGGTGATCGGGGTGGGCGCCACGATCGCCGTGGGCAGCGGCGTCTTCTGGGCGGTACGCTGCCGCCGTACCGCCGCAGTCGACGGAGGCGCCGCCTCCGTACCGCCGGAAACCGTCTGACATGGGCGCCGGCCACGCGCACCGGCTCTACCGGCACGGCGACTCGCCGGTGCACGCCCTGCCCCCGCACTGCAAGCTCGCCGCCGTCTTCTGCTTCGTCCTGGTGGTGGTCTCGACGCCGCGTACCGCCGTCTGGGCGTTCGCGCTGTACGCGGCGCTGCTGGCCGGCGTCGCCGCCGTGGCCCGGATGCCCGCCGGACTGCTGCTGCGGCGGATGCTGATCGAGGTGCCGTTCGTGGCCTTCGCTGTGCTGATGCCGTTCGTGGTGCCCGGGGAACAGATCCGGGTGGCGGGCGTCCCGCTGAGCGTGCCCGGCCTCTGGGACGCCTGGAACGTCCTCGCGAAGGGCACGCTGGGCGTCGCCGCCTCCGTACTCCTCGCCTCCACGACCGAACTGCGCGCCCTGCTGCTCGGCCTCCAGTGGCTGCGGCTGCCGCCGCTGCTGGTGCAGATCGCGTCCTTCATGATCCGGTACGGCGATGTCATCACCGACGAGATGCGCCGGATGTCGATCGCGCGGCGCTCGCGCGGCTTCGAGGCGCGCGGCGTACGGCAGTGGGGCGTGCTGGCCAGGTCGGCGGGGGCGCTCTTCATCCGCGCGTACGAGCGCGGGGAGCGCGTGCACCTGGCGATGGTGAGCCGGGGGTACGCGGGGAGCATGCCGGTCATCGACGAGGTGACGGCGTCGCGGGCGCAGTGGACGTACGCCGCCGTCCTCCCGGTGACGGCGCTCGTGGTCTGTCTGCTTGGCTGGACCCTATGAGCCCGGACCCTATGAGCCTGGACCCGATGAGCGCGGACCCGATGAGCGGCGGCGAGGACCGTACGACTCCCTCCTCGGAGACCCCCGCGTCCCTGGAGACCCCCGCGTCCCTGGAGGTCGCCGGGCTGGCGTACGCCTACCCCGACGGCCACCAGGCCCTCTTCGGCGTCGACCTGCGGGTGGCGCGCGGCGAGCGGGTGGCGCTGCTCGGCCCCAACGGCGCGGGCAAGACCACGCTCGTCCTGCATCTCAACGGCATCCTCGCGGCGGGCGCGGGGAGCGTCACGGTCGCGGGACTGCCCGTCGGGAAGCGCCACCTCGCCGAGATCCGGCGCCGGGTCGGCATCGTCTTCCAGGACCCCGACGACCAGCTCTTCATGCCGACCGTACGGGAGGACGTGGCCTTCGGCCCGGCCGCCGCAGGGCTGCGCGGCGCCGAACTGGCCGCCCGGGTGGTGACCGCGCTGACCCGGGTGGGGATGGAGGCGTACGCGGACCGGCCGCCGCACCACCTGTCGTTCGGGCAGCGGCGGCGGGTGGCGGTGGCGACCGTCCTCGCGATGGAGCCGGAGATCCTCGTCCTGGACGAGCCGTCGTCCAACCTCGATCCGGCGTCGCGGCGCGAACTCGCCGACATCCTGCGCTCGTTGGACATCACCGTGCTGATGGTCACACACGATCTTCCGTACGCGCTCGAACTCTGCCCGCGCTCCGTGATCCTGAGCGACGGCGTCATCGTCGCTGACGGTCCCACGGGTGAACTCCTCGGTGACGAGGAGCTGATGGGGGCGCATCGGCTGGAGCTGCCGTTCGGTTTCGACCCCCGGTCCGTACGGGCGCGCACGCCAGGTTAAGAGTCGGTTTCGCGGCGGCTTTCCGCCCCGGGGCCCGTTGTGCCGGATCGTGTCGCACCCCGCTCCCGATGCACCATAGAGGGGGTCGTGCCGACGGGGCGCGACGCGATACACGGGCAGGGGTACGGGCGTGGACGTCCAGGGCACGGTGGCGGCGGGCTTCGAGCCGGTCAGGGACGCTTTCGTACGGAACTTCGAACGGCTCGGTGAACGCGGCGCGGCCGTCGCCGTGTACCGGGACGGACAGAAGGTCGTCGACCTGTGGGCGGGCACGCGCGACGCCGCCCCCGAGGACGGCGAGGACCATGGCGAGCGGAGGCCGGCGGCCCCGTGGGCGCTGGACACCGCGCAGGTCGTCCACTCCGCGACGAAGGGCATCGCCGCCTCCGTACCGCTCCTGCTGCACCAGCGCGGACAGATCGACCTGGACGCGCCGGTCGGCACGTACTGGCCGGAGTTCAAGGCCGCCGGCAAGGAGCGGGTGCTCGTACGGCATCTCCTCGCGCACCGCGCCGGGCTGCCCGTGCTCGACCGTACGCTCACCCCGGCCGAGGCCATGGACGGCGAGTCCGGCCCGCGCGCGCTCGCCGCGCAGCGCCCCCTGTGGGAGCCGGGCGCCGACCACGGCTACCACCCGCACACCTACGGCTGGCTCGTCGGTGAACTGGTCAAGCGCGTCACGGGGCGCGGCGTCGGCCGCTGGATCGCCGAGGAGATCGCCCGCCCGCTGGGCCTGGACTTCTGGATCGGGCTGCCCGAGGAGGAGTCCCACCGGGTGGGCAGGACCGCCCGGATCGAGGAGCCGTCGGTGGTCGGCGGGGCGCTGCGGCTGCGGCCCAAGCGGTCCGTGACGGAGGCGTACCGCAACCCGGAGTCGCTGACGCGGCGTGCGTTCGACATCGTGGAGCCGCGCTTCGACGAGAACGACCCGGTGTACCGGGCCGCCGAACTCCCCGCCTCCGGCGGCATCTCCACCGCCCGCGCCCTGGCCCGCTGCTACGCGGCGATGATCGGCCCGGTCGACGGCCACCGGCTTTTCGCCCCGGCCACCCTGACCCTGGCGCGTACGGAGGAGTCCGCCGGCCCGGACCGCGTCCTCGTCGTCAACACCCGCTTCGGCCTGGGCTTCATGCTCCACGGCCCGGCCGCCCCGCTGCTGGCCCCGGGCTCCTTCGGCCACCCGGGCAGCGGCGGCTCGCTCGGCTTCGCGGACCCGGAGTCGGGGATCGCGTTCGGTTACGTCACCAACGGCCTGCGCAGAGGGGTGACGGCGGACGCCCGGCCCCAGGCACTGGTGCGGGCGGTACGGGCGGCGATCTCCTCGCCGGACGGGGCGGCCGGGGAGTGACGGGTCTCAGGTCCCACCACGGGCCTCAGCCCTTGGAACGGGGCCTCAGTTCTCGGCCGGTACGACCTGGGTGGCGTCCACCGCGGGGCGCAGCGCCTTGGCGAGTTCGACGCCGTCGCCCACGCCCCAGAAGTGGGTGAAGAACAGCCGGGGTTCCTCCGAGAGCCCGTGATTGTGCAGTTCGACGAGGCTGATCCCGCCGTTCCGCAGCAGTGAGTGCACGGTCTGGATCTCCGAGGCGATCATGACGAAGTCGCCGTTGACCGCGGCCTGTCCGCCTCCCAGGGGCTGGAAGTTGAAGGCCGACGTCGAACCGAGCCCCGCCGGGAGCACCATGCCGTGCTCGATGATCGTCTCGCGGCGGGCGAAGACGGACTTGTAGATCCCGCCGTCGTTGAGGCCCTCGGTGCCCAGCACGTCGTCCATCGCCCTGACGTCCAGATCGAGGGGCGGTGGTGGCTTCATCGGCCGTGCGGGTGGCGTGGCGGTGGCGTCGAACGCGGCGCGGAATCCGCGGGCCATGGCCATCGGATCCCGGCCGTGGACGTGCACATGGGTCCACCAGATGTCGGGGTCGTGCGCGAGAAGGTGCTTGTGGATCGCCGTCTGGGCGATGCCGTGCTCGATCAGCGTGTCGCTCACCCGCTGCAACTCGTCCTCGGTGACGGCCATGTCGCCCATGGCGAGCGTGCTGCCGTCGGCGTAACGGATGAACCCGATGTGCGAAGCGAGGGCGAGACCGGGGGACACCCTGACCCCCTGGGAGACCACGTTCAGGTCGTGGCGGGGGAAGCGGGTGCGGTACATGACGTCGTTCAGCACACTGCCCGGCCGGCCCATGGCCTTGGCGACGCCCTTCCAGTCGGCCAGGGTGGTGGCCACGGGCCGCACCGGCTCCGGCGCGGCCCCGGCGGTGGCGCCCGTGCCGTACCCGCGGCCCGCGTTCGCCCCGGCCCCGGACCCGGCCTCCTTGATCCCGGACTCCCCGGCCCCGGCCGACGTCGCCCCGGCCGAGGCGGGCCCCGTACCGGCGACGGCCAGCAGCGGGGCGAACGCGGCGGCGGCCAGCAGCCGGCGCCGGGGTGTGGCTGCCCGGTCGTGTCCGGACTCGTTCTTCTGTGATCTTCTGTACATCACATGAACACCTCCGTGTCGGATGAGAACACGGCGGAGGTGAGGAATCGCGAACCCTCGGGCGACACGTCAGACGCGGGGCGAAAGTGCCGCCGAACGGACCCGGGCCGGGCGACCGCTACACGCGGCTCACCGGGTGGTCGCGATCGAGGTGTCGGGGATCGTGTCGAGGAGCCGGGCCCACTCGGGCGACCGGGCCACCCGCGCGAGATGCAGCTCCGTGATCTTCTCGGCCAGGCCGGGGTCCATGTCGTCCGACAGCCGGACGGGCGAGAGCCGCTGAAGGTGCGGGAAGACGCCGAGATCGCCTTCGATCAGCACCCGGTCGTTCATGTACCGCTCCAGCGCGGCCAGATCCTCGACGCCCACGCAGTAGGTGTGGGTGTAGCCCTCGGCGGGATCGCCCAGGTCCTGGCCGACGACGCCGAACGACGTCGATTCGAGGGTCGAGATGCGGCGCATGGTGGCCAGGACGGCGGCCTTCTCGTCCTCGGTCGTGCCGTCCTTGAAGCTGAAGCGAAGGATGTTGACGATCACGGGATCCCCTCTCGATCTGAACCAGTTGGTTCAATCTGATGGCTCATTGAGTTAATCACAGGGCGGTCCATGGAAGTGAACCGATGAGTTCAATCAGTTCGGGGGGAACGGCCCGGACGAGGTACCGCGATGCGGCCTGGGGTACCTTGCGGAGGTGACCGGAGTGGCAGCCTCGCGTGGGCGTATCGACAAGCGACAGGCCATCCTGGACGCCGCCTTCGCGGTCTTCGCGCGCCAGGGGTACGAGGGCGCGTGCGTGCAGAGCATCGCCCGGGAGGCGGGCGTCGCGAAGCCGACGGTGTACAACCACCTGACGGACAAGGAGAACCTGTTCCGTCATACGGTGATGGCCGCGGCCGACGCGGTGATGGCGGACAACCTCGCCGTCATGGACCGGATGCGCGCCCCCGGCGCCGATCTGCGCGCCGCGCTGGAGGACATGGGGTACCGCCTGCTCCAGGTCTGCTGCGGCGAACGCGCCCGCGCGCTGCGCTGGCTGACGTACGCCCAGGTCGCGGGGTTCCCCGACCTGATCGAGATGGTCCAGGACCGTACCGCCACCCGCCTCACCGAAGCCCTGGCCGACCGCCTCGCCCGCCTCTCCCTGGCGGGCCGCCTGCGCCCCTGCGACCCGGCCGTGGCGGCGGAACAACTCCTCGCGCTGCTCACGGCCCCGATGGAGGCGCGTACGCGGCTGGGCACGCGCAAGGTTCCGGCGGCGGAGACCCGGACGGTGGCGAGGTCGGCGGTCGACACGTTCCTGAGGGCGTACGGCCCGGAGCCGGGCCAGTAGGACGGAGCCTGGCCCAGTAGGACTGAGCCGGCCCAGCAGGGCAGCGCCCCGGTGACCTGGCAGGTCACCGGGGCGCTGCCCCGGGTCACGGCCCCGGGGTGATGCGCGTCTCGCGCGCCGCGTCAGCGCGCGGCGATCTGCTGGAGCGCCGCGCCCTGGTAGCGGGCACCGGCGTTCCAGAGGATGAAGGAGTGCATCTTGTTGGCCTCCGCGGCCTTGATCTGTTCGGCCACCTGGGCCGGCCCGTAGGTGCTGCCCATCGAGAAGTCCTGGAGCCACGGGACGATCTCGGTCTGCGTGCCCTTCGCCTGGCGGGCGAAGTCGGCGAGCGAGCGCTGCACGATCGCGTACGGGGCGGTGTCGGGGTTGGCGACGCCGTACTCGCCCGGACCCCAGTGGGACGGGTAGACCATCGGCGCGATGTAGTCGCTGACCTTGACCAGGGCCCCGATGTCCTGGGCGATCTCGGTGGGCCGGGTGGCCGCTATGCCGAAGACCGAGACGCCGAGGTACGTGGCGTGCGGGCGCAGCGCGGTCCGGGTGTCCGCGACGAACGAGGTGATGGACTGCTCGGGCGTGGCGGACCCGATGCCCGGGAACCGCATCTTCGACAGCGGGCCGTCGGGGCGGCGCACGTAGTCGTAGAGGATGTCGTCGAAGCCGAGCTGAGCCGCTTCGACGGCGAGGTCCCGGTTGTACTTGCGGACCGCCGGGTCCGCGAAGTTGGTGAAGGACAGGTTGCCGTAGTGGCCGCCGTTGTACGCCTGTCCGTCGGGGGTCTGCACGACCTGACTGCGCTTGCCGGCCTTCCAGGCCGCCGCGCCGAGCTTGGGGTCCCGGAAGGCGACGATACGGCCGATGACCTGAGCGCCCGCCGCGTGCAGCTCCGCGATCGCCTTGCGGGCGTCGTAGTAGCCCTTGGCCGCGCCGATCTCACGGGCCATCGCCACCTGGGAGGCGTAGCCGACCTCGCCGTCCTCGTCCTTGATGTCCAGCTCCACGGCGTTGAGCTTGCCGCTGCGGACCAGCGCGAGGATGTTGTCGTGCAGGGTCTTGTCGCCCCAGCCGATGGCGGTGATGTGCGCCGCGCGGATCATGGGGCGGCGGCCCCGGGTGGACACGGTCCTGGTGGTGGCGTTCCCGGCACGGTCCACGGCCTTCACCGTCACGGAGGGGGTGCCCTTGGGCACCGTGATCGTGAACGCCCCTGACTTGTCGACGGAAACCTCCTTGCCGTCGACGGTCACCTTGGCGTCGCCGGAGGCCCTGCCGGTGACGGTCACCTTGGCGTCGGCGGCGGCGGAGGTCTTGCCGCCTGCGGACACCGTGGAGGCGGCGTTCTTGACCTCGGGTTCGGCCACCTTCAGGGCGGGCGCCTTGGTGTCCACGGTGAACCCCACGACCTTCTGGTACGAGGCGAAGGGGAGACTGCTGTCACCCGCCACCACCAGGGTGTGCTTGCCCTCGGCCAGACGGGGCAGGGCGAGCTTCAGCCGGCCGCCCTCGGCCGTGACGGGGACCACCGTGCCGTCGAGCGTGGCGCGCACCTTGTCCTGACGGCCGGCCGCCTTGGCGTTGAGGTACGCGGTGACCTGCGCGGCCTTGCGCCCGTCGAGGAAGGCGCCGTCCGCGAGACCCTGCACGCGCGGTCCCGGCGTGAGGACGGTCCAGGCACCGACGCCGGCTCCGGCCAGGGCGAGCGTCCCGGCCATCGCTATCAGGGCGCGGCGGCGGGCGGGACGGGGGGGACGGTAGGAGGAGGCGGAATTCGATATGTAACGCGTTTTCGTGACCATCATGCGCCCTTCGTGCTGTGTCCGGGCCTGCCGCCGCTGCGGCGACGCTCGGTGGTGCTCCATTGATTGCCCACCGGCGCGTCACCCCTCCTGCCTTCGGCCGGATTTCACACGAACGGCCGCGACGGGCCCGGCGTGGTGGCTGCGCCATCCAGGCGACGATGCGGTACGGGGGCCTCCGCCGCCGGTAAGGATGCCGCGACACATCCGCCCCGGAGGCCGCCTTGGAGGCCCTCATGCGCCACCCGCTCGTCCCGCTCTGCGCCCTGGCGGGCGCCGCTCTGCTCGCCTCGGGCTGTTCCCCGGGGTCGTCCCCGGCCGCCGGAGGGCGGCAGGCGGCCTCACCGGCGGCGGCCAGCGCCATCGCCGCGAAAAACCCGGCGGAGGTCGGCGCCGATGAGCTCGGCCAGGTGCCGGTGCTGATGTACCACCAGCTCACCGAGAAGCCGGCGAGCGTCTACGACCGCACCCCGGCCGATTTCCGGGCCGAGCTGGAACGCCTCGCCCGGGAGAAGTACGTTCCGGTCACCGCCCGGGACTTCCAGACGGGCCGCATCGACATCCCGGCCGGGACGCACCCGGTGGTCCTCACGTTCGACGACTCGACCAACAGCCAGGTCCGCCTGGGCCAGGACGGCAATCCGGTGGCGGGCACGGCCGTCGCCATCCTGGCGGAGACGGCGAAGAAGCACCCCGGGTTCAAGCCGGTGGCGACCTTCTTCGTCAACGCGGACGCCTTCTCGGCCACCGGCTCCGCCAAGGCGCTGACCTGGCTGAAGAAGCACGGGCACGAGGTCGGCAACCACACCGACCGCCACCAGAACCTGGCCTCCCTGGACCAGGCGGGCGCCGCGAAGGCCATCGCCGCCGGACAGCAGGCGATCGCGAAGGCCGCGGACGGGGCCAAGGTCACCTCCCTCGCCCTGCCCTTCGGCGCCATGCCCCAGCAGGCCGGGGTCGCCGCGAAGGGAACGGGCTACCGCTACGACGGCGTGTACCTCGTGGGCGCCAACCCCTCGGTCTCCCCCTTCGACAAGGCATTCACCCCCGGGGCGATCCCGCGGATCCGCTCGGCGGGGCCCAAGGACCAGGACGCCGAGTTCGGTTCGTCGCGCTGGCTGGACAAGCTCGCCGAGGGCAAGAACTGGTACGTCTCGGACGGCGACCCGAACACGGTCGCCTTCCCCCGCGCCGCACAGGACAAGGTGGCCCCGGCCTTCGCGAAGCGGGCCCGGCCGTACTGAGGCCCGTTGTTCCGTGTCGGGAGGGGCCACTCGGACGCGTCGCGAGTGCCCCTCCCGGTTACGAGCAGTGGGGGCAGCGCTCCTTCACCCGCTTTCCGTCGTACGTGCGTTCCCTTCATTTCCATGTGTACGAGAGGGGTACCGCGGGGTCGTCCAGCCAGACGAACTGCTCCTCCGGCGTGACGGTGACGCCCATCCGCTCCAACCCGGGGCGGCCGAGGCCCAGCCACGCGTCGTAGATCCGCTCAGCCGTGTCCCACAGGTCGCGTGGCCCGGTCTGGGTGACCTGGTCGCCGCGTACGGTGGCCCGCGAAAGTCCGTCGCCGAGCGGGGTGATGACGCCGTCCTCGGTGCCCCAGGGCGTATCGCCGACCACCGTGTCGAAGAGCACCTGCAACCCCGGCGGCGGATGGAGCAGCGTCGCGGGATCGCGGTTCAGTTTCCGTACGCGCGGCGGTGCGTCCACGTGTACGTCTCCGCCCGCCGGGCGGCCCCGTTGGCCACGGAGCACCATGAACGCGCACTCCTCGTGGAACCGGCCGACCGCCGTGCCGTCGTCCCGGACCTTCAGGCGCAGCAGCCGCATGACCGGCGCGTACGGCATCACGATGACGCCACCCGGCCGGGTCTGCTCCACCCAGGCGTACGGGATCTCCCGTACACCGCAGGTCACATGCGTCCGGTCGAACGGGGCCAGGCCCGGAACACCGGCTTCCCCCTCCCCGACGACCAGGCGCGGCGCGAGCCCGGCCGAGCGCAGGTTGGCGGCAGCGGCGGCGGACAGCCCGGCGTCGATATCGACCGACACCACCTGCTCCGGGCCTCCGGTCAGGTACGACAGGAGGCCCGCCGTCCAGCCGGTGCCCGTGCCCACTTCGAGCACCCGGTCCCCGGACCGGGGCGCGAGATGCCGCAGAAACGCGTTGACGAGGAGCGGGCTGGACGCCGAACAGGTGGGCGTGTACGTCTTCGCCGCGTTCCCCGGGGTCAGTTCGGTACGCCCGTCGTCGAGCTGGGTGAAGACGACGGTGTCCGAGCAGACCGCCCGCCACCAGGTCGCGGGATCGGCCTCGCGGTCGATCCAGTGACCCGCCCCGGTTCCGGCGGGCTTGGCCCACGCCTGCGCGGGGATGAAGAGGTGTCGCGGTACATGGATCAGCGCGTCGGCGGGACAGCGGGTGTGCGGGGCCAACAGGGCCCGCCTCACATTCGGGTCGCGGGTGGGCGGCCGTAGCCGCGTCGGTATCGGGTCCGTGGATGGCGGACGGTGACGAGGACCGGGTCGCGATAGCAGTAACAGGTGTACGTGTGCCCCTCCTCGGCATCCACCGGCACGGGGGCCTCGGGGCGGCCCGCCCACGCGTACAGGATGCCCAGCACCAGCACGACAAGGCTTCCGGTCAGGGCGACGACGCCCCACAGGACGCGGTCGTTCACCGCGTCCACAGTTCGCACCAGACCGTTTTGCCGACGGTACGGGGCTCCACGCCCCAGCGGTCCGCGACCTGCTCCACGATGAGCAGCCCCCTGCCGAAACACTCCTGGTCGGTGGCGGCCCGCACCACCGGCATCCGCTCCCCGCGCGGATCGGTGACCTCGATACGGAGCACTGTGGCCGTCAGGGCGAGCCGCACCCGGAAGAACCGGTCCCGCAGACACCCGTGCAGCAGCGCGTTCGTCGCCAGCTCACTCACCAGCAGCGCGGCCGACCACGACCACTCCGGGCGCCCCCACTCCGCCACCAGACGCCCCGTATGACACCGCGCCAGCGACACGCTGCCGGCCACCGGCGTGTAATCCAGCGAATCCACCTTCAACACGGGCCCGAACTCAGGCCCCGGGGCCGGAACTTCCTGCGCAGCGGTCATGAACACGCACCTCCGTGTGCGGTCGGGATCTGCCCGTACGAGGACGCGCATGGCAGTGGCGATGCCACCGGGCCGCACCCCTTCCAGGGCACGGCAGGGCGGTGCACTTCCACCAGGCAACTCCACAGTGCGAGCGGTTGCGCACCGACAGTAGCGGTAGATTCTGAATGCCATCAAGCGGTAAGGCATTGAATTCTCTGTCATCGAGTTGTGTTCGAGCTGCTCAGGTTCCAGACTGGGGCGATTCGCCAGGAGGGAGCAGGGCATGGGTGGTACCGATCCGGATCGCGGAAAGACGGTCTCGACCGTTCTCGGACGTCGGCTCGGCGGGGAGCTGTTGCGGATGCGCGAGGCTCTTGGCCTGCGTCAGTCGCATGCGGCCAATGCACTGACGGCGTCCGTCGCCAAGGTCGCCAAGATGGAACGTGGCCTTGTCCCGATGCGGGATCCGGACATCCGGGCGCTCTGTCACCTGTACGAGGAGAATGACGCGGCGGTCATAGACCGGCTTCTGGGATTGGCCAAGGCTGACCGGGACCGGCGCAAGGCCAAGGGCTGGTGGAACCAGTACCCCGAGTTGCGCGCTCTCGTGGAATACGTGGCCCTTGAGGACATCGCTACCGGAGTTCGCACCTGGCAGGGGTCGTTCGTGCCAGGTCTACTGCAAACTCCGGACTACGCAAGGTCCTTGGCGGTCGGCAATGCCGACTGGGACAACCCTGACGAGGTGGAGAGGTTTGTCGAGGCGAAGATGGCGCGCCAGGGCCGACTGACGGACAGCGGCCCGCTGGGTGTGTGGGCGGTGGTAGGCGAGGCATCATTGCGACAACTGGTCGGTGGGCGCGACATCATGCGTTCGCAACTTGCCCGCCTGACCCAGGTCGCGGCCCTCCCGAACGTGACCCTCCAAGTCGTTCCATTCAGCGCGGGCTCGCATCCCGGGATGACCAGCGCATTCAGCATCGTTTCGTTTGCCGAACCTGGCGCGATGGACGTGGTCTACATGGACACCACGTCGTCTACGCTGTGGCTGGAGAGCGAGGCTGATGCCGCGCGCCACAACCTTAAGTTCGACCGGATCGTCAGGAATGGACTCGCTCCGCAGGACTCCGTCGCTCTGATTGAGCGCATCCGCAAGGAGCAGTAGACCGTGCCGCACTTCGAGTTCGCCAAGTCCAGCTACAGCAGCGGCGATGGCGAGTGCATAGAGGTCGCCCTCAACGTCCCCAACGCCGTCGCTGTCCGCGACTCCAAGAACCCCACGGGCCCGCTGCTCCAGCTCACCCCCGCCGCCTGGTCCGCCTTCACCTCAGCTCGCGTGCGGCACGAGCCAGATGCCGGACGGCCCCTGCCACCGCGCCCACGGTGATTGAGCTTCACGCGCTCCGTTGGCGTCCACGCTGAAGCACGGCGGTGTGCAGTTCACGAACGCCGCTGGTGCGCGGATGCCGTTCCGCCAACTCGTGGACGATGCCGCGGATGGCGGGCCGGTCCTGGACCTCTCCAGGGCTGGCTCGGTACGCGGACAGCAGCGCCTGGGCGGTCTGCTCGGGTCGCTGCCACGCCCACCAGGCTCGCGCCATGTCCGTGCCCAGCCGGGCTTTGCGTTCGGAGGTCGTGAACTGCTCGGGGCGCAGATCCTTGCCGGCTTCCAGAGCGGCGCCCGCGTCTCCGAGTGCCCAGTGCACACCGACCGCATAGAGACTGACGGCGGCCGGGCTGATGGGGAACAAGCGGCCCGCAGGGGCGGTCCGCGGCAGTCGGCGGGCAGAGAGACGGGCCTCCTCGGCCATCGCCAGGGCCTCGGTACGGTGTCCGCCCCGAGCGGCGGTGTAGGCCAGGGTGCAGAGCATCTGCGCGTACGCGGACGCCGACGCGTCGGTCCGTAGGCCCGTCGCCTCCACGCCGGAGGCCGCGGCGGACATGAGGCGCTGTGCCTCCTCGTTGCGGTCCTGGTGGCGCAGCACGATCGCCAGTTCCCTGGCGGCGGCGGCCGATGCGAGCGGGGAGCCGGACACTTCGGCCCAGGTGCGCGCGCGGTCAGCGGTGAGCCGTGCCTGATCGTAGGAGCCGAGCTTGCTCAGCACTGCGGCGGCCAGGCTGTAGACGGAGGAGAGCCGGGCCTGATCGAGTTCGCGGCGGGAGACGGCGGCTGCGTGGCCGTCCGCGATGAGGCCGGGCAGGGTGGCGAGCAGACGTCCGTGCGTGCCTCTGTCGTACAGCTCGCGCGCGGTGGCCAGCCGCGCGTCCAGTGGTCCGGCGCCGGTCGGTGCGGGAGTTTCGGCCAGGGCCTGATCCAGTCCCAGCAACAGGGCCGCCGGTCCGGCGGCTGCCGTGGCGGTGAGCAGCGTACGGCGGCGCATCGGGTCCTCCTCGACGTGCGGACTGGCCGTCACTCTAGTGGCCGCCGGTGCTGTCGGGGCGGGTGGCGCCAGGGAACTCACCAGGATGTGTCGCGGAACGCCGACTTCGAGTGCGGCGCGGTGCACCAGGGCCAGGTCTACGACTCTGGTGCGGCGCTCCAGCCGGGAGACCGTGGCCGGTGAACAGCCGAGCCGGTCACCGAGGGCCGCGAGGGTCCAGGCGCGGTGCTCGCGGCCGAGGCGGATCAGCGCACCGGGGCGCCGTTGCGCGGCAAACTCGTGCGCTCTCGCGCTGTTCCAGAGCGGGTCAACGGGCACAGGTCCCTCCCACGCCGCACGACCGGGGGCTTTCACGGTACGCATGCCTGGTAGAGCCGTCGAGGCCGCTTGCACGACGCGCAAAGTCCTTGCGTGGCAAGCCAGTTGATCACCACGGGCCCGTTCGTCGCGGTGTGCTGGGTGCAGCGCCCCGAACTGCGGGGGCACCGTCCATCGGAGGCATCGGTCCGTTCCGTGCGGGACGTCGTGCCGGCCGACCTGTGGGACAGCCGACAAGGAGAGTGCAGAGTGAGCGACACCATTTCCCGGCCCACACCCGAACGGGTGGCGGACCGGGCCCGAGAGATCATGTCGGCGATTCAGGCCGACCCCGAGTTCGACGCCTTCACCGCCGCTGCGCTGAAGTACGACGAGGCATGGACCTGCTTCACGGGCTTCCCGGTCATCAGTAACTGGGACCTCGACATCGACAAGCGCCCGCTGCTCACCGAGGGACTTCGGGCCCTCGCCCTCAAAGCCGCTGTCTACGAACTCGGCGGGCAGGACGAGGACATGACGGAAATCCCCGTCGCTGTTCCCGTGGACGAGATGATGCACGCGATGATTGCGCAACCGCAGCTTCTCGCGAGGATCGCGGAGCGGGTCGGAGTCTCGGTCATCCACCAGACCGACAAGGAACACCACGAGTACTCCGCTGGTGACTACACCCACACCGCGTACGTCCACGCATGGGGAACGCCGCCCAAGCGCTACTGGGTGGAGCACGGCGAGGCGGAACGACGCCTGGCCATCCTGGAGAGCACGTACGAGGCGGCCGGATTCCGCCGTTCCGGTAAGGCGCACTCGATCGACTTCAGCGCGGCCTAACCGAGGGCACGGCGCAGCGTCTCGACCACATCCGCTTCCGGGAACACTCGCGGAATCTCGGACGAGGCTTGCTCGATGATCCGTTCAAGCAAGACCGGCGCTGCGCCGTGCAACACGTTCCGGAGATACGGGACCAGGTCGGGCAGGGTGGGGGGCAAGTCCAATTCGGCGGTGAGCGCTTCGTTCTCGCTCTTGTACCGGCCGACCGGTAACCCCACCTTGTCCGGGTGCACACACACCGGGACACGTTCGGCCGTGTACCGGTGCCCGTCCGCAGGATCGAAAGGACATTCCTTGGAGGGGCGTTCGAATACGTCGAACTCACCCAGCGGAAAACGTCGTGACGGGCAGATGCCGCACGCCGCATGGTGTCCGTCGCCGGTGACCAATGCCGAATCCACGATCTGACCCTAGTGCCGAAGCCGACGTGGACCACGACGTTCCCACGCTCAACATCACCCCGCCGCCAGCACCGCCGCCACCACCGGGCCCGCCGCGTCGCCGCCGTGGCCGCCGGCCTCCACGACCGCCGCCGCGGCGATGTCGTTGTGGTAGCCCGTGAACCAACTGTTCGACGTTTCCTGGCCGTCGACCTCCGCCGAGCCCGTCTTCGCGCCCTTGTCGCCGCCGAGCCCGGCCATCGCCTTCGCGCCCGTACCGCTCGTCGCCGTCAGCCGCATCATGGAGCGCAACTGCTGCGCCACACCGGACGGCAGGGAGCGCGCCGCCGTGGCGATCTCCCGGTCGTCCAGGGAGGGGGCGACGATGACCGGCTGCTTGAACGTGCCGTTCTTCGCGGTGGCCGTGACGGACGCCATGTTGAGGACGTTCATCTGGACCGTGCCCTGGCCGATGTACTGGGCCGCCGCCTCGCCGCCCGACGACGACGGGATGGAGCCGTCGAAGGACGCCACGCCGGTCTTCCAGTTGTCGAGGCCGATCCCGAAGACCTCGGCGGCCTCCTTGGGCAGCGCGCCGTCGTCGCCCACGTCGTCGATCAGCTTGATGAAGGCGGTGTTGCAGGAGCGGGCGAAGCTCTGCGAGAAGGGCTGGCCGTCGATGGAGAAGTCGTCCAGGTTCTTGAAGGTGCGGCCCATGTAGATCGCGTTCTTCGGGCACTCGGCGGTTCTGTCCGCGCCGATCAGGTCCTTCTCCAGCAGCATCGCGGCCGTGACGATCTTCATGGTGGAGCCGGGGGCCTGCTTGCCGAGCATCGCCGCGTTGAAGCCGTCCTTGCGGTTGTTCGCGACGGCCAGGATCTCGCCCGTGCTGGGCTTGACGGCCGCGACCGACGCCTCGCTGTACTTCTTCACCGAGGTCTCGGCGGCGGCCTGGACGGCCGCGTCGAGCGTCGTTTTCAGCGTGCCCTCCTTGCCCTTGGAGAGGGTCAGGAGCGATTCGTCGGCGGAGCCGGTGGTGGCGTCCGGATCGGCGTCGCTCTTCAGCATCAGCTCTACGCCGGCCGAGCCGCCCGCCTCCTTCCCGTACCGCTCGCGGAGCTGGTCGAGGAGGGACCCGAGCGACGGGTACTTCTCCTTCGTCAGCTCGACGCCGTTGCGGTCGACCGCCTTGATGGGCGGTACGGACGCCTCCGCCGTTTCGAGGCGGGTCGTCTTCGTCAGCTTCGGGTGGATCACGGACGGCGCCCAGGAGACCAGCGGCCGGCCCGTCGACAGGCCGCGCACCACGGTCAGTTCCGAGGTGTACGTCCACGGCTTGCTCGCGCCGTCCAGCTCGACCTTCGCCTTGACGGTGAACGGCACCTTCGCGCCGACCGCCGGGCCCGGAGTGATCACCGCGTCGGTGACATGGGCCTCGGTGCGGTACGCGCCGATGACGGGCGTCGCGCCGGTCGGGTCGTTGGTGAGCTGGGCGACGGCCGCCGCGTCACCGCCCTCCGCCCACTTGGTCAGGAAGTCCTTGGACGCCTGGTCGATCTCGGCGGCGCTCAGCGGTCCGGTCTTGACCTCACTGGTCGCGGACTTCGTCTGCGCGTCCGTGCCCCCGCCGGACATCCCGTTGTAGACGTTGTACGCGCCGTAGCCCACTCCACCGGCGAACACGAGAAACACTCCGCCTATGACGGCGGTCTTCGCTCCACTGCGCATGAGTGGCGGTCACCCCTCCCCAGGAGCCCCCTCGAACATCTGAACACGTTCAAGGAAGTCATCGACTCGGAACTCTACGGGACGGTTGAGTCACGGGAGGCGGGCGTTACCGGACTGCTACAGAGGCCCGGACGCCCGTCAGAACGGATGCGGGCCGCCGCCGCGCGGCAGCGCCGTCTCCGTCCAGATGACCTTGCCGTGCGCCGTGTACCGCGTCCCCCACCGGTCGGCGAACTGGGCGACCAGGAACAGCCCCCGCCCGCCCTCGTCGGTGGCCGCGGCGGCGCGCAGATGCGGGGAGGTGGAGCTGGTGTCGGAGACCTCGCAGATCAGCGTACGGTCGCGCAGCAGCCGTACCCCGATGGGCCCCGAGGCGTACCGGATGGCGTTGGTGATCAGCTCGCTCAGCACCAGCTCGGTGGTGAACGCCGCCTCCTCCAGGCCCCATGCGGTGAGCCGGCGGCTGACCTCGGCGCGTACCGCGGCCACCGCCGCCGGGTCGTGCGGCACGGTCCACTCGGCGATCCGGTCCGTGTCGAGCCGGCGGGCGCGGGCGACGAGTACGGCGATGTCGTCGCTCGGCCGGTCGGGGACCAGCGCGTCGAGCACCGCCCGGCAGGTGGCCTCCGGGTCGTGCCCGGGGCGCCCGGAGAGCGCCGTCCGCAGGTGTTCGAACCCCACGTCGATGTCCCACGCCCGGTCCTCGATCAGCCCGTCCGTGTAGAGCACCAGCCGGCTGCCCTCCTCCAGCGTGAACTCGGTCGTCTCGTACGGCTGCCCGCCGATCCCGAGCGGCAGCCCGGCCGGCAGGTCCAGGAACTCGGCGGTGCCGTCCGGGTGGACGAGGGCGGGCGGCGGGTGCCCGGCGCGGGCCACCGTGCAGAGCCCGGAGGCCGGGTCGTAGACCGCGTACACGCAGGTGGCGCCGGTGACGGCGGTCCTGCCCCCGGACGGGCGGGCCGCCGCGTCGTCCTCGCCCCGCCCGTCCGCGCCCTCCTCCTCTTCGTCGATCCGGCTGACCAGCTCGTCCAGGTGCCCGAGCAGCTCCTCGGGCGGCAGGTCGAGCGCCGAGAAGTTGGCGACGGCCGTCCGCAGCCGCCCCATCGTGGCGGCGGCGTGCAGCCCGTGCCCGACCACGTCGCCCACCACCAGCGCCACCCGCGCGCCCGGCAGGGCCAGTACGTCGAACCAGTCGCCGCCCACGCCCGACTCGGCCGGCAGATAGCGGTAGGCGAGGTCGAGGGCGCTCTGCTCCGGGAGGCGGTTGGGCAGCAGGCTGTGCTGGAGCACGACGGCCATGGTGTGCTCGTGCGTGTAGCGGCGCGCGTTGTCGATACAGACGGCCGCGCGGCCGGCCAGCTCACCGGCCAGGGAGATGTCGTCCTGCTCGAAGGGCTCGGGGCGCTGCGCGCGCCAGAAGTTGACCATCCCCAGCATGACGCCCCTGGCCAGCAGCGGAACGGTGATGAAGGAGTGGAACCCGTACGCCATCAGGAGCTCGCCGCGCTCGTGGTCGTGCCGTCGCCAGGTGTCCGAGGAGCGCAGGTCGGTGGTGAGTACGGGCTCCCCTTCGGCCAGGCTCGCGCTCTGCGGGGTGGACGGCATCAGGCTGAACTCCACGCCGACCCGGTAGAGCGGCGACTCCTCCGCGATCCCGTGGACGGCGATCCGGCGCAGCCCCGAGCCGGTCGCGGTCGCCGGGCCCGGCTCCTCGCCGCGCAGGACGGGTTCGGCAAGGTCGACGGTGACGAAGTCCGCGAAGCGGGGCACGGCCACCCGGGCGAGCTCCTCGGCCGTACGCGTCACGTCCAGGGTGGTGCCGATCTGCGTACTCGCCTCGTAGAGGAGGGTGAGCCGGCCGCGGGCCCGCTCGGCCCGTCCGGAGAGCGCGCGCAGCTCGGTGGAGTCGCGCAGCGTGGTCACCCAGCCGGGCGGCCCGCCGGCCCGGTCGGTGGGGCGGCGGTTGACGACGAGCTGCCGCTCCCCGGAGTTGACCACCTCGTCGTCGGCGACCTGCTCGGAGGTGAGCAGCCGCGCCGTCTCCGGGGCGAGCCCCAGCTCCGAGACGTACCGGCCCTCCGGGTTCGGGGGGAGGCCGAGGAGGAGGGCGGCCTCGTCGTTGACGAGCAGCAGCCGGCCGTCGCCGCCGACGATCAGCACGCCCTCCCGTACCGCGTGCAGGACCGCGTCGTGGTGCTCGTACATCCGGGTCATCTCGGTCGGGCCGAGACCGTGGGTCTGCCGGCGCAGCCGGCGGTTCATGAACGCCGTCCCGGCGGTGGCCAGCAGGAGGCCGCCGGCCGCCGCGCCGAGGAGCACCGGAAGCTGCTCCTCCACGGCGGTGCTGACCTTGGCGATGGTGATCCCGGCCGAGACGAGGCCGACGACCTTGTGGCCGGGGCCGAAGACCGGCACCACCGCGTACACGGCGGGGCCCAGGGTGCCCGTGTTCCTCGCGGTGAAGGGGTGACCGGCCTGCGCGGGCTTGAGGTTCCCGACGAAGTGCTGGCCGATCCGGGCGGGGTTGGGGTGGGTGTACCGGATGCCCTGCGGGTTCGTGACCACGACGAAGTCGACGCCGGAGATCTTGCGCGCGGCCTCCGCGCGCGGCTGGAGGATCGCGGTCGGGTCGGGGGAGCGCAGCGCGGCCACCATGCCCGGGGAGTTCGCGAAGGCCCCGGCGACGGCGAGGGAACGGTTCGTCGCCTCCTGCTGGCTGTCCCGGTGGGCCTGGAGGACGACGGCGGTCGCGGCGGCGGCCACCAGCAGCAGCACGATCACGGCCTGGAAGAGGAAGACCTGCCCCGCGACACTGCTGTTCCCGATCCGCAGCCAGGATCCGCCGCGCGACCGGGACCCGGCCCGCCACCAGGACCGGGGACCGGCTGAGGGCCGGGGCTCGCCTGGACGTCGGGCCAATCGGGCCATAGGGACAGATTTACACCAGGATCCGGGGCGGGGCGACCGCTGTCCGACCGCCGGATCCGTCCCCGCGGCCCCGCTGTCCGACCGTCGGATCCGTCCCCGCGGCCCCGCCGGACGGGGCCGGACGGGCGGCCTACACCCAGGTGTCGAACCACATCCGGTTGCGCCACGACTCCAGTGGGATCGCCGTCCCCGTGTACAGCGGCCAGAAGTAGATGAAGTTCCAGACGATCAGCAGGACCAGCACCCCCGCGCCGACCGCGCCGATCGTCCTGCGTCGTTCGTCCGAACCTTGTGGGCCGAGGATCGCGCCGATCATCATCGCCACCGCCAGACAGAGGTAGGGGACGAAGACGACCGCGTAGAAGAGGAAGATCGTCCGCTCCTGGTAGAGGAGCCAGGGGCCCCAGCCCACCGCCACCGCGCAGGCGATCGCGCCCGCGCGCCAGTCGCGGCGGAAGAACCACCGCCACAGGACGTAGAGCAGCGCGAACGCGCCCGCCCACCACAGCATCGGCGTACCGATCGCCAGCACCTCGCGGGCGCACTTGCCGGCGGTCGACGCCGGGCAGCCGTCCTGGCCGGCGGCCGGGTCCTCGTAGAAGTACGAGACCGGGCGGCCCAGGACGATCCAGCTCCACGGGTTGGACTGGTAGGTGTGGCCGGACGTCAGGTTGATGTGGAACTGGTACACCTCGTACTCGTAGTGCCACAGGCTGCGCACCCAGTCGGGCAGCCAGGTGAAGTTGCCGCCCTGGCCCGCCGTCGTGGCCCAGTTCCGGAAGTAGCCCTTGTCCGTGACGATCCAGCCGGTCCAGGAGGCGATGTACGTGGCGATCGCGACCGGCACCGTCGAGAAGAACGCCGGGACGATGTCCCGCTTCAGCACCGCCCGGTACGGCCGTACCGCACCCGCCGTACGCCGCGCGCCCACGTCCCACAGGACCGCCATGACCGCGAAGGCGGCCAGGATGTAGAGCCCGTTCCACTTCGTCGCGAAGGCCAGGCCCAGCATCAGGCCGGCCGTCAGCCGCCAGGGCCGCCACCCCAGGCGCAGCCCCTCCGCGACCGAGGCGTCCGGGCGCAGGACGCCCTCCTCCTCGTCCACCGGGAGCGCCGCCGCCAGCCGGGCTCTGGACCGGTCGCGGTCGATCAGAAGGGCGCCGAACGCGGCCAGCACGAAGAACATCAGCACCAGGTCGAGCAGGGCGGTGCGGCTCATCACGAAGTGCAGGCCGTCCACCGCGAGCAGCGCGCCCGCCAGGCACCCCAGGAAGGTGGAGCGGAAGAGCCGCCGCCCGATCCGGCAGAGCATCAGCACGGAGAGCGTGCCGAGCACCGCCACCATGAAGCGCCAGCCGAACGGGGTGAAGCCGAACATCTGCTCACCGAGGCCGATGACCCACTTGCCGACCGGCGGATGCACCACATAGCCGGGGTCGGTGGGCACCGGGACGGAGGACGGGTCCTTGAGGATCGACGTGTCGACGTCCTTGGGCCAGCTCCCCTCGTACCCCTGGTTGATCAGGGCCCAGGCGTCCTTGGCGTAGTACGTCTCGTCGAATATCACCGCCTTGGGGTTGCCCAGGTTCCAGAACCGCAGCACACCCGCGACCAGCGCCACGAGGGCCGGGCCGCCCCACGCCGACCAGCGGACCAGCCGCGCGGTGAGCGGGGCCGGTACCCCGAGCACGGCCCACAGCCGGTCCGAGGGCCGGGTGTACGGCGGCACCAGGCGTTCGCGCAGGCCCGTCACCGGCCGCGGGGCATGGCCGAATCGGCGCAGCCGCTGAGGCCATGAGGGCTGCTTCTCGTCGGCGTCGTGCCCCTGGAGGGCTTCTGGCGCAGTACTGGTCACCGCGCCATCGTAGGGAACGCCGCTGTGCGAGGCGCGCGTCCCGTCCTGCGAGGATGGCGGATGTGACTGGAACGCCTGGAACACCGCCCCCGACAGCCCCCGTGACGCACCCCTCGGCGGGTGGCTCGAAAACCGCCCCGGCATCCCCCGGAACGCTGGTCCTCGCGGGCACGCCCATCGGCGATGTCGCGGACGCGCCGCCCCGGCTCGCCGCCGAGCTGGAGACCGCCGAGGTGATCGCCGCCGAGGACACCCGGCGGCTGCGCCGGCTCACCCAGGCGCTCGGGGTGCACACCCGGGGGCGGGTCGTGTCGTACTTCGAGGGGAACGAGTCCGCCAGGACGCCCGAGCTGGTGGAGGCGCTGACGGGCGGGGCGCGGGTGCTGCTGGTCACGGACGCGGGCATGCCGTCCGTCTCCGACCCCGGGTACCGGCTGGTGGCGGCGGCCGTCGAGCACGGCATCCGGGTCACGGCCGTACCGGGGCCCTCGGCCGTGCTGACCGCGCTGGCGCTCTCCGGGCTGCCCGTGGACCGTTTCTGCTTCGAGGGGTTCCTGCCGCGCAAGGCGGGCGAACGGCTGGGCAAGCTCCGCGAGGCGGCCGGCGAGCGGCGCACGCTCGTCTACTTCGAGGCCCCGCACCGGCTGGACGACACGCTCGCCGCGATGGCCGAGGTCTTCGGCGCCGACCGCAGGGCCGCCGTCTGCCGCGAGCTGACCAAGACGTACGAGGAGATCAAGCGCGGCCCGCTGGGCGAGCTGGCGGCGTGGGCGGCCGAGGGCGTACGGGGCGAGATCACCGTCGTCGTGGCGGGCGCCCCGGACCCGGTGCCCGGCGATCTCGACCCCGCCGAGCTGGTGCGGCGGGTACGGGTGAGGGAGGAGGCGGGGGAGCGGCGCAAGGAGGCGATCGCCGCCGTCGCCGTCGAGGCGGGGCTGCCCAAGCGCGAGGTGTTCGATGCTGTCGTCGCATCAAAAAACGCGGCGCGCACGGCCCCCTCGGAAGGTAAAGGACTATCGTGAAATGTAAAGCGCAGACCGCGTGCCGGGTCATTGGGACATGAGAAGGCCAAGACCCATCCAATAATCGACAGGCGCTGATGCGCTCCCGCCTTCGAAGGCGTCCACTGGGTCAGTGGAGAGGAGCTGGCATGAGTGAGATCACGGGCACCGCTGTAGTTCACGAGGCATATGCCTTTTGTTGCATGCGTTGTGGACACGGCTGGGAGCAGGCGTACGACATAGAGCATCATGTCGACGGCTCGGGCCAGAACGTCGTCGTGTACAAGGCGGAGGGGGTGCGGGTTCCCTCCCCGCTCTCCAGCCCGACCTGTCAGAACTGCGGCGGCCATGTCGTACGCATCATGAGGTCCGGACAGGTCTCGTCGGTCCGGGCGCTGATGACGGAACAGCACCACCCGGCGAAGACGGCCAAGGCGGCCAAGGCCACCAAGACGGCCAAGGCGTCGAAGGCCGCCGGGACCGCCGAGGACGAGGGGGGCGCGGGCACGGAGGCGCAGCCGGGCGAGGAGATACCCGCCCAGGCGCCGGGCGGGGAGATACCCGCGGGATCCGCCGGGAAGACCGCCGAGGGGCACCACCACTGGCACCTCTCCGACCTCCTGCACCCGTTCCAGCACCACCACCGCCCGTGAGCGCGCGGGACCGGCCCCCGGGAGATCCTTCCGGACCCCGGCGGACCGGTCCCCCGTAGGATCGCGCCCATGAGTTCGAAGCAAGCCCCGCCGCCGCTGCCCGAGCCCCTTCGGGTGGCGGTCGCGGACGCGCACACCCACCTGGACATGCAGGAAGGCGCCGTCGCTGAGGCCCTGGAGAAGGCCGCCTCGGTCGGTGTGACGACGGTGGTCCAGGTGGGGTGCGACCTCAAGGGGTCCCGCTGGGCCGCCGAGACGGCCGCGGCGTACGACGCCGTCCACGCGGCGGTCGCGCTGCACCCCAACGAGGCGCCGCGCATCGTGCACGGCGACCCCGACGGCTGGTCGCGCCAGGGCGCCCGCGCGGGCGGCGGCGACGCGGCGCTGGACGACGCCCTGACCGAGATCGACGCGCTGGCCGCGCTGGAGCGGGTACGGGCCGTCGGCGAGACCGGGCTGGACTACTTCCGTACGGAGCCCGAGGGCAGGGCGGCGCAGGAGCGCTCGTTCCGCGCCCACATCGAGATCGCCAAGCGCCACGGGAAGGCGCTGGTGATCCACGACCGCGAGGCGCACGCCGACGTGCTCCGTATCCTCGCGGAGGAGGGCGCTCCGGAACGCACCATTTTCCATTGTTATTCCGGCGACGCCGAAATGGCCGGGATTTGTGCCGCGGCCGGTTATTACCTGTCCTTCGCAGGAAATGTCACCTTCAAAAACGCTCAATTGTTGCGTGACGCGCTCACCGTAGCGCCGCTCGACCTTCTGCTGGTCGAGACCGACGCACCCTTTCTCACCCCGGCCCCCTTTCGCGGGCGGCCGAATGCGCCCTACCTCATTCCTGTCACCCTGCGGGCCATGGCCGAGGTGCGGGGGATCGGCGAGGACGCGATGGCGGAGGCGATCGCGCGGAACACGGCCCGGGCGTTCGATTACTGAGCCGCTGCCGAACCGCTGCTGGGCCACTGCTGGGCCGTCACGTCATCGCATGTCCGTGCGAGTGGGTACGCTGGGTAGTCGAGCCGCTTTGGAGAGTGACCGAAGCTCCGCTAGGGTCCGGGGGCATCCCGCACCGGATCCCGTGGAGCGTCGTGAGCAATGCACAGGGCAGTCACCGTGCGACACGCGGCGGGCGCCGACGCCGGAGCCCCGACGCCCCCGCGGCCCCCGAGACCCTGCGCCGGCTGCTCCCGCAGGCCCTCGTCGTCGCCTTCCTGGCGGGCGGCACCTCCGCCTTCGTCGTCCACGACAAGGGCGTACGGCTGAGCGTCGACGGTGAACCGCGCACCCTGCACACCTTCGCCGGTGACGTCGGGGAACTCCTCGCCCACGAGGGCGTCGCCGTCGGCGCGCACGACATCGTCGCCCCCGCGCCCGGCGCCCCGCTCGACCACGGAGACGAGGTCGTCGTCCGTTACGGCCGCCCCGTCCTGCTCACCCTCGACGGGCAGCGCCGCCGCGTCTGGACCACGGCGCGCACCGTCGACGGCGCGCTGCGCCAGCTCGGGGTGCGGGCCGAGGGCGCGTACCTCTCCGTGTCGCGCTCCGCCGCCATCGCCCGCCACGGCCTGGCGCTGGACGTACGCACCGAGCGCACCCTGACCTTCCTGGCCGACGGCCGCGAGCACCCGCTCCGTACCAACGCGGCCACCGTCACCGAGGCGCTCGCCGAGGCCGGGATCACCCTGCGCGGCCAGGACGCCACCTCCGTACCGGGCGACAGCTTCCCGCGCGACGGCCAGGTCGTCACGGTCCTGCGTGTCACGGCGGGCGAGGAGACCCGGGAGGAGGCCGTCCCGTACGACACGGTGCGTACCGCCGATCCCGCGCTGCCGCGTGGCACGGAGGTGGTCGAGCGGGCCGGGCGCGCGGGCGCCCGCCGGGTCACGTACGCCCTGCGCACCGTCAACGGCGTACGGCACAAGCCCCGCAGGATCCGTACGGAGACGGTGCGGGCGCCGGTCACCCAGCGGGTCAGGGTCGGCACGAAGGTGCTGCCGACGTCCGTCGCCGGCGCGGACGGGCTCAACTGGAGCGGGCTCGCCGCCTGCGAGTCGGGCGGCCGGCCGGACGCCGTCGACGCGTCGGGGAACTACGGCGGGCTGTACCAGTTCGACACCGGGACCTGGCAGGCCCTCGGCGGCAGCGGACGGCCCCAGGACGCCCCGGCCGGTGAGCAGACGTACCGGGCGAAGAAGCTCTACGTACAGCGGGGGGCGAGCCCGTGGCCGCACTGCGGCCGTAGGCTGACCGGGTGAGCACCACTGAGCCCGACGTACCGGACGCCGCCTCCGACGTCCCCGCCGACGTCCCTTCCGACGCCCCCTCCGCCCCTCCCGCCGCGTCCGACGCGCTGCTGGGGCCCGCCGACGTCCGCGAACTGGCGGCGGCGCTGGGCGTACGCCCGACCAAGCAGCGCGGGCAGAACTTCGTCATCGACGCCAACACCGTCCGCCGGATCGTCCGCACCGCCGAGGTGCGCCCCGACGACGTGGTCGTGGAGATCGGCCCCGGGCTCGGCTCGCTGACCCTGGCGCTGCTGGAGGCGGCGGACCGGGTGACGGCGGTGGAGATCGACGACATCCTCGCGGGCGCCCTGCCCGCGACGATCGCCGCCCGGATGCCGGAGCGCGCCGACCGGTTCGCGCTGGTGCACTCGGACGCGATGCGGGTACGGGAGCTGCCGGGCCCGGCGCCGACCGCGCTGGTCGCGAACCTGCCGTACAACGTCGCCGTCCCCGTGCTGCTGCACATGCTGGAGCACTTCCCGACCATCGAACGCACCCTGATCATGGTCCAGGCCGAGGTCGCCGACCGGCTGGCCGCGGCGCCGGGCAACAAGGTGTACGGGGTGCCGTCGGTCAAGGCCAACTGGTACGCGGACGTGAAGCGCGCGGGCGCGATCGGCCGGACCGTCTTCTGGCCCGCGCCCAACGTCGACTCCGGACTGGTCTCGCTCGTACGCCGGACGGAACCGGTGAAGACGACGGCGTCCAGGGCCGAGGTCTTCGCGGTCGTCGACGCGGCCTTCGCGCAGCGCCGCAAGACCCTGCGCGCGGCGCTCGCCGGCTGGGCGGGCTCGGCCCCGGCGGCGGAGGCGGCGCTGGTCGCGGCGGGCGTGTCGCCGCAGGCGCGCGGGGAGTCGCTGACGGTGGAGGAGTTCGCGCGGATCGCGGAATCGAAGGGAGCGGGCGCGTGACCCCTTCTGAGCGGACGCGGGTACGCGTACGGGTCCCGGCCAAGGTCAACGTCCAGCTCGCGGTGGGCGCCGCGCGCCCCGACGGCTTCCACGACCTGGCCAATGTCTTCCTCGCCGTCGGCCTGTACGACGAGATCACGGTGACGCCCGCCGACACACTCCGGATCACCTGTGAGGGCCCGGACGCCGGCCAGGTTCCCCTGGACGCCACCAACCTCGCGGCGCGCGCCGCGCTCGCGCTGGCGCAGCGGCACGGCATCGACCCGCACGTCCATATCCACATCGCCAAGGACATCCCCGTCGCGGGCGGCATGGCGGGCGGCAGCGCGGACGGCGCTGGCGCCCTGCTGGCCTGTGACGCACTCTGGTCGCTGAACTCCTCACGGGACGAACTCCTCGCGATCTGCGCGGAGTTGGGCAGCGACGTACCGTTCAGCCTGATCGGCGGCGCGGCGCTGGGCACCGGGCGGGGCGAACAGCTCACCCCCCTCGACACGGACGGCGCCTTCCCCTGGGTGTTCGCGGTCGCGGACGGCGGGCTCTCCACACCGACGGTCTTCCGGGAGTTCGACCGCCTCACCGCCCATGCCCCCGTACCGCCCCCGGCGGCCGACCCGGCGCTGCTCGACGCGCTGCGCACCGGCGACGCCACCGCGCTGGCGGCCACCCTGTCCAACGACCTCCAGCCCGCGGCGCTCTCCCTGCGCCCGTCCCTGGCGGACACCCTGACGGCGGGCAGGGCCGCGGGCGCGCTGGCGGCCCTGGTCTCGGGCTCGGGCCCGACGACGGCGTTCCTCGCCAAGTCCCCGGAGGCGGCGGACGAGGTGGCCGAAGCCCTGCTGGCCTCGGGGACCTGCCGCACGGCCCGGGTCGCGACCTCCCCGGCCGAGGGCGCGACCGTGGTGGAACACACGGGCCAGGGCCGTAACTGACGAGGTGTTACGGCCACCCGTAGGCAGTTGTCCGCTAATGGCTCAAGATCCATTGCGGTCGGCTGGCAGAGCCACGCGGGGTGCCGGAGTCTGACGGCGGTGGCCGCGGCGTCAGGCGGCCACCGGCCCCCTGACGACAAGGAGTTCCATGCGTGTTCTCTGCGCGCGCCTGCTGCCCGCCCTCGCCCTCGCCGGAATCGTGGCCGTGGCGGGCCTGGTCGCCCTAGGCCCCGGACTGTCCCCCGTCGCCGCCTCCACCCCGGCCCCCGCTGTCGCCCCCGCCGCCTTCGCCTCCGTCGCCACCCCCCAGCCGCAGCACGGCGCAGGGCCCGCCGCCCTCGCGGTGGCTCCCACCCCGCCGATGCCCGCCCCCGAGCCGCCGTCCCCCGGGAAGCCCTCACCCCCCGCCGTCCCCTCGGCCAAGCCGGTGCCCGAGGCTCCGGGGACCGACCCGTGCGGGGCGATCAACGGCATCCCGGCGAGCGAGTCCTGCAAGGGTGTGGGCAAGAACCAGGCCGCCAACGACAAGTGCCAGTCGGAGAGTTTCCACGACTGCAACAAGCCGATGACGGGCAAGGCGCAGGGCGCCTGGCAAGAGAGCCAGAGCGCCCACACCCAGGCACAGCAGGACTTCCACGCCGTCCCCCGTGACCAGTCCCCCGCGGCCGGCGCGGCGGAGCTCTGCCACTCCTCCTCCGGCATGCGGGAGCGGCTGACCGACGCGGATGTGATCGTCCCCCCGTCCACCTGGTGGTCCTGCTGACCGGACCGCCCCGGCCCTCCCCGGCCGGTGCGTCCGCTGACCGACACGCCCGGCCCCACGCTCCGGACGCGGGGCCGTCCTGCTCCAGACCAAGGAGGCATCCGTGCTACGACGCCGTGCCCGATGCTGCATGACCGCCCTGGTCGGCGGTTCGCTCGTCCTCATCGCCCCGCCCGCCCCGGCCGCCGCCGCCGAGCCGGTCCCCACCCCCGTCGAGAACGCCGATCACGCGGAGCCCCTGGTGGCCACCGGGACCGCGACGAAGCCCCCGGACCGGTGGACGGCGGCGGCGACCCAACTCCTCTCCGCCACCACCGCGGGCCACCCGGACACGCTCCAGGCGACCGCCCTCAACCGTGACGTGAGCCCGAAACAGGGCACCCTGATCACCCGGCTGTGGCGGGTGCAGAAGGGCGCGAAGGTGACCGTGTCCTGGGACGACAGCCCCAGCTCCCTGACCGAGTGCAAGCCGGACGAGGTCGCGAACGGGCAGGTCTACGACGTGACACCGGAGGGGACGGCGAGCGACCAGCCCGGATCCTTCACCACCAAGAGCACCGAACCGGGGAAACCGAACTGGCGGCACGGCCCGGAACGCCGCTCCTACTCCTTCACCGCGGGCGAGAACAATCCGAAGATCACCTTCGCCGCGAAACCCGCGGAGAAGGCGTCCAAGTGCGGCCCGCTGCTCACCCGGTTCACCGCCACGCAGGAACCCGCGCCCGTGCCGTACGACGACAAGAAGGCGCGGCTGCCGATGCCCCAGGCGTACAAGGCACACGAGAAGGTCCTCCCCAAGGACGCCGTGTCGGCCTGCAACTCCGCGGGCGCCTGCCGTTTCGAGAAGGACGACCGCTACTCCTTCCAGTACTACGACCGGCCGCGCATGGTGGGCCAGGCGTACATCAACTGCACCCGGAACCCGATCACCGATCAGCGCCCGCTGAAGTGGAAGGAGTTCCCCTACGACAACCTCACCCAGTACTTCGTGCAGGAGGAGAAGAAACCGCTCAATCCGCGTGACCCGATCAACCTGAGTCTCAAAGAGATCGCCGCACAGATCGAGACCGGCTTCACCGGCTCGGACGGCAACCCGCTCGGCATGGCCACGACCAACCCCCTCCTGTGGAGCCGCGATGAGGACCGGACGCTCTCCGTCACCGTCCAGCCCGGCGAGGTGAGCTGGATCGAGGTGCAGGCCGCCCGGGAGCGTGTCGTCGGCACCCTGGTGCACGACAGGAACGTCACGCGCCTCGACACCACCGTGGACGTGCCGTCGGGATCGTTCGGCGACCGCTTCTACCAGCGCACCGGCCCGATGAGCAAGGTCGAACTGACCCGCTGCGCCGACGCCCGGGACAACGCGCGGACCCCGGACAACACCATCGGCTCCCCGACCCTGCGCTCCGGGGGTTCGGCGGCGCCCGGACTGCTGCCGGTGACCATGAGCCCCGCGGACCTCGCGAGACGGCTCCCGTAACCCCGTACGTACGACAAAGGGAAGGGTGACCGGACATCGAGTCCGGTCACCCTTCCCTTTCCGTGCCAGGCGGATCAGGAGGATCAGGCGGTCCGCCGCCACGTCCCGTTCCGCTCCAGCACGTACTGCCCGGTCAGGACCCGCTTCCCGGGGCGCGGGACCGCCCGCCGGCCGCTCGGCTCGTCGTCGGGCTGACGGGCCTCGGCGCCCTTGGGCCGCAGCGTCTGGCACTTGTCGGGGTTGGTGAAGGTCTGCGCCACGATGGTGGAGGAGTTCACCGTCGAAGGCCCGTCCACGGTCACGTTCTTGACCAGCTTGCCCGTGCCGTTCACGACGAGTTCACCGACCGTACGGGTCATGGCGTTCAGCGCGCCGAACTGCAACTCGTCATTGGCCTTGATGGTGAACGTCACCTGGGTCGTCTCGGTGTTGGTCATGGACCAGGTGTGGTTCCAGGTGCCCTTGAACGCCGCGGTGAAGGCGCCCCGCAGCGCGAGATGGATGTTGCTCTTGGACGCGACGGTCGTGCTGCCCATCTCCGTCATCTGCTCGGTGGTCGTCGAGGTGTGCTCCACCGTGGCACTGGAGGTGGCCGTCCCCTCCACCGTGGTCTCCTGGTTGGGGCCCTTGTCCTTGGGCGCGGTGTGATTGGTGGTGCTGAGCTTGGCGCTGCCCGTCTGGGTCGCGCTGCCCTTGTCGCTCTCCTGCTGCGTCTGCTGCGCCGTCACCTGGCCCGTGCCCGACCCGCTGACCTCGTTGTCGGTCGCGGCCGTCCCCTCGATGGTGCCGCTGCCGGAGATCTCCCCGCCGATGTTGTCCGTACTGCTCGACTGGAGCGCCACCGTACGGGAGACGGTCATCGGCTCGTTGGTGCAGTTGATGGCGCCGTTGGCCACGGAGTGCACGGCGCTGGTGAATTCCCGCGAGCGCGCCGGATCGATCCGGAACGAGCACGCGTACCGCTGCGTCTGGCCGCACAGCTCCGTCACCTCGGACACGGTCGGCAGCGCCTTGTCCCGGTCGAACGCCTGGGCCTTGGGCATCTTCTCCTTCTCCGCACCGGAGGCGGCGGGCACGCTCACGGTCAGGGTGAGGGCGGACAGCGCGGGAAGGACCACGGCGGTACGGCGGACCAGCCGTCCCCGGGCACCGGATGATCGTGCGGGATGGACCATGGAGTTCTCTCCTTGTCATCGCCCGAGCCCGGGGCGTGGACCGTCGGGATGACATGTCACACCGGTTCCGGGCCGACTGCACCACGGGCGGCGTGCCCGGGGCCGATGCCGTCATCGTCGGTGGCCCGGGCGGGTGTTGCGACCGGTGATCACTTAACTCTCCGCCAATCGGGCCGTGCTGTAGGGCATTTGGGTGGTAGGGCGTCCACGCACGGCCCTAACGCCCCGGGTGCCGGACGGGCTCGTGCCACGGTGTCCGGGCGGCGGTGCGATCACGCCACCGTCTTCCCTGAACACAAGGAGTTCGGCCATGGCCGACAAGACCAAGACACGCCTGAGGCTCCGGAACGGCACGGGCCATGTCGTCGGCGCGAGGGGCAGTCTCATCGCCACCCTGACGAAGGTGCCCGACGGCGACCCGATCGACGGCGAGGAGATCCACTTCTACACCGGAGACGGTAACCAGGAGCTGGGTACGGCGATGACGAACGACCGCGGTGAGGCGGAGTTCGAGAGCGGCAACACCTTCGGCTCGCCCCTCACCTGGGGCTCGGCGCTCGGCTCCGGCATCGCGGCCGACTACCAGGGCAGCAAGGAGTACCTGTCCCACCCCAAGGTGAAGGCGGCGCTGAGCCCGTCCATGTGACCGGCGACACACCACGGGGCGGCAGCAGGCGCCCGCCGACCAGGCCCACCCCCGGTGGCAGCCGGTCCGGCGCGCCGCTGCCGCCCCGGCCCCTGTCCGGCCGTCCCGGACCGACCGATCCACTGGGAACGTCTGTTCGGAGTGAGGGTCGGAGCTGCTTCTGCTCGGCACCGGGCGGGAGGGGACAGGGGGTGGTGACGATCAGTCTCGGGCTGGATCTCCGAGTTGGCGGTGCGGGCCATGGATCCGGTCCGGTGCATGGCCCACTCCTCGCTTTCTCCCCGCTCATGCGGGGCAGGGGATCGTCACATCCCGGACGCGGACCACCGGAGTGTCTGCTGACCTATCGGCCGACGGCGCGGTAGACGAGACCCGAGGCGTTCGGGGTCGTACCGTTGTAGAGACCCGTCGGGCTGACCTGGGTGGACAGGGTGAACCAGGAGTAGCGCTCCACGTAGGACTGGCTCTCCAGCATCGCGGTCGACGACCGTACGAAGTCGGCTTGCTGCTGCGAGCTGGGATAGCGCGGTGCGCTGCCGGAGAAGTCGATCAGGGCGTACTCGGTCAGCCAGATCGGCTTGTGATAGCGGTCGTACACGGCCTGGAGATATCCGCGCAGTTGCTCGGCCGCGGCCGAGCTGAAGTCGCCTCCGTACCAGTGCAGCGGGATGAAGTCGACGCGGTAGCCGCGCGCCGCGGCGCCGGACATGAACCGGTCCAGCCAGCCGCCCGGTGTGTTTCCGCCGAACGCGACGGCGGGTGCGCCGAGGCGCATGCCGGTCGACTGCAGCCGCGGCCACAGGTTGAGCGCCTGCTCGACGGACATGTTGGCCTGTCCCGCCATGTCGGGCTCGTTGAAGCCGAGGAGCTGGGTGCCCTGTGCCTTGGCCTGGGAGAGCTGGGCGTCGGTGACCGAGCCGGCGCCCCAGATCATCGGGACGAATTCGGTGCCGGCGGGCTTGGTGACACCGGCTGTGCTCGACGCCCAGTTGTAGTACCAGGCCGCGCCGACATCGGCGAGGGCCTGCGAGGTGCCGGTCACGGTGTTCACGCTCACGCCCTTGCGTGACGACGCGGCGACCTCTGCGTTGGCCGCGGGGCTGAAGAAGGCTGTGACCAACAGGGCCAGCAGGGACGCGAGGACGAGGAACGGACGGCGCGCGGACGACGCGCGTCGGCGCGACGACGGGGGTGGGAGTGGGGACACGGACAGGGGTTCAGTCATCGTGCGTGCTCCGTCGGTGTGGGGGATCGGGGAGATCGGCCCGGTCCGTTGGGCGCGGGAGTCAGTGGAAGGTGACCGTGAAGCCGGTGCAGGCCCGGCACTGGCGCACCACCGAGTTGCCCGGGATGGTGTCCTGCTTGGACCACGCGTAGGCCTTGGGGCAGTGGGCGTTGATCGCCGCGCTGTAGCTGGTCTGGGCGTCACGGTTGGGGTTCGTGCAGACCAGCGGGGCGCCCGTGGCCGGGTCGGTGGTCAGGTTCTGGGGCGGGCAGTACCGCAGCAGGTCCTCCGGACAGCCCATCTGGGCACACTCGCCGCCGTCCGACGGAGGCGCCACCCCGACGGGGGTGATGGTCACCGGGAACGAGACCGCGTTGACGTAGCTGACGTTGTACCAGGGCGCCAGGCCGTCCGCCGGGTCGAAGTTGAACTCCGCGAGGCTGGTGGGCTGTTCACCGAGGGAACAGCGGTCGACGTGCGGCCCGCAGTCACCGACCTTGCAGCGGAACGTACTGCCCGCGGTGCCGCTGCAGCCCTGCCGCGCGAAGAACTTGCCCCGCCAGTGACGGGCGCCGGAGTTCTCCGGGATGGTGATGGTGGCCGACTGTCCGTTGTTGAGCGTCGGCAGCCCGGTGAGGGCGGCCGAGCCGTCGGCGTTGTGCCCTTCGCCGATCCATATGCGTTCGCCGGTGTTGTTCACGAACGTAACGGTGTGCTCGGCGGCGACCGCCGCCTGCGCCCCGGGCCCGGAGGCCCCGGCCAGGACGCAGGTGAAGGCCAGGAGGACGGCTGACAGTGCGGAGCGGACGTTCACGCGGAAATAGGTACGGAGGTTCACATCTGTCGCCTTTCGAGAGCCAGGGAGTATGATCATGTTCATGTCAAATTTGAACGATGGGTAGCTGTGGCCAGAATGGTCTGTACCAGGACCCTCGCGCCAGGCGCTTTTGAGACCAGTTCGAGCCTGCGGGACGTCGGGTCGCCCCTTGCCATGGGTTGTTCGGCCCGGACACCCGCCCCGGCGCATCCGGGGTGGCCGAAAGCAGTTGTGCGAGGAGCCTCGCCGCGGCTCGCCCGCGCCGAGGGCTCCCGGGGTCATCGCATCGGGCGGGAAGTGGTTGGGGCCGTGCGTGGATGTCTGCCCGGCGTACGCCGACGTGTCCAGGAGTCCGGGGGCCGGCACCGTCTGCCACTCGCGGATGAACGTCGCTCCAGCCGAGTGGCCCGAAGGCAAGGTAAAGACAAGCTCGTGTCGGCGTTCCGCGTCGCCGCGCTCCTCGATGTCGTTCTGTGCGGGCTCGGCGGAGGTCGTTGCGGAGCGTTGCCCCATGACACATATCAGTCATTTCCGTTACTGGAATAATGATGGACATGGACACAGGGTGATGGGAATCCTGTGTGCGACTTGTGAACGTGGGGGTGATGACGCGACGGACGAGAACGACCGCCACGGCGGTGGTGCTATTTGCCCTTGCCGTCTTTGGCGCGGGGTGTAGTCCTGCGCCGAAGGGGATCCTTGCCGTGGAGCGGGCGGAGGGTGGTGGGGTCCGGTTGCTGTTGGCTTCCTGTCCTGGCTATTTGGCGCAGAACTTCTCCGTGCTGGCCGATGTCCCCGGCGACACGTTGGTGAACTGGATGGTGAGTAATACGAGCTGGACCGAGTCTGTCGGCAGCATGCGGGTCTTCGGGCCTCTGCCCAAGGGGTGGAGGAGCGCCAGTGGGAACCTTCTCACCGAGCTGCGCGGTGGAGTGCCGTACAGCGCCTCGGTTCGTGGCTCGATGGGCAACCGGGGTCTCGACGACATGGTTGATTTCACGCTTGCTGATCTTGATGGTCTCAAGGATGAGCAGGTGTTGATCGCGGAGGACGGGGGCGGGAACAAGACGGTGGACCGTGAGGACTTTCTGCGTGCGGATTCCGACAAGTGTGAGCCCCGACCGCCTCCTTGCGGTGGTATTGAGATGACGCGGGCCCCGGTCGGACCGGGTGGCAGCAGGCACCCGTCGACCAGGCCCACCACCGGTGGCAGCCGGTCCGGCGCGCCACTGCCGCCCTGGTTCGCGTAGGGCCCCTGATCAGAACTGCTTCTGCTCGGCACCGGGCGGCAGGAGACAGGGGGTGACGACGATCAGTGTGAGGAGTTCGTCGGTTACGTCGCCCGCCGAGACGAACTGGTGGTCCTTCGGGTGGGTAGCATCCACCAGATTGGCGGGGTCCTTGGTGGGGTCCGATCGGTAGCCCTGGATCTCGAAGCCCTTTTCCTTGAGCGTGTCTCTGATCGCGCGGATGGCCTCCGGGTGTTGTGCCTTGGGCAGCTTGGCGCGCACGCTGTAGCGCAGGGTGAACCGGCCGTCGTCAACGACCTCGTTGTTCTTGCCGACGCAGTCAGTGAATTTCGCTGCGGGCAGCTCAGGATCAGTCTCGGGCTGGATCTCCGCGTTGGCGGTGCGGGCCATGGATCCGGTCCAGTGCATGGCCCATTCCTCGGCTTTCTCCCTGCTCATGCGGGGCAGAGGATCGTTGATCGCGCCGTCGGACATGCAGCCTCCCAGGAGCAGGGCGAGAGCCAGGGCCGTGGCGCCCCGACGCATTACGGATGAGGAATGAGGGTGCTTGAGGGCCATCAGCCCGGTCCTCCGTCTTTCGGGGTCTTACCGGCGATGATGCGTCCCTGGTTCTCCAGGCTCTGGCTGCCGTCGTCCCAGTAGCCGCTGTGCCCGCTGGTGTCCACGTACATTCTTTGGGCGCCGAACTCCGACTTCTTTGGGTCGGCACCCAACGTGAGGTCTGAGGCCACGTTGGAGATCGGGTCATTGCCGGCGGCGCCCACCCAAAGGTGCTCGGGGTCGATCTTGAGCTGATCGGCCCGGTCGACGGTCAGCCCGGGACTGCCGAGCACCACCATGTCGTCCGCGTCCAGTCCTTGGCCCCCGGCGTTTGCGGCCCCTGCGATTGTGGAGCCGTAACTGTGCGCGAGAACGGTCAGATGGGTGCGTTCACCTTCATGAGCGGCGCGGAGACCGTGTGTGAAGCCGCGCAGGTCTTCGGCCCCGTCCAGTGCTCGTCCGTCGGTGATGACGCTGTTGTTCAACTCCGGAGCGTCGTAGCCCAGCCAGGCAATGACCGAGACGTCTTTGCCCGTTCCCGCGCTCCAGTCACCAGCCGCATCCTGCAACTTATTGGCCCGGCTGATCTGGCCGTCAAAGTTGTCCAACTGATTGTCCGTGCCCGGTACCTGCACCGCCGTGTGCTTGGCCGTGTCCGGGTTACCGATCGCCACGATCGCACGCCCGTCCCCCTTCGTGCTCAGGCCGAGCAGATACTGCTGCTTGTGGGCAGGGCCGACATCTGCTATTTCCAGGCGGTCCTTGAGGGCGCTCAGGGACCGGTAGTTACTCCGGTCGTGGTATCCCAGCCCTCCCTCCCGCAGCGCGTAGTCGTTCAGCTTCACGTCCAGCACCGTCCGGTTGGCCTGGTCCCGGGTGGTCGCGGGCAGGCCGTCCAGCGGGCCGAGCTGGTCCGGGAACGCGGCCAGGTAGAAGCGCTGGTCGTCCTCGTCCAGGTCGGCCCACCAGGCCGCCGCCTGTTTCGGGTTTTTCCCGTCCGGGATGTCCTTCTGGTTGATCCCGGCGAACTCGGCGACCTGGGCGGCGTCCTCCTGGGCGTTCGCGCTGCCGTACCGCTTGTCCAGGTCGAACGGGTCGATCTGGTGCAGGAGTTCGGCCGCCTCGTAGCTGGCGGTCTCGGCGTCGTTGAGGGCCTCGTCGATACGGGCGCGGAAGCCGCCGAGCCCGGCGTTGGCCTCCTGCTGAAGGCCTTCGTAGTCCGGGTCGTTGCGGTACGTGGGGTCGAGGGCCTGTTTCGGCTCCACCCAGCCGTCGGCCCGGACCGTGTGCCCCGCTGCCTCGGCGTCGGCCACCGCGTTGCGCAGCCTGCGCTGGGCCGCTTCCATTTTGGTCTCGAAGGTGTCCAGAACGGTGGTGATCAGCTGGGCGTCGATTTGCGCCGTGCCCAGCCTGCTCTCGGTGGCCTCCATCGCCTCGAAGCCATGGGTGGCGCTGAGGCCTGTCCACCCTGCCTTGTGGAGCGGGCCGGTCACCCGCTTCCCGCTGTCGGTCCCGGTCTTTCCCAGCGCCTCGGCGAGTTTCTTCCAGGAAGAGACGGCTGCTTCCAGATCCGAGAAGTCCTGCTTGAACAGGCGCGTGAAGCTCTCCGTCATCGCGTCCGACTCACCAGCCCCTGAAGGAGCTGAGAACTTCCTGTTCCATGATGTCGCGGCCATTCGCGAGCATGCGCAGCCCCTGCGCGTGCTGCGAGAGATCGTCGCGCAGCGTGCCGAGTGCACTGCCCCAGCCTTTGCTGGTCTCCTCCATCCGGGGACCGGCGGTCCAGCCGCGGAAGGAAGCCGAAGCGGTGGCCAAGTCGTCCACCGCCTTCTTCAGGAGTGGGCGCAGATCCGTTACCAGACTGTCCGCCGCCCCGGCCGAGGCTCTCAGCTCGCCTGCGGAAATGTTGAGGTCATAAGCCACGCGTTCCCCCCTCGACGCCGTACCGCGGCTTCGCGGTGCGCACGATCATATTCGCGAGAGCGTTCCCTTGAGTAAAGAGCGGCCGGAAACGGGAGCGGCAGCCATAAACCACCGCAGACCGACGCCCCGGGCCGGGCGACTACGCTGGGACGTCGGTCGGCCCACCGGTCGAGTTTCCCCCGTACAGGAGCGTTGATGGCCGTCAATCTGGTCAATGTCGAGGCAGTCACCAAGGTGTACGGCACCCGTGCGCTGCTCGACGGTGTGTCCCTCGGCGTCTCCGAGGGGGACCGGATCGGCGTCGTCGGGCGTAACGGCGACGGCAAGACCACCCTCATCCGGATGCTCGCCAAGCTGGAGGAGGCCGACACCGGGCGCGTCACGCACAGCGGCGGGCTGCGGCTCGGGGTGCTGACCCAGCACGACTCGCTCGACCCCACCGCCACCGTCCGGCACGAGGTCATCGGCGATCTCGCCGACCACGAGTGGGCCGGGAACGCCAAGATCCGCGATGTGCTCACCGGGCTCTTCGGCGGGCTCGACCTGCCCGGGTTCCCGCAGGGGCTCGACACCGTCATCGCACCGCTCTCCGGTGGTGAGCGGCGGCGGATCGCACTCGCCAAGCTGCTGATCGGCGAGCCGGAGCTGATCGTTCTCGACGAGCCCACCAACCACCTCGACGTCGAGGGCATCGCCTGGCTCGCCGAGCACCTGCGCGCCCGCCGCTCCGCGCTCGTCTGCGTCACCCACGACCGGTGGTTCCTCGACCAGGTCTGCACCCGGATGTGGGACGTCCAGGGCGGGACGGTGCACGAGTACGAGGGCGGCTACTCCGACTACGTCTTCGCCCGCGCCGAGCGCGAGCGCATCGCGGCGACCGAGGAGGTCAAGCGGAAGAACCTGGTCCGCAAGGAGCTGGCCTGGCTGCGCCGCGGCGCCCCCGCCCGTACGTCCAAGCCGCGCTTCCGCGTCGAGGCGGCCAACGAGCTGATCGCCGACGTGCCGCCGCCCCGCGACACCTCCGAGCTGATGAAGTTCGCCAACGCCCGGCTCGGCAAGACCGTCTTCGACCTGGAGGACGTCACCGTCCAGGCCGGCCCGAAGGTGCTGCTCACCCACCTCACCTGGCAGCTCGGCCCCGGCGACCGGATCGGCCTGGTCGGGGTGAACGGCGCGGGCAAGACCTCCCTGCTGCGCGCCCTCGCCGAGGCCGCGCGCAGCCAGGGCGACGTACAGCCCGAGGCGGGGAAGGTCGTCGTCGGCAGGACGGTGAAGCTGGCGTACCTCTCCCAGGAGGTCACCGAGCTGAAGCCGACGCTGCGGGTGCTCGAAGCGGTCCAGCAGGTACGGGACCGGGTCGACCTCGGCAAGGGCCGCGAGATGACCGCCGGGCAGCTCTGCGAGCAGTTCGGCTTCACGAAGGAGAAGCAGTGGACGCCGGTCGGTGACCTCTCCGGCGGCGAGCGGCGCAGGCTCCAGTTGCTGCGGCTGCTGATGGACGAGCCGAACGTCCTCTTCCTCGACGAGCCCACCAACGACCTCGACATCGAGACGCTCAACCAGTTGGAGGACCTGCTCGACGGCTGGCCGGGCTCCATGGTCGTCATCTCCCACGACCGGTTCTTCATCGAGCGGACCACCGACAAGGTGATGGCCCTCCTCGGGGACCGCGCCCTGCGGATGCTGCCGCGCGGGATCGACGAGTACCTGGAGCGCCGCCGCAGGCTCGTCGAGACCGCGGTCCCGGCGTCCTCGTCCGCCGCGTCGGCCGGGCCGGCCGACGGGGGAGCGGTTTCGGCCAAGGACAACCGCGCCGCGAAGAAGGAGCTCCAGAAGATCGAGCGGCAGGTCGCCAAGATGGACGGCCAGGAGAAGACCCTCCATCAGCAGATCGCCGATAACGCCACAGACTTCGGGAAAGTGGCGAAACTGGACGCACAGCTCCGTGAACTCAAGGCCGAGCGCGACGAGTTGGAAATGCGCTGGCTGGAGCTGGCGGAGGACGCGTAGGAGGAAGCGTAGAGACGGTGTGCAGAGCGCATAACAAGCGCGTCACGGGCCGGTCCTCCCTTGGGAACAGGGGCGGACCGGCCCGTCCCGTACAGCGGTCCGAGTGATACAAAGAAGCCCCGCTCGACTGATGTGACGATGCGGAATCCACGCCCGAATCGCTCCATTCCGGCCGACCGCTCCGTTCGGCCGCCGGGATCGCGGGGGAGTCCGACCGGGCCGTGCTCCGCAGCAACAGGGGGAAAGCGCTGATGACCCAGCCACCCAGCCAGCAGCCGCCGCAGGGGGGCTTCGGCGCTCCACAGGATTCGCCTCAGGTTCCGCCGCAGAGTCCGCCTCCGGGGCCGCCTCCGGGGCCGCCGCAGAACGCGCCGTACGGGGGCGCGCAGCCGCCCGCCCAGCCGCCGGTGCCGCCCGCCCAGCCGCCGCAGGCACCCGCGCAGCCGCCGGCGCCGCCGGCCCAGCCGCCGCAGGCGCCCGCCCCGCAGCCCGGGTACGGATACCCGCAGGCGGCGGGTCCGTACGGCCAGCAGCCCGGCCCGTACCAGCAGCAGCCGGGCCCCTACGGCCAGGCGCCCGGACCGTACAACCAGCAGCCGGGTCCGTACGGTCAGCAGCCCGGTCCGTACAACCAACAGCCCGGATACGGCTATCCCGGCCCGCCCACCGCGCCCCTCGGCAGCGGTCCCGGCGGACCTGGCGGCCCCGGCGGCAAGAACTTCCTCAGGGGCAAGCCCGGTGTCATCGTCGCGGCGGCCGTCGCCGGGCTGCTGGTCATCGGCGGCGGTACGTGGTTCGCCCTCAGCGGTGACGGCGGCGGCCAGAGCAAGAAGCCGGTCGCGGGCGGGAGCGACAGCGCCGAGCCGACCACGTCGTCCGACGACGACGTCGACCAGGGCGACGGCAGCGGCAGCGGCCGGGAGGCGGAGGACGACCTCAACGCCGGGCGCAAGGACGGCGAGTCCAAGGTCACCTGGCTCCAGACCAACGACGTGGACCTGCCCCGGGGCGGCGCCGACGTGTACGGCCCGTGGCTCGTCGGCGACACGGTCGTCAAGGCCATGTACAAGGGCGTCGTCGGCTACTCGGCGAGCGACGGCAAGAAGAAGTGGACGGTCCCGACGGCCGCGCCCGTGTGCGCCGCGCCCAACGCGCCCACCACCGACGGCAAGATCGTCATCGCGTTCAAGGACGACAACACCGACAGCGCGAAGTGCACACAGCTCCAGATGATCGACCTCACCACCGGCAAGGCCGGCTGGAAGAAGGCGGTCACCAAGCACGGCAACTGGGACTTCGTCAGTGAACTGACCCTGGCCATCAGCGGGGACACCCTCGCCGTCGGCCGCTCCAGCAACTCCGACGGCTACCGCGTCAGCGACGGCGAGGAGCTCTTCGGCAAGCAGGACGGCGACTGCCAGCCCGAGTCGTTCGCGGGCGGCGCCAAGCTGATAGCCGGCATGGACTGCGGTCTGGAGGACAAGCGGGTCTCGGAGCTGGACCCGACCACCGGCAAGGCCAAGTGGTCGTACCAGCTCAAGAAGGGCTGGGACCTCCAGAAAGTCTACTCCCTCGACCCGCTGGTCATCTCGGTGGAGAACAGCGACGAGAAGACCTGGAGCATCCTCGGGCTCACCCCGAACGGCACCCTGCGCTCGCAGCTCGCCGGCGGCAAGGACAAGTTCCAGCCGGACTGCGGCGGTGGCTTCATCGTCTTCGGCCAGCACCTGGAGGGCTGCGTCGGCGTCGCCGCCGACGCGAGCAACTTCTACATCGCGACCGCGCCCGACTCGGGCTCCACCTCGCGCACCAACGAGGTCGTCGCCTTCAGCCTGGACACCGGAAAGCCCAAGTGGCGCTCCAAGGCGCCCGAGGGCCGCACGATGACGCCGCTGCGCATGGAGGGCGGCAAGGTCCTCGTCTACATGGACGCCTCGTACGACAAGGGCGGTACGGTCGCGACGATCGCGCCGACCGGCGGCGCCCCGAAGACGATCCAGCAGCACCCGACCTCGACGTCCGAGATCGAGAGCTCCTTCTACTCGGCGAAGTACCTCTACGCGGACGGCCGGTTCTACCTGGCCAGCGGCCGGGTCAGCGCGAGCAGCGACGAAGAGGAACTGCAGACGAAGACCATGATGGCCTTCGGTGACTGACCACCGTCCCGCGCTCCGTTCCCCGTCCCTCGCTCCTCGTTCTTCTCCCCTTCCTCCTGACTGCCCCGAGGTACGTACGCCATGACGCAGCCACCTCCGCCGCCGCCCAACCAGCCGCCCAACCAGCCGCCCAACCAGCCGCCCAACCAGCCGCCCAACCAGCCGCCCCCGCCGCCGCCGGGCCAGCCCCCGCAGGGCGGGTTCGGCGCCCCGCAGGAGCCCCCGGCCGGTGGTTTCGGCGCCCCGCAGGACCCGCCGCCCGGTGGTTTCGGCGCGCCCACGCCGCCCCCGCAGAACCCGGGGTACGGATATCCGCAGGGGTACGGGTACCCGGGGCAGCCCGGCCAGCCGGGTCAGCAGCCCACCCAGCCCGGGCCGCCCGGATACGGGTATCCCGCACCGCCCACCCAGCCGCAGGGCCCGTACCAGCAGCAGGGTCCGTACGCGCAGCAGCCCCCGTACGGGACCCCGGCCGGCCCCGGCGGGACCCCCGGCCCCGGCGGCGGCAGGAAGCCGAACCGCCAGATGCAGATCATCATCGCCGCGGCCGTCGCCGTGGTGCTGATCGTCGGCGGCGGTGTCTGGTTCGCGTCCTCCGGCGACGGTGACACGAACAACGACGCCAAGGGCGGCTCGTCCGGCTCCACCGAGGGCTCCACGGGCGGCAGCGAGAACCTCGGGGGCGGCGGCACGGAGAAGGCGCCGTCCGACCCCAAGGCCACGCTCGGCTACCAGGTCCCGGTGCCCAAGGTCGTCGGCATCACCGACGTCAGCGGCTCCTGGCTCACCAGCACCGCCTACGTGAAGACGGGCGTCAACCAGATCGTCGCGTACGACCGGGACAAGGGCACCCAGCTCTGGACGATCCCGCTGCCCGGCCAGGTCTGCGCGGCGTCGAAGCACGCCACCAAGGACAACCGGGCCGCGATCGCGTTCGAGCCCGCCAAGCGCGCCAACTCCAAGGACTACCAGCAGTGCACGGAGATCGGCGCGATCGATCTGACGGCCGGCAAACTGCTCTGGAGCAAGTCCGTCACGGGCTCCAACTCCGGTGACAGCAAGTCGAGTTTCGACGAGGTCACGCTCAGCGGCTCGACGGTCGCCGCGGGCGGTACGGACGGCGGCGCGGCCTTCGACATCGCCGACGGCACGATCCGCTGGAAGCCCGAGGTCAGCGCCGAGGGCTGTTACGACATGGGGTACGGCGGCGGCGAGGGGCTGGTCGCGGCCCGCAAGTGCGGCTCGTACGACGACCCGCAGGTCTCGATCCAGAACGTGAACCCGGTCACCGGCGCCGTGCTCTCGACGTTCAAGATGCCGGTCGGGGTCAAGTACGCGGGCATCATCTCCACCAAGCCGCTCGTCGTCGCGGCAGACGTCGGGGAGACCGCGACCGGCGGCAGCAGCATTTCGGACTTCTTCTCGATCGACGAGAAGACCGGCAAGCTGCGCGCCAAGTTCCCGGCCGGGAACATGGCGGCGGAGTGCGGCGCCACCGAGGTCGAGAAGTGCCTGCACCTGACGGTCGGCAACGACCGGCTCTACCTGCCGACCGCGGAGCACGACGCGGACGGCGAGGACTACGGCGAGACGAACGAGATCATCTCGTACGACCTCGCCACCGGTAAGACCACCTCGGACCGGGCCGACGCGGGCGGCACGTACACGATCTCCCCGCTGCGCATGGACGGCGGCAACATCATCGCCTACAAGCGGCCCCCGTACGGCGAGGGCGGCCAGATCGTCTCCGTCGACGGCAGCACGTTCAAGCAGACGGTGCTGATGCGCAACCCGTCCGACGAGGCGGTCGACGACGTGGAGTCCAACTTCAGCGAGGACTACTCGGAACTCCTGTACAGCGACGGCCGGCTGTTCATCTCCGACACCATGCTGAGCGAGCCGTCCACGACGAGCAGCCGGAAGGAATACCTCGCGGTGATGTTCGCGGCACGCTGACCCACGCCGATTCGTACGACATGCTGAGCGGCCCCGCCGGGTGAACGGCGGGGCCGCTCACGCGTGATCAGGGAGTGATCCCTTCGCGTTCCCGGAGCGGCTGAATGTGAGGTCAACTTGCCCTGAACAGGACGAATTTCGCTGATCCGGGGGGCTTCTGACCGGTAAGGGGCGCGCGATGTCGAACAAGCGTGTAGCTTGCCGGGGCAAGAGGCCGGGGGGTCAGGACCAGCGGGGGATGGGGGTTGCTCGATGGGCGTGCGGCTCATGGTGGTCGACGATCACAGATTGCTTGCCGAGGCGCTCGCCTCCGCGCTGAAGCTGCGCGGGCACCGGGTGCTCGCGGCGGCGGCGCCGACGGCGGGCGTCGCGGAGCTGGTGGTGAGCAGGGCGCCGGAGGTGTGCCTGCTGGGTACGGCGGCACCGGCGGAACCGGGCGCGTTCGACCCGATCGTCCGGATCAAACGGGACCGCCCGCAGGTGGCGGTCGTGGTGCTGGGCCCGGTGCCCAGCCCGCGCGGCATCGCGGCGGCGTTCGCGGCCGGCGCGTCCGGCTACGTACGGCACGACGAGCGCATCGAGGGCGTCGAACGGGCCATGGTCAAGGCGCGGGCGGGCGAGGCGGCGGTCGCGCCGCAGCTCCTCCAGGGCGCGTTCACGGAACTGCTCAACCCGGCGGCGCAGCCGGACGACGAGGGCCAGCGGCTGCTGCGGATGCTCACACCGCGCGAGATCGAGGTGCTCGTACGGGTCGCGGAGGGCGAGGACACGCGGCTGATCGCGGCGGGCATGGGCATAGCGCCGAGCACGGCCAGGACGCATGTGCAGCGGGTCCTGATGAAACTGGGCGTCGGCTCCCGCCTGGAGGCCGCGGCCCTGGCGGCCCGCACGGGCCTCCTGGACCGCGCGGCCGTCCTGACGACGCGCTCGGGGCCGGGGGCGACGGGGCCGGGGGCGACGGGGGCGGACCCGGCCGGGTAGGGACCCGGTCCGACGTGCGGCCGAAGGCGGCGTGCGGCCGAAGGTGGCTGTTCGTTGTCTTTCACGAGGGCGGCAGGCGGTGCGTGTACGCGCCGCCTGCCGCCCTCGTGTACGCGCCGCCTCGCCCGTCTTCTCCCTCCCTTGACCTCTACTGTCGATTGATGATTTATTGTGTTTGCTTTTGTTTGATTGGAGTGCGAGGGAGTCCGTAGTGAAGAAGACGTCGACCCGACTCGCCGACGGGCGCGAGATCGTCTATTACGACTCCCGGGACGACGCCGTACGCGACGCCCCCGACCGTCGTCCGCTCGGCCCCGTCGCCACCACCTCCGAGGTGCGCCACGACCCCCTCCTCGGCGACGCCGTCGCCATCGCCTCGCACCGGCAGGGCCGTACGTACCACCCGCCCGCCGACGAGTGCCCCCTCTGCCCCTCCCGGGACGGCCGGCTCAGTGAGATCCCCGAGCCGGAGTACGACGTCGCCGTCTTCGAGAACCGCTTCCCCTCCCTCGCCGGGGACTCCGGGCGGTGCGAGGTCGTCTGCTTCACCTCCGACCACGACGCCTCCTTCGCCGACCTCACCGACGAACAGGCCGCCCTCGTCCTCGAAGCCTGGACCGACCGCACCGCCGAGCTGGCCGAACTCCCGCAGGTCGAGCAGGTCTTCGCGTTCGAGAACCGCGGTGCCGAGATCGGCGTGACGCTCGCCCATCCGCACGGGCAGATCTACGCGTACCCCTTCGTCACCCCGCGCTCCGCGCTGATGCTCCGCTCCGTGGCCGCGCACCGGGAGGCGACCGGCCGTAACCTCTTCGACGACCTCGTGGAGAAGGAGGTCTCGGACGGGGCCCGGATCGTGCTCGACGGTGAGCACTGGGTCGCGTTCGTGCCGTACGCCGCGCACTGGCCGTACGAGGTCCACCTCTACCCCAAGCGGCGCGTCCCCGACCTGCGGGCGCTCGACGACGCGGCGCGCACAGAGTTTCCACAGATGTATCTGGAACTCTTGAGGCGCTTCGACCGGATATTCGGCGAAGGTGAACCGCCCACGCCGTACATCGCCGCCTGGCACCAGGCCCCCTTCCGGGCCGCCGGACGGGACGATTTCGCGCTCCACCTTGAGCTTTTCACCATCCGCCGCACTTCCGGCAAGCTGAAATTCCTCGCGGGTTCCGAATCCGGCATGAGTGTGTTCATCAACGATGTGCCGCCGGAGGCCGCGGCCGAGCGACTGCGAGAGGTAGCGAGCGAGTGAGCGCGAAGAAGTACCTGGTCACTGGTGGTGCGGGATATGTCGGCAGCGTGGTCGCCGCCCATCTGCTGGAGGCGGGGCACGCGGTGACCGTGCTCGACGACCTCTCCACCGGCTTCCGCGCCGGGGTCCCCGAGGGCGCCGAGTTCGTCGAGGGCCGTATCCAGGACGCCGCCAAATGGCTCGACCCCTCCTACGACGCCGTGCTGCACTTCGCCGCGTCCTCGCAGGTGGGCGAGTCCGTCGCCAAGCCCGAGAAGTACTGGGACAACAACGTCGGCGGCTCCATGGCGCTGCTCGCCGCGATGCGCTCCGCGGGCGTGCGCAAGCTGGTCTTCTCGTCCACCGCCGCGACATACGGCGAGCCCGTCTCCTCACCCATCACGGAGACCGACCCGACCGCCCCCACCAGCCCGTACGGCGCCACGAAGCTGGCCGTCGACCACATGATCGGCGGCGAGTGCGCCGCGCACGGCCTCGCGGCCGTCTCCCTGCGCTACTTCAACGTCGCGGGCGCGTACGCCGCGCGCTCCGGCGCGACCGCCGGCGAGCGCCACGACCCCGAGTCGCACCTCATCCCGCTCGTCCTCCAGGTCGCCCTCGGCACCCGCCAGTCGATCTCCGTCTACGGCGACGACTACCCGACGCCGGACGGCACCTGCGTCCGCGACTACATCCACGTCGCGGACCTCGCCGAGGCGCACCTGCGCGCGCTGGACGCCGCCACCGGGGGCGAGCACCTGATCTGCAACCTCGGCAACGGCAACGGCTTCTCGGTCCGCGAGGTCATCGAGACCGTACGCAAGGTCACCGGCCACCCGATCCCCGAGGTCATGGCCGCGCGCCGGGACGGCGACCCCGCCGTCCTCGTCGCCTCCGCCGAGACCGCGCACCGCCGCCTGGGCTGGACCCCGAGCCGCGCCGACCTGACGGGCATCGTCGAGGACGCGTGGGCGTTCGCGCGCGCCAAGTACTAGAGCACGACCGCAGAAACGAAGGAGAACCAGGGTGAGCGAGAGCGGCACCAGCGTCACCGGCGAGGTCGGTGAGCGCATCGACGCGGCCGTGGCCGAGCAGTTCCAGCGGCTGTACGGGACCGCCCCCGAGGGCGTCTGGGCGGCCCCGGGGCGCGTCAACCTGATCGGTGAACACACCGATTACAACGACGGCTTCGTCATGCCGCTGGCCCTGCCGCACCGGGCCGTCGCCGCCGTGTCCCGCCGTACGGACCATGTCCTGCGCGTGCACTCCGCCGACATTCCGGGCGGCATCGTCCAACTCGACGCCGCCGCGCTCGTCCCGCTCTCCGACAGCGGCTGGGCCGCCTACCCCGCGGGCGTCGTCTGGGCGCTGCGCGAGGCGGGCCACCCCGTCGCGGGCGCCGACATCCACCTCGCGTCGACCGTCCCGACCGGCGCCGGGCTCTCCTCCTCCGCCGCGCTGGAGGTCGTCACCGCGCTCGCACTCAACGACCTGTACGAACTCGGCCTGAGCGCCACCGAGTTGGCCGTCCTCGCACAGCGCGCCGAGAACGACTTCGTCGGCGTGCCGTGCGGCGTCATGGACCAGATGGCCTCGGCCTGCTGCGCCGAGGGCCACGCCCTCCACCTGGACACCCGCGACCTGACCCAGCGCCAGGTGCCCTTCGACCTCGCCGCCCAGGGGCTGCGGCTGCTCGTCGTGGACACCCGTGTCCAGCACGAACTGGGCGACGGCGCGTACGCCGAGCGGCGCGCCGGGTGCGAGGCGGGCGCGCGGGCGCTCGGGGTGCCCGCGCTGCGGGACGTCCCGTACGGGGAACTGTCCGCCGCGCTCGACCGGTTGGCGGCGGCGGGCGAGAGCGGGACCGTACGCGCCTACACCCGCCATGTCGTGACCGAGAACCACCGGGTCGAACGGGTCATCGCCCTGCTCGACGCGGGGGACGTCCGCGCGGTCGGCCCGCTCCTCACCGAGGGGCACGCCTCGCTCCGCGACGACCTGCGGGTCTCCTGCGCGGAACTGGACCTGGTGGTCACCTCGGCCACGGCGGCCGGCGCGCTCGGCGCCCGGATGACGGGCGGCGGCTTCGGCGGCTCGGCGATCGTCCTGGTCGAGGCGGACACGGCCGACGCGACGGCGAAGTCGGTCACGGAGGCGTTCGCGGCGGCGGGGTACGCGGCGCCGCGCATCTTCCCGGCGATCCCCTCGCGGGGGGCGTACCGCCTCTAGGGTCTTCCGTCCGCCGAACGAACAACAGGCGTCGATATTTGTCGACTTCTGTCTCGATACGAAACATCAAGCGCACCGTAAACAACCAGGCCAACGAGTTCTGCGAAATTCCTTCCCCTCCCGGCGGACGCCCGTACGCTGATGCACATGCACCGGTGGGGGCCGGTGCTGTTCAGGGGTGGAGACAAGCGGGTACGACGCTCGGGGCGGGGTATCAGTCAACACGCGGCGGCGGCCGTGCCATTGACGTATCACCCGCACACCGGGCGTTGTGCCCGCACCGTCCGCTCCCCACCTTGAGGGGGTGTCCATGGTACGTATCCGGGTTCTGGTGGTGGACGACCATCGCATTTTCGCGGAGTCGCTGGCCGCGGCGCTCGCGGCCGAGCCGGACGTCGACGTCGCGGCGGCCGGCAGCGGTCCCGCGGCGCTGCGCTGCCTCGACCGCGCGGCGGCCGAGGGGCGCAGATTCGATGTGATGCTGGTCGACGCCGACCTCGGCGCGGTGGCGGGAGGCGTCGTCATGAACGGCGCGCAGACGGGCCATCCGGCCGGTCACCCGACCGGTCACCCGACCGGCCATCCGGCCGCTCACCCGAACGGTCACGCGAACGGCGGCCCTGTCCCGCTGCCCGCCGTGCCCGCACTGCCGGCGCCGGTCGCACGCGCCGTGCCGGACCACGGCGAGAGCGCGCCCGTCGACGGCATCTCGCTGGTCGCCGGGGTCCGCTCGGGCCAGCCGTCCGTCCGTACGGTCGTACTCGCCGAGAAGGACGACCCGCGCCGCGCCGCACAGGCGCTCCAGGCGGGCGCGTCCGGCTGGGTCGCGAAGGACTGCTCGCTCCAGCGCCTGCTCACCGTCGTACGGGGCGTCCTGCGCGACGAGACGCATCTGCCGCCCGCGCTGCTCACCGGCGTCCTGCGGGAGCTGACGGCCGCGCGCAAGCACCGTACGGAGAGCGAACGCCTGGTCGAGTCGCTGACCCCGCGCGAACGCGAGGTACTGCGCTGCATGGTCGCGGGCCTGGGCCGCAAGGCCGTCGCGGAACGCCTCTTCCTCTCCCCGCACACCGTGCGGACACACATGCAGAACGTCCTGGGGAAGCTGGGCGTGCACTCCACGCTGGCGGCGGTGGCGCTGGCCCGCAGGGCGGGCGTCGGACCGGTCGACCTGGTGCCGCGCCAGATCACCTCGGCGGGCTGAGGCGCTCCGGTCCGGCTTCGGACCTAGCCGGGAACGTTGTCGAACGGCGCCGTCAACTGCCTCAGCAGCCCCGCCAGTTCGCCTCGTTGTGCGCCGGACAGCTCGGCGAGGATCGCGCGCTCCTGGGCGAGCAGCCCGGCGAGCGACTGGTCCGCGCGGTCCCGTCCCTCGGGTGTGAGCCGGACCAGTACCCCGCGCCGGTCGCTGGGGTCGGGCAACCGCTCGACCAGGCCCTTCTGGGCCAGCCGGTCGATCCGGTTGGTCATGGTGCCCGAGGTGACCAGGGTCTGGGTCAGGAGCTGGCCCGGGGAGAGCTGGTACGGGTCGCCGGCGCGGCGCAGCGAGGTCAGTACGTCGAACTCCCACGGCTCCAGGCCGTGCTCGGAGAAGGCGATCCGGCGCGCGCGGTCGAGGTGCCGGGCCAGCCTGCTCACGCGGCTGAGCACCTCCAGCGGTTCCACGTCGAGGTCGGGGCGCTCTCGACGCCATGCCGCTACCAGTCGGTCGACCTCATCCTCCATGTCGATCAGTGTAGAGGGTCCCTCGACATGAAGTCTCTTGACGTCAAGAGACTTCGCGGTGCAGGCTGGAAAGAGCCCATCGGGTCCCGCCCGCCCGCTTCCGCACCAGCGAGGGAACACCGCCATGCCGTCGTCGTCCCCGTCCACCACGCCGACCTGGGACCCGTCCCAGTACCTCCGGCACGCGGGCCACCGCACCCGCCCCTTCCTGGACCTGCTGGCCCGCATCCCCGACCTGCCCGGCGGCCCCGGCGGCGCGCCCCGGATCGCCGACCTCGGCTGCGGCGCGGGCAACGTCACCGCGCTCCTCGCCGACCGCTGGCCCACCGCCCGTATCACCGGCTTCGACAACTCGCCGGAAATGCTGGCCCGCGCGACCGCCGAGTACACGGGCCCCACGCCCGGCGGCGGCACCCTGGACTTCCGGCCCGGCGACGCCGCGCACTGGACGCCCGGCGAACCGTACGGCCTGATCGTCTCCAACGCCGCCCTCCAGTGGGTCCCGAACCACCCCGACTCCTTCGCCGCCTGGATCGACGCCCTCGCCCCCGGCGGCACCTTCGCCTTCCAGGTCCCCGGCAACTTCACGGCCCCCAGCCACACCCTCCTCGCCGACCTGTGCGCCACCCCACGCTGGCGGGACCGCCTGAACGTGCGCGCCGTGGGCGTCCTCACCCCCGAGGACTACCTCACGCGCCTCATGGACCTCGGCTGCGAGACGGACGTCTGGGAAACCACCTACCTGCAACTCCTCCCCGGCGAGGACCCGGTCCTCGACTGGGTCAAGGGCACCGCCCTGCGCCCGGTCCTCACCGCGCTCTCCGACGACCCGGCGGCGGCCCAGGAGTTCACCGCCACCTACCGGGACCTCCTCAGGGACGCCTACCCCCCGGGCCCCCACGGCACGGTCTTCCCGTTCCGCCGCATCTTCGCGGTCGCCCGCAAGGCCGCCCACAAGGCAGCGTGAACCGCCGCCGACATCACTCCTTCTGATGATCGACACGGATTCCCGCGCGGTGGGAAGGCCGGGCTCGTAGCGTCCGGGTGTCGCTTGTGCCGTGGTGGTACCTGCGCCCACACTGAGGAGGAGGTGCTTCACGATGACCGCTCTCGCACACGAGGTGACGCCGGTGACGGACCACACGCAGGCTTCCGTGCCGGTCTCCGACCTGGACGAGTTCCTGTGGCAGACGTGGAAGAGCATGGAACTCCCCGAGGGCTACCGCGCCGAGATCATCGAGGGGTCCATCGAAGTGTCGCCGACCGGTCGCCGTCGTCATGGCGTGCTCATCAACCGTCTTCGCCGGGCGCTGGAGGCCCGTCTGGCGGGCGGTGACGTCGCTCCGTACCAGGACGTCAACGTCATCCACCGCCGGAAGGTCTGGATTCCGCACCTCCTCGTCGCGCCTCTGGACCTGGACGAGATCCCCGACGAGGAGGATCTCGGCGTGGACGCCGCAGGCGTCGCCATGGTGGTCGAGGTCGTCTCGCCCGGGCACCGGAGCACCGTCCGCGACCGGGCTCGCAAGCGTCGCGAGTACGCTCGCGCCGGCCTCCCGCTCTATGCGCTCGTCGATGATCACGACGGCGAGGGAACGGTCGTCATCCTGACGGCGCCCAACCCCGAGAAGGCCACCTACGCCGATGAACACCGCGTCCCCTACGGCACGGACGCGGTCATCCCGGACGGCCCGGTCAAGGGCTTCGCCATCGGCGAGGCGATCACCCGGGCGTAACGGCCCCCGCGGGTCCGGATCCCGCGGGGCCCCCGTGGGTCCGGATCCCGTGGGCAGGCCGGAAACGCGTGGCACCCTGCGGCCCCGGCCCCCTCCTACCGCCCGCACCGCATCACGGTGAGGAAGCCCGCCCAGGGGCCGCCCAGGGGCCGTCCCCGCAGAGCTCCTCTGAGCCACCGGAACCCCTGGGGACCCCGGAGCCCTCGCTCAGACCTTCCGGTGGCCTATCAGGCGCGGCTTCGGCTCCAGGTTCTCCAGGCCGTGCCACGCCAGGTTCACCAGGTGCGCCGCCACCTCCGACTTCTTCGGGCGGCGCGCGTCCACCCACCACTGGCCCGTCAGCGCCACCATGCCGACCAGGGCCTGCGCGTACAGCGGGGCCAGCTTCGGGTCGAAGCCGCGGTTCTTGAACTCCAGGCCGAGGATGTCCTCGACCTGCGTGGCGATATCGCTGATCAGCGACGCGAACGTGCCCGTCGACTGGGCGACCGGGGAGTCACGGACCAGGATGCGGAAGCCGTCCGTGTACGTCTCGATGTAGTCGAGCAGGGCGAACGCCGCCTGCTCCAGCAGCTCCCGCGGATGGCCCGCCGTCAGGGCGCTCGTGACCATGTCGAGGAGCTGGCGCATCTCCCGGTCCACGACCACCGCGTACAGCCCCTCCTTGCCGCCGAAGTGCTCGTACACGACGGGCTTGGAGACCCCGGCCTTCGCCGCGATCTCCTCCACCGACGTCGCCTCGAAGCCCTTCTCGGCGAAGACCGTACGGCCGATGTCCAGAAGCTGCTCGCGCCGTTCCGCTCCGGTCATACGGACCCGGCGGGTCCGCCGGCCCGTCGCGGGACGGGCCTTCTCCGTGCTGCCCTGCTTGCTCGTACCGCCGTCGATCGCCACGGTGCCCATCATGCCTTGGCGGGTGCGCTCTTGCGGCGGGAGTCCAGGCGGGAGGCGCTCGGCCAGCGGGCGTCGCTCGCCCACCCCAGCTTCTCGAACCAGCGGATCAGCCGCGCGCTCGAATCGAGCTGCCCCCTGAGCACGCCGTGCCGCGCGCTCGTCGGGTCCGCGTGGTGCAGGTTGTGCCAGGACTCGCCGCAGGAGAGCACCGCCAGCCACCACACATTGCCCGAGCGGTCCCGCGACTTGAAGGGCCGCTTGCCGACCGCGTGACAGATCGAGTTGATCGACCAGGTGACATGGTGCAGCAGCGCCACCCGCACCAGCGACCCCCAGAAGAACGCCGTGAAAGCCCCCCACCAGGACATCGTCACCAGACCGCCCACCAGCGGCGGCACCAGCAGCGAGACGAGCGTCCACATCGCGAACTGACGCGACACCGCGCGGATCACCGGATCCTTGATCAGGTCAGGGGCGTACTTCTGCTGCGACGTCTGCTCCTCGTCGAACAGCCAGCCGATGTGCGCCCACCACAGCCCCTTCAGCAGCGCGGGCAGCGTCTCGCCGAACCGCCACGGCGAGTGCGGGTCGCCCTCCGCGTCCGAGAACTTGTGGTGCTTACGGTGATCCGCCACCCAGCGGACCAGCGGGCCCTCCACGGCCAGCGAACCCGCCACGGCGAGCACGATCCGCAGCGGACGCTTCGCCTTGAACGCGCCGTGCGTGAAGTAACGGTGGTAGCCGATCGTCACACCGTGACAGCCGATGTAGTACATCGCCACCATCAGGCCCAGGTCCAGCCAGCTCACACCACCCCACGACCAGGCCAGCGGCACCGCCGCCAGCAGAGCCAGGAACGGCACCACGATGAAGAGGAGCAGCGCGAACTGCTCCAGGGAGCCCTTGCTCTCCCCTCCGATCGTGGCGGAAGGTAGCGGAGTGGACCCGGAGGGTGACGGGTAAGGGGAATCGTTCATCACGTCAGGAGGCGTGGGCATGGGGGATCCCTGGGGTGAGGAGTGAAGAGGGGGGAGGGGAGCGAGTGGGGGGGGGGGAAGTGGGGGAGCGGAAAGGCGTCGTACGGGGAAATCGGACAGAAGCCCGGATACAGGTGCGTAACCTACGGCAACGTAAGTATGGCAGCGCCGAACCACGAGGCAAGAGGGCTGTGGATAACGTCAGGCGAAGGCCACCTATCCTTGGACCGTCGGACAGCGCGGTCCGTAAAGTCTCCAGAACCCTCCAGACGTGCTCAAACACTGCAAGGAGCCGCACCTGTGAGCAGTGCCGACCAGACCCCATCCGCCAACACGGAGCTCCGCTCGGACATCCGCCGTCTCGGTGACCTCCTGGGCGAGACCCTCGTACGGCAGGAAGGCCCGGAGCTCCTCGAGCTCGTCGAACGGGTCCGCGCCCTCACGCGCGAGAACGGTGAAGCCGCCGCCGAGCTCCTCGGGGACACCGACCTGGAAACCGCGGGCAAGCTGGTCCGCGCCTTCTCCACCTACTTCCACCTTGCCAACGTCACCGAGCAGGTCCACCGGGGCCGCGAGATGCGCGAGCGCCGCGCCGCCGAAGGCGGCCTCCTCGCCCGTACCGCGGACCGCCTCAAGGACGCCGACCCCGAGCACCTGCGCGCGACCGTCAAGAACCTCAACGTACGGCCCGTCTTCACCGCACACCCCACCGAAGCCGCGCGCCGCTCCGTACTCAACAAGCTCCGCCGCATCGCGGAACTCCTCGAAGCCCCCGCCCTCGCCTCCGACCGGCGCCGCCACGACCTGCGGCTCGCCGAGTCCATCGACCTGATCTGGCAGACGGACGAGCTGCGCGTCGTACGGCCCGAACCCGCCGACGAAGCCCGCAACGCCATTTACTACCTGGACGAACTGCACATCGGTGCCGTCGGCGACGTACTCGAAGACCTCGTCGCCGAACTGGACCGCGTCGGCGTCGAGCTGCCCCCCGGCACCCGCCCCCTCACCTTCGGCACCTGGATCGGCGGCGACCGCGACGGCAACCCCAACGTCACCCCCGAGGTCACCCGCGAAGTCCTGATCCTCCAGCACGAGCACGGCATCACCGACGCCCTCGAACTCGTCGACCAGCTCCGCGGCCAGCTCTCCAACTCCATCCGCTACACCGGCGCCACCGACGAACTCCTGGACTCCCTCCAGAACGACCTCGTCCGGCTCCCCGAGATCAGCCCCCGCTACAAGCGCCTCAACGCCGAAGAGCCCTACCGCCTCAAGGCCACCTGCATCCGGCAGAAGCTCGTCAACACCCGCGAACGCCTCGCCAGGAACATCCCCCACGAGAACGGCCGCGACTACCTCGGCACCGCCGAACTCCTCGACGACCTCACCCTCATCCAGACCAGCCTGCGCGAACACCGCGGCGGCCTCTTCGCCGACGGCCGCATGGACCGCACCATCCGCACCCTCGCCGCCTTCGGCCTCCAGCTCGCCACCATGGACGTACGGGAACACGCCGACGCCCACCACCACGCGCTCGGCCAGCTCTTCGACCGCCTCGGCGAGGAATCCTGGCGCTACGTCGACATGCCCCGCGACTACCGGCAGAAGCTCCTCGCCAAGGAACTCCGCTCCCGCCGCCCCCTCGCCCCCACCCCGGCCCCGCTCGACGCCGCCGGCGAGAAGACCCTCGGTGTCTTCCACACCGTCCGCCAGGCGTTCGAACGCTTCGGACCCGAAGTCATCGAGTCCTACATCATCTCCATGTGCCAGGGCGCCGACGACGTCTTCGCCGCCGCCGTCCTCGCCCGCGAAGCCGGACTCCTCGACCTCCACGGCGGCTGGGCCAAGATCGGCATCGTGCCGCTCCTCGAAACCACCGACGAGCTGCGCGCCGCCGACATCATCCTCGACGAGATGCTCGCCGACCCCTCCTACCGACGCCTCGTCTCACTCCGCGGCGACGTCCAGGAGGTCATGCTCGGCTACTCCGACTCCTCCAAGTTCGGCGGCATCACCACCTCCCAGTGGGAGATCCACCGCGCCCAGCGCCGACTCCGCGACGTCGCCCACCGGCACGGCGTACGACTCCGCCTCTTCCACGGCCGCGGCGGCACCGTCGGCCGCGGCGGCGGCCCCTCGCACGACGCGATCCTCGCCCAGCCCTGGGGCACCCTCGAAGGCGAGATCAAGGTCACCGAACAGGGCGAGGTCATCTCCGACAAGTACCTCATCCCCTCCCTCGCCAGGGAGAACCTGGAACTGACCGTCGCCGCCACCCTCCAGGCATCCGCCCTGCACACCGCGCCCCGCCAGTCCGACGAAGCCCTGGCCCGCTGGGACTCCGCCATGGACACCGTCTCCGACGCCGCACACGGCGCGTACCGCACCCTCGTCGAGGACCCCGACCTCCCCGCCTACTTCTTCGCCTCCACCCCCGTCGACCAGCTCGCCGACCTCCACCTCGGCTCCCGCCCCTCCCGGCGGCCCGACTCCGGCGCCGGCCTCGACGGCCTCCGCGCCATCCCGTGGGTCTTCGGCTGGACCCAGTCACGGCAGATCGTGCCCGGCTGGTTCGGCGTCGGCTCCGGCCTCAAGGCGCTCCGCGCCGCCGGACCCGACACCGTCCTCGACGAGATGCACGAGCACTGGCACTTCTTCCGCAACTTCCTCTCCAACGTCGAGATGACGCTCGCCAAGACCGACCTGCGGATCGCCCGCCACTACGTCGACACCCTCGTCCCCGACCACCTCAAGCACGTCTACGAGGCCATCGAGGCCGAGCACGCCCTCACCGTCCAGGAAGTCCTGCGCATCACCGGCGGCGAGAAGCTCCTCGACTCCAACCCGGCACTCCAGCAGACCTTCGCCATCCGCGACGCCTACCTCGACCCGATCTCCTACCTCCAGGTCTCGCTGCTGGCCCGCCAGCGCGCCGCCGCCGAGAAGGGCGACCCCGCCGACCCGCTGCTGGGCCGCGCCCTGCTGCTCACGGTCAACGGCGTCGCGGCCGGACTCCGCAACACCGGCTGACCGGCCCCACCCCGTAACGACGTCTGCCCCCGCACCGGGTTTCCGGTGCGGGGGCAGACCCCGTCATACGGGCGCGGACAGACCTACGCGGACAGACCCACGCCGTGCCTCACAGGACTCACAAGGTTCACAGGACTCACAGGACTCACAGGGCTCACAGGGCTCACAGGGCGAAGAACGTCGCCACCAGCAGCACCCCGCCCGCCACCGCCGCACCCCACGCCGTACGCGTCAGCCGCAGCCCGCCCCCGATCACCAGCGACGCCAGCAGCAGCGCACCACCCAGCGGCACCCACGCGTACAGCAGACCCGCCGTATCCGTACGCACCAGCTCGTTCGTGCCGGGCTTCACCACCACCCGGAGCTCATCGCCCTTCCGCACGGCGACGGACTCCTCGATCGTCATCCGCCCCGGCTCACCCCCCGGACCGTCCGCCACGTACCGCCCCGAACACGCGCCGTCACGGCACCCCGTCACCGTCAGCGTCCCGTGCTCGCGGCCCTTGGCCAGCACCACATGCTGCGCGTCGTTCCACGACGTCCAGACGGCCGCCACGAGCAGCAGCAGGACGACCGCGCCCATCGCCGCCCGATGGCCGAACGAGACGATACGGGCGGACGGGGCGGGCTTCCGCTTCCCCTTGCCGGCCGCCCCCTTCTTCCGTTTCCCAGGAGTCACAGGGCTCATAGGGCGGGATCCTTGGCCATGGGAACGCGCCCGGTCAAACCACGGGCAGGGGAAAGCACGGCAATGCGCGGGCTTGTCAGGAGTTGTACGTGCTCTGCGCGCGCTCCAGCCCGTCCATCACCAGAGCCTCCACCGCGTCCGCCGCACGGTCGACGAAATACGCCAGCTCCTTGCGCTCCACCGACGAGAAATCCTTCAGCACGAAATCCGCGACCTGCATCCGCCCCGGCGGCCGGCCGATCCCGAACCGCACCCGGTGATACTCCGGCCCCATCGCCTTCGTCATCGACTTCAGCCCGTTGTGACCGTTGTCCCCGCCGCCCAGCTTCAGCCGCAGCATCCCGTAGTCGATGTCCAGCTCGTCATGGACCGCCACCACACGCGCCGTCTCCACCTTGTAGAAATCCCGCAGCGCCGTGACCGGACCGCCCGACAGGTTCATGTACGACGCCGGCTTGGCCAGAACCACCCGCCGGCCCGCAGGGCCAGGACCACCGAGCCGGCCCTCCACCACCTGCGCCTGCGCCTTCTGCGCCCGCCGGAACGAGCCGCCGATACGCTCCGCCAGCAGATCGGCCACCATGAACCCGACATTGTGCCGGTTGGCCGCGTAACCGGGCCCGGGGTTCCCCAGGCCCACGATCAGCCAGGGGGCAAGGGCATCCGTGGTCATCCGCGCCGTCTCTCCTCGCGCACTCGTACAGCTACAGGGACATCTACAGGGGCATCTACAGGGACAGCTACAGCTACAGGCCGGTGGGTGTGCGGATACAGCGAACGGGGTGGCCGGCCCGACAGGCCCGCCACCCCGTGAAACGCCGTCCGCGGGATCAGCCCTCGGAACCCTCGGCCTCGGCCTCGTCCGCCGGCTCCTCGGCCTGCGCGGCCAGGACCTGGATGACGACCGCGTCCTCGTCCGTCACCAGCGTCGTGCCGGACGGCAGCGGGACATCCTTCGCCAGGATCGACGCACCGGCGTCCAGACCCTCGATGGAGACCGTGACGGACTCCGGGATGTGCGTGGCCTCGGCCTCGACGGTCAGCGTGTTGAGGACGTTCTCCAGCAGGTTCGCACCCGGCGCCAGGTCATCCTCGGTGTGCACCGCCACCTCGACGGTGACCTTCTCGCCGCGCTTCACCGCGAGCAGGTCGACGTGCTCGATGTGACCCTTGATCGCGTTGCGCTGCACGGCCTTCGGGATGACCAGCTCGCTGCGGCCCTCGATGTCCAGGCTGATCAGCGCGTTCGCCGTCTTCAGCGCCATCATCAGGTCGTGACCCGGCAGGGTGACGTGGACGGTGTCCGCACCGTGGCCGTAGATGACCGCGGGGACCTTGCCGGCGACGCGCGTACGGCGGGCCACACCCTTGCCGAACTCGGTACGGACCTCGGCGCTGATCTTGACTTCAGCCATGGCTGACGCACTCCTCGTAAGTTAACGCGGGTACCCCGGTAACCGGGACACGAAATCGGGCCGTCACCCGGCCACAACGGGCCTGCTACGAAGAGCGCGTCGATAACGGACCAGCCGCACACAGGTGCGGCCTCCCTCGCCGAGCAACCCGATGAGTCTACCCGGCGGGGAGGCCGCCCCAGAAATCGATCTTCCAGCAGGCCACCGGCCTCAGCGGCCGGCGGTCACGCCTGCTCCTCGAAGAGGCTCGTCACCGAACCGTCCTCGAACACCTCACGCACCGCCCGCGCGATCGTCGGCGCGATCGACAGCACCGTGATCTTGTCCAGATCCAGATTGCCCGGATCCGGCAGCGAATTCGTGAACACGAACTCACTCACCTTCGAATTCTTCAACCGGTCCGCCGCCGGACCCGACAGCACCCCGTGCGTCGCCGTCACGATCACGTCCTCCGCGCCGTGCGCGAACAACGCGTCCGCCGCCGCACAGATCGTGCCACCGGTGTCGATCATGTCGTCCACCAGCACACACACCCGGCCCGACACATTGCCGACGACCTCGTGCACCGTCACCTGATTCGCGACATCCTTGTCCCGCCGCTTGTGCACGATCGCCAGCGGCGCACCCAGCCGGTCGCACCAGCGGTCCGCCACCCGCACCCGGCCCGCGTCCGGGGAGACCACCGTCAGCTTCGACCGGTCCACCTTCCCCGCCACGTAATCCGCCAGCACCGGCAGCGCGAACAAGTGATCCACCGGACCGTCGAAGAAGCCCTGGATCTGGTCCGTGTGCAGATCCACCGTCAGGATCCGGTCCGCACCCGCCGTCTTCATCAGATCCGCGACCAGCCGCGCCGAGATCGGCTCCCGGCCACGGTGCTTCTTGTCCTGACGCGCATACCCGTAGAACGGCACGATCACCGTGATGCTCCGCGCCGACGCCCGTTTCAGAGCGTCGATCATGATGAGCTGCTCCATGATCCACTTATTGATCGGAGCGGTGTGGCTCTGGATCAGGAAACAGTCCGCACCACGGGCCGACTCCTGATAACGAACATAGATCTCACCATTGGCGAAATCGAAAGCCTTGGTCGGCACGATCCCGACGCCGAGTTGTTGCGCGACCTCCTCGGCCAGCTCGGGGTGGGCGCGGCCGGAGAAGAGCATCAACTTCTTCTCGCCGGTCGTCTTGATCCCGGTCACAGCACTGTCTCCTCAGACGTGTTGATGGCCGCCGAGCCCGCGCGTCCCTGCGAGGCGTCCCTGCAAGCCAGCCGAATCGTGCAGATGTGCAGTTATCACGGTACGCCGTGATCGGTGCGCCTCTTTCCGGTCAGCTTTCCCCCGCGCCGCCCCCGGACGCCGACGCCGCCGCCTGCGCGGCAGCACTCCCCGGACGCTTCCGCGCCACCCAACCCTCGATATTCCGCTGCTGGCCACGGGCCACAGCCAGCGAACCCGCCGGCACATCCTTCGTGATCACCGACCCGGCGGCGGTGTAAGCACCGTCCCCGACCGTGACAGGCGCCACAAACATGTTGTCCGAACCCGTCTTGCAGTGCGAACCCACCGTCGTATGGTGCTTCGCCTCACCGTCGTAGTTCACAAACACGCTCGCCGCACCGATGTTCGTGTACTCACCGATCGTCGCGTCCCCCACATACGACAGATGCGGCACCTTCGTACCCTCACCGATCGTCGCGTTCTTCATCTCCACATACGTACCCGCCTTCGCGCGCACGCCCAGCCGCGTACCCGGCCGCAGATAGGCGTACGGACCCACCGTCGCGCCCTCACCCACCTCCGCGCCGTCCGCCACCGTGTTGTCCACCCGAGCGCCCGCACCCACAGCCGTGTCCTTCAACCGCGAGTTCGGCCCCACCTCCGCGCCCTCCGCCAGATGCGTCGACCCCAGAAGCTGCGTCCCCGGATGCACCACCGCGTCCTGCTCGAACGTCACCGTCACATCCACGGACACCGACGCCGGATCCACCACCGTCACCCCCGCCAGCATCGCCCGCACCAGCAGCCGCTCGTTCAGCAGCCGGCGCGCCTCCGCGAGCTGTACGCGATTGTTGATCCCCAGGATCTCCCGATGATCACCGGCCACCGACGCCCCCACCCGGTGACCCGCCTCACGCAGGATGCCCAGCACATCCGTCAGGTACTCCTCGCCCTGACTGTTGTCCGTACGCACCTTGCCCAGCGCGTCCGCGAGCAACTGCCCGTCGAACGCGAACACCCCCGAGTTGATCTCCCGGATCGCCCGCTGCGCGTCCGTCGCGTCCTTGTGCTCGACGATCGCGGTCACCGCGCCGCTCGCCCCGTCCCGCACGATCCGCCCGTACCCCGTCGCGTCCGGCACCTCGGCGGTCAGCACCGTCACCGCGTTGCCGTCGGCGGCATGGGCCTCCGCGAGCGCGTTCAGCGTCGCGCCGGAGAGCAGCGGGGTATCACCGCAGACGACGACCACGGTGCCGTGCGGCGTGCTCCCCAACTCCTGGAGCGCCATCCGCACCGCATGCCCGGTGCCGAGCTGGGTGGCCTGATAGGCGGTGCGCACGCCGTCGTACGCCGTGGAGAGATGGCCCTCGACCTGCGCGCGGGCGTGGCCGACGACCACGACGAGCTGCTGCGGTTCGAGCTCTTGCGCGGCGGACACGACATGTCCGACGAGCGAGCGCCCGCAGACCTCGTGCAGGACCTTGGGGGTCTTCGACTTCATGCGGGTACCTTCACCCGCTGCGAGGACGACGACGGCTGCCGGGCGGTTGGCGCTCACGGGGATGCCCTTCGGCTTCGGGTGATGGTCAATCGCAGGATACCGGGGGGTAGCGGGGCGTAAACGAGGACGGGTCCCGACCGGTGAGGTCGGGACCCGAACTTAGATGCTCCCCTGCCAGGACTTGAACCTGGAACAAGTTATCCAAAGTAACCCGTGTTGCCGATTACACCACAGGGGATGGCAAGCCCAGTATCAACCGGACATTTTCCTATCGGTCGAGCTGGTGGCTCCTACTATGCCGTACCACCAGCCCTCGATGCGACGGTAAAGCTCTGCGCTTTGAGAGACCCGGATGACCAGGCAGCCCCTGTAGGTCTCGCCCACGTTCTTTCGTACGGTCTTCGGGTTGTGCTTCTTGAGGGTCGTCTTCCGGAAGGTGGCTGGGTCGACACGGACCTGGTCCGCCCAGTACCGCTCCGCCGCCTCCGTGTCGGCGGATTCGTGGATCATGACCCGGTAGCTCAGGCGCTCGCTTCCCACTCCGACCAGCTTGAGCCAGGCAAGGAAGAGCTGGATCACGCCCGCGTCACTGTTGACGAATATGACGCTTTCGCGACGTGAGTACGGCTTGTCCTTCGTGCCCTCGGCCCAGTACAGCGCGACCCCGGCGATGAAGAGATCCCGGTCGCTCAGGGCGCCGATCTCGCGCGTCGCGGCCGCCTTCGTCTCCTGGCGGGCCTCATCACGTATGGCCAGCTCGTGATCCCACCGCTTTCGGGCCGCCAGCTTCGCCTGTTCTTTCGCGTCGCGCCGGTCCGGCTTCGGCAGGTCCCGTACCCACAGGGAGATCGAGCCCTTCGAGCAGCCCAGCTCCACCTGGATCTGGTCGTACGTGAGCCCCTTCAGACGCAGCTCGCGGGCCTGGTCGCGTAAGTCGTCCTTGGCGTTGGGGCGCTTGGTCCATTCCGGGGGTGGTTCGCCCTCCAGGAGGCGGTTGAGGAGGTCGTTGTTGTCGATGTGGACGCGGTCGCGGATCTGCCGGCGGCTCAGGCCCTCCCTGCGCAGGGCCACCACCTGGGTGCGAAGTCCTTCGAAGTCGGCGTATTTGCCGGGAAGTGTCGTCATGCCTCGTATCGTCCTGCGGAATCCGAGCCTCCGGCTCGAATGCGCGGGCGATTCACCAGTTCGAGTGATCGACTCGTGTTCCCGGTGTGGCGTGCCGTGATTCGGGGTCCCGAGGTCGCCGGATATTGGGGTGCGGGCCCCCTTAGGCTGGGAGACATGACCACAACGGGGGCACACCGGGACTCTGCGGGCATGGCTGCTCGTGGCTACTGGTGGTGGGAGCGGCGGCGGAGTGTCGTGCTGGATGTGGGGCTGGCGATCGTGTCGGCCCTGGAGTGCGGGTTGCAGGGGGTGCAGTTCGCGGAGACCGCGGTGCTGCCCGTGCCGGTGGGGGTGCTGTTCGGGCTGATCGCCGGGTCGATGCTGCTGGTGCGGCGGCGGTGGCCGTTCGCGGTGGTGCTGGTGTCGATCGCGATCACTCCGGCGGAGATGGGCTACCTGATGGGCCTGGTGGGGCTGTACACGCTCGCCGCGTCCGAGGTGCCGCGCCGGATCATCGGGGCGCTGGCCGGGATGTCGTTCGTCGGGACGCTGATCGTGACGGCGGTACGGATGTCGCGGAACGTGGTGGACACGGGGATCGATTCGACGCGCTGGTACGTGCCTCTGGTCGCGGTGCTGATGTCGGTGGGGCTGACGGCGCCGCCGGTGCTGCTGGGGTTGTACGTGGGGGCCAGGCGGCGGCTGATGGAGAGCCTGCGGGAGCGGGCGGACAGCCTGGAGCAGGAGTTGTCGCTGCTGGCGGACCGGGCGGAGCAGCGGGCGGAGTGGGCGCGTACGGAGGAGCGGACGCGGATCGCGCGGGAGATGCATGACGTGGTGGCGCATCGGGTGAGTCTGATGGTGGTGCATGCGGCGGCGTTGCAGGCGGTGGCGTTGAAGGATCCGCAGAAGGCGGTGAAGAACGCGGCTCTGGTCGGGGACATGGGCCGGCAGGCGTTGACGGAGTTGCGGGAGATGTTGGGGGTGTTGCGGGCGGGGGAGCAGGTGGCGGCGCGGCAGGCGGACGGGGTGGCGGGGGCGTCTGCGGGGGTGCCGTTGGCTTCGGTGGGTCTGGCGGCGGCTGCGGCGGCGGCTGCGGCGGCGGAGGACGGTCCGGGGATGGGGGACATCGAGGCGTTGGTGGGGGAGTCCCGGGATACGGGGATGGTGGTGGAGCTGATGGTGCAGGGGGAGTCGCGGTCGTATGCGCGGGAGGTGGAGCAGACCGCGTATCGGGTGGTGCAGGAGGCGTTGACGAATGTGTTGAAGCATGCGGCGGGGGCGAAGGTGATGGTTCGGCTCGCGCATCGGGAGGCGGAGGTGGCGATGCAGGTGGAGAACGGGCCTTCGGATGGTGGTGCGCAGGACGCGGGGTTGCCGAGTGGGGGGAATGGGCTGGTGGGGATGCGGGAGCGGGTGGTGGCGCTGGGTGGGGTGTTTGTGTCGGGGGAGACGGATGCGGGGGGTTTCCGGGTGTCGGCGGTGTTGCCGGACCGGCGGGGTGCGGCTGTCTGAGAGTGGTTTCCGGGCCGGCGGTCATCCGGTGAGCTGGGTGGCGTGGTGGTGGTGTCGGTCGTCGGCGAGGGTGGCGGGGTGTACGGCGGTTGTTCCGAAGCGGTGGCGGGCGCGGTCGGCGGCGGCTTCGGCGGCTCGGGCGCGGTCTTCGGTGGGGTCCAGGGAGAGCTGGCGGTGGGTGTGGTGGGCGGGGCGCAGGTCGTCGGCGCGGAGGGTGAGGGCGCGGACGCGGGCGCGTTGGAGTCCGAGGGTGTGGAGGAGTTCGAGGGCGGTTGTGGTGAGGGCGGGGGAGTGGTCGGTGGGTTCGGTCAGGGTGCGGGTGCGGTGGGTGGAGCTGTGGTCGGCGTATCGGACGGTGAGGGTGAGGCGGCCGGTGGTCCGGTGTTCGCCGCGCAGGCGTTGGCCGATGCGGTCGGCGAGTCCGAGGACGGCTCGGTGGTGCCGGGCGGGGTCGAGGCAGTCCCGTTCCAGTGCGAGGTCGGCGGCGAGGTGTGCGGCGGGTTCTTGTGGGGTGACGGGGTGGGGGTCGTGGCCTTGGGCGCGTTCGGCCAGGAGGCGGGCCGGGGCTGCTCCGACGATGCGTTGGAGGGTCGCGGTGGGGGTGGTGGCGATCTGGCCGATGGTGTGCAGGCCGTATCGGCCGAGGGTGGTGGCGGTGGTGTGGCCGATTCCTGGTAGTGCGGTGAGGGGGCGGGGGTGGAGCCAGGTGGCGGCTTGTCCGTCGGGGATCCAGGTGGTGTCGCCGGGGGCGGAGGCGTCGGCGGCCATGGCGGCCAGGGTGCGGTTGGCGGCGAGTCCGGCGCTGCTGTCGATGTCGTAGAGGGCTTTCAGCCGGAGTTTGGCGAGTTGGACGAGGTCGTAGGGGGAGAGGTCGAAGTAGCGGAGTGCGGAGGTGAGGTCGAGCCGTACGGCGTGGGGTGGGAGGGCTTGGACGTGGGGGGTGATGTCTGACATCAGTTCGACCGCGTCGTCGTACCGCTTTTTGTCGGGTACGGCGTGCAGGTGGAGGTGGGCGATGTGCCGTGGGCGGGTGGTCATCCGGCGCTCCCGGGGCTGCGGTGGCCGAGTTTTCTGAGGTCGGCCGGGTGGCTGCCGGCCGGTCGCAGGTCGGCGTAGGGGTGGAGGCGGGCGCCGGTGGTGCCGTCGGCCAGGGTGCGTCGGGGCTGGGCGGGGGTGGGGTGCGGGTGGTCGGCGCCGAGGAGGGCGAGGGCGGCTTCGGGGCCGTGGTCGCGGCGGGTGGCGGCGATGAGGTCCAGGTTCCAGGCCATGGTGCCGACGATGGTGCGGCGGGTGCCGCGTACCTGGACGGTGCCGCGGACGAGCAGGAGTCCGCTGTGGAAGACGGTGTGGGCGCAGGCGGGGTGGGAGTCTTCGAAGAAGGCCAGGTCGATGAGGCCGGAGCCGTCTTCCAGGGTGACGAAGATGATGCGTTTGCCGCTGGCGATGGGCGGGGTCTGGGTGGCGGCCCGTACTCCGGCGACGAGGACTTGCCGGCCGGCGGTCAGGTCGGTCAGGTGGGCCGCGTCGGTGGCGCCGATCTCCCGTAGCAGTCGGTGGTGGTGTTCCATCAGGTGCTGGGAGACGTCGATGTGGAGGGTGGTCAGTTCGGCGTTGAGGGCTTCGCGTCCGGTCATTTCGGGGAGGCCGCTCGGTTCGGCTCCGCCGACGGCGTCGGTTCCGAGGGGCAGTTGGCCTTCGGTCGCGGTGCGGGTGCGGGTGGCGCGGTGGAGTTCGGTGATCTGGAGCAGCAGGTCGCGTCGGGTGAGGCGGCCGTCGTGGAGGGGGTTGAGTGCGCCGATCTCCGCGAGGCGTTCGGCGAGCGGTCGGCTGGGCCGGGCCCGTTGCCAGAAGTCCGACAGTGATCCGTAGGGTCGGCCTTCGTCGATCCGGGTGGCTTCTTCTTCGCTGATGCCGTGGACGGCGGTGAGTGCGAGCCGTACGCCCCATCGTTCGCCGTCGGTCCGTTCCACGGTGTGCCGTGTGGTGGAGTGGTTGACGTCGACGGGCAGGAGGGGGACGCCGCGGCGGCGGGCGTCGGCGACGATGACGCGTTTCGGCCACATGCCGGGGTCGTGTTCGAGGAGGCCGGCGAGCAGGAACGCCGGGTAGTGGGCTTTGAGCCAGGCGCTTTGGAGGGCGGGTACGGCGAAGGCGACCGCGTGGGCCCGGCAGAAGCCGTAGGCGCCGAAGGATTCGACGGTTTTCCATACTTCGTCGCGGACGGTGGCGGTGTAGCCGCGGGCGGCGGCCTGCTGGTGGAACCAGGTTCTGATGCGGGGGAGCCGGTTCTTCTCCCCGAGTGCCCGTCGGGCGATCTCGGCCATGGCGCGGTCGCAGCCGGTCAGTACGGTCAGGGTTTCGATGATCTGTTCGTGCCAGATGGTCACGCCGTAGGTGTCGGCGAGTACCGGTTCGAGGTCGGGGTGGGCGTACTCCGGTGTGCCGCCGTGGCGGGCGGCGATGTACCGCTCGGGCATGCCGCCGGCGACGGGTCCGGGGCGGAAGAGGCTGATGTCGGCGATGACGTCCTGGGGGTCGCGGGGCTGGAGGCGGGAGAGGAGGTCCTGCTGGCCGGGGGATTCGAGCTGGAAGAGGCCGATGGTCTGGCTCTCCTGGATGATTTTGAACGCGAAGACGTCGTCGAGGGGGACTTGTTCCGGGTCGTCGAGGTCGATGCGGTTGCCGGTCGTCCGTTCGATCTCGGTGACGGCGTGGGCCATCGCGGACTGCATCCGTACGCCCAGGACGTCGAGTTTGATGTTGCCCAGCGCTTCGATCTCTCCCTTGGCGGCCATGGCCATGGGGTAGTCGCCCTGGGGGGTGGGCTGGACCGGTAGCCGGTCCAGGAGCGTGGCGTCGCTGATGATCACTCCGCAGGGGTGCATGGCCATGCCGTGGACCAGGGAGTCGAGTCCTTCGGCGAGTTCCCACAGCGGTCCGTACCGGTCGGCTTCGGCTGCCAGTGGGCGCAGTTCGGGGAGTTCGGCGAGTGCGCTCGTGATGTCGGAGGCCCGCAGGTGGGGGAAGCTCTTGGCGATGCGGTCGATGTCGGCGGGGGCGATGCCCAGCGCCAGGCCGGTGTCGCGCAGGGCGCGGCGGGCCCGGTAGGTCTCGGGCATGGCGGTGACCGCGACCCGTTCGGGGCCGAACCGGGCGAAGATCGCGTCGTAGCACTCCAGTCGCCGGGCGGACTCCACGTCGATGTCGATGTCGGGGAGGGTGTCGCGGCGAGCGCTGAGGAAGCGTTCGAACAGCAGCCGGTGGTCGAGGGGGTTGGCGGTGGCGATGTCGAGGGCGTGGCAGACCATCGAGCCGGCGCTGGAGCCGCGGGCCGCGACGCGGATGCCCAGTTCGCGGATGTCGGTGACGACCTGGCCGACGGCGAGGAAGTACGAGTCGTATTTCTTCGCCGAGATCACGGTCAGTTCTTCGTCCAGCCGGTCGAGTGCGGCCCGGTCCCGGTCCAGGCCGCGCCGGACCAGGCCGGCCTCGCAGCGTTGGCGCAGCAGGCGTCCGGCGCCGTCCGCGCCATCTGCAGGGGGGCCGGCGCCGAAGACGGCCGGTTCCGGGAAGTGCGGGGTGCCCAGGCCGAGGTCGGCCGCGGGGTCGACGGCGCACGCGTCCGCGGTGGCGGCGGTCTCCGCCAGCAGCCGGGCCGCCCGCCGGGTGTCGGCCCCGGCGCACGCGGCGATCCGCTGGGCGAGGTCCGCCATGGCCGTCCCGTCCTTGAGCCAGCGCTGACCGCCGTCCAGGCTCCGCCGGTCGACGGGCCGCAGCAGCCGGGCGGCGTCCAGGACATCGGCCAGCCGGTGCTGGTCGGGGTCGGCGTAGCGGACGGCGTTGGAGAGCACGGCGGGGGTACGGGTGCGGTCGGCGAGCGCCAGGGTGCGGGCGGCGAGCCGCAGTGAGCCGGGGGCGGTGCCGGGCCTGGAGTGCAGGACGGTCTCCAGCCGTACCCCGTCCCCGAAGATCTCCCGCCACGGTGCCAGCAGCCGCTCGGCGACGTCCTCGCGGCCGGCCGCGAGCGCCCGTACCGGTTCGGAGACCGGACCGAGCAGGACGGTCAGGCCGGGGCCGCCGTGTTCGCGCAGCGCCTCCCAGCCCACGGTCACCTGCGCCGCGCCGGTAGTGGTCCCGGTGGGCGCGGCGTGCGCGGCGGAGGTGATGCGGCACAGCCGCGCCCAGCCGGCCCGGTCCTGGGCGAGCAGGACGAACCGCAGGGCGGGTTCGACGACATGGGCGCCGCCGCGGGCGGGGGTACGGGTCCGCCGCGCGGGAGGGGGCGGTGCGAGGGCTTCCACGGCCAGGTCGATGCCGAAGAGGGGGCGGATCCCGGTGGCGGCGCAGGCCCGGGCGAACCGCACGGCTCCGGTGACGGTGTCACGGTCGGTGAGCGCGAGCGCCGCCATGTCGCGCTCCGCCGCCCGCCGGACGAGGTGCTCGGGGTGGGCGGCGCCGTAGCGGGCGGAGTATCCGGACGCGACGTGCAGATGGGTGTGGCCCGCCATGCCGCACCTCCGTCACTCCACCCCGTTCAGCCACCCGACCGATGCCTGTCTCGTACTCTCGTTCGATTACTCTAGCCGCGTTGTCCCCGGTCAGCGACTTTTTTCGTACAGGTGATCGAGAGTGGGCGGGTGTGGTGTGCGGGCCGGGCGGGCGTCCCTCCGTCACATCCGTGCCCGGGCAGCGGAGTTGGGTGCGGTCGCGCTCCGCGTCTCGCGGGTGGTGGCGTACGTCACCACGCGGTGGCCCGCGGCGGGATCGGGTACCACCCGCCCGTCGTTACTCTCGGTGATGGCGGGTGGGGCTCAGGGGACGGCTCAGGAGGAGGTCAGGGGGAGGGCTCAGGGAGAGGTCAGGGAGAGGTCAGCCGGGCCGGTTCCAGGCCGGTGATCAGTGTCTTCAGCGCCTGGTCGATGTCCGGCCCCACGTACCAGTCCCCGGTGTGGTCGATGCTGTAGACGCGGCCCTCGCTGTCGATCGCGAGGACGGCCTGCCCCTCGCCCTCCTCGCCGAGCGGGCTCAGCTCCGTCTCCAGCGACCGGCCGAGGTCGGTGAGGGTACGGGCATGGTGGAGCCCGGCGGTGGGGTCGATACGGAGGGTGGCCGGGGCGATCTGGCGGCCGGGGCCCGGGGCGGTGATGTGCAGGCCGCCGAATTCGGCCCATGCCTCGACCGCGGCCGGGAAGACGCTGAGCCGGTGGCCGGCCGGGGTGATGTGGGCGCGCAGGACGTCCGCCCACCCCTCGGCCTGCTGTATGTCCCAGCGTCCCGGCAGCCAGCCGGCGTCGCGCAGCGCGGCGTCGACGGGGACGGGGAAGCGGGTGCTGGTGTGCGGGCGCGGGTGGCCGGCGGCGTGCGGGTCGGGCATGGTCAGCCGTTCTCGGTGGGGTCGACGGGCCGTACGCCGAAGTGGGCGAGCAGCGCCGTACAGGAACGGCAGGGCGGGGCGTAACTTCCGTGCAGCGGGTCGCCGTCCTCGCGGATGCGGCGCGCGGTCAGCTTGGCGTGCTTGAGGGAGCGCCGTGCCTCGCCGTGGGTCAGGGGTTTTCGCCGGGCTCTCTTGGAGCGGGCGGCCTCGGCGGCGGTGAGGTGACGGGAGAGCAGTATGGCCTCGGGGCAGCGGCCGGTGAACCGTTCGCGCTGGCCGCTCGTGAGGGTGTCGAGGAAGTCCTGCACGAGGAAGTGGAGGGCGGGCGGCTGGTCGGCCTTGCCCGCGGTGCAGGTGAGGGTCTCGCCGCGGACGGAGAGCGCGGCGGCGACGGCCGGCAGGATGCCGTCCCTGCGCCGCCGGACGGTCGGCGGGAGCTGCTCCTCGGTGGCACGCCAGCTCAGCCGCGGGTCGCCGGAGACTCTCGGCTCGCCGGAGGCTCTCGGAGCGCCGGGGACGCCCGAGGCGTCGGTCCTGCCGGTGGTGCGTGGAGCGGTGTACTCGGCGAGCTCCGTGTGCTGTGCGGTGTGCATGGTGCTGGTCCCCTCCCCTCACCGGCGGCCGGTAGCCGCCGGTGTCACGCCCCCCATGTTGCTGGGACAGCCTGCCAAATGTGACGCACTGTGGGGAAGCTGGGGAGCCGATCCGCGTAGATCGGCGTGGATCGGTGTAGATCGTGACGTGGAATCGTCACTGGGCCACGCGGGGAGTGACCGTTCGTCACCGGGTGCGAGGGGCGGTGCCGGGGCGCCCGCCGCCGTGGGGTGGACGTAGCTGACTGTCACCGGCCGGAGGCGGGGCGCGGGGCGGGATCCGGCCGGGGGAGGAGCGTCGCGGGCACCTCTTGCCCCACCGCATAGGCTGTGCTGGACCAGGGCTGTGGAACCAGCCGGAAGCGCAGCAGGGGGCAACCGCCATGACGACAGGTCGGCTCGGGCAGCAAGCCGCGCCACCGAACGCGGCCTATGCCGGGCAGGTCGTGCATTTCCCGGACCCGGTCCGGGCCTCCCGGCATCCCAGAGGTGTACGGGTGGGTGCCGACGGCTACCCGGATTTCGCGCCGTACGCGCGCGCCGCCGCCGAGATAGCCGAGCCCCCCGAGGGGTTCGGCGTGGACGAACTGCGGCTGACGGACTACGTGTCCGCGAACGCCGCGCTGGCCGCGGCGGGCCATGAGCTGTGGGACACGATCGCGCCGGTGGCGACACCGCACGGCTGGACCTGGCACCACGTGGCGGGTTCGCGCCGGATGGAGCTGGTGCCGGTCGAGGTGAAGGCGCTGCTGCGGCACCACGGCGGTCTGGCGACGGCGCCGGTGGACCACGGCAAGCGCGGCACGCGTCCGCTCCAGGAGACCCGGCCGGTGCACTTCGGGCTGCCGAAGGCGTCGGTGTCGGTGAGCGAGCAGCAGGTGCTGGGCGTGGAGGAGGACCTGGGCTACCGGCTGCCGGGCTCCTACCGCTCGTTCCTGAAGGCGGCGGGCGGCTGCGCGCCGGTGGGCGCGGCGCTCGACGCGGAGCTGGGGCTGCTGGTGGACCAGCCGTTCTTCACGGTGCGGGACGAGGCCGCGGTCAACGACCTGGTGTACGTCAACAAGTGCCTGCGGGACCATCTCACCAAGGACTATCTGGCGGTCGCCTTCGTGCAGGGCGGGCTGCTCGCGGTGAAGGTGCGGGGCGAGCGGGCCGGTTCGGTCTGGTTCTCCGCGTACGACGACGCCCGGGACCAGGACGGCTGGGGTGTCCAGGAGCGGGTGGAGCGGCTGCTCCTGCCGTGCGGCGACGACTTCGACGCGTTCCTGCTGCGGCTGGCGGGCAGCCCGCCGGAGCTGGAGACCGTGGCGAACCTGATGGTGGACGGCGGCTTCGCGCGCGCCGTCCCGGTGGAGGGATGAGCGCGGTGGTGACCTTCGCGCAGGCGCAGGAGCGCGCGGAAGACTGGGTGAACGGCGAGGTACCCGGCTACCAGCACCGTGAGGTGCGGGTGCGGGAGTTCGAACTCGGCTTCGTGGCGTGGGCGGAGGACCGCGAGAACGGTCCGACGTCGGACGGCGGCCGGCAGCGGCTGGTGATCGCGCGGGACAGCGGTGAGGCGACGCTGTGGCCGGGGCTGCCGGTGGGCGAGGTCATACGCCGGTACGAGGAGGAGTACGGGACGCGGGGCGAGCCGCAGGCCGCCGCGGCGCCCGAGGCGCCGGCGCGTATCGATCTGAACCAGACGTCGTTCCTGCTGACGCCGCCGGAGTGGCTCCAGGACGCGGCGGACAAGATCGGCATTCCGGACCGCAGGAAGCCGGCGGACCCGTCCGCCGCTCCGGCCGCTCCGGGCGCCGCGGCGTCCGGCGGTCCTGGCGGCGGCTCGCTCGGCGGTGGCGCTTCCCTCGGCGGTGGCGGCGGCTCGCTCGGTGGTGGCGCTTCCCTCGGGGGCGGTTACGGCACGGGCCCGGCCGGGGCGCCCGGCACGGGCGCCTCGCAGGGCAGCTCCGCCCGCCCCGCCGCGTACGAGCCCACGGCCAACGACGGTGTGCCCGCCCCGGTGTCCGCCCCGCCGCCCGGGGCGACGCCCTGGACCGGGATCGACACCAGCGAGACGTCCACCTCGCCCGACGAGGGCTCCGTACCGCTGCCCGCGACGGTCTTCGCGCCGCCGCTCGCCGGTGCCGACGACGATGACACCCCGCCGCCGAGCGTGCCCGCCGAGGCGCCGACCGCGCTGATGTCCGGCGGCAGCCAGTTGCCCCGTACGACGCTGGCGTCCGCGCTGAGCGCCCCGGAGACCGGGACTCCGGCGCCGGGTACGCCGGGCGCCCCTGCTGCTCCCGGTGCTCCCGGTGCTCCGGGCGCTCCCGGCGCTCCTAGTGCTCCTGGCTCCGGCAGCGGTGACATCGCCGACGCCGCGACGAGCAAGGCCGCCGTACCGCCGCGTGGCGCGCGCGGGAGCGGCTCCGGCGCGGTACCGCCGCCGCCCGGCGCGCCGGGCGTTCCCGGTGCGACCCCGCCGCCCGCCGCCCCGCCCGCGCCGTCGGGTCCGGGTACGCCCGGTGCCCCGGCCGGTGGCTACCTGCCGACGCAGCTCGCGCCGAGCATCGGCTCCCAGATCCCGCAGCCACCCGGACCGCCCGGTCCGCCCGGTCCGCCTCCCGGCACTCCGCCGGGCGGTGTGCACCAGGCGGCCACGATGTTCGCCGACCCCAGCCAGGGCCAGGGCATCCCGGGCGCCCGGCCCCCGCAGCCGCCGGGCCCGCCCGGCGCCCCGGGAGCCCCAGGAGCGCCCAGCGCCCCGGGAGCCCCAGGAGCACCCAGCGCCCCGGGTGTCCCGGGTGCACCGGGTGCCCCCGGTACGCCCCCCGGTGGGGTCCATCACGCCGCGACGATGCTGGCGGGACCGGACCGGACGGGTGGCGGTTCCGTACCGCCGCCGTCGGCCCCCCGGCCGCCCGGTGCCCCTGGCATGCCGCCGGGCACGCCGCCCGGCGGTATGCCAGGAGGGATCCCCGGCGGCCCCGGTGTCCCCGGCGGCCCCGGCCCCGTGCCCCCGTCGTACGGTTACCCGCCGCAGCCCTCGGGGCTGCCGACCGTCGGCCCCGGCTACCAGGCCGTGCTGCGCTACCGCGCGCCCGACGGCTCCGAGGCGCAGATCATCCGGCGTTCCGCGCCCGGCACCCCGCACCCCGAGTGGCAGATCCTGCACGAGCTGCGCGGGATGAACGTGCCGCCGCAGCAGGTGCTCGAACTCCACACGGAGCTGGAGTCGTGCGAGCTGCCCGGCGGCTACTGCGCGCGGATGATCCGGGAGACCTGGCCGCAGGTGCGGATCACCAGCGTCGCCCCGTACGGTCAGGACCACGCCAGCCGGCAGCAGGGCATGCAGCATCTCCTCACCCACCAGGGCGAGTTGCACCAGGTCGCGGACGGTCCCGCGCGCCCCGCGCCGGTCCGGGCACCGCTGCCGCAGGTGGCGCCCGCGCCGCCGGTGCCGCCCGAGGGGATCGCGCAGGAGCTGGCGGGGGCGTTCGGCCCGCAGGGCATCTGCCGGTTCGACCAGCGCGCCGTGTCCCGGCAGGGCGTGCCCGACCTGGTGGCGCGCACCCTGGTGTGGGCGGGGCTGCCGGCCGACTTCGGGCCGTTCTTCTGGGCGCAGCCCCCGCAGCCGGTGGTGCCGACGCTGGCCGAACTGGCCGCGCAGCGGCAGGTGCAGCCGGCCCCGGACGCGGGTTCGTACCTGGTGATGGGCAGCGACTTCGGGCGGGCGCTCTGCGTGCAGTACGGTACGGCGCACATCATGGCCGTACCGGTGGAGGCGGGTCCCGGCGGGCAGCCGGTGCCGCCGCAGTTCGTGAACACCGGGCTGCCGGAGTTCACGCGCTCGCTGGCGCTGCTGGGACGGATGTGGCGGCTGCGCTTCGGGCTGACCCCGGAGCAGGCGGGCCGCTGGACCGTCGACTTCCAGGCGCAGTTGGCGGCGCTGGACCCGGCGGCGCTGTCGTCGCCGGAGAACTGGTGGTCGGTGCTGCTGGAGCAGATGTGGGACGGATTGCTGTGACGGTTCGTTAGAACACACGCGTCGGTACGGATGACCGAGGCGCCCACCGCATGGCGGTGGGCGCCTCGCTGTACCCGACCTGACTCTCTGATTCTGTGGTCTGCCCGAGAGGGGCTTTCAAGAATGGGTGGTGCACCGTTGTCGGATCATGGCTTCGTGCCCGTACGTGGTCGTGGTTACCGTCCCGAACAGGTCGACCGGGAGTACGCCGCGCTGACCCAGGACCGCGACGACGCCCTGGAGCGGGTCGCCCGGCTCACCTCCCTGGCCGACCGGATGGTGGGCGAGGCGGAAACGCTCGCGGCGCGGGTGGCGGCGCTGGAGCCGCCGACGTACGAGAACCTGGGCCGCCGCGCCCAGCAGATCCTGGCGCTCGCGCGGCTGGAGGACGAGACCCTGCGGGCCGAGGTGCGCGAGGAGTGCCGGGCCGCGCTCGCGGCGGCGGAGTCCGAGGCGAGGAACATACGCGACGCCGCGCGCGAACAGGGCGACGGCGTACGGGCGGACGCGGAGGCGCACGCCGAGCGCGTGATCGGGGCGGCGCGGGACGCGGCCGACGAGGCGCTCAACGAGGCGCGCAACGAGGGCGCGGAGCACCGGGCTGAGGCGCTCGCGGAGCTCCAGGAGGTGCGTCGGCGTACGGAGCGGCTGCTGGAGGAGCTGGAGCAGAAGCACGCGGACCGGCTCGCGGCGGCGGATCGCGAGATCGCGGCGCGGGAGGCGGCGCTGGAGGCCCGGACGGCCGAACTCACCGAGCGGGCGCAGGCGAAGCTGACGGAGGCGCAGCGGGGGCTCTCGGCGGCGGGCGAGCAGGCGCGCCACCGTGAGGAGGACGCGCAGGACCAGGCGGACGAGCTGAAGGCACAGGCCAGGGTGCGCGCGGACTCGGTGGCGCGGGAGACGGAGCGGCTGGTACGGGCCCACGAGGAGGCGCGCGAGGAGATGCGGGCGCACATGGCGCACGTACGGAACAGCCTGGCGGCGCTGACCGGGAGGGCCCCGACGGAGGAGTGAGAGCGGGCCGGCGGCGGGCCGACGGGGGACCGGCGGAGCCCGTACGGGGGACGTCAGGTCGTGGCCGCTTGACTTGGAGAGCGCTCCAATTCGTAGCTTTCGCGACATGACCACGCACCAGAACCAGAACGAGAACCGGAACCGGAACCGGAATGAGAACGAGGGCCGGGGCTCGCACCGGGGCCAGCACAGGATCGGCTCCGGTTTCGGGGCACGGAGTACCACGGACGACGTGCTGCGCGGGATCGATCTCACGGGCAGGCTCGCGCTCGTCACCGGCGGATACTCGGCCTCGGCCTGGAGACCACGCGGGCGCCGGCCGCCGCCGGCGCCCGGGTCGTCGTACCGGCGCGGCGGCGCTCGACGGCCGAGGAGGCGGTCGAGCGCCTTCGGCACGGCGGGCGGGGCCGGGGGCGTCGAGGTGGACGAGCTGGACCTCGGGGATCTGGAGAGCGTACGGTCCTTCGCCGACCGCTTCCTCGCCTCGGACCGCCCGATCGACCTGATGATCAACAGCGCGGGCGTCATGGCCTGCCCGGAGACCCGGGTCGGCCCCGGCTGGGAAGCCCAGTTCGCCACCAACCACCTCGGCCATCACGCCCTGGTCAACCGCCTCTGGCCGGCGCTCGCCAGGGGCGGGGCGCGCGGCGGGGCGCGGGTCGTCTCGGTGTCGTCCCGGGGGCATCAGTTCTCGGACATCCGCTGGGACGACCTGGGGAACAGGGCAACCTGGTGGGAACGTTCAAGACGCCCGAGCAGGGCGCGGCGACCCAGGTGTGGGCGGCGACGTCTCCGCGGCTGGCGGGGCTGGGCGGCCTCTACGCCGAGGACTGCGACATCGCCGAGCCCGCGGTGGCCGCCCCCGAACTGGTCCCGGGTGTGCGCGACTGGGCGACGGACCCGGTGGCGGCGGCGCGCCTGTGGGAGCTGTCCGCCGAGCTGACGGGCGTCAACGCCTTCGCCTGAGCGCCGAGTTCCTGATGCTTACGGGGCTTACGAGTCCTGGTGGTCCTGGTGGTCCGCCGGATCGTCCGTGAGCACCGGGAAGCGGCGCGGCGCGAGGAAGAGCAGGGCGAGGAGGGCGAGCGCGCCTGCCCCTGCCGCGCCCACGTAGACATGGTCGACGGCCGTGTCCATCGCCCGGCGCAGATAGTCCGCCGCCTCGGCGCTCAGGGACGCCGGATCCTCCAGGGCCCGCGCGACCCCGTCCACGTCCTCGGGCAGGCCGGGGGTGGGCGCGCTCGCCAGCCGCGCGGAGAGCACGGAGTTGGCGACCGCGCCGAACACCGCGGCGCCCACGCTCTGGCCGATCAGCCGGCAGAAGAGGATGGACGCGGTGGCCGTGCCCCGCTCCGACCAGCCGACCGTCGACTGCACCCCGATGATCAGCGGAAGCTGGAACAGCCCCAGCGCCGCGCCCAGCAGCAGCATGATCAGCGTCGGCTGCCAGGCGTGCCCGGGGTAGGGGAGCAGGGGGAAGGCGAGCAGGACCAGTGTCGCGAGCGAGATGCCGATGACGGCGGTCTGCCGGAAGCCGATGCGGTTGTAGACCCGGTTGGAGAGGGCCGCGCTGACCGGCCAGCTCAGGGTCATGGCGGAGAGCACGAACCCGGCGGCGATCGGGCCGAGTCCGAGGACGGACTGCGCGTACGTCGGGAGGAAGACGGTCGGGGCGACCATCAGCAGCCCCAGGGCGCCGAGCGCGAGGTTGACGGCCGCGATGGTGCGGCGGCGCCAGACCCATCCCGGGATGATCGGCTCCGCGGCCCGGCGTTCGATGACGACGGTGAACGCGGCCAGGACCGCGCTGGAGCCGAGGAACGCCAGCGACGGTACGGAGAGCCAGGGCCAGGCGACACCGCCCTGGACGAGCGCGGTGAGCAGGAGCGCGCCGGTCGCGAAGACGCCCACGGCGCCCGCCCAGTCGGTACGCGGCCGGGACCGGGGCGCCCGGCCCGTACCCGACGCCGTACCGCTCCCGGGAGCCGTACCGGCACCGCTTCCCGCACCGCTTCCCGCACCGCTCCGTGCGCGCTGCGGCTCGTGGAGGTACCTGACGACCAGCCAGAGCGCCACCGCCCCGACCGGCAGGTTGATCAGGAAGATCCAGCGCCAGTCCGCGTACCCCGCGATGAACCCGCCCACCGCCGGGCCCGCCACGGACGACGAGGCCCAGACCGTCGACAGCCTGGCCTGGATCTTCGGGCGTTCCTTGAGCGGGTAGAGGTCGGCGGCGATGGTCTGCACCGTGCCCTGGAGCGCCCCGCCGCCCAGCCCCTGGACGACGCGGAAGGCGATCAGGGAGGCCATGTTCCAGGCGGTGGCGCAGAGCAGCGAGCCGATGAGGAAGAGGATGATGCCGGCGACCAGCACGGGCTTGCGGCCGAGGGTGTCGGAGAGCTTTCCGTACACGGGCAGGGTGACAGTGACGGCGAGCAGATAGCCGGAGAACAGCCAGGAGAAGACGGCGAATCCGCCGAGGTCGCCGACGATCTGCGGGACGGCCGTGGAGACGATGGTGCCGTCCAGCGCGGCGAGCGCCATCCCGAGCATGAGCGCGGCGACGACGGGGCCGCGCCCGCGAGGCGCGCGCGGCCCGCCGGGTATCGCCTCCGGTATGGCCTCCGGTATCGCCTCCGTACGTCCCGTGCCCTTGGTGCGAGCTGTGCGATCTGTGCGATCCGTGTGATCCGTGTCCTCGGTACTTCCTCCGGCGCCGCTCACAAGATCCCTTCCCCGTACACGTATCTCGTCGGGGACACCTTCTCACCCGCACCTCGTACGGCGGGAGGGGACGAAACGGAGCTTCGGCCGCTCCTCCCACGGTCGTAGCCCCCTAGGGGGACCTCCCTACTTCTGCCCAGGGGCCGTTCGTCCCGGTGGAGGACGTACGGGCTCTCCCCGCTCCTTAGGTTGTTCTTACGTACACGGGAGCCCCCGCCACGGGGCCCGCGCCGGGGGCTTCCCCACAACAGGGGAGTGGGGAAACCCGGGCGAAGACGGTGCCGGGCACCCACCGACGAGCACCCGTCGACGAGCACATCCGGCGCCCGCCTTCCCGTACGCAACGCACAGACGCACGCACAGACGAACGCACACGCTCACGCGGTGCATCAAGCATTATCAAGAACTATCAAGCGACATAGGAGACTTACCGTGACAACGGCTGTGACCATCCCCAGGCACGGGGGTACTGGAGGGCCTACGGCCGTCGCGGCGCGAGCGCGGCGGGTCGTCAAGGCGTACGGCTCCGGGGACACCCGGGTCGTCGCGCTGGACCATGTCGATGTGGACATCGCCCGGGGGGAGTTCACCGCGATCATGGGCCCGTCCGGCTCCGGCAAGTCGACGCTGATGCACTGCCTCGCGGGTCTGGACACGGTCTCCTCCGGCGAGATCCACCTCGCCGAGACCGAGATAACCACGCTCAAGGACAAGCAGCTCACGCGGTTGCGCCGGGACCGTGTCGGCTTCATCTTCCAGGCGTTCAACCTGCTGCCGACGCTCAACGCCCTGGAGAACATCACGCTCCCCATGGACATCGCGGGCCGCAGGGCGGACAGCGCGTGGCTCCAGCAGGTCGTGGACACGGTGGGGCTCGCCGACCGGCTCCAGCACCGTCCGGCACAGCTCTCCGGCGGCCAGCAGCAGCGCGTCGCCGTGGCCCGCGCGCTCGCCGCGCGGCCCGAGATCATCTTCGGTGACGAGCCGACGGGGAACCTGGACTCGCGGGCCGGCGCCGAGGTCCTCGGCTTCCTGCGCCGCTCGGTGGACGACCTGGGGCAGACGATCGTGATGGTCACGCACGACCCGGTGGCCGCCTCGTACGCGGACCGGGTGCTGTATCTCGCGGACGGCCGGATCGTCGACGAGATGACCCGCCCGACCGCCGAAGCCGTGCTCGACCGGATGAAGGACTTCGACGCGCGGGGGCGTACCTCGTGACCGTCCTCAAGACCTCGACGCGCAACTTCCTCGCGCACAAGGGACGCATGGCGCTCTCCGCCGTGGCGGTCCTGCTGTCGGTGGCGTTCGTCTGCGGCACGCTCGTCTTCACCGACACGATGAACACGACCTTCGACAAGCTCTTCGCCGCGACCTCCGCGGATGTCACCGTCAGCCCGAAGGAGGCCGAGGACGCCTCGGAATCAGGCGGTTCGCAGACGGGCCGTCCCGGCTCGCTGCCCGCCTCCACGATCGAGACCGTACGGAACGCGGAGGGCGTACGGTCCGTCGAGGGCGCCGTCAGCAGCATGAGCGTGACCGTCGTCGACGACGCGAACCAGGACGTGGGCGGCAGCAACGGCGCCCCGACGATCGCCGGCAACTGGACCCGTAACGACCTGCGGTCGATGCGGATCACCTCCGGCCACGCGCCGCGCGGCCCGACCGAGGTGATGGTCGACGCCGACACCGCCGAGAAGCACCACCTCGCGATCGGCGACGAGTTGCGCACCATCGCCGTCACGGGCGACGTCACGGCGAAGATCTCCGGCATCGCGACCTTCACCGTCACCAACCCCGGCGCGGCGGTCGTCTTCTTCGACACCGCCACCTCCCAGCGGGTCCTGCTGGGCGCCACCGGCCGCTTCACCCACCTCAACGTCACCGCCGACCAGGGTGTCGGCGACACGCGGCTCAAGCAGGACGTCGCGGCGGCGCTCGGGGCCGGCCCGTACCAGCTCCGGACGCAGCAGGAGGCCGCCGACGCGAACCGTTCCGACGTGGGCTCCTTCCTCGACGTCATGAAGTACGCGATGCTCGGCTTCGCCGGGATCGCCTTCCTCGTCGGCATCTTCCTCATCGTCAACACCTTCTCGATGCTGGTCGCGCAGCGGACCCGGGAGATCGGCCTGATGCGGGCCCTCGGGTCCAGCCGTAAGCAGGTCAACCGCTCGGTGCTGCTGGAGGCGGTGCTCCTCGGGATCATCGGCTCGGTGGCGGGCGTCGCCGCCGGGGTGGGGCTGGCCGTCGGGCTGATGAAGGTCATGTCCTCCATCGGCATGGACCTGTCCACCGACGATCTGACGGTGAAGTGGACGACCCCGGCGCTCGGCATGGTCCTCGGCATCGTCGTCACGGTCGTCGCCGCGTACGTACCGGCGCGGCGGGCCGGGAAGATCTCCCCGATGGCCGCGCTGCGCGACGCGGGAACCCCGGCGGACGGGCGTTCCGGATGGGTACGGGCGGTCATCGGCCTGGCCCTGACGGGCGCCGGCGGAGCCGCGCTGCTGCTGGCGGCGAACTCCGGCAAGGCGAGCGAGGGTTCCCTCTACCTCGGCGTCGGCGTGGTCCTGACCCTTCTCGGCTTCGTCGTGATCGGCCCGCTCCTCGCGGGCGGCCTGGTCCGGGTGCTCGGCGCGGTGGTCCTGCGGATGTTCGGCCCGGTCGGCCGGATGGCGGAGCGCAACGCGCTGCGCAATCCCAGGCGTACGGGGGCGACGGGCGCGGCCCTGATGATCGGGCTCGCCCTGGTGGCCTGCCTGTCGGTCGTCGGCTCCTCGATGGTGGCGTCCGCGACGGACGAGCTGGACCGGTCGGTCGGCGCGGACTTCATCATCCAGAGCGGCAACGGCCAGCCGATCGTGCCGCAGGCCCAGGCGGCGCTGGAGAAGGCGCCGGACATCGCGCACTTCACCGAGTACAAGTGGGTCGAGGTCCGGATGACCGCCCCGGACGGGAGGACGGACAGCGTCGGCCTGGTGGCGGCCGACCCGACGTACGCGACGGACCTGCGCCGCGAGACGGTGAGCGGTGAACTCACGGCGGCGTACGGCAAGGACGCGATGTCGGTGGGCGACGACTACGCGAAGCGGCACGGCGTCAAGGTCGGCGACGAGATGGCGGTGACCTTCGACGGCGGGCGGACCGCGAAGCTGAAGGTCGCGGCGATCACCTCGGACGACGTGAACGTCGACAAGGGAGCGATGTACGTCAACATCACGACCGTCGAGCGGTATCTGCCGGCCGACAAGCTCCCCAAGAACATGATCATGTTCGCGGCTGCCGAGGACGGTAAGGAGAAGCAGGCGTACACGGCCCTCAAGGACGCGCTGGCCGCCTACCCGCAGTACAAGGTGCAGAACCAGACGGACTTCAAGCAGGACCTGAAGGACCAGATCGGCCAGCTCCTCAACATCGTCTACGGTCTGCTCGCCCTCGCGATCATCGTCGCCGTGCTGGGCGTGGTGAACACCCTGGCCCTCTCGGTCGTCGAACGCACCCGCGAGATCGGCCTGCTCCGCGCCATCGGCCTCTCCCGCCGCCAGCTCCGCCGCATGATCCGCCTGGAGTCGGTCGTCATCGCCCTCTTCGGCGCACTGCTGGGCCTGGGCCTGGGCCTCGGCTGGGGCACATCGGCCCAGAAACTGCTGGCCCTGGAGGGCCTGGGCATCCTGGAGATCCCCTGGCCCACCATCGCCACGGTCTTCGTGGCCTCGGCCTTCGTCGGCCTGCTCGCGGCCCTGGTCCCCGCGTTCCGGGCGGGCCGCATGAACGTCCTGAACGCGATCGCGACGGAGTAGGACGCACGAGGCGCACACGCAAGCGCACACGTACCCGCACCTCGCACGTGTGCACGCCAAGGACGGTACGGTAGTCCTTCCGGCCCCGGTGAACGTCCTCCAACGTCCATCGGGGCCGGAGTGCGTTCGGCGAGGCATGGCGGGGTGGGCCGGGTTCGAGGGGTGCGGGCGGTCCGCCATCACCCACCCCCGGCCCACCCCGATTACGTGACGAGCAGCGACACCTGTTCGCCGTTGCGCGTGACGCTCAGGCCGGCCTGGTCGCGCTTCGGGCGGCCGCGCTTCTCCCAGCGGCGGTAGGAGCGTTCCGCCTCGTCCCACAGGGAGCGCGGCCCGTACTGCGTGACCGCGTACTCGCCGGCCCCCGGGACGTGGTCGGCCGCCGCCCAGGAGCTTCGGTCGTCCGCCAGGATCCAGAAGGTCGCTTCGCCGCTGTCGTCGTCCGCGTCGACCCTCACGTACCAGGCGTCGGGCAGGTCGAGGCCGATGAAGAACAGGGCGTCGGGGTCGCCGTCGAAGGTGAGGGGCGACAGGTCCGTACGGGACTCGGCGGCCTCCTCCCGATGGTGCAGGAAGTCGGCGAGGTGGCCCCGGTGCGGGCGGTTGTGGCGGGTGCGCATGAAGGCGGGGTATCCGGTGAAGCGGCCGTGTGCCTCGCCGTCGGTCACCTCCAGCACGGCGAAGCTGTACGGGAAGAAGCTTCCGCCCCAGGGGGTGATGATCCGGCCCGTGGGCGCCTGCTCGACCCAGGCGTACGGGACCTCGGGCACGGTGTACGTCGCGATGACGCGATCGTAGGGGGCGTTGTCAGGCCATCCGTACTCGCCGGGTCCGCAGAACACCTGGGGGTGGAAACCGGCCGCCTCAAGATTCCTGGCGGCCTGCTCGGCCAGTACCGGATCGATGTCGACGCTGGTGACCTGGTCCGATCCCAGGCGGTGGGCGAGCCAGGCCGCGTTGTAGCCGGTGGCCGCGCCGAGCTCCAGGACGCGCTGTCCCTCCCGTACCCCCAGAAGTTCCAGCATCTCCAGCATGATGCTCGGCAGAGAGCTGGAGGAGGTCGGCAACCGATAGGTGCCTTCAGGGGTTTCCCGGCCGTCGTTGATCTGGGTGATGATGTGCAGGTCGTCGTAGACGGCGGCGAGCCACTGCTCCGGGCTCTCGTCCCGGGAGAGAGTGGAACCCCCTGCCTCGATCGTGTCCGGCAGGAACAACTCGCGCCGGACAGCGCCCACTGTGTCCGCCCATCCGGTGGGGACCGCCCCCTGGGAGGTCAGGATCTCCAGCAGGCGCGCCGGTGTACTCACGTCAGGTCACTTGTCCTTCTTCTTCGGGGGATTGGTGACCGGCTTGGTCCACCTGCCGTCGCCTTCGCGGGGCGACTGCTTCTTGTCGCCCTCGGCGCCGCCCTTGCCGTCGCCATGCATGCCCATATGTCAGCTCCTTTCGGGAAGCATCCCGAACTTTCGTTACGCAAAGCAGTCTGGCATATGCGCAACGTCACGGTAAAGGGCCACCGTTGACCCCATCCGCGCGGAGCCCCGCGCCCCCGTACCGCCGGGAAACAGCCACCCCCGGCCGCGTACCCCCGCTCCGGCCGCGGCTGTCGTAGCGGCGTCGTACGCTGGAGAACCCCGGCCCGTGCGACGTGTCGGGCCCTTCGTGTTGCCCCTCACGCCCCACCACACCTCACCGGATCTGGACGGAAACCCCCTTCATGAGCCTGCACGGTCTGCTCGACGCCGTCATCAAGGACCCGGCGCTCGCCGAAGCGGTGAAGGCCGCCACCGACGGTCACCGCACGCATGTCGATCTGGTCGGGCCGCCCGCCGCCCGGCCCTTCGCCGTCGCGGCGCTGGCGCGGGAGGCGGGGCGGCCCGTGCTGGCCGTGACCGCCACCGGGCGGGAGGCGGAGGATCTGGCCGCCGCCCTGCGGTCGCTGCTCGATCCGGACACCGTCGTGGAGTACCCGTCCTGGGAGACGCTGCCGCACGAGCGGCTCTCGCCGCGTTCCGACACCGTGGGCCGGCGGCTCGCCGTGCTGCGCCGGCTCGCGCACCCCGTGGCGGACGATCCGTCGGCCGGGCCGGTCAGCGTCGTGGTCTCGCCGGTACGGTCGGTGCTCCAGCCGCAGGTCAAGGGGCTCGGCGAGCTGGTGCCGGTCGCCCTGCGCAGTGGGGAGAGCGCCGATCTGGGCGAGGTGACCGAGGCGCTGGCCGCCGCCGCGTACGCGCGGGTCGAGCTGGTCGAGAAGCGCGGCGAGTTCGCTGTACGCGGCGGCATCCTGGACGTCTTCCCGCCCACCGAGGAGCACCCCCTCCGAGTGGAGTTCTGGGGCGACGACATCGAGGAGATCCGTTACTTCAAGGTCGCCGACCAGCGCTCCCTGGAGGTCGCCGAGCACGGACTGTGGGCGCCGCCCTGCCGTGAGCTGCTGCTCACGCCGGAGGTACGGGAACGGGCCGCCGCGCTCGCCGAGGACCACCCCGAGCTCGGTGAACTGCTGGGCAAGATCGCCGAGGGGATCGCCGTCGAAGGTATGGAATCCCTCGCTCCGGTCCTGGTGGACGACATGGAGCTGCTGCTCGACGTCCTCCCCAAGGGCTCCATGGCGCTGGTCTGCGACCCCGAGCGGGTCCGGACCAGGGCCGCCGACCTCGTCGCGACCAGCCAGGAGTTCCTGGCGGCGTCCTGGGCGGCCGGCGCGGGCGGCGGCGAGGCGCCCATCGACGTCGGCGCGGCCTCCCTGTGGTCCGTCGCCGACGTCCGGGACCACGCCCGCGAGCTGGGCATGATGTGGTGGTCCGTCTCCCCCTTCGCGGTCGACGAGGAGCTGGGCGACGAGGCCATCACGCTCGGCATGCACGCCCCCGAGTCGTACCGGGGCGACACCGCCCGCGCCCTCGCCGACACCAAGGGCTGGCTGGCGGACGGCTGGCGGACCGTCTTCGTCACCGAGGGGCACGGCACGGCCTCCCGTACGGTCGAGGTGCTGGGCGGCGAGGGCATCGCCGCGCGGCTCGACACCCCGGGCGCGCGCACGGCGGGCGGGCTCGCCGAGATCGTCCCGGCCGTCGTCCATGTGGCGTGCGGCTCGATGGACCACGGCTTCGTCGACCCGGCGCTCAAGCTCGCCGTCCTCACCGAGACCGACCTGTCCGGGCAGAAGGCGGCCGGCAAGGACGGCGCCCGGATGCCCGCCAAGCGCCGCAAGACCATCGACCCGCTGACCCTGGAGCCGGGCGACTACATCGTCCACGAGCAGCACGGCGTGGGCCGGTACGTGGAGATGGTGCAGCGTACGGTGCAGGGCGCGACCCGCGAATACCTGCTGGTGGAGTACGCGCCGGCCAAGCGCGGCCAGCCCGGCGACCGGCTGTACATCCCGACGGACCAGTTGGAGCAGGTCACCAAGTACGTCGGCGGCGAGGCCCCGACCCTGCACCGCCTCGGCGGCGCGGACTGGACGAAGACCAAGGCGCGCGCCAAGAAGGCCGTCAAGGAGATCGCCGCCGACCTGATCAAGCTCTACTCGGCGCGGATGGCCGCCCCCGGGCACGCCTTCGGCCCGGACACCCCCTGGCAGCGCGAGCTGGAGGACGCCTTCCCGTACGTGGAGACGCCCGACCAGCTCTCCACCATCGCCGAGGTCAAGGAGGACATGGAGAAGACGGTCCCGATGGACCGGCTGATCTGCGGCGACGTCGGCTACGGCAAGACGGAGATCGCCGTACGGGCGGCCTTCAAGGCGGTCCAGGACGGCAAGCAGGTCGCGGTCCTCGTCCCCACGACACTGCTGGTGCAGCAGCACTTCGGGACGTTCTCCGAGCGGTACGCGCAGTTCCCCGTCTCCGTGAAGGCGCTCTCGCGCTTCCAGTCGGACGCGGAGGCGAAGGCGACGCTCCAGGGGCTGCGGGAGGGCGCCGTCGACATCGTCATCGGCACGCACCGGCTCTTCTCCTCCGAAACCAAGTTCAAGGACCTGGGCCTGGTCATCGTGGACGAGGAGCAGCGCTTCGGCGTGGAGCACAAGGAGCAGCTCAAGAAGCTCCGCGCCAACGTCGACGTGCTGACCATGTCAGCGACCCCCATCCCCCGCACGCTGGAGATGGCGGTCACCGGCATCCGCGAGATGTCGACGATCACCACGCCGCCGGAGGAGCGGCATCCGGTGCTCACGTTCGTCGGACCGTACGAACAGAAGCAGATCGGCGCGGCCGTACGGCGTGAGCTGCTCCGTGAGGGCCAGGTCTTCTACATCCACAACCGGGTCGAGTCGATCGACCGCGCGGCGGCGAAGCTGCGCGAGATCGTCCCCGAGGCGCGGATCGCGACGGCGCACGGACAGATGGGCGAGGCCGCGCTGGAGAAGGTCGTGGTCGACTTCTGGGAGAAGAAGTTCGACGTGCTGGTCTCCACGACGATCGTCGAGTCCGGCATCGACATCTCGAACGCCAACACCCTGATCGTGGAGCGCGGCGACAACTTCGGCCTCTCCCAGCTCCACCAGCTCCGCGGCCGGGTCGGGCGCGGGCGCGAGCGCGGCTACTCGTACTTCCTCTACCCGCCGGAGAAGCCGCTCACGGAGACCGCGCACGAGCGGCTGGCGACCATCGCCCAGCACACGGAGATGGGCGCGGGCATGTACGTGGCGATGAAGGACCTGGAGATCCGCGGCGCTGGCAACCTGCTGGGCGGCGAGCAGTCGGGCCACATCGCGGGCGTCGGCTTCGACCTGTACGTACGCATGGTGGGCGAGGCGGTCGCGGACTACCGGGCGGCGCTGGACGGTGGGGAGCAGGAGGAGGCCCCGCTGGAGGTCAAGATCGAACTCCCGGTGGACGCGCACGTTCCGCACGACTACGCCCCGGGCGAGCGGCTGCGCCTCCAGGCGTACCGGGCGATCGCCTCCGCGAACACGGAGGCCGACATCGCCGCCGTACGGGAGGAGCTGACCGACCGTTACGGGAAGCTCCCGGAGCCGGTGGAGAACCTGCTGCTGGTGGCGGGCCTGCGGATGCTGGCTCGGGCCTGCGGTGTCGGCGAGATCGTGCTCCAGGGCTCCAACATCCGCTTCGCGCCGGTGGAGTTGCGGGAGTCGCAGGAGCTGCGCCTGAAGCGGCTGCATCCTCGTACGGTCATCAAGCCAGCCGCTCACCAGATCCTGGTGCCGCGCCCGACGACGGGCAAGATCGGTGGAAAGCCGACGGTGGGGCGGGAGCTGCTGGCGTGGACGGGGGAGTTCCTGACGACGATCCTGGGCTGAACCGCTACGGCGATCCCGGGCCGCCGGGGCCGGCCGGCAAGGTTATCCACAGGCTCGGCGGGCGGGTGGCCGCCGGTGGCAGACTCCGTCCATGACCACTTCGGAGAAGATCACCGCGTCCGACGCGGGCACGTGGCGGCTCGGTGACCTGACGGTCAACCGGATGGGGTTCGGCGCGATGCGCCTGCCGCAGCACGGCGCGGCGTTCGGGGCCGACACCACCCCGAGCGACCGCGGCCGGGCGGTCGGCGTGCTGCGCCGCGCGGTGGAGCTGGGCGTGAACCACATCGACACGGCCGCGTTCTACTTCTCGCCGCTGCGCTCCGCGAACGAGCTGATCAACCGGGCGCTCGCGCCGTACCCGGAGGACCTGGTCATCACGACCAAGGTGGGTCCTGGGCGGGACCACACCGGCGAGTGGGTGTGGGCCGACACGCCGAGGGAGCTGCGCGGCCAGGTCGAGGAGAACATACGCCAGCTCGGCCGGGACCATCTCGACGTGGTGAACCTGCGCACCCGGGGGAACCGCTCGATCGCGGAACTCTTCGGCACGCTGGCCGAGTTGCGGGACGCCGGGCTCATCCGCCACCTCGGGGTCTCCAACGTGACAGCGGAGCAGCTCGCCGAGGCGCGGGCCATCGCGCCGGTGGTCTGCGTCCAGAACCCGTACGGCATCGGCGCCCTGGACGGCGACGCGCTCCTGCGGCTCTGCGGTGAGGCGGGCATCGCGTTCGTGCCGTTCTACGCGATAGCGGGGCAGCGCCGCGAGGCGGGCGCGGGCGCGGCGGCGGAGGAGAGCGCCGAACTCCTCGCCGTGGCACGGGCGCACGACGCCTCGCCCGCGCAGATCCGCCTCGCCTGGACCCTGTCCCGAGGTCCTCACGTCCTCGCCATCCCGGGCACCGGCGACCCGGACCATCTGACGGCGAACGTGGCGGCGGGCGCGCTGAAGCTCACGGACGAGGAGCTGGCCCGGCTGGAGGCGGCGCACCAGGGAGGGGAGAGCGAGGGCGAGACGTCCTGACCCGACGCGCCTCGGCCGGACGGCGGTCGGGCTTCAGTCGGACGGCGGCGCGTCGTCGAGGGTCGACAGGTGGGCCGTCACATCGTCGGCCAAGCGTGACAGCAGCCGACCGAGGTCCTGGCGGTCCTGCTCGGGCCAGTGGGCGACGGCTCCGGTGAACCAGCCGACGAGGGTGCGCGTGTAACGGTCCGCGGCCGTCGCCCCCTTGGCCGTCGGCTCGATCAGGCTGACGCGCCGGTCGTTCGGGTCGCCGATGCGGTGCACCAGGCCCCGGCGTTCCAACTGCTGCACCTGCCGGGTCACATGGGGCTGGACCACCTGCATCTTCTCCGCGATCTGGCTGATCCGCAGCGGCTTGTCGGCCAGGTGCAGGGCGATGAGCGTGGAGAGGGCGGGCCGGTCCAGGGTGATCCCGGCGGTCTCGATCACGTGCTCGATCAGTCGGCCGCGGGTGATGGCGTTGCTGAGCTGCGCGATGCGGGGCATCACGGCCAGGATGTCGTCGCCGTCGCCGGGGGTGCTGCGGTCGTCGCGGTCGTCCGGCGGTGGCGTGCTCATCACAGCTCCATTTACATACTTAAGAAAAGTATCTACAGTGTAGTGGTCGGCGGTGCGCACAGGTGCACCCTGTGCCCAATAAACATACCTACAGTAAGTATCTATCGCAGGAGGTCCTCTGATGAACCACCGTACGATCCTCATCTCCGGCGCCAGTATCGCCGGTCCCGCCCTCGCCCACTGGCTGGTCCGCCACGGCTTCGAGGTCACCGTGGTCGAGAAGGCCCCCGCCCTCCGGGGCGGCGGATACCCCGTCGATATCCGGGGCACCGCGCGCGACGTCGTCGAGCGCATGGGGCTGCTGCCGCGGCTCCGCGAGGCCCACGTGGACAGCCGCAGGCTGTCCTTCGTCGACCCCGACGGGGCCGTGCTGGCCACCATCCGCCCCGAGGCCGTCACCGGCGGCACGGAGGGGCTGGATCTCGAAGTACGCCGGGGGGACCTCGCCGACAGCCTCTACAGCGTGGTCGGCGAGCGGGCCGAGTTCCTGTTCAACGACTCGATAGCCACCCTCCACGAGCACGCCGACCGTGTGGAGGTCACCTTCGACAGCGGCGCCCGGCGCGTCTTCGACCTGGTGATCGGCGCCGACGGACTGCACTCCCACACCCGCGGGCTGGTCTTCGGCCCCGAAGAGCGGTTCCACCGCTACCTCGGCTACTGCTTCGCCGGCTTCACGCTCCCCAACGACCTGGGCCTCGAACACGAAGGGGTCACCTGGAACGTCCCGGGCAGGGCCGCGATCCTCTACGCCCCCACCCCCGGCAAACCGGTGCACGGCTTCCTGACCTTCGCCCGGGACGAGCCCCCCTTCAGCGCCTTCCGCGACCCGCGGGCGCAGCGCGACCTGGTGGCCTCGATGTTCACCGACACGCGCTGGGAGATCCCCCGGATGGTGGCGGCCATGCGCGACGCCGACGACCTGTTCTTCGACGTCGTCAGCCAGATCCATATGCCCGCCTGGTCCGCCGGCCGTGTCGCCCTCGTCGGGGACGCCGCCCACGCGACCTCGTTCATGTCGGGCCAGGGGTCGAGCGTCTCCCTGGTCGGCGCCTACGTCCTGGCCGGCGAACTGGCCACCCACGCCGACCACACCGCCGCCTTCACCGCCTACGAGAAGAAGACCCGCGCGTTCGTGGAGCTGAACCAGGCGCTCGCCACGGCGGGCGGGGGCGTGGTCGCGCCCCGCACCCAGGAACAGCTCGACGCGCGCAACGCGGCGCTGCGCGCCCCCTCCCGCCGTCTTCCCTCCGGTGACCTCGGCCATGAGGCCAACACCGCGCTCGTCCTGCCGGACTACGCTCCCACCACCCGGCCGTACGCCCCCGGCCTCCCCCAGCAGAACTGACGCTCCGTCATATGTGCACGTGGGGGGCGGTCCTGACCCCTGGGTGACGTTAAAGTGCCCGGGTGAGCAGAGTTGGGGAACACATAGCGCGGACCTGTCGTCGCGGAGGGGCTCTCGCCCTCTCCGCCCTGGTGCTGGCGGGGTGCGCGGAACCGTCGGGACCCGACGCCAAGCCCTCGCGGTCGGCGACGGGAAGCACGACCGGCGGCGGCGGTGGCGGCGCCGACGCCGGTACGTTCGGCGTCAGCCCGCTCGACAACAGCGACGGTACGAAGCCGGGGCTGGCGCCGATGGCGTCCGACGCCGACAAGAAGGCCGGGCTGAAGATCGTCGAGCAGGTGACCACCAAGGGCCGGGGGCCGAAGACGGGCTACGACCGGAAGAAGTTCGGCTACGCCTGGATGGACACGGCGGACGGCGTGCCGCTCGCCAGGAACGGCTGCGACACCAGGAACGACCTGCTCGCCAGGGACGGGAAGGACCTCGAATACCGCTCGGGGTCCGACTGCGTCGTCATCTCCATGAGCCTGAACGACCCGTACACGGGCAAGGAGATCGACTGGCGCAAGGAGGCGGCGGCCAAGGTCCAGATAGACCATGTGATACCGCTCTCCTACGGCTGGCAGATGGGCGCGTCCCGGTGGGACGAGGCCAAGCGGAAGCAGCTCGCCAACGACCCGCTCAACCTCGTTCCCGTGGACGGCCCGACCAACGGCTCCAAGAGCGACTCGGGCCCGGCGTCCTGGCTGCCGCCGAGCAAGGGGATCCGCTGCTCGTACGCCGTACGGTTCGCACAGGTCGCGCTCAAGTACGAACTGCCGGTGACCACGGCGGACAAGAAGACGATGCTGGCCCAGTGCGGCGGCTGACGTCCCCGTACGCCGGACAACGGACAACGGACGGGTAGAAGCGGCCGGGTCAGGCGCGGGCCCGGAGGAAGGCCGACGTGGAGACCTGTCCCAGCATCTCCAGCCGTGAGCCGCCGCCGGCCAGATGCTTCTCGGTGGCCGACTGGACGCCCTGCCAGTGGGCGTCGCCGTAGTCGTCCAGGACGACGATCCCGCCGGGCGCCACGATCTCCTCGGCCCACTCCAGATCCGCGAGGACCCCGGCCTCGGAGTGGTCGCCGTCCACGACGATCACCCCGTACGCACGGTCGGAGACCGCCGCCCGCACCTCGGGGTCGCCCGAGAAGCCCTGCTGGACCCGGGCCTCGACGCCCGGCCTGCCGCTCAGCGCGAGGTTGGCGCGTACGACGTCCATCCGCACCGGGGTGCCGGTCGGGTCGGCCGCCTGCTTCGTGCCCGGCTGGAGCTGGCTGCCCGCCAGCGGGTCCACGATGGTCAGCCGGGGTTCCGTCCCCGCGCGGTGCAGCATCCGCGCCAGCGAGGCCGAGAACAGGCCGTACAGCGTGCCGATCTCCAGGACGTCCCGGTTCGGCGGGCCGAGCAGCGGCACCGTGGCGAGCTTGCCGCACACGTTCGACGTGGACCCGGCGAGCCGGCCGAGGGCCAGCGTCTCCAGGGCGATCACCTGGCGGAAGGCGACGGTGACGTTACGGCGCGCGGCCGTGGCATCCTCGCCGGTCACCGCGACGATCTGGCGTACGAGGGTGTCGATCTGGCCGGGGGTCGGCACCCGGGAGCCGTTCCGGCCCGTCTTGTCGAACAGCAGACTGAACGCGTAACTCTGACCACGCAGTTCCGTGATCTCGCGCCGGAGGGTGTCGAGGTCGGAGCGCAGCGGTCCGGTGGATCGCCCGATGCGCCGGTCGACCAGGGCGGCGGCCGGACGAAGGATCCGCTTCGTCAGCCGGTTGCTCAGCAGAGAGGACATGCGCGGAAACTACGCCTCGTCAGGTCGCGGCGGACCACACCGCCGTGCTCAATGGGTGAAGGGTTGATGGCGCGCGGGCGACGCGGATGTGGCGTGACGGCGGTCGGTACCCGTGACGGCGGTCGGTACCGGCGGGCGGGATGCCGTGGTGAACGGGGGCGGTCCACCCCGCTGTGTCACACTCCTGGAGATGCGGCACCCCGCCGCAGTCTGCCGTAGCCAGGGGGGAGGAGCCCGTACGCGGATGACGGTCCGTAGCCAGATGGTGCGATTCGCGCTCGTGGGAGCGGCGAACACGGGCACGTACTACGCCTTCTATCTGCTCCTGCTGACCCGGCTGCCGTACGTCGCCTCGCACCTCGTCGCGTCCGGGCTGAGCATGATCGGCTCGTTCTTCCTGAACAGTTGGTTCACCTACCGGACCCGCCCGACCTGGCGGAAGTTCCTGCTCTTCCCGCTCACCAACGCGGCGAACCTCCTCATCACCACCGTCGGCGTCTATCTGCTCGTCGACCTCGCGCACCTCGGCAGCCGGTACGCCCCGCTGATCGCGGCGGCCGGAGCGGTCCCCGTCACCTTCGTGGTCTCCCGCGCGATCATGCTGCCCCGCGACCCGGCTCCGGACGGACGCGCCGGCCCGAGCAGGCCGCGTACCCCAATCTCCCGGTGAATCGTTGGTCGAAGCAGTGGCCCACACCACGTCCACTGCCTACCATCGATCACTGCAAGGTCTTGTGCATCGCCGCACAATCACGCCGGGAGGCCCCCTTTGCACCGCCGCCGTCGCACCGCGCTCTCCTTGTCCGTCGCCCTGCTCGCCGCGGCCCCGCTGCTCACCGCCTGCGGCGGTGACGCCCATCCCGGAGCGGCGGCGGTCGTCGGCGGGCAGCGGATCGAGGTGGCCACGCTCCAGTCCGCGGTACGGGACGTACGGGACGCGCAGCGGGCCACACCGGAGTCCGCCCAGCTCATCAAGGACACCGCGCAGCTCAGCCAGGCCAAGCTGAACGGCATGATCTTCGACCGGGTGCTCCAGCGCGCCGCCGACGACGCCGGGGTCGGCGTCAGCCGCAAGGAGATCCAGGACACCCGTGCGCGGGCCGCCGCGCAGTCGGGCGGGGAGAAGCGGTTCGCCGCGATGCTGCTCCAGCAGGGCGCGCTCTCCTCCGGGCAGATCGACGCCGCGATCCGCCGCGAGGTGCTGCTGACCAAGGTGGCGGGGGCGTTCGGCGCGAACACCTCGACCCCGGAGGGGCAGCAGAGGGTGCTCGCCGAACTGACGAGGACGTCGAAGCAGATGGGTATCGACGTCAATCCGCGGTACGGAAGCTGGAACGACCAGGAGGTGCGGCTCGGCGAGACGAAGACGCCGTGGATCACCCAGGTCACCCGCCAGGCACCGGAGCAGCAGCCCTCGGACGCCTGACGCGCCACGGCTGACGTGCCACGCCTGGCGTCCGACCGTCCGTGGCGCCCGTACGTTCGGGTGGGGCGCCTGTGCGTTCGGGTCGTGATGCCCGTGCGTCGGGCGGGGTCCGACCGGAGGTAGGTTCGAGAGGTGACAGACGAAGCTTCCGCAGCCCCCGGCCGTATCGTCCTGCTGACCGCCAGCCACCGGGTCGCGCCCGGTCTGCTGTCCTGGCCCGCCTGGCGGACGCTGCACGCCGCCGACCGCGTGGTGTGCGCCGACGCCGGCCATCCGCAGTTGCCGTATCTGCGCGAGGCCGGCGTCACCGTGGAGCACATCGCGCCCGGCGCGCAGGACCTGGTCGACGCGTGCGCCGACGGCCGTACCGTCGTGGTGATCCCCGCCGCCGTCGGGGACGGGACCGACGCGCGGCTGACGGACGGCCTCGCGCGGCTGGCGGGATCGGGCCGGGTCCGGATGCCGGACCTGGAGCTGCTGCCCGGATCGTACGACCTGCCGGGCGCCCGGCTCCTCGACCTCGTCCAGGTCATGGACCGGATCAGGGAGGAGTGCCCCTGGTCGTCGGGGCAGACGCACGAGGGGCTCGCGAAGTACGCCATCGAGGAGGCGTACGAACTGGTCGAGGCGATCGAGGACGGCGACGCCGACGAACTGCGCGAGGAGCTGGGGGACGTCCTCCTCCAGGTCGTCTTCCACGCCCGGATCGCCCAGGAGGGCGCGGTAGGAGAAGAAGGGGACGACGGGGAAGAAGGGGACGACGGGGACCTCGGGGAGGAGGACGGGAAGAGCGGGGCGTTCTCCATCGACGACGTCGCGGCCACGATCGTCGAAAAGCTGATCCACCGCCACCCCCATGTCTTCGGTGAGGAGAGCGCCGACACCCCCGAGGAGGTCAAGGCGCACTGGCTCCGGATGAAAGCGGTCGAGAAGCGGCGCGCGTCGGTCACCGACGGCGTACCACTCGGTCAGCCGGGGCTCGCCCTCACCGCGAAGCTCGCGAACCGCGCCCGTACCGCCGGTCTGGAGGTCGCGCTCCCGGAGGGCGAGTCCATCGGATACGAGTTGCTGGCCCTCGCCGTACGGGCGGACGAGTCGGGCGTCGACCCGGAGACGGCGCTGCGCGCGGCGGCGCGTGTATATAGGGACAGGATCCTGGCCGCCGAGCGTGCGCCCGAGGGCACACCGGGCGCGTAAGGCGCGTAAGGCGCGTAAGGCGGACGGGGCGCGTGGGGGCTGCCCCTAGGGCGCCGGGCTCACTCTTCCCGTACGCGCCCCTCCGGCCGTGACCCTACGGTGCAGCGGTTACGGTCGGGGCGTGCCCGATACGTCCGAGAATCCCGCTGCCAGCGCCGCTCCCACCCTCTTCACCTGGGAGTTCGCCACCGACCCTTACCCCGCGTACGCCTGGCTGCGCGAGCACGCGCCGGTGCACCGCACCGAGCTGCCCAGCGGGGTCGAGGCGTGGCTCGTGACCCGGTACGGGGACGCTCGGCAGGCGCTCGCCGACGCGCGGCTCTCCAAGAACCCCGCGCACCACGCCGAGCCGGCGCACGCCCGGGGGAAGACGGGCATCCCGGGGGAGCGCAAGGCGGAGCTGATGACGCACCTCCTGAACATCGACCCGCCCGACCACACCCGGTTGCGGCGGCTGGTGTCCAAGGCGTTCACGCCCCGCCGCGTCGCCGAGTTCGCCCCGCGCGTACAGGAGCTGACCGACCGTCTGATCGACGGCTTCGCCGAGCGGGGCAGCGCGGACCTGATCCACGATTTCGCCTTCCCGCTGCCCATCTACGCGATCTGTGATCTGCTCGGGGTGCCGCCCGAGGACCAGGACGACTTCCGGGACTGGGCGGGCATGATGATTCGCCACACGGGCGGTCCGCGCGGTGGGGTCGCCCGTTCGGTGAAGAAGATGCGCGGCTATCTGGCCGAACTCATCCACCGTAAAAGAGAGAATCCGGGCGACGATCTGATCTCCGGTCTGATCCGGGCGAGCGATCACGGTGAGCATTTGACCGAGAATGAGGCCGCGGCGATGGCCTTTATCATTCTGTTCGCCGGTTTTGAGACCACGGTGAATCTCATCGGTAATGGCATGTACACGCTAATGCGAAATCCGGCCGAGCGTGAGCGATTGCAAAGTTCGCTCGCGGCCGGTGAAACCGGGCTGCTGGAGACCGGGGTCGAGGAACTGCTCCGCCATGACGGACCCGTGGAGATGGCGACCTGGCGGTACGCCGTCGAGCCGCTGACCCTGGGCGGGCAGCGGATCGCGGCGGGCGACCCCGTGCTGGTCGTGCTGGCCGCCGCCGACCGCGACCCGGAGCGCTTCCCCGACCCCGACGTGCTCGACCTCGGGCGGCGTGACAATCAGCACCTCGGGTACGGGCACGGCATCCACTACTGCCTGGGCGCGCCGCTCGCCCGCGTGGAGGGGCAGACCGCGCTCGCCACCCTGCTGACCCGCCTTCCCGACGTGCGGCTTGCGGAAGATCCTTCCGATTTGCGCTGGCGCGGCGGGCTCATCATGAGGGGATTGCGCACGCTTCCGGTGCAGTTCACGCCATTGTCCGGCCGGTAAATTGCCTGACGGTTCGTCAATACTGTGACTTTCACGTGATCTCCGCTGCATCGACTTGTGACAAGCATTCGAGTACCGCTACGTTCACGTCGACTCGGCAACACCATGCCGGAGTTGAATTGACAGTCACACGGAAGGCAACCGCATGTCCCGGAACGGCCGACACCGTCGACCTCGTCAGGCCCCTGCTCTTCTCGTCGCCGCCGGGGTGGCCGGATCCGCGATCGCGATCCCGTTGCTCGGCGCCGGCGCCGCCAACGCGGCGGACGGCTCCACCTGGGACCACGTCGCCGAGTGCGAGAGCGGCGGCGCCTGGAGTGCCGACCTCCGCAACGGGTACTACGGCGGGCTCCAGATGTCCCAGGAGACCTGGGACGAGTTCGGGGGCGCGGACTACGCCGCGCGCCCCGACCTGGCCAGCCGCTCGCAGCAGATAGCCGTGGCCGAGAAGGTGTTCGAGGCCCAGGGGGCGCAGGCGTGGTCCAGTTGCGCCGGTGTCTCCGGGCTGACCAAGGCGGTCGGCGGCGCCGTCTCCGGCGTCGTGGAGGGGGTGACGGGCGGCGGCGAGAGCACCGACCCGTCCGGAACCCCGTCGACCGACCCGTCCGGGAGCACGTCGCCGTCGGCTGACGGTACGACCGGCAAGGGCGAGAGCGCGGGGACGGAGCAGGACGGGGACGGGTACCCGGACGCCACCAGCCCGAGCCCCGGAGCCACCGGTTCCGCGACCGGCGAGGACGACGCCGACGGCAAGGGCGGCACGTCCAAGGGCAAGCACCGCGGCCAGGCGGCCGACGAGAGCGCCACGCCGGGCGGTACGACGGAGGAGCGCGGGGCGGACAGCCGCGCGTCCCGCGGGGCCGGAGGGACGCGTGACGCCGGCAAGCTCACGGAGGGCGTGGAGCGCGAGGTCGAGCGGGTCGTCACCGCGGTCGGCGGCCACCTCTCCCTGGCGACCGGCGGGCAGAAGGTCGTCGGCGGCTGGGTCTGAGTCACCCCGCGCCGGGGGGTCGGGCCGGCGGTTCTGTCCGACCGGGCCGGTGGCCCGACTGACCGGGGCCGGCGGCGCCCACTGACCGGGGCTGGCGGTCCTGTCCGACTGCGGTCGGCGGCCCTCGCTGACCGGAGCCGGTGGCCCGCACCGAGCGGAGCCGGTGGTTCCGACTGACCGGAGCTGACGGCCCCACCGGCCGGAGTCAGCGGTCCGACCGACCGGAGTCAGCGATTCCGGGGCCGAAGCCGAAGATTCCGGGGCCGGAGTTGAAGTTTCCGGCGACCGGATCCGAAGTTTCCGGCGACCGGATCCGAGGATTCCGGGACGGGAACGGGCGGTTCCGGGATCGGCGCGCACGGATTCCGGATCGGCGTGCACGGGTCCGGCGACCCGGAACGCACGGTTCCCGGATCGGCGTGCACGGATCCGGCGACCCGGAACGCACGGATCGCGGATCGGCGCGTACGGATCCGGGACCCGGACACCTACGGATCCGGCGACCCGGAACGTACGGATCCGGAGCGGGCGGGCGAGTGCCGTTGAACGGCGCCCCGTTGACGCCTCCTCGGCCGCGTCCGTCCTGGCCAGCGCCTCCGATCTCCGGCCGGAACGCGGTCAGTTAGCGACCGTATGTCCCCTTCTGTGCAAGTGAGACAAGGGTCTCTTCACCGCAACTCGGGCTCTGCGCCCCGGCCGTTGGGCGAATCCGGTTCCCACCTGCGGAAACGTATTGTCCGTCGGAGGAGGTAAGGGCGTTTTTTCCGGGATGTGCTTCTTTGAACAACCGGCAGGGCTGTGATTACGGTCTGAACCGCTCGCACCGCGGGCCTCGTCGACCGTCACGCCGAATCCTGCCGTCGGTCGGGGGGAGTAATCGTCGCTTCAAGCGCCGAAGGCAGGAGCGGGGGACCCATAGGTTCGTGCCGGGCCCGGCCGTCGAGAGACGGGCGGAGACCGGCTTGGGGTGAAGCCGCGTGTGAGAGCACGCGGCCGGGCAACTCATTGGCCCGAACCCGACAGCTCACCTCGTAGGCGTCGGTGAGGAGATGTGTTCCATGCTGCTGCGTTCCAGCAAGGCCAAGCACCGTCGCGCGTCCAAGGCCGTCCGCTACGCGACGCTCGCCGGGATCACCGGTGCCGCCGTCGCGGCCCCCCTGCTCGGTGCCACCGCCGCCTCCGCCGCCACCGCCTCCGAGTGGGACCAGGTCGCCCAGTGCGAGTCCGGCGGCAACTGGTCGATCAACACCGGCAACGGGTTCTACGGCGGTCTGCAGTTCACGCCCTCCACCTGGGCCGCTTACGGCGGTACCTCCTACGCCCAGCGCGCCGACCAGGCATCCAAGTCGCAGCAGATAGCCGTCGCCGAGAAGGTCCTCGCGGGTCAGGGCAAGGGCGCCTGGCCGAACTGCGGCGTGAACCTCTCCGGCGCCTCGTACGGCGGCGGATCGACCGGCTCCGGTTCCGGTTCCGACACCGGTTCCTCCAGCTCCAACAACTCCGGTAGCTCCAGCAACTCCGGTAGCTCCAGCAACTCCGGTACGCAGAAGTCCGCCCCGAGCCAGCAGGCGCAGCCGCAGCAGTCGAGCCGTGACGAGGCGCAGCCGGCCTCGCGTGGCCAGAGCCGTCCCGCGACGATCAAGAAGGGTGACGGCGAGTACAAGGTCAAGTCCGGCGACACCCTCTCCAAGATCGCGACCGCCCAGAAGGTCAAGGGCGGCTGGGAGAAGATCTTCGACCTGAACAAGGACATCGTCCCCGACGCGGACGTCATCTACCCGGGTCAGCAGCTCCACCTGAGCTGATCCGTCCTTCCCGGCCCGGCGCGTCACCCCCGTACGCGCCGGGCCGGGGCCTTTTCCGGGCACCGGGCACGGATAACGGGGCACCGGACCGGGCCTCATGTCGCCCGGGAGGGTCCACGGCGGCGTCTTAGGGGCGGGCACCGGCTGGCCGATGACCCGGAGCCGGTTAGGCTCATGTCGCAAGGCCAAGAGACCCTGCACCCACGCGTCACATCCAGAAGGAGATGCTCGTGCCGTCCATCGACGTCGTCGTAGCCCGGGAAATCCTCGACTCCCGAGGCAACCCCACGGTCGAGGTCGAGGTCGGCCTCGACGACGGCAGCACGGGTCGTGCTGCCGTCCCCTCCGGTGCCTCCACCGGTGCGTTCGAGGCCGTCGAACTCCGCGACGGAGACGCCAACCGTTACCTGGGCAAGGGTGTCGAGAAGGCCGTCCTCGCCGTCATCGAGCAGATCGGCCCGGAGCTGGTCGGGTACGACGCCACCGAGCAGCGCCTCATCGACCAGGCGATGATCGACCTGGACGCGACCGAGAACAAGGGCTCGCTGGGCGCCAACGCCATCCTCGGTGTCTCCCTCGCCGTCGCGCACGCCGCCTCCGAGGCGTCCGACCTCCCGCTCTTCCGCTACCTGGGCGGCCCGAACGCGCACCTGCTGCCCGTTCCGATGATGAACATCCTGAACGGTGGCTCGCACGCCGATTCGAATGTCGACATCCAGGAATTCATGATCGCCCCGATCGGCGCGGAGTCCTTCTCCGAGGCGCTGCGCTGGGGCGCCGAGGTCTACCACACGCTCAAGAAGGTCCTGAAGCAGAAGGGCCTCTCCACCGGCCTGGGCGACGAGGGCGGCTTCGCGCCCAACCTGGAGTCCAACCGCGCCGCGCTCGACCTCATCCTCGAAGCGGTCAAGGAGGCCGGTTACGTCCCCGGCCGTGACATCGCGCTCGCGCTCGACGTCGCCGCGTCCGAGTTCTACAAGGACGGCTCCTACGAGTTCGAGGGCAAGTCGCGCTCGGCCGCCGAGATGACCGAGTACTACGAGGAGCTGGTCGCCGCCTACCCGCTCGTCTCCATCGAGGACCCGCTCTTCGAGGACGACTGGGCCGGCTGGAAGGTCATCACCGACAAGCTGGGAGCCAAGGTCCAGATCGTCGGCGACGACCTCTTCGTCACCAACCCGGAGCGCCTCGCCCGGGGCATCGAGGAGGGCTCGGCCAACGCCCTGCTCGTCAAGGTCAACCAGATCGGCTCGCTGACCGAGACCCTGGACGCCGTCGAGCTGGCCCAGCGCAACGGCTTCAAGTGCATGATGTCCCACCGCTCCGGTGAGACCGAGGACGTCACGATCGCCGACCTCGCGGTGGCCGTGAACTGCGGTCAGATCAAGACCGGCGCCCCGGCCCGCTCGGACCGCGTCGCCAAGTACAACCAGCTTCTGCGCATCGAGGAGATCCTCGACGACGCGGCGGTGTACGCGGGCCGCAGCGCGTTCCCGCGCTTTCGCTCCGCGAACTAGTTGACCAGAGGGCGGGCGGCGCGCAACGCGTAGCCCGTCGCGGGCGGTGAACCGCCCGTCGTCCGTACGTCCCCGGCCGCGGTCCCGTACCGTGTCCGGGGACGTACGTACGTGACAGGGGAGGCGGGCCATGGCCGGGAACCGCGACCGGTTCTCCACCTCGACCAGACTGCGGCTGCTCGGCGAGCAGACCGCGGCCCGGGTCTACCGCTCGCAGAACCGCAGGCAGGACCGCCGGTCCCGGCTCACGGGACGGGCGGCCTTCCTCGCGCTGGTCGTCTGCACCCTGGTGGTGGCGCTCGCGTACCCGATGCGGGAGTACGTGTCGCAGCGGAACGAGATCGCCGACCAGGAGCGGCTGAGCCAGGAGGCCCAGCGGCAGGTGGAGGAGTTGCGCGACGAGAAGGCGCGGCTCCAGGACGACGCGTACATCGAGCGGCTGGCCCGCGAGCATCTGCACTACCTGCGGCCGGGGGAGACGGGTTTCACCGTCATCGACCCGGCGGAGGCGGAGGAGCGGCGCGCGGAACAGGGCGCGGCGGACCGGCCCTGGTACTCGAACGTCCTGGACGGCGTGGACGAGGCGGACCGCCCCGGCACCTAGCCCCCCACCCCTCCCCGCACGCAAGCACCGCATGACATGAATCCGCTGACATGAATCCGTTTGACATGAATCCGGAACGGCAGAACCAGGCAGGCATGAAGACGCCCCCTCCGCAGACCGTACGCACCGAGCCCACCGAGGCGGACGTCGCCGCTTTCAAGGAGCAGCTCGGCCGCCCGCCGCGCGGGCTGCGCGCCATCGCGCACCGCTGCCCCTGCGGACAGCCGGACGTGGTCGAGACCGCCCCGCGGCTCCCCGACGGCACGCCCTTCCCGACGACGTACTACCTGACCTGCCCGCGCGCGGCCTCGGCCATCGGCACGCTGGAGGCGAACGGTGTCATGAAGGAGATGACCGAGCGCCTCGCGACCGACCCCGAGCTGGCCGCCGCGTACCGCGCGGCGCACGAGGACTACCTCGCGCGGCGCGATGCCATCGAGGTGCTGGAGGGCTTCCCCAGCGCGGGCGGCATGCCGGACCGGGTGAAGTGCCTGCACGTCCTGGTCGGCCACTCGCTGGCGGCCGGCCCCGGGGTGAACCCGCTGGGTGATGAGGCGCTGGCGATGCTCCCGGAGTGGTGGGCGAAGGGCCCGTGCGTCACGCCGTGCGGTTCCGGTCCGTCCGACGCGGGGACGGGTACGGCATGACCAGGGTCGCGGCCGTCGACTGCGGTACGAACTCGATCCGCCTGCTCGTCGCGGACGTCCACCCGGAAACGGGCGAACTGGTCGATCTCGACCGGCGGATGACGGTCGTACGGCTCGGCCAGGGCGTCGACCGGACGGGCCGGCTCGCGCCGGAGGCGCTGGAGCGTACGTTCGCCGCCTGCCGGGAGTACGCGGCGGTCATCGCGGAGCACGGCGCCGAGCGGATCCGCTTCGTGGCCACGTCCGCCTCGCGCGACGCCGAGAACCGCGACGACTTCGTGCGCGGGGTGCTGGACATCCTGGGCGTGGAGCCCGAGGTGATCACCGGCGACCAGGAGGCGGCGTTCTCCTTCACCGGCGCGACGAAGGAGCTGCCCGGCCAGGACAGCTTCCTCGTGGTGGACATCGGCGGCGGCTCCACCGAGTTCGTCGTCGGTGACGACCGGGTGCGGGCGGCCCGGTCGGTGGACATCGGCTGCGTACGGCTGACGGAGCGCCATCTCGTACGGGACGGCGGCGCCGTCCTCGACCCGCCGACGCCCGCCGCGATCGCCGCGATCCGCGCGGACATCGAGGCGGCGCTCGACCTCGCGGAACGGACCGTCCCGCTGCGCGAGCCCCGTACGCTGGTCGGCCTGGCCGGCTCGGTGACGACGGTGGCCGCGATCGCGCTGGGCCTGGAGACCTACGACTCCGCGGCGATCCACCGCTCCCGCGTCCCGTACGAGCGGGTCAAGGAGATCACCGACCACCTGCTCGCCGCCACCCACGCGGAACGGGCCGAGATCCCGGTGATGCACCCGGGCCGGGTGGACGTCATCGGCGCGGGCGCTCTCATCCTCCTCGCGATCATGGAACGGACCGGCGCCCAGGAGGTCGTCGTCAGCGAACACGACATCCTGGACGGAATCGCCTTTGGCTGCGCGCTCGACGGGTCGTGACGGTACGGAAGCGAACGGGCCGCCCCGGGTCCTCGGACTCGGGGCGGCCCGCTGTCAGATGGCGCGGTAGACGTCGCGCCGGTCGCCGACCTTGACGACGAGGATGACGAGCGCGCCGTCCTCGACCTGGTAGGCGACCCGGTAGTTGCCGACCCGGAGCCGGTAGAGGTCCGAGGGCCCGGCGAGCTTTTTGACGTCGGCGTCCTCACGGTACGGATCGTCGCCGAGCGCGGTCAGCGCGGTCAGGATGCGCATGGCGGCATGTCGGTCGATGGCCCGGAGCTGCCGCTGTGCCGCCGTCGTGAACCGGAACGCGTACTTCACGCCGCGTCTTCCGCGTGCTCGGCGAACAGGTCTGCCAGTAGTTCCCCCATGGTCACGGTGGGGCCGCCCTCGGCCAGTACCGCTTCCGCCTCGCGGGCCAGCAAGAGGTCGGCCGCCTCTTCCAGGGCCTCGAAGTCCGTGATCGGCACCACGGCGGCCACGGGTACGCCGTTGCGGGTGATCACTGTGGGCGTGCCCTGCTCGGCGCGGTTGATGTGGTCCGCGAGGTGTGCACGGGCTTCGCGTACGGTCACGGTGCCTTCAGTCATGGAGCCAGTGTACGCCTCGGCGTGTACACGGGTTCAGGTTCACCCGTGTTCCGCGCGGAGACGTGACCCCCGTGGACACCCGGTGATCCGCATGGAAACATTGCGCTCTCTTCGCCCGGGTTTACCGAGCGAATCGAGACGGGGGGAACAATTGATTCCGCATAAGCGTGTCCGTATGCCTCGCCCGCTGCTGAGAGCGGGAATGGTCGTCGCGGCGACCGCGCTCGTCGGCACGATGGTGACCGGGGGAACGGCCTCCGCCGTACAGGCCGCTCCGCCGATTTCGACGGGGGCCGTGTTCAACGATCCCCTGGGTTCTTCCGATGCGCAGAACACGGTGAAGAACCACATCATCGGCGCCATCAACAATACCCAGAGCGGGCGGCTGATCCGTGCCGCGCTCTATGCCCTGAACGATCAGGATTACACGAACGCGCTGAAATCCGCCCATGCGCGCGGTGTCATGGTCAGGGTCGTGCTCGACGCGAAATACGCGGACTCGGCGGCGGCCAGGAGCCTGGTCGCCGAGTTGGGGACGGATCGTACCGCCACCTCGTGGGTGCGGGTCTGTACGGCGGGTGGGGCGTGTATCTCCACCGGTCACAGTTCGATGATCAACCATAATAAATTCTTCACCTTCTCCCGGATCGGCAGCGCGGGAGAGGCCGAGGACGTGGTGATCCAGACGTCCGCCAACCAGACAAGTCTCAACACCGCGAAATACTGGAACAACGCCTATACCGTGGTCGGAAATACCGATCTCTACACGGCGTACGTGGGCTATTTCAATGACCTGGCAGCGATGAAGAAGAACGCCAACTACTTCACCAGCGGCAAGGTCGGTACGGAGAAGTACTACTTCTTCCCGCAGAGCACGGGCGACATCGTGGTGGGCCTTCTCGACAATGTCTCCTGCGCCGCCCGGAGCAAGGTGAGCGTGGCGGCCTTCGCGCTGCACCGGGACGAGGTCGCGGACAAGCTGAGCTCCATGGCCGCCCAGGGCTGCGTCATCCGGATCGTGTACGCGGAGAGCAACGACGCGGCCAAGCTCGCGGGCCGGCAGAACATCGACATCCGCCGACTCAACACGGCAGACGGCCACCTCGTGCACTCGAAGTACTTCCTGGTCGAGGGAACGTACGCGGGCCACGCCGACACCAAGTGGACCTTCACCGGCTCCCACAACCTGGACTACGCGTCGCTCCGGCGGAACGACGAGGCCCTGCTCCGTCTGGAGGGCGCCGCGCCGTACGACGCGTACAGCCAGAACTTCACGAACCTGCTGAACGCCGCCACCCGGGACTGACGCGGCGTCCCGGGGCTGATGCCGCGACCCGGGACTGACGCCGGTACCGCCCCTTTCGCGGCGCCCCCGGATCCCTTCGCCGGAAACTTCGTGAACTTCTTCACAAGGAAAACGCTCCCGGTGGGCGCCGTACCCGGTCGGGAGGGTCCGCTGTCAGGAGCGCCGACCCTCCGAGCCCTTGTACCGGGTGGTTCGGGGGGTGGGGCGGCGGCGCGAATCGTATGGCCGGTTCGGCGTGCGGGGGGCGGTGGAATGGCCAGCTCACGAGGGGTGGACAACGTCTAAACGCCCGGTCTGGTTCCCCTGGGTCGACATGACCTGGATCACGTGAGCCGCGCAGTGTAACACGAGGGGGGTAACACCTTGTGAAGGGGCTCACGAGCACCCCCTCCGAGGGGGGTGGATACTCGATGGCATGAGCACCACGGAGCGTCCCAGGATCCTCGTTGTAGGCGGTGGGTACGTAGGCCTGTACGCAGCTCGTCGCATTCTGAAGAAGATGCGCTACGGGGAGGCGACCGTCACGGTCGTCGACCCTCGCTCGTACATGACGTACCAGCCCTTCCTCCCCGAAGCCGCCGCCGGCAGCATTTCGCCTCGGCATGTCGTCGTACCGCTGCGACGCGTGCTGCCCAAGGCTGAGGTGCTCACCGGCCGGGTCACCACCATTGACCAGGACCGCAAGGTCGCCACGGTCGCGCCGCTCGTCGGCGAGTCCTACGAGCTGCCCTTCGACTACCTCGTCATCGCGCTCGGCGCGGTCTCCCGTACCTTCCCGATCCCCGGCCTCGCCGAGCAGGGCATCGGTATGAAGGGCATCGAGGAGGCCATCGGCCTGCGCAACCACGTCCTCGAACAGCTCGACAAGGCTGACTCGACGACCGACGAGGAGGTCCGCCGCAAGGCGCTGACCTTCGTCTTCGTGGGCGGCGGCTTCGCCGGCGCGGAGACCGTCGGCGAGGTCGAGGACCTGGCGCGCGACGCGGCCAAGTACTACACGAACGTCAAGCGCGAGGACATGCGCTTCCTGCTCGTGGACGTCGCCGACAAGATCCTCCCCGAGGTCGGCCCGAAGCTGGGCGCCTGGGGCAAGGAGCACCTCGAAGGCCGCGGTGTCGAGGTCTACCTCAAGACCGGCATGGACTCCTGCGTCGACGGTCACGTCGTGCTCAACAACGGCCTTGAGGTCGACTCCAACACCATCGTGTGGACCGCGGGCGTCAAGCCCAACCCGGCGCTCGCCCGCTTCGGTCTGCCGCTCGGCCCCCGCGGCCACGTGGACACCAGCGAGAAGCTCCAGGTCCAGGGCACCGACTACATCTGGGCCGCCGGCGACAACGCCCAGGTCCCGGACCTCGTCGGCCGCAAGGCCGGCAACCCGAACGCCTGGTGCCCGCCCAACGCCCAGCACGCGCTGCGCCAGGCCAAGGTCCTCGGCGACAACGTCATCTCGGGCATGCGCGGCTTCCCGCAGGGCGACTACAGCCACGCCAACAAGGGTGCGGTCGCCGGTCTCGGGGTCCACAAGGGCGTCGCGATGATCGTCATGGGCAAGATGAAGATCAAGGTCAAGGGCCGGCTGGCCTGGTACATGCACCGTGGCTACCACGGCATGGCCATGCCGACCTGGAACCGTAAGATCCGCGTCTTCGCCGACTGGACGCTCGCGATGTTCCTCAAGCGCGAGGTCGTCTCGCTCGGCGCCATGGAGACGCCGCGCGAGGAGTTCTACGAGGCCGCGAAGCCGACCCCGGCGCCCGCCGCCGCGTCGGCCGCGCCCGCGGAGAAGGCCAAGGCTTCTTAACGCACGCGGTACTGAAAGGGCCGTCCGCCATCCGTGGTGCGGGCGGCCCTTCCGCATGCCCGGACGCATGCCGACCGCACACCCCGACCGCACACCCCGACCGCACACCCCGACCGCACACCCGACCCCATGCCCGACCGCATACCCCGGACGCATGCCCGACCCCGTGTCCGGACCGCACACCGACCCCGTGTCCGGAGCGCGCGCCCCGGCGTGCGCCGGTCGCTCTGACGGACCAGCAGGCCCGTCCTGGATCTCCGCGCCCCGAAAGGGCACGGGCGGGGTACGGGTCGAAGGTGCGGGGCCGCACCCGGCCAAAGTCCGTGGTAGATGCAAGTATTTTGCCGTCTCATTGCCCGTCACAGGGACTGCATCCGTACCCGACCGGTGTTTACGTGGTGTTGAGCATGTCCGGTATCCACCACCACGGAGGTGTACGCCATGGCCGACGCCGCGCTGCGGCTGACCACTCTTGCCGAAGAGTTGCTGGGGGCCCCGCTCCCGGTCCGTATCCGCGCCTGGGACGGCAGTGAATCGGGTCCTCCCGGCGCCCCCACCCTGATCATCCGTCATCGCCGCGCACTGCGCCGTCTCCTCTGGAAGCCCGGTGAGCTGGGGCTCGCCCGCGCCTGGGTCGCCGGGGAGATCGACGTGGACGGCGATCTGTACGCGCTCCTCGAACGTCTCGCCGGGCTCATCTGGGAGCGCGGCGCCGACCCCAAGGACAAGGTCCACCCCGTACGCGACCCCCGGATGCGCGCCGCGGCCCGCGGGCTCGTGGAGATCGCGGGGCCCTGGCCGCCGCCCGCCCCGCCCGTCGAGGAGATCAGACGCAGACACGGCGCCCTGCACACCAAGCGCCGCGACAAGGAGGCGATCAGCCACCACTACGACGTCGGCAACGACTTCTACGCACTGGTCCTCGGCCCGTCCATGGTCTACTCCTGCGCCTACTGGGACGCGGACCCGGGCTTCACCCTCGAAGACGCACAGCGCGACAAGCTCGACCTGATCTGCCGCAAGCTCGGCCTCCGGGAGGACGAGCGGCTCCTGGACGTCGGCTGCGGCTGGGGCTCCATGGCCATCCACGCGGCCCGCGAGTACGGCGCCCGGGTCACCGGGATCACCCTCTCCCGGGAGCAGGCCGCGTTCGCCCGCAAGCGCATCGCGGAGGAGGGGCTGACCGACCGTATCGAGATCCGCGTCCAGGACTACCGGGACGTCAGGGACGGCCCGTACGACGCGATCTCCTCCATCGGGATGGCCGAGCACGTGGGCTCGGTCCAGTACCGCGAGTACGCCGACGATCTGTACGGCCTGCTCAAGCCGGGCGGCCGGCTGCTGAACCACCAGATCGCCCGGCGCCCCGAGAAGGACGAGGGGCAGTACCACATCGACGACTTCATCGACTCGTACGTCTTCCCCGACGGCGAACTGGCGCCGCTCGGCCGCACCGTCTCCACCCTGGAGGAAGCGGGCTTCGAGGCCCGTGACGTCGAGTCGATCCGGGAGCACTACGCGCTGACCCTGCGCCGCTGGGTGGCCAACCTGGAGGAGCACTGGGCGGAGGCGGTGCACGCGACCTCCGTGGGCCGCGCCCGCGTCTGGCGGCTCTACATGGCCGCGTCCGCGCTCTCCTTCGAGCGCAACCGGATCGGCGTCAACCAGATCCTGGCCGTCCGGCCCCCGGACGACGGCGCGTCCGGGATGCCGCTGCGGGCCCGCCGCTGGGGCGCCTGAGCGGACGAGAAGGGTCGGGCCCCTGGAATCCGCCAGGGGCCCGACCCTTCCGTACGCCGTCGTACGCCCAGGTACGCCTTCGTACGTCTCCGTACGCCGTCCTCGCCAGCCGCTACTCGGTCTTGATCGCCGTCAGCATGTTGAGCTTTGCCGCGCTGCGCGCCGGCCACAGCGACGCCAGGACGCCCACCAGCGCGGCCAGCGCCAGGAAGAGCGCGATCCGGTCCCACGGCATGAACAGCGCGTACCCGGGGATCGCGTTCTTGATCGTCTGGCCGATCGCCCAGGCCAGGAAGGAGCCGAGGCCGATACCGACCACGGCGCCGAAGAGCGAGATCACCACGGCCTCCAGCCGGATCATCCGCTTCACCCTGCGCCGGTCCAGACCGATCGCCCGCAGCATGCCGATCTCCTGCTGCCGCTCGAACACCGACATCGCCAGGGTGTTGATGACCCCGAGGACCGCGATGATCAGAGCCATCGCCAGCAGGCCGTACATGATGTTCAGCGCCGTGTTGATCAGGCCGCTGGTCTGGTTCCTGATGTCCTGCTGGTCCATCACCGTGATCGCCGGGTTCTTGCCCAGGGCGTCCACGAGGGCCTGCTCATGGGCGCTGCTCGCGCCGCCGTCCGCCTTCACCCACACCTCGCGGACGTACTGCTTGGTCTCGTGCGGGTTGGCCAGGTCGGTCGAGATGAGCAGGGGGGAGAGGAACTCCATCCCCTTGTACGTCGCGCCGATCTTCAGGTTCTCGGTCTTCCCGTCGGCGAACTTCACCGGGACGGTGTCGCCGGTCTTCCAGCCGTTGGACTTCGCGGTGTCCTCCGCGACCGCGACCGCGTCGCCGGAGAGCGAGCTCAGCGAGCCGGAGACCGTGGTGAGGTTGAAGACCTTCTCGATGTCCCCGGGGGTGACCGCGGAGCCCGAGTGGTACTCGCCCTTAATGTCCAGGTCGACCGGCTGCTGCGGGGAGACCGCGCTGATGCCGGGCGCCTTCTCCAGCGCGCGGACGGCGGTCGGGTCCAGCGGGCTGCTGTTGGCCATCATGACCATGTAGTCGGCCTTGATGTTGTCCGTGGTCATCTTGTCGATGGCCTGGCCGACCGTGACACCGAGCACCGTCAGAGCGGTGACCAGGGTGAGTCCGATGGCCAGCGCGGAGGCGGTCGCTCCGGTACGCCGCGGGTTCCGTACGGCGTTCTGGCTCGCCAGCTTGCCCGACACCCCGAAGGCCCGTACGAGCAGCGGCCGGACGAGCGCGATGACCGGCCGGGACAGCAGCGGGATCAGCACGATGACGCCGATCATCGTGACGAACGCGCCCGCGGCCAGGATGAACCGGCCGTCGGAGCCGATGTTCGCGCCCGCCAGGATCCCGGCCGCGCCGAGCAGGGCGATGACGAGGCCGATGGAGTTGCGGATGACGAGGGACTTGGTGGTGGCCACGGCGTGCACGCTGCTCATCGCCGCCACCGGCGGGATCTTCGCGGCCCGGCGGGCGGGCAGCCAGGCGGCGAACACGGTGATCAGCACCCCGACGGCGAGCGCGGCACCGATCGCGACGGGGGAGACGACCAGCGGCCCGCCCGGGATCTTCGCGCCGAACGAGTCCATCAGGCCGCGCAGTCCGATCGCCAGGCCGAGGCCGAGGGCGAAGCCGATCACCGAGGCGATGACCCCGACGATGGTCGCCTCGGCCAGCACCGAGCGCTTGACCTGCTTGCGGGAGGCGCCGACGGCGCGCAGCAGCGCCAGTTCCTTGGTGCGCTGGGCGACCAGCATGGTGAAGGTGTTGGAGATCAGGAAGATGCCGACGAACAGGGCGATGGCGGCGAAGGCCAGCAGCATCTGGTTGATGCCTTCGAGGCCCGTCTCGATGTCCTTCGCCTGCTTCTCGGCCAGCGCTTCGCCGGTCTCCGCCTCTGCGTTCTTCGGGAGGATCTTCTTGACCTCGGTGAGGAGCGCGGCGTCGGAGGCGCCGGACGCGGCGGTGACCGTGGCGTCCGAGTAGTAGCCGGGCTCCAGGTAGAGCTTCTGGGCGACCTTCGTCTCGAAGAGGACCAGGCTGCCGCCCGCGTTGACCGCGCCGTCCTTGGAGGTGAAGACGCCGGAGAGGGTGTACTCCTTCACCGGCCCGTTGGTGGCGACCCGTACGGAGTCGCCGACCTTGTACTCACCCTTGGCGGCGGTCGACTTGTCGAGCGCGATCTGGCCGGCCTCGCGGGGGCCGGAGCCGTCGGTGAAGGTGTACGCCGAGTCCTTGCCGTTCTCGCCGGGCGAGAAGTTGGAGCCGGTGTTCGACCAGCCGTCGCCGATCAGCTTGCCGTCGGGGTCGGCGACCCCGGCGAAGCCGTTGACGCGTCCGGTGACGGAGGCGACCCCGTCGAGGGCCTTGATCCGGTCCATGGCGGCCTCGCTGAGGCCCGGGTCCGACGTGCGTTGCTCCTCGTCGCTGCTCTCGCGGAAGTCGTAGGAGGTGACGGAGACGGCGACGTCCTTGTAGTTCTTCGCCGACTCGTTGCGGAAGGCGTTGCCGAGGGTGTCGGTGAAGACCAGGGTGCCGGAGACGAAGGCGACGCCGAGCATGACGGCGAGCACGGTCATCAGCAGCCTGGCCTTGTGCGAGAGCACAGTGCGCAGGGCGGTACGGAACATGGTGGGAGTCCTGGTGAAGGTGGGCCGGACGGGACGGGACAGGGCGTACGGCGGGGACGTACGGGCGTACAGAGACGTACAGGCGCGTACAGGTGCGTACGGACGCGTGTACGGGCAGGCGTACGGCCGTACGGTCAGGCAGGTGGCCGTACGGTCGGGAAGGGCGGGCGTCCGGTCAGCTCGTGCGGCCCTTGGCGTCGAACGCCTTCATCCGGTCCAGCACGCCGTCGGCGCTGGGCGCGAACATCTCGTCGACGATGCGCCCGTCGGCGAGGAAGATCACCCGGTCCGCGTAGGACGCGGCCACCGGGTCGTGCGTCACCATCACGACGGTCTGGCCCAGCTCCCGCACCGAGTTGCGCAGGAAGCCCAGCACCTCGGCGCCGGAGCGCGAGTCCAGGTTCCCGGTCGGCTCGTCACCGAAGATGATCTCGGGCTGCGAGGCGAGGGCGCGGGCGACGGCCACGCGCTGCTGCTGGCCGCCGGAGAGCTGCGTGGGCCGGTGGCCGAGCCGGTCGGCCAGTCCGATCATCGTGATGACCTGGTCCAGCCACTGCTTGTCGGGCTTGCGACCCGCGATGTCCATGGGGAGCGTGATGTTCTCCAGGGCCGTCAGGGTCGGCAGCAGGTTGAACGCCTGGAAGATGAAGCCGATCTTGTCCCGGCGCAACTGCGTGAGCTTCTTGTCCTTCAGGGTGGACAGCTCGGTCTCGCCTATGCGTACGGAGCCGCTGCTGAAGCTGTCGAGGCCGGCCACGCAGTGCATCAGCGTGGACTTGCCGGAGCCGGACGGGCCCATGATCGCCGTGAACTCGCCCTGGTGGAAGTCGACGGAGACATGGTCGAGCGCGACCACTTGGGTCTCGCCCACTCCGTAGACCTTCGAGAGATCGGAGGCGCGGGCGGCCACCGTGGTGGCGCGGTGGGCGAGCGGGGTGGTGGTCACGGAAGAACACTCCTGTCGGGACGGAGCCGGAAACGGGGCCGGCGGCGAGGACGCGGCGAGTGGAGGAACCCCTCCCTCGGCGACCCCTCCATCCTCGGCGCGGCAGGCCCCCCGGGTCGTCCCTCCCGATGCCCGTTCCCGTGGCCCTCTTGGGGCTGACCGTCGGGGCGCGTTCTCCTCCTCGGGTATGACACCGTCCCTGAGAAGCTGTACGTACGCCCCCCGAGGGATCCCCGATCATCCGTGACCATCCGCGCGCCCACATGTGCGCCGGAGGCGCCCCGGCGCTCGTCCGGAGCTGCGACTGTGCCGGATGCGTGACCGGGCGGCGACTTTTCGTCATTCTCGTGCGCCTCGGTACGAGATGACCACCCGCGCCCGGCATGTGCCGATGGCTCGTTACGTGCCCTGACGCACCCTCAGACCTCAATAAAATAAGACAACATCGGGTAGGCGCTCGGCTGTTCGAGTGGTGTGTCCCGATAGGCTCCTGTGCCAACGCGGCGTCGCGCGCCTTGCCCGGATGGTGGAATGCAGACACGGCGAGCTTAAACCTCGCTGCCCCTCGGGGGCGTGCCGGTTCAAGTCCGGCTCCGGGCACATCACGCGCCACGTGCCGGTCGGCGCCGCGATCCTTTCGGGGTCCATTTGGGGTGGTTCTGTGACGAGCGGCACGTCGCGAGCGTCCCGATTTAACGAAAGATCCTCCCCGAGCACTAGGGCGTACGCTTTGCTGTCCCATTACTCTTGTCGCAAGGCCGCGCTGGGCGGCCATGGAGGAGTGAGATGAGGAGCAGCAACCCGGTCTTCTCGCGACGGGGCTTCAGCCGCGACAACGGCCACGCGGGCTTCAACGCGGCGCCGCAGGCCGGGGGCCCCGCCGTAGGAACCAACCCGTACGCGACGAACCCGTACGCGACCAACCCCTACGCGCAGCAGCAGGGCGCCCCGGTCGGCACGCCGCAGGCACCGCCGAACACCGGCGCCATGACCATCGACGACGTCGTCACCCGTACGGGTATGACGCTGGGCACGGTCGTGCTCACGGCGGTCCTCTCCTGGGTGCTGCTGCCGGTCGACCAGGCGAACATCGGCAAGTCGTACGGCGTCGCCATCGGCGCCGTGCTCATCGCCTTCGTCCTGTCGATGATCCAGTCCTTCAAGCGCAAGCCGTCCCCGGCGCTGATCCTGTCGTACGCGGCGTTCGAGGGTGTCTTCCTCGGAGTGATCAGCAGCGTCGTCAGCACCTACATCGCGCCCGGCGTGGTGGTCCAGGCGGTGATGGGCACGATGGCGGTCTTCGCCGGCGTGCTGTTCGCGTACAAGATGCGCTGGATCCGCGTCACGCGCCGCTTCTACGGCTTCGTGATGGCCGCCGCGATGGGCTTCGTGCTCCTCATGGTCGCCAACATGCTCTTCAGCGTCTTCGGTGGCGGTGACGGCCTCGGCTTCCGCAGCGGCGGCCTCGGCATCCTCTTCGGGATCATCGGCATCATCCTCGGCGCGTGCTTCCTGGCGCTCGACTTCAAGCAGGTCGAGGACGGCGTCGCGTACGGCGCTCCGCGCGAGGAGTCCTGGCTGGCGGCGTTCGGTCTCACGCTGACCCTGGTCTGGATCTACATGGAGATGCTGCGGCTCTTCTCGATCCTCAGCGGCAACGACTAGCAGGACCGGGCGGTACGGCCGGGAGACCGGTGGCGGCCGACCGAGTGACGGAGGGGTCCGCGGGCATCGAGCCCGTGGACCCCTCCGTCGTGTTCCGTCGTGGTCGGTGCGGGTCGGCCGGTCAGGTGAGGCGGCGCGCCGCGCGCCTCAGGTCGTACTCGTGGACGATCGCTTTCGCGTGTCCGTACGCGAGGTCGTGCTCACTCCGCAGCCAGCTCACCTTTTCCTCGAAGCGGAAGAGGGACGGGCCGTCCTCGACGGTGCGGAGCCAGTCGGAGATCTCACGACCGGTGCAATGGGGGATACGGGCGAGCAGATTGCGATGGGTCTCTTCGGAGAAGACAAGGGACATCGGCGCCTCCGGACGCTCTGCGCGTGCTGGTCCTTCTGGACGGGATCCTTTCGGTCCTTCGGGTCCTTCTGGTCCTTTACGCCCACCGTGCCTGAGCCGGGGGCCGTTGGCAAGAGCTGTTGGCAAGCCGGTGGCCGTGTGTCCGGGCGGCCGCGTAGGGTCGGGCGGGTGCTCGATACAACGCCTCTGACGGCTGCCGTGGACCGTTTCGCCGACCGGCTCAGGACCGCCCCGCAGAGCCGGCTCCAGCGCGGCGCCGCGGCCCGCGCCCTCGAACTGGCCAGGGAGTTGTCCGTACGGGCCCAGCGTCTGGAGAGCCCGGGGGCGGCGGTACGGGTCATGCCGGACGCCGGCGTCTTCGCCGTCGCGGACCAGCTCACGGTCGCGGCCGTGGACCTGGCCGAGGCACTGCGAACGGCCCCGTCCGAGGCGGAACTGGACGAGGCCGTGCGGTCGGTGGGGAAGGCGGTCTCCGAGGCGTCGCTCTGACGCTCCCAAGAGCTCGGAGCTCGGAGCTCGGAGCTCAGGGCTCAGGGCTCAGAGTGAGGCTATGACGCGGTCCGCCAGGATGTAGATGTGCTCGGCGCCGGTGTCGCCGTGCCGGTAACCGTCGCCGCCGCAGGAGAACGTCAGGGTGTACGCGCCCGACACGCCGGACCCGCCGAGCAGGAACGGGGCCTCGCCCTCGCGCAGCGCGTCGGAGAGCCGCTCGGCGGTCTCGCGGTGGCCCGGGGTCATGCACAGCGTCGTACCGTCAGCGAAGACGTAGACGTCGAGCGTGCCCAGCGGCCCGGGGCGGACGTCGGCCAGCGCCGTACGCGTCCGGGCCAGCTCCTCCAGCCGGGCGACGGTGCGCTCGTGGTCGGTGACGACCGGGGTCTGCACGGGGACGAAGTCCGGGTGCGAGGGGTGGCGGCGGCGCGCGGCGGCCAGCTCGGGGGAGTCCTCCGCGAACTCGACGGCCTCGCTCATGCCGGTCATGCCGCCCATGCCGAGCGCCGTGCCGACCGGCTCCGTCAGCTCACCGGCCGCCGAGTGGTCGGGGTGCCCCGTGTAGTCGTCGAACGCCTCCGCGGCGTCCAGGTCGAGCGCCTCCAGGGCCTCCAGCGACTCCAGGCCGACGAAGTCCATCTGGCGCGGTACGAAGAACGGCGTGTCCTCCGCGCCGAGGCCGGAGAGCCCGCCCAGCATCGACGGGGAGTCGGTCGCGTCGCGCGCCTCCTGCGCGGCCCAGAAGGCCCGCGCCTCGGCCAGCTCGCGCTCCCGCTCCTCCGCCAGCGCCTCGGCGACGGCGGTCCGTATGGCGTCGGTCTGCGCGGGGTCGGACGCGCTTCTGGCCTGCGGAACGGCGGCGGTGAGACCGCCCGGGTGCGCCGCGGCCAGTTCACCGCGCAGGGCGCTGACCTGGCGACGCAGCGAGTGAGCGGCGTGCAGGGCAGCGACGCCCACGGCCGTGGCGGTGGCCGTGGTCAGCAGCAGGGCAAGAGACATGGTGCTCACTGACTACTCCCGATTCCGATCGATACCCCCGACTTCCTACCTCAGCTTGTCGGGGGCGGGGACCGCGCGGCAGTGCATTACGTCATGAAATGGACAGGTCTTTCGGCCTTACGTATCGTCGGTTCAAGGTCCTGACCAGGGCAAACGAATCTCCCCCGGGCATAGGTCACATCCTGGGGGAGATTCAGTCACGACTGGGGTTCGGGGGCGTCAGGGTCACCCTTCCGGAATCGTATGGATACGCAGAGTGAGCGAGAGGGGGCCGCGCCTCAGCTCAGCCGCTCGATCACCATCGCCATGCCCTGCCCGCCGCCGACACACATCGTCTCCAGCCCGAACTGCTTGTCGTGGAACTGGAGGCTGTTGATCAGCGTGCCGGTGATGCGCGCGCCGGTCATGCCGAAGGGGTGGCCCACGGCGATCGCGCCGCCGTTGACGTTCAGCTTCTCCAGGGGGATGCCCAGGTCCCGGTAGGACGGGATGACCTGGGCCGCGAACGCCTCGTTGATCTCGACCAGGTCGATGTCGCCGACGGTCAGCCCGGCGCGGGAGAGCGCCTGCCGGGACGCCTCGACCGGGCCGTACCCCATGATCTCCGGCGACAGGCCGGTGACGCCGGTGGAGACGATCCGCGCCAGCGGGGTCAGGCCCAGTTCGCGCGCCTTGGTGTCCGACATGATCACGAGCGCGGCGGCGCCGTCGTTGAGCGGACAGCAGTTGCCGGCGGTGACCCGTCCGTCGGGGCGGAAGACGGGCTTGAGGCCCCGTACGCCCTCCAGGGTGACGCCCGCGCGCGGTCCGTCGTCCGCCGCGACGACCGTGCCGTCCGGCGTGGTCACCGGGGTGATCTCGCGCTCCCAGAAGCCGTTCTTGACGGCTTCCTCGGCGAGGTTCTGCGACCGTACGCCGAACTCGTCCATGTCCTCGCGCGTGACGCCCTTGAGGCGGGCCAGGTTCTCGGCGGTCTGCCCCATCGCGATGTACGCGTCGGGCACCAGGCCGTCGGCGCGCGGGTCGTGCCACTCGGCGCCCTCGCTCTGCGCGACGGCGGCGGTCCGCGCCTCGGCGTCCGCGAAGAGCGGGTTGTGCGTGCCCGGCATGCCGTCCGAGGAGCCGTTGACGGAGCGCGAGACCATCTCCACGCCCGCCGAGATGAAGACGTCGCCCTCGCCCGCCTTGATGGCGTGCAGGGCCATCCGGGAGGTCTGGAGCGACGAGGAGCAGTAACGGGTGATCGTGCAGCCCGGGAGGTGGTCCATGCCGAGCTGTACGGCGACGATACGGCCGAGGTTGTGGCCCTGTTCGCCGCCCGGCAGGCCGCAGCCGAGCATCAGGTCGTCGATGTCGCGGGGGTCCAGCTCGGGGATCCGGTCGAGCGCGGCGCGGATGATCGTGGCGGTCAGGTCGTCGGGCCGCAGGTCCTTGAGCGAGCCCTTGAAGGCACGGCCGATCGGGGAGCGGGCGGCAGAGACGATCACGGCTTCGGGCATCACGGCTCCAGGGGTGCGGAAGGTGCGGGTGCGGGGCGCAGGGTGCGGAAAGGGGTAGGGGTCGGATTCGGATACGGGGTCGGATCCGGAGGCGGGACTCACTGGGAAGTTACCCGTACGTAGCGCACGGGTCACCCGGCCCGGCATGTGATGCGGGCCTCTTTTCTAAGCGCTTGCTCACGTCCCGACGCGCCGTCTCACGCCTCCCGTCCCACCCCGTGCGCCTCCGCCGTGCTCGCGTCCTCCGGCGTCGCCTCCGCAGGGGACGGCAGCGGGTGCCGCCTGCGCCGGTGCTTGAGCAGGGCCCACGGCGCCCGGACGCCCGTGACCTCCGTACCGGCCCGGGACGCCGCCGCCGAGGCCGCCTTCGCGACCGGCAGCATGTCCTCGTCGCGCGAGGCGTCGAGGTGGTCCGTCTCCGGCCACAGGCCGAGCACCGCGCAGAGCGTGGGCAGGACCGCCATGGCGGCCGTCGCGTACCCCTCCGCCGACGGGTGGTAGTTGTCCGGGCCGAACAGCTCGCGCGGGTTCGCCGCGAACTCCGGGCCCAGCAGATCGCCCAGCGAGACCGTACGGCCGCCCTGCTCCACCGCGACGATCGTCTGCGCCGCCGCGAGCTGCCGGCTCGCGCGCCGGGCCAGCCAGCGCAGCGGCTGGTACACCGGCTCGATCGTGCCCAGATCCGGGCAGGTCCCGACGACCACCTCGGCTCCGGCCGTACGCAGCCGCCGTACCGCCGCCGCCAGGCACCGTACGGACTCGGTGGCCGGCATCCGGTGCGTGACGTCGTTCGCGCCGATCATGATCACGCAGACGTCCGGGACGCGGTCGGCGGCGGCGCCGGAACCGGCGCCGGAACCGGAGGCCGTCAGGAGCTGGCTCACCTGCCGCTCCAGATCGTCGGACCTGGCCCCGGGGAGCGCCACGTTCCGCAGGTCCACCGGGCGCTCGGCGACCGCCGCCAGCCCCGAGGCGAGCAGCGCCCCCGGGGTCTGCCCGGCCCGCCGTACGCCCTGCCCCGCCGCCGTGGAGTCACCCAGCATGCCCATCCGCAGCGGCTGCGTATGGCCGAAGGCCAGTCCGTACCAGCCGTCGCCGCTGGGCGGTACGGGGGCGGTCCCGCCGCCCACCGACCGCTTCGCGAGCTGGACCTCCGCCAGCACCACCCCGATGCCCGCCGCTCCCAGCAGGCCGATGGACCCGCCGCCGTAGGCCGCGCCGGCCGCGATCCGTCGTGCCACCCTCGCCCTCGACACAGTGCGAGCCTCCTCGTCGTCTTACGCACGAGTACGTACACCAGCTAACTGCCCCGTGGGTACGGTCGCCCAATCTCACCCACGGGCGCATACGCTGGCCGGACCATCACGGAGACCCCGGAGACAACGGTGCAATTCCACGACTCGATGATCAGCCTGGTCGGCAATACCCCGCTGCTGAAGCTGACCAGCGTGACCGAAGGCATCCAGGCGACAGTCCTGGCCAAGGTCGAATACTTCAACCCCGGCGGCTCGGTCAAGGACCGGATCGCCCTGCGCATGATCGAGGCGGCCGAGGAGAGCGGCGAGCTGCTGCCCGGCGGCACGATCGTCGAACCGACGAGCGGCAACACGGGCGTCGGCCTCGCCATCGTGGCCCAGCAGAAGGGCTACAAGTGCGTCTTCGTCTGCCCTGACAAGGTCTCCACGGACAAGATCAACGTACTGCGCGCGTACGGCGCCGAGGTCGTCGTCTGCCCCACGGCGGTCGACCCCGGGCACCCCGACTCGTACTACAACGTCTCCGACCGGCTGGTGCGGGAGACGCCGGGCGCCTGGAAGCCGGACCAGTACAGCAACCCGAACAACCCGCGCTCGCACTACGAGACCACCGGTCCGGAGCTGTGGGACCAGACGGACGGGAAAATCACCCATTTCGTCGCGGGCGTCGGCACCGGCGGCACGATCACCGGCACCGGCCGCTATCTGAAGGAGAAGAGCGGGGGCCACGTACGGGTGGTGGGCGCCGACCCGGAGGGGTCCGTCTACTCGGGCGGCTCCGGGCGGCCGTACCTGGTCGAGGGGGTCGGCGAGGACTTCTGGCCGACGGCGTACGACCGTACGGTCACGGACGAGATCGTCGCCGTCTCCGACAAGGACTCCTTCCAGATGACCCGCCGCCTCGCCAAGGAGGAGGGTCTGCTCGTCGGCGGCTCCTGCGGGATGGCCGTCGTCGCGGCGCTGAAGGTCGCGGAGGGGCTCGGCCCGGACGATGTCGTGGTCGTCCTGCTGCCGGACAGCGGACGCGGCTACCTCAGCAAGATCTTCAACGACGAGTGGATGAACGACTACGGCTTCCTCGACCACGAGGGCGACACGGCGAGCGTCGGGGACGTCCTGCGCCACAAGGCCGGCCCGATCCCCACGCTCGTCCACATGCACCCCGAGGAGACCGTGGGCGAGGCCATCGACGTCCTGCGGGAGTACGGCGTCTCCCAGATGCCGATCGTGAAGCCGGGCGCCGGCCACCCGGACGTGATGGCCGCGGAGGTCATCGGCTCGGTGGTGGAGCGGGAGCTGCTGGACGCGCTGTTCACCCAGCGCGCCTCGCTCGGCGACCCGCTGGAGAAGCACATGTCGTCCCCGCTGCCCCAGGTCGGCTCGGGCGAGCCGGTCGCCGACCTGATGGCCGCGCTGAGCGGTTCGGACGGCGCGGACGCGGCGATCGTCCTGGTCGAGGGGAAGCCGACCGGGGTCGTGAGCAGGCAGGACCTGCTGGCGTACCTCGCCGGTGGCCTGGTCGGCAGCACGGCCGGCAGCGCGGGCGGCTCGGTCGGCGGCCCGGTCGGCGGCGCGAAGTAGCCGCTGGTGGGTGGCCGGATCCGGCCACCCATGAACGGTCGGCGCCGATGCGGAAGCTCAGGTTCGCGAAAGTGGTACGAGCGCGACACGTCCACGCAGCACTCGCTTAACACGCGACCTGCATAGTCGTTGTTGTCGGCGTCAAGGACCTCCGGAGCGGCTCCCGGACCTCCATGGACGCCAGGACACGTCAGCCGGCCCTGACCCGGACCGTGTCCCTCGCGGGGACCGCCGTCGTCCCGCCCCCCGTTCACGGGGGTGCGGCGGTCCCCGCGACTATCCTTCCGCTCAGTCCTCTCCCCGCCCTCCCTGTCCTCTCAGTCCTCCCAGTCGGACTCCGGGCGCCGCCGCTGGGACATCCAGGGCCAGCCGCGTGAGGCGTGCACCGCGTTGACCGCGACGATGCCGATCCAGCAGACCACCAGGCCCTTGAAATCCGCGTTCACCACGGCGATCGCGGTGAGCGGGACGGCGAGGATCAGGGAGACGAGCCCGAACCCGAAGCGCTCGCCGAACCCCTCCACGGGTGCGGACGAGGGCGCGCTGCCACGGGCGACGACCATCTGTTTCTCGGCGAGTTGACGCCGGACACGGCGGTCGACCGTGCTGTCCAGCCGATGCTCCACTTTCTCCAGGAACGACTCGATGAGCGCCGAGTCGTACTCCGCCCCCAGATCGTGGCGGGCCTGGAGCGTGGCGTCGAGTTCCTTCTTCAGCTCAGGGTCGCGGGCTTCCATACCGGTACCGTACGAAGCGGGCGGGCCCCGGTCAGTGGGGCTACCCCCCGTCTTTTTTACGGGTTAGGGGTTATGGGGTGCGGGGCGGCGCGTCCGCGTAGTGGGGCAGGGGGACGACGCCCACGCACGCCCCGTCCCGGTCGAGCAGCCGGCCCATGTGCTTCGTGGTGCGCAGGACCACCGAGCGGTCGTCGACGGTCAGACGCGGCAGCCGCTGGGCGAGGTGGGCCTCGAAGGTGTGCACATCGGCCAGGGTGCGCAGCCAGACGTCGAGCACCACGTTGTGCGGGCCCGCGGTGATCGAGCACGACCGTACCTCCGGCACCGAGGAGAGCAGCCGGACCGTCTCGTCGAGGTGTTGCGCGGGTACGGACGCGAAGTACACGGCGGACAACGGCCAGCCGGAGAGCGGTCTGGCCAGGTCGCAGCGGAGCCACAGCCAGGAGGAGAGCAGCGTCTGGAGCCTGCGGCGGACGGTGGTGAACCCCGCGCCCGTGGCCTTCGCCAGGTCGGGGACGGACATCCGGCCGTCGGTGCCGAGGAGTTCGGCGAGCCGGGTGTCCAGCTCGTCCCGGACATGCGTACCCGGGCCGTGCGCGCCCCCGCCGCCCAGCGCGTCCCGTGTGTCCCGCGCGTCCCGTGTGTCCCGCGTGTCCCGTGTGTCTCGTGTGGGGACCGTGCGTGGCAGCGCCCGCTCCAGTCGGGCCCGCTGCGTCGCGTCCAGGCTGCGCAGCCGCCAGCGGCTGCCTTCGGTGGGGACGGCCGTGGCCACGTGCGTACGGGTCGCCCGCACCCCCGGCGTCGCGCGGAACAGCTCGTTGGTGAAGTGGGCCAGCGCTTCGAGACCGCCCGCCTGGATGGTGGCCACCAGGTCCCGGCCGCCCGCCGTGAGCTTGACGTTCACCACCTCGGGGTGGATGCCCAGCGCGTCGGCGACCTCCTCGCCGTAGCCGGGGTCGGTGTCGATCTCGACGACCCCGGTCACCACGATCCGGGGGTCGGAGAGCCGTCCGTACGCGGTCACCCACGCCAGCCCGGCCCGCTCCAGCCGCTGCCAGCGCCGGGCGGCCGTCACCGGGTTCACCCCGAGCACCTCGCCCACCAGCGTCCAGGGGGCGCGCGGATGGATCTGGAGCGCCTGTACGACGGACCGGTCCAGCTCGTCCAGCGGCCGGGGCCCGGCGGATTCCGGCTCCCGGGCGGCAGAAACCTGCATGTCCATGGGTGGCCTATTCCTGCGATCGGAGTGCTGGAGACGGAGGAAGGCTGCACATTAACACGGGATTCACGTGATCTTCCGACACTCGCTGCCATGACGCATCCCCTGAACCCCGATGCCCCCAGGACCGCGCTGCGCGTCGAGAACGCCACCCTCGTCGACGGCACCGGAGCCGCCCCCGTCACCGACGCCGTCGTGATCGCGGACGCCGATGGAACGATCACCTACGCCGGTCCCGCCGCGACGGCGCCCCCGGCGCTCCCCGGGGCCCCCGGGTCGGCCGGGTCGGCCGGGTCCGGAGCGGCGGGCGGTACGACCGTCGTCGACGCGGGCGGGCGCACCGTCCTGCCCGGCTTCTTCGACTGCCACGTCCACCTCGCGTACGCGCACGGCGCCCACCCCGGCCGCCGCGGCGAACTCGACCCGGTCCTCGTCACCCTCGACACCGCGGCCCGGCTTCGCCAGACCCTCGACGCGGGCATCACCACCGCCCGCGACCTGGCCGGGCTCTCCGCCGGCTTCCGTACCGCCGTCGAGTCCGGCCGGATCGTCGGCCCCCGGCTGCACACCGCCGTACGGGTCATCAGCCACACCGGCGGACACGCCGACGTACGCCTGCCCGACGGCACCGACCTCAGCGGCGGCATGTCCGAACTCGCCGACTCCGTGGACGAGTCGCGCCTCGCGGTACGGCGCGTACTGCGCGAGGGCGCCGACCTCGTGAAGATCTGCGCCACCGGCGGCATGGGCAGCCCGTACGACCAGCCCGACGACGAAGGGCTGCTGGAGGAGGAGATCCGGGCGGTCGTCGACGAGGCCAGGCGCCACGGGAACAAGCCCGTCGCCGCGCACGCCCAGGGCAACGCGGGCATCCTCAACGCGATCCGCGGCGGCGTCACCAGCATCGAGCACGGGTACGGCATGGACGACCGGGCCATCGAGATGGCCGGCGAGCGGGACATCTTCGTCGTCCCGACGCTCTCCACGGTGTACGCGGGCATCAACAAGGACACGATGGCGCCGTACCACTACGAGAAGAAGGTCCGCTGGTCGGGCCTGACCAAGGAGAACATCGCCCGCGCCATCGCCCGCGGCTCCCGGATCGCGCTGGGCACCGACGCCGCCGTCGGCCCGCACGGCCAGAACCTGATGGAGCTGAGCTATCTGGTGGACCTGGGGATGAGCCCCATGGACGCCATCGTCGCCGGTACCCGCACCTCCGCCGAACTCCTCGGCCTGGCCGACCGGTTGGGCACGCTGACCGCCGGGCGCACCGCCGACCTGGTCATCGCCGACGGCGATCCGCTCGCGGGCATCGGAGTGCTGGGCGACCCCGCGAACATCGTCTGCGTCGTCCAGGACGGGCGCGTACGCAAGGACACCCTGGGCACGTCTTCTCTGGCTTCTCCGGACCGGAGGGAGCCATGACGAAGACGGTACCGACCGGCGCGCCCGCCCCGGAGCGGGAACAGGACGAAGGGCAGGAGCAGGAGTCCCGTACCGGACTCGACCGTGTGCTCGCCACCATCGAGCGCGCGGGCAACGCCCTCCCCAACCCCATCGCCCTCTTCGCCTCGCTCTTCGTGCTCCTGGCGGTCGTCTCCACCGTCCTCGCCCTCGCGGACGTCGCCGTCGAGGTGCCCGGCACGGACGAGACCAAGACCGTCAACGGGCTGCTCAGCGGCGCGGGTGTGGCGTGGCTGCTGGAGAACCTGGTCCCGAACTTCGCGACCTTCCCGCCCATCGCGGCCGTACTGGTCATGATCATGGCGGTCGGCCTCGCGGAGAAGACCGGACTCCTGGAGACGGTGATGCGGGCCACCCTGGCCCGCGCGCCCCGCTCCGTCCTGCCGTACGCCGTGGCCCTGATCGCCTGTCAGGCGCACCTCATGAGCGACGTCGCCAATATCGTCATACCGCCACTCGCGGCCATGGTCTTCAAGAGCGCGGGCCGCCACCCCGTCGCCGGCCTGATCGGCGGTTTCGCCTGTGTGGGCGCCGGGTACGCCGCCGGGTTCACCATCGGCTCGCTCGACGCCCTGTACGTCGGCATCACCCAGCAGGCGGCGGCGGTGCTCCCCGGTGCCGAGTCGCTCCACATCCACCTGCTCATCAACTACTTCTTCACCGCCTCCAGCAGTCTGGTGCTCGGCGCGCTCGGCGGCTTCCTCATCAGCCGCGTACTGGAGCCGCGCCTCGGCCCGTACACCGCCGCCGGTGACGAACCCCCGCAGGAGGACCTGACCCTCACCGGCGCGCAGCGGCGCGGTCTGCTGTGGACCGGGCTCGTCCTCGCCGGGTACGCGGCGGTGGTGCTCGTCCTGTGGCTGCCCTCCGGGGCCCCGCTGCGCGGCGAGGGCGGGGCGTTCGTGCCCTCGCCGGTGCTGAGCGGGATCGTCCCGATCCTGTTCGGCGCGTTCCTGCTGGCCGGGCTCACGTACGGGGTCACGGTCAAGGCGCTGACCGGCACCGAGGACGTGGTCACCGCCATGTCCGACTCGGTCAGGAACATGGCGGGCTACGTCGTCCTGATGTTCGTCGCCGCCCAGGTCATCGCCGTCTTCAACTGGTCCAACGTCGGTGTCCTGCTCGCCGTGAAGGCCGCCGCGCTGCTCAACTCCGTGGGTCTCACGGGGTTCTGGGCCGTCGTCGCCTTCGTCGTACTCGTCGCCGTCCTCAACCTCTTCATCGTGTCGGGGTCGGCGCTCTGGTCGCTGGTCGGGCCGGTCTTCGTACCCGCGTTCATGCTCCTCGGGATGAGCCCGGCGCTCAGTCAGGCCGCGTTCCGTATCGGCGACTCGGCCACCGGCATCATCACGCCGATGAACCCGTACCTCTTCCTGCTGCTCGCCATGCTCCGCCGCTACGAACCCGACGCCCGCCTCGGCACCCTCATCTCCCGGCTCGCCGTCTTCGTCGTCCCGTTCCTGGTGGTGTGGCTGGCGATCCTGGGGATCTTCTACGGGTTCGGGCTGCCGCTCGGACCGGGTGCGGAGATCGGCCTGGACGCGCACACGAACACGAACGGCGGCTGACCGATCGACCGACTGACCGGCTGACTGACCGACCGACCGACCGACCGACGGAGCGGCACCCGCACCCCGTATCTCCGTCAGGCCGCTACTCCTTGGTCAGGCTATTTGGTCAGGCCCCGCTCGGCCGTCCACTCCCTCGCCACGTCCTCCGGGTCCTTCTTGTCCTTGTCGACCTTGCGGTTCAGCTCCGTCAGATCCTCCGTCGACAGCGCGTTGCCCAGCCGCGCCAGCGCCTTGCGCACCGTCGAGTCGGCCTTGCGGTCGGCGATCAGGGGGACGATGTGCTGCCCGGGGATCAGGTTCTTCGGGTCGGTGAGCACCACCCAGCCCTCGTCGGCGATGTCCGTGTCCGTGGTGAAGAGGTTGGCGACGTCCACGTCCCCCTTCCTCAGTGCCCCCTTGACCAGCGGCCCCGAGGAGTCCAGCGACTTGAACTCCTTGAACTCCACGCCGTACACCTCCTTGAGCCCCACGACACCCACCACCCGCTTCTTCACCTCGGGCGCCGCCCCGATGACCAGCTTCCCGTTCTGCTTCTTCAGGTCCGCCAGCGTCCGCAGCCCGTACTTGTCGGCGGTCGCGCGCGTGACGGCGAAGGCGTCGGAGTCCTCGGCCTTCCCGTACGGGAGGATCTGGAGCCCCGCAGGGAGGACGACGGCCAGGGCGTTCTGCATCTCGCCCTCCTCCGCCGCGGTGGCCTTGGGGGAGAGGTAGTGGAGCAGCGCGCCCTGGTACTCGGGGAGCAGATCGATGTCGCCGCCCTTGAGCGCGGGGATGAGGATCTCGCGGGTGCCGAGACCGGGGCGGACTCTCGTCTTCACCCCGGCGGCGCCGAGGACGGACGCGTAGAGGTACCCGAGGATCTGGTTCTCGGTGAAGTTGGCTGTGCCGATGGTGAGGCCGTCCGCGCTGGACCCGCCGCCTCCGCTCCCGCCTGCCGAACTCTGGCCGTCGAGGGAGGTGATGCCGCCGCTGCACGCGGCGAGCACGGGGACGGAGGCCGCGGCGAACAGGCCGCCGAGGAGGGTGCGCCGGTTCATCGGTGCGTTCATTGGAAGGGCTCCCGGGAGGGGTACGGAGGAGGGGCGGAGGGGGAGGGGGAGGGGGAGGAGAGGGCGGTCACGCGGGGCGTCACACGGGTTGTCACGCGGGCTGTCACACGGTCTGTCACGCGGGCGTGCGGTGGCGGAACAGGACGCGCTGGAGCCCGGAGAGCGCCAGGTCCAGTGCGACGGCGACCATCGCCACCAGCACCGCCCCGCCCAGCACCTGGACGAGGTCGCGCTGCGCCAGGCCGTCGAAGACGTACCGGCCCAGGCCGCCGAAGCTGACGTACGCGGCGATCGTCGCCGTCGCCACCACCTGGATCAGCGCGAGCCGCAGCCCGGTCATGATCAGCGGCAGCGCGAGCGGGATCTCGACCTGGAACAGCACCTGGTGGCCGCGCATGCCCTGGCCCCGCGCCGCGTCCTTCACCTCGGGGTCGATCGCGCTCATCCCCGCGTACGTGTTCGTCACGATCGACGGGACCGCGAGGGCGACCAGCGCCACGTACACCGGGGTCATGGAGAGCCCGCTGGCCAGGAAGACCAGCACGACCAGACCGACCGTCGGCAGGGCGCGGCCGAAGGAGGCCAGGTTGATGGCGACGAACGCGCCGCGCCCCGTGTGCCCGATCAGCAGCCCGACGGGCAGCGCGATCACGGCGGCGATGAGGGTCGCCAGCAGCGAGTACTGGAGGTGCTCGGCGAGCCGGTGGCCGATGCCGTCGGACCCCGCCCACTGCTCGCTCGCGGTCAGCCAGGAGCCGAGGTTCTTGAAGAGTTCGTACATGCCGGGGTCACGCCTTCCCGCTCGATGACCGGGTCCTGGGACGACTGGGCCGTCTCGTCCAGGGGGTGAGTACGTACTGCACGCCGACCAGAGCCGCGTCCGCGACCAGCGCGAGCAGCAGGGTCAGGACGACGCCGGCCACCACGGGGGTGGGGAAGTTGCGCTGGAACCCGTCGGTGAAGAGCTGGCCGAGGCCGCCGTCACCGATGTACGTGGCGACGCTGACGAGCGAGATCGACATGACCGTGGCGATCCGCACACCCGCCATGATCACGGGGAGGGCGAGCGGCAGCTCGACGGTGAGGAGCGTACGGAGCGGACGCGTCCCCATCGCCACGGCGGCCTCGCGGGCCTTGGCCGGTACGGAGTCGAGCCCTTCGACCGTGTTCCGCAGGAGGACGACCAGCGTGTAGATCGTCAGGCCGATGACGGTGGTGGTCCTGGTCAGCCCGGAGACCGGCAGGAGGAGCACGAAGACCGCGATCGACGGGATCGTGAACAGGACGTTCGAGAGCCCGAGCAGGAAGCCCCGCAGCGGGCGCACCCGGTGCGCGAGGACGGCGAGGGGGAGGGAGATCAGCAGCCCGAGGAGTACGGAGGTGAGGGCGGCCTGGAGGTGCGAGAGGGTGAGGGTGGTGAGATCGCCCGCGTGGTCGGATATCCACGACCATTGGATGGTCATACGGCCGCGTCCTTGGCCAGGCCCTCGGGGGCCGCGTCGGTGCCTGTGCCCGCGTTCGTGTCCCCGTCCGGCTTCGTGCCCGCGTCCGTGTCCGCGTCCGTGGCGGACGTGTTCTTCGCCACGGATGTCGCGGAGTCCCTCGTCGCGTTCTTCGTCGCGCCGAGCTCCTTCGTCGCGCCGAGCTCCTTCGTCGCGCCGAGCTCCTTCGTCGCACCGAGGTCCTTCGGCGCCGCCTCCGTCGCCGCCTCCCGGTGGCTGCGGCCCGCGTGCTCGTGGATCGCCTCGCGTGAGGTGACCCCCGTCAGCACGCCCTCCGCGTCGACCCGGGCTATCAGCCCCGTGGGCGAGGCGATCGACTCGTTCAGCGCCGCGAGCAGCGAGTCCGTGTCACGCAGCGGCCGTACGGGGGCGAGGGTCTCCCCGCGTGCCGAGCCCGTGGCCGAGCCCGAGCCGGAGCCCGCGCCGGAGCTGTCGGGGTCCAGCCAGCCCAGCGGCTCGCCCTTCGCGGAGACGACCAGATGCGGCCCGCTGCCACGCGCGGGCATCGGCGCGTCCTCCCGTACCGTCGTCGCCCGCTGGACCGGCACCCGTGCGAGCGTCGTCAGCGACAGCAGCTTCAGCTCGCGCTCCGCGCCGAGGAAGTCCGCGACGAACGCGTCCGCCGGGCGGGCCAGCAGCTCGGCGGGTGCGGCGCACTGGACGAGGTGGCCGCCCGTACGGAAGACGGCGATGCGGTCACCGAGCCGTACCGCCTCGTCGATGTCGTGTGTGACGAACGCGATGGTCTTGTTCAGCTCCTGCTGGAGGCGGAGCAGCTCGTCCTGGAGCTGGGTCCGTACGACCGGGTCGACCGCGCCGAACGGTTCGTCCATCAGCAGCACCGGCGGGTCGGCGGCGAGCGCCCTGGCCACGCCGACGCGCTGCTGCTGGCCGCCGGAGAGCTGGTGCGGGTAGCGCTTGCCGGCGTCCGCCGTCAGCCCCACCGTCTCCAGCAGCTCCGCCGCCCGCGTCCGCGCCTTCCTGCGGCCCCAGCCGAGCAGCAGGGGCACGGTCGCGATGTTGTCCAGGACGGTGCGGTGCGGGAAGAGCCCCGCCTGCTGGATGACGTAGCCGATGCCGCGCCGCAGCTCGGCGGCGTCCTGGTCGAGGATGTCCTTGCCGCCCAGCCGGATCGTGCCGGAGGTCGGGTCGACCATCCGGTTGATCATGCGGAGCGTGGTGGTCTTGCCGCACCCGGAGGAGCCGACCAGCACGGTGATGCCGCCCTCGGGCATCTCCAGCGTCAGGTCGTGGACCGCCGTGGTGCCGTTGGGGAAGCGTTTGTTCACCGCGTCGAATGTGATCATCAGTAGTCCCTTGAGTCGGCCTGACCGCGTCCCGTGCCCGCGTCTCTTGCCTCGCTGCATATAGTCATGCAGAGTTCTTGTTCTCTGAATAGATTGTCAATGCCTGCGCGTAAATCACAGGTTACGGATGACCGCAGGGCGAGACGTGAGGTCCGAAAAGAGGCGTTTGAGCATGATGTCGTCCCGCATGACGGACTCAGAGAGTGGTGAGGGTACGAGTCCGGCCACTACGACTATTCCATCCATTGTCGTGCTCGACGGACAGAGCCTCCCGGTGGCCGACATCGTCCGACTCGCCGACGGCGCCGCCCGTCCGGTACCCGGGACCGAGGCGATCAAGCGCGTCGAGCAGAGCTGGCACGTCGCCCGCGAGCTGGCCGCCTCCGGGCGGGTGTACGGGCGCTCCACCGGCGTCGGCGCCAACCGCACCGAGGCCGTGCCCACCGAGGCCGCCGCCGACCACGGGCTGCGCCTGCTGCGCAGCCACGCCGGCGCCATCGGGGATCCGCTGCCCGCCCGCGAGGTCCGCGCCATGCTCGCCGTCCGCGCCAACCAGCTCCTGGCGGGCGGCGCCGGGCTGCGGCCCACCGTCGTCACCGCGCTCTGCGACGCCCTGGAGTCCGGCGCGTACCCGCTGGTGCACGCGTTCGGCTCGGTCGGCACGGGCGACATCGCCGCCCTCGCGCAGATGGGCCTCGCCCTCGCCGGGGAGCACCCGTGGCGGCTCGCCGAGGGGTACCCGGGGAGGGGCGGGCAGCCGCCCGCCGCCCAGGCCCTCGACAACAACGACGCCCTCGCCCTGATCAGCAGCAACGCCCTGACCCTCGGGCAGGCGGCGCTCGCCCTGCACGAACTGCGCCGCCTCGTCGCCGCCACCGAGCTCGTCGCCGCCCTCTCCCTGCTGGCCGTCGACGGCTCGTACGAGGCGTACGCGGAGCCTGTGCACGCCGCGCGCCACCACCCCGGCTCGTACGCCGTCGCCGCCGACCTGCGCGCGATACTCGGTGCCCCTGAACGCCCGGGGCCGCCGCTCGGCCGCATCCAGGACCCGTACGGCTTCCGCTGCGTCCCGCAGATCCACGGCCCGGCCCGCGACGCCGCCGACGCGCTGGAGCGCGCGCTCGCCGTCGAGATCAACGCCGCCGCCGAGAACCCGCTGATCCGCCCCGGCACGGACGAGGACCCGCTGCCCGCCGCCTACCACCACGGCGGCTTCTACCTGGCGCAGATCGCCCTGGCGCTCGACCACTTCAGGCTCGCGCTCGTCCAGACCGCGCGGCTCTCCACATCCCGGCTCTCCGCGCTCAACGAGCCCGGCTTCACCCGGCTGCGCCCCTTCCTCGCCGACGCGGAGCCCGCCAGCTCCGGCGTGATGATCCTGGAGTACGCGGCGGGCGCGGCCCTCGGCGACCTGCGGTCGTTCTCCGCGCCCGCCTCGCTCGGCCACGCGGTGCTCTCCCGGGGCGTGGAGGAACAGGCCAGCTTCGCTTCCCTGGCCGCCCGGCAGACCCTGCGTCTCGCCGACCCGTACCGCCTGGTCGTAGGGTGCGAACTCGTCGCCGCCGTACGGGCGTTGCGCCAGCGCGGGCTGCGTCCCGAGCCGGACCTGCCGGTCGGCAGGGCGTTCACGCTGGCCGAGTCCGTACTCGACGAGGAGGTGGGGGACCGGCCGTTGACCGATGATGTGACGGCGGCGGCCACCCTGCTCGACCGGTTCACGGAGCTGACGAACGACCTGACCGCCCACCCGCCGGCCACGGCGGACCACGACGGATCCCACGACCGGTACCACGGGTACTACGACCGGTCCTACGACCGTTTCCACGACCGATCCCACGACTGACCCCACGACCGATCCCACGACCGTTTCCACGACCGATCCCACGAAGGGAATTGAGGGAATCTCGCATGAGCGACAGCCCCGCCGCCCGCCTCCAGCAGCTCTTCGAGGGCCACCGCCTCACCCCCACCCAGCGGCGCATCGCGCACAGCATGGTGCGCCAGGCGGTGGACGCGCCGTTCCTGTCCAGCGTCGAGCTGGCGGAGCTGGCCGGGGTCAGCCAGCCCTCCGTCACCCGCTTCGCGGTCGCGCTCGGCTTCGACGGCTACCCCGCGCTGCGCCGGCACCTGCGGGAGGTCGCGCCGGGTGAACGGGCCGAGGGGGAGACCCCGTACAACGAGTACCAGCAGGCCGTGCGCGGCGAGATCGAGAATCTGCGCCGGCTCGCCGAACTCCTCGCCGACCCCGAGCCCGTGGAGCGCGCGGGCAAGCTCCTCGCGGACTCCCGGCCGCTGCCGGTGCTCGGCCTGCGGGCGGCCTCCTCGCAGGCGCGCGGCTTCGCCTACTTCGCGGCCAAGGTCCACCCGGACGTCCGGCTGCTGGACGAGGGCGGCACGATGCTCACCGACCGGATCGACACGGCGCGGGGCGCGGGCGCGAGCGCGCTGCTCTGCTTCGCGCTGCCGCGCCATCCCAAGGAGGTCGTGGACGCGCTGGCGTACGCGCGCTCGGCGGGGCTGACGGTGGTGACGGTCGCTGACTCGGCCTTCGCCCCGGTCGCCGCCCACAGCGATCTGCTGATCCCGGCGGCGGTCGGCACGGGCCTCGCCTTCGACACGGCGTGCGCCCCGATGCTGCTCGGCCGGGTGCTGCTGGAGGCCATGTGCGACGGGCTGCCGGACGCGCAGGCGCGTCTGGAGGAGTTCGACGCGCGGGCGGCGGCCCGGGGTCTCTTCGTGGAGTGAGGAGGCATGAAGGGGGCGTGAGGGGAGGCGTCCGCTCCGCCGGTTCTCAGGAAACGCTCAGAGTCCGTCATTAACCTGCCGCCACACAGTTGGCAGCACGCTTGAGGAGGCGGCAGGCCGTGGGGCGCGCAGGACAGTCTCTGGTACGGGTGGCGGTGGTCGTACGGGCCGGGGCGGCCCCTTTGTGGTGGCTGGGGGTGCTCGCCGCCGGGATCGGGTTCCTGATTCCCGGGCTGACCGGACGCCGCGTCGGCGGGTACGCGGGGGCCGCGCTCTTCCTGGTGTGCGCCGCGCTGGTCGCCCTCGTACGGAAGGGCCGGTACACCGCGTGGGCCGACGCCGCGACGCGCGCCGGGAAGTTCGACTTCCTCCAGGACCGGTCCGTGACGGTACGGAACTGGCGGCGCGCCCACCGGTGGTGGCTGCTCGGGGCGTTTCTCGTGGCGGTGGGATTCTCGTTCGCGGTGCCCGTCGCCGGGGGCCTGGCCCTCGCCGGCGCGGGCGCCGGGCTGTGGCTCAAGGCGGGCTGGCTGGGGCGGCGCGAGGAACGGGACGACGCGCTGCTGTGGGTACGTACGGACTGGGCCGGAGCCGGCCGGCCGGTCGGCGCGCGGGTGAAGGGCTACCGGACGACGGGGCTGGGCGCGGGCGACGCCGTGCCCGGCGGGGCACGGCGCCGTCGCTGAACGGGTTCAGAACGGTTCTGAACGGGTTCAGGGACCGGTTCGGAACGGGTTCAGGGCCGGTTCGGAATCGGCTCGGCACCGGCGGCGAACCGGCACCGAACCGGATCAGACCTCCAGGCTGGACTCGATCCTGCCGAGCTGGTGGCGGGCCATCGCCAGGTTCGCCCGCGACTTGTCCAGCGCCAGGTAGAGGAACAGTCCGCTGTTGCCACGGCCCTTGAGCAGCCGGATCAGGTGGTACTGGCTGCCGAGGGTGATCAGGATGTCCTCGATCTCGTCCTTGAGGCCGAGCAGTTCCATGGTGCGGACCTTCGACCGGACCACATCGGTGTTGCCGGCCGCGGCGACGGTCAGGTCGAGATCCTTGCTGCCGCCGACCGTACCGAGGGCCATACCGCTGGAGTAGTCGACGAGGGCGGCCCCGAGGACCCCTTCGATGGTGGTGACCGCTTCTTTGAGGGCGGCTTCGGTGTTGGCCATGAACGTCGCACTTCCTTTCCGTCGTACGGGCGTCCGGGGTGTTCCGGACGCCCGGGGGGCGCGTGTTCTGCGTGAGGGGGAGGGGGTGGAGGAGCTTTCGGAACCGGCGGAGCCTGCGGAGCTGTTGCTGTTGCTGGAGCTGGAGCTGGAGCTGGAACGGGGCGAGGGGCGCTGGGAGTTGGAGGAGGCCATGGGTCAGGCGTTCTCCAGCCGTTCGAGGGCGCCGTCGACCAGTTCGCCGATCCGGGCGCTCGAACGGCGCGCCTCCAGATGGAGTCTGCCCACATTGGTCCTCGGTTCCGCCAAAAGTGTCAGTACCGCCGAAGAACCCGCCGCGTACGTCGCCACGTACCCCAGCTCACCCCGGATCAGCAGCTCCTTGAAGGCGCCCTGCCCGGTGGAGTCCGTGAGCCGCATGGCGACGCCCAGCGCGGCGGCGGTGAGCGCGGCGACCCCCTCGGCCTCCACGTCCGCGGTGTCCTGGGCCAGCACCAGACCGTCGGTACTGGCCGCGAGGGACCCGGTGAGGTGCGGGAGTCGGGCCCGAAGGCGCCTGAGTTCACCGAGCACGTCGGCCTCCGCTGTCATGAGCTGTCTCCTCTCGGCGCGCGCCCGCAGAGCACGCCTCATGACGCCGTGGCGCGGCCTGCTCGGACCGGGCCGTACGGCCCCTGTCCCGGCCGGGGACCCTCGGAGTCTCGGTGGATGGGACGGAAGGTCACAGGGTTGCCTCCAGTGCGTCGCGGAGCCGGCGTAACAGGGCGATGTCCGGGGCCGCGGAGACCGTCGCGATCCAGGAGGGAACCGTCGCGTGGGGGACCGACGACGGGTCGTCGGGTGTCTCGACCAGACCCGCGGCGGCCAGCCTGCGGATGTCGAGAAGGGTGTGGAACGCGGGCCGCCCCAGCGTCCAGGCGATGGCCACCGGGGTCCGTACGCCGTCCGCCAGCTCCAGCAGGGCGCGCTGTCTGCGGGTGACCGTCTGGCCGGGAGCCGGTCTTCGGGCGACCACGGGGGCGGTGTCGACGGCGGCGTACGGCCAGACCTGGTCGAGGAGTTCGCGCCGCCGCAGGGTCTCGCGCTCCACGGCCGTCGCGGTGACGGGCCGTACGGAGCCGAGCCAGTGGGCCGCTCCGTAACGGAAGCGGGTGGGGCCGCCGGTGGGGGCGAGGGCGAAGAAGGCGGCGTCGAAGAGCGCGCCCGTATGGGCTATCTCCAGCTCGCCGTTGTGGAGCCGGCCGCTGTCGACGAGGAACCTGCCGACCTCGCGGCGGGTGCCCGCCCGGTCCACGGCCTCCTCCCACCCCGCCCGGGGCAGCCGGCCGCCGGCGGTGAGGAGGACGTCGATGCCGGGGGCGGCGGGGCTCTCGGCGTGCACGACGCGGCCGTCGGTGAGGTAGAGCGTGCCGTGGTCACGGAGGAGGGCGCCGGTGGCGCGTTCCCCGGCGAGCCGCACGAGCATCGGGGAGACGGCGGAGTGGCCGGAGGGGAGCGGGGGTCCGGAGGGCAGCGGGGGTCTCGCGGCGGTCATCCCAGCACCAGCCGTTCGGCGAGGCGGCCGAGGCGTAATCGGGCGAGGGCGAGATTGCCGGTGTCGCGGTCCATCCAGAGATGCAGGAAGACGCTGCTGTCGAAGGTCGTCTCGACGAAGGTGAGGATGTGGTAGCCGGTGCGAGTGGTGACGATGAGGTCCTGGACGGGGGGCCCTTTGCCGCCCTCGCCTTCTCCGTCGTCGTCGCTCTCACGCGTGTCCGTGCCGTTCGCGGCGGGCCCGTCCGTCGCCTGGGACGCCTCGGACGCTTCTGACGGCGCGGGCGGCGAGGGTGGTGCCGGTGGTGACGCTGGTGCCGGAGCTTCGGGTGCGAAGGCCGTGTACTCGGCGGCGGCGCGGGCCAGTTCGGCCGTCTCGGCCGCCGTGGCCTCGTGGTCGCCGTTGGGCGACTGTCCCGCCGTGCCGAGCGCGAGTCCGCTCGTCCAGTCGACGATCGCCGCGCCGCGCGCTCCCGGCAGGCTCATGGCCTCTTCCAAGCACGCATCGATTCCGGGCACGCGGACTCCCCTCCCAGCCGGGCGTGCGGGCGCACTGCCGTACAGCAGTAACCGCGAGGTTACGCAACGTCCGCGCGAGGGGTGGGCGTTCTGGCATTTTCCATCGGAACATGCGCGCGATTCCGAGGTAGTTGATATGAAGAAGGCTGGATGTGATGGGTCCGGCCCGGTCGTGCCCGCCGTGACGCCGAGGCGCTCCGCTCCTCAGTCCAGCAGCGCGTCGCCGTACGCGCCGCCCGACTCGGCCACGATCTCGTCGGTGGTCTGCTGTTCTCGTACGGTAGCGAAGCGCACCTCGGCACCGGTACCCGCTTTCACGACAAATCCGTGAATCCCAGGCCGGGCAAGGCTGTTGTAGGAGTAATGGGCGGTGAAGAAGTACGCCCCCGTGTCGAGCGCGGCGACCAGATCGCCCTGCTCCAGCAGGGGCGCCGGCCGGTTCTCGGCGAGCAGATCGCCCGCGAAGCAGGCGGGCCCCGCGATGTCCTGCGCCACGACGGGGCCCGTCCTGGGCCGCCCCTCGGCGTCGTACGCGGCGATACGCACTGGCCAGGAGGCCGGCGCGTAGACGGTACGGGTGGCGACCTGCGCGCCAGCGTGGGTCACCGCGATGGGCCGGCCCCCGGCGGACTTGGCGTATTCGACGCGCGTGAGGACCGTGCCGTGCTTGGCGAGCAGCGAACGGCCGAACTCCGTCACCAGCCCGTACCGCCCGTCCAGCATCCCGGGCACGGTGTCCCTGAGGAGCCGGGCGTACGCGGCGTAGGTGGGCGTCTCCTCGTCGGAGGCGAAGTTGACCGGGAGGCCGCCGCCGATGTCGAGGGTGTCGATCTGCCGGCGGCCGGCCGCCGCGTTGATCTCCTCGGCCAGCTCGTAGAGGGTCCGTACGCCCTGGGCCATCAGATCGAACGGGATGCCCTGCGAGCCGGAGTGGGTGTGCAGCCGGGTGAGCCACGGGCGGTCCAGATAAGCCTGGATCACCCAGGCGCGGGCGCCCTCGTCGCGCAGCGCGACGCCGAACTTTGAGGTGGCGGTCGCGGTGGACAGCGCCCCGATGGACCCGGCGCCGAGCTGCGGATTGACCCGCAGCCCGCAGGGCGGGGCGGCCGGCGCGGAGTGCGGTGCCGCGCCGGCGGGGGTCGCGGCGGCGGGGGCCGCGGCGACCAGGGCGTCGAGGCGGGCCAGCTCCTGCGGATTGTCCGCGTTGACGGCGATGCCGAGGGCGAATGCCTCGCGCAGCTCCGCGGTGGTCTTGGCGGGGGAGTCGAGGACGGTGCGGTCGGCCCGTACCCCCGCCGCCCGCGCGAGCGCCAGCTCCCCGGGGCTCGCGACCTCCGCGCCGATGCCCTCCGCCGCCAGCAGGCGCAGCACGGGCACGAGGGGCGCGGCCTTGACGGCGAAGGCGTGCAGCACGGGCGTGCCGGGGGCGGTGACCTCGGCGAAGGCGGTACGGAGCGCGGCGGCCGAGGAACGGATTCCGGCCACGTCGAGCAGGGCGATGAGCGGGGTCGCGTCGCTGATCAGCCCCTGCTCCACCGCGGCCCGTACGGCCCGGTCGCGGCGGGCCGCGGGGGAGTGCGGGGGCGTCTCCTGAGGCATGTCTGAGGGCATGGACGCCAGCCAATCATCCGGGGGCCCGCGGTGCAGTGGTTGACTACTTCTATTCATCCGGACAGGATGTGAATAGATTATTCAACAAGAGCGTCACGGAGGAGGCACCGCCATGTCAGGAACGTCAGGACCCCGCCCCGTACGGGCACCGCGCGGTACGGAACTGAGCGCCCTGGGATGGCAGCAGGAAGCCGCCCTCCGCATGCTCCAGAACAACCTGGACCCCGAGGTCGCGGAACACCCCGACAAGCTCGTCGTCTACGGCGGCACCGGCAAGGCCGCCCGCGACTGGCGCTCCTTCGACGCCATGGTCCGTACGCTGCGCACCCTCAAGCAGGACGAGACGATGCTCGTCCAGTCCGGCCGGCCCGTGGGCGTCATGCAGACCCACGAGTGGGCGCCGCGTGTGCTGCTCGCCAACTCCAACCTGGTCGGCGACTGGGCCAACTGGGAGGAGTTCCGGCGGCTCGAATCCCTCGGGCTCACCATGTACGGCCAGATGACGGCCGGGTCGTGGATCTACATCGGCACGCAGGGCATCCTCCAGGGCACGTACGAGACGTTCTCGGCCGTCGCCGCGAAGAAGTTCGGCGGCACGCTCGCCGGGACGATCACCCTCACCGCCGGTCTGGGCGGCATGGGCGGCGCGCAGCCGCTCGCCGTGACCATGAACGACGGGGTCGCGATCTGCATCGACTGCGACCCGCGCGCCATCGACCGCCGTATCGAGCACCGCTACCTCGACGTGCGCGCCGACAGCCTGGACCACGCGCTCCAGCTCGCCACCGAGGCGCGCGACGCCCGCCGTCCGCTCTCCATCGGGCTGCTGGGCAACGCGGCGGAACTGCTTCCGCGCATGCTCGCCGAGGGCGCGCCCATCGACATCGTCACCGACCAGACCTCCGCCCACGACCCGCTCGCCTATCTGCCGCTCGGCGTCGACTTCGACGACATGGCCTCGTACGCCGCCGAGAAGCCCGCCGACTTCACCCAGCGCGCCCGTGAGTCGATGGCCCGGCACGTCGAGGCGATGGTCGGCTTCATGGACGCGGGCGCCGAGGTCTTCGACTACGGCAACTCCATCCGCGGCGAAGCCCAACTGGCCGGATACGACCGCGCCTTCGCCTTCCCCGGCTTCGTGCCCGCCTACATCCGGCCGCTGTTCTGCGAGGGGAAGGGCCCGTTCCGCTGGGCGGCGCTCTCCGGCGAGGCGTCGGACATCCACAAGACCGACCGGGCGATCCTCGACCTCTTCCCCGAGAACGAGTCCCTCCACCGCTGGATCAAGATGGCGGGCGAGCGCGTCCACTTCCAGGGCCTGCCGGCCCGGATCTGCTGGCTCGGCTACGGCGAGCGCGACAAGGCGGGCGAGCGCTTCAACGACATGGTCGCCTCCGGTGAACTCGCCGCGCCGCTCGTCATCGGCCGGGACCACCTGGACTGCGGCTCGGTTGCCTCCCCGTACCGCGAGACCGAGGCCATGCTCGACGGCTCCGACGCCATCGCCGACTGGCCACTCCTCAACGCCATGGTCAATGTCGCCTCCGGCGCCTCCTGGGTCTCCCTCCACCACGGCGGCGGCGTCGGCATGGGCCGCTCGATCCACGCGGGCCAGGTCACGGTCGCCGACGGCACCCCGCTCGCGGGCGAGAAGATCCGCCGCGTCCTCACCAACGACCCCGGCATGGGCGTCATCCGCCATGTCGACGCCGGATACGACCTCGCGGAGACGGTCGCCGAGGAGCGCGACGTCCGCATCCCCATGAGGGAGGACGCCCGGGAGGGCGCCAGGGGCGACGCCCGGGACGACGCGTCCGCCGCCGCGCCGGCCGAGGACGCCACCGCATGACCTCCCCCGAACCGCGCCCACCGGCCCCCGCCCGGCCCTCCGACCCCGCCTCCTTCCAGGAGATGTGGCGCGACCTCGCCCCCCTCGGCCGCGACCCCGGCAGCGGCGGCTACCGCCGCTACGCCTGGACCGCCGCCGACACCGACTGCCGCGCCTGGTTCCGCGCGCAGGCCGAGGACCGGGGGCTCACCTACGAGGTCGACCGCAACGGCAACCAGTGGGCCTGGCTCGGCGACCCCCTCGCCGGGGACGCCGTCGTCACCGGATCGCATCTCGACTCCGTACCCGACGGCGGCGCCTTCGACGGACCCCTCGGTGTCGTCTCCTCCTTCGCCGCGCTGGACGAACTCCGGCGCAGGGGGGCGCGGTTCACCAAGCCCCTGGCCATCAGCAACTTCGGCGACGAGGAGGGCGCCCGCTTCGGTCTCGCCTGCGTCGGCTCCCGGCTCGCCGCCGGGCGGCTCACCGCCGCCCAGGCCCATGAGCTGCGCGACGGCGACGGCATCCCGCTGCCGAAGGCGATGGAGGACGCCGGGTACGACCCCGCCACCCTCGGGCCCGACCCCGAACGCCTCGCCCGGATCGGGGCGTTCGTCGAGCTCCACGTCGAGCAGGGGCGCGCCCTCGACCTCTCCGGCGACCCCGTGGGCATCGCGTCCGCGATCTGGCCGCACGGCCGCTGGCGCTTCGACTTCCACGGCGAGGCCAACCACGCGGGCACCACCCGTCTCGCCGACCGCCGCGACCCGATGCTGACGTACGCCGAGACCGTCCTCGCCGCCCGCCGCGAGGCGGAACTCGCCGGGGCCCTCGCCACCTTCGGCAAGGTCTCCGTCGAGCCCAACGGCGTCAACGCCATCCCCTCCCTCGTCCGCGGCTGGCTGGACTCCCGCGCCGCCGACCAGTCCGCCCTGGACACCGTCGTCGCCGCGATCGAGGCCGCCGCCCGAGAGGCCGCGGACCGCACGGGCATCGACGTACAGGTCGTACGGGAGTCCTTCACCCCCGTGGTCGAGTTCGAGCACGCCCTGCGGGACGAACTCGCCCGGATCCTCGGAGACCGCCCCGGAGCCGACCGTCCCGAAGCCGACCGCCCCGGAGCCGGGCGCCGCGGGATCCCCGTGCTCGGGACCGGCGCCGGACACGACGCGGGTATTTTGTCCGGCTCCATCCCGACCGCCATGCTGTTCGTACGGAACCCCACGGGCGTCTCCCACTCCCCGGCCGAGTCCGCGACCGAGGACGACTGCGCGGCCGGGGTGCTGGCCCTCGCCGACGTACTGGAAGGACTCGCGTGCCCATGACGCAGCCGACCGCCGCCCCGGGCAGGACCCAGGTCACCACCCGGCCCGGGACGTCCACCGGGACCACCGGACCCGATGCCCCGCCCGAACCGGCCCGCACCTACTGGCTGGAGCACGCCTGGCTCACCGACGGTCGGCCCCACGTCGAGCCCGGGGTCACCGTCGGCGTCACGGACGGCCGGATCACCGACGTACGCACCCAGGTCACGACCCCGCCCCCGGGCGCCACCGTCCTGCGCGGCCTGACCCTCCCGGGTCTGGCCAACGCCCACTCCCACGCCTTCCACCGCGCCCTGCGCTCCACCGTCCAGGTCGGCTCCGGCACCTTCTGGACCTGGCGCGAGATCATGTACGGGATCGCCGCCAAGCTCACCCCCGACTCGTACTTCACCCTCGCCCGCGCGGTCTACGCCGAGATGGCGCTGGCCGGCATCACCTCCGTCGGTGAGTTCCACTACCTCCACCACGCGCCCGGCGGCACGCCCTACGCCCATCCCAACGCCATGGGCGAGGCCCTGATCGCGGCGGCGGCCGAGGCCGGGATCAGGATCACACTCCTCGACACCGCCTATCTCTCCTCCGGCATCGCGAAACGGCGCGGCGGCGAGCCCCCCGAGCGGCATCAGCTCCGCTTCTCCGACGGCGACGCGACCGCCTGGGCCGAGCGCGCCTCCGACCTCGCCTCGGCCGTCAAGGACAGCGACCAGGCGCTGATCGGCGCGGCCATCCACTCCGTACGCGCCGTCCCGGCCGAGCAGCTCGCCACCGTCGCCGCCTGGGCCGAGGAGCGGCGAGCCCCGCTCCACGTCCATCTCTCCGAGCAGACCGCGGAGAACGAGGCATGTCTCGCCGTCCACGGCCGCACCCCCACCCGGCTCCTCGCCGACCACGGCGTGCTGGGCGCCCGTACCACCGGTGTCCACAACACCCACCTCACCGACGAGGACATCGCCCTGCTGGGCACCGCGGCCACCGGCACCTGCATGTGCCCCACCACGGAGCGCGATCTCGCCGACGGCATCGGCCCCGCCGAACAGCTTCAGCGCGCGGGCTCGCCGCTCTCGCTCGGCAGCGACAGCCATGCCGTCATCGATCTCTTCGAGGAGGCCCGCGCGATGGAGCTGAACGAACGGCTGCGCTCGCGGCGCCGCGGGCACTGGACGGCGGTCGCGCTGCTGCGCGCGGCCACCGCCGACGGCCACGCGGCCCTCGGCCGGCCCGACGCGGGCCGTATCGAACGCGGCGCGCTCGCCGACCTCGTCACGGTCGCGCTGGACTCCGTCAGAACAGCGGGTTCGCTGCCACGGCTCGGAGCGGAGACCGCCGTATTCGCCGCCTCCGCGGCCGATGTACGCCATACGGTCGTGGGTGGCCGTCATGTCGTACGCGACGGAACCCATGCCCTGATCGCCGACGTCCCGGCAGCCCTCGACCGGTCCATCGCCGCCCTGCGCGGCTGACCCCCCGGCCCGCGCCGCCGCCCCCACGGCCGAAGCCGCCGACACCCCGGCCCGCGCCGCCGAAGGAGAGCATTCCTCCCATGACGACGACCACGACCGTCATCACCAACATCGCCAGTCTGGTCACCAACGACCCCTCTCTCGGTGACGGAACCTCCATCGGTCTGATCCAGGACGCGGCCGTCGTCATCGACGGCGACCGCATCGCCTGGGTCGGTGAATCAAGCAAAGCACCCGCCACTGACAATGCCGTCGACGCCGGTGGCCGGGCCGCCCTCCCCGGCTTCGTGGACTCCCACTCCCACCTGGTCTTCGCGGGCGACCGGACCCAGGAGTTCAACGCCCGTATGTCCGGCCGTGCCTACTCCGCCGGCGGCATCCGCACCACCGTCGCCGCCACCCGCGCCGCGACCGACGCCGAGCTGACCGCCAACGTCGCGCGCTACCTCGCCGAGGCGCTCCGTCAGGGCACCACCACGCAGGAGACCAAGTCCGGCTACGGGCTGACCGTCGCCGACGAGGCCCGTGCCCTCCGTATCGCCCGCGAGCAGACCGACGAGGTCACCTATCTCGGCGCGCACATCGTCCCGCCCGACCACGCCGCCGACCCGGCCGCGTACGTCGACCTCGTCACCGGCGAGATGCTGGACGCCTGCGCCCCGTACGCCCGCTGGATCGACGTCTTCTGCGAGCAGGGTGCCTTCGACGGCGACCAGGCCCGCGCGATCCTCACCGCGGGCCGCGCCAAGGGCCTGCACCCCCGTGTCCACGCCAACCAGCTCTCGTACGGCCCCGGTGTCCAGCTCGCCGTCGAACTCGACGCCGCCTCCGCCGACCACTGCACCCACCTCACGGACGCGGACGTCGACGCCCTCGCGCACGGCGCCACCGTGGCCACGCTGCTGCCCGGCGCCGAGTTCTCCACCCGTGCCGCCTGGCCGGACGCCCGCCGTCTGCTCGACGCGGGCGCGACCGTCGCGCTCTCCACCGACTGCAACCCCGGTTCGTCCTTCACCTCCTCGATGCCGTTCTGCATCGCCCTCGCCGTACGCGACATGGGCATGACCCCGGACGAGGCCGTCTGGTCGGCGACGGCGGGCGGTGCGGCCGCCCTGCGCCGGACGGACATCGGCCGCCTCACCCCCGGCGCCCGCGCCGACCTGGCCCTTCTCGACGCCCCGAGCCATGTCCATCTCGCCTACCGGCCCGGGGTCCCCCTGGTCTCCTCGGTCTGGCGGAGCGGCACCCGCGTCCACTGACACCGCTCCGTCGAAATGAGGTCTCTCACCCCTTCAGTGCGGCTATCTCGTCGATCCTCGGCCGCAGTTTCCGTACCGCCAGAGTCTTCGCGTACGGCCGCAGCCTCCGCCGCATCGTCTCGAAGTGCTCGTCCCCCCGGGCCGACGAGACGTGCTCGTAGTCGTCCAGGAACTGCCACCAGCTCCCGCACGCCGCCTCCAGGTGCCCCAGCTCCAGTTGGCGCTGGGCCAGGACGGCGAGGAAGTGGACCCGGCCCTGCCGCTCGTGTTTCTGCTGCACCTGAAGGGACTGCTGGAGCGCGGTGATCGAGCCCGGCAGGTCCTTGAACTCGTACAGCACGTGCGACACATGGAAGAGGTACGCGGTCCTGTCGTAGCCCCCGATCGACTCACGCCGGTTGTCCGCCTTGGTCAGGGCGGCCTCCGTCTGGCGCAGCCGGCCGAACGCCTGCCGCTTGTCCCCCACCATCGCCGCCGCGTGCGCCTGCTGCCCGGACAGGAACGCCTGGAGCCGCGGTTCGGCCTTCGGCGACGCCTCGGCGGCCGAGTCGGCCAGCTCCAGCGCCCGTTTGCCGTACCCGAGGTTCGACGCCTGGAGCGACATGCCGCGCAGCGTCCGGCAGTACGTGACATGGTCCCCGGCGGAGCCGGCCAGCTCCAGGGCCCTGAGGTAGTACTGCTGGCCCAGTCCGTGCGCCCGCTCGTACATCGCCATCCAGCCGGTCAGGTAGACCAGGTCGGAGGCGGCGGCCAGCATGTCGTTGCGTACGGACTCGACGGCCTCCGCCTTCAGCCACGGCATGACCGTGTTCACCAGAAAGGCAGCGGCCATCGGGCGCGCGTGACCACCCCCGAGTTCATCCAGAATGTCCGCTATCCGGTCCGTCATTGTGCGTACGGCCTGTACCTGCGGCGCCCCGATACGTACGGTCCGCTTCCCCGGAGCGGGCGTAGAGGGGGCTGCCGCGTGGGCCAGATCGGGGAAGAGCGGAACGACGACGGCGGCGGAGAACAGCCCTGCGGCGATCAGGCCGCGCCGTGACGGATCCATGTCTGCTCTCCCCATGTCGACCAGTTCTTCGAGCGTGTTGACACCGGAGGTGCCGGAGACGCCGGAGACACCGGAGGAGCCGACGGAACCGGCGGAACCGAAGGGGCCCGAGGGACCGGCGGCGCCGGAGCCCGAACGGCCCGAACGGCCCGGCGATTCCCCGGCCGACGAGGAGAAACGAGCGGACGGTACGACGGGAAGACCGGCCTCCGAGTGGGTGACCGGGCGTCCGAGTTTCCGTGCGAAAGCCTCCACGATCAACGGCCTGACCTGGTCCTTGGGCATGGTGCCCGCGACCCAGTGGGAGACCGCCGACTGGTCGTAGTGGAGTTCGAGCCCGGCCTCGGCGCCGATGCGGTTGATGATCAGTGCGAACTGTGCGCGGGACCACTTCGCCTGCGCCAGCAGACCGGCCAAACCGGTGTTGGGTGTGCGGGAATTACTCGCCATGTGTCCAACTCCCCCAAGCGTTCATGGCTTTCATCATCAGACTGTTCCCCACGGTACTCGTGGAGGGTCTTCAGGCTGTTTTCTGTTCAACAGGGCCAAGCAGCACAGCACACGAAGACGGGGGCCAAGGTGAACACAGTGACAGACAACAGAACAGGTGGCACAGCCGAAAACGCGCACACCACCTACACCGCCGACTCCACGCAGACTCCGCACACTTCACACACTCCGCACGACCGGCACGCCGTCCGGAATCACGCCGTGGACCACAACGCCATAGGTCTCGACGCCGATCGCGCACTGGCGCCGCATCGCATGATGCCGCCGCCCGCCGAGATCGCGGACCTCACCGACCGGCTCGTCGGCCACGGCGCGGGGCTCGTCTCCCTCGTCGAGGCGATCCCCGAGGACGAGCACACCGTACGGACCAAAGGAGCGCTCAAGGACTGGTACGACCTGACCGACAGCGGGCCCGGTGCGGGCGCCATGGCCAACTGGGTCCACATGCGGGCACTGGCGCGCATGTGCCGTACGTTCATGGACTACCTGCGGGAGCGCGAGCGCGAAGGCCGGTACCGGCCGTGAGCCCAGAAGGGAAACAGCAAGCCTGGTTCGTGATCGCGGTCTGCACCCTGGGACTGACCATCGCACTCGCCGTGGGGCTGCGCCTGTAAGGCGGAGGCGGCCCCACGGCGGAGGCGGCCCCGTATGCAGACCCGTAGGCCGGCATGCCAGACCCGTAGGCCGGCATGCAGACCCGTAGGCCGGCGGGGAAGGTCAGGACGCCGACCGCCCCAGCACCACCGGAAGTTCCCGCACGCTGTTGCCCACGAAGCTGCGCTGGCGGGCCAGTTCCGTTTCCGGGACCGCGATCCTCAGGTCCGGGAACCGGGTGAACACCTGCCGCAGGGCGATCGTGGTCTCCATCCTCGCGAGAGGGGCGCCCAGGCAGTAGTGGGCGCCATGTCCCAAGGAGAGATGGCGCGTCGTGGAGCGCCGTGCGACATCGAAGCGGTCCGCGTCAGGCCCGTGCGCCGCGGCGTCACGGCCCGCCGCCGAGAACCCGGCCAGCACGGCTGTGCCGCGCGGGATCACCGTCCCGTCCACCGTCACGTCGCGCGTCGGATAACGGAACGGGAAGAAGCTGACCGGACTGTCCCAGCGCAGGGTCTCCTCGACCGCGTCCGCCCAGTCCGCGGCGCCGGTCCGGATCAGCTCCAACTGGTCCGGATGGGCGCACAGCGCGCGGACCGCGTTGGTGATCAGGTTCAGGGTCGTCTCATGTCCGGCGACGATCATCACCAGCATCGTGCCGATGAGTTCGTGCTGAGTGAGCCGGTCGCCGCCGCCCGCCGACTCGGCGCTGTCACCTTCGCTTCCGTCGTCGTCCCGCGAGGCGATGAGGGCGCTGGTGAGGTCCCGACCCGGGCGTGCCCTGCGGGACGCGGCCACCGCGCCGAGCACGGCCACCATCTCCCGGTTCGCGGCCACCGCCTCCTCCGGGGCGATGTCCGTACTCACCAACTGCGTCGAGAGCGTGTGCAGCCGGTCCCGGAACTCCGCGTCCACCCCGAGCAGTTCGCTGATCACGCTCATCGGCAGCGGGAGCGCGAAGTGCCGGCGCAGGTCCACCACCGCGTCGTCCGCCGCTGCCGCCGCCGCGGCCATCCCGTCCAGCAGCTCCGCCGTCAGCCGCTCGACGCCCGGCCGCAGCGCCGCCACCTGCCGCGCCGTGAACGCCTTGCCGATCAGCGACCGCAGCCGCCGGTGCTCGGCGCCGTCCGCGGTGACCATGCCCGGTACGGTCGCGAAGGTCGTCAGCGGCCAGCCCACCGGGATCCGCCCCTCCTGGAGCGCCGCGAAGTGCTCGGCGTTCTTGGCGACATCCGGGTGGCCCATGAACTCCTTCAGCGCCTCGTGCCCGAGGACCGCCATGCCCGGGACGTCGCCGGGCAGCACGACCTCGGCGACGGCGCCCCGCGCGAGCATCTCGGCGTTGAGGGCGTGCGGGCAGGAGCCTGACGGGTCGAGCCGATACACGTACGGGGGCTCGGAAGCGTGGGACCGGGTCACGGGAACCCTCCTCACCCAGATCCTATGAGTAAGTGAGAGGTTACGGAAAGGAGCGGTTCGGCCGCAGGCTCTTCCGGTATCCCTCTCGATCTCCGGCACCTCCAGCACCACGGGTCGCACCCGTTGCGTGCGATCCCCCGATCCGTGACGAGATGGGCGACTGCCCCTGTCCCGGAGGGATTTGGGCCGGTAACGTCCTGTCGGGTGTGAGCCCGCAGGGGACACGGGCTCGCGGGGGGATGCGACCGGGGGGTCGAGTTGAACGATGTACGGAGTGCGGCGCGCCTGCGCGTGGTGGCGCCCGCTGATCTGGACGAGGCGGAAATCGAGTCCTGGCGCGAGCTGCGCGCCAAGTCGGGGGCTCCGGCCAACCCGTTCATGGAGCCGGAGTTCACCCTGGCCGTCGGCCGGGTACGGCCGGGGGCGCGCGTCGCCGTCGTACGGGAGGGGGCAGGGACGGAGGGGGCAGGGGCGCCCACCGCGTCCGGAACGGCCGCCGCCGAGCCCGTCGGGTTCTTCCCGTACGAGCGCGGTCCCCTCGGGCGCGGAAGGGCCATCGGGCTGGGCGTGTCCGACTGCCAGGGCGGGGTGTTCCGCGGCGGAGTGCGGCTCACGGCGCGCGAACTGCTCGGCGGCTGCTCGCTGACGTCCTGGGAGTTCGACAACCTTGAGGCGGGACAACGGCTGTTCGTCCCGGCCGAAGCCGAAGCCGGTGCCGGCGTCGGCTTCGGCGTCGGCGCGTTCGCGGGGTTCGAGTCCCCGGTGATCGAGGTCGGGGAGGGGTACGGGGCGTACGAGACGGCTCTGCGCGCCCGGTCGCCCAAGTTCTTCCGTACGACGGCCGCGAAGGAGCGGAAGCTCGCCCTCCGCGCGGGCGGGCTCCGTTTCGTCTTCGACGAGCGCGACCCGGCGGCGCTGCGCACGCTCATGGAGTGGAAGTCCGCGCAGTACCGCAGGACCGGCCGCCGCGACCGCTTCGCCAAGGAGTGGATCAGCGCGCTGGTACGACAGCTCGCCACGACCCGTACGCCGGGCTGCTCGGGCGTGCTCTCCGTGCTGTACGTGGCGGACCGCCCGGTCGCGGCGCACTTCGGGCTGCGCTCGCGCACCGTGCTGTCCTGCTGGTTCCCGGCGTACGACCCGGAGTTCGCCAGGTTCTCGCCGGGCCTGATCCTGCATCTGCGGATGGCGCGGGCCGCCGCCGATGCGGGGATCGGGGTGCTCGACCTGGGGCGCGGGGCGGCGGAGTACAAGGACGCGCTCAAGACGGGCGGACTACAGGTCTACGAGGGCGCCGTGACACGCCCGGGCGCGCGGGCCGCCCTCTACCGGCTGGGCCGGGAGCCGGTCCGCCGGGCGCACGGCTTCGTACGGGAGCGGCCCCGGCTGGCGGCGTACACGAAGGCGGCGCTGAACCGGGTGGGCCGCCTGCGGGACAGGTGACGGACCGGCCGCCGGAAGGGCACAGAGCGGCAACGGCACAGCGCATCAACCGAGCAGGGGGAGCCGATGACGTACACACCGCACACGGCCGGCACCGGCACCGGCGCAGACACCGGCACCGGCACCGGGACCGCGTGGGGGAGGGGGAGTGCGGGAGACGGGCCGGGCCGCCCGGCGCCGCGTCGCCTGCCGGTCCCCCCGGCCGTCGCCGTCGCCGAACTCGATCTCCGCGCGGCCGACGGCGCCGTCCTGTCCCTCCGCCCCGCGCCTGGCGGCCCGCCGGTCGAGGAGGGCGCCGTGTTCGCGCTCGTACGGATCGACGGCCGCCCCGTCGCCACGGTGACGGGCCAGGTGGCGGCGGGCCAGGACCCGGCGCAGGCGCTGACGGCGGCCTTCCGCGCGCAGGGCCGGGCCACGGCGACGCCGTCGTCCCCGCCGTCCCCGTCTGCGGACCCGTCGCTCCCTCCGCCCCGTACCACCGTCGTCGTCGCCACTCGCGAGCGCGCCGGCCAACTCGCCCGCGCCCTCGACTCGCTCCTCGCCCAGGACCACCCCGACTTCCGCATCCTGGTCGTCGACAACGCGCCCGTCACCACCGCCACCCGCGACCTCGTCACCTCCCGCTACGCGGGCCGCGTCGACTACGCGCACGAGCCGCGCCCCGGCCTGGCCGTCGCCCACAACCGGGGCATCGCGGCGGCGGACCGCGCGGCCCCGGTCCTCGCCTTCACCGACGACGACGTGATCGCCGACCCGCACTGGCTCTCCGCGCTCACCGCGCCCTTCGCGGCCGACCCCTGCCTCGGCTGCACCACGGGCCTCATCCTCCCGGCCCGGCTGACCACCCCCGCGCAGATCCTGCTGGAGAGTCACGGGGGCTTCGCCAAGGGGGTCGTGTCCCGGCTGTACGACCCGGCGGCGCCGCCCGCCGACCAACCCCTCTTCCCGTTCACGGCGGGAAGCTTCGGCTCCGGTGCCAACATGGCGTTCCGCGCCGATGCGCTGCGCGCGGTCGGCGGCTTCGACCCGGCCACCGGCACCGGTACGCCCGCCAAGGGCGGCGACGACCTGTACGCCTTCGTCCGGATCCTGGCCGCCGGACACCGGCTGCGCTACACGCCCGAGGCGCTGGTCTGGCACCACCACCGCGAGACCTGGCAGGACCTGCGGAACCAGGCGTACGGATACGGCGCCGGCCTGACCGCGTACCTCACCGCGATCCTCGTACGCCACCCCGCCCTGCTGCCCGCGCTGCTCGCGAAGGTGCCGCGCGGGCTGGCGCACGCCCGCGCGATCACGGCGCACGGCACGCAGACGTACCCCTGGCCGCGTTCCCTCTCCCGCCTGGAGCGCCGGGGGATGCTGTACGGGCCGCTGGGCTACGCGAAGGCGCGGATCCGCGCCCGCGCGGGGGCGCCCGGGAGCATGCCGTGACGGAGCGGAACGCATCGGACCGGAGCGCTCCGGACCGGAACGCACCGGAGCGGATCCCCGTCCTCCTCTACCACGCCGTGATGGACGACCCACCCGCCTGGATCGCCGAATTCACCGTCACGCCGAGGGACTTCGCCGCCCATCTCGACGCGGTCGTCGCCTGCGGCCGTACCCCCGTCCCCGTCAGCACCCTGGTCGGGCACCTCACGCGGCGCGCGCCGCTGCCGTCCCGGCCCGTCGTGCTCACCTTCGACGACGGCTTCGCCGATCTGCCGGGCCCGACGGCCGACGCGCTCGCCGCCCGCGCCCTGCCCGCGACCGCCTATCTGACCACCGGGGCCATCACCCCGGGCCGCACCAGCCTGCTGCCGCCCGCGCCGATGATGACGCTCGCGCAGGCGGGGCGACTGGAGGCGTACGGGCTGGAGGTGGGGGCGCACACGGTCACCCATCCCCAGCTCGACACCCTGCGCGGACCCGCCCTCCGGCGTGAACTGCGCGAAGCCAAGGACGTGCTGGAGGACCTGCTAGGCCAGGAGGTCGCGCATCTCGCCTATCCGCACGGTTACAACAGCCGCGCCGTGCGCCGGGCCGCCGAGGGCGTGGGGTACGCCTCGGCCGTCGCCGTACGGCACGCCCTCAGCTCCGGGCGCGACGAGGCGTACCGCATCGCCCGGCTCATCGTGCGCCGTACGCACACCGCGGCGGACGTCGCGTCATGGATGGCGGGCGGGGCCGCCGCGGGGGAGAGGGCGAGGGTCGCGCCGTACCGGGATTCACCGGCCACGGTGGGCTGGCGGCTGTACCGGCGCGCGCGGGCCCGGGTGAAGGGGCCGGAATTCGCCGGATAGTTACGGATAGTCATGGATGACGCTGGGTAGTGACCGAGTGTGACGAGGGGGGAAGGCATCTCATGACCACGCGTACCGACACCAGGACCGGATCCGGCGACGGCCCGGGGAACGGCTCAGGCTCCGACCTTGCCGCCACGGCCGGCCCGGAAGCGCAGGAGCCCCGTCCCGCCCGTCCTCCCCGCCCGCCTCTTCCACCGCGCAGGGGCCCGGGGCCGTCGTTCCTGATCCGCTTCCAGCGGTTCCTCACCTGGCCGCCGCTGCTGATCGGGGCGGCCCTCTGGACCTGGTCGTTACCCCGGATCGGGTTCCGTGACATCGGGGAGTTCGGGCTCCTCGACCGGTTCCCGGTCGCCTTCTACGCCTCGCTGGCCGTCCTCTCCGCCGGCTTCCTCATCAGCCTGCGCCGGGCAGGGACCGCCCCGTGGTGGCCGCTGACCTACTGCGTCGCGATGCTCGTCGCGCTCAAGGCGCCCCCCGGCATCCTCTACGACTCCGTGCGCTACGCCTGGGCGTCCAAGCACGACGCCGTGATAGCGCGACTGCTCGCCGAGGGGACCTTCCATCCGCAGGCGCGGCTCTCCGGCGGGATGTCCGCGTACGACCAGTGGCCGGGCTTCTTCTCGCTCAACGCGGCGCTGATCAGGGCCTTCGGGGTGCATGGCGCCGCTTCGTACACCAACTGGGCGCCCGTTCTCTTCGGGCTGCTGATGCTCCCGGTGCTGATACTGATCTACCGCACCTTCACCGACGACTGGCGTCTCGTCTGGACGGCCGTCTGGATCTTCCAGCTCGCCAACTGGGTGGGGCAGGACTATCTCGCGCCGCAGGCGTTCGCCTATCTGCTCTTCCTGACCGTGTTCGCCGTGGTCGTACGGCACTTCGTACGGCCCGGATCGGCCGGACGGCTGCGCGAGCGGTCCCGGCTCGATCCGTCGGCGACCTCCGTGCCGCCGCCCACCACCCTGAGACAGCGGGCGGTCTGCGTGGCGATCCTCGCCCCGCTGATCGGCGCCATCAACGCCTCGCACCAACTCACGCCCGTGATGCTCTGCATGACGCTGACGGCCCTCTGCCTGACCCGCCGCTACCGCAACATCGGGCTGCTCGTGGTCACCGGTCTGCTCATGCTCGTCTGGGATCTCACGATGGGCCGGGTGCTCTTCCTGGACACGCTGTCCACCTTGCGCGACTCGGCGGGCGACCTGCTGAAGAACTCCCGCCCCGGATTCGCCGGCGAACCGACCGGTCCGGGACCCGAACTGGTGGGCACCGCCAACATCCTGATGGTGCTCGTCCTGGGCGGGCTGGCCGTGACCGCCGTGCTGCTGCGGCGCAGGCTGGCCCGGAGCGCGCTGCCGCTGCTGCTGGCCGCCGCCGCGCCCGTACCGCTGTTCGCCGTGAACGACTACGGCGGCGAAATGCTCTTCCGCGTCTATCTGTTCGGGCTGCCGGGCACGGCGTTCTTCGCCGCCGCCGCGCTCGTCCCGCCCGCCGCCGGACGGGAGAAGGCCAGACGCCTCGCCCGCCGCGCCACGGCCTTGGTGCTCCCGGTGGCCCTGGCCGCCCTGCTCGTGGGCTTCCTGCCCTCGTACTACGGCAAGGAGGGCATGCAGTACGCGCCCCCCGCCGAGAACGCGTTCGTCGAGCGGGCCTACGACCAGGCGCCGGACGGCTCGCTGATCCTCGCCACCACCGGGTCCTTCCCCGGCGCGTACTACCGCTACGACCACTACGAGCGCTGGTTCTTCACCGAACAGGAAGTGCCGGAGAACCTGATCATGCTCAGGGATCCCGCCGGCTATCTCGACGCGGGCATCCCGGACGGGCGTCCGGCGTACGTGATCCTCACGCCGTCCCAGGAGAAGGCCACCATCGGCGAGGGATATCTGCCGGCCGGGAGCTTCGCCCGGATGACGGAGGCGCTGAAGCGGTCGCCGCACTTCAGGGTCCTGGAGGAGAGCCGGAACGGCCTCCTGCTGGAACACGTGGAGACCCCCGTCCCGGCTCCGGCCACACCGGCCACACCGGCCACTCCTGTCGGCCCCGCCACCCCAGCCACTTCCGCCACCCCCACCACCCCCACCACTCCTGCCCGATGACGAACCCGGAGGCAGCCGTCATGGACCAACGCACGGCCCCCCAGCCCCAGCCCCCATCCCAGAGCCAGCCCCCACCCCAGCCGCAGTCCCGGCTCCGGTCCTGGCCCCAGCGCCAGTTCTGGCTCAGAGCCGGGCTCGCGCTCTCCGGATGGCCGGCCCTCGCGGCGACGGCGCTCCCCGACGGGCAGCCGCTGCGCTGGATCCCCGTCCTGCTCTTCGTCACTCTCGGCCCCGGGTGCGCCCTGCTCCTCCCGCTGCCCGGGAGCCTGCGCCCCGCCGCCCGGCTGGAGGCCCTGGCGCTGGCCGCGCCGCTCAGCCTCTCCCTCGCGACGCTCACCGCCACCGCGCTCTTCCTCGTGGCGGGCTTCTCGGTCCCGCTGTTCCTCGGCTCGCTCGCGGTCTTCTGCACGGTCGTGGCACCCCTGCCCGCCGTACCCCTGCCCGCCGCGACCCGAGGCGCGGCCGAGCGCACCAAACCCGGTCCGGAGGGCCCTATATGACGGCACGACGTATCCACGGCACGGGCCGCGGCACGTATCTGGCGCTCGTTCTCGCGGCCGTCGGCGCCCTGCTGGCCGGGCTCGGAGTCTGGGTCGCCCGGGTGGAGAAGAGCGACAAGGAGGCGGACCGGGCGCTGCCGGAGAACGCCGCCTCCGGCGCCCTGCCGCACGGGCGGTGCGCGCCGGGCGAGCGGCTGGAGCCGCCGTGCGGGGCCTGGTGGGGCGCGTACGTCCCGTACGCGGCGAACGGCTCCCTCACGGACGCCGTCCACGGCTTCGAGAAGAAGATCGGGCGCAAGCTCGATCTCGTCTACAACTACCACGACATGTCCAACACCCAGCGCGACGGAGTGCTGCTCACCCCCGAGGAACAGGAGCTGGGCCGGGACCGGATGCTGATGCTGGCCTGGGAGTCCACCGTGTGGACCGAGCCGCACCACGAGAACTGGACGGAGACACAGCTCGGCTGGGCCGAGGTCGCGGCCGGGAAGTTCGACGAGGAGATCATCGATCCGCAGGCCGCACGGCTCAAGGCGTACGGCAAGCGGATCTTCCTCTCCTTCGACCAGGAGACCGACTTCCGTACGCCGGACGCGGGGACGCCCGAGGAGTTCGTCGCCGCCTACCGCCATCTCCACGACCGGTTCGAGAAGCTCGGCGTGGACAACGTGGTGTGGGTGTGGACGGTCTCCGGCTACCTGGGGAACGCGGAACTGATGAAGTCGCTCTATCCGGGCGACGCGTACGTCGACTGGATCGGCATGGACCAGTACAACTACTACCGCTGTCAGCGCGAGGCGCGCTGGCTGGACTTCGAGGACAGTCAGCGCCCCACCTACGACTGGCTGCGCGCGAACATATCGGACCGCAAGCCCCTCATGCTCTCCGAGTTCAGCACGGCGCCCGATCCGGACGACCCGGACCGGCAGCGTGGCTGGTACCAGCAGGTGCCGCGGGTGGCGCGGACACTGCCGCAGGTGAAGGCGCTCGTCCAGTGGAACCGGCCCGTGCCGGGACCGCACTGCGATCTGACCGTCGACCGGGGCCCGGCGCTGGAGGGATACCGGGAGGCGGGCCGCGACGACTACTTCCGCCAGCCGGTCCCCTCACGCTGACGGCGCCCGCTCCGTACCCCCCGTACCCCCCGCACTCCCCGTACCTTCCGCACCCGGCGGACGAGGAGGACCGCACCCGTCACCACGGACAGCCCCAGGAACACCGGCAGGGCCACCGCCGCGAACGGATCCTGCGCCGACCACCCGGCCACCGCCAGCACCCACACCACCCCCGACACGGCCCGCCCGTCCGCCTTCAGTGCCCACAGGACCAGGGCGACCAGCGCCAGACAGAGCAGATGCAGGACGACGGGCAGGGCGCGCAGCACACCGTCGCGCCCGGCCGGCCCGGCCGTCCACGCCAGCGCGTCCGCGAGCTGCCGGTGCCAGAGCCCCGACGCCCGGTCGGGCCGTACACCCAGCAGCAACGGCGCGGTGTGCAGCGCGGCGAAGGTGACCAGCGGTCCCAGGGCGAGCAGGACGGGCCCCGGCCGTTCCAGCGAGACGGCGGCGCACTGGACGACGATCAGCAGCATGCCCGCGACGAGCGTGAGAGGAGGCAGTACGTCCAGAAGCTGGGCGCCGGTGAGCTGATCGCGGCCGATGTCGCCGAGCCGGGCCAGCGGCGTCCAGAACAGCCCGGCGGAGAGCCCGAGCAGCAGCCACAGCACGGTGACGGTCCGGCTCTCGTCGATCCGGTCGGCGTCCCCCGGCGGATGCGCGGGCGCGTTCCCAGGACCCCGTACGGGAACGGGGACGGCCATACCGAAGGCGGGCGTCGGCGCGTCATGGGCGCCGCGCAGATAGGCGGTGCGCCCGGCCCAGGTCGTGCCGTACGCGGCGTCCTCCTCGGCCCGCGGGTCGTCCGCCGTCTCCTCCGGCGCCGCGGGCACCCCCGTCCGGCGCAGCGCGGCCCTGCGGGCCCAGGCGGTCCCGTAGTACGCGTCCTCGCCCTCCCGCGCCGCCCCCGTCCGGCGTCCGCCGATCCAGTCGGCGCCGTCCTTCGTACGGTGGCGGTAGCGCAGCGCCGCGCGCAGCCCCGGCGCCGCGACCAGGGCGATCAGCGTCATGGACAGCAGCATCGCCAGCCCCGCGCCGGAGATCCCGGCCGGTCCGAGCAGTACCAGCGCACTGCCCAGGACCAGAACACACATGGCGCCCTGGAGCGCGGCGAGCATGCCCGTACGGCCCTGGACGCGCAGCACCCCGATGTACAGCTCGACGACGACCCGGGGCAGCGCGGCGGCGGCGAGCAGCCGGAGCACGGTGGTGCCGTGCTCGGCGTAGTCGGCGCCGAACGGGGTGAGGATCTGCGGCGCGAAGACCACCAGCACCAGCACCACGGGCACCAGCAGGAGCGTCATCCGGCGCAGCGCCCCGCGCACGCCCTCCGCCAGCCGGTCGGGGCTGTGCGAGGCGTGCGCGGTGAGGGAGGAGGCCATGTTGATGGCCATGAACTCCATCGTGCCGCCGACGGTGTAGGCCGTGTAGAAGAAGGCGTTGTGCGCGGAGTCGAAACGGACCGCGACCATCACCGGCAGCAGATTGATCATGGCGAGGCTGAAGAGCGCCCCGACCGAGTCGCCGGCGAGGAACCGTCCGATCTCCTGGAGCCGGGGCGGCTCGCGGTCCCGGTCGGCGGCGGCCTGGCGCGGGATGAGCCTGCGGAAGATCAGCCAGCCCAGCGGCAGTACGGAGAGGGCGATGGCGGCGGCCCAGGAGACGAAGACGCCGAGAACGGGCAGGGCGGTGGCGAACGCGGCGAGCATGAGCAGCTTGCCGATGGAGAAGACTGCGTTGCCGACGGGCACCCAGAACGCCTTGCGCAGCCCTGTCAGCACCCCGTCCTGGAGCGTGAGCAGCGCCCAGGCGACGCAGGACGCGGTGAAGACCAGCCCGGCCGTCAGCCCGTCGAGCGGCGCGTAGGACGGACCCCACAGGTCCAGGGTCGAGAGGAACACCACGCACGCGACGCACACCACGAGCGAACTGACCGCGTACGCGCGCCACACGAGCGGCCCGGTGGCCCGCCCGGCCCGGGGGACGTAGCGGACCACCGCGCCGATCATGGTGGTCGCGGTGATCGAGGCGAGCAGCCGCATGGCGGCGATGGCGGCGGAGCCCTGGCCGACGGCCTCCTCGGTGTAGTAGCGGGCGGCGACGAGCCAGAAGCCGAGGCCGAGGGCGGCGGAGACGCCGGTGGAGAGCATGAGCGCGTAGGCGTTGCGGAACATGGAGTCCCGCTCCCGGTCGCCGCTGCCCCGCCCGCTGCCCCCGCCCCCGCCGTGTCCCTCTCCCGAGCCCGGCGGCGCGCCGGACGGGACGACCGCACCCCCCGAACCACCGTCCACGAGGCCCTCGCCCCCCGGATGCGCCCCGGGGAGCCGGGCGGTGTCAGCCACCGCTGCCGGTCCCCTCCCACTCCACCGGACGGGCACCCAGTCCGGTGAGGACGGCGATCGCCCGGTCCGCGTGGCGCGGATCGACGGGCAGTGCGTGCCGGGCGAACCAGGCCGCCCGGGCCGGTACCGGCGACGGATCGGTGAACTCCGCGCCCGCGTACGCGTCGAGCGGCGGATCGTAGAGGTAGCCGGTGGTGAGACGGTGCCGCGCCAGGGCGGCGATGGCCGCGTCGCGGTCCTCGACGAGCAGCGGCACCCGGAAGAGCGGCTGTACGGGCCCCGCCGCGGCGCCCGGCGCGGCCCACGGACCGGCCAGCAGCCGCCGCGTCCCCTCGCGGTGCGCGGCGAGCGTCCCGTCGAGTCCGCGCAGCAGCCGTTCGGTGCGTCCGAGGCGCGGGCGGCCGGGCCGGAGCCGGTAGTCGTGCAGGTCGACCCGGATCCAGGAGTGGAATCCGCCCAGTCCCGGCGCTCCGGCGAGGGCCTCGCGTAACTCCGCGCTCCGCAGGGGCATCCGGATCTTCTCCCGTTCCTCCTGCCCGAGCAGCCGCAGCGCGGCGCGCGCGGCCCGTACCAGCCGCAGCCCGCGCACCCCGGCCTCGGCGTACGGCCGTACGGCGTAGGCGAGTTCGGCGGTGAGCCGGGAGGGCCGGAGCAACGCGTCGCGGGCCCGCGCCAGCTCCGTACGCATCCCCGGGTCCGCGACGGCGAGGAAACCGCCGGTCTTGGCGCCCACGTGCTTGGAGAGGCTGAACACGGCCGCGTCCCCGTACCCGCCGACGGGCCGGCCCCCGATCTCGCTGCCGATGGCGTGCGCGGCGTCCTCGATCAGCGGGATGCCCAACGCGTCGCAGCGGGCGCGCAGTTGGGGCGCGGGGTCGGGGTTCCCGTACAGATTGGTGGTGAGCACGGCGGAGAGCCCGCGCCAGACGGACTCCGGCACGGCCGCGGCATCGATCGACCCGTCGCGCGCGTTCAACGGCGCCTGCACGGGGCGCAGTCCGGCGGCGAGCACGACGAAGAGGATCACATCGTCGTTGACCGGCGACATCAGCACCCGCCCGCCGGGCGGGCACCAGTGGCGCAGCGCCACATACAGCCCGAGCCGGCACGACGGCATGTACAGACACTCCCTGCCGAGGCGTTCGCCCATCAGCGACTCCAGCACCCCGTACGGGTACGCCGAGCGCGCCGGGCGCACCGACGGCTCCGCCGGGCGGCCCTCCCCACGAGCCATTCCGCATCCCCCCTGCCCCGGCTCAATGTGTCCCATACCGGACGCCCCGTCAATAAGGCACGACCCCACGTGACGTCCGGCAGCGCTCTATCGGATCGGCTCGGACGGGCTCAGCTCAGCTCAGCGCAGCTCGGCGCGGAGAGCGGTGATGAACCAACTGAAGACCGGCGCGAGCGTCGGCGGTACCGGCCAGCCGTTGACGGTCGACAGGAGTTGCCAGTAGCGCTCCGCCCTCGGGTCCGCTCCGGACTCCAGGCGGGCGACGAGCCACCGCCGCAGGTCGGCGTCGTCAGGGCGGCCGAACGTCTCGGCATAGAGAGCGGCGAGGGAGGCGACGACGGGCGCCGCCCGGTCGGACACCGGCCGGATTCCCGCCGCGAGAGCAGCGCCGACCTGGTCACGGACCGCCGTGGTCAGATCGTGGTGCAGGCCGGTCGTGTCGCCCTGTGCCCGCTCCGCCGCCTGGTGTTCCGCCATGGCTCGTACGGCGGTCCGGAAGTCCGTGTCCTGGCAGAGTTCGCCGAGTTCGACCCACGCCTCGACCTGTTCGGGGGAGGGGTCCTCGGGAAGTTGCGGCATGGCCGATCGCATCATGGCCACGAACTCCGGGTTGGCGTCGAGGCCGCCGAAGGTGTCGTCGATGAAGTCGGTCACCAGTCGCTGTCGTTCGGTGTCGGAGAGCTTGGTGAGTCTGTGCATGAGTTCCAACTCCTCAGGTGTGGGGCCACGCCTGGCCACCGCTCTCAGCACCGATCGCCGAAGTCGGAGCGTACGGATCTGCACGTCCAGGGCGTCGGCGTGGGCCGCCGCCACCTCAGGCACGGAGACCTCCCGGTCGAGAACCTTCCTGATGGCGGGAAGATCCAGACCGAGGTCGCGCAGGGTCCGTACGAGATCCAGACGGGTGACGGCGTCGATGTCGTAGAGCCGGTAGCCGGCCGGGCTCCGGCCGGTCGGCGGCACGATTCCCGCGTCGGAGTAGAACCGAATGGTCTTCACCGTCAGCCCGGTCCGTCGGGCGAGGTCACCAATCGCGTAGAGCGTGTCGCCGTTCATGACCTTCACCTTGGTGTCTCCCCTTACGGGAGACTCAAGCGGCCGGAGCTCTCCTGTTTTTCACGGATGCAGCGGGACGCGGTACACGGATACGTGGGAACGCGCATCGGCGGTGAATTCGGCCCCCACCCAGTCCGCGTGCCTGCTCTCCAGCTCGAATCCGGCGAGTTGGGCCATCAGGTCGAGTTCGGCCGGCCAGATGTAGCGGTGCGGGCTGCGGAAGAGCTGTGCCTCTCTGCTGTCGCCGAAGTGGAAGTGGTGCGACACGACGTGCTGACGCAGCACGTCGTACGTGTCCAGACCGATGTACCCGGTCTCGGAATGCCAGACGGTGGCCGCCTGGCCCGGCGGCAGTTTGCGCAGTTCGGGGACCCAGAGCTCGACCACGAACCGGCCGCCGGGGGTGAGATGGCGGGCGGCGTTGCGGAAGCACGCGACCTGTTCGGCCTGGGTGAGCAGGTTGGAGATGGTGTTGAAGACGAGGTAGACGAGTGTGTACTCGCCGGGGGCCGTGGCCGTCGCCATGTCACCGACGATCACGGGGATCGTCGCCTCGTCGGCCTTGGTGCGCAGGCGCTCGACCATCGGACGTGACAGCTCGATGCCGGTGACGGGCACCCCTCGCCCGGCCAGCGGAACCGCCACCCGGCCCGTCCCGACCGCGAATTCGAGCGCCGCTCCGTCACCCGCGAGGGCGGCGAGGCGGTCCACGGTGGGTGTCAGGATCTCGGGCGCGAACATGCCGACACCGGGTGTGTCGTAGCGCTGGGCGGTCTCTGTGTCCCAGATCTCTTCCTGCTGCATGCCTCCCACGTTCGGCACCGACCTCTGCGATGTCCAGTGATTTTACGTGAGGCGGTTGGGCGTCGAACCGGCCCGCGCATAGTCACGCCGTTCGGAAAGGCGGCCCAAGCGACGGGCCTTCTTGAACGCCGTGACGATGCGCGGGTCGGGGCAGGGGGATGTTCGGGTGGGCCGGTTACGGCCGCATCCGGGCCGGCATCGCACCGTGATCCCGGCCGCCCGCCGGGCCGAAGCGCACCGCCCGGGTTCCCCGGGCGGCAGGCCACGGCTCGTACGACGAACGGGCGCTGGGCTCAGCGCGCGAGGTGCCCCAGCGTCGCGCGGACCTGGTCCAGCGGGGCGTCCCCGACCGGGCGCAGGACCACGGTGTCGGCGCCCGCGGCCCACAGGCTCTCGATACGGCGGGCCGTCGTCGCCGCGTCGCCCGCCGCGAGGAAGACCTCTTCGGGCGGGATGCCCAGCCACCCGGTGTACTCCTCGATCACCGGCGCGACGGCCGCGGCGACCCGGTCGGGGTGGTCGTCCACGTACAGGTGCGTGAAGGCGATGAGTTCGTGCGGGCGCGGCGTGGTCGCGGACGCGCGGCCCTTCGCGATCGTGTCGAGCGCGGCCTTCAGTACGTCGGGACCCTGGCCCTCGGCCATGACCGTACCGTCGGCCACGCGCCCGGAGAGTTCCAGCGAACGGGGGCGTACGACACCGGCGACGAGCGGCGGCGCCACCTCCGGGGGGTGCACCAGACGTACGCCGTCGATGTGCACCGCGCGGCCGTCCACCGTCGTGGTCTCTCCGGCGAGCAGGCTCCGTACCGCCGTGATCGTCTCCTCCAGCAGCGCGAGCTTGGTGGGGGAGGCGGCGCCGACCTGGGCCATCCAGTCCGGGGAGCCGTGGCCGATGCCCGCGATGATCCGGCCGGGGAACACCCGTGCCAGCGTGGCGACTTCCATGGCGAGGAGCGCCGGGTTGCGCAGCGGCGCCGGCATGATGCCGAGGCCGACCCGCAGCCGCGTGGTGGCGGCCAGCGCGAGCGTCGCCGAGGAGACCGAGCCCGCCCAGGCGAGATCCTCCACGACCCACAGGTCGTCCACGCCGAGCTCCTCCACCGCGGTGGCGTACGCCGTGAGCTCCTCCGGGCGTCCGTCTCTGTCGAACATCACGCCGATACGGCGGGTGGCAGCGAATTCACTGGTCATCCGATGACCCTACTGAGCCCGGCGCGGGAGTTCGGCGGGTTTTCCACGACTGCCGCAGACCGACGCAGACCGCCGCCAACCGCCGCCGACTGACGCCGACCGCCCGTCCGTCACCGCGGCGCCGCACCGGCCGAACGACCCCGACGGACCTACCCTGTTGTGCGCGAGGGCGATGCCGGATTGGATCAGGGGGACCACCATCCAGCGAAGGGGACCCAGTTGACAGCCCGAAACGGTGTCAGATCCACGCAGTCAGCGTCCGCGAAGGTTATACGTATCGCCCGGACCGTACTGCCCACGCTGGCCGCGACCTTCGGCCTTCTCGCGGCCGCCGGCGGCACGTACACGGCGAGCGCCCAGCAGCCCGCGGAGTCCGCTCCCGCCGCTCCCGCCGCGCTCGCCGCCGAGTCCCTCAAGGTCATGGACTGGAACATCCAGGGCGGCCAGGGTTCCGACGGCGTCACCGACATCCAGCGCATCGTGAGTGTGATCGGGGCTCAGAACCCCGACGTCGTCACCCTCCAGGAGCTGCACGACAACACCGCCGTCGGCGGCCCCAACCAGTGGCAGGTGCTGCTCGACGCCTTCCCCCAGTACTTCGCGCACTTCGCCAAGAGCGACACCAACGCCCTGGGCGGCGTCGCGGGCAACCTCATCCTCAGCAAGTACCCGATCAAGGAGAAGCTGACCTTCCAGCTTCCGCAGTACCCGAGCGGCACCACCGCCGTCCTGCGCAGCCTCGGCGGTGCCCGGCTCGACGTCAACGGGACGGACGTACGCGTCTACACCACGCACCTCTCCGCCGGCGTCGGGACCGAGGCCACCGAGCGGCGCAACCGGCAGGCGCGCGCCGTCATCGACAAGGTGTCCGGGGCGCTGATGACGACCCCGATGCTGCTCACCGGCGATCTCAACGTGCGCCCCGACAACCAGATCAGGCCCTGGTTCGCCGCCGCCGAGTGGATCGACTCCTGGACCCGGGTGAACGCCAACACGGGCAGCGGCGCCGTCACCCACCCCGGGGACGGGCTCGACGACTCCCGTATCGACTACATCTACACGACGCCCGCGTTCGACGTCGGCGGTGCCCGCACCGTGACGACCAACGCCTCCGACCACCGGCCCGTCATCGCCGACCTGACCGTCCGCGCGGCGCCTGTCACCAGGACCGGGTCCGTGCTCGCGGGCGCCGACTCCCTCGCCGGATGGGCCCATCTCGCGACGCAGGGCGACGGCGGCGCCACCCTGCGGGTCTGCGACAACAAGGCGGACGGCTGGGGTGTACGCGCCTACGTGTACAGGACCTCGGGCGGCGCCCAGGTCCTGACCGGGGCGGACGGCGCGTACGCCGACCAGTGCACCACCTTCGCCACGGCGGCGGGGGCCGTGACGTCACCTGTCGTCAAGGTCTGCCTGTACCAGGCCGGTGTGGAGAAGGACTGCCGGCAGCGGCAGCTCACCTGATCGGGAGTGGGAAGCAGGTAACCGGGACCCGACAGCCGGATGCGCCCGTCCCCTCGTTCAGGGGGCGGGCGCACGGCGTGACGGAAAGGGGCAGCGAGGGGAGGGGCGCACTCCGGCCCGCTCACTCCTCCAGCGTCAGACCCTTTCTGAGCTTGACCAGGGTCCGGGTGAGCAGCCGCGACACGTGCATCTGCGAGATGCCCAGCTCCTCCCCGATCTCCGACTGCGTCATGTTCGCGACGAAGCGCAGGGAGAGGATCGTCCGGTCGCGCGACGGCAGCGTCGCGATCAGCGGCTTCAGCGACTCGACGTACTCGATGCCTTCGAGCCCGTGGTCCTCGTACCCGATCCGGTCGGCCAGCGCGCCCTCGGTGTCGTCGTCCTCGGGCTGTGCGTCCAGCGAGCTCGCGGTGTACGCGTTGCTCGCCGTCATGCCCTCGACGACCTCCTCCTTGGTGAGGCCGAGGCACTCCGCCAGCTCGCCGACGGTGGGCGCGCGGTCGAGCCGCTGCGCCAGTTCGTCGCCGGCCTTGGCGAGGTCGAGGCGGAGCTCCTGGAGTCTGCGCGGCACCCGTACCGACCACGACGTGTCGCGGAAGAAACGCTTGATCTCACCGATGATCGTCGGCATCGCGAAGGTGGGGAACTCGACGCCTCGGCTGAGCTCGAAGCGGTCGATGGCCTTGATCAGGCCGATCGTGCCGACCTGGACGATGTCCTCCATCGGCTCGCTGCGGGAGCGGAACCGGGAGGCCGCGAACTTCACCAGGGCGAGATTCAGCTCGACCAGGGTGTTACGGACGTACGCGTGCTCGTGGGTGCCCTCTTCCAGGGCCTCCAGGCGGGCGAAGAGAGTCTTCGACAGGGCCCGGGCATCCACCGCGCCCACCTCGTCGAAGGGCGGGATCTCGGGCAGGTCCATGAGCCCGTCGGAAAGGCCCTCGGACGGCCAGGTGACGTCGGACGGAGTGACGTCGGTCTCAAATGCTGCGGGCGGAGTTGCCGACGGCGCGTTCTGGGTACGCGGTTCGTCGAGCCGGGGTGACATGGTCTCCTCCATACGTTCTCGGCATATGGCTGCCGAAGCCGATACGTGTTGCTACGGTTTGCGGCGCCTCCAAAGCCGGTCGCGGTGGACGTGTCCCTACTAGCCCTACCCGGTAGGTACGTACCGTTGCAAGTGTTAATTGCGGCATATGTCCCTATTGTGGGGGAGTTTGGGTACCGCCTGACGTGTGAAAGGCGTAATGTTCGACGGACGTCATCAGCTTGTGATGACGTCGAGACGGACCACTGTCGGCATGATCGACACCATCGGCGAAGAGGGACGGGCATGGACCGCCAGACGGTCGGCAGCACGAACCGGGGCCGGCTTCAGGTCGGAGTTCGGGCCGAGGGCCGGAGCGAGGTAGTGACGGCGGCCGGTGAGTTGGATCACCATACGGCCGAGCTGTTGCGCGAACCCCTGGACGACGCCCTTGAGCGGGGCCGGGTACGCCTGGTGATCGACTGCTCACACCTGGAATTCTGCGACTCCACCGGGCTCAACGTGCTGCTCGGCGCCCGCCTGAAGGCGGAGGCCGCCGGAGGCGGGGTCCACCTGGCCGGGATGCTGCCCGTCGTCGCGAGGGTCTTCGAGATCACCGGCGCCGACGCGGTCTTCACCGTCCACGACTCACTCGCGGACGCCCTGGCCGACTGAGCACCGGCCCGGAGCGGGCCGGACCCGGTTCGCTCCGGCCCGCCCGCTCCGCGGCGACCCGGTCCGAGCCCGGCCCCGCCCACCGATCCGGCACCCCTTTCATGGCGTCTTTTCCGCCTTGTCGTGGCGCCGGAGGCCCGTGTGTTGCATGTGTCACGACGTCCGACCGGTGAAGTGGGTGTTGTCACGATTCGGAGGGGCAGAAGACCCCGGGCAGGCCCTGCGGGATCCTGTTGCTCGCATGATTGATGAAGTTGCATTGAAGATGAAGTTGCATGGAAGACGTACTGAAATTGACGTCGTACTGAAGTCGTACTGATGAACTCACGCATTGGTGAATCGGTGAGGTGAAGCGCTGATGAGCACCACCCGGCAGCCGCCGCCGGGCGACCTCGGCCCCGAGTCGGACCGGCCGGGGCATCCCCCCGTGGTGTCCGACGCGCGGGTGCGGACGCTCGTACTGGCCGGCGCCAGCGGTGTGGTCCCGCTTGCGCGTGACTTCACCCGCCAGGCGCTCCACGACTGGGGCTGGCTCCCGGCCGCGACCGCCGACCGCCGTGCGGCGGCGGAGGACGTGCTGCTCGTCGTCTCCGAGCTGGTCACCAACGCCTGCCTGCACGCCGACGGCCCCGAGGGGCTGCGCGTCGCGTTCACCGCGAAGGTGCTGCGCCTGGAGGTCACCGACCGGGGTACGGGCCAGCCCGCCCCCCGTACGCCGCACCGCGCGGGCCGCCCCGGCGGGCACGGCATGTTCATCGTGCAGCGCCTCTGCCTCGACTGGGGTGTCGTCAGGACGCCCGGAGCCGCCGGCAAGACCGTGTGGGCGGAGCTGTCAGCCCCGGCGTGACGCGCGTAGCCGTACCCGCCCGTACGTAGGCCGTACGCGGTGCCGTGCGCAGAGCACTACGCAGCCTGTGCGCGAGCGTGCGCCGGAGCCGCCGCACCGATGACCGGCGCGGCGGCTCTTTCCCGTACCCGTGGGTACGGGGACCCCAGGATCAGTGGCTCAGCGGATGTCGCCCATCAGCGACCTGACCTTCTTCCGGTACATGAAGACCGCGACCCCCGCCAGCGTGGCGAGCAGCGCCTCCAGCGCCACCACGCCCGTACGGCTCAGGTCTACGCCGCCGATCGAGAGCAGCCCGGTCACCGAGTCGCCCGCCGTCACCGCCAGGAACCAGACGCCCATCATCTGGCTCGCGTACTTCGTCGGCGCCATCTTCGTCGTCACCGACAGGCCCACCGGGGAGACGCACAGCTCGCCGACGGTCTGGATCAGGTAGATGCCCACCAGCCACATCGGGCTGACCAGGGTCCCCCCGCCCGCCATGACGAGCGGGATCAGGAAGAAGAAGAACGAGACGCCGATGAAGAACAGCCCGGCGGCGAACTTCACGACCGTGCTGGGCTCCTGGCCCCTGCGGTTGAGCCACAGCCAGAACCAGGCGATGACCGGCGCCAGCGCCATGATGAAGACCGGGTTCAGCGACTGGTACCAGGACGTCGGGAAGTTCAGTCCGAAGAGCGAGTCGGCCGCCTTCGTCGTGCCGAACGCCTGGACCGTCGAGCCGCCCTGGTCGTAGATCATCCAGAAGACGGCGGCGGCCACGAAGAACCAGATGTACCCGGACATCTTGGTCTGCTCGGCCGCCGACAGCTCCTTGTCGCGCTTGATCCGGATCAGTACGGCGGCCGGGATGGCCAGGCCCGCGAGGGTCAGCGGGACCATCGCCCAGTTGAGGGTGAAGTGGCCGCTGAGGACGACGGCGGCGTAGAAGACGGTCGCGATCAGCAGCCAGGTCATCCCCTTGCGCAGCCAGGTGGCGCGCTCCTCGCGGGAGAGCGGGGTGGGGACGCGGCTGCTCTCCGGGCTGAGGTGCTTCGTACCGAGCAGGAAGACGGCCAGGCCGATACCCATACCGACCGCGGCGAGCGCGAAGCCGAGGTGCCAGCTGTACTTCTCGCCCACGGTGCCGATGATCAGCGGTGCGAAGAAGGCGCCGATGTTGATGCCCATGTAGAAGACGGTGAATCCGCCGTCGCGCCGCGGGTCGTTCGGGCCGTCGTAGAGATGGCCGACCATCGTGGAGATGTTGGCCTTCAGCAGGCCGGAGCCGAGCGCCACCAGCGCCAGGCCGGCGAAGAAGGTCCCCGAACCCGGCAGGGCGAGGGTCAGATGGCCCACCATGATCGTGCAGGCCGCGATCGTGACCGTCTTGCGCGGCCCCCAGACCCTGTCCCCCAGCCAGCCGCCGGGCAGCGCCAGCAGGTAGACCATGGACAGGTAGATGGAGTAGATGGCCGTGGTCGTGGCCAGGTCCATCGCCAGCCCGCCGCCCTGAAGCCCCTTCGAGGCATCGGGTCCGCCGGAGATCAGGTAGATGGTGAGCAGTGCTCTCATGCCGTAGAAGCTGAAGCGCTCCCACATCTCGGTCATGAAGAGGGTGGCCAGGCCGCGGGGGTGGCCGAAGAAGGTCTTCTCCGTGCCGCCGGGTGCGCCGGGCGACTCGGGCGAATCCTTCGTCAGGCTGGACGCCATGGATCGATCCTTCGTGGGGGGTTGGCACATAAAAAGGACCTTCGGCGCTCAGCAGGCCAAAGGTCCCCAGGTGGTACTACAGGCGTCTCGCCACCATACGGCACCACAGAGCATGATATGGAAGGACTTGAGAGATGGATCACAGGTTTTCGTGCGGCTGAATGCCTACATTCGAAGGCTGATCATCAGATCGCACCGTAGGGCCGAAGGCGTGACGCCGAGACCCCTCCGCGCCTTGTCCACCGGGCGCCGGACGGTCCGCCGCGCCCCGGCGGACGTCGCCGAGCACTTCCCGGCTGCCGCCTTTTGCGGTCTACCATCACCCCATGACCCGTGTACTGCTCGCCGAGGACGACGCTTCCATCTCGGAGCCGCTGGCCCGCGCCCTGCGCCGGGAGGGATACGAGGTCGAGGTCCGTGAGGACGGTCCGACCGCGCTGGACGCCGGACTCCAGGGCGGCATCGACCTCGTCGTCCTCGACCTGGGCCTGCCCGGTATGGACGGCCTCGAAGTCGCCCGCAGACTGCGCGCCGAAGGCCACACCGCCCCCATCCTGGTGCTGACCGCCCGCGCCGACGAGGTGGACACCGTCGTCGGCCTGGACGCCGGCGCCGACGACTACGTGACCAAGCCGTTCCGGCTCGCCGAGCTGCTGGCGCGCGTACGGGCGCTGCTGCGGCGCGGCGCCGCGGACCCCGCTCCCGCCCCGGCCACCCACGGCGTACGGATCGACGTCGAGTCGCACCGCGCCTGGATGGGCGACGAGGAACTGCAGCTCACGGCCAAGGAGTTCGACCTGCTGCGGGTCCTGGTCCGGGACGCGGGCCGGGTCGTCACCCGCGACCAGCTCATGCGCGAGGTCTGGGACACCACCTGGTGGTCGTCCACCAAGACGCTCGACATGCACATCTCGTGGCTGCGCAAGAAGCTCGGCGACGACGCGGCGAACCCGCGCTACATCGCGACGGTACGGGGCGTCGGCTTCCGCTTCGAGAAGAGCTGACGGCCCGAGAAGAGCGAACGCCCCGGAGGGCACCGTGCGCCGTCGTCTGATCAACTCCACGCTCGCCGTGGTGCTCGTCGTCATCGCCGTCTTCGGGGTGTCGCTCGTCATCGTCGAGACCCGCACGATCAGCAACAGCGCCCAGGAGAGCGTGGACTCGGAGGCGCTGCGGCTGGTCAGCATCGTCGACAGCCGGCTGCTCGGCGGTGACCGCGTCACCGCCCGGATCCTCTCCGAACAGGTCGACCAGAAGCGGTACGCCCGGATCGAGATCCCCGGCCGGGCGGCCGTCGAGATCGGGACACGCCCGTCCGGCAGCGTCATCCGGGCGAAGGCCGAGGGCGAGGAGGGCGAGACCGTCACCGTCGAGGAGGCGCGCTCCTCGGTCACCCGCGAGGTCGGCCGTACGCTGCTGATCATCGGCGCGGTGGCGCTGCTGGCCGTCATCGCCGCCGTCCTGCTCGCGGTACGCCAGGCCAACCGGCTGGCCTCGCCGCTCACCGACCTCGCGGAGACCGCGGAGCGCCTGGGCTCCGGCGACCCGCGCCCCCGCCACAAGCGGTACGCGGTGCCCGAGCTGGACCGGGTCGCCGATGTCCTGGACTCCAGCGCCGAGCGGATCGCGCGGATGCTCACCGCCGAGCGCCGGCTCGCCGCTGACGCCTCGCACCAGCTCCGTACGCCCCTGACCGCCCTGTCCATGAGGCTGGAGGAGATCTCCGCCACCGACGATCTGGACACGGTCAAGGAGGAGGCGACCATCGCGCTGACGCAGGTCGAGCGGCTCACCGATGTGGTGGAACGGCTCCTCACCAACGCGCGCGACCCCCGGACCGGCTCCGCCGTCGCCTTCGACCTCGACGAGGTCGTCAAGCAGCAGATCGAGGAGTGGCGGCCCGCCTACCGCAGCGCGGGACGGGCCATCGTCTGCTCGGGGCGCCACGGCATGCGGGCCGTCGCGACCCCGGGCGCGGTCGCCCAGGTGCTCGCGGCGCTGATCGAGAACTCGCTGATGCACGGCGGCGGTACGGTCGCGCTGCGCACCCGGGTCACCGGGAACCAGGCGGTGATCGAGGTGACGGACGAGGGGCCCGGCGTCCCCGCCGACCTCGGGGCGCGGATCTTCGAGCGGACCATCAGCGGCCGGAACTCCACCGGGATCGGCCTCGCCGTGGCCCGGGACCTCGCGGAGGCGGACGGCGGGCGGCTGGAGCTGCTGCAACAGCAGCCGCCGATCTTCGCGCTCTTCCTCAGCCGGGAGGCCACCACACGCACGGCCCGCAAGGAGCCGGACCGCCCGGTCCGCTGAGGGCCGCGACAGCGGCTACGGGGCAGCGGGTACGGGACAGCGGCTACGGGTCAGCGGCCGAGGCGGCTGACCGCGGGCTCCTCGGCCGCCCCGCCGGCCACCCCCTGCGCCCCGCGCTCGGCCCCTTCGGCGTCGCCGGAGGCGGGCAGGGCCTGGAACACCCAGGTGCGGTACGACCAGAAGCGGAACAGCGTGGCTATCCCGATGCCGAGGAACTTGAAGACGTTGCTCTGGAGCGGGGAGTCCCAGCCGAAGCCGTACGTCGCCGCGTACAGCACCCCGTTCTCGATCACCAGCCCGACCGCGCTGAACAGCAGGAAGAGCGTCAGCTCGCGGGTACGGCGGGTCTTGTCGCGGTCCCGGTAGGTGAAGTAGCGGAACCCCACGTAGTTGAAGGCGATCGCGACGACGGTGGCCAGGATGCTGGCCCGGACCACGGGCAGCTCCGTCGTGTGCCGTACGAGGTTGAAGACCAGCAGGTTGACCAGCAGCCCCATGCCGCCCACCGCGCCGAACTTGGCGGCCTCGCGCACGAGCTTGCGCAGTCGCACGCGCAGTGCGCCCTGTTCGCTCATCAGCCTGCTCAGCCCCGTCCGGTCGCTGTCGGTGTGTGGTGCCGGTGATCGGCATCACCGTCGAACCATGCTAACCAGCGCTCTCCGGGGGCGCCCCCTTGTCCACAGCCCGGCGGGCCCTCGCGGAGGGTGCCTGTGGACAAGGGGGCGGGCCGGGCCGGACGGCGGCTACGCTAGGTACGTGACGTTCCCGGTAGTCGGCATGGTCGGCGGCGGTCAGCTCGCCCGTATGACCCACGAGGCGGGTATCCCCCTCGGCCTCAGATTCAAGCTCCTCAGTGACACGCCCCAGGACTCGGCGGCCCAGGTGGTGAGCGAGGTCGTCGTGGGCGACTATCGCGACCTGGACACGCTGCGTGACTTCGCGCGCGGCTGTGACGTGATCACGTTCGACCACGAACATGTCCCGGTCGAGCACCTCCGCGCCCTGGAGGCCGACGGTATCCCCGTCAGACCCGGCCCCGAGGCGCTGCTGCACGCCCACGACAAGGGCGTCATGCGCGCGCGGCTCACCGAACTCGACGTGCCCTGCCCGCGCCACCGGATCGTGGCCGACGCGGCCGACGCCGCCGCCTTCGCCGCCGAGGTGGGCGGCTTCCCCGTCATCCTGAAGACGGTGCGCGGCGGGTACGACGGCAAGGGCGTCTGGCTCGTACGGTCCCAGGCCGACGCCGAGGAGCCCTTCCGCGCCGGGGTCCCCGTCCTCGCCGAGGAGAAGGTCGACTTCGTACGGGAGCTGGCGGCGAACATCGTCCGCTCGCCGCACGGCCAGGCCGTGGCCTACCCCGTGGTCGAGTCCCGGCAGGTCGACGGCGTCTGCGACACCGTCATCGCGCCCGCGCCCGGACTCGACGAGGCGCTGTCGGGCGAGGCCCAGCGGCTGGCGCTGCGCATAGCCGCCGAGCTGGGCGTGGTCGGCCATCTCGCGGTGGAGCTCTTCGAGACGCGGTCCGCCGACGGCACCCCGGGCATCCTCGTCAACGAACTGGCGATGCGCCCCCACAACTCCGGGCACTGGACGCAGGACGGCGCGATCACCTCGCAGTTCGCCAACCACGTACGGGCGGTCCTGGACCTGCCGCTGGGCGACCCGCGCCCGCGCGCGCCCTGGACGGTCATGTGCAACGTCCTCGGCGGTGACTACCCCGACATGTACACGGCGTATCTGCACTGCATGGCCAGGGACCCCCAGCTCAAGATCCACATGTATGGCAAGGACGTGAAACCCGGCCGCAAGGTGGGGCATGTCAACACCTACGGCGACGACCTGGACGACGTGCTGGAGCGCGCCCGTCACGCAGCCGGCTACCTCAGAGGAACGATCACCGAATGACACCCCCTGTCGTGGGCATCGTCATGGGTTCCGACTCGGACTGGCCCGTCATGGAGGCCGCGGCCACGGCCCTCCACGAGTTCGAGATCCCGTACGAGGTCGATGTCGTCTCCGCCCACCGCATGCCGCACGAGATGATCGCGTACGGCGAGGACGCGGCGGGCCGGGGCCTCAAGGCGATCATCGCGGGCGCGGGCGGCGCGGCCCACCTGCCGGGCATGCTGGCCTCGGTGACCCCGCTGCCGGTGATCGGCGTCCCCGTACCCCTGAAGTACCTGGACGGCATGGACTCGCTGCTCTCCATCGTCCAGATGCCGGCCGGCGTCCCGGTCGCGACGGTCTCGGTGGGCGGCGCGCGCAACGCGGGCCTGCTGGCCGCCCGGATCCTCGCGGCGCACGACCCGGAGCTCCAGGACCGGATGCGCGAGTTCCAGCAGGAGCTGAAGCGGCAGGCGACGGAGAAGGGCCAGCGGCTGCGCGCGAAGGTCGAGGGCTCGGAGCACTTCGGGTTCGGCACGTGACGGCGCCGGAAGCCTCCGCCCACGAGGCCGGGGCCGAGGATGAGATTGGGGCCGAGGACCTCCTGGCGGCGGCCCGCGCCCTGCTGGCCGACGCCCCGGTGGTCGACGGCCACAACGACCTGCCGTGGGCGCTGCGCGAGAACGTACGGTACGACCTGGACCGCCTCGACATCGCCGAGGACCTCACGGGCCGCCTCCACACGGACATCCCCCGGCTGCGGCGCGGCGGCGTCGGCGGCCAGTTCTGGTCCGTGTACGTACGGTCCGACATGGCCGGGGACGACGCGGTCAGCGCGACGCTGGAACAGATCGACGTGGTCGGCCGGCTCCTCGCCCGCTACCCCGACGACCTGGCCCGCGCGCTGACGGCGGACGACATGGAGACCGCGCGGCGCCAGGGCAGGGTCGCGTCGCTGATGGGCGCCGAGGGCGGCCACTCCATCAACAACTCCCTCGCCACCCTGCGCGCCCTGCACACGCTGGGCGTCCGCTACATGACGCTCACGCACAACGACAACCTGCGCTGGGCCGACTCGGCCACGGACGCCCCGTCGGTGGGCGGGCTCTCGCCCTTCGGCCGTGAAGTGGTCCGCGAGATGAACCGGGTCGGCATGCTGGTCGACCTCTCGCACGTGGCCGCCACGACGATGCGCGACGCGCTCGCCGCGACGGCCGCGCCGGTGATCTTCTCGCACTCGTCGGCGCGGGCGATCTGCGACCACCCCCGCAACATCCCGGACGACGTCCTGGAGCGGCTGCCCGCCAACGGGGGCGTCGCGATGGCCACGTTCGTGCCGAAGTTCATCCTCCCGGCGGCGGTGGACTGGACCCGGGAGGCCGACGCGAACATGCTCGCGCACGGCCTGCACCCGCTGGCCACGACCGCCGACGCCATGCGGGTCCACGAGGACTTCGAGGCGGCGAACCCGCGCCCGGTCGCGACGGTCGCCACGGTCGCGGACCATCTCGACCACATGCGCGCGACCGCGGGCATCGACCACATCGGTATCGGCGGCGACTTCGACGGCACGGCGTTCACCCCGAAGGGCCTGGAGGACGTCGCCGGCTACCCGAACCTGATCGCGGAGCTGCTGGCCCGCAAGTGGTCGACGGCGGACATCTCCAAGGTGACCTGGGGCAACGCGGTCCGGGTGCTCCGGGCGGCCGAGGGCGTCTCGCGCACGCTGCGCAGAGAGCGCCCGGCGTCACAGGCGACGATCACCGACCTGGACGGCTGAGCCCCCGAGCCCGGCTGTACGAGGGCGCCCTCCCCGGCCCCGGGGAGGGCGCCCTCAGCCGTCAGCGGGCGCCCGCAGGCTTCCAGCGGCGCGCCGTCAAGGCGCCGTCACTCGGCGCAGAGACAGAACGGATGCCCGGCAGGGTCCGCATAGACCCGGAAGGACCGGTTCCGGTCCGTCGCGTCCAGCGGTACGGCACCCAGCGCCAGCACGCCCTTCTCCGCCACGTCCAGGTCGGGGACGCTCAGATCCAGGTGGAACTGCTGCGACCCCTCCGGCGCGGGCCACGCGGGCGGTACGAGGCCGGGCGCGGCCTGGAAGGCGAGCGGCGCGCCCGGGGCGCCCGTGAGGGTGACCCAGTCGTCGCCGTCCTCCCTGACCTCACCGCCCAGCACCTGGGCGTAGAAACCGGCGAGCGCGAGCGGGTCGGGGCAGTCCAGGACGACGGTGCCGAGTGTGGCGATGGCCATGGCGTTCGCTCCTCACGGATCGTGGTTACTGCTGGCTGGTTACTGCTAGATGGCCTCAATGGGTAACCGTTACTGCATGGTCCCCCATGAGAGGTAACGTCGCAACCATGAATGACCGTCCGCCCGCCCCCGGAGGGCTCGCCCTGATCCAGTCCCTGGTCAACTCGTGGGACATCGAGACGGGATCCGACCGGCTCACCACGGCGGACGGCCGGGCCGCCTTCGGGCTGGCCGAGCAGGACGTCCCGGCGGCCCGCGCCCTGCGCGAGGCCCTGCGCACCGCGTGCCTCGCGCACGCGGGCCTGCACCCCCGGGGCCGCTCCACCGCCACCCTGGACGAACTGCTGGCCGAGGCGCCGCTCCGTGTCGCCGTCGGGCCCGCGGGCGAGGTGGCGCTCCGCCCCGCGACCGCGCCCGACGCCCTGCTGTCCCGCGTCGCGGAGGCCATCGCGGCGGCGTCCGCCGACGGTACGTGGAGCCGGCTCAAGGCGTGCGAGGCGACGGACTGCCACTGGGCGTTCTACGACCGCAGCCCGGCCGGCCGTGGCCGCTGGTGCTCGATGTCGGTCTGCGGGGCCCGGGCCAAGATGCGCGCCTACCGCGCCAGACTCATGGACGGCGGCGGCGCGCCCCTCTGACGCGTACGTACGCGTCAGGCGCGCGGGCGCCCCATCGCGCGGTACGTCCACCCCGCCGCGCGCCACCGCTCCGGGTCCAGCGCGTTGCGCCCGTCCAGGATCAGCGGGCGCGCCGCCACCGCGGCCAGGGCCGCCGGGTCCAGCTCGCGGAACTCGCGCCACTCCGTCAGATGCAGGACGACATCGGCGCCGCGCACCGCGTCCAGCGCCGACTCCGCGTACCCCAGTGTCGGGAAGAGCCGCCGGGCGTTCGCCATGCCCTTCGGGTCGTAGACCGTGACCTGGCCGCCCTGGAGGTGGATCTGGCCCGCGACATTGAGCGCGGGGGAGTCCCGTACGTCGTCGGAGTCCGGCTTGAACGTCGCGCCGAGTACGGCGACCCGCTTGCCCAGGAACGACGAGTCGGCGCCCACCGCCTCCCGTGCCAGCTCCACCATGTGGCCACGGCGGCGCATGTTGATCGAGTCGACCTCGCGCAGGAACGTCAGCGCCTGGTCCGCGCCCAGCTCACCGGCGCGCGCCATGAACGCCCGGATGTCCTTGGGCAGACAGCCGCCGCCGAAGCCGATACCGGCGCGCAGGAACTTCTTCCCGATGCGCTCGTCGTGCCCCAGCGCCTCCGCCAGCTTCACGACATCGCCGCCGGCCGCCTCGCAGACCTCGGCCATCGCGTTGATGAACGAGATCTTCGTCGCCAGGAAGGAGTTCGCCGAGGTCTTGACCAGCTCGGCGGTCGGGAAGTCCGTCACCACGAAGGGCGAGCCCTCGCCGATGGGCGTCGCGTACACCTCGCGCAGCGTCCGCTCGGCCTTCGTGGTGCCCGTACCGTCCGTGCCACCCGTACCGCCCGTACCACCCGTACCGCGCACGCCGATCACGATCCGGTCCGGGCGCAGCGTGTCCTGCACGGCGAAGCCCTCGCGCAGGAACTCCGGGTTCCAGGCCAGCTCCACCTCGCGCCCGGCCGGCGCCACCTCCGCGATCCGGGCCGCGAGCCGGTCCGCGCTGCCGACGGGCACGGTGGACTTGCCGACGACCAGCGCGGGCCGGGTCAGATGCTTGGCCAGGCTCTCGACCGCCGCGTCGACGTAACTCATGTCGCAGGCGTACTCGCCGTGCTTCTGAGGGGTGTTCACGCAGACGAAGTGCACATCGCCGAAGTCCGCGACCTCCGCCCAGTCCATGGTGAACCGCAGCCGCCCCGTCGACCCCTCGATCCCGGCCACGTGCTTGCGCAGCAGCTCCTCCAGGCCGGGTTCGTACATCGGTACGCGGCCCGCCGAGAGCAGCTCGATCTTCTCGGGCACCACGTCGAGCCCGAGGACCTCGAAGCCCAGTTCCGCCATGGCCGCGGCGTGCGTGGCGCCGAGATAGCCGGTGCCGATCACGGTGATCTTGAGGGCCATGTGGGTGCTCCAAGGAGAGACGGGCGGTGTGCGGCCCGAGCATATCCGCGCGTCGGAAGCGCTCCGCAGGGGCACTTCTCCCTCAGGGGGAGGCTGTCGGCAAACTCACCTATGCCTGCGCCGCCACCGCCGTCTAAAATTGGGTTACTTAACGGTAGTTAGCATCCTGGGGAGTGAAAGACCGTGGCCGGACCGGCTGATTTCGACCTGTACCGCCCCTCCGAAGAGCACGACATGCTCCGCGAGACCGTGCGCGCGCTCTCCGAGGCGAAGATCGCGCCGTTCGCCGCGGCGGTGGACGAAGAGGCCCGCTTCCCGCAGGAGGCGCTGGACGCGCTGGTCGCGTCCGACCTGCACGCCGTCCACGTCCCCGAGGAGTACGGCGGCGCCGGCGCCGACGCCCTGGCCACCGTGATCGTCATCGAGGAGGTCGCGCGGGTCTGCGCCTCCTCCTCGCTGATCCCGGCCGTGAACAAGCTGGGCTCGCTCCCGGTGATCCTCTCCGGCTCCGAGGAGCTGAAGAAGAAGTACCTGCGCCCGCTGGCCCAGGGCGACGCGATGTTCTCGTACTGCCTCTCCGAACCGGACGCGGGCTCCGACGCGGGCGGCATGAAGACCCGGGCCGTACGCGACGGCGACCACTACGTCCTCAACGGCGTGAAGCGCTGGATCACCAACGCGGGCGTCTCCGACTACTACACGGTCATGGCCGTCACCGACCCGGAGAAGCGCACCAAGGGCATCTCGGCGTTCGTCGTCGAGAAGGACGACGAGGGCGTCTCCTTCGGCGCCCCGGAGAAGAAGCTCGGCATCAAGGGCTCGCCGACCCGCGAGGTCTACCTCGACAACGTCCGCATCCCCGCCGACCGCCTCCTCGGCGCTGAGGGCACCGGCTTCGCCACCGCGATGAAGACCCTGGACCACACCCGCATCACCATCGCCGCCCAGGCCCTCGGCATCGCCCAGGGCGCCCTCGACTACGCCAAGGGCTACGTCCAGGAACGCAAGCAGTTCGGCAAGCCGATCGGCGACTTCCAGGGCGTCCAGTTCATGCTGGCCGACATGGCCATGAAGCTGGAGGCCGCCCGCCAGCTCACCTACGCGGCGGCGGCCAGGTCGCAGCGCGTCACAGGGGGCGCCACCAAGGAGGACCTGACCTTCTTCGGCGCCGCGGCCAAGTGCTATGCCTCGGACGCGGCCATGGAGATCACGACGGACGCGGTCCAACTCCTGGGCGGCTACGGCTACACACGCGACTACCCGGTGGAACGCATGATGCGCGACGCCAAGATCACCCAGATCTACGAGGGCACGAACCAGGTCCAGCGCATCGTCATGGCCCGCAACCTGCCGTAGCCCCCGTCCCGGCCCCGGCCCCGTGCCGGGGCCCGGACGTATCCGTCCGGCGGACGTCGACCGGCCGCGGGCCCCCACGCCACCGCCGCCGGGCCAGGAGGCCGCGGCGGCGGAGAACGGGGAGCGGAGGAACGGAGGACGCGGGCGTCAGTCGCTGGTGACCGTGACCTTCTCGTCGTTGTTGAGCTGGTTCACCAGCTCCTTGACCTTCGCCTTGTCCCAGACCAGGTTGCCGCCCACGCTGCCCGAGATCGGCATGTTCATGGAGACCCCGTCGCCGCCCGTGATGCCCTTCATCGCGAAGAACATCTGGCCCAGCGACCAGAGCGACATGTCCTTGTCCACGATCAGGGTGTCCAGGCCCGCGCTCATCGTCGGGTAGAGCTTGAACGGGTTCAGGATCGTGCCCGGGGTGGCCGTCTGCGAGGCCAGGGCCGCCAGGAACTTCTGCTGGTTCTTCGTACGGTCCAGGTCACTGGCGGCGAACGCGTACCGTGTACGGACGAAGGCCAGCGCCTGTTCGCCGTCCAGGGTCTGCTTGCCCGCCTGGAAGTCGGCGCCCGACTTCTTGTCCTTGAACGCCTTCGGGATGTCCATCTCCACCCCGCCGATCGCGTCCACGATGTTGGCGAAGCCGGCGAAGCCGATCTCCACGTAGTGGTCGATGTACAGCCCGGTGTTGAACTCGACGGTACGGACGAGCAGCTCGGGGCCGTCCTCCGCGTACGCCGCGTTCAGCTTGGTCTGGCGGCCGGTGCTCGGGTACTCCTTGCCGGACTCCGAGCCCACGAACGACGGGATCGTCACATTCGAGTCGCGCGGCAGCGAGATCAGCGTCGGACCGTTCGACCCGTCGTGCAGGATCATCATCGAGTCGGTCCGCTTGCCCTCGGCGGAGCCCGTGTGGAGCTTCTTCTTGTCCTCGTCGGACATGCCCTCGCGGCTGTCGGAACCGACGATCAGATAGTTCGTGCCGTCGCCCTGGCTCGGCCGCTCGATGACCTTCGAGAGGTCGACCTCGCGCTTGAGCTTGCCGTCGGCCCAGAAGTACGTACCGATGGACGTGACCAGCAGCGCCACCACCAGGACCAGCGCGCCGATCTTGATCCGGCGCCCCCAGTCGGGCGCGTACCGCGGCCCGGGGGCCCCGCCGGGCTGCGGCGGGATGTAGCCGCCTCCGCCGCCCTGGCCGCCACCCGCGCCGGCGGGGGAGCCGTAGACCTGGCCCGTGTTGTACCCGCTGTCGTAACCGGCGCCCTGCCCCTGGCCGCGCCCCTGCGCCTGCTGGGGTACGCCGCCCCGCTGCACATGCGGCATGACGCGCGCGCCTTCGGGCTGTGTGCCTCCGCTGCCGCGCCCGTAACGGTCGTTGCGGTCGCCGGTCCGCCCATCGGGCCAATCATTCATGCGCACAGTGTGCCGGGCCGGTCTGTGTCCGATCCAGGGAGGTGGGAAATCGGACCAGGCCCGTTGCGAATCTGATGCAATGCGAACCGGAATGGAGCCCTTGTGAAGGTTTGACCTCGGGACGGCCGGCCGGACGGGCGGTCGGCCGGGCGGGCCGCCGGGCGGACAAGCGGGTTACGGGCAGACCGCCTGGTCGCCGGTGGTCGCGTCGAACTCACCCTTCGGGTTTTCCTCCGCCCGTACCGGAGTCACCGCCTTGAAGTCCGTCCCCGCCATCACCTTCAGCGTCGCGCCCTGCTGCTTCACCGCCCGCAGCTCGCTGCCCGGCAGCGCCGCCGCCAGGGACTTCGCCGAGCGGTCCCAGCGCGGGTCGTACATCACCACCGTCCGCCGGACGTCGTCGCCGTCCGAGGTGAGCGGCGAGCCGGTGGTACGGAATCCGGTGGCGTGCAGCGCGTCGTCGACCCGCTTGCCCAGACCGTCGGCCGGCGTCCCGTTGTAGACCTGTACGCGGATGTCCTGCGGGCTCACCTCGACGACCGTGGCCTCCCCGGCCGACGGGGAACCGGAGCCCGTCCGGCGCGGCGGTGCCAGCGGCTCGTCCTCGCGCAGCGCCTGGAAGAGCCGCTTGGACTTCACGGGGTCCCACTTCACCGTCGCGCCGACGCCCTTCACCGGGACCGAGGCGCCGCCCCCGGCCAGCGGTACGGACGTGAACTCCGACGAGGAGGGTGAGAAGCCGCGCATCGCCTCGTTGACGGCGAGCATCTGCTCGGCGCCGAACCCGGCGTCGGCCCTGACCGAGCCGAGGACCGTCGAGGTGACCTCCTTGAACCGCGCCGGGTTCAGCAGCACCCCGCTGCTGGTCGCCCGGGAGATCAGGGCGGCGACGAAGCGCTGCTGGCGCTGCATCCTGCCGAGGTCCGCCGCGCCGTCGACATGGCGGGAGCGTACGTACTGAAGGGCCTCGCCGCCGTTCATCCGGTGCGTGCCGGGCGCCAGATCGAGCCCGGTGTACGTGTCCTTCATCGGCCGGGTCGTGCAGATGTCCACGCCCTCCAGCGCGTCCACCGTCTTCATGAAGCTCGTGAAGTCGACCTCCAGGTAGTGGCTGATCTTCACGCCCGTCAGGTGCTCGACGGTACGGACGGTCAGACCGGGCCCGCCCTCCGCGTACGCCGCGTTCAGCTTGACCGGGTGCGGGGCGTGGTGCTTGCCCGTGGTGCCGTCGGTGTGCTCGGGCAGCTCGGCGAAGCTGTCGCGGGGGAGGCTCACCACACTGGCGCGCCGCCCGTCGGCCGAGAGATGGACCAGCATGATCGTGTCGGTGCAGTGGCAGGGCGCGCCGCCGAGGCGGTACTTCTGCCGCTCCTCCTCCGTGATCTTGTCGCGGCCGTCGGTGCCGACGAGCAGCAGGTTCAGCCCGCGGCCGGCGCCCGGCCGGTTCTTCATGTCCTTGAACGGGTCGATCCGGCCGATCCCGGTGTCCAGGCTGGTCATCACGGCGTGGCCGATCCCGCCCGCCCCCAGGACCAGGACGGAGAGCGCCGTCGCCATCCGCATCCCCCAGCGGGGCCGCCCGTCCTTCTTTCCCCCGCCCTTCCTCCGCCCGTCTTCCTTCCGGGCGTCCGGACGACGGCCTACGTCAGGACGGCGGGTGGTGCGGGTGGTGCGGGGCGGCGTGGGCACGGGAGACACCTCCGCGGTGAACAGGGCGAGCACGGGCGGGCACGGGCGAACACGGTGGGAGCGGACCGTGAGCACGGTAAGCCCATACGATCAGCGACGCCGGTCCGCAACCGGACGGCGCGCTTCGCTGTCCCCCGTTCGCGGTAACGTGGGCGGCCATACCGCCGTAGCCCGAAGGCCCCCGAAGGACCCCATGCCTGCCCTGCCTCCCGCAGTCTCCGTGATCATGCCGGTGCTCAACGAGGAACGTCATCTGAGGAACTCCGTCCGGCACATCCTGGAGCAGGAGTACGAGGGCGAGATGGAGGTGGTCATCGCCCTGGGCCCCTCCACGGACCGTACGGACGAGATCGCCGCGGAGCTGGTGCGGGAGACCGCGTCCCACGCGCGCGCCCAGGTGCGGACCGTGCCCAACCCGACGGGCCGCACCCCCGCCGCGCTCAACGCCGCGATCAAGGCGTCCAAGCACCCCGTCGTCGTACGGGTCGACGGCCACGGCATGCTCTCGCCGAACTACATCGCGACCGCCGTCAGGCTGCTGGAGGAGACCGGCGCCCAGAACGTCGGCGGCATCATGCACGCCGAGGGCGAGAACGACTGGGAGAACGCGGTCGCCGCCGCCATGACGTCGAAGATCGGCGTCGGCAACGCGGCCTTCCACACCGGCGGCGCGGCGGGCCCCGCCGAAACCGTGTATCTGGGTGTCTTCCGGCGCGAGGCGCTGGAGCGGCTCGGCGGCTACAACGAGGAGTTCATCCGCGCCCAGGACTGGGAGCTGAACTTCCGGATCCGCGAGTCCGGCGGCGCGATCTGGTTCTCCCCGGAGCTGCGCGTCCAGTACCGGCCGCGCCCCTCGGTGCGCGCGCTCTCCAAGCAGTACAAGGAGTACGGCCGCTGGCGCCATGTCGTCGCCCGCTACCACTCCGGCTCGATCAACCTCCGCTACCTCGCCCCGCCGACGGCCGTCTGCGCCATCGCCGCGGGCCTCGTCGTCGGGGCGCTGCTCACGCCGTGGGGCCTGGTCGTGCCGGGCGGCTACCTCGCCGCGATCGTGGCCGGCTCCGTACCGGCCGGCAAGGGAATGGCGCCGAAGGCGCGGCTCCGGATCCCGCTGGCGCTGGCCACCATGCACATGTCGTGGGGGTACGGCTTCCTCACCAGCCCGAAGGCGCTCGCGAAGAAGGTCATCGCGAGCCGCCGCCCGGCGGCGCGGCCGGCCGAGGCCGCGGGCGCCGGAGTCGAGGCGGACGCGTAGCCGCCCGCCCCCGTACGAACCCAGGACGCCCCCTGTGCCCGTGCACAGGGGGCGTTCGCATGGGGGGCGTCCGTACGGGGATCAGAAAGCGGTACGTACGGGGATCAGAAGCGGTACGGCGCGTACACGTCCATGCACGCGTCCTTCTCCGAGCCGTTGAGGGCGTCCGCCGTGTCCGGGACCCCGCCCGCCTCCGGCTTGCTCTCCTTCGGGAAGGACGTACCGTCGCGCCAGTCGGCGCCCACGACGACCGTGACGCCCGAGACGTCCGTGGACCGCTTCACCGAACTCGTCGGAATCCCGAGGGCCTTGGCGACCGCCTGCGCGTTCCCCTCCAGATCCGCGCTCGGGTAGCTGACCGTGGTCTTCTCCTGCGGCGAGAGCTGCGCGTCCGCCCTGGCCAGCGTGTAGCCCTTGGCCACCAGGGCCTGGGTGACATCGGCGGCGCGGCCCTTCACGGGGGTCTGCTCGCCGCCGGTGCCGTTGCGGACGATCACACCGGTCTCGGCGGGCGGTGTGGTCGCCTCCTTGGCGGTGTTCTCCTCGGCCTTCTTCCGCTTGGCCGCCGCCTCGGCCGCCGCCTTCTCCTCGGCCGTGCCGCCGTTGCTGTCGAAGGCCACGTCGTCGCGGACCATCGTCCACAGGTCGTCCGCGTCGCTGTCGGCGACGAGATGGTTCGGGTCCTGGGGGTCCACCACGGTCGGCATCGTCGTCATGGTGAGCCGGTTCGTCGGCACGCTCTTGAGCTGCATGGCGAGGTCGAAGAGCTTCTTGACCGTGTCGATCTCCTCGGACACCTCCAGCGACTTCGTGGCCGCCTCGGCCAGACCGGTCAGCCGGGGCGCGTCGGTGAAGACGTTCTGCGACTTCAGCTCGCGGATCATCGCGTTCATGTACATGTGCTGGGCCTTGGCCCGGCCGAGGTCGCTCTCGAAGGCGTGCCGGGTACGCAGCCACTGAAGCGCCTGCTGCCCCTGGACGCGGTGCGTGCCCGCCGTGAGCTTGAGCCCGGAGCCGCCGGGCACACCGGGCAGCGGCCGGTCCCAGACGTTGTTCTTGACGCAGACCCCGACGCCGCCGATGGCGTCGGCCATCTTCACCACACCGGAGAAGTCGATCGTCATCCAGTGGTCGATGTAGACGCCGGTCATCTTCTCCCAGGTGGCGAGGGTGCAGCCGGGGCCGCCGCGCGCCAGCGTCTCGTTGATGATCGTGTTCGTCGCGGGGTGGACCGTGCCGGTCTCCGCGTCCTTGCACTCGGGTATGTCGACCCGGGTGTCCCGGGGGATGCTCACGACCGAGGCGTTCTTCCGGTCGGCGGAGACATGGACGAGCATCTGGACGTCCGCGAGGGGCGGGCTGCCCACGGAGCCCTTGCTTCCGCCGAGCTTGACGTTCTCCGGCTTGTTACGGCTGTCGGAGCCGAGCAGCAGGATGTTCAGCGGGCGCTGGCCCGCCGCGTTGGCCCCGGGCTTGTCCAGTCCGTCGGAGCCGCTGCTCCGCTCGCCGCTGCGGATGTTGCCGTTGAGGTGGCGGTAGTACAGGTAACCGGCGCCGGCCGTCCCGAGTATGAGGAGCGAGAGGACGGCGGTGGCCCAGCGCAGTACGCGGCGGACCAGCGGCCGGCGGCCCCCGGCGCTCTTCGCGGGCTTCCCCGCCTTTCCGGTCTTCCCAGGGTTCCCGGGCTGTCCGGCCTTCCCGGACTTTCCCGGATGCGCGGATGCCCCAGGCTTCCCGAGTTCCCCGGCCTCTCCGGGCTCCCCGTTCCCGGCGCCCTCGACGCCCGGAACTCCGCCCTCGCCGCCGTCGTACAGGCTGTCGTCCCAGCCCAGTTCCCCGGCGCGCGGGCCGCGTTCGCGCGCCCCGTCCCGCCGTACACCGCTCGTACCCACCGGATCCCCCTCAGGCCGGCCGTACGAGCCGGTGCCCACATGTCACTTGGAGCAGACCTGCTTGTCCGCTTCCACCTTCTGCACACCCTCCGGCGCCTTCGCCGATCCGGTGATGGGCACACCCGCGCCCTTGAAGTCGGCCCCGAGCGTCAGCGTCATCGCCTCAAGCCCCACGGCGTCCTCCGTGCCCGGCTTCAGGGCGGCTGCGGGCAGCCCCATCATCGCCGCGAGGGCGCGCGCCTGGTCCGCCTGGTTGGGCGCGTACTCCAGCGTCGTCTTCGACACGTTCGCCGGGGCGTTGCCCTTGTTGGAGGACTTCAGCACGCCCTCGGTGTTCTGGAGCCAGTTGAGCGTCTCCTGCGCCGAACCCTGCGGGCCGCCGCCGTTGAAGACATCGACCCGTACGTCGGCCGGATCGGCCTTGTCGCCCTTCAGCAGCGCTTCCTGCTTGCTCGCGGCGGCCTTCTTGTCCGCCTTCTCCTTCGCCTCCACCTCGGTCAGCGAGACATCGTTCTGCATCATCGTGAACAGCGGATTGGCCCGGGCCTCGTCGACCACGACGGTGGCCTTGACGACCTCCGCCGGGTTGTCGAGCACCGGCAGCGTGGTGAAGGTGATGTTCTTGGCCGGGACCTTGGCCAGCTCCTGGGCGAGGTCGCTCAGCTTGTTGATGCTGCCGATGCCGGTGTCCACCGTCAGCGCCTTGGTGGCCGCCTCCGCCAGCTTGAACAGCTTGCTGGGACTGGTCAGCGTGTCGCCGGACTTCATCGTCCGGATCATCGAGCTGAGGAACTGCTGCTGTGTCTGGATCCGGGTGAGGTCGCTCTCGTCGCCGAAGGCGTGGCGCGTACGGACGAAGGCGAGCGCCTGCTCCCCGTCGATGACCGTCTTGCCCTTGTCCAGCTTGAGATGGGACTTCGGGTCGTCGATGTCCTTCTCGACACAGACCTCGACCCCGCCGACCGCGGTGGACAGCGTCTTGACCGCGTTGAAGTCGGCCATCATGAAGTGGTCGACGGTGACGCCGGTCAACTCCTTGACCGTACGCATCGTGCAGCCGGGGTCCCGGTCGTCCTGGCCGAGGCTCGTGTTGAAACGGACCTGCGGCGTCCCGGGGATCACCGTGGTGCCGGACTCCGTCTTGGTCTCGCAGTCGGGGACGTCGGTGATCAGGTCCCGCGGGATGGAGAGCACCGTCGCGTTCGAACGGTCCTTGGAGACATGGAAGAGCAGTGTGGTGTCGGCGTGGCCGACACTGCCCTTGTCCCCGTACCCCTCGTTGCCCGCACCGGTCCGCTTGTCCGTGCCGATCACCAGGATGTTGACGGCCTGGTCCTTCTTGAAGCCGCCGCTGCCCGCGCCCTCGACATCGATCGTGGCGATGTTGCCGTTGAAGTGCTGGTACGCGGCGTACGCGGCGATGGAGCCGCCGACGAGGACGAAACCCATCACCCCGCCGGTCCACACCAGCGCCCGCTTCTTGCCCGCCTTCTTGGGCTTGCGCTTGCGCCGGCCCGGCGCGGCGGCGGCCGGGTCGGCCGCCGCTCCCTTGCCCGCGCGACGGCTGCGCTGACCGGGGACCTCGGCGCGCTGCGCCCCGTTCCCGCCGCCCCGGCTCCGGCCGCCCGACCGGGGGCCGGGGGGAGTGGCGGCGCCGTCCTCGGCGGCCGCGGTTCTCCTTCTGCCGCCGGTGGGGGCGGTGCGTGACGGGGCGGTCGGTGACTGCCCTTCGGAGTGGTCCAGTCGCAGCTCGTAGTTACCGGTCTGCGGGTTGAGGACCCACTGGTCGGCGGGGTCGATATTGTCCGCCTGTCCACGGCTTTGCGCATCCACGGTTGCTTGAATCCTCCGTCGGTGCCACGCGAGTCGTCTTCCCCGGAAGACGCTCGGTTTTCGATCCAGCAGTGCGCGACCATGCGGCCGGATGCACCGGATCGCGTCACACTATCCGCCTAGTTCAACGTCAAGCGACGTCCGTGACAAATTCCTCACCCCTTACAAGCGGGCAATCTGCCCAATCTCCATGGAGTGTGCGCTTCTCCTTGCCCATTGCTTTACCCGCACATGCCCGCCTCGGCATTGGAGCCCGTGAAAGTGGGCTCCGACGTCGCACGCGGAGAGGGCGCCCCGGTGCCCGGCTCCGCATCCGATGCCGAGCCCGGAGCGGAGGCCGACGGGGAGCCCTCAGGGGTGTCCGACGGCGACGCGGTGTCCGACGGTGAGGTGGTCGTGGCGATCTCGACGGGTTCGTCGTCGCGCAGCCGCTCGAAGAGCTTCTTCGCACTGGACTCGACGAGTTCGTCGCGATTGGGGTCCAGGGTGTACGGCTGCCGGGGCACGGTCAGGAACTGGACCTTCTCCGTCGGCACGCCCCGCATCGAGCTCGCCAGGTCGTACAGGTCGCCCAGGCTGTTCAGCCCCGCGTCGGTGGTGATGGACTTCGTCACCGCGTCCAGCACCGGGTAGAGCCGCGTCGGATTGAGCAGCACCCCGTTGCTCTGCACCTTCTTGAACAGGGCACCGAGGAAACGCTGCTGCCGGTCCATGCGCTGGGTGTCGCTGCCGTCGCCGATGCCGTGCCGCGCCCGTACGTACCCCAGCGCCTGCTCGCCGGTGAGCTTCTGGCGGCCTTCGGGGAGCTTGAGATGCGCCTGCTCGTCGTCGACCGGCTCCTTCAGGCAGACCTCGACACCGTCGACCGCGTCCACGGTGTCCTCGAAGCCACTGAAGTCGATCACGATGTGGTGGTCGACGCGGATGCCGGTGAGCTTCTCGATCGTACGGATGGTGCACGCGGCGCCGCCGAACTGGAAAGCCCAGTTGAACTGCGCGAACTGCTCCCGCGTACGGCTGCCGTCCGAGGAGCGGCAGCTCGGTATGTCGACCATCAGGTCGCGCGGTATCGACATGGCCGTCGCGCTCTCCCGGTCGGCCGCGAGATGCAGCAGGATCGCGGTGTCGGAGCGCTGTGAACCGCCGTCGTCCCGCCCGTACCTGCCGTTGCCCTTGCCGGCCCGGCTGTCGGAGCCGATCAGCAGGATGTTCTGCGCGTCCAGGGCGACCGGGGTGGGGCGTTCCTTCTCGTACGTGCGGAGTTCGGCGGCGGCGGAGGTGTCGGTGGTGATGTTCCGGTCGAGCTTCCGGTACGCCCACCAGCCCGCGCCGGAGGCGCCGAGCAGGAGGACGGAGGTCCCGGCCGCGACCCAGCGCAGCCAGCGGCGCTTGCGGCGGGGCGGTACGGCGGCCTCGGCGGTGTCTTCCGCGGTGTCCTTCGCGGCGGCCTCGGCGGCCTCGGCGGTGTCTTTCGCGTCGCCTTCCGCGTCGTCCTTCGCGTCGCCTTCCGCGCTGTCGGCAGTGCTGTCGGTACGGAGCGCGGTGCCCGCCTCGGTCTCCTCGGGGCCCTCCGGAGCGGTGGAATCCGTGGACCTCTCCTCCGGTTCGGGCGGCGTGCCAGCACTTTCGGTCACGTCTTCGTCCATCCTTCAAGGCGTCGGCGACGCACACAGGCCGCCGGTCGCTGTCGTAGACGGGCGAGCACCACGCTTGGTTGTGCTGTGCGTTGCACGTTTCGCCGATCATGTGCTGCGGTTTGGTCACGGCGCCGGAAGCCGTGTCCGCTGTGCACCTGACAGGCGGTTTCCGCCTTGTCACGCGGTCATTGCACAGTCATTGCGCAGCCATGACGAAGGCGTGGCAAACCCGTCGCGCAGTCATGGTGAAGCCGTCCTTGAAGGAGGACGAGGCGCGTCACACGACGCTGTCGGTCACCCGCTCACTGGCCACGCGCTCCGCGAGCGCCGGCGCCGGCAGCGTGTCGAGATGGCGGCACAGGACGACGGAGCCGCCCGCGGCGAGCGGTGCGAACAGACCCGCCGACAGTCCCTCCCAGCTCTCGTACCCGAGCCCCGACAGCAGCCGCGAGCCGGGCCCGAGCCCGCGCTCCCGCGCGTCCGCGCGCGCCCGCGCGACCAGCGCGGCCGAGGTCAGCTCCGTACCGCCGATGCGGAGCGCGGGCGCGTCCGGGTCCACCGGGGCGTACGGCGCGAAGCGGTCGCCCTGGCCCGGCACCTCCACGGCGTAGTCGGCGAAGCCCTCCGGAGGCCGCGGGAACCGGCCGCCGAGCGGGCGCAGCGCGAGCGCCATCCGCTCGCCGGTGCAGGCGCGCGCCGCGGCGAGCGCGTCGGGGTCGGGGCCGCTGACCACGAGGTCGGCCGCGGCCGGGTCGCCGCCGATCTCGACGGTCACGCCGACCGAGGAGCAGGCGAGCAGCCAGACGGCGCTCTGCCAGTGCGCGGGGAGCAGCAGCGCCAGCCGGTCGCCGGGCTCCGCCGACAGGTCGCCCTGGAGCAGGTTGGCGGTCTTGGACACCCAATTGGCGAAGGTGGCCACGGACAATTCGACGCGTTCACCGGTGGCATCGTCGTAGAAGGTGACCAAGGGGCGGGCCGGGTCCGCGGTGAGAGCGGATCGCAGCAGGTCGGCGGGGGTACGGTCGCTGGCGTTCACCCGGGAAAGGGTACGCGGGCGGCCGACGCGGCTACCGCCGTACCGGTGACGCCGTACACCGGTTGGACCGACGGGCCGTCAGTTTCCCCGGCGCGCGCGGCGGGCGGGACGCGCCGAGGATCGGCCCATGCGTGCCTACCTTGCAACCTCGATCGGCGTGGCGTGCACCGCCGTACTCGTTCTCCCGCTGTCGCTGCCGTCGGGCGCGCTCGCCGCGTCCTCGGCAGCCCCACCGTCCGGTCGCGACGCCGGCCTCTGGACCGGCCCGCGGGCCCACCCCGGCGCGGCGGCCGTGCCGGGCTCCACCGAGTCCGTACCGCTGCGGCCCCTCGGCTCGACCCGGGCGCCGGGCGCCGTCGCGGAACAGGGGGTGGTCGCGCGGGACGTACGGCCCTTCTCGCTGCTCGGCGTCGTCTGGGACAACGCCGACGACGAACTCCGCGGCACGGTCCAGGTCCGTACCCGCGCGGCCGGCACCCACGTCTGGTCCGACTGGCAGGACGTCGAGACGCACAACCAGGAGCACGGCGCCGACCTCGGGACGCAGGAGCGCGACTCCGGGACCGTACGCGGCTCGACCGCGCCGCTGTGGGTCGGCGGCTCGGACGGCGTGGAACTGCGCGTACGGGCCACCGAGGAGGAGGACGAGACAGGACCGGCCCGCTCGCTGCTGCCGCAGGGGCTGCGCCTGGAGCTGATCGACCCGGGCGAGGAGCCGGACCGCCAGCCGGACGCCCCGTCAGATGCTCAGCAGGGCATGGAGTCCGGTGCGGCGACCGGGACCCCGGCGAGCCTGGAGACGGGAACGTCCCCCGCGAGCGGCACCATGACCGGCGAGCTGGCGGGCGGCGCCACCATGTCCGCCGAGGACATGGCCAGTTCGGCCGCCAACGAAGGGCTCGCCGAACTGGGCGCCGCCGAGATCCCCGCCCTGACCAAGGCGGCGGTCGAGGCGCAGGTGCCCGAAGCCGCCGCGAAGCCGTACGCCGCGCCGCGCCCGCGCATCATCACCCGCAAGGGGTGGGGCGCCAACGAGTCGCTGCGCGAGAAGCGGTTCGGCTACACCAGCACGGTGAAGGCGGCGTTCGTGCACCACAGCGCGACCGGCAACAACTACACCTGCAAGCAGTCACCCTCCGTCCTGCGCGGTATCTACCGCTACCACGTCAAGAGCAGCGGCTGGCGGGACATCGGCTACAACTTCGCCATCGACAAGTGCGGAAACATCTACGAGGGGCGCGCCGGGGGCGTGGCCAAGCCGGTGCTGGGCGCGCACACGCTCGGCTTCAACACCAACACCACGGGCATCGCCGTCCTCGGGTCGTACAGCGGCACGAATCCGCCGTCGGCGGCCACCACCGCCGTCGCCAAGCTCACCGCGTGGAAGCTCGGTCTGCACGGCAGGAACCCGCGGGCCAAGGTCACGCTGACGTCCGGGGGGAGCGGGAAGTACGGCAAGGGCAGGCGCGTCAGCCTGAACACCATTTCCGGTCACCGGGACGGGTTCAGCACCGACTGCCCGGGGAGTCGTCTCTACGGGAAGCTCGGCACCGTACGCGCGTCGGCGGCCAGGTACCAGGGCCGCTGACGCCGGGTCGGACGCCACCACTGGTCGGTTCTTCGCGCGTACGCCTGTATGTATGTGCGTATGTACGTATGCACGAGGAACCGGCCCCAGCAGGAAGCGGAGACGACACGGTGACTGAAGCGATCCTTCTGGTCGGCGGCAAGGGCACCCGGCTCAGGCCCCTGACGGCGCGTACCCCGAAGCCCATGGTCCCGGCGGCGGGCGTCCCGTTCCTCACGCACCAACTGGCGCGGGCCAGAGCTGCGGGCGTCGAGCATGTCGTCCTCGCCACGTCGTACCTCGCCGAGGTCTTCGAACCGTACTTCGGGGACGGCTCCTCCCTCGGGCTGAGCCTGGAGTACGTGACCGAGCGCGATCCGCTCGGCACGGGCGGAGCCCTGCGCAACGTGGCGTCGCGGCTGCACTCGGGCCCCGACGAACCGGTGCTGATCTTCAACGGCGACATCCTGACCGGCCTCGACATCCGGGCCCTCGTCGCGACGCACACCGCGTCGGGGGCGGATGTCTCGCTGCACCTCACCCGGGTCCCCGACCCGCGCGCCTTCGGTCTGGTGCCGACGGACGAGGACGGGCGGGTGACGGCGTTCCTGGAGAAGCCGCAGACGCCCGAGGAGATCGTCACCGACCAGATCAACGCGGGCGCGTACGTCTTCCGGCGCTCGGTGATCGACGCCATACCCGCGGGCCGGCCGGTCTCCGTGGAGCGGGAGACCTTCCCCGGCCTGCTGGCCGCCGGGGCCCACCTCCAGGGCATGGTCGACTCCACGTACTGGCTGGACCTGGGCACGCCCCAGGCGTTCGTACGCGGCTCCGCCGACCTCGTCCTGGGCCGCGCCCCGTCCCCGGCGGTGCCAGGACGCTGCGGCGACCGGCTGGTCCTGCCGACGGCCTCGGTGGCCGCCGACGCGAAGCTCACGGCCGGCACGGTGGTCGGCGCGGGCGCCAGCATCGGCGCGGGCGCGCGCGTCACGGGGAGCGCGCTCCTGGACGGCGCGGTGGTGGAACCGGGCGCGGTGGTCACGGACTCGCTGATCGGCGCGGGCGCGCGGGTGGGGGCCCGCACGGTCCTGTCGGGGGTGGTCGTCGGGGACGGCGCGGTGGTGGGCGCCGACAACGAACTGCGCGAGGGCGTACGGGTGTGGTGCGACGCGGTCCTCCCGGCGGGGGCGGTGCGCTTCTCGTCCGACGCGTAGGGCGGGCCCGCGGGGACCGGCGCGAAAGGGGCTGTCCGCCCGGGGACTACCCTCGTGGGGACCCCGACCCCCGAGGATCCCACCCGTGGCAGGACGCTTCGCCCCCCGCCCAGCGCGCCCCGAGCGCCCCGCGCGCACGCCGGGCGCCGTCGTGCCCGCCCCTGCCCGCTCCCCGGAGGGACTGCGCCGCCGCTGGACGCCCCCGGAGGGCGGGTACGACCTCGGGCTCACCCTGGGCCCCCTGCGGCGCGGCCCCGGCGACCCGACCTTCCGGGCCGAGCCGGGCGGCGCGGTGCGCCGGGCGAGCCGGACGCCCGCCGGGCCCGGCGCGCTGCGGCTCGTCGCGCGGGGCGGCGGCGTGGACGCCGAGGCGTGGGGGCCGGGCGCGCAGTGGCTGCTGGACCACCTCCCCGACCTGCTCGGCGGATCCGACGAGCCGGACGCCTTCGTACCGCGCCACCGGCTCCTCGTCGACGCCCTGCGGCGCAGGCCGGGGCTGCGGCTGTGCAGGACCGGGCTCGTACTGGAGTCGCTGATCCCGTCCGTGCTGGAGCAGAAGGTCACCACCGTCGAGGCGTACCGCGCCTGGCGCCTGCTGGTCCGCGCGCACGGCGAGCCCGCGCCGGGACCGCCCCTCGCCTCCGGTGAGCCGCTGTACGTCATGCCGGACGCCAGGACATGGGCGCTGATCCCCTCCTGGGAGTGGCACAAGGCAGGGGTCGACGCGAAGCGCTCCTCGACCGTGCTGCGCGCCGTACGGGTCGCCCGCCGGCTGGAGGAGGCCGCGGCGATGGAGCCGGAACGGGCCGCGGCCCGGCTGGAGCTGATCCCCGGCATCGGCCCCTGGACCTCGTCGGAGGTGATCCAGCGGTCCAACGGCGCCCCGGACGCCGTCACCGTCGGCGACCTCCACCTGCCGGGCATCGTCGGCCACGCGCTGGCGGACGACCGGCACGCGGACGACGCGGCGATGCTGGAACTCCTCGCCCCGTACGCGGGCCAGCGCCACCGGGCGACCCGCCTGATCCTCCTCAGCGGCCGCACCCCGGCCCGCCGGGCGCCCCGCATGCCGGTCCGCGACATCGCCCGCCTCTAGGACGCCTCCACAACGTCAACGTCCCGCCTGCCGGCTCCCGCCGCCCGCACGGCCACGGCGATGCCGAGGGCGGCCCCGGCGAGAGCGGCGAAGACCACGACGTTCAGCCATCCCGCGACGAGTTCGACCTGTGTGCCGTCGCCCCAGTGGCAGCGGGTGGACAGCGGAAGGTACCGCTCGACGATGGTCAGTTCGCCTCGGGGGCCCTCGTTGCCCAGGGAGACGCCCACCGCCCGGAAACAGGCGGTGCCCGTGCCCCCGCTGTCCCAGCCGACGGAGAGCCCGGCCACATAGGCAGGGAGCCCCGCGCCGAGACTCAGTGCGGCCAGCTCCACCCCGCGCCAGGGACTGCCGGCGCTACGGGAGAAGAACCAGCGTCTGCTGACGAGCAGATGGACGGCCTTGACCAGGAGCAGCCCGAGGCCGAACGGCAGGGCGATGACCACCGCGTTGATCAGGACGCTCACGAAGTCCACGGTCAGCCTCTACCGCACCTCGATGAACGTCTCCGCCGACCGTCCGGGCCGGTCCTTCGGCGGGGCCGCCGCGTGGCCCACCGCGACCGCGCCCATCGGGTCCCACGCCTCGGGCAGGTCCAGCACCTCCCGTACGACCTCGCGGCAGAACATCGTGGACGAGACCCACGCGGAGCCCAGCCGCTCACCGGCCAGCGCGACCAGGAGGTTCTGGACGCCCGCGCCCATCGCCACCACGAACATCTCGCGCTCCGCGCCGTCCCGCCGGGTGTCGCCGTACGTGTGCGAGCCGTCGGCCACCAGGCAGGGCACCACCAGATACGGCGCCTTGCGCAGCACGTCACCGCGGCGGACGCGGCGGGCGATCGACTCCTCGGACTTGCCGTCGCGGCGCAGGTCCGCGATCCACGCGTCGCGCATCGCGTCGAGGAGCCGCAGCCGGGCGGCCGGGGTCTCCAGGAGGACGAAGCGCCACGGCGTGGTGTGGTGCGGCGCCGGGGCCGTGATCGCCGCGGCGACCGCGCGGCGGACCGCGCCCGGGTCGACCGGCTCGTCGGTGAACTCGCGGACCGTACGGCGCTGGGTGACCGCCTCCCGTACCGCCTCCGAGGTGCCGAGCCGGAACATGTCGTCGGCGGCGACCCGCACCAGCGCGCGGGCGCCGGTGTCGGCGTTCGCGGTGTCTTCCGCGCTCTCCGCGTCGTCAGGGCCGTCAGGGCCGGACGCGGTGGCCGGGGTCACCAGGTGTCCCAGCCCGCTCACCACCGCCACCGGCAGGTTCTCCGCCTTGCCCTTCACCAGGTCCCCGGCCGCCGCCAGCTCGTCCGCGAGGGCCACGACCGTCGCGGACAGCGGATTGCCGTGTGCGTCCGTCCCGCCGCGCAGGTCCTCCAGGACCCGTACGCCCGCCGCCCCGATCGCCACATCGGTCAGTCCGTTGCGCCAGGGCCGTCCGAAGGTGTCCGTGACGATCACGCCGAGGTCCAGCCCGAGCGCGTCCCGCAGCCCGTCCCGTATCGCCCGCGCGGAGGCGTCGGAGTCCTCGGGCAGCAGCAGGACCGTCCCGGGCGCGGTGTTGGAGGCGTCGACCCCGGCCGCCGCCATGACGAGCCCCTGCCGGTTCTCGACGATACGGAGCGGTCCGCGCCGCGCGACGACCCGTACCGTCTCCGCGTCGATCGCCGCCTCGCGGTCCGTCGCCTCGACGATCCGGCCCTCGGCCTTGGAGACGATCTTCGAGGTGACCAGCAGGATGTCGCCGTCGGCCAGCCCGGTACCGCCCGCCGCGATCAGCTTCGCGAGGTCGTCGCCGGGGCGCACCTCGGGCAGCCCGGGCAGCGCGCGGACGGCGTACCCGTCCTCACCAGGGCTCATGCCCGTACCTCCTCGGCCAGCGCCAGCGCCTCGCGCGCCATGGCGGCGGTGGTGTCCACGTCCGTCATCATCAGCGGGACCGCCCGGCTGCGGATGCCCGCGCCCTCGATCGCCTCCACCGCGCCGGCGTCCACCGTGTCGACCAGCCAGCCGTCCAGCAGCCCGGAGCCGTAGTGCAGGGCGACGGCGGTCGCCGTCGACTCCACGCCGATCGCGGCGAGCACCTTGTCGGCCATCCCGCGCACCGGCGCGTCCCCGACGATGGGGGAGAGGCCGACGACGGGCACGCCCGCCTCGGCGATGGCCTCCCGTATGCCGGGCACGGCCAGGATGGTGCCGATGCTGACCACCGGGTTCGACGGCGGGAAGAGGATGACGTCGGCGGCGGCGATCGCCTCCAGCACGCCCGGCGCCGGCTTGGCCTGGTCGGCGCCGACGGGGACGATGGCCTGCGCGTCCACGGACGCGCGCAGCTTCACCCAGTACTCCTGGAAGTGCACGGCCTTGCGCTCGCCGTCGACGTCCACCGCGACATGGGTCTCGACGCGGTCGTCGGTCATCGGCAGCAGCCGCACTCCCGGCTTCCAGCGGGCGCAGAGCGCCTCCGTGACGGCGCTGAGCGGATAGCCGGCGCCGAGCATCTGCGTACGGACGATGTGGGTGGCGAAGTCACGGTCGCCGAGGCCGAACCAGCCGGGCCCCACGCCGTACGCCGCCAGCTCCTCCTTGATCAGGAACGTCTCGTCGGTACGTCCCCAGCCCTGTTCCTCATTGATGCCACCGCCGAGGGTGTACATCACGGTGTCGAGGTCCGGGCAGACCTTCAGCCCGAACAGATGGATGTCGTCGCCGGTGTTGCCGATCACCGTGACGTCCGCGTCGGGCGCGGCCTGCTTGAGGCCGCGCAGGAAACGGGCGCCGCCGATGCCGCCGGCCAGAACTACGATGCGCATGGGAGACAGTCTGTCAGCCGCAGGCTGATCGTTGAGGGGTGGTGGCCGGGCGACGGGTGGGCATGTCAGGCGGGTACGACATCCTGGGCCGCCGGGGCGCAGCGGGCCGAGTGCATCGGCATCTCGGTCAGCCCCGGGTAGTAGATGTGCAGGCTCACGGCCGGTTCGATCGCCGCGTTGACCACTTCGTGGACGTAACCGGGGGCGAAGACCCGCTGCGCGCCCGGCGCGAGCGTGCGGCTCCCGCTCTGCGAACGCTCCGTCAGTTCCCCGTCGAGCACCGTCAGTACGCCGGAGGAGCGGCCGTGGTCGTGTGATCCGCTGCCCTGTCCCGGCACCCAGGAGAGCAGCCAGACCTCGTAGCCGGGGCCGGTGCGCAGCCGGTGGTACCAGCGGCTGGTCGCGTCGTACTGGACGTGCGGGGCCCACTGGGCGCGGTCGGCCGCGAGGGTGCGGGCGAGGCCGGCGAATTCGGCCACGGTGACCGGGTGCTCCCGGGCGGGGCGGAGGAGGTGCTGGACCTCAAGGAGGTCGCCGGCGATCTGGATGTCGCTGTCGCTGTTCATGGGGTGCTGTGGTTCCTCGGCAGAGAAAGGGCGTGCGCTACCGGAAAAGGGAGGTGGGGGAGGTGCGGCCGGAGCCCGTGGGCTTCAACAGCCGGAACAGCTTGAACAGCAACAGCGCGCCTGGACAGCACTGCGGAATCCACGGAGGTGGGTCGCGGGGTGCGTGCGGTGCGCTGGCATGAGACCTAAGGTCGCGAATCCCGTTCCGGATGTCAACCCAATGACCGATTTGGCGGCAATGTTTCACCTCATCCGGTTACTCCGTCCGGAGAAAGGTTTGTGCAGGCGGAGGTGCGGACACATGGGGCAGCGACCGTGCTCGTAAACACCTCGGCGCCCTCGTGATCAGACTGTGATCCGGATCGCTTCCGCGATCGGACCCGCAACAAGATCGGGGTGCGTGACGTCTCTCCTCTCAGGAGGGAGTCGGGGGTGGTGGATGCGGTGATGCGGGCAGGCCAGTGGCATGTGTCAGGTTTTTGGTGATTTGAACACTTTCCGCATAGCCTTGGTTCCGCAGAGTGAATACCGGGCCCAATAGCAGATCTCGGCTTGACCGGACCGGAGCACACACTTGTAATTTCACTCGTGTCGTTCGGCCGAACTCGACAGCGGCCATACCCACGGGGACGCAAAAGACAGACGAGGGGCGCACATGACCGAGCTGTTCCAGCAACTGCTGGTCGAGGACGCGGAAGAGGAACTCGGCTGGCAGGAGCGCGCCTTGTGCGCCCAGACCGATCCCGAGTCCTTCTTCCCCGAGAAGGGCGGTTCCACCCGCGAGGCCAAGAAGGTCTGCCTCGCCTGTGAAGTCCGTTCGGAATGCCTTGAGTACGCCCTCGCCAACGACGAGAGATTCGGAATCTGGGGCGGGTTGTCCGAGCGCGAGCGGCGCCGTCTGAAGAAGGCCGCCATCTGAACGTCGTCCGGCCGGCCACGGGCCGCAACAGAGGAATACGACCGCACGATCCCTTACGTATATGGCACGGTCCGCAGTCTGCACCTCCCCGCAGACGGCGGACCGTTGTGTTTCCCGGCCGGGCGTCGCATGCCCGCGCGCCTTTCCGCGCCCCCGCGCCCGTCCGTACCCCCGCGCGCTCCGCCCCCGGGACCCGGCGGAGCGTCAGGTGCTCCGCCGGGCACATCGAGCGCCGGGCGCCCGGCGCGTATTCCTACCGTTAGTGTGGGGCCCCGTCCGAGACGCTCCCACGCCCCTTCGGGGCGACCCCCCGGCCGGAGGGCCCGCCACCTCAATGTCCCCCACCACCGCCGCGTTCGTTCCCGCCACCACCAGCGCCCCCGAGTTCCCGCGGCACGTCGTCACCGCGGTGCTCGTCGCCCACGACGGCGCGCGCTGGCTGCCCGACGCCCTCGCGGGCCTCCTCGGCCAGGAACGCCCCGTACAGAACGTCATGGCAGCCGACACCGGCAGCGCCGACGACTCGGCCCGGCTGCTCACCGAGGCGCTCGGCGACGAGCGGGTGCTGCACCTCGCGCGCCGCTCCGGCTTCGGCACCGCCGTGGAGGAGGCCGCCACGACGGCCGGGGTGCTCACCCCCGACGATCTGCCCTATCTGAAGCGGCCCGGCGGCTGGGACCCGGTCACCAGGACCTGGCGCGACGAGAACTACGACCTGCCCGAACTGCCGCACGGCGAACCGGTGCAGTGGCTCTGGCTCCTCCACGACGACTGCGCGCCCGCCCCCGACGCGCTCGCCGAACTCCTGCGCGTCGCCGACTCCGACGAGTACGCCGCCGTCGTCGGCCCCAAACTCCGCGGCTGGTACGACCGCAAGCAGCTCCTCGAAGTCGGCGTCACCATCGCCAACAGCGGACGCCGCTGGACCGGGCTCGACCGCCGCGAACAGGACCAGGGCCAGCACGACCAGGTCCGTACCGTCCTGTCCGTCTCCTCCGCCGGCATGCTCATCCGCCGCGACGTCTGGGACGAACTCGGCGGCTTCGACCGCAGACTTCCGCTCATGCGCGACGACGTCGACCTGTGCTGGCGCGCGCACGCCGCCGGACACCGGGTCCTCGTCGCCCCCGACGCCGTCCTGCGGCACGCCGAGGCGTCCGCGCGCGAGCGCCGTACCGTCGACTGCGCGGGCCGCTCCGTCGTCAACCCGCACCGCGTCGACAAGGCCGGCGCCGTCTACACCATGCTCGTCAACGCGCGGGCCGCCGTCCTCCCCTACGTACTCTTCCGGCTCGTCCTCGGCACGCTCCTGCGCACCCTCGCCTACCTGGTGGGCAAGGCACCGGGACAGGCCGTCGACGAGGTCACCGGGCTCCTCGGCACCCTGCTGCGGCCCGGACGGATCATCAGCGCCCGCAAGGAACGCGGCAAGGGCGTCGTAGAGGCGGCCGAACTGCGCCCCCTCTTCCCGCCCGCCGGGGCGACCGTCCGCGCCACCGTCGAACAGATCGCCGCGAGCCTCGGCGGCGACTCCGACCCCGACACCGGCGGCTCACGCCACGGCGCCGTCGAGTCGGGCCCCGGCGGCGACGACGCCGACTACATGGAGATCGAGCAGTTCGCCCGGCTGAAGAAGCTCGCGCACAAGCCGGGACCCGTACTCTTCGCGATCCTCCTCCTCGTCTCGCTCGTCGCCTGCCGCGGCCTCCTCGGCGGCGGCGCGCTCGCGGGCGGCGCCCTGCTGCCCGCGCCCGCCGACATCTCCGACCTCTGGTCCCGGTACGCCGACGGCTGGCACCCCGTCGGTACGGGCGTCACCGAGACCGCGCCGCCCTACCTCGCCGTACTGGCCGCCCTGTCGGTCCTCTTCCTCGGCTCCACGGGCCTCGCGCTGACCGTGCTCCTGGTCTGCTCGGTCCCGCTCGCCGGGGTCACCGCCTACTTCGCCTCCCGCTCGCTCGTCCCGTCCCGGCTGCTCCGCGCCTGGGCGAGCGTCGCGTACGCCTTCCTGCCCGCGGCGACCGGCGCGCTGGCCACCGGCCGGCTCGGCACGGCCGTCCTCGCCGTCCTGCTGCCGCTGCTCGCCCGCGCCGCCGTCTCCGCGTACGCGATGCGCGGCGGCGGCGACCCGCAGGCGCGCGGAAGCTGGCGCGCCACCTGGGCGTACGCCTTCCTGCTCACCTTCACGATGGCCTTCACGCCCGTCGTCTGGCCGCTGGCGCTGGTGCTCGCCCTCGGCGTGCTGGTGCTGCGCCGCCGTGACCTCGCCGGATACGGACCGCGCGTCCTCGCCGGGCTCGGCACGCCCGTCCTGCTCCTCGCGCCCTGGTCGTTCTCGCTGCTCACCGACCCGTCCGCGCTCTTCCGCGAGGCCGGCCTGGAGTTCGGTACGGGGACGGCCTCCCCGATCGACCTGCTCGGGATGAGCCCCGGCGGCCCCAAGGCCGTCGGCGGCGTCCTGATGGCCGGGATCGTGCTGGCCGCGCTGGCGGCGCTGCTGCGCGCCGAGCGGCAGTTCGCGATCGGCTCGGCGTGGCTGGCCGGGCTGGTCGCGCTGGTCTTCGCCGTGCTGTCCAACAACTCCGGCTGGGCCGGGCCCGCCACCCTCGTGTACGGGCTGGCGATGATCGCCGCGGCCATTCTCGGCGCGGACGGAGCGCGGATCAGGGTCGCCGCCGAGAGCTTCGGCTGGCGCCAGCCCGTCGCCGTCCTCATCGCCGCCGCCGCCGGACTCGCCCCGCTGATCGCCGCCGTCGGCTGGATGTTCAGCGGCGCCGCGGGTCCGCTGGAGCGCCGCGACCCGGTCCAGGTGCCGGCGTTCGTCGCGGAGGAGAGCGTCACCCGCGACCAGCCCCGCACCCTGGTCCTCGGCGGCACCTCGCCCGCCGAGGTCTCGTACTCCCTGGTCCGCGGCTCGGGCGGGCGGCTCGGCGACGCCGAGCTGACCGTGGCGGGCGGCGGCGACGCGCGGCTCGACAAGGTCGTCGCGAACCTCGTCGCGGGCTCCGGCGCCGACCAGACCGACACGCTCAGCGGGTTCGCGATCCGTTACGTCCTGGTACGGGACGGGGCCCCCGCCGAGACCGGCCGCACCCTCGACGCCACCCCGGGGCTGACCCGGCTGAGCCAGCTCGACGGCAGCGCGCTGTGGCGCGTGGACCGGCAGATCTCGCGCGCCACGATCGTCGACGGCAAGGGCGCGGGCGAATCGCTCGCCGTCGCCTCCGGGCCTGTCGAGGCACACACGGAGATCCCGGCGGGCGCCGCCGGGCGCGTGCTGCGGATCGCGGACCGGGCTGCCGAGGGGTGGCAGGCCACGCTCGACGGTGAGGCGCTGACGAAGAAGACCGTCGACGGCTGGGCCCAGGGCTTCGAACTCCCCGCCGAGGGCGGCCGGCTCGACCTCACCTACGAGGACCCGATCACCCACACCGCGTGGGTCTGGGCCCAGGGCGCGCTCGCCCTCGTCCTGCTGGTGCTCGCCCTGCCGGGGCGGCGCCGCGAGATCGACGACGACCTGCCCGAGGAGGACGTGGAGATCCCGGCGCAGCCGGTGGAGGGCGAGGGCCGCAGGGCCCGCCGCCTCCGCGCGGCGGCCGAGGCCGAGGAGGCCGCAGGAGCCGCCGGAGCCGTCGAGGCCGAGGCGGTCGCCGGGCCGGTGACCGCGGTGGCGGAGGAGGGACGGCAGCAGGCGTACGGGGCCGTGCCCGCGCAGCCGGCGTACGACGAGTGGGACAGCTCCACGTACGCCAACGCCAACACCGACGCGAACGCGAACGCGAACGTCAACCAGGACCCCTACCAGGCCGCGCCGTACGCCGAGGACCCGTACCAGCAGCAGTACCAGCAACAGCAGCAGCCCTATCAGGGTGACCCGTACCAGCAGCAGGGCCCGTACGCGGAGCCCGGCGCGTACGACCAGCAGCAGGCGTACGACCAGCAGCCGTACGACCCCTACGGGTACGGCCAGCAGCAGCCCTACACCGACGGCGACCAGAACGACCCGCGCCGGCGCCCCGACGGGAGCAGCAACCAGTGAACCGTACGACCCTCTCCCTCATCGCGGCCGCCACCGCCCTCGCCGCCGTCACCGGCTTCGCCTCGCTGTCCGCCCCGGCGGACGCGGACGCCACGGCAGCGGGCACCGTCGCGCGGCTCCCCGTGGAGCGCACCAGCCAGCTCTGCCCGGCGCCCAGCGTCTCGGACGTCGCGGAGACCACGTACACCTCCGTCACGCCCACCGGGAAGGGCGGCGCGGACAGCGAGCCCGCCGCCGACGCGGGCGGCTCCGCCGAACTCAGGGAGTCCACGGTCACGCTCGCCGAACCGGGCGGCACGGACGACGACAAGAAGGAAGACGACAAGAAGGAAGAGGAGAAGCAGGACGACGCGGCGAAGGGCTCCGCCTCGGACGGGAAGCCCTTCGTCACTCTCAAGGAGCCCGGCACCCCCGTCTCCGCCGAGTCGAGCGGCGCCAACTCGCCCGCGCTCGTCGGCACGGCCACCGGCCGCCTCGCCCCCGGCTGGACCACACAGCAGACCACCACGGTGAGCGTGGGCGGCGCGCGCGGACTGCTCGGAATGACCTGCACCGCGCCCGACACCGACTTCTGGTTCCCCGGGGCCAGCACCGAGCGCTCCCGCCAGGACTACGTCCACCTCACCAACCCCGACGACACCGTCGCCATCGCGGACATCGAGCTGTACGGGCCGGACGGCGCCCTCAAGTCCGAGACGGGGGAGGGCATTCCGGTGCCCGCCCGGTCCAGCGTCCCGGTGCTGCTCTCCACCCTGACCGGCGAGGCCGCGCCCAATGTGACCGTCCATGTCTCCACCCGCGCGGGCCGGGTCGGCGCGGCCGTGCGCGCCGCGGACGAAGCGGGCGGCAGCGACTGGCTGACCGCCTCCGGCACCCCGGCGGGCAGCGTGGTGCTGCCCGGCATCCCGGCGGACGCGACGGACGTACGGCTGGTGGTGCTCGCGACCGGGTCCGCCGACGCCGACCTGAAGGTGCAGCTCGCGACCCCCGACGGCACGATCACCCCGGCGGGACACGAGAGCCTGCACGTCAAGTCGCAGATGACGGCCGCGCTCGAACTGGGGGACATCACCAAGGGCGAGCCGGGCTCGCTGGTGCTCACCCCGTCCGGGAGCGCGGCCCCGGTGGTCGCGGCGCTGCGCGTGGTGCGGGGCAAGGGCGAGAAGCGGGAGATCGCGTTCATCCCGGCGACCGCCCCCATCGCGTCGCGCGCGACGGTGGCCGACAACCGCGCCAAGGGCTCGACGCTCTCGCTGACCGCCCCCGGCGCCGCGGCGAAGGTCAAGGTCACGTCCTCGCCGGGCACCGAGGGGGGCGAGGCGACGGTGGAGACGTACGACGTCAAGGCCCGGTCGACCCTGGCCGTCACCCCGAAGGCACCGGCCGGCCTGAAGGGCGCGTACGCGCTGACGGTCGAGCCGGAGTCGGGCGGCCCCGTGCACGCGGCGCGCACGCTGGCGCTGCCGGAGGACGGCATCGCGATGTTCACGGTGCAGACGCTGCCGGACGACCGGGGGACCGTGTCCGTACCGAGGGCCGAGGAAGACCTGTCCGTCCTCGACAACGGCAAGTAGCGCCTCGCGGCGAACGCCCCTCGGTAAGGGCTCCTCGGCGAACGCCCCTGGGTAAGAGCTCCTCGGCGAGCGCCCCTCGGTAAGCGCCCCTCAGCCCCTGGTACGGCCGGTCACTCCTGGCCGTACCGGGGGTCGACGGACTCGGGCGCCAGCCCCAGCAGGTCCGCGACCTGCTCCACGACGACCTCGTGCACCAGGAGCGCGCGGTCGTCGCGGTTCTTGGTACGGAGCTCCACCGGCCGGCGGTAGACGATGATGCGCGCCGGATGATCCTTGCCCGCGGGGGCCGAGCTGCCGAGCGGAACGCTGTCCTCCAGGGTGCTGGGCACCTCCATGACCAGGAAGTCGACATCGGCGAGCTGCGGCCAGCGCCGCTCCAGCCGGTCCACGGAGTCCCGTACGAGATCGCGGAAGGACTCCGAGCGGCTGATCGAGAGCGGCACCTGGGGCGGGGCGACCGGCCCGCGCATCCCGCGGCCGTGGCGGTCGCGGCGGCGCGGCCGTGGCTCGGGCGAACGGGGCGGTACTGGACTGTCCATCACTGACGCAGGGTAGCTCTCCACGGCGCCCCGTCAGCGAGGCTCGGACCCCGTCGGACCCCATGTCGCATATTGAACATTCAGGCCAAGCTTGGGCTCGGTTCCCGGCATACGCATGATCGTCGATCACGCCTTCCTTGACGGATTTGTCCCAAGTCGCGACCGCATCACGGGCTGTCGCCGACTCGTCACGTCTCTTCCCGTGCAGGTCAGGGCAGTTGATTCCAGCCAACTTGTGCGGGATATCACGCCGCGACACGGTGGAGTGACCTGGTGGCGAGTCGTCGCAGCCCGCTCAAGAGTGCGGTACCGTCCAACATCGTGAGCCCTGTACGTCGCTGTTCGCGCACCGCGTGCGGCCGCCCTGCTGTCGCGACACTGACGTACGTCTATGCCGACTCGACCGCGGTCCTCGGCCCGCTCGCCACCTACGCCGAGCCTCACTGCTACGACCTGTGCGCGGAGCACAGTGCGCGGTTGACCGCGCCGCGTGGCTGGGAGGTCGTCCGGCTGACGGACGGCTCGGCCCCCGCGCCGCCGAGCGGTGACGATCTCGAAGCGCTGGCCAATGCCGTACGGGAGGCCGCCCGCCCGCCGGAGCGCGCGCCCGACGGCGGCGGCAAGGGCGCACGCGGGGCGGATCCCATGGAGGTCGGGCGCCGGGGGCATCTGCGGGTGCTGCGCTCGCCCGAGTCCTGAGGCGTACGCGTTGCCGTTCCTGCCCGGATCCTGAGCCGCCCCTCTTGCCTGGATCTTGAGCCGCCTCCCTTGTGCGGATCCCGCTGGCGCGTGGGGGGCCCGGATCCCGCTGACGCGCGGCGGGTCCGGATCCCGCTCACGCGCGGGGTTTCCGCTACGGATCCTGCGCGGGGCATTGACCTCCACTTGGCGCGGACACGACCATTCCTCCACCCGTGAGAGATCACTTTCCGTATCGCGGAATTCCGGAGGACTGTCGTGTTCGTACAGCAACTGGAACCTGTCGCCGACTCGCTCGCACTCTCCGCCCTCGTCGCCGCGCTGCCCCTCGCCACCGTGCTGATCCTGCTCGGTGGCGTCCGTATGCGAGCCCACCTCGCCGGGCTCACCGGCCTCGCCGTCGCCGTACTCGTCGGGTGGTTCGCCTTCGCGATGCCCCTCGGCCAGACCCTCTCGGCCGGCGCGCAGGGCGTGCTCTTCGGGCTCTTCCCCATCATGTGGATCGTCGTCAACGCCCTCTGGGTCTACCGGATGACGGTCAGGACCCAGCACTTCGACATTCTGCGGCGCTCCTTCGGCCGCCTCTCCGACGACCCGCGCATCCAGGCGCTCGTCATCGCCTTCTGCTTCGGCGCGCTCCTCGAAGCGCTCGCGGGGTTCGGCGCGCCGGTCGCGATCTGCTCGGTGATGCTGGTGGCGCTCGGCTTCGACCCGGTCAAGGCCGCCGTCGTCTCGCTCGTCGCCAACACCGCGCCCGTGGCCTTCGGCGCGATGGGCACCCCGGTCGTGACGCTCGCCCAGGTCACCGGGTTGCCGCTGGACACGGTCGCCTCCGTGGTCGGCCGGCAGACCCCGCTCCTCGCCCTGATCGTCCCGCTGGTGCTCATCGGCCTCGTCGACGGCCGGCGCGGGCTGCGGGAGACCTGGGTGCCCGCGCTGGCGTGCGGAGTCGCCTTCGCCGTCGCTCAGTTCGCGGCCGCCAACTATCTCTCCGCCCAACTCGCCGACATCGCCGCCGCGCTGGCGGGGGCCGCGGCGCTGGTCGCCGTCCCCTCGGCGCGCCGGCCCGCGGCGGAGCCGGTACGCGCCGCCGTGCTCACCGGCGTACGGAGCGAGGACCTGGACCGCGACGACCCGCGCCCCGAAGTGGTGCGCGCCTACGCCCCGTACGCCCTGATCGTGGTGATCTTCTCCGTCGCGCAGATCCCGCCCGTCAAGGAGCTGCTGGCCAAGGCGACCCAGGTCTTCGACTGGCCCTTCCTCGATGTCGCGAACCCGGACGGGGAGCGCGTCGGCGCCAATGTCTTCACGCTGCCCCTCGTCGGCACCGGCGGCACGCTCGTCCTCCTCGCGGGGCTGATCACGGCCGTGGTGCTGGGCGTACGCGCGAGGGACGCGGCGCGCGAGTGGGCGGCGACCGTGCACGAACTGCGGTACGCGATCCTCACCGTCACCTCGGTGCTGGCCCTCGCGTACGTGATGAACCTGTCCGGACAGGCGGCGACCATCGGCCACTTCGTCGCGGCGGCGGGCGCCGGGCTCGCGTTCCTCTCCCCGATCCTCGGCTGGTTCGGCGTCGCGGTCTCCGGCTCGGACACCTCGGCCAACGCCCTGTTCGGCGCGCTCCAGGTGACGGCGGCGCACCAGTCGGGCCTCGCGCCGGAGCTGCTGGCCGCCGCGAACAGCTCCGGGGGCGTGCTCGGCAAGATGATCTCCCCGCAGAACCTGACCATCGCGTGCGCGGCGGTGGGGCTGGCGGGCAAGGAGGGGGACGTGCTCCGCAAGGTGCTGCCGTGGAGTCTGGGGCTGCTCCTGGTGATGTGCCTGATCGTGGTGGGGCAGAGTACGGCCGTACTGGGATGGATGCTGCCGTAACGGTGTCACCCGGCCGGGTAGTTTGAACCGACTTACCGCAATGAACCGAGCGCACTGAACCGACCGCAGTGACAGGAACCTCTGGAGGGCGTGACCGTGGCCGATGTTTCGCATGTGCCGCATGTGGCGAACGCGTCGAACGCAGCGAACGTAGAGAATGCGTCGAACGTAGCGAATGCGTTGAATGTGGAGAATCTGGCGCAGATCGTGAAGGCGTACGACGTGCGAGGGGTGTACCCGGACCAGCTCGACGACCGGCTCGCGGAGCTTTTCGGCGCCGCCTTCGCCGAGGTCACCGACGCCCGCGCGATCGTCGTCGGCCACGACATGCGGCCCTCCTCGCCCGGTCTCGCGGCGGCCTTCGCCCGGGGCGCCCTCGCGCGCGGGGCGGACGCCACCCTCATCGGGCTGTGCTCCACGGACCAGCTCTACTTCGCGTCCGGGAACATGAACGTCCCCGGCGCGATGTTCACGGCGTCGCACAACCCGGCCCGGTACAACGGCATCAAGATGTGCCGCGCGGGCGCGGCGCCGGTGGGCCAGGACACGGGGCTCGCGGAGATCCGCGCCCTGGTGGAGAGTTGGCTGCGCGAGACGCAGGGCGGCGCGGCGGGCACGGCTGAGGTACCGGAGACGGCGGGAACCCTCACGCAGCGTGACACGTTGGACGATTACGCCGCGTATCTCCTCTCCCTCGTCGACCTCTCAGCGATCCGCCCGCTGAAGGTCGTCGTGGACGCGGGCAACGGCATGGGCGGCCACACGGTCCCGACCGTCCTCGCCGGGCTGCCGCTCGATGTCGTGCCCCTGTACTTCGAGTTGGACGGTACGTTCCCGAACCACGAGGCCAACCCCCTGGACCCGAAGAACATCGTCGACCTCCAGGCCCGCGTCCTCGCCGAGGGCGCCGACCTCGGCCTGGCCTTCGACGGCGACGCGGACCGCTGCTTCGTCGTGGACGAGCGCGGCCGGGGCGTCCCCCCGTCCGCGATCACCGCCCTGGTCGCGGCCCGCGAACTGGCCAAGCACCCGGGCTCGACGGTCATCCACAACCTGATCACGTCCCGGTCCGTCCCCGAGGTCGTCAGGGAGAACGGCGGCACGCCGGTCCGTACCCGCGTCGGTCACTCCTTCATCAAGCAGGAGATGGCCACCACGGGCGCGGTCTTCGGCGGCGAGCACTCCGCGCACTACTACTTCCGCGACTTCTGGAACGCGGACACGGGCATGCTCGCCGCGCTCCACGTCCTGGCGGCCCTGGGCGGCCAGGACGGCCCGCTCTCGGAGCTGGTCTCCTCGTACGACCGCTACACGGGCTCGGGCGAGATCAACTCCACGGTGGACGACCAGAAGGCGCGGATGGCGGCCGTCCGCGCGGCGTTCGCGCCGCGCGACGGGGTCACCCTGGACGACCTGGACGGCCTGACGGTGGAGTCGGCGCACTGGTGGCTCAACGTCCGCCCCTCCAACACGGAACCGCTGCTGCGCCTGAACGTCGAGGCGCGGGACGAGGAGACGATGGTGAAGCTGAGGGACGAGGCCCTGACCCTGATCAGGGACTGACCCCTACCGGCCCGGTCCGTGACCCGTGTCCTGGCCCCCGCGCGTGCCCCGTGGCCGCCCCGCACACACCCGCCGTCCCCCGCCCGGGGACGGCGGGTACGGGGCCCACCGGCGGTAGGCTGACAAGCGTCTATCCACCTGTTCGAAGGGACACCCACCCCATGCCGCTCGAAGCCGGCCTCCTGGAGATCCTGGCCTGCCCGGCCTGTCACGCGCCGCTCAGCGACCGCACCGCGGCCGAGACCCCCGAGCTGGTCTGCACCGGCGCGGAGTGCGGCCTGGCGTACCCGGTCAGGGACGACATCCCGGTGCTCCTCGTGGACGAGGCACGCCGCCCCGCGTAGGCCGCGCCGGGCGCCGCCCCGCGCCGCCCCGCGGCAGTACGCCCCGTACCCCTGTAGCCCCGTACCAGCCCTGCGTACACCCGTACCAGCCCTGCTCACGTGCCACACCAGCGGAGGCCCACCCCTCATGCTCGACGAGTCGCTGCTCGACGCCCCCGACGCGCTCACCCGCGCCGACCACCGCGGTCTGCTCCGTGACGCCGCCGAGGCCGGGGCCCGGGTCCGTACCGCCCTGCGGCACACCGCCGAGGCCGGGGTCGGCGCACTGGCGCCGGAGGGCCGCCCCCGCGCCGTACTGATCGCCGGTTCCGGCGCCGCCGCGACCGGGGCCGCCGACCTCGTGGCCGCCCTGACCGACGGGGCCGCGCCCGTGACCCGGCTCCGTCCCACCGGCGTCGCCCCCGCCGCGGGCGCCCTGCGCTGGGCGCTTCCCGGCTGGGCCGGCCCCGTGGACCTGCTGCTGATCGCCACCACGGACGGCAGCGAGCCCGGCCTGGCGCTCCTCGCCGAACAGGCGTACCGGCGCGGCTGTACGGTCGTCGCCGTCGCGCCGGGACACTCCCCGCTGGGCGAGTCGCTCGGCGGTACGCACGGACTCCTCGTACCCATGGCGACGGCACCGAACGAGTGGGCCGACTCCGTCGAGGAGGACACCCGCGTGACCGGGCCCGGCGCGCTCTGGGCCCTGCTCGTCCCGCTGCTCGCGCTCCTCGACCGGGTCGGGCTGCTCACCGCGCCGCCGGAGACCCTCCAACGCGTCGCCGACCGGCTGGACCGTACGGCGGAACGCTGCGGCCCGGCCGTCGTCACCTACAGCAACCCGGCCAAGACCCTCGCCGCCGAACTGGCCGACTCCCTCCCGCTGATCTGGACGGAGGGGACGGCCGCGGCCCCCGCCGGGCGCCGCTTCGCCGCCGTACTGGCCGAGCTGACCGGCCGCCCCGCCCTCGCCGCCGAGCTGCCCGAGGCGATCCAGGCCCACGGCGCGCTGCTGGCCGGCGACTTCGCGGGCGGCACCGAGCCCGACGACTTCTTCCGCGACCGGGTCGAGGAGAGCCAGGCGCTGCGCGCCCGGGTCGTGCTGCTCAGGGACCGCCCGGTCGGCGGCCTGACCGCCGCCCCCGCCGCGCGCGAACTGGCGCTCGGCCACGACACGGCCATCAGCGAACTGGAGCCGGAGGAGGGCACGGAGATCGAAGCCCTCGCCGAGGTGATCGCCGTCACGGACTTCGCCACGGTCTACCTGGCGCTCGCCGCGGGCGCCACCCCCGCCTGACCACCCGACGCCCCCCGCGGCTGACCCGGCGCCCCCGCGCACACCGTCCCTCAGGGCACGCGCCCGCGCGCCCGCACACCCCTCAGCGCTGCGGCACCACCACCACACCACCGCGCCGCCACCCAGCCACCACCCCCACGCCACCGCGCCGCCACCTCGCACCAGAAGGCTCACCCCATGGACCGCCTCTCCAACACCGTGCGCCCCTACGCCTGGGGTTCGACGACCGCCATCCCCGACCTGCTCGGCACCCCTCCCACGGGCGAGCCGCAGGCCGAGATGTGGCTCGGCGCCCACCCCGGCGCCCCCTCGCGGCTCGACCGCGGCCACGACGACGGCGACCAGGCGCTCTCGGACGTCATCGACGCCGACCCCGAGGCGGAGCTGGGCACGGCCACCACGCGGAAGTTCGGCCCCCGGCTGCCCTTCCTGCTCAAACTGCTCGCCGCGGGATCGCCGCTCTCCCTCCAGGTGCACCCCGACCTCGCCCAGGCGCGGCAGGGATACGCGGACGAGGAGCGCCGCGGCGTCCCGATCGACGCCCCGCACCGCAACTACAAGGACGCCAACCACAAGCCCGAACTGATCTGCGCGCTCACCCCCTTCGAAGGGCTCTGCGGCTTCCGCGCCCCGGAGGACGCCGCCGACCTCCTCGCACGGCTCGACGTCGACGCGCTCAAGCCGTACGTGGACCTCCTGCGCGCCCACCCCGAAGAGGCCGCGCTGCGCGAGGTCCTGACCGCCGTGCTGGGCGCGGACCCGGACGAGATGGCCGCCACGGTCACCGAAGCCGCTGCCGCCGCCGACCGGCTCGGCGGCGCGTACGCCCCGTACGCGTCGATCGCCCGCCACTACCCGGGCGACCCCGGCGTCATCGCCGCCATGCTGCTGAACCACGTACAACTCCAGCCGGGCGAGGCGCTCTTCCTCGGCGCCGGTGTGCCGCACGCGTACCTCGACGGGCTCGGCGTCGAGATCATGGCCAACTCGGACAACGTCCTGCGCTGCGGCCTCACCCCCAAGCACGTGGACGTCCCCGAACTCCTCCGCATCGTGCGCTTCGAGGCGACCGAGCCGAACATCCTGCGCCCCGAGGCGTCCGCGTCCGGCGAGGAGCTGTACGAGACGCCCATCGACGAGTTCCGGCTCTCCCGCTTCACCCTCGCGCCGGGCGCCGCGCCCCGCGACCTCACGGCGGCCACCCCGCAGATCCTGCTCTGCACGGCGGGCGCCCCCGAGGCGGGCGGCCTCGGGCTGGCACCCGGCGGCGCGGTCTTCGTACCGGCGGGCGAAAAGACCGAACTGTCCGGTACCGGCACGGTGTTCCGTGCCACAGTCGTGGCCTGATCCACCCACCGCCCCGGCGGCTGCAACAATGTCCCGCCGTACCGCGGCGCCAGGGCCGCAGACCAAGGAAGGGACACCACGCACCCATGAGCGCGTCCGGCGGAACCAAGGCGATCGTGGCGGCGCTCGGCGCCAACCTCGCGATCGCAGTAGCCAAGTTCGTGGCATTCGCCTTCAGCGGGTCCTCGTCGATGCTCGCGGAGGGCGTGCACTCCCTCGCCGACTCCGGCAACCAGGGGCTGCTGCTCCTCGGCGGCAAGAAGGCCAAGCGCGAGGCGACGCCGGAGCACCCCTTCGGCTACGGGCGCGAGCGCTACATCTACGCCTTCCTCGTCTCCATCGTGCTGTTCTCGGTCGGCGGCATGTTCGCGATCTACGAGGGCTACGAGAAGATCAAGCACCCGCACGCGATCGAGGCGTGGTACTGGCCGGTCGGGGTGCTGGTCTTCGCGATCATCGCCGAGTCGATCTCCTTCCGTACGGCCATCCAGGAGTCGAACGCCCTGCGCGGCTCGCTCTCCTGGAAGAACTTCATCCGCCGGGCCAAGGCGCCCGAGCTGCCGGTGGTCCTGCTGGAGGACTTCGGCGCGCTGATCGGTCTGGTCCTCGCCCTCGGCGGCGTCGGCATCTCCCTGGCGACCGGCGACGGCATCTGGGACGGCATCGGCACGCTCTGCATCGGCATCCTCCTCATCGTGATCGCCCTGGTCCTCGCGGCCGAGACGAAGTCCCTGCTGCTCGGCGAGGCCGCGGGCACGGAGGACATCGACAAGATCAAGAACGCGATCGTCGACGGTGATGTCGTGACCGGCATCATCCACATGCGTACGCTCCACCTCGGCCCCGAGGAACTGCTGGTCGCGGCGAAGATCGCGGTCGAGCACGACGACACGGCCGCCGAGGTGGCCGCCGCGATCAACGCGGCCGAGTCCCGCATCCGCGAGGCCGTCCCGATCGCCCGGGTCATCTACCTGGAGCCGGACATCTACAGCGCCTCGGACGCCGCCGCGGGCACCAACCCGGCCAAGGACGCCAAGGACGCCAAGGACGCCAAGGACACGGACGGCCCCATGACCCCGGGGACCCCGGGCGCGCCGGAGTAGCACAGCCGGCGGCACGCCGTGGTGGCCGACCGCTGAGGCCCACCACGGCGGCCACCACGGCAGCCCACCTGCGTGGCCCGCAGCGGTCCACGCCGGCCCACCCGGCGGAGACCCTCTCCCTCCCTCGATCCGCTCCCTTCCTGGTTCGGCTGTAGCTCACTGGGCCGATCGGTGTAGATTCGTGACCAGAGCCAGACGTCGCTGCTGATGGCGGTCGGGCGGTCCGTGCTGTGGACCGGCCGAGGGAGAGAGGGCCTCCGACGGACTGCCCCGCGTAGCCCGGGCATTCGTATGCCCGCCGCCGCAGAGTCAGCCGTACGTACCCACCCTCGACCCGATTTACGAGGAGCAGCTCGCTATGACGACTGTCGCCAACCGACAGGACTTCAAGGTCGCCGACCTCTCGCTCGCCGAGTTCGGCCGCAAGGAGATCACGCTCGCCGAGCACGAGATGCCCGGCCTGATGTCGATCCGCAAGGAGTACGCGGCGACGCAGCCCCTGGCCGGCGCCCGTATCACCGGCTCCCTGCACATGACGGTGCAGACCGCGGTCCTCATCGAGACCCTGACCGCGCTCGGCGCCGACGTCCGCTGGGCGTCCTGCAACATCTTCTCCACCCAGGACCACGCCGCCGCCGCCATCGCGGTCGGCCCCGAGGGCACCCCGGACGACCCCAAGGGCATCCCCGTCTTCGCCTGGAAGGGCGAGACGCTGGAGGAGTACTGGTGGTGCACGGAGCAGGCCCTCACGTGGCCCAACACGCCCACCGGCGGCCCGAACATGATCCTGGACGACGGCGGTGACGCCACCCTCCTGGTCCACAAGGGCGTCGAGTTCGAGAAGGTTGGCGCGGCCCCCGACCCGGCGACGGCGGACAGCGAGGAGTACGGCTACATCCTCGGCCTGCTGAACCGCACCCTCTCCGAGAACCCGCAGAAGTGGACCCGGCTGGCGTCCGAGATCCGCGGCGTCACGGAGGAGACCACGACCGGTGTCCACCGCCTGTACGAGATGCAGCGCGACGGCGCCCTCCTCTTCCCGGCGATCAACGTCAACGACGCGGTCACCAAGTCCAAGTTCGACAACAAGTACGGCTGCCGCCACTCCCTGATCGACGGCATCAACCGCGCCACCGACGTCCTCATCGGCGGCAAGGTCGCGGTCGTCTTCGGCTACGGCGACGTCGGCAAGGGCTGCGCCGAGTCCCTGCGCGGCCAGGGCGCCCGCGTGATCATCACCGAGATCGACCCGATCTGCGCGCTCCAGGCGGCGATGGACGGCTACCAGGTCTCGACGCTGGACGACGTCGTCGGCATCGCCGACATCTTCGTCACCACGACCGGCAACAAGGACATCATCATGGCCTCGGACATGGCCAAGATGAAGCACCAGGCGATCGTCGGCAACATCGGCCACTTCGACAACGAGATCGACATGGCCGGCCTCGCGAAGATCGACGGCATCGTCAAGGACGAGGTGAAGCCCCAGGTCCACACCTGGACCTTCCCCGACGGCAAGACGCTCATCGTCCTGTCCGAGGGCCGCCTGCTCAACCTGGGCAACGCGACCGGCCACCCCTCCTTCGTGATGTCGAACTCCTTCGCGGACCAGACCCTGGCCCAGATCGAGCTCTTCACCAAGCCGGAGGAGTACCCGACCGACGTCTACGTGCTCCCCAAGGCCCTGGACGAGAAGGTCGCCCGTCTCCACCTCGACGCGCTCGGGGTGAAGCTCACGACGCTCCGCCCGGAGCAGGCCGCGTACATCGGTGTCGAGGTCGAAGGCCCGTACAAGCCGGACCACTACCGCTACTGATCCACACCCCGGCTCCCGGGACTCCGCACGTCACAGAACAGGCCCCCGCACCCCCGTGTCGGGGGCTTGTTCCGTGCGTGACGTGTGCGCCGGAGCGCCGACCTACGGTGTGCTGTCAGCCGCCGAGTACGCGAAGGACCTGAAAGACCCCATGCCCCGCGGCCGTTATTCGCTCCATGACCCGCACGACCACACCCCTCTCGGTGACGAACACTTCCACTGCGCGCCCGGCCCCTCCGGCTGGCGCTACGTCTCCCAGATCACGACTCCCTCCGGCGACCACGCGGGCTCCGTCGATCTGGCCCTCGACGAGCTCGGCCGCCCCATCCGTCTTCAACTCCACGCGGCGAGCTGGCAGATCCGTGGCGCCGCCCTCGACGGCGTCAGTTGGGTCCGAACCGACCCCACCGGCACCTACGCCACGGAAGGCAACGTCAACGCGCACGCCTTCACCGGAACATCCCCCGCCTTTCTCGTCGCGACGACCCGCCTCCTGCGTCTCACCCCTGATACGCCCACGACGCGCGTCCGCCTCGTGGCCTTCACGGACCCGGTCCTCGCCCCTCGCACGCTCGACCAGTCCTGGGCCCTGGTGAACAGTGAAGCGCACGCCACTGACAACGGCCCCCTGATCGTGGACGAGTACCAGGTCAGCGCCCTGGACACCGGTGAACAGCACACCGTTCACATCGCCGGCGACGTGGTGCTCTCGGCGCCGGGCATCGAGCTGGAAGACCTCGAAACCCCGCCGTCACCGCCGACCTGACGCCGAGGCCGGCACCCGCGCCCTGCCTACGCGGGCGGGGCGAACCCCGTGGCGGTCGGCGACGAGGCACCGTCCGCGGGGCCTGCGGACGGGACGGGCGACGGCGCGGAGGGGGAACCTGCGGGAGGGTCCGCAGGCTGGGGGAGGGGCGCCACGGGAGAACCGACCCCGGTCCCCGGGACGCCAGGAGCCGGCCCCGGACGGGCGCCGGGGCCGAAGGCGCGCCGCGCGTCCCGGGCCTGCCGCTCGCTCACCACCGCCGCCAGATACGCGCCCGCGGGCACCTCCCGGGGTGCCGGGGCGCCCGTACACGCCGCGAGATCACCCGCCAGACGCTCGGCCATCGACCGGCTCACCCCCGGGTCGAGCTGCCCCATCCGCGTCAGGTACTGGCGTATCGCGAGCCACAGATCGTCCGGCACGGCAGAGAGATCCAGCTCCGCGAAGCGCCCCACGAGCCACGGCGGAGGCGGCGGCACGGCAGCCGTGTGCGGCGTCGGCACCCTCTCCCGTACGACGAGCGTCCCCGCGAACACGTCCCCGATCCGCCGTCCCCGCGCCGACACCAGCGACGCGACCGAGGCAACGACCCCGACCGAGAACAGGATCTCCACCACGCCCATCGCCCCGCGCACCAGGGCGTGCCGGAACCGTATGGGCCCGCCGTCGTCCCGTACGACCCGCAGCCCGCAGGCCATCTTGCCCAGCGAACGCCCGTGGCTGAGGGTCTCCACGGCGATCGGACCACCGACCAGCACCAGAAGGAACGAGGCGACGGCCAGGGCGGCGACCGCCGCCTCGTCCAGCGAACCGGCCGACAGCACGATGCCGACCGACACCGCCAGATAGGCCGCCCCCGCCACCGCGAGATCGATCGCCGTCGCCAGCGCACGGCTCGGCAGCCGCGCCGGACGCAGCCCCAGTACGACCGCGTCGCCCGTCACAAGCTCATCCACCGGTGCCCACCCTTCGCCGACCTTCCCCGCCCTGGAGAAAGGCCAGTCTGCCAAGCTGGCCCACAACGCGCCGCAGTCAGCCGTGCCGACGCCGGCGGTACGGACCTACGCACCCAGTGCCTGGAGCAGCAGCCGACCATGGACCTCGATGTCTTCGTGACCAGCCACCGCGCCGAGTGGGACCGCCTGGACCACCTCCTGGGACGCGGCCGGCGCCTCACCGGCGCCGAGGCCGACGAACTCGTCGCCCTCTACCAGCGCACCGCCACGCATCTCTCGCTGATCCAGTCCAGCGCGCCGGACCCCGTACTCACCACCCGCCTCACCCAGCTCGTGGCCCGGGCCCGCGCGACGGTCATCGGCACACGCCGCGCCGGCTGGCGGGACGCCGCACGATTCCTGACCGCGGGGTTCCCCGCCGCCGTCTACCACGCCCGGCGCTGGTGGATCCCGACCGCGCTCCTCTCCACTCTCCTCGCGGCCGTCATCGGCTGGTGGACAGGCGCCCACCCCGAGGTGCAGGCGGCGATCGCGGCGCCCGAGGAGCTGCGCCAGATGACCCGCCCGGGCGGTGAGTACGAGACGTACTACTCCAGCCACCCGGCGGCGTCGTTCGCGGCGCAGGTCTGGACGAACAACGCGCAGGCCGCCGCCATGTGCCTCGTCCTGGGAGCCTTTCTCTGCCTGCCGGTGATCTGGATCCTCTTCGTCAACGTCCTCAACCTGGGCGTCGGCATCGGGCTGATGTCCTCGGCGGGCCGCCTCGACACGTTCCTCGGCCTGATCCTGCCCCACGGCCTGCTCGAACTGACAGCGGTCTTCGTCGCCGCCGGCACGGGTCTGCGCCTCGGATGGACCCTGATCGACCCAGGCCCGTACAGCCGCCGAACGGCCATGGCCCAACAGGGCCGTGCGGCGCTCGGCATGGCCCTCGGCCTGGCGCTGGTCCTCTTCGTGTCGGGCGTGATCGAAGGCTTCGTCACCCCGTCCGGCCTGCCCACCTGGGCGCGCATCGCCATAGGGGTCGTCGCCGAACTGGCCTTCCTCGCCTACGTCTACATCCTCGGCGGCAGGGCGGCACGGGAGGGCGAGACGGGCGACCTGGAGGCCGCGGACCGCAGCGCCCGACTTCCTGTCGCCGCCTGATGTGCGTGGGGCGTACTCGACCTGTTAGTCTCCTCTTCGCCCCACAAAAGCCGTTGACACGGTCGGAGTGGGGAGGTAGATTTAAACGGTTGCCTCGGAGTTGGACAAGCTCTAGGTCCACCGAACAACATCTATGCGGCTTCCGGTGGGATTTGATTCCTGCGGAGCCCTTCTCGATTCGACAAGCAGATGATTCCGGCCGGTGAAATTCGGCCGCCTTGCTTCTGCTAAAGTCGGGTCCGTCGAAAGACAAAAGGCTAATCCAAAGGCCACTGGAATTCCTGAGGCAGAACACGCCGAATGGATCTGGTAGAGTCGGAACCGCTGGAAAGGGAAAGCGCGAAAGCGAAGAACTGGAAAGCGAACCCCGCTCCGACGGGGAATCGGACACGAAAGAGTCTGATA
>NZ_JBIUYF010000004.1:0-927832 GCF_044744405.1 Streptomyces sp. NPDC087310 | reverse complement strand
AAGGGCGCCGCGCTGAACGCGGTCCAGATCGCGGAGCTGGTGGCGGCCGAGCTGACGGCGTAGGGCGACCCACGAGGACGCTCACCGCGGCGGGGGGGGGGGGGGGCGCCCCCCCCCCCCCCCCCCCCCCCGGGGGGGGGGGCCCCCCCCCCCCCCCCCCCCCCCCCCCGCCTCGACGGCGCCCGGCTCACTCCTTGGCGACACCCGGCAGATCACTGCCGGACGGCTTCGCGCGCGCCGCGGTGGTGACGGACGTGGTCGACACGTCCGGGGCCGTCGACACGTCATGGTCGGGCACGGCCTCGCCCGACCGGATCAGGTCGATCCGCCCCAGCACCTTGGAGCGCAGGTCGGCCGGTACGTCGTCCTGCCCGCAGCACCGTTTCACCAGCTTCTTCACGGCCTGCTCCAGGCCGTACTTCTCCAGGCACGGGGAGCACTCCTCGAAGTGCACCTCGAACTTGGTGCAGTCGCTGTCGGGCATCTCCCGGTCGAGGAACTCGTAGAGGTGGTCGAGAACCTCGGCGCAATCCGTCTCATGCGGCTCTCCGCAGCTCATGAGTCCGAACCTTTCCGATCGTCCGACGACTCCCCGGCACCCGCCGGGACGAGCCCGCGGTCGCGGGCGTAGTCCTCCAGCATGCCGCGCAACTGGCGGCGCCCACGGTGGAGTCGTGACATCACCGTACCGATGGGTGTCCCCATGATGTCCGCGATCTCCTTGTAGGCAAAGCCCTCTACATCGGCGAGATAAACGGCGATCCGGAACTCCTCCGGAATCGCCTGGAGCGCCGACTTCACATCGGAGTCCGGCAGGTGGTCCAGCGCCTGGGACTCGGCGGAACGCAGCCCGGTCGACATGTGCGACTCGGCGCGCGCGAGCTGCCAGTCCTCGATCTCCTCGGCGGCGCTGCGCTGGGGTTCCCGCTGCTTCTTGCGGTACGAGTTGATGAAGGTGTTCGTGAGGATGCGGTACATCCACGCCTTGAGGTTGGTGCCCTCACGGAACTGGTGGAAGGAGGCGTACGCCTTGGCATAGGTCTCCTGCACCAGGTCCTCGGCATCGGCCGGATTGCGCGTCATGCGCAGCGCGGCCGAGTACATCTGATCGAGGTAGCCCAGGGCGTCACGCTCGAAGCGGGCGTTGCGCTCGGCAGTGGTCTCTTCGATGTGGCCGTCGTCGGTCGCTCCGTCGGTCCCAGTGACCGGACCCACCTCCTCCAACGCTGTGGCGGATCCGAATGCGGACCCACTCGAATCGGAGAATAGTCGACCTTGCTGGGACGGGGCCTGTCGGTCCGTCCCGGCGCCGGCCCGACCGGGGGCGTTCCTGGCCGCGGAAAGCACAGTCCACTCCAGGTCAGTGGCTTCTGAGCGGCGCGGGCAGATGGTCGAACCCATACGACGGACTCCCTTTCGATGCGCTGTGTACCGATGTTCGTCACAACAGCGTCCCCCTGCGCATCATTCCCGCCCGGAACGACCTGGAGCCTCTCCTTCCGATCAGGCCGGATCGAGCCCGTCCAGCCACGCGGCCACGCCCCCGGTGATCGTCTCCAGAGCCTCGTCCTGCCCGAGAGGCGCCCTCTTGGGTACGGCGAAGGAGTGATCGCCGTAGGGCACCTCAAGAAGCCCGTACCCCGCTCCGGAGGACTTCAGAGACACGGAGGACTCCAGGGACACGGAGGACTTCCCCGACTCCGAGGGCTTCCGGGACGCCGAGGACTTCCGCGGCTCCGAGGGCGCCGGGAACTCCGCGGGCTTCCCGAAGGGGTCGTTCCCGCCCTGGACGACCAGGGTGGGCACCCCGGAGCCCAGCAACTCGGCCGCCCGGGACTTCTCGGGGCGGCCCGGTGGGTGCAGCGGGAAGCTCAGCGCGAGTACGGCGCGGGCGCCCAGCTCACGCGCCGTACGGCAGGCCACGCGCGCCCCCGCGCTGCGCCCGCCGGCGACGAGACCGAGCCCCGGCTCCCTCCCGGCCAGCGCGGGCCACAGCGCCCGCCAGCCGGTGTCCAGGGTCGCGGGCGCGGGCGCCACCTTCTTCCCCGCCACCCGCCAGGGCTGCTCCACCAGGGCGACGGTCACCCCGAGCGGGGGCAGCGCGGCGGCGAGGGCTCGCAGGTCGCGCGCCTCGATCCCGCCGCCCGCGCCATGGCCGAGGGCGAGGACGAGCCGCGGGTGCGGGGCGGGGTGCCAGGTGATCCTGGCGTCCCCGGCGGGGGTGTCGACGGTCCGGGTGTCTGTGGTCACCCGGCCCATCCTGCCGCCCGGGGGAGGATCTTCAGAAGAGCGTGCTCTCCTCCGGCGCGGCCAGCTCCTCCAGCAGCTCGGGCCCGTTGTTGCGGACGCTGCTGACCGCCGTCGCGACCGGGTACGCCCGCATCAGCCCGCCCGGCGGCGGCGTCAGCAGCCGCCGCAGGTCGTCCGGGTCCGTACGGGACGGGTCCAGCCAGGCGTCCCAGCGGTCCGGGGTCAGCATCAGCGGCATCCGGGGGTGGATGTCGGCCAGCGCCGCGGGCCCCTCCGCGGGGGCCACCCCGAGCGGGGTCGTCTCCGCCTCCGTGGTGATCACCGAGCAGGTCGCCCACCAGGCCAGCGGATGGTCGGGCGGCAGGGTCGGGTCGCGCCAGAACTCGTACACCCCGGCCAGCGCCATCACCGAGCCGTCGGCGGGGGTCACGAAGTACGGCTGCTTGCGCGTCCGCTTCTTCTTGCCCTGTTCCTCCAACTGCCGCTCGTCGGAGCTGGTGACCCACTCGTAGTAGCCGTCGGCGGGCAGGATGCACCGCCGTGCGGCGAAGGGCCGGCGGAAGGACGGCTTCTCGTGGACGGTCTCGGCCCGCGCGTTGATCATCCGGGCGGCGCCCTCGGGCGTCTTCGACCAGGACGGTACGAGCCCCCAGGTGAGCCGCCGGAGCTGGCGCACCGGCCGCGGCGTGGGCGCGTCCTTCAAGGGGCGCTCAAGGACCGCGTAGACCTCTTTGGTGGGCGCCACGTTCCAGTCCGGGGCGAGCGTCTCCTCCGGCTCCCACTTCTCGATCCCGAAGATCCCCTGAAGCTCCTCGGGCCGCCGGCTCGCCGCGTACCTGCCGCACATTCCCCATCACCGCCTTGGACCGGCCCGCAAGCGCCGGTCGGTCTTATGAACTGCCTGTGCGTTCTCGTCCGCCGGAACGGAGGGCATCGGGTGAGCGTCTTTCACCCGTACCGCGTATGAGTGCCAGACTGCCACGACGTACACCCAGTTGAGGAGCCGCCCGAGAAATGGCCAGCATCGACCCGACCTCGCTCGGCGATCTCTGGGATCGCGTCTTCGGCACCCAGTCCCCTCCGGACGAGTGGCTGGTGTTCGCCACGGCGGCCGTCGCGCTCGTCGCCGTCGTCCCCCGCGTGCTGTGGCGGCTCTCCCGTAACGCGATCACCATCGCGCACGAGGGCGGCCACGGGCTGATAGCCCTGGTCACCGGGCGCAGACTCGACGGAATACGGCTGCACTCGGACACCTCGGGGCTCACCGTCAGCGCGGGAAAGCCCACCGGCCCCGGCATGATCCTCACCGCCGCCGCCGGCTACACCGCGCCGCCCCTGCTGGGGCTCGGCGGCGCCTGGCTGCTCTCCGCCGACCACATCACCCTGCTGCTGTGGCTGACCACCGCGCTGCTGCTCGCGATGCTGGTGATGATCCGTAACGCGTACGGGGCGCTCACCGTGATCGTCACCGGCGCCGCCTTCCTCCTCATCTCCTGGCTGACCAGCCCCGACGTGCAGGCGGCTTTCGCGTACACCGCCGTCTGGTTCCTGCTGCTGGGCGGCGTGCGCCCGGCCTTCGAGCTCCAGTCCAAGCGGCGGTACGGCGGCGCGGGCGACTCGGACGCGGACCAGCTCGGCCGGCTCACCCACACGCCGCCCCTCCTGTGGCTGCTCTTCTTCCACGCCGTCTCGCTCTGCTCCCTGGTCGGCGGCGGGCGCTGGCTGCTGGACCTCTGACCGGCCCGGCCGCCGCCCAGCACGGGGAAGGTCCTCCCGTATCTCCACACGTGGTCACGACGCGCGGATTACGCCCGGGTTGCCGCGCATTTGATCAGGATCGGGCTCCGTCAAGAGCCACTAAAGTGTGGGGCATGACCGAAAGCTCCGTGCAGTCCGCCCACTGGCCCGCCCCCTACGCGAGCGGGGCCGTCCACGCGACGGTCACCGTGCCCGGATCGAAGTCGGTCACCAACCGCGGTCTCGTCCTCGCCGCGCTGGCCGCCGAGCCCGGCTGGCTGCGCCGTCCGCTCCGCTCCCGCGACACCCTGCTGATGGCGGAGGCGCTGCGCGCGATGGGCGTCGGCATCGAGGAGACCGTCTCGTCCAGCTCCGGCGGCGGCCCCAGCGGCGAGGCGTGGCGCGTGATCCCCGCCGGGCTGCACGGCCCTGCCTCGGTCGACGTCGGCAACGCCGGTACGGTGATGCGCTTCCTGCCGCCCGTGGCGACCCTCGCCGACGGCCCCGTCCGCTTCGACGGCGACCCCCGGTCGTACGAACGCCCGCTGCACAGCGTCATCGACGCGCTGCGCGTCCTCGGCGCCCGGATCGACGACGACGACCGCGGCTCGCTCCCGCTGACCGTGCACGGCGGCGGCGCGCTGGACGGCGGCACGGTCGAGATCGACGCCTCCGCGTCCTCCCAGTTCGTCTCGGCGCTGCTGCTCTCCGCGCCGCGCTTCAACCAGGGCGTGGAGGTACGGCACACGGGCTCCGTACTGCCGTCCCTGCCGCACATCCGGATGACCGTCGACATGCTGCGCGGGGTCGGCGCGCAGGTGGACGAGCCCGAGACGGGCGGCGAGCCGAACGTCTGGCGGGTCTCCCCCAGCGCGCTCCTCGGCCGCGATCTGACGGTCGAGCCCGATCTGTCCAACGCCCAGCCGTTCCTGGCCGCCGCGCTGGTCACCGGCGGCCGGGTCACCGTCCCCGACTGGCCGGCGCGGACCACCCAGCCGGGTGACACGCTGCGCGAGATCTTCACCGCCATGGGTGGCTCCTGCGAGTTCACCGAGACCTCCGAGGGCACCAGCCTCACCCTCACCGGATCGGGCCGGATCCACGGCGTCGACCTCGACCTGAGCGAGGTCGGCGAGCTGACGCCGGGCATCGCCGCGGTCGCCGCGCTCGCCGACTCGCCGTCCACGCTGCGCGGCGTCGCCCATCTGCGGCTCCACGAAACGGACCGGCTGGCCGCGCTCACCAAGGAGATCAACGAGCTGGGCGGTGATGTCACCGAGACCGCGGACGGTCTGCACATCCGCCCGCGCCCGCTGCACGGCGGCGTGTTCCACACGTACGACGACCACCGCATGGCCACGGCGGGCTCGATCATCGGCCTCGTGGTGCCCGGCGTGGAGATCGAGAACGTCGGCACGACCGCCAAGACCCTGCCCGACTTCCCGCGGATGTGGACAGAGATGCTCGCGGGAGCGGGAGCCTGAGGGCATGCGGCGCTACGGCAAGAACCCCGACGAGGACGACATCCGCTCCCGTCCCAACCCCAAGGGCAACCGGCCCCGCACCAACATCAGGCCCAAGCACGAGGACGCCTCCGAGGGCATGGTCCTCACCGTCGACCGCGGCCGGCTGACCTGCCTCGTCGACGACCGGGTCGTCCTGGCGATGAAGGCGCGTGAGCTGGGCCGCAAGGCCGCCGTCGTCGGGGACCAGGTCTTCCTGGTCGGGGACCTGTCCGGCAAGAAGGACACCCTCGCCCGGATCGTACGGATCGAGAAGCGCCGCTCCGTGCTGCGCCGCACGGCGGACGACGACGACCCGTACGAGCGCGTGGTCGTCGCCAACGCCGACCAGCTCGCCGTGGTCACCGCGCTCGCCGACCCGGAGCCGCGCCCCCGGCTGATCGACCGCTGTCTGGTCGCGGCGTTCGACGGCGGTCTCGAACCGCTCCTCGTCCTCACCAAGTCCGACCTCGCGCCGCCGGACGAGCTGCTGGAGACGTACCGGGCGCTCGGCATCCGCCATGTCGTCACCCGGCGGGACGAGCTGATGAGCGGGCACGCGGCCGAGCTCGTACGCGAATACCTCGACGGCCGGGTCACCGCCTTCGTCGGCCACTCCGGCGTCGGCAAGACGACCCTCGTCAACGCTCTCGTACCGGACGACCGGCACCGGATCACCGGTGACGTCAACGCGGTGACGGGGCGCGGCCGGCACACCACCACCTCGGCGCTCGCACTGCCGCTGGCCAAGGCGGAGGGCTGGGTGATCGACACCCCCGGCATCCGCTCCTTCGGGCTCCACCACGTCGATCCTTCGCGGGTCATCCTCGCTTTCCCCGACCTCGTGCCGGGTACGGAGGGGTGTCCGCGCGCGTGCAGCCACGACGAGGCGGAGTGCGCGCTCGACGCCTGGGTGGCCGAGGGACACGCCGATCCGGCGCGGCTGTACTCGCTGCGGCGGCTGCTCTCCACGCGGGAGCGGCGCGAGGGCGACTGACCGGGCGACGGACCGCGCCGGGCCATGGCCACGTTTGCGGGCCGCGGTGACTGGTAAGGGCATAATCACACCAGGTGGGCCGGTTGGTCACGGACGGTTGCAGGGCCTGCCGACCGGCCGGCAGGGCGGTCACCGACGCGGGGAGACGTTTGACATGGCGTGGCTGCTGGTTGTGGTGGCGGGGATCCTGGAGACCGGCTTCGCGGTCTGCCTCAAGCTGTCCCACGGATTCACCCGGCTCTGGCCGACGATCGCCTTCGCGGCCTTCGCGCTCGGCAGCTTCGGACTTCTGACCCTCGCTCTGAAGAAGCTCGACGTGGGCCCGGCGTACGCGGTGTGGACGGGCATCGGCGCGGCCGGTACGGCGATCTACGGCATGATCTTCCTGGGCGACATCGTGTCCGTGCTCAAACTCGTCTCCATCTCGCTGGTGATCGTCGGCGTCATCGGGCTCCAGCTCTCGGGCTCGGCGCACTGAGCAGCGCGGACGGCGGCGCGGTGACGGCGGTACGGACCAGCGGGCCCACCGGCTCCGCGCCGGGCGCGACCAGATGGGCGAGCGCGAGCCGCATGGCCAGTTCGCAGCGGTAGAGCAGTTCGGTACGGCCGTACGCGGCGAACCGGCTGTGGCCCACGGCGCCGGTGTGGCCCCCGCCCCCGTGTCCGTGCTCGGTACGGCCGTGCTCCGGGCGCCCGTGCTCAGGACGCCCGTGATCCTTCCGGGTGGGATCCAGCGCCGCCGCGGATCTGTCCCGTACGAGCGCCACCAGCTCCGTGGTCGCGGGCGGCCCCGCGTCGGCCCTGCGCTGCGCCGGGATGCCCGACGGGACGGCGTCGGCCCGTGCGGGGCGCGGGGCGGGCAGCCACTCGCCCCAGCAGCCGGTGAGCAGCGCCCGCAACAGCGGCCGGGCGCGCGCCTCCCCGACCGTCCACTCGGCGACCGCCACCAGCCGGTCGGCGGCGTCGGCGCGTTCGCGCAACAGCCGCTCCACACCGTGCAGATAGCGGTCGGCCTCGCGCCGTACCAGGGCGCGCGCCAGACCGTCCTTGCTGCCGAACTCGTTGTACAGGGTCTGCCGGGAGACCCCTCCCGCCGCCGCCACATCGACCATGCGCACCGCGGACCAGGGCTGGTCGGCGAGGGCCGAAAGGGCGGCACTGAGTAGGGCTTCACGCGCGCTGGGCATCGTCGCCTCCGGGGCCGTGCGGCTCTGCGCTCAGAGTTGACGGACCGTCGCTCACTGTCAAGACCGTCGTCGGGTTCCGGCCGAAGGGGCCCATGGCAGCCGCACCGCCCCGGTGGATACTGTGGCGGCATGCCCGACTACCACGATGACCTGCGTCTCGCCCACGTACTGGCGGACGCCGCCGACGCCGCGACGATGGACCGGTTCAAGGCTCTGGACCTCAAGGTCGAGACGAAACCGGACATGACCCCGGTGAGTGAGGCCGACAAGGCGGCCGAGGAACTCATCCGTGGCAACCTCCAGCGGGCGAGGCCGCGCGACGCGATCCTGGGCGAGGAGTACGGCATCGAGGGCACGGGCCCGCGCCGCTGGGTCATCGACCCGATCGACGGCACGAAGAACTATGTACGCGGGGTACCCGTCTGGGCGACGCTGATCTCGCTGATGGTGGCCGGTGAGGGCGGTTACGAGCCGGTGGTCGGCGTGGTGTCCGCGCCCGCGCTGGGCCGCCGCTGGTGGGCCGCGAAGGGCGGCGGGGCTTACACGGGACGCAGTCTGTCGTCCGCGACCCGGCTGCGCGTCTCGGACGTCTCGCGCGTACCGGACGCCTCGTTCGCGTACTCCTCGCTCACCGGCTGGGAGGAACAGGGCCGGCTCGACGGCTTCCTGGATCTGTCCAGGGCATGCTGGCGCACGCGCGGTTATGGCGACTTCTGGCCCTACATGATGGTCGCCGAGGGCTCGGTGGACATGTGCGCCGAGCCGGAACTGTCACTCTGGGACATGGCGGCCACCGCCATCGTCGTCCAGGAGGCGGGCGGCAGCTTCACCGGCCTCGACGGCCGCCCGGGCCCGCACAGCGGCAACGCGGCGGCATCGAACGGAGTCCTCCACGAAGAACTCCTCGGCTACCTGAACCAGCGGTACTGATTTTTTGAGGGCTCGGTTCGCCTCCGGGGCGCACTCCCGCACGTTCGGGCCAGGTGCTGCGGTGCCAGAATCTTCGCCCCGTCTCCCTGCCTGGCCGGCGAGTGAGCCGAAGGGGCGCGTCGGCGCCGTAAGAGAGAGCGCGCGCAGGTTCGTGAGGTACGAGCGAACCGAGCACGGTCGACCGTCGGCGCCGACTTAAAGCGCCCCGGAGGCGAACCGAGCCCTCAAAAAAAAGAGGGGGGCTTTTGTCGGGTTTTTGGGCGCCCCCGGTGGTGCGCCGCCCGCCCCCTTGTTGACTCTGGGCAACCGTGTCACCCTGAGAGTCTCCCCACTTGTGAACTTGTGAATCGTTTCTCCAAGGTCCCCCGCTCACCTCGGGACCCCGGAAACCGGCTCACCAAGGAGGTGGCTCCACCCCATGCTTGTCCGTGACGCCATGAGTTCGGTGGTTCTGACCATCGGGCCCACGCATACACTCCGCCAGGCCGCCGGGCTGATGTCGGCCCGACGGGTCGGCGCCGCCGTCGTCCTCGACACCGATCACTGCGGCATCGGCATCCTCACCGAGCGTGACATCCTCAACTCGCTCGGCTCGGGCCAGAGCCCGGACGTCGAGACGGCCTGCTCCCACACCACGACCGATGTCGTCTTCGCCTCGCCGGCGTGGACGCTGGAGGAGGCCGCGGCGGCCATGTCGACCGGCGGATTCCGCCATCTGATCGTGCTCGACGAGCGTGAGCCCGTCGGCATCGTCTCCGTACGCGACATCCTCCGCTGCTGGGCCCCGATCCGGCACGAGGCGGCCGTCCTGACCGCCTCCTGACCCGGCCGGCCCCCGGCTCTGATCCCGCAGGTCCCCTGGACGCCCCCGAGGGCGGCGGAAGGGGCCGGCTCCCGGAGGAACCGGCCCCTTCCGTCTTCAGCAGGCGGGACCGTCAGCCGCGCAGGGCCTGGACTGCGGCTTCCAGTCGCTTGCCGAAGTCTCCGTCCGCCCGGCGGAAGTTGTCGACCGCGCGCTCGGCGATGTCGTCGCGCGAGACCTGGGAGATGAACCCGGCCAGGTTGTCGATCAGGCGGCCCTTCGCGTCCTCGGGCATCAGGCGGTAGAGGGTGCCCGCCTGGACGAAGTCGTCGTCCTCCGCGTGGCTCGGGGCCTCGTGGTTGCCCGTGCCGCCGGTGACCGCCGTGGACTGCCACAGCGGCCGGTCCGTCTGGAAGGGTCCGCCGAAGCTGTTCGGCTCGTAGTTCTTGGCGCCCTGATGGCGGCCGTCGTACAGGAAGCCGTCCCGGCTGTTCGTACGCGCCTCGGTGGCGTGCGGGCGGTTGACCGGCAGGTGGTCGGCGTTGACGCCGACGCGGTAGCGGTGGGCGTCGCCGTACGCGAAGAGCCGGCCCTGGAGCATCTTGTCCGGGGAGGGGCCGATGCCGGGCACGAAGTGGGCCGGCGAGAAGACCGACTGCTCGACCTCGGCGAAGATGTTCTCCGGGTTGCGGTTGAGCTCCAGCTTGCCGATCTCGATCGGCGGGTAGTCCTCGTGCGGCCAGACCTTGGTCAGGTCGAACGGGTTGAAGCGGTACGTGGCGGCGTCGGCCGCCGGCATGATCTGGACCTGCACCGTCCAGGACGGGAAGTCGCCGCGCTCGATGGCCTCACGCAGGTCGCGCTGGTGCGAGTCGGCGTCCTGGCCGGCGAGTACCGCGGCCTCCTCCGAGGTCAGGTTCTTGATGCCCTGGTCGGTCTTGAAGTGGTACTTGACCCAGAAGACCTCGCCCGCCTCGTTGTTCCACTGGAACGTGTGCGAGCCGTACCCGTTCATGTGGCGCAGCGTCGCCGGGATGCCGCGGTCGCCGAAGAGCCAGGTCACCTGGTGCGTGGACTCGGGGGACAGCCCCCAGAAGTCCCAGACGTTGTCCGCCTCCTGCGAGCCGGTGTACGGGTCGCGCTTCTGGGTGTGGATGAAGTCGGGGAACTTGATGGCGTCCTTGATGAAGAACACCGGGGTGTTGTTGCCGACGAGGTCGTAGTTGCCCTCTTCGGTGTAGAACTTCAGCGCGAAGCCGCGGGGGTCGCGCACCGCGTCCGCGGAGCCCAGGTTGCCCGCGACGGTGGAGAAGCGCAGGAACGTCTCCGTCTCCTTGCCGACCTCGGAGAGGAACTTTGCCCGCGTCCAGCGCGAGACGTCCCTGGTCAGCGTGAAGGTGCCGTAGGCGCCGGCGCCACGCGCGTGGACGACGCGCTCCGGGATGCGCTCCCGGTTGAAGTGCGCGAGCTTCTCCAGCAGCGCCTGGTCCTGGACCAGCACGGGCCCGCCGACGCCCGCCGTCTCGCTGTTCTGGTTGTCGGCGACCGGAGCCCCGGCCTCGGTGGTGAGCGGTCCCTGCGTCACGTGCGCCTCCTGCGTCAATCGGTGCAAGTTCTGTCCCTCTCGGATTCTGCTCTCGATCCTATAATGGACTTTGTCCAAGTCAAGCGAGCATCCAAAGTCACACTCGTTCGGGACCTGGGGCCCTTCACTGTTAGGCTGGATTTCATGAGTGACCTGTTGGAACGACTTCGCGAACGTGGCTGGCGCATGACGGCGCAGCGACGCGTCGTGGCCGAGGTCCTCGATGGGGACCATGTCCACCTGACCGCCGACGAGGTGCACGAACGGGCCGTGGCGAGACTCCCGGAGATCTCCCGCGCGACCGTCTACAACACGCTGGGCGAGATGGTGACGCTGGGCGAGGTCATCGAGGTCTCGACGGACCGCCGTGCCAAGCGGTACGACCCGAACGCGCACCGGCCGCACCACCACCTGGTGTGCGCGCGGTGCGGTGCCATCAGGGACGTACACCCGTCGGGCGACCCGCTGGCCGACCTGCCGGCCGGTGAGCGCTTCGGCTTCACGGTCTCGGGCGTCGAGATGACGTACCGGGGCACCTGCCCCAACTGCGCGTCCGCGTAACGAAAAGGCCCCGGAGACGGGGCCTTTCGTCTGTCCCGGCTCGCGTATCGCCGCACACACGCGTATCGCCGTACACACGCCTGAGGCCCGGATCTCGTAACGAGATCCGGGCCTCAGGACTTCAGTAGCGGGGACAGGATTTGAACCTGCGACCTCTGGGTTATGAGCCCAGCGAGCTACCGAGCTGCTCCACCCCGCGCCGTTGAATGAAACATTACGTCACGGTGCCGGGCAGTGCAAATCCCTTATCGCGCGGGCCCGACGCCATCGGCGCAGGTCACACGGTGGGGGCCGCGGGGTGGGGGCCGCGGGGTGCTGCCCCGGTGACCCGGGTCACGCGGTCAGCTCCTGGTGCAGCGCCTCGCGCAGCCGCGCCGCGCGCTCCGCCACCTCCGCCGGGCCCAGTTCGACGGCGCGCGCGCACCAGCGCTGCCCCTCGGTCAGCTCACCCCGGCGCGCGGCCAGCAGCGCGAGCCGCAGCGCGGCCCTGCCGTGCCCGGCCTGGGCGGCCCTGGTCCACCACAGCGCGGCCTCCCGCTCGCCGCCCTCGCGGGCCAGGAGCAGCCCGAGGTTGAAGGCGCCGTTGCGGCTGCCCGCCTCCGCGGCCTCCCGGTACCAGCGGGCGGCGTCGTTGATGTCGCCCCGGGCCGCGGCGAGCATGCCGACGCGCACCTGGGCGCGGCGGTGGCCCTGCTCGGCGGCGCGCTCGTACCACTGCTCGCACTCGCTCTTCACGCCGTGCGGCTCGCCGAGCGCGGGCGGCCCCGACGGGGGCTCGCGCGAGTCGAGGACGGTGGCCAGCCGGAAGGCGGCCTCCGCGCTGCCGCCGCCGGCCGCGCAGCGCAGGTGGCGCTCGGCCGTGCGGTCGTCGCCGTCGCGCAGCCGGGCGATGCCGACCTGGAGGGCGGCTTCGGTGTGTCCGGCCGCCGCGGCGCGCTCGTACCAGCGCAGGGCGGCGCCGTCGTCGTCGCGGCCCGCGTACAGGATGCCGAGGTTGAACGCGGCGTCCACGCTGCCCGCCTCGGCGGCCTTGGAGAACCAGGGTTCGGCGCCCGTCGGGTCGTCGGCCTGGAGGAGCAGGACCGCGAGCGCGTTGGCGGCCTCGCGGTGGCCCGCGTAGGCGGCGCGGCGGTACCACTGCTCGGCCTGGACGGTACGGTCCTGGGCGGCGCAGAGCAGCCCGAGGTTGTACGCGCCGTTGACGTCGCCCGCGTCCATGGCGGCGCGGTACCAGCGCTCGGCGGTCTGCGGCTCGCCCCGGGCCGCGTGCAGCGCGCCCAGCGCGTTGGCGGCGTTCCCGTCGCCCTCCTGGGCGGCGCGCAGCCACCAGACGGCGGCACTCTCCTCGTCCCCGGCGTCGCGCAGCAGGAAGCCGAGGGCGCAGGCGGCCCGCGCCTCGCCGTCCTTGGCGGCGCTGAGGTACCAGCGGCCGGCCTCCTTGAGCTCGCCGCGCCGCTCCAGGATCGCGCCGAGGTGCAGGGCGGCGCGGCGGTGGCCGCGTGCGGCGGCCTGCTGGTACCACTGGGCGGCCTCGCTGACGAGGGAGGCCGCTGGCCCGGACAGGGTCGCGGGGCCCGGTGTCCCGGTGTACGCGGGCAGCCGGGGGTCGGTGCTGGTGACGGGGTCCATGGAGAGCAGCGGCTCCTGGCCCGTACGGCGGCCTCGCGGGGCCGGTCCGGCCGTACCGGCGCGGTAGACCACGTCGGCGCCGGAGCGGGCGCTCTCGCGGGCTCTTCGCTCCAGTGCGCGGGCGAGCCGGTAGGCCGCCTCGCGGTGGCCCTGCTCGGCGGCGGCGCGCAGCCAGCGCTCGGCCCCGACGTCGCTGCGGTGCTCCAGAAGGTCGGCGAGGGCGTAGGCGCCCAGCGCGTGTCCCTGTTCGGCGGACTGGCGCAGCCAGTACTCGGCGGCGGGTTCGTCGCCGAGTTCGCGGTAGTGGCGGCCGAGCGCGTGGGCGGCCGGGGCGGAGCCGGCGACGGCGGCGATCCGCCACCAGCCGGCGGCCTCGTCGACGTAGCCGCGCTGGTGCAGGAGTACGCCCAGGTTGTTCGCGGCGGCGCGTTCGCCCTCGGCGGTCGCGGCGCGCAGGTACGGCTCGGCGCCGTCGAGATCACCACGGCGCAGCAGCAGGGCGCCGAGCACGCTCATCGACGCGGTGTCCCCGGCGTCGGCGGCGCGGCGGTGTCTCGCCTCGGCCTCGGTGTCGGGCCCGTCGGCGGCTCCGGTCCCACCGGCCGCGTCGTTCACGTGTGGCTGCACATACCGCCCTGTCTCCAACAGAGTTGCCCTATCCCCCATATTTTCCATCGTCGCACCACCCGCCGGCCGCGTACAGCCGGTATACCGCGCCCCACAAGGTCACTACAGCGTTTTGTCGACATGCCCACAGAGAGACACATCAAACCCACCGGGGACCAACTGGGCCCACCTACTACCCAGTTGGGACGGACACATGGCAAGGGCCCGGATCCTAGAAGGATCCGGGCCCTTGACTTCGCCGTAGCGGGGACAGGATTTGAACCTGCGACCTCTGGGTTATGAGCCCAGCGAGCTACCGAGCTGCTCCACCCCGCGTCGTTGTGTCCCAACCGTACCACGGGGCGGAGGTGAAGCCAGGTCAGCTCGTATCGCCACCGCCGTCCGCACTGCCGGAGTCGGCGCTGGAGTCCGCGCTGGAGTCGCCGCTGGCCCCGTCACCGGCCCCGTCGCCCGAGCTGGGCTTCGCCTTGGCGGCCCTTTCGAGCGCGCTCTGCAGGTCCTTCTGGGCCTGGGCGTACGCGTCCCAGTCCGGCTTCTTCAGCGCCTCCTCGCCCGCCTCGTACGCCTTCTGGGCGTCCGCGATGGCCTGCTGGAGGGCCTTGTCGCCGGTGGCCGGCGGCGTGGTGGTGTCGCCCGGCGGCTCCGTGGTGCCCGGCTGCTCCGTACCTTCCGCACCGAACACCGCGTTCAGCGCTTCCGGAAGGGTGTCCTTGAAGACCGGCTTGCCTCCGTAGGAGACGGCCACCTTCTTCAGCAGCGGGTAGTTGGCGCTGCCACCGCGCGCGTACACCGGCTCGATGTAGAGGAAGCCTCCGTCGAGCGGCACCGTCAGGAGGTTGCCGTACTCGATGTCCGAGTCGGTGCCTCTCAGGTTCCTGACGAACTCGGCGACTTCGGGCACACCGTTCAGCTCGCTCTGCACCTGTTGCGGGCCCTGGACCGTGGACGTCACCCTCAGGACTCTGATCTTGCCGTAGTCCGTGCTGGTGGCGTCGGCGTCCACCGCCATGAACGCCCCCAGGTTGGGGCGCCCGTTGGGCGTGAAGGTCGTCGTCAGCGAGAACTTCTGATCGTCCTGGCCCGGCATCTTCAGGCTCAGGTAGTACGGCGGGACCGAGTTGCTGTCCTTGGTGGTCGGGTCGTCCGGCACCTGCCACGCGTCACTGCCGCTGTAGAACTGCGCGGGGTCCGTGACGTGGTAGCGGGTGAGGAGCTCTCGCTGCACCTTGAACATGTCCTGCGGGTAGCGCAGGTGGTCCAGCAGTGTCTTGTCGATGTCGGCCTTCGGCTTCACCGTGCCGGGGAACGCCTTCATCCAGGTCTTGAGCACCGGGTCCTTGGTGTCCCACTGGTACAGGCTGACCGAGCCGTCGTACGCGTCGACGGTGGCCTTCACCGAGTTCCGGATGTAGTTGACCTGGTTCTGCTGGGCGACGACCGCGCGCTGGCTGTCGGTCAGCGAGTCGGCCGTCGTGTCGCCGAGCGTCGTACGGGACGCGTACGGGTAGCCGTTCGTCGTCGTGTACGCGTCGACGATCCACTGGATCCGGCCGTCGACCACGGCGGGATACGCGTCGCCGTCGATGGTCAGCCAGGGGGCGACGGCCTCGACGCGCTCCTTGGGCGTGCGGTTGTACAGAATCCGCGAGCCGTCGCCGATGGCGCCGGAGTAGAGCATCTGGGGCTCGCTGAAGGCCACGGCGTACGCCGCGCGGTTCAGCGGGTTGGAGAGGTCGACGCCGCTCTTCCCCTTGTAGCTCGTGGTCTGCTCGCCGTTCTTCTCGTAGTCCAGCTCCTTCTGCGGGCCGCCCACGATCGAGTACTGCTCGGTCTTCTCCCCGTAGTAGATGCGCTGCTCGTACTTGGGGATGTCACCGGTGGTCGGCAGGCCGGACTCGGTGAAGTCGGGGGCGCCGATGGTGCCCTCGTTCTCGTCCGTCACCGTGTTCGTGCCCTTGGACGCGATCAGCCCGTACCCATGGGTGTACGTGAAGTGATCGTTGATCCAGTTGCGCTTCGGGATACCGGTGATGTTCAGCTCGCGCAGACCGACGACCGTGTCCTGCGGCTTGCCGTCGGGGCCGGGGTACCGGTCGACGTCCAGCGTGGAGGGGAACTGGTAGTACTTACGTTCCTGCTGAAGCTGCTGGAACGCGGGCGAGACGACATTCGGGTCGACCAGCCGGTAGCTGGCCGCCGAGTCGGCCGCCTTGCGCTGCTCGGCCTTCTTGTCCGGGTCGCCCTTGCCGCCGTAGTCCTGCACATCGGCGGTGTCGATGCCGTACGCCTGACGCGTGGCGTCGATGTTCTTCTTGATGTACGGGGCTTCCTTGGCCTGCTCGTTCGGCTCGACCTGGAACTTCTGGACGATCCCCGGGTAGAGGCCGCCGATCAGGATCGCCGAGAGCACCATCAGGCCGAAGCCGATCACCGGAAGCTGCCACGTACGGCGCCAGAGCGTCGCGAAGAACAGCAGGGCGCAGATGACCGCGATGCAGAAGAGGATCGTCTTGGCGGGCAGGAACGCGTTCGCGTCCGTGAACCGCAGACCGGTCCAGTTTCCCGTCGCCTTGAAGTCGCTGGACTTCACGGCCAGGCCGTACCGGTCGAGCCAGTACGCGACCGCCTTGAGCGAGACGAAGACACCGAGCAGCACCGAGAGATGACCGGTGGCCGCCGCGGTGGCCCGCGCGCCGGGGCTGGTGATCCGCAGCCCGCCGTACAGGTAGTGGGTCAGCGCGGCGGCGATCAGCGACAGCACGGCCGCCGCGAAGCCGAACGCCAGCATGAAGCGGTACCAGGGCAGGTCGAACGCGTAGAACGCCACGTCCAGCTTGAACTGCGGGTCCTTCTGGCCGAACGGCACCCCGTTGACCCACATCAGCCACGTACGCCACTGGCCGGCGGCGGAGGCCCCGGCGATCAGCCCGACCAGCGCGGTGATCCCGAGGAGCACCCACTTCTTGAACGGGGCGATCCCCATCCGGTACCGGTCGAGGTTCTGCTGCTCCATGGACATCGCGCTGAGCGGCGGCCGCAGCCGGTGCGCCAGCCAGATGTTCAGCCCGACCGCCAAGGCCATCAGCAGTCCGAAGACCGCGAACAGACCGATCTTGGTCCAGAGAGTGGTGGTGAAAACCGATGAGTACTTCACCGAGCGGTACCAGAGCCAGTCGGTCCAGAACCCCGCGAACATGACGAAGAGCATGGCCAGAACGGCCAGCACGCCCAAAGTCATGAGCAGGGTCCGAGCCCGACGGGAAGGCCGGCCCACTCTGATCCGTGGCCCGGTCGGGCCTCCGCCGCGGTCCGGCATCTGGAAAGCCAACGTGCGCACCTCGAAGTTCGCGGTCGTGTGAATGCGTGTGGTTCAGCTTGTTCAACTTACTGAGGCTTTACCTAGTTCCCGCACCCGGGTCCGAAGGAGGCAGGATATTGACCATGTCCACTGTTTCTCCCTCAGGCACCCCCATGGCCGCGAGCCCGCTGACCCGAGCGGTTCTCGAAATCGACGAATACGCCTCGACGCTCGGCTGGGACCAGCCCGCCCGGCTCTTCGCGCTCGTCGACACGACGCGGCTGCGCACCGACGAACCCGAACTCGCGGCCCAGTTGGGTCTCGACGAGGACGGCGGCTCCGTCGCCCCCCTCACCCCCGTGGAACAGGACGAGATCCCGGCGGGCACCCCGCTGGACGAGTTCCTGGGCACCATCGCGTGGCCCGGGGCGGTGGCGGGCTGCGCGATGACCGTGGAGCGGCTGATGCTGCCGCCGTCCGCGGAGGCGTCCGTACCGGACAATCTGGATGAAACGGCGCTCGCCGCGTGGGTCGCCTCCCACCCGGAGCGCCAGGAGGTACGGATGACCGTGGCCGTGCTGCGGGACGGCGCCCGGGAGTCCGCGCTGCGGCTGCGCGAGAAGGACTCCCCGAACGAGGTCCTCACGGGCTCCGGGCTGGTCCCGGGGCTGGCGGAGGCGCTGTCGGCCACCTTCGAGTCGTAACAGGCTCCCGCGAGCCCTACAGGCGCGCCCAGGCGCCGTACCGCGCCGCCTGAGCACGTCCTCCGTGGATGCGGCCGGTCAGCTTGCCGAACAGCTCGGCAGGCCGGCCGTGTCCCCGGTACGGATCTTCTCCAACGACCGCGTCGCGTCCTTGATCGTCTTCACCCGGACCAGGGTGAGGCCGCTCGGGATGTCCGAGGCCGCGGTGGCGCAGTTCTGGTCGGGCGTGAGGAAGTACCGCGCGCCCGCGTTCCGCGCGCCGACGAGCTTCATCTCGATACCACCGATCGGGCCGACCTCGCCCTTGTCGTCGATGGTCCCCGTACCCGCGACGAACTTGCCGCCCGTCAGCGAGCCGGGTGTGAGTTTGTCGACGATGCCGAGCGAGAACATCAGCCCGGCGCTCGGACCGCCCACGTCGGCCAGCTTGATGTCCATGGTGAACGGGAACGTGTGATCGGTCCCCGCCTGGATGCCGACGATCGCGCGGTCACCTTCGTCGGACTTCCGCGTGGTGATCGTGACCTTCTCGGTGGCCGTCGGCTCCTTGCCGGACTTCTCCGCCGCCTTCGCCTCCTTGGCGGGCACGATGGTGAAGACGACGTCCTCGCCCGGCTTGTGCTTCGTGACGAGCTTCGCCACGTCCTCGGGCGCCTTGATCTCCGTGCCGTCCACGGCCTTGATCACATCGCCGGCGTGCAGGGTGCCCTCGGAGGGGCTGTCCTTGATCACCGAGGAGACGATCGTGCGGGAGGAGTACGGGATGCCCAGCTCGGCCAGGGCGGAGACCTTGGCGCTCTCCTGGGACTGGCTGAACTCCTCCGCGTTCTCCTGCGTGGACTGCTCTTCCGTCTTGCCGTCCGGATACAGGGTGTCGTGCGGCACCACGACACTGTCGTGGGCCAGCCAGCCGTAGACCGCCTCGACGATGTTCATGTTGTAGTCCGCGCCCGTGACCCTGACCGTCGTCATGTTCAGATGACCCGACGTCGGATACGTCTTACGACCGGAGATCTGGAGTACGGGCTCACCGCCGGCGTCGCCCAGTGTGTTCACCGTCGGCCCCGGGCTCATCTCCGAATACGGGACCTTGATGAGCACACCCGCGCAGAGCAGCGCGATGAGGACGAGGGTGGAAGCGAGCATCGTCGCGGTGCGGCGTGGCATGGAACGACAGTACGGGAAGGCTCTGTCAGTGCACCCCCGGGGCCGGTCCGTACGAGGTCACAGGGGCCGTGGCCCGGACCGACGGGCCCACGGGGCCCACGGACTCAGACCGGCTCGGACTCGGTCTCCGCCTTCTCCATCGCGTCACGGAACCGGGCATAGCCGTTGAGCTCGGCCATGTCCCCTATCGTGCGGTCCCTGGAGACCCAGCTTCCCCATATCGCCGCGCCAACGGCAGCGAAAAGCGGGATCAACAACCAGGCAAGTGCGGCCATACCGACCTCCCGACCCATGAGTGTCTGTGAACTGACCGATCAGCAGATTAACCATCTGCAGCACCAACGCTGCTGGCCGGAAGGCGGTTACGCAAATCGGGCCGTACGGGTGGAGGCCCCGGTGGAACCCCCACCCGTCGCCCGACCGCCACCCCTCAAAGAGGCGCTACGCGCCCACCCATTCCTCTGTTCCGTCCGAGAACTTCTGGTGCTTCCAGATCGGCACCTCGTTCTTGAGGTCGTCGATCAGCTTTCTGCACGCCTCGAACGCCTCCGCCCGGTGCGGACAGGAGACCGCGACGATCACCGCCAGATCTCCGACCTCCAGATCCCCCACACGGTGGACGGCGGCCAGCGCGCGCACCGGATGACCGGCGACGATCTTCTCCGCCACCCGCCGCAGCTCGGCCTCCGCCGACGGATGGGAGGAGTAGCCGAGGGCGTCGACGTCCGCGCCGCCGTCGTGGTTGCGCACCGTGCCCACGAAGAGCGCCGTACCGCCCGCCGCGTCCTCCCCCACCGCGCGGAAGACCTCGTCGACGCTGAGCGGGGTGTCACGGATCGCGAGCAGCCGGATGGGGTCCTGCGCCGCCTGCTCGCCCGGGTGGGAACGCGTACTCGCCATGGGACCCATCGTGCCGTACGGCACCGGCGCCATGGAACGGGCGTTCCCCCGGACCGGAGCAGGGCGAGCAGGAGCGCGGGGCGAGGCCCGCGCGGGTGGCTCAGATCCGGCGCCGCGCCTTGCGGGCCCGCCGTACCAGCGCGGCCGTACCGAGCAGCGCGACCGTCGCGCCCGCCGCACCCGCCGCCGTGGCGTCCTTGCGGCCCAGACGGCGTCCGGCGACCGTGTGGCGGCCCTCCACCTCTTCGAGGAGGGCGGTGAGGACCTCCTCGTTGGTCCACCGGGGGCGCCAGCCCGCGTCGTGCAGCCGGCTCACGCTGACCACCCAGGGGTGCATCGTGTACGCGAGGTCGCCGGCCGGGGACGGTGTGAGGCCGATCCGGTGCAGCCGGGCGGCGGCGCCCAGGGCGACCGCCGAGGGCAGCTCCATGCGGCGGATGCCGCTCAGCTCCTCGACCTCCTCCTGTTCCAGCCAGCCGTCGCAGCCGACCGCGAACTCCCCCTCGGCCTTTTCGAGCGCCGCGTACTCCAGCGCGCTCACCAGGTCCTCGACATGGCAGAACTGCCAGGTGGGGCGGGATCCGGCGACGACGAGCAGCCGTGGCGACTCGAAGTAGCGGGTGAGGGCCGTGTCCGTACCGCCGACGAGGACGGCGGGCCGTACGACCGTCACATTCAGGCCGGGGTGCGCGCGGGGAGCGCGGCGGCCGAGCCGTTCGATCTCCAGGAGGTCGCCGACGCCGGTGGCCTCGGCGGTCGCCCGCAGTTCCGCGTCCTCGGAGAGCGGGATGTCGTTGTCGGGCAGGGCGCCGTAGACCATCGCCGAGGTGCAGAGCACGACCCGGTGCACCCCGGCCGCCGCGGCGGCCGTGAGCACGGTCTGTGTACCGCGCACGTTGTACGCGGTCCGGGCGGCGGCGTCGGTCTCCAGGTCGAGGTCGAGCGCGAGGTGCACGACGACGTCGGCCCCGCGCAACTTCTCCGCGATGGCCGGATCACGGACGTCGAGGATGTGCCACTGGGCCTCGGAGACCTCCCCTCGGCGCTCGTCGATGGCGATGACCTGCTTGATCTCCTCGGACGCGGCCAGGCGCCGGGTGAGCAGGTCACCGACGCCGGAGGCGGCGCCGGTGACCGCGACTACGGGGCCGCGGGACGGGGTCGGGGTTGAGCGGTTTCGCGCTGCGCGAACCTGCGGATCTGGGGAACTCACCGGGCGTCTCCAGCGGTTGTCTTCAATACGTACGTGAATGGCGCGTACGTACCAGGTGACGTCCATCCTGCCGCAGGCCATCCGCCGACGGAGCATCGAGCCCGGAAGCCACCGGGTGTCGAACCCGTTCCGACCCGCGGCACCGCCCGTACGAACCCTGTGCCGCTTAGGCTGGGTGGTGAAGTCGGGCAGTCGCCGCCGACAGAAAGTCGGCGGCCCTACGAGCCGAGGAACCCCGTGAGTGACACACCATTCGGATTCGGCCTTCCGCCGGAGGAGCCGGAGGACGGCGACGGCAAGAAGAAGGACCCTGCCGGAGGTGGTCAGGGTGCCGGTGGCCAAGGCGCTCAGGGCAACCCCTTCGCAGGATTCGGGCTGCCCGGTGGCGGCGGCGCGGGCGGCGCGGACAATCCGTTCGCCGCGATGTTCGGTTCGCTGAACCCCAACGACCTGGGGGCCGCGTTCCAGCAGCTCGGCCAGATGCTGAGCTACGAGGGCGGTCCCGTGAACTGGGACATGGCCAAGCAGATCGCCCGCCAGACGGTCGCCCAGGGCACCGCCGACGGCACGAAGGACGAGAGCGTCGGCCCCGCGGAGCGCGCGCAGGTGGACGAGGCGGTGCGGCTGGCCGACATCTGGCTGGACGGCGTGACGTCGCTGCCCTCCGGTGCCAACGCCTCCGTGGCGTGGAGCCGCGCCGAGTGGGTCGAGGCGACGCTGCCCGCGTGGCAGCAGCTCGTCGACCCCGTGGCGGAGCGGGTGGGCACGGCCATGAGCGAGGTGCTGCCCGAGGAGATGCAGTCGGTGGCGGGCCCGCTGATCGGCATGATGCGCTCCATGGGCGGCGCCATGTTCGGCCAGCAGATCGGGCAGGCCGTGGGTGTGCTGGCCGGTGAGGTGGTCGGCTCGACGGACGTCGGGCTGCCGCTGGGCCCGGCGGGCAGGGCCGCGCTGCTTCCCCTGAACATCGAGGCGTTCAGCAAGGACCTCGGTGTCCCCAAGGACGAGATCCGGCTCTATCTGGCGCTGCGCGAGGCCGCCCACCAGCGGCTCTTCGCCCATGTGCCGTGGCTGCGGTCGCACATGTTCGGCGCGGTCGAGGGCTACGCCCGCGGGATCAAGGTGGACACCTCCAAGCTGGAGGACGTGGTCGGCCAGTTCGACCCCGGCCACCCCGAGGAGATCCAGGAAGCGCTCCAGCAGGGCATGTTCCAGCCGGAGGACACCCCGGAGCAGAAGGCCGCGCTCGCCCGGCTCGAAACGGCGCTGGCGCTGGTCGAGGGCTGGGTGGACGCGGTGGTCCACGAGGCCGCGAAGAACCGGCTGACGGCGGCGGACGCGCTGCGCGAGACGCTGCGCAGGCGCCGGGCCTCCGGCGGTCCGGCCGAGCAGACGTTCGCGACGCTCATCGGGCTCCAGCTCCGGCCCCGCAGGCTGCGGGACGCCTCCCGGCTGTGGGCCTCGCTCACGGACGCGCGGGGTGTCGACGGCCGCGACCGGCTCTGGGAGCACCCGGACATGCTGCCGACGGCCTCGGACCTGGACGACCCGGACGGCTTTGTCCACCACGAGCAGCTCGACTTCTCCGAGCTGGACAAGATGCTCGGTGAGGCGGCCGACGGCAAGCCGAACCTGCAGAAGGACGACACCGACAACCAGGGCGACCAGGGCGACAAGAAGGACGACACCGACAAGTGAGCCTGCATGACGACGCGATCCTCGTCCTGAAGGGGTACGAGGGGGACGAGCCCGCCCAGCGGGAGCTGAGCGGGCTCTATCTGGACCATCTCGCGGCCCACCCGGACGGGATGTGGAAGGCGTGCGGGGCCGGGCATCTGACGGCGAGCGCGCTGGTCGTCGACCCGGAGCGGGGGCGCGTGCTGCTGACCCTGCACAAGAAGCTCGGCATGTGGCTCCAGATGGGCGGCCACTGCGAGCCGGGTGACCCGACGCTGGAGCGCGCGGCGCTGCGGGAGGCCGGGGAGGAGTCCGGGATCCCGGACCTGACCCTGCTGGCGGGTGGCCCCGTACGGCTCGACCGGCACCCCATCCCGGCGCCCTGTCACTGGCATCTGGATGTCCAGTACGCGGCGCTGGCGGCCCCCGGCGCGGTCGAGGCCATCAGCGAGGAGTCGCTGGACCTGCGCTGGTTCGCGTACGACGAGGTGGCGGAGGTGGCCGACGGCTCGGTCGTCCGGCTGCTGGAGCGTACGCGGGTGCTCCTGGGCGCCTGAGACGACGCGGGGGGGCGGGTTCCGTTGGAACCCGCCCCCGTGACCTGGGCGGACCGGGTCACCTGCTCCAGGCGTTGTTCTGGTTCTGCCCGTGCGCGCCGCTCTGGCCGACGCCGTACTGCGCGCCCAGCCCCTGGCCGATCTCCGCCTGCTGCGGCGGCATGACCTCGCTCGGCTGGACAAGGGCGAAGCCCTGTCCCAGGAAGCTCAGCTCCCAGCCCTCGCCGGTGGAGCCGCGCCGCCGCCGTATCCCCGAGGAGTGCGTCTGTGCCTGCATCTGCACCCGCAGCGCGGAGGACCAGGCGACGACCGCGTCGGAGTCGGCGTTGACGTACTTGTCCGGCGTGACCTCCATCATCAGCGGCTGGCCCGAGGTCATCAGCGCGACCTTGCCCCGCCCGGAGATGTTGAGCTGGTACTTGCCGGAGCCGGAGATTCCGTACTGGCTGTCCACCGCGACGACCTCGCTGTGGAGCGTGGAGTCGAGCGCCAGGACGTAGGCGCTGTCCACCGTCATCCCGTCGTGGTCGACATCCACCACATGGATGTACTGGGCGAGGTTGGCCAGATAGACCGTGCCCTGCCCGGAGCAGCGCATCAGGTCGAGGCCCTCGCCGGTGGTCGCGCGCGCCCGGCGCTGGCCCTGCGACTGGTACTCACCGTCGAACTCGATGAGCCCCTGGTAGGCGACCATCGCGCCCTTCCGGGCGAGCACGTCGTCCTGGCCGGTGAGCGCGACCCGCAGGAGCTGCGGGTTCTGGACGGCGTAGCGGTCCTGGGACTGCTGTTCCGTGTGCGCGAAAAGCGGACTCTGCATGGTTCCTCGCTCCCCTCAGCCCCGGATCCGCAGGCGGTCGGTGCTGTCCTCGCTGGGCTGGACGACGACGATGCCCTGGCCGGAGAAGGCCATCTGGTATGCCTCTCCGCTGCCCCGCCCGATCAGCGAGGACGCCTTGAAACTGCGCTTGCCCTTCACCTTGAGGCCGGGTGACCAGGCGACGAGCGCGTCGGGGTCCACATAGGTCTCGTCCTCGCCGCGTCCGCAGTCGACGACGACCGGGGTGCCGCGCGAGGTCAGGGCGACCCAGCCCGTCCCGGAGATCTGTACGTTCCACAGGCCCTGGCCGGCGAACTTGGCCAGCCCCTTGACGCGTTCGACGCCCCATTGGAGGTGCGCGTCGAAGGCGAGCAGGTTGGAGCCGTTGACGGAGAGCGCGTCGTTGTCGAGGTTGATGACGACGACATCGGCGCCGTAGTCGGCGAGATAGAGCAGTCCGTCACCCGCGCACTTCATCACGGGGGTGGTCTCGCCGGTGACCCACTGGGAGGCGATCTGGCGGACGGCGGGCGGGTTCGGCTCGTACTGGATGAAGCCCTCGTAGGCGACCATCGAGCCGGTGCGCGCGTAGAGGTCGTGGCCGGAGGCCATGGCGACCTTGAGCATGGAGCGGCCGTGGTTCTCCATCCGGGCCGCGACGGGGGTCGGGGCGAAGCCCGCGAGCTGCTGGTTCATTGTCCGGGCTCCCTCAGACCTCGTACGGCTGGACGACGATGAAATTGCCGGGCGCTCCCCGGAACTGGAGGTTCACGGTCTCCCCGCTGTGGCCGGGGTACGCGTTGCGGCGCAGCCTGACCTGGCTGGAGATGATCACCTGTGCGGCCGCCGACCAGGCGACGACGGCGTTGCAGTCGGCGAAGGTCGTGGGCGTGACGGGCAGCACCACGGGGGTGCCGTGGGTCTTCACGACGACGGTGCCGGTGCCCTGGAACTGCATGGTGAACAGGGCGCCGCCGGGTATGCCGTGGCCCTCGATGCGGCGGACCTCGTACTGGAGGCTCTCATCGAAGGCGAGGACGTTCTCCGCCGAGACGCAGATGCCGTCGCCCTGGAGTTCCACGGGGTGGAGGTGCGCGCCCTCCTCGGCGAGGAAGACCTGACCGCGTCCTGTGCAGCGCATGAGCTGCATCTCCTGGCCGGTCGCGTTGCCGACGACGCGGCCGACGAAGCCGGCGCCCTTGTAGCCGAAGTCGACCTTGCCCTGGTACATGACCATGCTGCCCTGGCGGGCCAGGACGGGGCTGCCGCCTTCGCCGAGGTCGATCCGTACGAGCTGGCCGTTCTGCGAGGTCCAGCGCTGCCCTGTGGGCGCTTCCTTGTACGGCTGAAGGGCCGCCTGGAGACCGGAGCCGCCGGCGGGCACACCCTGCGGGACGCCCTGGGGCGCGCCGGGCGGCTGCTGCCCGAAGGGCGCGGGGGCACCGTACGGGGACGGCGCCCCGGGCGGCATCTGGCCCGGGACCTGGCCCGGCATCTGGCCCGGGACCTGGCCGAACTGGGGCTGTTGCGGCTGCTGGGGCGGCTGCTGGCCGTACGGGGACGGCGCGGGCGGCGGCGGTACGGTGCCGCCCTGCGGGGGCATCGGCGCCACGATGGTCGGCGCGGCGTGCACGGACTGCGGAGCCGGTGCCGGGGCCGGTGCTGGCGCCGGGGCCGGTGGTCCGGCGGGGGCGCCGAAGGACGGTGCGGGCGCGGTGGGCGCGGCGGGCGGGGCGAAGCCCGGGACCGGGCCGCCGCCCGCCGGGGGCTGCGGCGCGGCGGGTTCCTCCTCGGCGACCTCGCCGCCGAAGTTCTTCAGCAGCGCGTCGAGTCCGCCGTCGAAGCCCTGGCCGACGGCGGCGAAGCGCCAGACGTCCTTGAGGTAGAAGTCACCGAGCATGACGGCCCGCTCGGTGGTGAACTCCGCGCCCGTGAACGCGTACCGGACGACTTCCTCGCCACCCGCGACGATCCGGATGTATCCGGGGCCGACCTGCGACATCTGTCCCGCGCCGTCGATCGTGGCGGTGAACGACAGCTTGTGGACGGCGTCGGGGACACGGTCCAGCGTGACCCGGAAGGACTCCGTGTCGCCGGCCTGGGCCCCCAGCAACTGGATGGATTCCTCCGGCGACTTCGGCTGGTTGAAGAAGATGAAGTACCGGTCGTCCGAGAGCTTTTCGTCGGCGTCGAGACCGAAACAACTGATGTCGAAGCTCAGCCCCGGAGCCGCGATCTGCACGCCCACGTACAGATCCGTCCCCGCCGTGAGATCACTGACCTTGGCCTTGTGGCCCCGCTGGAATTCCCGTGCCATACGTAACGACCGTCCCCCATCCCGAATGCCAATGCGTCGCGCCAGGCTAACGGCTGGGTCGGACAATCGGCCAAGTCGGTACAGACTCGGTACAGGACCGGTGAAGGGAGTTTCCCCTGACGGCGGTGGCTGAGGACGGCGGCGACCGGATCTTCGCGGAGGCGCTGTCGCGGGCCTGCTCCGCGCTCATTCCCCGGCTTCGGCGTCGGCCGTGTCCGCTGTCCCGTCCGTGTCCACGTCGTCCGCCTCGGCGCCGTCCGGGCCGTTCCCCCCGCGCGTGAGGGGCAGATGCGGAAGCCGTTCCGCCGCGACCACGCCTTCGAGATAGCCGCGGGCCCGCTCCGTGCGCGGGTACGCCTCCAGCAGCCGCCAGAAGCGCGGGCCGTGTCCCGGCACCAGCAGATGGGCCAGCTCATGGACGAGGACGTAGTCGACGACGTACTCCGGCATGCCCTGCAGCCGGTGCGAGAGCCGGATACTGCCCTCGGCGGGGGTGCAGGAGCCCCAGCGGGTGTTCTGGTTGGTGACCCACCGGACGGAGGCGGGCCGCGCCCTGCCGTCGAAGTACTGCGCGGAGAGCTGTTCGGCGCGCTCGGTCAGCGCGCTGTCGCCGAGGACCCGCTTGCTCTCCTGGGCGGCGAGTTTGTCGAGCATCACCGAGACCCAGCGGCGCTCCTCCGCCTCCGACATCCGGGCGGGGATGAGCACGATCGTGCGGTCGCCCTCGCGGTACGCCGAGACCGTTCTGCTGCGACGGGCGCTTCTGCGGACCTCGACAGCGCTCGTCCCCGAGCCGCGGAGCGGGCGGCTGAGGGAAGGGTCGGCGGGCACGCCCTGACGTTACCCGCTCAGCGCGGCGGAAGTCCTGCCTCCTGAAGGGTTCCGCCTCCTTCCCCGCATGTGCGCTCACCATTCGAACGACTAATACCCGTGGCTGTGGATAACTTTCTGCGCGGTCGGCCGCCGCCTTGCATTCTGGGATCACGGATCAGCGGGAACGGGGAGGCCGACATGCGTCCGATGATGAAGCCCGCGCTGCGGCGCGCCTGGCGGGACCGGCACACGGTGCAGTTCGGGGTGACGCCCGCGCACGCGGTGGTGATGGGACCGGTCGACACGGCCACGGCCAGTTTTCTGGGGCTGCTGGACGGGACGCGCGGGCTGCCGCTGCTGCGGGAGGAGGCCCGCGCGATGGGGCTGCCCGACGGACTGGTCGAGGAGCTGGTACGGCGGCTCACGGCGGCGGGGGTGCTCGACGACCCGGGGGCGGGCGGCCCGGCGGCCGACGCGCTGCGCGGCAGGACGGGGGAGGTCGAGCGGCTGCGGCCCGACCTCGCGTCGCTCTCCGTCCTGCATCCGGAGCCCGGGGCGGGGCTGCGGAAGCTGGCCGCGCGGCGGTCGGCGCGGGTGCAGGTCCGGGGCGCGGGCCGGGTCGGGGCGGCCGTCGCCGCGGTGCTCGCGGCCTCGGGGGTGGGCCGCGTCGATGTGCTGGACGGCGGATGCGCGACGGCGGGGGACGTGGCGCCCGGCGGACTGCCGGAGCACTCCGTCGGTGAGCGCAGGGACCTGGCGGCCCGGCAGCTCGTCCGGCGGTCCGCGCCCGGCCGTCTGCCGAGGGCGTCAGGGTCCCCGGAATCGGCGGAGGGCGAGCCGCCGCTCTCCCTGGTGATCGTCGCGCCGCGCGACGGGCTCGCGGCGTACGCACCCGATCCGGTGACGGCGGAGCCGTGGCTGACCACCGGTACGCCTCATCTCTACGCGGGGGTGATCGAGGCCACGGGGCTGGTGGGGCCGCTGGTGCTGCCCGGCGGCACGGCGTGCGCGGGGTGCGTCGCGCGGCTGCGGGCCGATCACGATCCCGGGTGGCCGAGGATGCTGGCCCAGTGGCGCTCGGGACGCGGGGCGGGCGCCGTACCGGCCTGTGATCTGGCGCTGGCCACCACGGTGGCGGGGCTGACGGCGGCTCATGCTCTGTCGTTCCTCGACGGGGAACTTCCGGCGAGTACGGGTGCACGATGGGAGGCGGCACTGCCGCTGCTGGACTGGCAGCCGGAGCGGATCGCGCCCCATCCGGACTGCCCGTGCGGGGCGGCCGGACGGCGAAGGGGGGAGCGCGTCGCCGGAACGGGGGCGTCGCACGACACAATGGCGGGGTAACCGCCGTACGCGGCACGGCTGTCTGGGATTAGGAGGGGCTTCATGTCTGATCTTCCCCGGAAGGCGGTCACCCGCACCGCGAAGCTGGCCACTCTGCCGCTGGGCTTCGCAGGCCGGGCCACCTGGGGTCTGGGCAAGCGGATCGGCGGCAAGTCTGCCGAGATCGTCACCCGGGAGCTCCAGCAGCGCACGGCGGACCAGCTCTTCAAGGTCCTCGGGGAGCTGAAGGGCGGCGCGATGAAGTTCGGGCAGGCCCTCTCGGTCTTCGAGTCGGCGCTGCCCGAGGAGATCGCCGGGCCCTACCGGGCGGCGCTCACCAAGCTCCAGGAAGCGGCGCCGCCGATGCCGACGCACACGGTGCACGCGGTGCTGGCGGAGCGGCTGGGCGAGGAGTGGCGGGAACTGTTCCTGGAGTTCGAGGAGAAGCCCGCGGCCGCCGCGTCGATCGGCCAGGTGCACCGGGCGGTGTGGCACGACGGGCGCCAGGTCGCGGTGAAGGTGCAGTACCCGGGGGCCGGGGAGGCGCTGCTCTCCGATCTGACGCAGCTCAGCCGCTTCGCGCGGCTGCTGGGGCCGCTGATCCCGGGGATGGACATCAAGCCGCTGATCACCGAGTTGCGGGACCGGGTCTCCGAGGAGCTGGACTACGCCCTGGAGGCGGAGGCGCAGCGGGCGCACGCGGTGGAGTTCGCGGACGATCCGGACGTGGTGGTGCCGGAGGTGGTGCATCAGGGCGAACAGGTGCTGGTGACGGAGTGGATGGACGGGGTTCCGCTGGCGGAGGTGATCTCGGACGGCACGCCCGAGCAGCAGGACCGGGCGGGCCAGCTCCTGGCGCGGTTCCTCTTCTCGGGCCCGGCGCGTACGGGGCTGCTGCACGCGGATCCGCATCCGGGGAACTTCCGGCTGCTGCCGCCGGCGGACACCGGGGAGTCGCGGGACGAGGAGCGGGAGGAGGCGCGGGAGGGCGCGTACCGGCTGGGGGTGCTGGACTTCGGGACGGTGGACCGGCTGCCGGGTGGGCTGCCCGGGATCATCGGTGAGGCGCTGCGTCTGACGCTGGAGGGCGACGCCGAGGCGGTGTACGAGCTGCTGCGCGAGGAGGGGTTCGTCAAGGAGTCCATCGATCTCGACCCGGACGCCGTGCTGGAGTATCTGCTGCCGATCATCGAGCCGGCCGCGGTGGAGGAGTTCACCTTCACCCGGAGCTGGATCCGTACCCAGGCGGCGCGGATCGCCGACCCGCGGTCGCCGGCCCATCAGTTGGGCAAGCAGCTCAATCTGCCGCCGTCGTATCTGCTGATCCACCGCGTCACGCTGAGCACGATCGGGGTGCTCTGCCAGCTCAACGCGACGGTACGGCTCAGGGACGAGCTGGAGGGGTGGCTGTCCGGATTCCTGCCGGACCCGGACCCTGACTCGGAGCCGGACGCCGGTTCGTTTCCCGGCTCGGTTCCGGACGCGGAGCCGGTGGAGGCGGCGGTGGACGCGGGAGCCTGAGCGTCATGGCCCGCGTCACCACCAGGTCGGGTCGAGTCTGCTCTCGATCGCCGTGATGTGCGCGCGGCAGCAGTCGTCGCAGAGGTAGGAGCGGCTGCCGTGGTCGATGGCGCAGCTCCAGGTCGGTGGCGGGGCTTCGGCCGTGAGGCCGCAGCGGGCGCAGACCGCCTTCTCGGCGTTCTCGGCACCCGGCGGTTCGAAACTCGGCACGCGCCGACGATAACCCCGCCGGGTGTCCCGGCGCAGGACAACGCACGGAGCGAGGGCCGGTCCCTGAGGACCGGCCCCCTTGTGTGCGTCCGTTGTGTCCGACGCCTACTGCATGACGGCCATGGCCAGCGCGCGGCGCGCGCGCATCGACACGCGCTCGGCACGACGCTGCATGCGCCGCGCGGTGACCAGGCGTACGGCCCGGCGTTCCGCGTCGGCTTCACGCATGCGTTCGTTCATATGCGCGCGAGCCAGGGCTTCTGGAATGAGTTGCATCTCGCGGGTCCTGTTCTGACGCGAGTCGTTCGCGCCCATGGTGGTGACAACTGGGGTGGCGGAGCCGGAGGGCTCGCTCAGGGAAGAGGTCATCGGAGCCTGCTTCTGGGGATCGTGCGTGAAGGGACGGTCGATGGTGCCGACGGTGTTCATGCCGTGACCGGGTTCTTGCGCGGACGGCCACGCGGCCGCTTGCGGGCCACGACGACCCCCTGGACGAAGAGTTCGCCACCCCAGACACCCCACGGCTCGCGCCGCTCCTTGGCGCCGGCGAGGCATGCCTCGATCAGCGGGCAGGTGCCGCAGAGGGCCTTCGCGTACTCGACGTCGGCCGGGGACTCGGCGAAGAAGACCTCCGGGTCGTAGGCACGGCAGGGAACGGGTACGCCGAGGTTCTCGATGGCGTCGTCAAGCGCGGTGAGCGCGGTCAGCGGGGTCAGCGGGGTCAAGGTGGAGTCCTCCGTGGGGACGGGCGGGGTGATCGGTTCTGAAGGCGGTACGGACGGGGCGTGCGCTTCGAGTTGCACGGGTTTTGTTCCTCGTCTGGTCGGTCCGGCCTGTTTGGCCAGTTGTCGGCTGGTACCGGGTGGTGCGTGTCCCGAGGCCCCTTCGCTCCGGCTGTCCCGTTCGGGACAAACAGAAGGGCCGCGGATCCCGGGTGGGGTTCCGCGGCCCTGAAGGCGCCGGCCTGATCGTCGATCAGGCTGGATCACTCCAGGGTTCGAGCCCACGGAAGGCCCACATCAGGTGATGCTGCGTCTGCGTCTTCGTTGCGGCACCGGTCGCCGCAGAGGCATAGGCATTGCCTGCTGCCGCTGCTACTCCTGCTTCCGGTGCCTTGGTCGGTCGCTCATCGCGGACCATGACGGGCCGCTCACGGGTCAGCAGACCCGAGAGACCGGCGGGCTTGACGGCGAAGGCGCCGGGCAGTCCACTGGCGATGAGTTCGGTACGGGAGAAGCCGAGCGAGCAGGCGGAGACGACCGAGAGATCGGTCATTTTGACGGTGCTGATGGAGCTGGCGTTGATGCTGATCACTGGAATCGCCTCCTCTCGGCGTCTCAAGGACAGGTCCGAAGACCCGTCATACGTATTTTGGGCAGGTACTGCTTGACAAGTAGAGCACGGGGACCGGGCTTCGGAGAAGCCCGCCGTTCCGTGGTTAAGAACCTATGGGGATTCCCCGCACGGGCGCAAACTATTTTTTCGACGAGTTTGCCTCAGTCGTCTCCGTCCTCGCCCACACCTTCCTCACCTGCGCAGATGGCCAGGACATCGGCTCCGAAGCGATCCAGTTTCCGGATCCCGACCCCGGGGATGCCCGTCAGCTCGCCCGCGCTGCCCGGCACGGCCTCCGCGATCGCCATCAGCGTCTTGTCGGTGAACACGCACCACGCGGGCTGACTGATCCGCCGGGCCTGCCCGGCGCGCCAGTCCAGCAGCCGCTCGTAGAGCCCCTCGTCCATGTCGGAGGGGCACTCCTCGCAGCGCATGAGCTTCATCTCACCGGCGTCCGTGAGGGTCCTGCCGCACACCCGGCAGCGGGCCGGGCCCCGCCGCTTGCGCCGGGTGGGGCCGCCGGCCGCGTCGCCGGTGGCGCCGCCCCGTTCGACGGAGCCGCCCGTGGCCGTGCCCGCGCCACGGGCCCCGGGGGCCGTGGAGCCCGGACGCAGCCCGTTCAGGAAGCGGGTCACCCGTCGGGAGGACCGGCCCCCCGGAGAGCGCGAGAGCGCCCAGGAGAGGTGGAGATGGAGCCGCGCGCGGGTGACCCCCACATAGAGCAGCCGCCGCTCCTCCTCGACCTGCTCGTCCGTCTTGGCGTAGGTGATCGGCATCATCCCCTCGGTGAGGCCGACCAGGAACACCGCGTCCCACTCCAGGCCCTTCGCGGCATGCAGCGAGGCGAGCGTGACGCCCTGCACCGTGGGGGCGTGCTGGGCGGCGGCGCGCTCGTCCAGTTCGGTGACGAGATCGGCGAGCGTCGCCGAGGGCTTGGCCCGGACGAAGTCCTCGGCGAGCCGCACGAGCGCGGCCAGCGACTCCCAGCGGTCCCGGGCCGCGCCCGACCCGGCCGGGGGCTCGGTGGTCCACCCCTTGGTGGAGAGCACGGCCCGCACCTGAGAGGGCAGCTCCACCACATCGTCCAGCAGCGAGTCGTTGGACCCGAAGCGCGCGGCTCCGCGCAGGGCGGCGCCCGCCTCCCGTACCTCCTGGCGTTCGAAGAACCGCTCGGCGCCCCGGAGCTGGTACGGCACGCCCGCGTCGGCGAATGCCTGTTCGTACACCTCCGACTGCGCGTTGATGCGGTACAGCACCGCGATCTCGCCGGCCGGGACGCCGGCGGCGATCAGATCGCGGATCCTGCGGGCGGTGCCCTCGGCCTCGGCCGGTTCGTCCGCGTACTCCGTGCAGAGCGGCTCGGGGCCGGGGTCGCGCTGCGAGATCAGCTCCAGGCGGTGTTCGGCGGCCCGGCCGCGCGCCTGGCCCAGCAGGCCGTTGGCGAGATGGACGACCTGTGGGGTGGAGCGGTAGTCGCGGACGAGCTTGACCACCGTGGCGCTCGGGTGCCGGGTGCGGAAGTTGAGCAGATGGTCGGGGGTGGCGCCGGTGAAGGAGTAGATCGTCTGGCTGGCGTCCCCGACGACGCAGAGGTCGTCCCGGTCGCCGAGCCAGAGATCGAGCAACCGCTGCTGGAGCGGGCTCACGTCCTGGTACTCGTCCACCACGAAGTGCTGGTACTGGCGGCGGACCTGGTCCGCGATGTCGTGCCGGTCCTGGAGGACGCCGACCGTGAGGAGCAGGACGTCCTCGAAGTCGATCACCGAGCGCTCGCGCTTGAGCTGCTCGTACATCCCGTAGATCTGGCCGATCTCGGCCGCGTCACGCGGGGCGTCGCGGTGGGACTTGGCGACGGCGGCCGGATAGTCGGCGGGCACGGTCTGGGTGACCTTCGCCCACTCGATCTCGCCGGTGACGTCCCGCAGCTCGTTGCGGTCGAGCCGGACCCGGCAGCGGGCCGCGGCCTCGGCGACGAGCTGGACCTTGCGGTCGAGCAGGCGCGGCAGTGTGCCGCCGACGGCCTTGGGCCAGAAGAACTGGAGCTGGCGCAGCGCCGCCGCGTGGAACGTCCGCGCCTGCACACCGCCCGCGCCGAGCTGCCGCAGCCGTCCGCGCATCTCGCCCGCGGCGCGGTTGGTGAACGTGACGGCCAGCACGCTGGCGGGCTGGAGTATGCCCGCGCGCACCCCGTACGCGATCCGGTGGGTGATCGCGCGCGTCTTGCCCGTGCCGGCCCCGGCCAGCACGCACACCGGGCCGTGCAGGGCCGTCGCGACCTCGCGCTGCTCGGGGTCGAGCCCGTCGAGCACCGCGTCGGCGTCGCGCGGCGGTGCCACGATCTGGCCGCCGTCGGGTTCCCGCGGGAACAGTGGGGAGTGCGTTGCTGCTGTCACCCCGCCATGCTGCCAGGTCCCCCGGGGCGGGTGCGGCGGTTGTCCACAGGGGCGCCGCATCGGTCGTACCAGTCCGATCATCACCGGTGGACACGGTGCCGGGGTGAGGCGATGGGGGCGAGCACGGGAATGGTCGCCGGGTCCGTTACGTTCAGGAGTTTGCGGGCGACGTACCGGTACGACGGACGACGCATCCAGCGAGACAAGAGGAGTGCGAGACCATGCCGGGCACTGTGACGATGTACAGCACCACGTGGTGCGGATACTGCCGTCGGCTCAAGGGCCAGATGGACCGCGAGGGCATCGCGTACACGGAGATCAACATCGAGCACGACCCGGAGTCGGCGGCGTTCGTCGAGAAGGCGAACGGTGGCAACCAGACCGTCCCGACGGTGCTCTTCCCCGATGGTTCGACGCTGACGAACCCCTCGCTGGCGCAGGTCAAGCAGAAGGTCGGCGCCTGACGGCCCGTCCCGAGGAACCCCCGTCACCCCCGTCGGACCCGGTCCGGCGGGGGTTTCGTCATCCGTCAGTTCAGTCGTCCGTCAGTTCAGCGGCTTCGGGAGCGGCTTGCCGTACCAGAGTTCCACCAGGCGCGCGGCGATCGAGATGCCCAGCGGGGGCAGGATCTCGCCTGTCTCGATCGCGGTGCGCAGGTCCTCGCGGGAGAACCAGCGCGCCTCCTCGATCTCCTCGCCGTCCACCGTGATCTCCGACGAGGTGGCGCGGGCCATGAAGCCCAGCATCAGGCTCGACGGGAAGGGCCACGGCTGGCTGGCGATGTACTCGACCTCGCCGACCGTGACGCCCGCCTCCTCGAAGACCTCGCGGGCCACCGACTGCTCGATCGACTCGCCGGGCTCGACAAAGCCCGCGAGCGTGGAGAACCGGCCCTCGGGCCAGTGCACCTGGCGGCCCAGGAGCGCGCGGTCCTCCTCGTCCGTGACCAGCATGATCACCGCGGGGTCGGTACGCGGGTAGTGCTCGGCGCCGCACGCCTGGCAGCGCCGGATGTGGCCGGCCGCGGCGATCACCGTACGTTCGCCGCAGCGGGAGCAGAAGCGGTGCAGCCGCTGCCAGTTCTCCAGCGCCACGGCGTGCACCATCAGGCCCGCGTCGCGCGCCGAGAGCAGGACGCCGGCCTCGCGCAGCCCCGCGGGCCGCGCAGACTGGTCCATCCGCCCGGGGAGCGAGTCCTTCTGGAGCGCGAAGTAGCGCACTCCGGCCTCGTCCGTGCCGAGGAAGTAGCGGTGGGTCTCGGTGAGGGGTGCCTCGAACGCCGGGGTCATGACCAGTTCGGTCCGCCCGTCGGGGGTGTCGTCGATCAGCACCTGGCCGCCGGACACCACGAAGACCCTGGTCGTCGGGTGGCTCCAGGCCGCCGCAAGCCACGCCTCGTCGAGACGGTGGTGCGCCGCGCGGTCGATGCCGCTGTGCGCGGTCAGGCCGATGGGCTGGTGTGCGGTGGCGTCACTGCTGATGGTGCTCACAGGTTCTTTCTACTCCCCCGGGGTGATGTGGGTGTCTGGTCAGCGGAGTGGTCGTGGGGTGACGGGTGCGGGGGTCGGTGGCGGAGGCATGGGTCGGGGGTCATGGGGGCGTGGGGTCAGCGCCGGGTGGCGGCGAGGTCGCCCCACAGGTAGGCGGTGGTCTCCACGCCCTTGAGGAGCAGGTCGATCTCGACCTTCTCGTTGGGCGCGTGCCAGCCGTCCGACGGAACGGAGATACCCAGGAACAGTACGGGTGCGCCCAGCACGTCCTGGAGGTCGGCGGCCGGTCCCGAGCCGCCCTCGCGCGTGAAGCGGACCTTCTGCCCGAAGGCGCGGGTCATGGCCCGGACGACCGACTGGAGCGCGGGGTGGTCCAGCGGGGTCAGACAGGGGCGGGTGGCCGCGCCGAAGCTGATCTTGTGCCGGATCCCGGCCGGGATCCTGGCCTCCGCCCAGGTGGTGACGGCACGCTCCACCTGGTCCGGGTCCTGCCCGGCGACCAGCCGGAACGAGAGCTTGAGGTGGGCGGAGGACGGGATGATCGTCTTGCCGCCGGGGCCCTGGTAGCCGCCGCCGATGCCGTTGACCTCCGCGGTGGGGCGGGCCCAGACGCGCTCCAGGGTGGAGTAGCCGGCCTCGCCGAGGGTGCCGTGGGACGCGGCCGTACGCAGCCACTCCGTCTCGTCGAAGGGCAGCTCGGCGATGAGGGCGCGCTCGGCGTCGGTGAGCGCGGCGACGCCGTCGTAGAAGCCGGGGACCGTGACGCGTTCGTCCTCGTCGTGCAGCGCGGCGACGAGGCGGGCGGCGACGGTGGCCGGGTTGGGGACGGCGCCGCCGAAGGAGCCGGAGTGGATGTCCTGGTCGGGGCCGTACAGCTCGATCTCGCAGTCGGCGAGGCCGCGCATGCCGGTGCAGACGGTCGGGGTGTCCTCGGACCACATGCCGGTGTCCGAGACGATCACGACATCGGCGGCGAGGCGCTCGGCGTGCCGCTCGGTGAGGGCGCGGAAGTGCGGGGAGCCCGACTCCTCCTCGCCCTCGACCAGCAGCTTCAGATGGACGGCCGGGGTGGCGCGGCCGGTGGCGGCGAGGTGGGCGCGCACGCCGAGTGTGTGGAAGAACACCTGGCCCTTGTCGTCGGCGGCACCGCGCCCGTACATCCTGCCGTCCCGTACGACCGGGTCGAAGGGGTCGGTGAGCCAGCCGTCCTCGCGGGCGGCGGGCTGGACGTCGTGGTGGCCGTAGACCAGCACGGTCGGGGCCTCCGGGTCCTCGGAGGGCCACTCGGCGAAGACGGCGGGGGCGCCGGGTGTGTCCCAGATCTCGGTGACCGGGAAGCCGGTCTCCTTGAGTTTGGCGGCGAGCCAGTCGGCACTGCGTCGCACGTCAGCGTCGTGGTCGGGCTGGGCGGATACGGAGGGGATGCGCAGCCAGTCGGCGAGGTCGTCGAGGAAGGCCGTGCGGTGGGTCTGGATGTACGTACGGACGACGCTGTCCGGCATGTCGCTCATGACGTCGAGCCTAACGGGCCCGGCGGGCTGTCTCGTCTGCCCGTTGCGAAGATCGCTCGTCCGTGGGTGTGTCGGGATCGCCGTAACCGCCTTCCGTGTCGTAAAGGGCGCCCGCGGTGAGGAGCCGTTCCAGCTCGGGGCGGCCGGGGAGCGGGTCGGGGCGGACGACCTCCCCGGTCCGTACGTAGAGGAACGTGGCCGTCACCGCCTCGGGCGGAAGGCCGTGCTGCTCGGCCCACGCGAGGCGGTAGACGGCGAGCTGGAGGGGGTCGGCGGTACGGGTGCGGCCGGTCTTCCAGTCGACGATCTCGTACGCGTACGGGGCTGACGGGCCCGCTTCGGTGCCGGTTACGGGGCGGCGGTAGACGGCGTCGATACGGCCGCGGATCACCCGGCCCGCGAGGGTGAGCTGGAACGGCTCTTCCACCCGGTAGGGCGTGCGCCGGGCGTACGGGGTGCGCTCGAACGCCTCCTTGAGGGCGGCGAGGTCGCGTTCGTCCGCGATCTCCGGCTCGTCCTCGTGACCGCCGGGCAGCTCGTCGGGGCCGAGCATCGGGAGCGGCAGCTCCTCGAACCGCGACTCCACCCAGGCATGGAACCGGGTGCCCCGGCGCGCGGCGGGCTGCGGGGGCCGGGGCATGGGCCGGGCCAGCTCATGGGCGAAGGCGTCGGGGTCTGCGGCGAGGCGCAGAAGCTGGGAGGCGGAGAGCGACGGCGGTACGGGGACGTCGCGGACGGTGGCGCGGGCGCGGGCGAGTTCGCCCGCGAGGGCGTCGAGGTCACGGTCCCAGGAGGCGAGCGTACGAGCCTCCTCGGGGGTCGGGCCCTCCCCTGCCCCGCCCCTTCCCCGAACCGGGTGCCGGGGGGCCGGGACGGACGGCGCGGGTGGGGGTAGAGCTGCGGGCGAGGCCGCAGGGTGCTCCTGGGGGCCGTGGGAGTCCCAGGTGTCCCAGTCGGACAGGTCCGCCAGGTCGGACGGGTCATCCAGGTCGGGCTGATCCGGGTCGCCGGGGTCGCCGGGACCGTCCGGGTCGCCGGGGTCGAAAGCGTCGTCCCAGATCTCCGGGACGTCCGGATCCCCGGAGGCGGGGGAGTCGTCCCAGAGGTCCGGCGCCCCCGAGACGTCCCCCCGTACCGGCTCCGCCAGGGTCCTGGCCTCCTCGGGGACCGCCCCGCTCCCGGACTCCGACCCGTGCTCCGTGCTCCGAAGCTCCTCCAGATACGCCAGCACCGTGTCCGCGGCCTCCCGGCGGCGGGTCAGGGACTGCGGGTCCAGGGGGAGCGGCCAGGGGTGCGGGGTGGTCTCCGCCGCGAGGGACGGGTTCTCCTCGGTCTCCTCCGGCTCGTCCGCCCAGACCTCGATCTCGCCGTACCCTGCCTCGCAGTGCGCGTACAAGGCGTGCAGGAAGTCCGACGGGCCCCTCGTCCGCTTCTGGGTGGGTCCCCACCAGTGGCCCGAGCCGAGCAGCAGGGAGCGCGGGCGGGTGAAGGTGACATAGCCGAGGCGCAGTTCCTCCGTGTGCTGGTGCGCCTTCATGTCCTCCTTGAAGGCCCTGATCCCCTTCGCGTCCCAGGAGTCGATCCCGGGGAGTGTGGGCGCGTCCCCGCGCAGCGCGTGCGGGAGGACCTTCGGCTGCGCGGTCCAGGCTTCGCGCGCCTTGGTGTTCGGGAACTGTCCGGTGACCAGTCCGGGGGCGGCGACGACGTCCCACTCCAGGCCCTTGGACTTGTGGGCGGTGAGCACCTTGACCGTGTTCTCGCCGCCCGGGAGCGCGTTGTCCAGGCCCTTCTCGTACTGCGCGGCCGTACGGAGGAACGCCAGGAAGGCCAGCAGTCCGGCCTCCCCGTCGAGCGCGGCGAAGGAGGCCGCCGTGTCGAGGAAGTTGCTCAGGGTCTCCCGGCGGCGGGCGGCCAGGGCGTGCGGCGAGGCGGAGAGTTCGACTTCGAGGCCGGTCGTGGCCAGGACGCGGTGCAGCACGTCCATCAGCGGGTCGGCCAGGGAGCGGCGCAGGTCGCGCAGTTCGGTGGCGAGGCGGGCGAAGCGGACGCGGGCGGCGGCGGAGAAGGGCAGGTGGTCCGCCGGGGCTCCGGCGTGCTCCAGGAAGGTGTCGAGGGCGTCCGCGAGGGAGATCACCTCGGCGGGGTCCGTGCCCTCGACGGCCGCGGCCAGCCGTGCGTCGGTGTCGTCCGCGTCCCCCGCCGGGCCGCGGTGGACGAGGAGCCGGGCCCGGCGGCCGAGCAGCGCCAGGTCGCGCGGGCCGATGCGCCAGCGGGGGCCGGTGAGGAGGCGTACCAGCGAGGCGTTGGCACCGGGGTCCTGGAGGACCTCGCACATGGCGACGAGGTCGGCCACCTCGGGCAGGTGCAGGAGCCCCGACAGGCCGACGACCTCGACGGGGACGTCACGGGCCACCAGCGCGCCCTGGATCTCGGGGAAGTCCCCGGCCGTACGGCACAGCACGGCGATCTCGCCGGGTTCCTTGCCCGTACGGACGAGGTGGGCGATGGAGTCGGCGAGCCAGTCGATCTCCTCGGCGTGGGTCGGGAGCAGGGCGCAGCGTACGGAGCCGTCACGTTCGGCGCCGGGTGCGGGGCGCAGCGCCTCGACGCCTTCGTGCATGGCGCGCAGGGGTTTCGCGAGGCCGTTGGCGAGGTCGAGGAGCCGGCCGCCGCTGCGGCGGTTCTCGCTGAGGGAGAAGCGGGCGGCGGGCGTGCCGTCGGCGTGCGGGAAGTGGGCCGGGAAGTCGTCGAGGTTGGCCACGGAGGCGCCGCGCCAGCCGTAGATCGCCTGGCAGGGGTCGCCGACGGCGGTCACGGCGTGTCCGGTGCCGCCGCCGAAGAGTCCGGAGAGCAGGAGCCGCTGGGCGACGGACGTGTCCTGGTACTCGTCGAGGAGGACGACCCTGAACTCGTCCCTCAGCAGGGCGCCGACCTCGGGGCGGGTGGTGGCGAGTTCGGCGGACAGGGCGATCTGGTCGCCGAAGTCGAGGAGGTCGCGGGCGCTCTTGGCGGTGCGGTAGCGCCCGACGAGGTCGAGCAGCTCACGGCGGGCGACGGCGGCCTCGGGGACCTTGCGCAGATCGGCGTTGGAGAGCCGCACGCCGTCGAGGGCGCGCAGCAGTTCCGTGTCGTACGAGCCGAGCCGGCCCGGGGGGACGAGATGCTCCGCCAGCTCGGCGTCGAGGGCGAGCAGATCGCTGACCAGGGCGGGGAGCGTCTTGGTCAGGGCGGGGTACGGTCCCGGCGCCTCCCGCAGGACGCGGGCGGCGAGCTGGAAGCGGGTGGCGTCGGCGAGGAGCCGGGCGGTGGGCTCCAGCCCGATGCGCAGCCCGTGGTCGGTGAGCAGCCGGCCGGCGAAGGCGTGGTACGTGGAGATGCGCGGCTCGCCCGGGGGGTTGTCGGGGTCGATGACGTCCGGGTCGGTGACGCCCGCCCTGACGAGCGCCTTGCGGACGCGCTCCGCCAGCTCGCCCGCGGCCTTGTTGGTGAACGTGAGCCCGAGGACCTGCTCGGGCGCGACCTGTCCGCTGCCCACGAGCCACACCACCCGGGCGGCCATCACCGTCGTCTTCCCCGACCCGGCCCCGGCCACGATGACCTGCGGGGCGGGCGGCGCGGTGATGCAGGCCGTCTGCTCCGGGGTGAAGGGGATGCCCAGCAGCTCCTTGAGCTGCGCGGGATCGGTGAGATGTACGGACACCCCAGGAAGGCTATCCGGCACCACTGACAGCGGGCGGGGGCGGTCGCGGCGACCGGTGTCCGGCTGCCCGGCTGTCCGGCTGCCCGGAGTCCGGTTGTCCGGCGGTCCGGCGGTCCGGCGGTCCGGCGGTCCGGCGGTCCGGCGGTCCGGAGTTCGGCTGTCCGAAGTCCGTGATTCATGCCACGGCCCGGCGGCGGCTCACTCCACGATCTGCCGGCCCTCCGGCTGCGCGCTGCACGAGGCGCGGAACGCGCAGTGGCCGCAGTGCTGGCCCGTGGTCGGCGTGAAGCGTTCGTCGAGTACGCGGCCCGCCGCTGTGGTGAGCAGTTCGCCGACCCACTCCCCCGTGAGCGGCTCCTGCGCCTGGATCCTGGGGAGCACGTCGCCGCCCTCCTTCTTGGGCGCGGGCTGGCGGAGCTGGACGAGTTCGGCGCCGCCCGGTTCGGGGCGGTGGCCGTCGAAGACCTCGTCCAGCGCGCCCTCGCGGACCGCGAGCTGGTAGACGGCGAGCTGGGGGTGGTGGGCGACCTCGTCCTTGGAAGGGGAGTGTTTGCCGGTCTTGAAGTCGACGACATAGGCCCGGCCCTGCGCGTCCTGTTCGACGCGGTCCATGGAGCCCCGGATCCGTACCTCGTAGGCGCCCGCCTCCAGGGTCACGTCGAAGCCGTGCTCGGTGGCGGCGGGGGTGCGTCCGCCGCGGTCCGTGACATGCCAGCGCAGGAAGCGTTCGAGGGCCGCGCGCGCGTTCTCCTTCTCCTGGTGCGACTTCCAGGGCGCGTCGAAGGCGAGGGCGTCCCATACGGAGTCCAGGCGTTCCATGAGGACGGCGAGATCGGCGGGGGTACGGCCGGAGGCCACCTCGTCGGCCAGCACATGGACGACGTTGCCGAACCCCTGGGCGGCGGTGGCGGGCGCGTCCGCCTTCACCTCGCGGCCCAGGAACCACTGGAGGGCGCAGGTGTTCGCCAACTGGTCCAGGGCGCTCCCGGAGAGCGCGACGGGCTGCTCCCGGTCGCGCAGCGGGACGGCGCTGCGGGTCGGCTCGTACAGGCCCCACCAGCGGTGCGGGTGGGCCGCGGGGACGAGTGCCTGGCCCTCCTCGTCGCTGAGGGCGGCGAGCCGGGCGAGGCGGCGGGCGGCGGCGTCGCGCAGCCCCGGGGAGGCCGCCGGGTCGACGGTGGTGGCGCGGAGTTCGGCGACGAGCGGGGCGACGGCGAGCGGGCGGCGCGGCCGGCCGGTGACGTCCCGGGGTTCGACGCCGAGTTCGGGGAGGAAGCGGGAGGGCTGGTCTCCGTCGTCGGCGGGGGCCTTGACGGCGGTGACGACGAGGCGGTCACGGGCGCGGGTGGCCGCCACGTAGAAGAGGCGTCGCTCCTCCGTCAACAGGGCGCCCGGAGTCAGCGGTTCCGCGAGCCCGTCGCGGCCGATCCTGTCGGCCTCCAGGAGCGAGCCACGGCGCCGCAGATCGGGCCACAGGCCCTCCTGTACGCCCGCGACGACCACGAGGCCCCATTCGAGCCCCTTGGAGCGGTGCGCGGTCATCAGGCGTACGGCGTCGGGGCGTACGGCGCGGCGGCTGAGCGTGTCGGCGGCGATGTCCTGGGCGTCCAGTTCCTCCAGGAAGTTGAGCGTGCCCCGGCCGCCGGTGCGCTCCTCGGCGCGGGCGGCGGCGTCGAACAGGGCGCAGACGGCGTCGAGGTCCCGGTCGGCGTTGCGGCCGCCGGCGCCGCCGCGCAGGGCGGAGCGTTCGAGCCGCCCGGGCCAGGGCGTGCCGTCCCACAGCTCCCAGAGCGCCTCCTCGGCGGTCCCGCCACCGGCCAGCAGCTCGCGCGCCTTGCGGAGCAGCGCGCCGAGCCGCTGCGCGCCCCGGGCGTACGCGGGGTCGTGCGCCACCAGCCGTTCGGGCTCGGCGAGCGCGCGGGCGAGCAGCACGTCGGAGGCGGCCGGGATCCGGTTCCCGCCGGTCCGCTCCTCGTCGCGCAGGGCCCGGCCGAGGCGGCGCAGATCGGCGGCGTCCATACCGCCGAGGGGCGAGGTGAGGAGGGTGAGCGCGGTCTCCACGTCGAGCCAGGTGATGAGGGCGCTCTCGGAATCGGAATCGGAATCGGGATCGGGATCGGAATCGGGATCGGGGGCCTCCGCGTCCGCCGCCTCCGGGTCGGCCTCGGTGCCGGACGGGGCCGCCTGCTCCCCCGGTGGCGTGATCGACGCCGTCGCCACCGCCCGCAGCGCCGTCAGCAGCGGCGCGACCGCCGGTTCGTGGCGCAGGGGGACGTCGTCGCCGTCGACCTCCAGGGGGACGCCCGCCGAGGTCAGGGCGCGGCGGATCGACGGGATCGTACGGCCTCCCGCACGGACCAGGACCGCCATGTCGTGCCAGGGCACGCCGTCCTCCAGATGCGCGCGGCGCAGGATGTCGGCGATGTTCTCCAGCTCGGTCGACGGGGTCGGGAAGGTGTACGTCTCGACCCGGCCGCCCTCCCGTACCGCCGCCAGTTCCCGGTGGGCCCGTACCTTCTCGGCCGGCAGCCGGTTCAGCGGCATACGGCGCGTCAGGAGGCGGGTGGCCGCCAGGAGGCCCGCGCCCGAGCGGCGGGAGGTCGTCAGGACCTCGACCGGCGCCGGGGTGCCGTCCGTACGGGGAAAGGCGTAGGGGAAATCGAGGATGCCGTTCACATCGGCACCACGGAAGGCGTAGATCGACTGGTCGGGATCGCCGAAGGCGACCAGCGTGCGTCCTCCGCCCGCCAGGGCGCGCAGCAGCCGTACCTGCGCCGGGTCGGTGTCCTGGTACTCGTCGACGAAGACCGCGTCGTACCGCTCCCGCAGCTTCTCCGCGACCTCCGGGCGCCGGGCGAGCAGGACCGCGCGGTGCACCAGTTCCGCGTAGTCGAGCACCCCCTGCATGTCCAGGACGTCCAGGTACTCGGCGAGGAAGGACGCGGCGGCCGACCAGTCGGGGCGGCCCGTACGGCGGGCGAAGACCGCCAGTGAGCGCGGGCCGAGGCCCAGTTCACGGCTGCGGGCGAGCACCGCGCGCACCTCGTCGGCGAAGCCGCGCGTGGTCAGGCACGCGCGCAGCTCGTCGGGCCAGCGGACCCGCCCCCGGCCGTCGCGGGCCAGCTCGATCTCCCCGGCGAGAAGGTCCCGTACGGCGACGTCCTGTTCGGGCCCGGAGAGCAGCCGTAGCGGCTCCGTGAAGAGTTCGGCCTCCTGGTGCGCGCGGATCAGGGCGTAGCAGAACGAGTGGAAGGTGGTCGCCTGCGGGCCCCGTGCGCCGCCGAGCCGGACCGCCGTGCGGTCGCGCAGCTCCACCGCGGCCTTGCGGCTGAAGGTGAGCACCAGCATCCGCTCGGGGTCGGCGCCCCGGGCGACGCGCTCGGCCACCGACTCCACCAGCGTCGTCGTCTTGCCGGTGCCGGGGCCCGCCAGCACCAGCAGCGGCCCCGTCCGGTGGTCAACCACGGCGCGCTGCGCTGCGTCCAGCACAGGGGGGTCCACCGGCACGGGCGGCGTACGCAGCAGCCGGTACGCGCCGGTGGGGCGCTGACGTTCCCGGCGGTGCGGGGTACGTCCGGTGGAAGAGGAGGAGCTCACGTGGTTCGCCGGTCCTGGAGGGGGTGCTGATGGTGACGGGGCTGGCCCGCGCGCGCGGAACGCGGGAGACGCGTGGAGCGCACGGAACGCGCGGGACGCGTCCCGCCGACGCTACGCCGTCCGGCGGCCCGGACGCGTACGGTCCGGCGTGGCGTCCGTCGCAGGGACCCTCGGCGTGGCATCCGCTACAGGCACCGCTGCCGCCCCTCGGTGCGGGACCCTCCCGTACGCCCTCGCGTGCGCCCTCTCGTACTTCGGCGCGTCATCCGTACGGCGGGCGGTCGGGACGCCGGATCGCCCGCCGTACGGCCCGATGGCGGAAGCTGTCATCTGTGAGTCACATCGTCCGCGTCCGTGCCCGGCCCCGGGTCCTCGCCGTCCCATCGCGCCCGCCTCATGTCCAGGCGCGGCACATGGCCCTCGGCGCTCCGCGCGGCCTCACGCAGCGGGGTGGCCTCCTCGCGGTAGTGGTCCAGGGCGCGCAGTTCGTGCCCCGGCAGCAGCACCCCGTCGGACCGGACCACCCGCCACCAGGGAACCGCGGAGCCGTAGAGCGCCATGGCCCGGCCCACCTGGCGCGGACCGCCGTCGCCGAGCCATTCGGCGACGTCCCCGTACGTCATGACCCGGCCGGGCGGGATCAGCTCGGCGACATCCAGCACCCGCTCCGCGTAGTCCGGCAGCTCGGACGGTCCTCGCAGGTCGGGCGGCTCGGGCAGGTCCGGCGGCTGGGTTCCCTCGGGCTCCTTGCTCCTCATTCGGCCCATCCTGCCGCACGCCACCGACATCGCCGGCGCCCTGGTCCCGCGCGTCGGATGCCCCCGCATTGCACCCTGATGCCCCCCTCTGTCGGATGCTCGTGCCACCATCATCCGGGCGGTGACTGGTGATACGAGATCAAGAAGAGACGGATTCGGCAGAGGAGGGGGCCGTGCAGCCTCCGGCGACGGCGAACACCTCCGGCGCTGAGTCGCGCCCGGACGCCGACGGATCCCCGTCCGCCGGCCCGGACACCGGCCCGTCCGCCGGCCCGGACAGCAGCACGGACAGCGGACCGGACAGCAGCACGGGCAGCGGAGCCGAGAAGCGCCCTGCGAGCGGCGCCGGCCGCAGCGACGGCGAAGGCAAAGGTGACGGTGACAGTGACAGCGGCGCCACCCGGGCCGACCGGGTCTCCGGCGACGAGCCGCTGCTCGCCGCCCGCGTCCACCGCCCCTCCGACCTGCTGCGGCTGCTCATCGGCGTGCTGGCCATCGCCCTCGTCCTCGGTCTCTCCGCCTTCGCCCACGGCACCACCTCCGGCCTGGAACAGGACATCAGCAAGGGCACGGGCCAGGCCCCCGACCTGATCGTCAAGCTGGCCGGCCTGGTCTCCAGCATCGCCGTGCTGCTCGTCCCGGTCGCGTTCGCGATCGAGCGGCTGATCAAACGGGACGGGCTGCGCATCGCGGACGGTGTCCTCGCCGCCGTACTGGCGCACGGCGTCACCCTCGCCACCGACCTCTGGGTCGCCAGGGCCGCGCCCGAGTCGATCACGGACGCCCTGACACGGCCCCAGCTCGGCGCGGGGCTCACCGACCCCGTTCACGGCTACCTCGCCCCCGTCATCGCCTACATGACGGCCGTGGGGATGGCCCGCAGACCCCGCTGGCGGGTGGTCCTGTGGGTGGTGCTGCTGCTCGACGCCTTCGCGATGCTGGTCGCCGGGTACACCACGCCGTTCTCGATCATTCTGACCGTGCTGATCGGCTGGACCGTCGCGTACGGCACCCTCTACGCGGTCGGTTCGCCCAACGTACGGCCGACCGGACAGAACCTGATGGCGGGTCTGCGCCATGTCGGCTTCCGTCCCGTGAACGCGATGCGCGCCGAGGACGCCTCCGACGCCTCCGAACAGGGCGACCGGGGCCGGCGCTATCTGGTCACCCTGGAGGACGGCCCGCCCCTCGACGTCACCGTCGTCGACCGCGAGCAGCAGGCGCAGGGCTTCTTCTACCGGGCCTGGCGCCGGCTCACGCTGCGTTCCATCACCACCCGCAGATCCATCCCCTCCCTGCGTCAGGCCCTCGAACAGGAGGCGCTGCTCGCGTACGCGGCCATCGCCGCCGGGGCCAACGCGCCCAAGCTGATCGCCACCTCCGAGCTGGGTCCCGACGCCGTCATGCTCGTGTACGAGCACCTGGGCGGCCGGTCGCTGGACTCGCTGCCGGACGAGGAGATCACCGACGAGCTGGTACGGGAGGCGTGGCGGCAGGTCAAGGCGCTCCAGTCGCGGCGTATCGCGCACCGCAGGCTCACCGGGGACGCCCTGCTGGTGGACCGTTCCGGCCAGGTGATCCTCACCGAGCTGCGCGGTGGCGAGATCGCGGCGGGCGATCTGGTGCTGCGGATGGACACCGCCCAGATGCTCACCACCATGGGGCTGCGCGTGGGCGCGGAGCGCTCCGTCGCCGCGGCGGTGGAGGTGCTCGGTCCTGACGCGATCGCCGACTGTCTGCCGCTGCTCCAGCCGATCGCGCTGAGCCGCTCCTCCCGCGCGACGCTGCGCAGGCTCGCCCGTGAGCGGTCGCAGCGCGAGCGTGAGGCGGTGCTCGCGGCCTCCGAGACGAACAAGCGCGCCAAGGCGGCGGAGACGGCCGCCATCGACGGCGCCGCCGACCGCAAGGCCGTACGGAAGTCCCTGCGCGCCGAGAAGCAGGCGGAGAAGCGGGCCATAGACGAGGCGCTGGACGAGGCCCGCGAGGAGGATCTGCTCTCCCAGATGCGGCAGCAGGTGCTGCTGATCAGACCGCAGGCGCCGGTCGAACCGGTCCGGCTCGAACGGATCAAGCCGCGGACGCTCCTCAGCTTCATCGCCGGAGCCGTCGCCGGGTACTTCCTGCTCACGCAGCTCACCCAGGTGGACTTCTCCACCGTCGTGAGCGAGGCGCACTGGGGGTGGGTGCTCGCGGCGCTGGCGTTCTCGGCGCTCAGCTATGTGGCGGCGGCGATGAGCCTGCTCGGCTTCGTACCGGAGCGGGTGCCGTTCGCGCGTACGGTCGCCGCGCAGGTCGCCGGGTCCTTCGTGAAGATCGTCGCTCCGGCGGCGGTCGGCGGGGTGGCGCTGAACACCCGCTTCCTCCAGCGCGCGGGGGTACGGCCGGGGCTCGCCGTGGCGAGCGTCGGCGCGTCCCAGCTCTTCGGGCTCGGGGCGCACATCCTGCTGCTGCTCTCCTTCGGCTATCTCACCGGTACGGAGAAGACGGCCTCGCTGACCCCCTCCAGGACGGTGATCGCGGGGCTGCTGACGGTCGCCGTTCTGGTCCTGGTGGTGACCGCGATCCCGTTCCTGCGGAAGTTCGTGGTGACGCGGCTGCGCTCGCTGTTCGCCGGGGTGGTGCCGCGCATGCTGGACGTGCTCCAGCGGCCGATGAAGCTGCTCACCGGCATCGGCGGGATGCTGCTGCTGACGGGCGTGTTCGTGATGTGCCTGGACGCCTCGATCCGGGCGTTCGACAACGGCAACCAGCAGCTCAGCTACGCGAGCATCGCGGTGGTCTTCCTGGCGGGCAACGCGCTGGGCTCGGCGGCGCCCACCCCGGGCGGGGTCGGCGCGGTCGAGGGCGCGCTGACGCTGGGTCTGCTGGCGGTCGGCCTGCCCAAGGAGGTGGCGGCGCCCGCGGTGCTGCTGTTCCGGCTGCTGACGCTCTGGCTGCCGGTGCTGCCGGGGTGGCTGAGCTTCAGCCACCTCACGCGCAAGGGCGCCTTGTAGGACTCGCAGGACTTGGGAGCCCCCGCCGCCCGCCGTCGTGTGCCCGCCGCCCGCCGTCGCGCGCTGCCGCGCGCCCGCCGCCACCCGCATGGACCGCGGCCCCGCGCGGCGCGCGCCGACCCGGCGCACGATGGGGCCATGCCAATCTCCTCCGTCCGGCGGTCCGCGGCCCTGGCCGCCGTCACCGCCGTCGCCCTGCTGGCCGCCTCCGGATGCTCCGACAACGCGGGCTCCGAACGGGGGGACGCCTCGGACGCCGCCCTCGGGACCCCGGCCGGCGGGAACCCCCGGGCCACGAGCAGCCCGGGCGGCGGCCTGGCCACCCAGCATCTGACGTGGAAGGCGTGCCCGGCCCCCGCGGCCTCCGAGGGGGGCGGTACGGCGCCCTCGCCGCTGCCCGGCGGCACCCGGTGGCAGTGCGCCACCATGAAGGCCCCGCTCGACTACGCGAAGCCGGACGGCGACACGATCGACCTCGCCCTCATCCGCGCCAAGGCACGCGACACCAAGCACCGGATCGGCTCGCTCATCTTCAACTTCGGCGGGCCCGGCGGCTCCGGCATCACCGGGCTGCCGTCCTTCGCCAAGGACTACGAGAAGCTGCGCGCCCGCTACGACCTGGTGAGCTTCGACCCGCGCGGGGTCGGCCTCAGCGACGGCGTCCGGTGCGAGAACGCCAAGCAGCTCGACGCGTACTTCGCCCAGGACTCCACCCCCACCACGGCGGCCGAGGAGAAGACCTTCACGAAGGGGCTCGCGGACTTCGCGGCGGCCTGCGAGAAGAACTCCGGCACGATCCTCCCGTACGTCGGCACGACCAGCGCCGCACGCGACCTGGAGCTGATGCGGCAGGTCCTCGGGGACAAGAAGCTGTACTACTTCGGGATCTCGTACGGCACCGAACTGGGCGGCGTCTACGCCCACCTGTACCCGAAGTCCGTCGGCCGGGCGGTCTTCGACGCCGTCGTCGACCCGACGCAGAACTCGGAACAGGGTTCGCTCGGCCAGGCCAAGGGGTTCCAGCTCGCCCTCGACAACTTCGAGAAGGACTGTCTGGCGCGCGGCGCCGCCTGCCGGCTGCCCGGCTCCACGCCGAAGGAGATCCAGGCGTTCATCACCGACCTGCTCGACCGGATCGGGAAGAAGCCCATCGCGGGCATCGGCCCCCGGAAGCTGACGGAGACCCAGGCCACCAACGGCATCGCGCAGGCGCTCTACTCGAAGGACTTCTGGCCGTATCTGGAGCAGGGCCTGGACGAGGCCGACGGCGGCAACGGCGCGCTGCTGCTCGCGCTCTCCGACTCGCTGAACGGACGCGACCAGAACGGCCGGTACAGCAATCTCCAGGCGGCCAACGTGGCCGTCAACTGCGCGGACTCCAAGGAGCGCTACACCCTGGCGCAGACCAAGGCGAAGCTTCCGGCGTTCCGCAAGGCGTCGCCCGTCTTCGGGGACTACCTGGGCTGGGGGCTGATGAGCTGCACCAAGTGGCCGGTGAAGGGGCAGTGGACCACGCCGGACGTGAGCGCGCCCGGCTCGGCCCCGATCCTGATCGTCGGCAACACCGGTGACCCGGCGACGCCGTACGCGGGCGCCAAGGCGATGGCGACGGCGCTGGGCAAGGGCGTCGGGGTGGAGCTGACGTACCACGGGCAGGGGCACGGCTCGTACGACAGCGGCGACCGGTGCGTACAGAGCGCCGTGAACGGCTATCTGCTGAACGGGAAGGTGCCGGCGGCGGGCACCGTCTGCAAGTAGAGCAAGAGAGCAGGAGAGCAGGAGAGCAGGAGAGCAAGCAGGAAGGAAGCGGGAAGTAAGCGGAGAGGGGCCGGTCCAGGCGGTGTGCGCGGACCGGCCCCTCATCCCTGTCCATGAGACCCACAAGATCCACAGGACCTGCGGGATCCGCCGGATCTAGTAGATCGGCTTCTCCGGCTCGATCTGGTTGACCCAGCCGATGACCCCGCCCCCGACGTGGACGGCGTCCGAGAAGCCCGCGGACTTGAGCACCGCGAGGACTTCCGCACTGCGGACGCCCGTCTTGCAGTGCAGGACGATCTTCTTGTCCTGCGGGAGGGTCGCCAGGGCGGTGCCCATCAGGAACTCGTTCTTCGGGATCAGCTTGGCGCCGGGGATGGAGACGATCTCGTACTCGTTCGGCTCCCGGACATCGATGATCTCGATGTTCTCCTTCTCGTCGATCCACTCCTTGAGCTGCTTGGGAGTGATCGTCGAGCCGGCCGCCGCCTCCTGGGCCTCCTCGGAGACGACGCCGCAGAATGCCTCGTAGTCGATGAGTTCGGTGACGGTCGGGTTGGCGCCGCAGACCGCGCAGTCGGGGTCCTTGCGGACCTTGACCTGGCGGTACTGCATCTCCAGGGCGTCGTAGATCATCAGCCGGCCGACCAGCGGGTCGCCGATGCCCGCCAGTACCTTGATCGCCTCGGTGACCTGGATGGAGCCGATGGACGCGCAGAGCACGCCCAGCACGCCGCCCTCGGCGCAGGAGGGAACCATGCCGGGGGGCGGCGGCTCCGGGTAGAGGCAGCGGTAGCAGGGGCCGTGCTCGGACCAGAAGACGCTGGCCTGGCCGTCGAAGCGGTAGATCGAACCCCATACGTACGGCTTGTTCAGCAGCACGCAGGCGTCGTTGACCAGATAGCGGGTGGCGAAGTTGTCGGTGCCGTCCACGATCAGGTCGTACTGGGAGAAGATCTCCATCACGTTCTCGGCCTCAAGCCGCTCTTCGTGAAGGATCACGTTCACATAGGGGTTGATGCCGAGAACGGAGTCACGCGCGGACGCGGCCTTGGAACGGCCGATGTCGGCCTGGCTGTGAATGATCTGACGCTGGAGGTTCGACTCGTCGACCTCGTCGAACTCCACGATGCCGAGGGTGCCGACACCGGCCGCGGCCAGGTACATCAGGGCCGGGGAGCCGAGACCTCCGGCGCCCACACACAGCACCTTCGCGTTCTTCAGCCGCTTCTGCCCGTCCATCCCCACATCCGGGATGATGAGATGACGGGAGTACCTGCGGACCTCGTCGACGGTGAGCTCGGCAGCGGGCTCGACCAGGGGTGGCAGCGACACAGGGACCTCAACTAGGGGGTTGGTCGGTCATTCAGTACGGTTGTTCTCCCTGTAACACTGCCACGGCCCTTCTCATTCCGAGACACACGGTCCGACTCGCGAGACGAATTCGTCCCAGAAGCCGGGCAGGGTCTCGAACGGGTCATTCCCTCCCGTTCGCTCCGTCCGGTCGGTACGGTCCGTTCGCTCCGTACGGTCCAGTCGCTCCGTACGGTCCGTTCGCTCCGTACGGTCGGTGAAGAAGATCGTCCCCGCGCCCTGCCAGCGCGCGACGCGCAGCGCCTCGTCGAGGTGGGTGCGCGGCACCCCGTGGACGAGATGGACGAACCGCTCCGGCGGGTACTCCGCCGTCCACGCCGCCGCCTGCGACCAGCGGTAGTCGCTCCACGGCCCGGAGAAGGTGACCAACTGGTCGGCGGCCACCGCGTATCCGGGGTGGGGATGGATCCCGTGCGCGAGGACGAGGTAGCCGCCGTCCGCGGCGCCGCCGGGGGCGCCGTCCAGCAGCGCCTCCAGGGTCGCGGTGGTCCGCCGTACCCGGGGCAGCTCCGCGCGCCCCGCCGGGCAGCGGTCCAGGTAGAAGCCGCCGACGCGGTACCAGTCGAGGAAGCGCCGCGCGTCGGCGACGATCTCCTCGTGGGGGCGGCCCCCGTACGCCAGGTCCAGGTGGCCGAGCACCCGGAGCCGTGCGTTGGTGAGCCGGCCCGCGGCGTCGAGACAGTGCGGGTCGGGGCGGTCGCCTGGGCCGTCGGCGACGTTGAGGACGGCCCAGTGCAGGGGGGTGGCCGGACGGGTCAGCTCGGCCCACTCGACGGGCGCGACCAGCGGGTGCGCGTACCCGGGGACGCCGAGGCCGAGCCCGCCCGCCCCGGCGCCGGGGCGGGGAGGCGCGCCGAGGGGTGGCGCGCTCCGGTGCCGGGGGGACGCGCCTCCTCCGCCCGGGGTCAGATGCGGCACGCCGCCTCCATCCAGATGTCCGCGAGGGACTCCTCCAGATTGATCCGGGGGCGCCAGCCGAGCCGGTCGCGGGCGGTCCGTACGTCGGCCTGCTGCCAGGCGCCGCAGCCGTCGGGGTACGGGAACGGGCCCGCGCCCAGGTGTTCCGCCACCGTCTCGGCCCGGGGCGCGCCGATGACGGCGTGCCCGGGGCGCAGTCCGGGCGGGCCCTGGGGCAGGTCGAGTTCGTTCAGGGCGCCCGCGAACCCGGCGACCCTGGCGAGTACGGCGGCGGCGTCCCTGAGCTTCACGGCGCGGCCGGTGCCGATGTTGACGATGCCCTGGGCCGCGGAGAGCGAGGCGGCGTGCACGGCGCGCGCGACGTCGCGTACGTCCACGAAGTCGCGCTGGACGCCGAGGCCGCCGAGCTTCAGCTCGCCGTCGCCCGACTGCATGGCGCGGCGCATCGCCTCGGCGAGCCGGCCGAGCGGGGAGCCCGCCGGGGTGCCGGGGCCGACGGGTGAGAAGACCCGGAGCACGATCGCGTCGAGCCCGGAGCCGAGGACCAGCTCGGACGCGGCGAGCTTGGAGACGCCGTACGGGCCGCCGGGGCGGGGTACGGCGTCCTCGGCGGTCGACGAGCCCTGCTGGGAGGGGCCGTACTCGGAGGCGCAGCCGAGCTGGACGAGGCGGGCGCCGCAGCCGCTGCGGCGCAGGGCCTCGCAGACGGTGGCGACGGCGACGGTGTTGTGCCGGGTGAGTTCGCGGGCGCCGCCGCGGGTGGCTCCGGCGCAGTTGATGACGACTCCGGGGTGGACGGCGTCCAGGAAGCGGGTGAGCGCGCCGGGGCTGCCCCCGGCGAGGTCGAACCGTACGTCGGCGTCGTCGCCGCGGCCGAGCGCGGTCAGGTGGACGGCGGGGTCGGCGAGCAGCCGGTCGGCCACGAAGCGGCCGAGGAAACCGTTGGCACCGAGCAGCAGGACCCTCATCGCGCGGCCCCTCCGTGCGGACGGGCCGTGGCGGAGGCCGGTGCTGGGGATTGCGGGGTCATGTCGTGCGTCTCCTTCTGCCTTCTTCTGTGACGTGTGTGGGGCATGCGAGGGGAGGTCAGGTGTGTGCCGAGGCCCGGGAGAGGGCGACGGCGGCGTGGACGAGGAGGCCGAGGGCGGCCGCACCGCAGGCGAGGGCCGGTACGGCGGCCGTCCCCGCGGCGTGGACGAGGGCCCGGACGGGCGTGGCGAGCGCGTCGCAGCCGGGGATGCGGCCGGCGAGGACGGACGCGCAGGCCAGGACCTCCAGGGCGCAGGCGGTGGCGAGGCCGGTGGCCGCGGATTCGGGGAAGCCGTGGACCGCGAGGAGCCGGGCGAGCAGGAACAGGGTGCCGAGCGCGACGGTGGGTGCGAGCGCGCCGCGCTCGGCGGGGAGCAGATTGGTCAGCGGGGTCAGTACGGCGAGGACGCAGGCGTACAGCCCGACGACGCCGAGGAGCAGGGGGCGCGCCCGCGCCGCGAAGTCGGCGAGGCCGCGGCTGGCGGTGAGTCCGCGGCGCGCCCGTACGGAGAAGAGGCGGGCGCACCAGGCGGCGGGCGCGACGGCGACGGCGAGCGTCACGAGGGGCGTCGCGGTGGCGGGCCAGGGCCCGTGGGGGCCGCCGTCGAGGAGCGCGGCGAGGAGGCCGTCGCCGCAGAGCAGGTAGGCCAGCAGCGCGTACGTCCAGAGTCCGGCGGCGGGTACGGTACGGCCCTCGGCGCGCAGGGGTCCCCGGCGGAGGCAGGCGGACACGGCGGCGGAGAGCGCGAGGGCGCCCGCCACGCCTATCGCGAGCTGCCGCTGTCCGGTGCTGTGCTCCAGCCCGGCGAGGGTGAGGGAGGCGACGGCGCCGGGCAGCAGGACGACACCCGCCCATCCGGCGCCTGTCCATCCGGCGCCGGTCCGCGCGGGGTCTCTCCGCGCGGCGCGCACGCCGCGCGGGAGGCGTGCGGGGCGCGCGCCGTCCTCCTCTCCCGCGCCGTCCTCCTCTCCCGCGCCGTCCGCCTCCTCCGCGCCGTGCACGCCGTGCACGCCCTCGGCCCCACGCGTTGCGTCCGCGCCCTGCGGGGCCCGTGCGTACAGCTCCTCCGCGAGCGAGAAGACGTCCCGGTGCCGGAAGCGCGCGGCCGTGCGGTCGGTGATCCCGTGGGCTTCGAGTCCGGCGGCGATCTCCAGCGGGTCGACGGCCCGCTCGCAGAGCGTGCGATGCCGGTGGAGCAGCGCCTTGACGGGATCGGCGGAACCCCGGCGCGCGTGCGCGTGACCGGCGGCGGCCGTACGGGCGTGGTGGGTGTCAGGCATCGCGCTCCCCCGCTCCCGTGTGGGCCGCTCCCGTGTGGGCCGCTCCCGTGTGGGCCGCTCCCGCGTAGGCGCCGACGCGCCGCCCGGTGGGGTTCGCCCAGCTCGGGGTGGTGTGCGGTGATCGGGGGCGGCCCGCCGTCCAGTGGCCCGGGACATGGGTCTCCGCCGGGTGGGCGAAGGGCAGGGGGGAGCCGTCGGCGTCGACCGACTCGGCCGCGCGCCGTACGGGGGCGTGCGAGATGAGTTCGAGGTAGAGAGCGCGGAACGCGGCGAGGTTCTGCTCGACGGTGAAGAGTTCCCGTGCGCGGGCGCGGGCAGCGGCGCCCAGGCGGGCGCGGCGCTCGGGGTCGCGCAGCAGCGCGACACAGGCGTCCGCGAGCGCCCGCGGATTGCGCGGGGGTACGACCAGTCCCGTACCGCCGATGACCTCGACGACCGCCCCGACGTCCGTCGAGACCGTCGCGCGCCCGCAGAACATCGCTTCGACCAGGCTGATCGGGAAGCCCTCGACCACGCTGGACAGCAGCACCAGGCTGCCCGAGGCGTACACGTCCGGCAGGTCGGGCGCCTCGGGGCCGCCGATCTCCTCGAAGGAGACGGGGTTGTCGCCGACGGCGTACGCGTCGGCCGCCTCGTCGGGGAAGAGCTGGGCCGCCAGTCCCCGGCAGTGCGTGAGATACGCCGCGCCGTCCGCGGTCCGCACCGGCGCGCCCACGATCCGCAGCCGGGTGTCCGGCTCCGCCCTGCGGATCTCCGCGAAGGCGTGCAGCAGGGAGATCAGGTCCTTGGCGGGTTCGATCCTGCCGACCCAGACCAGCGTCGCCGGACCGCCCGCACCACCGCCGTCCGCTCCGCCGGCACCGTCGCCGTCGGCGCTGTCGGCAGTGTCGGCTGCGTACGCCGTGAACCGTTCCGCGTCCATCCCCGGGTAGACCGTCCGCAGCTTGGCGCGGTCGGCGCCGCACCGTTCCTGCCAGCGCCGGGCGTGCAGGTTGCCGGGGGTGATGACGCCCGCCTGCCGGTAGATCTCGGCGGCGAGCCGCCGGTGGAACGCCGCGAGCAGGGCGCGCACCGGCGCACCGGACCCGGCGTCCGCGCCCACCGCGCCCGCGCCGCGTACGCCGGGGCCTTCCGCGCCGGAGTCGCGTACGCCCGCCCCGTCCGCGCCCGCCGTCGCCAGGTAGTGCGCCCGCAGCCGGACGCCGTACTCGGTGACCAGCAGCGGGACCCCGAAGAAGCGTTTGGCCAGCAGCCCCGGCAGGGCGGCGGAACCGCCGGAGGCGGCGTGGCAGAGGTCGACCGCGCCGAGCCCGTCGTCCTCGCCGTACCAGTCGAGCGACAGGGGGCGGAGCGCGCGCTCCAACTGGTCGGCGAAGGCGAGGAAGTCGGGCACGGTCGCGGTGTGCACGCTCCGGCGTGCGCCGGGTGCCCGGCAGGCCGACTCCAGCAGCCGTACGGCGGTCTCGGAGCGGAGCGCCGCGTACAGCCCGCCGCGCTCCCTGCCGAGGTCGGCCAGTCCGTACAGCCCCTCGGCGAAGGACTCGACGCCTCCCGTGCCGTCCGCGCCGCCCTCGGAGCAGATCGCCTCGGCCAGCCGGCCGAAGTGGAGCGCGAACCGGCGCCGGTCGCGCCGCCCGTGGCCGCGGCCGTCGTCGGCCGGCGCCCAGAGCGGCGCCGTGCGCACCCGCTCGGCGGGGACGTGGGGCGGCAGCAGGACCCAGCCGCTCCGTTCCTGGCGGGCGCTGCGGCTGAGCGCGTAGATGTGGAACTCGTGCGGTGCGAGCCCGCGTACGAGCCGGTCGCACCAGAGCCTGGACTCACCCGTCGCATACGGATAGCCACCGTCCGTGAGCAGTCCGATCCGCACGAGCGCACCCCCGATCTCCCTTGTGGGCGGCCGCCGTTGATCGGCGACACGCAGCGGGACGACCGTAAGCGGACAACCCGGTGGTGCGACGGACGGTTGTCCGTCGCACCACCGGAAGGGGTGAATGCACGTAACTTTCTCGTACCGGCGGCGTTCTGTCGCACTACGAAAAGGAACGGTTACGTACGGCGAACCTCGCGGGTCAGGTCAGGGCCGCTTCCCCGGCGGGCGCCACGGGCGCGGGAAGCTCCCTGCGGGCCGCGCGGCGGGCCGCCGCGAGGACCGGATCGAGCGCGGGCACGGCGGCCAGGAGCTGCTTCGTGTACGCCTCGGATGGCGCCCCGTAGACCTCCTCGACCGTGCCCTGCTCCACGATCCTGCCGTCCTTCATGACGGCGATACGGTCGCTGACCTGGCGTACGACGGCGAGGTCGTGCGCGATGAAGACCAGGGCGAGCCCCAGTTCCCGCTGGAGCTCCGCGAGGAGCGCGACGACCTGCGCCTGGGTCGTCACGTCGAGCGCGGAGACGGGCTCGTCGCAGACGATCAGCCGTGGCTCGGCGGCGAGCGCGCGGGCGATCCCGACGCGCTGGCGCTGGCCGCCGCTGAACTCGTGCGGATACCGGTCGTACCGGTCGGGGTCGAGCCCGACCCGCTCCAGCAGCCCCCGTACCCGCTCGACGATCTCCCCTTCGGCCAGCACCCCGGCGGCCCGCAGCGGGTCCGCGACGGACTCGCCCACCGAACGGCGCGGGTTGAGCGACGAGACCGGGTCCTGGAAGATCATCTGAAGTTCGCGACGGTAGGGCCGCAGCTCCTTCTCGGACGCCGCGCCGATCTCCGTACCCCGGTAGCCCAGCGTCCCGGCGGTCGGGTCGAGCAGCCGGACGAGCATCCGCCCCAGCGTGGTCTTGCCGCTGCCGGACTCGCCGACGATGCCCAGGGTCTCCCCCGGCGCGACGGTGAGCGAGACCCCGTCGACGGCGGTGACGGTCCGCCGCCCGCGCCGGAACTCGCGGCGCAGACCGACCGCCTCGATCAGCGGGGCGCCGGTGTCCGGAGCGGCCGGCGCCCGTTCGACCGGCGCGTCCACCCGGGGCACCGCCGACAGCAGGGTGCGCGTGTACGTGTCCTTCGGAGCGCCCAGGACGTCCGCGACGGGGCCGCGTTCGATCTCGCGCCCGTGCCGCATCACCAGGACCTCGTCGACGCTCTCCGCCGCGACCCCCACGTCGTGGGTGACCAGCAGCAGCCCCATGCCCGTCTCGTGGCGCAGGTCGTGGAGGAGGTCGAGGATCTGCGCCTGGACCGTCACGTCGAGCGCCGTGGTCGGTTCGTCCGCGATCAGCAGGCGCGGCTCGCAGGCCAGCGCCATCGCGATCAGCGCGCGCTGGCGCATTCCGCCGCTGAACTCGTGCGGCCGGGAGCGCGCGCGGCGCGCGGCGTCGGGGATGCCCACGCGGTCCAGCACCTCGACCGCCCGCGCACGCGCCGCGCGCCGGGTGGCGTCGGTGTGGACGCGGTAGACCTCAGCGATCTGGTCGCCCACCGCGTAGTACGGGTCCAGCGAGGACAGCGGGTCCTGGAAGACCATCGCGGCCACCGCGCCGCGCAGTGCGCGCAGTTCGCGGTCGGAGGCGGTGCCCACGTCCGTACCGGCGACCCGGACCGTACCGCCGACGCGTGCGCCGGTCCCCCGGTGCAGCCCGAGGAGCGCGCTCGCGACCGTGCTCTTGCCGCTGCCGGACTCGCCGACCAGGCCGATCGCCCGGCCCGCGGTGAGCGAGAAGGACAGCCCGTCCACGGCGCGTACGGTGTCGTCGTCGCCCGCGGTGAAGTCGACGGTCAGGTCCTCCACGAGGACCAGTCGCTCCGTGGCGGAACCTTCAGGAGTCCCAGGTGTCCCGGGTGTGCCAGGTGTCACAGGAGTCCCTGGAGCCATAGGAGTCCCGGAAGTCGTACGCGTCACAGGAGAGCCACCCTTCGGTCGGCCACGGCGTACAGCAGGTCCGCCACGACATTGGCCAGCACGACGGCCGCTCCGGTCACCAGCACCACGCCCACCACCACCGGCAGATCGACATCCCGCACCGAGTCGATGAGCGTCTTGCCGACGCCGGGGATGCCGAACAGGGTCTCGGTGAGGACCGCGCCGCCGATCACCGTGCCGAAGTCGTTCGCGTTGAGCGCGATGACCGGCGGCAGGGCGCCGCGCAGCGCGTGCCGCCCGACGACCGCGCGCTCCCCGACGCCGTAGGCGCGGAAGGTGCGGATATGGTCCTCGGCCAGCGTCTCCAGTGTCGAACTGCGCGTCAACCGCGCGTATTTCGCGCTCTCGAAGAGCCCCAGCGTGAGCCAGGGCAGCAGCATGTTCCACGCCCACTGCTCGGGGTCGTCGCCGAGCGGTACGTACGACGGGAACGGCAGCCACTGGAGATACGCGCAGACCACCATCAGGAGCAGCAGGCCCAGGATGAAGACGGGCGTGCCGGTCCCGGCGAGGGTGAGCACGGTCAGCGCGCGCTCGGTGATCCCGCCGCGCCGCAGCGCGGAGAGCAGGCCGGTGCCGACCCCGATGACCAGCCAGACGACCATCGCGCCGACGGCGAGGGAGAGCGTCGCGGGCAGCCGCTCCAGGATGAGCTGGGTGACCTGCTGGTCGGTCTTGTACGAGAAGCCGAGGCAGGGCGCGTCGCAGTGCAGCAGCGCGGTGCCGGTGGAGTAGTCGCGTCCGGCGACGATGCCGCGCAGGAACTGCCCGTACTGCGCGAAGACGGACTGGTCCAGGCCGAGGCGCTCCCGTACCTGCGCGACCTGCTGCGTGGAGCAGCGTTCGCCGCAGGCGAGCCGGGCCGGGTCGCCGGGCGCCAGGTAGAAGAGCGCGTAGACGACGACGGAGAGCACGAGCAGGACCAGGAGCGCGCCGGCGAGCCGTTTGATCAGATAGCGCGTCATGAGGCGTTGTCCTTGAGGGGGGTACGGGCCTGGCCGGACGTACGGGCGCGGGTGCGCGTACGCGTCCCGACCCGCAGCCGGCTCGCCTCGCGCGGGTCGAGCGCCGTACGGAGCGCGTCGCCCAGCACGGTGAAGGCGAGCACGGTCACGAACAGCAGCCCGGCGGGGAGCAGGACGTACATCGGGTCGGCGCGGAACCAGGTCTGCGCGGTCGACAGCATCACGCCCCACGAGGGGGTCGGCGGCTTGACGCCGACGCCGAGGAAGGACAGCGACGCCTCGATGACGATGTTCGTGGGGAGCAGGATCGCCGCGTACGTGATGACGGGCGCCGCGAGCGAGGGCAGCAGTTCGCGCCGTGCCACCCGCAGCCGCCCCGAGCCGCCGAGCCGGGCCGCGGCCACGAAGTCGAGCTGCTTCAGGGTGAGAGTCTGCGCCCGGACGATCCGCGAGGTGCCGCCCCAGTTGAGCAGGCCGATGACGAGGATCAGCAGCAGGGGGCGGGGGAAGTCCTGGGGGACGACGGCGGTCAGGGCGATGGCGAGCACCAGCATCGGCAGCGAGATCATCACATCGGTGACCCGGCTGAGGAAGGTGTCCAGCCAGCGGTTGCCGAGACCGGCCGCGAGGCCGACGGTGACGCCGATCGCCACCTGGACGACGGTGGCGCCGAGGGCGACGAGGAGCGAGATACGGGCGCCGTAGAGCAGCCGTACGAACAGGTCGCGTCCGGTGCCGGGTTCGACACCCAGCCAGTGGTCGCCGCTCACCCCGCCGAACGAGCCGAGGGGCACGCCGCCGCGCGCCGAGTCGACGAGCGAGTCGTGGTACGTGTTCGGGTCCTGGCCTTCGAGCGCGGCGAGCAGGGGCGCGGCGAGCGCCAGCACCACCAGCAGGGCGAGGACGCCCCCGGCCACCAGGGCCGAGGGTCGTCCGCGCAGCCGTCGCCAGACCTGGCCGGCGCCGGAGGAGGGAGCGGCCGGGGCGGGGGCCGTGGCGCCCGCCCCCGCCGCCACCGGGTCGGGAGCGGTACTCACTTGACCGCGACCTGCGAGATGTCGAGGACGCCGGTCCAGTCGCTGATCACGATGTTCTTGACGTCCTTGCCGTAGAGCCGCTTGTAGACGGGGTGGAAGAGCGGCACGTCGAGGGCCTGCTCACCGATCTTCTTGTCGAGCGCGCCCCAGCGCTTCGCCGCCGCTGACAGGTCGGTCAGCTTGTTGATCTCGTCGATCTCCTTGTTGACCGACGCGTCGTCGAACTGCGCGTGGTTGAAGTTGGAGCCGTCCTTGACGATCTGCCGGCCGTCGAAGATCGGCGCCAGGAACGGTCCGCCGGACGGCCAGTCGGCGCCCCAACGGGAGAGGAAGAAGCCGGGCCCGTCCTTGACGCTCCAGCGCGCCTCGTTGAACGCGTTCGGTTCCAGTCCCACCAGCTTGACGGTGATGCCCGCCTTCTTGAGCCCTTCCTGGACGGCCGTGGCGACCTCGGGGCTGGTCTCGCGGTTCTGCGCGGTGGAGTGGGTGAGGGAGATGGTCAGCCCGTTCGGGAAACCGGCCTCCTTCAGCAGTTCCTTGGCCTTCGCCGGGTCGCCCGTCTTACCGGCCGGGAAGTGGTCGTACGGCGTGTAGCCGAACGCCTTCTGCTCGGGCAGGAAGGTGGTGGCGGGCTCGGCGAGCGCGGAGCCCCCCGCCGCGTTGATCACGCTGGTGCGGTTGATGGCGTACGAGATCGCCTGGCGCACCTTGGGGTTGTCGAACGGCTTCACCTTCGGGTTGAAGGCGAGGTAGTTCGTGTAGCCGAAGTGACCGGTGCCGACCCGGGCCGCGAGCGCCTTGTCGCTGCCGACCTCGGCCAGCTCGGCGGGGCCGAGGTTGGTGTCGGTGGTGACGGCGGCGGCGTCGGCGCCCGAGCTGGTGGCGAGCCGCTGGTTGATGACGGCCGAGTCGAGACCGGCCTTGACGTCGATCTTGTCGGGGTAGGCGTGGCGCTGGTCGTCGGTCTTCTCGGACCAGTGCGGGTTCCGCTCCAGGACCATGTGCTGGCCGTCGCCCTCGTTCTTGACGACCTTGTACGGCCCCGAGGAGACCGGGCGCTCCTCGTACTTGGCGCCCTTGTCCTTGGCCTTGGGCACCGGTGCGAACTGCGTCTGGGTGGCGACGAAGGGGAAGTCGCCCTCGGGCTTGTTCAGCTTGAAGACGATGGTTCTCGCGTCGGGCGTCTCGATCGAGGCGAGGCCCTTGCTGTCCTTGTACGGGCCCTGGTACTCCGCGCCGCCGACCAGCCAGTCGCGCAGGTAGGGGGCGCCGCCGGAGAGTTCGGCGGCGAAGGAGCGCTCGATGCCGTACTTGATGTCGGCGGTGGTGATCGGGGTGCCGTCCTCGAACTTCAGCCCCTCTTTGAGGGTGTACGTCCACTCGGTGGCGTCGGCGTTGGGGCGGCCCGTGTCGGTGGCGAGGTCGGGCACGACCTTGGTGCCGGCCGCGCCGTCCTCCCGGTTGCGGGTGGTCAGCGTGCGGAAGACCAGCGAGGGGACGTTGCCGCCGCCGGAGGTGTAGAGGCGCGCCGGGTCGAAGTCGGTCTGCGCCTCGGTGTTGAGCACCGAGAGCGTGCCGCCCTTCTGGGGCTTGCCCTGGGCCGAGCCGTCGCTCTTGGCATCGTTGTCCTGGGGGCCGGCGCAGGCGGCTGCGCCCGCCGTCACGGCCAGGGCGACGGCTGCCGCGGCCACGCGGCGGGTGATGACGGACGGTTGACGCATCGGATGAAGCCTCTCGGTGGGCTGCGCGCACGGCGTGCACAGGAGTCACGGGGTGCACAAGAGTGACAGGAGGGGGCTGGGCTGGAACAGAGGGCGTGGAACGCCCGGTGTCCGCGCAGGCGGCAGCGGCGGAGAGGACGGAACGAGAGGAACCGGGACGCCGCGCCCGCGTACGGACGGAATGCGCCGGGCACGGCGGTCCGCGGCGGAAAGAGGCAGCGGACGTACGCGCTCGGGCGGCGTCAGCTACAGAGGATGTCGGCGACGCACAGCGGCGTCACACCGATGAGCGCGAGCTCAAAGGCGGCGTGACGGGAGGCGCGTGCGCAGGGGGACGACATGCGGAGAAATATGGACGAGGCAGTGTTCGAATGTCAACGCGGAGTGAGACAGCCCTCTCACCATACGGACGGTCACGGCGAGCCCGAGATGATCGCGAGATGACAGCGGGCGATCGCGGGTGCCCCACAGGTGATCACGACTGACCGATGGCGATCGCGGGCGATCACCGAACACCACCCATGGCCCCGGGCCAGACACAAAGGCCCTGGATCACTCGTCCGGGTAGACCCAGGGGTTCGGCCGGCACCTGATGCCGTCGAGGTCGAGCGTCTTGGTCTGCTGCTGCATCACCGGCGCGAGCGCGCCCGGCGTGCGGCAGCTCACATGGTTATGGCCGAGCCGGTGGCCGACCTCGTGATTGATCAGCATCTGCCGGTACGGGAACATCGCCTTGTCGCCGAAGGTCTCCGCGCCCCGCGCCCAGCGGAAGGCGTTGATCATGACGCGGTCGGTCGCGGCCGAGTCGCAGGACACGTTGTCGACGGTCGTGTCGAGACCGGACTTCTCGCACCAGACCGCCGTGGTCCCCGGGCTCGCCAGGGTGATCACGAAGTCCGGCTGACCGCTGGAGATCCGCTCGAAGGTCATGGCACCGTTGTGGGCCCAGCTCCGCCGGTCGTTCAGGGTCTTCTGGACGGCGTCCGCGAACAGCGTCCCGTTCAGACCGAGTCCGTTCTCGATGTCCACGCGGTAGCGGAACTTCTGGCCCTTGCCGGGCGCCTTGGCGAGGCCCGGTACGGCGGTGAAGCTGCCCGCCGCCTTCAGCTCCGGGTCCAGCGGGAACTGGCGGGTCATCAGCTCCCCGTACGTGGCCTGGGTGGCGGCGGCCGAGGGCGCGCCCTTCCCGTCAGCGGGGGCGGTCCGCTCGTCGGAGCGTGAGGCCCCGTCGCCCTCCTGGTCAGCCCGGTCGATGCCGCCGTCGGCCCGCGCGTCGGACGCGCCGGAGCCGGTTCCGGTGACCTGACCGGCCACCACGACCGCGAGGACGGTGGTCACCGCCGCCGCGGCGATCCCGGTGAGCGCGCGGCCCCAGCCGCCTCTGGCGGGCTCCTCCGCGTCCTGTCCCGCGCCGTCCTCGTCCTCGGCGATGGCTGCCGCGCCCGTGGCCTCGCCGCCGTCGCCGCCACCGGGCTTCGACGCGGGCCGGGGCACGGGGGTGGCCGGGGCGTCGAACGAGCCGAAGGCGTCGAACGCGTCCACGAACTCCCTGCGCGGGCCCGGGATCAGCGGCTTCGACGGGCCGCCGGCGCTCCCTGCCACGCCCCCGCTCCCCGTGGCGCGCGGCTTCGGGTCCGGCCGGTCGCCGTAGCGGCGTGCGCTGCCCCAACCGCCGCCGGACTCCCGCTGTTCGGGGTGGCCGCCGCGTACCTGCGGCACGCCGTGCGCGGGCGTGCCGGGCCCCGGTCCGCCGTGCTGGTCCGGATCCTGGTCCTGGCCGTCGCCGGAACGCCCGCGCCGCCCGTACCGGCCTTCCCGGTCCTGACCTGGTGCACCCGCCGCGGGGCCACCCACGCTCGGGGAGCCCTGGGGTACGGGCCCTTTGCGGCTGTGTCGTCCCACGCCCCGGATCAGCTCCTGCCGTGTTCGTCGATCGAGTCGTCGGAGTCGTACGCGTCAATGAGGTCCCGGCACGCCTGGGCGACCTGCCGGGGGTACTCCATCATGGCAACATGCCCGGCGTCGGGGAGCGTAAGGAGCCGGGAATCACGGAAAGCGGCCGAAGCCCGGCGGGCCATACGGGACGAAACGATCTGATCCCGCCCGCCGTAGACGAGCAGGGTCGGTGCCAGTACCCGCTCGGCCTGCCGCCACAACGCGTGCTGTCCGCCCAAGGTGTACGCGTCGACGATACCGCGTGCCGAACCGGTCATCGCCTCCCAGAAATGAGGCAGTTGGAGCCTGCGCTCCATCTCCGCCACCGCGTGGCGCACGTCCTCTTCCGTGACCGCGGAGGGGTCGCCGTAACAGAGCTCCATCACCCCGCGGGTGCGCTGCTCCGCCGTCCACCCCCGGGTCAGCCGGCCGAAGAGCGCGGCGACGCCGGGCACCGCGAGCAGCGCGGTGGGCAGGGCGGTCCGCTGCACCAGGATCTCCGGCAGCGCCGGGGAGACCAGCGTCAGCGTCCGCACCAGATCCGGCCGTGCGGCGGCCACGCGCGTCGCGACGGCGCCGCCGAGGGAGTTGCCGAAGAGGTGGACGGGGCCGCGTCCGCCCGCGTCCAGCAGCCGGATCACCGCGCGGGCGTGGGCGCCGACCGAGTAGTTGCCGTCGCGCGGCGGCGGCGAGTCCCCGAAGCCGGGCAGATCGACGGCCTGGCCGTCGATCAGGTCCGCGAGGTACGGCATCAGCGCCGACCAGTTTTGCGACGAGCCGCCGAGCCCGTGCACGTACAGCCCGGGGGCGGCCCCGGCGCCGGTCGCGGGCCGTGCCCGTACGGTCAGGGTGAGTCCTGGCAGGGTGACGGAGCGCAGCTCCTCCCCTTCCGCGACCCGTACGGGACTCACCTTCGGAGCCACGGCGGCGGCTACGGTTTCCGGCAGCTCGGTCGACGACATGCGGCAATGTTACGAGACGATCACGCCGGAATCCCGGTGTTCGGCGTCACAGGCCGTATGGCGCGTGACACCCCCGGCTCCTAGGCTCGGGAGAGAGAAAGGGGGCCGGCATGACAGTCGATCCCACGGAACCGGACACCTTCGCCCCGGACACCCGGGACGACGGGAGCGCCGGGGCCGCCGACGAGATCCCCGAGGCCGACGCCGCCGAGCAGCGCGCGGAGGTACGCCGGGGCCGTGACGAGCCGCTGACGCACATCGACCAGGACACGGCGAGCGAGGGGGACGCGGCCGACCAGGCGAGGGCGGTGGATCTGGGCGACGAAGAGGACTACCGCTGAGGTGACGGCCTGGTGTGGCAGGCCGCGAAATGTCGTGGCCGGGCAGGTCACCACGGCCCGGTCCGGCTTCCGTACGCGTCCGGTCCGTGAAATTCTGCCTCCTCACCACGCGCGGCCGGGTTACCCAAAAGTACGATGGCGGAGCGGCGCACCACGCGCACGGAACGAATTTTGGGAGGCGGCGTGACAGCCATAGAGCAGACCGAGGCGGCGCGCCCGCGAGGCACCCGCCTGCCGCGTCGCGCCCGGCGCAACCAGCTACTGGGCGCCGCACAGGAAGTGTTCGTCGCGCAGGGGTATCACGCGGCGGCGATGGACGACATCGCCGAGCGGGCGGGCGTCAGCAAGCCCGTGCTCTACCAGCACTTCCCGGGAAAGCTGGAGCTGTATCTCGCCCTGTTGGACCAGCACTGCGAGTCGCTGCTGCTGGCCGTCCGTACGGCGCTGGCCTCGACGACGGACAACAAGCTGCGCGTCGAGGCGACGATGGACGCGTACTTCGCGTACGTGGAGGACGAGGGCGGCGCGTTCCGTCTGGTCTTCGAGTCGGACCTGACCAACGAGCCGGCGGTGCGCGAGCGCGTGGACCGGGTCGCGCTCCAGTGCGCCGAGGCGATCTCCGACGTGATCGCCGAGGACACCGGGCTCTCCAAGGAGGAGTCCATGCTGCTGGCGGTGGGGCTCGGCGGGGTCTCGCAGGTCGTCGCCCGCTACTGGCTCTCCAGCGAGTCCCAGATCCCCCGTGAACAGGCCGTCCAGCTCCTCACCTCGCTGGCCTGGCGCGGCATCGCCGGCTTCCCGCTGCACGGCACCGAACAGCACTGAGAGGGCCGCGGGCCGGACCGTGTTCGCTGCGGGCGTGCACCGCGGCGCCTTCCGGAGGGTCTCTCCGGGCTAGTGTGTGCTGCGTACAGCGCGGCTGGCCGCGCAACGCAGACCGTTCGGAGGGACATAGCCGTGGAGGTCAAGATCGGCGTGCAGCACACGCCCCGCGAGATCGTTCTGGAGAGCGGGCAGTCCGCCGAGGAGGTCGAGCGAGCCGTGTCCGCGGCGCTGGCCGGCAAGGCGCAGTTGCTCAGCCTCACGGACGACAAGGGGCGCAAGGTGCTCGTACCGGCCGAGCGGATCGCGTACGTGGAGATCGGTGAGCCGGCGGCACGGCGGGTCGGCTTCGGCAACCTGTAGCCGCTGTCGTCAACCGACAGAAGGAGTGGCCCGGCGGGATTTTCCCGCCGGGCCACTTCGCTGTGGTGAGGGTTGTTTTCACCGCCCGCCGGGTAGTGACGTGACGGGCCGAAAGGTCCGGACCGCGTAGCCACCCCCCGGTGTTGTGAGGTGATCGGCAGTGATCCTGGTAATCCTCGGATCGGTCCTGCTCGGACTCGGTCTGTCGTGGGCCGCCGCCCACCACCTGGCGGACCGGCTCCCCGCGCTCCGTACGGTGTACGCGGCAGGGCCCCTCGGCGCCCTCTTCGGCGCGTACGTGACACACATGGCGCTCGGCGCCGGTCATGTCATGGCGACGCTGGTGGGCGCCCTGCTGGTCGCCTCGGTCCTGCTCTCGCTGCTGCTCCGCCCGGCGGGCCGGCCGCTGCACCGCGCCATACCGTCCTGACGCGGACGGGACTCCTGACGCGGGCGGGACGCGCCCGCCGGAGGAGCGAGCGGGTCAGGCGGCCAGGCCGAGGGCGGCCATCCGCTTCGTGTGCGCCTCGGTGATCCGGGAGAACATCCGGCCGACCTCCGCGAGGTCGAAGCCGCCGGCCACCCCGCCCACCAGCATCGTGGAGAGCGCGTCCCGGTCGGCCACCACCCGCTGGGCCTGCGAGAGCGCCTCGCCCATCAGACGGCGCGCCCAGAGCGCGAGCCGGCCACCGACGCGCGGCTCCGCCTCGATCGCGGCGCGCACCTTCTCCACGGCGAAGTTGCCGTGCCCGGTGTCGTCCAGCACGGCCAGCACCAGCGCGCGGGTGTCGGTGTCCAGCCGGGCGGCGACCTCGCGGTAGAAGTCACTGGCGATCGAGTCGCCGACGTACGCCTTGACCAGGCCCTCCAGCCAGTCCGACGGCGCGGTCAGGTGGTGGAAGTCGTCCAGCGCCTTGGCGAACGGCTCCATGGCCTCGGTCGGCTCGGCGTCGATCGCCCGCAGCCGCTCGTTCAACTGTTCGAAGTGATGGAATTCCGCCGCGGCCATCTTCGCCAGCGCCGCCTTGTCCGCCAGGGTCGGCGCGAGCTTGGCGTCCTCCGCGAGCCGTTCGAAGGCCGCCAGCTCCCCGTAGGCGAGTGCGCCCAGCAGGTCCACGACCGCCGCGCGGTACTGCGGCTCGGCCGAGGCCGTCTCCCAGTCCTGGGCGGCGGTACCGGTCGGCGCGTCCGAACCGGCCGACTCGGACGCGGCGGATCCGGTCGATCCGGTGGGTTCCTCGGCTGCGGATGCGGGCGGGGTGGCGTTGTCGGGCGTCTCCATGAGGGGCACAATAGCCCGCTCTGCGGAGGGCGGAAGGGCCTGGTCAGACACTGCCGTCACACCATCCCGACGAATTCGCCCAACACACATGCGCGATTCCGGGGTACAGTGGTAATGAGCCTGCCGACTATTCGGCGGGCCATCGCATGTTTACAGTGTTTGAACGAGGTCCGTTCTCCACGGACAGGCCCCAGAGGATGCCCGGTCGGTGGCCCGATCGGCTCCGACCCCGACCGCCCTCCGCGCGGACCGTGCGCACAGCAGCGTACGACCGCAGATGAGGGGCCCCCTCAGCGGCATGAGCGCTCTGAGCGACGGCAGTGGTCCCGCGCCATCCGGCCAATCCACGGCCGGCCGAGTACCCAGGTGCGGTACGACCCCCAGCGTTCGCCTCACGCCGCGTCTCACAGAAGAGGCAGCACCCTGACTACGACTTTCCGAGAACTCGGAATCCTCCCCGAGACAGCCGAAGCGCTTGAAGCCGTCGGCATCCTGTCTCCGTTCCCCATCCAGGAGATGACCCTCCCCGTCGCGCTGTCGGGCAAGGACGTCATCGGACAGGCCAAGACCGGCACGGGCAAGACGCTCGGCTTCGGCCTCCCGCTGCTGGAGCGCGTCACCGTGCCCGCGGACGTCGAGTCCGGCCGGGCCACGCCCGAGCAGCTCACCAACGCCCCGCAGGCCCTGGTGGTCGTCCCCACCCGCGAGCTGTGCCAGCAGGTCACCAACGACCTGCTGACCGCCGGCAAGGTCCGTAACGTACGCGTTCTCGCGATCTACGGCGGCCGGGCGTACGAGCCGCAGGTCGAGGCCCTCAAGAAGGGCGTCGACGTGATCGTCGGCACCCCGGGCCGGCTGCTGGACCTGGCGGGCCAGCGCAAGCTGGACCTGTCGCACGTCCGCGGGCTCGTCCTCGACGAGGCCGACGAGATGCTGGACCTGGGCTTCCTGCCCGACGTCGAGCGGATCATCCAGCTCCTGCCGCCCAAGCGCCAGACCATGCTGTTCTCCGCGACGATGCCGGGCGCGGTCATCGGCCTCGCCCGCCGCTACATGTCGCAGCCGACGCACATCAGCGCCACCTCGCCGGACGACGAGGGCGCGACCGTCCGCAACACGACCCAGCGGATCTACCGCGCCCACTCCATGGACAAGCCGGAGCTGGTCGCGCGGATCCTCCAGGCCGAGGGCCGCGGACTCGCCATGATCTTCTGCCGTACGAAGCGCACGGCCGCCGACATCGCCGACCAGCTCGCCCAGCGCGGCTTCGCCTCCGGCGCGGTCCACGGCGACCTGGGCCAGGGCGCCCGCGAGCAGGCGCTGCGCGCCTTCCGCAACGGCAAGGTGGACGTGCTGGTCTGCACGGACGTCGCCGCCCGCGGTATCGACGTCGAAGGTGTGACGCACGTCATCAACTACCAGTCGCCGGAGGAGGAGAAGACCTACCTCCACCGCATCGGCCGCACCGGCCGCGCGGGGGCGTCCGGTACGGCGGTGACGCTGGTCGACTGGGACGACATCCCGCGCTGGCAGCTCATCAACAAGGCGCTGGACCTCGGCTTCCCGGACCCGCCGGAGACGTACTCCACCTCCCCGCACCTCTTCGAGGAGCTGAACATCCCGGCCGGGACCAAGGGTGTCCTGCCGCGCGCCGAGCGGACCCGCGCCGGGCTCTCGGCCGAGCAGGTCGAGGACCTGGGCGAGACCGGTGGCCGTGGCCGCAGGTCCGCGCCGGCCGCCGCCGCGCCCGTACGGGAGGAGCGGCCCGAGCGTACGCGCACGCCGCGCCAGCGCCGCCGCACCCGTGGCGGTACGACCCTGGACGCCACGGCGACAGCGACGACGGCGCCCGCCGCCGCTGCCCCGGCCCCGGCCAGGGCGAGCGCCCCGGCGGTGGCCGCACCGGCCCAGGCACCGGAGCCGCAGTTCCAGACGGCCGTGGTCGACCTCCCGGTGGAGCCGCGCACCCCGCGCCGCCGCCGGCGCACCCGTGCCGGTTCCGGTGCGGAGACGGCGTCCCCGGAGACCGTGGTGGCGGAAGCCACCGCCGTGGCCGAGGCCCCCGCGGTGGCGGAGCCGGAGGCGGCGCCCAAGCCGCGCCGTCGCCGTGCCCGCGCCGCGAAGCCGGAGGCGGAGGCTCCCGCGGTGGCCGAGGCGGCCGTGGCGGCCCCCGAGGCGCCGGTCACCGAGGCTCCGGCCGAGGAGACCAAGCCGCGCCGCCGCACCCGCGTCACGAAGGCCAAGGCGGCCGAGGCTCCGGCCGCGGAAGCCGTCGCGGTCACCGAGGCCCCGGAGACCACCGAGGCCGAGGAGCCCAAGCCCCGGCGCCGTACCCGCGTCGCCAAGCCGAAGGCCGAGAAGACCGAGAAGGCTGCGAAGACAGAGAAGGCCACGGTGGCGGACGCCGTCGCCGAGGCCCCCGGCACGGAGGCGGAGCCCAAGCCGCGCCGCCGCCGCGCCCGTACCACCACGGCGAAGACGGCCCCGGCCCAGCCCGAGGAGAGCTGAGCCGAGCCGCACCTCGCCCGGGCGGGCCCGTTCCACTCGGTACGCCGCCCCGTGTCACCGCCGATGGCCCGACGCCCCGCACTCAGGGGGTGCCGGGCCATCGGCGGTTCCGAGGCCCCGTACGTGACGGGGACCCCTGTGCGTTACAGGGGCGGAACGCGGACCGGACGCGTACGCGGTTAGCCTCGTCGCATGAGTCGGCCGCCCACCTTCACCCCGCCCTCCTGCGCCCACGCCCGTACGCTCGCCACCCGGCGCGGACGGTTCGCCGTCCTCGACGCGCGGCCCGCCGGGGAGCCGCACGGGACCGTGCTGATGCTGCCCGGGTTCTCCGGCAGCAAGGAGGACTTCATCGCGCTGCTCGAACCGCTCGCGGCGGCCGGGTACAGAACCGTCGCCGTGGACGGCCGCGGACAGTACGAGACCGATGGCCCCGACACCCAAGAGGCGTACACCCGGGCCGAGTTGGCCGCCGATGTGCTGGCGCAGGCGGCGGCGCTCGACACCCCCGTCCATCTGCTCGGGCACTCGCTCGGCGGCCAGATCTCCCGCGCCGCGGTGCTGCTGGACCGGGATCCGTTCCTCTCGCTGACGCTGATGTCCTCGGGGCCCGCCGAGGTCACCCCCGGCCAGCGGGAGCGGATCAAGCTGCTCAGCGACACACTCGCGGTCATGTCCATGGCCCAGGTCTGGGACCTGATGCAGACGATGGAGCCCCCGGAGGACGTCTCCACCCCCGGCAGCCGCGCCGACCTGCGCGAACGCTGGGTGCGCACCAGTCCCGCGCAGCTCGTCGCGACCGGCGCCCAGCTCAGCGCGGAGCCGGACCGGGTGGCCGAGCTGGCCGCCGTACAGCGGCTGCCGCTGCATGTGATCTCCGGCGAGCGGGACGACGTGTGGCCGGTGCCGCTGCTGGACTCCATGGCGCGGCGGCTGGAGGCCCGCAGGACCGTCATCGCGGGGGCGGAGCACTCCCCCAACACCGACCGGCCGGCGCAGACCGCGGCGGCACTGGCCGACTTCTGGGACAGCCTCTACTGACACGGGCACGGACACGGCCCGGCACCGACGGACACGGACGCACACCGGCGGACACCTCCCGCCCAGCGCTCAGAACTGGGACTGGAGGTGCTGCCAGAAACCGTCCCGCAGCGACCGGCGCAGCATGGAGTGGCCCCTCAGCGAGCGCTGGAGCAGCTTCTCCGCCTCGATCAGCAGGTCCTGGTCGACCGGTCCCGGCAGATAGGGGTGGCCCGGCAGCAGCTCGGCCATGGCCTCCCTGCCCCGTTCCGCCAGCCACGTCGCGGCGATCTGCGCGCCGAGGAACCGGACCTGGTCCCGGGAGGGCGGCGGCTCGCCCTCGTGCTCGTACGTGGTGACCGGCCGCCGGGTGACGTACGGCTTGCAGAACTCCAGGTCGAAGGTGCGCTGACTGTCGACCTCCCAGAGCAGCGGCTCCGCCTGGTTGGACCCCTCGCCCGCCTCGATGCCCCAGAGGTGGACCCGCGCCCCGTACCCCTGCGCCGCCTCGACGGCCGACACCAGGTCCTCGTCGCCGCCGACCAGGGCCGCGTCGCTGATGGCGCGGTGCCGGGCGAGCGATTCGAGGTCGGTGCGGATCAGGGAGTCGACGCCCTTCTGCTGGTTGTTGGCGTTGAGGTTGCCCAGCCTGACCTTGACGTCGGGCAGTTCGGCGATGGACTGCTGCTCGGTGGTGTGGATCCGGCGTCTCGCGCCGTCGTACCAGTAGACGCGGAGCAGTCTGCTGTCCGCGAAGATGATCCGCGCCTTGTCGATGAAGGCTTCGATGAGCCCTTCGGCGTCCAGGTCGAAGGAGCGCCGGTCCTCGGTACCCGCAACTAGCAACCCGGCCGCAGCGTAGACGTAACCGGCGTCGACGAAGATGGCATGTGTGGAAGGGGTCTTCGCGACCTCGGCGAGCATGCGCTGGAGCAGCTCGTTGGTCCGCTCCAGCCGGGCGCCGATACCGGTGTTCTCCGCATCGCTCTCCGCGTTGCTCTCCGCGTTGATCTCGGTGTTGCTCTCTGCGTTGATCTCTGCCTCGTTCATACGCCGTTCGTTCCGGGTGGACGGACACCTTACCCATCGGTAGTTAGTCACTCAAAAATTTTCCTTAGCGTAGGGAATGTTTGCAGAGGGCAAGCCGTTGATGGGGATGTAGCTGCCCGACATATAACCAACGACGGAGTTGCCCGTCACTCACACAGTTCTCCAGCAGGAGGATCAGACGAAGGGAGAAGCCTTGCGCTTCGAAATCATGCGACTCGACGACGTCGACGGCACGGCCGTGGACAGCACCGTCGTGGACGCCGCCTCCGTCAACCGGATAGTGCAGCAGGCCGCAGCGATGGGCCAGCGCATCTATATCCGCCCGGCCGAATCCTCGGCCTCGTAACCTTCCCGGCTCTCCAGGATTTCACGCGACGCACGAAGCGCCCCCGTACGGATCACTCGTACGGGGGCGCTGCCCGTTGCCCCAGGCACCGAGTGACCCCGCCGCTCATGAGGCCCTCACGAGGCGCTCACGAAGCCTGGACGACCTGGGTGACGCCGTTGATGATCTGCTGCACGGCAATGGCCGAAAGCATCATCCCGGCGAGCCGGGTCACCAGCACCACCCCGCCGTCCCTGATCACCCTGATGATCACCAGCGAGTAGCGCATCGTCAGCCAGAGCACCCCGTGCATCGCGACGATCGCCGCCCAGACCGAGACCTGGCCCGCGGCGCCGTCGGCGTGCTGGACGGCGAGGATGACGGAGACGATCGCGCCGGGCCCCGCGAGCAGCGGCATGCCCAGCGGTACGAGCGCCACGTTGACGTCCTTGGTCTGCTGCGGCTCGTCGGTCTTGCCGGTCAGCAGGTCGAGCGCGATGAGCAGCAGGAGCAGCCCGCCGGCGATCATCAGGGCCGGTACGGAGACATGGAGGTAGTCCAGGATCTGCTGGCCGAGCAGCCCGAAGACGGTGATCACTCCGAAGGCGACGGCCACCGCCTGCCAGGCCATGGCGCGCTGGACCTTGGCGGGGCGCCCGGAGGTCAGGGCCAGGAAGATCGGGGTGATCCCGGGCGGGTCCATGATCACAAAAAGGGTGAGAAAGAGGGATCCGAAGACAGCGAAATCGAACACAGTGAGGCCCTGAGGGAAGAAGAAGCGGGAGGAACGGGGAGGGACGGGGAGGAACAGAGGGGAGCGGAGCACGGCGGCGGTGCCGGGGAGGCGGTCGGCCGGGCAGCCGGGTGACAGACGGGTGGAGTGACAGGCGGGTGGAGGGGGACGGGGCCAGGCCGGTTACGCCCGGAAATACGCCGGACGTACGGCAGGGCCGCGCCGCGGCGGGGGGAGGGCGGAAGCCCTACGCGTGTCCGCCCGCGCCGGGCACCGGGAAGGCTCCGGAGGCACGCCGGGTGATCTCGCCGTAGATCTCCGGGTCGGTGGTCCAGGCGCCCAGCTCCACGGACTTCCGGCTGCCGTGGTAGTCGCTGGAGCCGGTGGTCAGCAGCCCGAGTTCGGCGGCGAGTCCGCGCAGCCGGGCACGGGTCGGCCCGTCGTGGTCCATGTGGTCGACCTCGACGCCGTCGAGCCCGGCGGCGGCGAGCCGCGCGACGGCGGACTCGGGCACGACCTCGCCGCGCTTGACGGCCTGGGGGTGGGCGAAGACGGTGACCCCGCCGGCGGCCTTGACCAGGCGGATCGCCGTGAAGGGGTCGAGTTCGTGCTTCTCGGCGTAGGCGCGCCCGCCGTTGGCCAGCCACTGCGGCGTGAAGGCGTCGGAGACCGTCTCGACGACGCCCAGCTCGACGAGGGCGGTGGCGATGTGCGGCCGGCCCAGGGAGGCGTCACCGGCGATCCGCTCGACCTGCTCCCAGGTGATCGGGACGCCCAGCTCCTGGAGCTTGGCGACCATCGCGCGGGCGCGGGGCACACGGTCGTCCCGTACCAGCTCGCGCTCGCGCAGGAACGCGGGCTCCTCCGGGTCGAAGAGGTACGCGAGCATGTGCAGCCCGACACCGTCGAGCCGGCAGGAGAGTTCGGCGCCGGTGACGAGCGTGAGCGGCCGGTCGAGCCCCGGGAGCGCGGCGATCGCCTCGGCGTGGCCCCGGGTGGAGTCGTGGTCGGTCAGCGCGACGACGTCGAGTCCGGCGGCGACGGCGTTACGGACCAGCTCGGCGGGGGTGTCGGTACCGTCCGAGGCGCTGGAGTGGGTGTGCAGATCGATGCGCACGACGCGGGCTCCGGGGCTCGGGACGGGCCAGGGGTGAGGCCCTGGTGGGGGGACGTCAAGGATAACGGCAGCCGTTTCCCGCCCCGCAGGCCCCCCACACGCCCCACCCGCACGCTCTCGCACGCCCGGTGCACGGCCTGCTCCCCGCACGTCCGACAGCGGCACGCCCTGCTCCCCCGCACGTCCGACAGCGGCACGTCCGTCCCCCGCACGTCCGACCGCGCGGCTCCGTACGCCCGTACTCAGTTGAGCAGCCGGGGAGAGAGCACGCCGCACGGCAGCAGCTCCACCTCCGTGCCCACTTCCCGCAGATCGGTCAGGACGAGTTCGTCGTAGAGCAGCAGCCCCGACTGCTCCGGCCAGACGATCGCCCACAGCCAGAGCCCGAGCGCCTCGCCCACGAAGACGGCGCGGTCCTGCGGCGCCTGCGGGACGTGCCAGAGCGGGGTGGGCCGGCCGGCGGCCAGGAGTTTGGTCTGCGGTGGCTTGTCGACACTGATCATGGCCCCCGGGTCGGGTCCGTCGATCCCCGCGTAGCGCGCCCCGAGCCCGACGCCCAGCTCCTCGGCGATCAGCAGCAGCTCGCCGCTGCCGCCGAGCGGTCCTGGACCCGAGCAGGCGACGGCGGTGGCCCGGCCACCGCTGCGGTCGTCGCCCGCGTACGCCACGCCGGCGAAGAGCCAGCCGACGGGCAGCGGCCAGGGCATCCAGACCGGGACCCGCGCGCGGTGCACCACGACATCGAGGGCCTCGACGCTGGGCGGTATCACGGGCTGGAGCGGATGCACGGTGCCGTGCACGTCGCACTGCCAGGAGTCGGCGAAGAGACCGGGCGCCCTGACCCGGCCACCGCACTTCGGACAACTGGGTTCGCCCCTCATAGCGCCCCACGGTCCTCCGCGACCGTCGTCGCGTCAAGGACGATCACCCGTCCGGCCCGAGGTGTCACGGAGCGAGGTAGGTGTAACTTGCAATCATTAGCTCCGCTAACTTAATATGTTCATATACCACTTATCCAGCCGGAGAGCGAGGAGACCCCTCATGCGCGCAGAGCCGGGCGAAGCAGGCCGCGACGATCCGTTCGACGAGGGAGCGGGCGGGCTGTTGCACCAGCCCAAGGCCGTCTGGGCCACGGCCGGAGCCTCCGTCGTGGCCTTCATGGGCATCGGACTCGTCGACCCGATCCTGCCGTCCATCGCCCAGGGACTCGACGCCACCGCGAGCCAGGTCTCCCTCCTCTTCACGTCCTACTTCCTGATCACCGCCGTCGCGATGCTGCTCACCGGCTGGGTCTCCAGCCGGATCGGCGGACGCAAGACCCTGCTCGTGGGCCTGGCCCTGGTCGTCGTCTTCGCCGGACTCTCCGGTACGTCGTCCTCCGTAGCGGAACTGGTCGGCTTCCGGGCCGGCTGGGGCCTCGGCAACGCGCTCTTCGTCTCGACCGCGCTCGCCGTCATCGTCGGCGCGGCGGCCGGGGGTTCCTCGGCGGCCATCCTGCTGTACGAGTCGGCGCTCGGCCTCGGCATGGCCTGCGGGCCGCTGCTCGGCGCGCTGCTCGGCGACGCGAGCTGGCGCTACCCGTTCTTCGGCACCGCCGCGCTGATGGCCATCGGCTTCGTCTGCATCACGGCGTTCCTCAAGGAGCAGCCCAGGCCCGCGCGGAAGACCTCGCTCCTCGACCCGATCAGGGCGCTCGGCCACGGCGGGCTCGCGTCGGCCGCCGCCGCGGCGTTCTTCTACAACTACGCGTTCTTCACGGTCCTGGCCTTCACGCCGTTCGTGCTCAACATGTCGCCGTACCGGTCGGGCGCGGTCTTCTTCGCCTGGGGACTGCTGCTCGCGGTCTTCTCCGTCCTGGTGGCGCCCCGGCTCCAGGCGCGCCTGGGCTCGCTGCGGGTGCTGGGCGGCTCACTCGTGCTGCTCGCGGCCGACCTGGTGGTGCTCGGATACGGGAACCACACCGCGGCCGTCGTCGGCACGATCGTCTCGGGCGCCTTCATCGGCCTCAACAACACGGTCTTCACCGAACTGGCGCTGGGGGTCTCGGACGCGCCCCGGCCGGTGGCGAGCGCGGGCTACAACTTCGTCCGCTGGTTCGCCGCGGCGGCGGCGCCCTTCCTCGCACCGAAGATCGAGGAGTGGAGCGACGTCCATGTCCCGTTCCTGGTGGCCGCGGGCGCCGCGGTCGTCGGCGCCGTCGTCGTGGGGGTACGGCGCGGCGCGCTGAGCCACCGGGCCGAGGAACTGCGGCCCGCGCACGCCACGGAGGACGGCGTCGGGGTCTTCGCCAACTGACCCGCCACGGATACCGGAGCGGGTCCGGGTCCAGACCCGGGTCCGGGTCCGGATCAGTCCAGCGCGACCGAACGCCGCAGCGGGTCGCGCAGATCCGTACCGCGCGCGAGCCAGCGCTCCTCCAGCTCCGCCGCGCCTCTGACCCGCTTCCACGCCGCCTCGTTCGGCGTCATCGGCAGCAGCGGCAGGAACCGTACGGGCTCCAGCGGCGCGTCCAGCTCCAGGTCCGGCACCAGCCCCCCGGACTCCCCCACCAGGACGGAGTGGAACGGCGCCCCGGGCCACAGCGGCCCGCCCACGTCGAGCGAGCCGCCCGGCGCCACCACCACGCCCTCGACCTGCGGCGACGCGGCCAGCACCGCGAGCGTGCGCAGCACCTGGTCGGTGTCGGCGAGCCCGGCGCGTACCGAGAGGACCAGTTCGGCGCGCGGGCCCTTCACCGGGTCGGCGAGGAGCGCGGACGGGTCGGCCATCGGCTGCGCGGACATCCCGAGCGTGGCGTACCGCACGACGTCGGAACCGTCCAGGAAGCGCAGGACCTCGATACGGTCCGTCCCCAGGAAGGTCACCGCGGCGCGCGCGTCCGGTTCTCCCAGGGCCGTGCGGAGCCGTGCCTCGACCAGGGCGAGAATTTCTTCCATACGGCGAGCATAGATCGCGTAAGGATTGGGCAAGAGGTCAGTTTGGGCCTGAGGCTGCTGATAGGCTAGGCCGCCGGTCGGGACAGCACGCAGAAGCGTCGCTCTCCAGTCCCGACGACACGTCATCCCCCACGGGGGACAGACTGGAGGAGGTGGGGCTGCGGTGGACCGAAGTCACCCGGCCAGTACCAGCCGCTCTTCCGCCCGAGCCGCGTCGCATCCGTCCCGGTGAACTGACACCCCCTCGGTGTACTGACACCTCACGGACATGCCGACCGCCCGCCGCACCGGGCACGGCCATGGCAGATCGCACGACGGAAGAGCACTTCTCGATCGCCGGTGTTTATTCCTGTCATAAGCGAACGCCGTCACCGCGAACGCCGCGGTGCCGCCCGCTTTGCGGACGTCACGCAACACGTCCCCATTCCGGGCTGTGCCACGCTCCCGCCGACGGCCTCTCCGTAGAGGAGCCCCGCCATGTCGATGATCCGTGACCTGCGCGCAGCGGTCCGTCCGGCCCTGCGCAAGAACAACGCCTCCTTCGGCGCGTACGACGGCTACGACCCCACCCGCGACCCGTCCGCTTCGAGCGCGGTCGTCGACTGCGCGGTCTACCGCGACGGCGAGCGCGTCAGGGAGGACCCCTGCCTGACCCCGCGCGAGGCGATGCTGCGCGTCCGCGAGGGCGGCGGCTTCGCCTGGATCGGACTGCACGAGCCGACCGAGGCGGAGTTCGCGGGGATCGCGGCCGAGTTCGGGCTGCACCCGCTGGCGGTGGAGGACGCGGTCCACGCGCACCAGCGGCCCAAGCTGGAGCGGTACGACGACACGCTGTTCACCGTCTTCAAGACGATCCACTACGTGGACCACGCCGAACTGACCGCGACGAGCGAGGTCGTCGAGACCGGCGAGGTGATGTGCTTCACCGGCCGGAACTTCGTCATCACCGTCCGGCACGGCGGCAAGGGCTCGCTGCGCAGCCTGCGCCATCGTCTGGAGTCCGACAGCGATCTGCTGGCCAAGGGCCCCTCGGCGGTGCTGCACTCCATCGCCGACCATGTCGTGGACGGGTACATCGCGGTGGCGGCGGCCGTGCAGGACGACATCGACGAGGTCGAGATCGACGTCTTCTCCGCCCCGGCCAAGGGCGGCCCGCGCGGCGCGGACGCCGGGCGGATCTACCAGCTCAAGCGCGAGGTGCTGGAGTTCAAGCGCGCGGTCTCCCCGCTGCTGCGTCCGATGCAGTTGCTGAGCGAGCGGCCGATGCGGCTGATCGAACCCGACATCCAGAAGTACTTCCGGGACGTCGCGGACCACCTCGCCCAGGTGCACGAGGAGGTCATCGGCTTCGACGAACTGCTGAACTCGATCCTCCAGGCCAACCTGGCGCAGGCGAGCGTCGCGCAGAACGAGGACATGCGCAAGATCACCTCGTGGGCGGCCATCATCGCCGTACCGACGGCGGTCTGCGGGGTGTACGGCATGAACTTCGAGCACATGCCGGAGTTGCAGTGGCGGTTCGGCTACCCGCTGGTCCTCGGCGTCATCATCACGACGTGTGTGATGATCCATCGCACGCTCAAGCGCAACGGCTGGCTGTAGCACCACGGCGGGCCGACACGGTACGGGCCGGACCTGACGGTGGTCAGGTCCGGCCCGTACTGCTGTGAGGCGCCGGTCAGTTCAGCGCGCGTCAGCTCAGCGCGCGTCAGTTAAGGACCCGTCAGTTCAGCGCGCGGAAGCCCGCCATGCCCGATCCCGCGTTGACGCCGCTGCCCTTGATCTCCGGGTAGAAGAGCAGGTCACCGGCGGCGTTCGTGGACCAGACCGCGGGCTTGCCGTCGCCCAGGACGTTCGGGACGGCGGTGAGCAGCGGGCGGTTGGCGGGGGTCCAGCCGGTGCCGATGGCGGCGCGGTCGGGGCCGGAGCCCAGGCCCTCGCCGTTCGGTCCCGTACCCGCGTACAGGAACAGTTCGCCGGTGTCCTTCTTGCGGGCGACGAGGTCGACGCGGCCGTCGCCGGCCGTGTCGCCGGGGGCGGCGAGGTCGTAGTTGGACCAGCTTCCGTCGCCGATCAGGACCGGCGGCTGGTCGATGAAGTCGTCCAGGTAGTAGACGTAGTCGTCGAGGTAGCCGGACGGCGAGCCGAAGTAGAGCCAGAGCTGGTCGCCCTGCTTGACCAGCAGGTCCGGGTAGCCGGGGCGGTCGTCGGGGCCGATCACGCCGTCGCCGTCGAGGTCGAGCGGTCCGTCGACGTCACCGATGGCGAGGATCTGGTCCGCGCCCTGCCAGTGGTCGTTCTCGGTGTCCCAGACGCGCAGTTCGCGCTTGTCGGACTCGTCGACGGCGCCGGAGCCGTCGTTGGGGTGGACCCAGAGGCGGTCGCGGGCCACGGCCGGGTCGGCGGCCAGGGTGATCAGGTCCTCGTAGCCGTCGTCGGTCCAGTCGCCGCGGCGGGTCGTCCTCGTTCCGGTGTAGCGGCCGTCCTGGGAGGCGGCGCGGTCGGCCTTCACGGCCTTTCCGGTGCCGTCGCCGAAGTAGCGCTGGAGGGTTCCGGCGGCGTCGACGGCCCACAGGTCGGCCTGGCCGTCGCCGTTGAGGTCGCCCACCTGGTCGGCGACCTTGGCGCCGTTGGCGTAGAAGAGGTAGGCGCGGGTGTCGGAGCGGTTGCCCGCGCGGTCGAGGCTGCGTACGTAGAGCTGGTGCGCGCCCGCCTTGGTGGGGGTCAGTTCGATGTTCACGCTGCCGCCGAGCGCCCCGGGCGTGCGGGTCGTGACGGTCGGGTCGATCGTGGACCAGAACTCGTAGGAGGCGATGTCGGTGGCGGCGCCGGGGCCGACGACGAAGGTGCCCGGGTTGCGGACCGTGCCGGTGTCGACGGGCCAGCCGGCGGTGCCGTCCGGGAACTGCTGGGAGGTCACGGTGGGCGGTGTGCTGGGACGGTCGGGCAGGTAGACGAAGCGGCAGCCGGGGGCGCCGCCGGTCGGGTTCCAGTCGCTGGTCAGGGAGCCGTCACCGGCCTGGACCTTCCAGGAGAAGTTCCCGTTCGCCGTGGCGACATGGGCCTTCAGGGTGGCCTTGGGGATGGTGACTCGCGCAACCGAGCCGGAGGTCACGGAGACGGTCTGATTGACGATCATGACGCCGTTGGGGTCGGCGGTCGGGTGGTGGCCGGTCGCCCAGAGGTGGAACTTCATCTGGACCGTCCCGCCGTCCGGGTCGCTGCCCTTCGCCGTGAGCTGGACGTCCGTGTCACCGATCAGGCCGTACGGCGCGGTGTTTCCGCAGCCGGCGGAGTTCTTCGTGCTGGGGACGGTGTCGAGCGCCGACGGCACGGCCGGCGGCGTGTTGTACTCCGTGCTCAGGACGGCGGTGGCCGCGTCGAACTTCTTCCAGCCCTCGGTGTCCGTCGTGCTGGCCTGGAGGCTGAGCGTCATCGTCGGCCAGTTGGAGGCCGCCGCCTTCACGGCGTTGCCCTTGACGCCGAACTCCAGGTTGCCCGCGGGGCAGCCGCTGCCCCAGCCCTTGGCGTCGGTCACGGTGGCGAGCAGCCCGCCGAGCGTGGGCTGCTTGGCCCAGGTGGTGGCGGAGCTGATGGGGTTCGAGGCGTACAACTGGACCGGCTTCTTGGTGCAGGACCAGGAGTGGGTGTTCTTGATCCGGAACGTGGAGTTCACGATGGACTTGCCGGAGAGGTTCCGGGTGTCCATCGTGAAGTACGAGAACCAGGTGCCGCCGGTCTCGTTCTCGTGGCCGACCCGCGCGACGTTGTCCGACTTGTTCCAGTAGCTGGTCGTCGGGTAACTCTTCGCGACCGCGGTCCAGTTGTTGCGTCCACCGGAGACGTACGGGTCGATGTGGACGGGGAAGACCGTGTCGGGCGCGGTGAGCAGCCCCTGATCGGGCGTCAGCTTGAGGGCGCCGCCCTCGACGACGGCGGGTACGGCGCTCTCCTTGGCGCCGGCCGCCGGGGCGAATCCTTCCTCCTCGATGGCCGGGGCCTGCCGCGCGGTCCGCTTCGCGGCGGAGCCGGTCGCGGCGGAGCCGGTCGCGGCGGTCGCGGCGAGCGCGGCGCCGAGCGAGGCCGCGCCCTTGGGCTCCTGGCCCGTGGCGACGCCGGAGCTGTCCCACATGACGGGGGTGGGCGCGGCGAACACGTTCTGCCCGGCCGGGTCGACGGCGGTGAGGTTGCCCGCCGCGTCGGTACGGGCCCGCACCCCGTCCGTCTCCATCGGGAAGGTCAGCCGCTCCAGCCGGGGATCGGCGGCGGCCTCCCGGGACTTGACGACGAGGACCTGCTGGAAGCCGGTGACTCCGGCGCGCAGCTTCAGGTCGACGCCGGGGATCACCTCGGGGTACGTGGCGGTGTCGCCGTCGAGTTCGGGCGTGGGGAGCTTGCCCTGCCAGTCCAGCGACATGGTGCGGCCGTGCTGCTCGATGGTGGCCATCACCGAGTCTCCGCCGCCGGAGAACTCCAGGCCGACGGAGGTGGCGCGGGGCCGTACGGCGCCGTCACCGGTGCGTACCAGCGTCGGATCGGCCGTCACCAGGCGGCCGTTCTGGCGGACCCGGATCGGGACGATGTGTGTCTCCTGGGTGAAGGAGCCCGAGGGGTTGGCGTAGGTGGTGGAGAACTCACCGCGCTCCGCGACCACTTCGACCTGTTCCCCGGTCTCGGCCGCCTTCTTGAGGGCGCGCTCGGCCGGTGTGGCCCGCTCGGCCGCCGTGTCGGCGGCCGTGGCGGGACCGGCGGCCGAGGCCGGTACGGCGGAGAGCGGTATGACGGCGCCGGCCAGGCCGGTGGCGACGGCGGCGGCGATCAGCGGGCGCAGGAGCGCCCGGCGTCTGCGCAGCCGTGGTTGAAGTGACAAGACAATTCCTCCCCGAAGCCCCCGGCGGTCTTCCGCGCGTCTCGCGGAACGGTGACCGAGGGGGCCCAACAGCCTTTGTGAATGAACGGTGATGGCGAACGAAAGGAGAGTAAAGCGCACACCATCGATGAATTAATCCGGCATGTTGCGGCAAGGCTGACATTCCGCTTGTGCAAATCACAACAGAAGCGATCAGATATGCCCCCTTTAGCTGTGCTTTACGTAGCTCTTAGGCACGTATTCTCCACACGCGGTTATCAACTTCACCACTAGGGGGCTTCCGTGAACGACCCTTCGAGCCGTGCCGTGCACAGCCGGCGCAGATCGAGACCAACACGTCGAAGAAGGTGGACGAAAACCACGTCCGTCATCACCGCATCCCTGCTCCTCGGGGGTTTCCTGAGCGCCGAGACCGCCTTCGCGGTCGGCTCTCTCGCCCTGCCGAAGCTGGACGAGACCAAGCCCGTACCCGTCTCCCCCGTCGACCGGAAGCGCGCCGGCGGCAAGAACGACGCCGCCCGCGACGCGCTGAAGTCCGCGCCCGGCGTGAGCTGGCCCGCGCCCGGTACGGCGGAGGTCGAACTCCCCGCCGCCCGGGGCGCCGTGGAGCGCGCGGGCAAGCTGCCCGTACGGCTCGGGGCCGCCGCCGGGAAGACCCCGGGCGGTGAGCGCGGCAAGGCGCCCGCGTCCGCGCGGGTCCAGATACTCGACCGGAGGACCACCGAGAAGCTGGGCGTCGAGGGCGTCGTCCTCGCCGTGCGCGCGGCCGACGGCGGCAGCGACGCGAAGGTCCGGCTCTCCCTCGACTACTCCCGGTTCGAGCACGCCTTCGGCGCCGGCTGGGCCTCCCGCCTCTCCCTCGTCCACCTGCCCTCCTGCGCCCTGGAGTCACCCGGCGCGAAGGACTGCGGCGCACCCGCCCCGCTCGACACGGACAACGACACGGGCGACCGGACGCTGACCGCGGACATCCCGGTCGACGCTGCGGAGCCCGCGGACGCCACCGCCGGGGACGCCGACGGGGCGCCCGTGACGGCCGCCCCGAAGAGCGCCCGCTCCGCCACCGGCCTCACCGCCGCCTCCGGCGTGACCCTGCTCGCGGCGACCGCGGGCCCCTCCGGCGCGGGCGGCGACTACAAGGCGACGCCGCTGAGCCCCTCGGGCAACTGGACGGCCGGCGACTCCTCCGGCGGCTTCGGCTGGGGGTACGAGATCCAGACCCCGGAGTCCCCCGGCGGCATGGACCCCGAACTGGCCCTGAACTACTCGTCGCAGTCGCTGGACGGCCGTACGGCGGCCACGAACAACCAGTCCAACGAGGTCGGCGACGGCTGGTCGCTCACCGAGAACTACATCGAGCGGCGCTACGCGTCGTGCAACGACGACATGACCGGTGGCACCAACAAGGCCAAGAACGGCGACCTGTGCTGGTCCAACTGGAACGCCACCATGTCGCTCGACGGCCAGTCCCACGAACTGGTCAGGGACGACACCCGCGGTGAGTGGAAGCTCAAGGACGACGACGGCACCAGGATCGAGCGGCTGACCGACGCCGACGCCGCCACCCCGCGCGCCAACGGCGACAACGACGGCGAGCACTGGCGGATCACCACCACCGACGGCACGCAGTACTACTTCGGCTACAACCGGCTGCCCGGCTGGTCGTCCGGGAAGGCGGAGACCAACTCCACCTGGACCGTGCCGGTGTACGGCAACCAGAGCGGCGAGCCCTGCTACAAGGCCGCCTTCGCCGACGCGCACTGCCAGCAGGCGTGGCGGTGGAACCTCGACTACGTGGTGGACACCAACGCCAACGCCACCACGTACCACTACACCCAGGAGAAGAACCGGTACGGCCGCAACGTCTCCGCGACCACCGGCCTCGGCACCCCGACCGAGTACGTCCGGGGCGGCTACCTCTCCCGTATCGAGTACGGACTGCGCTCCGACAACCTGTACGGGACCAACGCGGCGAGCGCCAAGGTGGACTTCACCGTCGCCGAACGCTGCCTGCCCGACGCCTCCTTCGACTGCGCCCCGGCCAAGATGACCACGGCCAACGCCAAGCGCTGGCCCGACGTCCCCGTCGACCAGGAGTGCAAGGCGGGCGAGGACTGCAAGAACCGGATCGCGCCGACCTTCTGGACCAGCAAGCGGCTGACGAAGATCACCACCTCGTCGCTGGCCGGCTCCTCCTACCAGCCGGTCGACTCCTGGGAGCTGCGCCAGGAGCTGCCCGACCCGGGCGACGGCTCCCCCGCCTCCCTCTGGCTGGCGGGCATCACCCGTACCGGCCACACCGGTGACGCGCCGGTCTCGCTGCCCGAGGTCACCTTCAAGGGCTGGCAGCTCCCCAACCGCGTGGACACCACCGGCGACGGCATCCCCGCGCTGGTCCGCTACCGCGTCAACCAGATCGACACGGAGACCGGCGGCTCCATCGGCGTCACCTACTCGGCCGCCGACTGCGCGCCCGGCAGCCTGCCCTCGGAGACGTCCAACACCAAGCGCTGCTACCCGGTCTACTGGTCGTCAGCGGACTCCCCCGCCGCCGACTACAAGCCGGTGAAGGACTGGTTCCACAAGTACGTCGTCACCCGCGTGCTGGAGAACGACCTGGTCGGCGGCTCGCCCACCGAGCAGACCGACTACACGTACGTCGGCGGCGCCGCCTGGGCCAAGAGCGAGGACGAGTTCACCAAGGCCGAGCACCGCACGTACAGCGACTACCGCGGCTACGCCGAGGTCCGCACCCAGAACGGCAACGGCATCGACGGCCCGAAGCTGGACAGCCGTACCCGCTACTTCCGCGGGATCGAGGGCGCCAAGGTCGCCGACTTCGAGGGCAAGGAGGTCACCGACCAGCCCGCCTTCCAGGCCATGGAACGCGCCGAGATCGTCTACGACGGCACCGAGGTGATCTCCGAGGAGACCTCCACCCCTTGGCACAAGGGCCCCACGGCCACCCGCGCCAGGCCCGGACTGCCGGCCCTGACCTCCGGGATGACCGACGTCCAGGAGGAGACCACCCGCTCCCCCGCCAAGGGCGGCGGCTGGCAGCGCACGAAGACCGAGCGGACCTTCGACGCGTACGGCATGGTCGCCACGGAGACCGACCACGGCGACACGGCGAACACCGGCGACGAGACCTGTGACACCACCACCTACGCCCGGAACACGGCGGCCAACATCCTGGAGCTGGAGGCCACGGAGAAGATCACGGCGGGCACCTGTGCCGCGCCGGGCGAGCTGATCTCGGAGAACCGCAGCTTCTACGACGACTCCACCACCCTGGGCGCGGCGCCGACCCGCGGCAACACGACGCGTGAGGACGAGAACAACGCGGAGGGCACGGGGTTCTTCACCGCCTCCACCGCCACGTACGACCTCTACGGCCGGCCGCTGAAGACGACCGACTCGCAGGGCCGTGTGATGACGACGGCGTTCACCCCGACCACGGGGATGGCGGCCAAGACGGTCGTCACCAACCCCCTCGGCCACACCCTCACCACCGAGTTCGACCTCGCACGGGGCGTGCCGGTCGCCGAGACCGACACCAACGACAAGCGGACGGAGATCGCCTACGACGGCCTCGGCCGGGTGACGGCGGTCTGGGAGGCGGGCCGCAGCCGGGCCAAGTTCCCCGACTCGCCGAACACGTCCTTCACGTACCGCATCTCGCGTACGGACACTCCGGTGGTGACCACGCGTGAGCTGCGGGGCGACGGTTCCACGGAGACCGGTTACGAGATCTACGACGGTCTGCTGCGCGAGCGCCAGACACAGGTGGCCTCGGGGACCGGCACGGGCCGGGTACTGACCGAGACGCTGTACGACTCGCGCGGCCTGGAGTGGAAGTCCTACGACGACTACTACGCGACCGGCGCCCCCGAGGGGAAGCTGGTCGCCGGTGACGACACCAAGGCGCCCGCCGTACTCCGGACGGTCTTCGACGGGGCGGGCCGGGCCACCGACGCCATCGCCCTGAAGTACGGCACGGAGACACGCCGTACGAAGACGGTGTACGACGGGAACCACACCACGGAGATCCCGCCCAAGGGCGGCACCGCGTCCACCACCGTGACCGACGCGCTCGGCCGGACCAGCGAGGTCGTCGAGTACACCAACGAGGCCCGCACCACCTCCCAGTCCATCACCTACGCCTATGACAAGCGGGGCCTGCTGGAGAAGATCACCGACCCGGCGGGCAATGTACGGAAGTTCGGCTACGACGGACGCGGCCGTGAGGTCCGCGCCGAGGACCCGGACACCGGCACCGTGGAGACACGGTACGACTCGCTCGACCGCCCGGTCGGCACGACGGACGGCCGCGGGGTGTCACTCTCCGTCGCCTACGACGAGCTGGGCCGCCAGACCGCACTCAGCCAGGGCGCGAAGACGCTCTCCGAGTGGCGGTACGACGAGATCGCCAAGGGGGAGATCGCCGAGACCCGCAGGTATGTGGACGGCAACGCCTACGTGCAGCGGATCACCGGCTTCACCGACGACTACCAGGCCACCGGCATGGAAGTCACCATCCCGTCCTCCGAGGGCGACCTGGCCGGCACGTACAAGTGGGGCTTCGGCTACGACGAGCTGACCGGGCTGCCGACCTGGATCAACCAGCCGGCGATCGGCAATCTGCCCGCCGAGCGCGTGGTCACCCGCTACGGTGCCGACGACCAGGCCCAGGGGCTGACCGCCGGCGGCCGGGTCCTCGTCAACTCGGCCACGTACGACGCCTTCGGGCGGGCGCAGCGGACCGAGTACAACGACCAGGCGCGCCGGCTCTACCGGTCCTGGTCGTACGACGAGCACACCGGTGAGCTGCTGCGGACCACCACGGATCGCACGGTGGCGCCGAACCGGATCGACGACACGACGTACGGATACGACCTGGAAGGCAACGTCACCCGGATCACCACCAGGACCGGCCAGGACCAGGCGCAGCAGACGGACACTCAGTGCTTCGTCTCGGACGCGCTCCAGCGGCTCACCGAGGCGTGGACGTCGACGGGGGACTGCGCGAGCGCCCCGAGCGGGTCGGACGTCGGTGGCCCGCAGCCGTACTGGCTGTCCTACAGCTACGACGCGCTGGGCAACCGCACCCAGGAGACGCGCCACGACGTCGCCGGCGTCACCGCGAAGGACGAGGTCCGCTCCTACCGGTACGCGAAGCCGGACGGCGCCAAGCCGGCCGCGCTGACCTCGGTGGACACCGCGAGCAACGGCGCGACGTCGACGACCGACTCCTTCACGTACGACGGCTCCGGCAACACCGTCACCCGCAAGACCGACGGCCGGGACCAGACGCTGGAGTGGGACGCGGAGAACCAGCTCGTCAAGGTCGACGAGGCGGGCGTGGGCGCCACCGAGTACACCTACGACGCCGACGGCGGACGGCTGATCAGGAAGGACGCGGCGGGCACGACCCTGTACCTGCCCGGCGGCAACGAGCTGCTGCTCACGGCGGACGGCAAGAAGGAGGGCACCCGCTACTACGACTTCGACGGCGACACGGTCGCGGCGCGGGCGAACGGCGCGCTCCAGTTCCTCTTCGCCGACCACCACGGCACGGCGACGACCGCCGTCGACGCGACGACCCAGGAGGTGCAGCACCGCAATCTGGACCCCTTCGGCGAGGAGCGGGGAGCGGTCTCCTCGGCGCCCGCCACATGGCCCGGCCAACGGGGCTTCGTCGACGGGACGGTGGACCGTACGGGGCTGACGCAATTGGGCGCCCGTGCGTACGATCCCGCCCTCGGCCGGTTCCTGAGTGTCGACCCGATGATCGACTACTCCGAATCGCAGCGTATGAACGCGTACGCCTACGCCAACAACAATCCGGCGTCCTTCTCCGACCCGGACGGCCTCTTCTGGGGAAAGCTCAAGAAGGCCGCCAAGAAGGTCGCGAAAAAGGTCACCAAGACGGTGAAGAAGGCCGTCAAGAAGACAAAGAAGGCCGTCAAGAAGGTCGTCAAGACGGTGAAGAAGGTGGTGAAGAAGGTCGCCAAGAAGGTGAAGCGGGTGGTGAAAAAGGTGGCCCGCGTCACCAAGAAGGTCGTCAAACGCACGGTCTACGCGGCCAAGAAATATACGAAGAAGGCATACCGCTACGTCAAGAAGACGACGAAAAAAGCGGGCGGCTATGTGAAGAAGCAGGCGGGTCGCGCCTGGTCCGCCGGGAAGAAGACGAGCAAGTCCGTCGCACGGGGCGCCTCCAAGGCAGGAAAGGCCGTGGCGAAGGGCACGGCCGCGACCGGAAGAGCCGTGGCGCGCGGCGCCGACGCGACGGCGGGAGCCATCGCGAGCGGGGCCAAGGCGGCGGGCAACCACGTCAAGGACAACTGGCGCGACTACGCGGGAGCGGCGGCGCTCGGTGTCTGCATCGCGGCCTCGGCCGGTGCGTGTGTGGCTGCGGGGATGGCCGTGGCGGGCGCCAAGCTCGCCGCGTCCAAGATCGACCCCAACATGGAGACGGACTGGGGCACCTTCGCCAAGGACAGCGCGTTCGCGGTCGGCGGCGGCGCCGTCGCGGGAGCGTTCGGCAAGGCTGTCGCCGGAGGCACCTTCCGGGGCGCTCTGCGAGCCAGTCCGGTCACCACCAGTATCCGAGGGACATTGGGCAATGGCGCGATGAACTTCGGGATGGCCTGGGCGGGTTGCGGAACGGGTAGCCTCGGCAAAGCCGCGTACTGCTGATCAAGGGGACGAAGAGAGATGAAGCCGCGCCTGCTGAGAAGAAAGAGCCTGTGGATATTCACGACGCTCGCCTGCTGCGGGTTTCTCGTGATGATCCCGGTGTTCTGGCTGTCGGCACAGCCGGACGACGCCGTGGGCGACAGCCTCATGGTGTCCTCGGTCATGCTGGCCATCTGCTGGGCGATGATCAGGATCGGCCGGGCCCGCGTGGAAATACACGACGGCGGGCTCGTGCTGATCGACTGGTGGAGTCGCGAGTGGATTCCCTGGGGCGCTTACCGGAGGGTCGAGACAGACGGTGGACTCACCGTCGTCGCCCGCGGGGACAAGCAGCACACGCTCATGAGCTTCGGCGGCTCAGTCGTCGAAGAGGCGCGTGCGCGGCGCGGTAAAGGTCTCATCGGCGGGATCGCCCAGGAAATCCGCACCGCGAGCCGGGCGGCGTCACCCGAATCCCTCCGGGAAACGGAAGTGACGGTCAAGCGGTGGGAGTTCATCCCCGCCGACCTCCTCCTGGCCCAGGTGCTGGTCTGCCTGGCTCTCACCCAGTCGGGCATCGTCCCGATGTGAGAACCCGTAACTCCCCCGGGTCGGTGCCATCCCACGGCACCGACCCGGCGCCCGGCCGGGGAAAAGCTCAGGCTTCTCCCCGGCCGGGCTGCGTGATCGGCTTTCCTCTCCCCCCAGTACCTCTTCCCTTCCGCCCTTCCTCAAGGGAAATCCATGCTCGACATATCCCGCCACGTGATCTTTCTCGTCTTCATCCTCGGCATCGGATCTTTCGCCCTGGTCCACGGCATGCTGACCGCCACCTGGGGTCAACGGTCGGTGCTTCTGTGGATGCTCATCCCGCTCGGCGGCGGCACAGGACTCGGACTCGCCAAGGGCGAATCGGTCGATGTCCTGCTCCTCAGTCTGGGCGGAGCCCTGGCGATGATGGCCGTTCTGATGGCTTTCCCCAGCGGCAGGAGAAAAGAGCTCTACCGGCGCCAGGCGGCCGGGGAGAAGGTCGACTGGAAAGAGGCCGAACCGCCCACGTGGGCGATCTGGGTCTTCATCTGCGCGGTCCTCCTCTGGACCGCCTTCTCCTTCATCGCCACCGGGGGGTGAACCGGGAAGGTCGCGCGGCGGGAGGCCGAGGAAGGGGCGAGCAAGGAGAATCAGATGCCCGCTGCTCTTCCTCCAGCGGTTCGGCGCCATGGTGGCGCTGTTCTTCCTCGTCGGCCGGTTCTCCGACATGTCCTGACGGACAGCGCCGCGCACCGGCCCCCGCGCCGCCGATAGGCTGCGGGCATGACAGAACCACAGCTCGGGCAGGCGCTCGTCGAGGAGGCCACCAAGAAGTCCGGCCTCGTGTGGGTGCGGGGCTCGGGGCCCGACCGGGCGCTCTGGCACGTCTGGCACGAGGGCGCCGCGCTGATCGTCGGGGACGGGCCCGGGGAGCAGCCGCTGCCGGGGCTCGTGGACGGGGCGCCCGCCGAGGTGACCGTACGCAGCAAGGACAAGGGCGGCCGGCTGATCGCCTGGACGGCGGTCGTGGCCGAGCTGGCGCCGCACTCGCCGGAGTGGGAGAGCGCGGTCGCCGAGCTGAAGGGCAAGCGGCTCAACGCGCCGGACGCCGAGACGATGACGGAACGCTGGGCGCGCGAGTGCCGGGTGGTGCGGCTGGTGCCAGCGGAGACGATCACCGAGCTGCCGCAGGGCTCACTGGCCGCCGTACCGCTGGAGACCCCGGCGACGACCCGCGAGCCCGTACCCGCCTCGCTCGGCCGCCTGCTGCTCCGCCGTAGGAAGAAGTAGGCAGAAGCAGGAAGAAGCAGGGAGAAGGCCACCGGCCGAACCGGGCGACAGCGGCTAGTCGCCGGTCTTCGGGAGCCTGGTGCCGTAGTCGACCGTCTGGCCCTTCGTCGGGGCCGCCAGGTCGAAGTCCTTGCCCCACTCCGTCAGGGAGAGCGTGCCCGCGCCGCCCGCGCGCAGCAGTTGCAGCGGGTACGGCGTGCCCTCCAGGGAGACGTCCAGCGTCCCGCCGGCGCCCTTGGAGCCGTTGATCTTGACGGTCCGCACCCCGCCGATCCGGTCGCGGTCGCCCTTGTCCAGTGCCCCGTGGAGCGTCAGTATCCCGGCGAGGAGGACCTTCTTGTCCGTGAACCCGCTGAGCTGCTTGTACGACGGATCGTCGGGCGGGACCTTCACGTACTTGTCCTTGAGCTTGCCCGCGGCCTCCGCGTCCGAGCCGCCGGCGGGCGCGGGGGTCGACGTGCCGCCGGTGTCGTCGGCGTGGTTCCAGAACCCGGCGTCGGCCTTCAGATACAGCTCGTCGTCGATGCGCAGGAGCTGGAAGGTGCTGTTCTTCGAGGTGACGGAGCCGGTGCCGCCGTTCTCCTTCAGCCGCATGTTGAGCCGGTACGTCCCGCCCTCGCTGACCAGCGCGCCGGAGAGGTGGACCGCCGCCGCGGAGTCCGCCGCCGCCTTGGCCTTTCTCTCGATCTCGACGGCGGTGAGCTTGCCTACCCCGTTCGTCCCCTTGTCCGGATCCTCGGTCTCGCCGCCGCACGCCGTGAGCACCGCCGTGAGTCCCAGGCAGAGCGCCAGGGGAAGGGCGGCCCTGCGGGAGCGGTCGGACGACAGGGGAACGATCACAGACGCACTGCCTCTCATACGCTGCTGGGGGGTGGCAGACCGCAGCGTACCCGGGCCGCGGACACCCAGGCCCGCCCCCCGAACAGCGCGCGGTACGAACGGCCGGACGGACGGATCCGTCAGCGCGTGCCGCAGCGGTACGGGCTAGCCTGAACCTGTAATCGCGCTGGATAGAAGGACAATCAAGGACAAGGAGGCGCTCGGAAATGGCGGCAGGCGTCCCCCGTGTCTTCGTCTCGCACCTCGCCGGCGTGCCGGTCTTCGACCCCACCGGCGACCAGGTCGGCCGGGTCCGCGATCTCGTCGCCGTGCTGCGCGTCGCCGGACGGCCGCCGCGCCTGCTCGGCCTGGTCGTGGAGGTCCTCAGCAGGCGCCGGATCTTCCTGCCGATCACCCGGGTCACCGGGATCGAGTCGGGCCAGGTGATCACCACCGGGGTGCTCAACGTACGCCGCTTCGAGCAGCGCCCCACCGAGCGCCTGGTCCTCGGCGAACTCCTCGACCGCCGGGTACGGCTGGTGGAGGACGGCGAGGAGGTCACCGTCCTCGACGTCTCCGTGGCACAGCTCCCGGCCCGCCGCGACTGGGAGATCGACAAGGTCTTCGTACGGCGTGGCCGCAAGGGCGGCGCGCTGCGCCGGCGCGGGGAAACCCTGACCGTCGAGTGGTCGGCCGTCAGCGGTTTCTCACTGGAGGAGGAGGGGCAGGGCGCGGAGAACCTGGTCGCCACCTTCGAGCGACTGCGCCCCGTCGACCTCGCCAATGTGCTGCACCACCTCACCCCGAAGCGGCGCGCGGAGGTCGCCGCGGCGCTCGACGACGACCGGCTCGCCGACGTCCTGGAGGAGCTGCCCGAGGACGACCAGGTGGAGATCCTCGGCAAGCTCAAGGAGGAGCGCGCGGCCGACGTCCTGGAGGCGATGGACCCGGACGACGCGGCCGACCTGCTCTCCGAGCTGCCCGAGGCCGACAAGGAGCGGCTGCTGACGCTGATGCGCCCCGACGACGCGGCCGACGTACGGCGCCTGATGTCGTACGAGGAGCGCACCGCGGGCGGTCTGATGACGACCGACCCGATCGTGCTGCGCCCGGACGCGACGGTCGCGGACGCGCTGGCCCGGGTACGGCAGCAGGACCTCTCCCCCGCGCTCGCGGCCCAGGTCTACGTGTGCCGGCCGCCGGACGAGACGCCCACGGGCCGGTACCTGGGCACGGTGCACTTCCAGCGGCTGCTGCGGGACCCGCCGTACACGCTGGTCAGCTCGATCGTGGACAGCGATCTGCCGCCGCTCGCGCCGGACACCCCGCTGCCCGCGATCACCAGCCATCTCGCCGCGTACAACATGGTCTCGGCGCCGGTCGTGGACGACGGCGGGGCGCTGCTCGGCGCGGTGACGGTCGACGACGTCCTCGACCACCTCCTGCCGGACGACTGGCGCGAGACGGGATTCCACGGCGGGGAGGCGGAGCGTGGCGCCTGAGCGGCGGGACAACAACGAGGGCATCGGCCCCCGGGAGCGGCCGAAGGCGCTCTCCGCGGCGGGGTCGACGGCGCTGACGCGCGGCGGGCGGGTCCGGCTCGACCAGCCGAGGTCGCAGCGGCGCAGGGTGCTGCCCGAGTACGACCCGGAGGCGTTCGGGCGGCTCTCGGAGCGGGTGGCGCGCTTCCTGGGGACGGGCCGCTTCATCGTCTGGATGACGCTGGTCATCATCGTGTGGCTGGTGTGGAACATCAGCGCCCCGGTCCACCTGCGCTTCGACCCGTACCCGTTCATCTTCCTGACGCTGATGCTGTCGCTCCAGGCGTCGTACGCGGCGCCGCTGATCCTGCTGGCGCAGAACCGCCAGGACGACCGGGACCGGGTCACCCAGGAGCAGGAGCGCAAGCAGAACGAGCGGTCGATCGCGGACACCGAGTATCTGACGCGGGAGATCGCGGCCCTGCGGATCGGTCTGGGCGAGGTGGCGACCCGCGACTGGATCCGTTCGGAGCTCCAGGACCTGGTGCGGGAGATGGCGGAGCAGCGTCTTCTCCCCCCGGCGGGGCCGGATGACGAGCCGCCCGCGGGACGGGCGGAGACGGACCGCTGACGGACTTGTCGGCGGCGGTGCGGATCGCCGTACCATCTCGGTATGGCTACCGACACGTACGGAACCGCCGTCCCCGCGGAAGAAGCGGTGCGCGAAGCGCTGGCGACGGTGAACGACCCCGAGATCCACCGGCCCATCACCGACCTGGGGATGGTCAAATCGGTGGAGATCGCCGCGGACGGTGCGGTCGCTGTCACGGTCTACCTCACGGTGTCCGGCTGCCCGATGCGCGACACGATCACCCGGAACGTGACGGACGCGGTCGCCCGGGTCGAGGGCGTCACGCGCGTCGACGTCACGCTGGACGTGATGGGCGACGAGCAGCGGCGCGAACTGGCGGCCTCGCTGCGCGGCGGTACCGCCGAGCGTGAGGTGCCCTTCGCCCGCCCCGGCTCGCTGACCCGGGTGTACGCGGTGGCCTCCGGCAAGGGCGGCGTCGGCAAGTCCTCGGTGACGGTCAACCTGGCGGCGGCGATGGCGGCCGACGGGCTGAAGGTCGGCGTGGTGGACGCGGACATCTACGGGCACAGCGTGCCGCGGATGCTCGGCGCTGACGGCAAGCCCACCCAGGTCGAGAACATGATCATGCCGCCGTCCGCGAACGGGGTGAAGGTGATCTCGATCGGCATGTTCACCCCGGGCAACGCGCCGGTGGTGTGGCGCGGCCCGATGCTGCACCGCGCGCTCCAGCAGTTCCTCGCCGACGTCTACTGGGGTGATCTGGACGTCCTGCTGCTCGACCTGCCGCCGGGGACCGGCGACATCGCGATCTCGGTGGCGCAGCTCGTGCCGAACGCCGAGATCCTGGTGGTCACCACCCCGCAGCAGGCCGCGGCCGAGGTCGCCGAGCGGGCCGGCTCGATCGCCGTGCAGACCCACCAGAAGATCGTCGGCGTGGTCGAGAACATGTCCGGGCTGCCGTGCCCGCACTGCGACGAGATGATCGACGTCTTCGGCACCGGCGGCGGCAAGCTGGTCGCGGAGGGGCTGACGCGGACGACCGGCGCCGAGGTGCCCGTACTGGGCGCGATCCCGATCGACGTACGGCTGCGCGAGGGCGGCGACGAGGGCAAGCCGATCGTGCTCTCCGACCCGGACGCCCCGGCGGCGGCGGCGCTGCGCGCCATCGCGGACAAGCTGGGCGGGCGTCAGCGCGGCCTGTCGGGCATGTCGCTGGGGATCACGCCGCGCAACAAGTTCTGAGACGCCCAGGGGCCGTACGGCCCCTCGGGTCCCTGCGGGTCCCTGCGTGCGGATCTCTCCGGAGCTCTGCGGATCTCTCGGGGGCTCTGCGGGTCTCTCGGGGTAAGGGGCGGCCGTCCATGGTGGTCGCCCCTCACGTACGGACCTGCTGCGCAGAGGCCCGCTACTGCCCTCTACTGGTCGCTACTGGTCGTACGACCGGATGTCGTCGATCACCGAGAACCCGATGCCGTACGCGCTCATCCCGCGCCCGTACGCGCCGAGATGGACCTCGCCGCGCGCCGACCCCGCCAGCACCCAGCCGAACTCGGACTCGCGGTAGTGGAAGGGCGTCGGCTCGCCGTCGACCGGCAGGGAGAGCGTCGACCAGGCGGACCCGGTCAGATGGTCGGCCAGTTCGAACGCGGTCTCCGTCTGCTGCTCCAGCCATTCGGCGCGCAGGATGTGGTCCAGTTGCGGGGGCCAGGTGGAGGCCAGCAGCCCCGAGCCGGCCAGCCAGGCCGCGGAGGACGCCGTCGTGGCGTCCAGATGCCCCGTACCGTCACCGGTACGGCGTACGGCGCTGTTGGCGACCGTGACGACCACCGTGAAGCGTTCCCGGTCCGCGGCGGCCGCGTCCGGTCTTATCGACGGCTCTTCCCCGTGGCCCGTGGCGCCGTGCCGTACGGAGCCGTCGGCGCTCGCCCCGACCTGCATCAGCCAGCGCGGTCCCGTGAACGCGTCGTCCAGCCCGTACCAGGGAAAAGGCGCCCTCAGATAGGCGGCGAGGGAACGAAGACCCGTCTGCCCTCCCTCGGAGGGGTCTGGTCCGGCCGCGTCCCGCGCATCCGCCCGACTCGTGGTCTCCATCTGCCCGCGCCTCCTCGATCTCGGTCGTCCGGCGCCGATCCGCCCCCGACGGGCGTTTCACTGCCGGACAGATGGAGGATAGCCACCCGCTCCCGACTCGTCGGGATTGGTCGCGCTCAGGTGGCGTCTGCGTCGAAGGGAGGGCGTTCGACCGGATCGGGCTTTTCGCGCTTCTTGAGCAGGTCGGGCGTCTGGGGAGAAGTGGGGGATTTCTTGAGGAGATCGGGTGTGGCGGACCCGCCGCCGACGGACGCGCCGTTCGCCGACGATCCGTTCGCCGCGCTTATGGCGGGCGCGGGGGTCTCCGACTCGTCGGACTCGCCCTCCCGGCCGTTCACCACGTCCGCGATGTCGTTCATCTCCTGACGGAGGTCGAACGTGCCGCGGATCTCCTTGAGCCCCAGATCGTCGTTGTCCATGAGCTGTTTGCGGACGAAGTTCTTGGGGTTGAGGTCCTCGAACTCGAAGTCCTTGAAGTCCGGGCCCAGCTCGGAGCGGATGTCCTCCTTGGCGTTGTCGGAGAACTCACGGATCTTCCGGATGAAGCGGGAGACGTCCTGGATGACCTTGGGCAGCTTCTCCGGACCGAAAACGATCACGGCGAGGACCGCGATCGTGATCACCTCAAGGGCGCCAATGTCGTTGAACACCTTGCTGCTCCTTGTGTTCTCCATGCACGCGGGACGGGGACGGGGCCGTCCTGGTCCGCTCTGGGTCGAGGTGGGCGGGGCCGGGCCGCTCCACGGTACCTGGCCGAACTGTCCGGGCGGTACCTTCCGGTGACCGTCAGGTGCCGTCCGCGGAGCCGAGAGCCAGACTCATGGTCCGCTCCTTGCCTCCCCGTACGAGGGTCAGGTCCAGCCGGTCACCGGGGCGGTGCGCGCGGATCTTCACGATCAGCTCCTCGCCGCTGTGCACCCGCTGTCCGTCGACCTCGGTGATGATGTCGCCCGGCCTGATGCCCGCCTTGTCGCCGGGGCCGCCCGCGGTGACCGCGGGGCCGCCGTCGGCCGCCTTGTCGCCGACCTTGGCACCGTCGCCCGTGTACTCCATGTCGAGGCTCACACCGATCACCGGGTGGGTGGCCTTGCCGGTGTTGATCAGCTCCTCGGCGACGCGCTTGCCCTGGTTGATGGGGATGGCGAAGCCGAGCCCTATCGAACCGGACTGGCCGGTGCCGAGCCCCGTACCGCTGTCGGCGGCGCGGATGGCGCTGTTGATCCCGATCACCCGGGCGCGGGCGTCCACCAGCGGTCCGCCGGAGTTGCCGGGGTTGATGGGGGCGTCGGTCTGGAGGGCGTCGACGTAGCTGATGTCGCTGCCGTCGCCCTTCTCGCCGCCCGCGGTGATGGGGCGCTCCTTGGCGCTGATGATCCCGGAGGTCACGGTGTTGGAGAGGTCGAAGGGCGCGCCGATGGCCACCACCGGGTCGCCGACCTGGACGTTGTCGGAGTTGCCCAGCGGGAGCGGCTTCAGCCCGGACACGCCGGTGACCTTCACCACGGCGAGGTCGTAGCCGCTGTCCTTGCCGACGAGCTTCGCCCGGGCGGTCTCGCCGCCGCTGAACGTGACCGATATCTCTCCGCCGGAGCGGGAGGACGACGCGGGCTGGACGACGTGGTTGTTCGTCAGGATGTGCCCCTGCCGGTCGAGGACGAAGCCCGTACCGGTGCCCTGCTCACCGCCGCCGCTGACATGCAGGGTGACCACGCTGGGCAGCGCGCTGGCGGCGATGCCCGCGACGCTGTCGGGCGCGCGGCCGGCGGACTCGGGGCCGGCCTGCGGGAGTTCCACGCTGGTGAGGCCGCCGTTGCGCTCGATGTACGCGCCGACCGCGCCGCCCACGACACATGCGGCGAGCCCGACCAGCACGAGGACGGCGAGCCCGGCCCTGCGGCGCTTGGGGGCCGGCTCCCCGTACTCGGTCAGGGGCCGGGCCGCCGGGGCGCTCCAGGGGTCGTACTGGAGCCACTGGGAGGGCGCGGAGTGCGGCTGCGCGGGCCCCGGGTGAACGGGCTGCGTGGGCGGCTGCTGAGGCTGCGCGGGCGGCTGGGGCTGGGGCTGGGGCTGGGCGTGGAACTGCGGCGGCCCGGCCGGACCGGGGTACGGCGTGCCGCCCGCGGGGGTCGGGAACTGCACCGGGGGCGCGGGCGCCCAGGGCCCGGGGCCGCCGTACGGCGGGGTGCTGTAGGCGTCGGGCTCGTGCAGCGGCCGGGGCCGCTCAGGGGGCGCGTCCGACGGCTCGGGCTCGGCGGGCGGTTCCGACGTCACGGCGGGGAGTTCCGCCGTGACCTCCGGGAGTTCCGCCGTGACCGCGGCGGGCTCGGTGGGCGGCTCCGGCACTTCTGACGGCTGCGACGGCCCGTCGGGCTCCTGCGGCGGCGCGCCGACCGCGGAGGGCCGGCTCCACCACTTCGCCTTCGGTCCGGTCGGCTTCCCGTCGTCCATGCTCTCCCCGCAACTGCCGTTCCATGCCCCGACAGGGGCACCCCTGCCCTGGATTCAACCAGGTTTACGAACGTCCGCGCAGGGAGCCGGTGTCAGCGCCTGGCCGAAAGCGGCGAGGAAGGCGAGGAAGGCAGCGTCGGGGCGTCGAGCCGGGTGGGGTCCGGGGTGGCTGCGGAACCGGTCCCCGGCGTCTCGTCGTCGATCTGGACGGCGGATCCCGTGGCCCGGGCCCACGGCAGCGGTGAGGCGCCGGTCAGCAGCCCTTGCGGGAAGGGGTGTTCGGCGAGCAACTGCGACTGGAGCACGCCGGGCGGGGCCGTGGAGGAGGGCCGGTCCGTGGAGCGCGAGAGCGAGCCGCCGCCCTGGCGGCGGGAGGAGTCACTGATGCTGGACGCCGGGGCCGTGGTGCCCGGGGCCCGCAGGGGGGTCACACTGTTGCCCGCGCCGCGCGGCATGACGTCGGCGGCCGTACCGAGCGGCATCGTCCCGCCGAGGGCCATCGCGGCGAACGACACGGCACTGGCCGCGGCGAAGGCGAACCGCCGGCCGCGCCACGCGGAGCGCGCCTCGTCCTGCCGGGGGCCGTGGCGCCCGACCTCGTGGATACGGAATCCGGAACCGCCCGGCAGCATCCCGGCGTGCGGGCCGCCCGGGACATAGCCGAAGCCGCCCGTTCCGACTCCGAAGGAGCCGTCACCGAAGCGGCCTCCGTCGAAGCGCCCTTTTCCGTCGTCGTCACCACCGGGTCCGGTTCCGGGCCCGCCGGGAAGTCCCTGGAGCCGGGCGAGCAGACCTGCCGAGAGCTGCGGCGGCGCGGCCTGCGCGAACGCGGTTTTCAGCCGGCGCTGGGCGTCGGCCTCCGCCTTGCACCTGGCGCAGGTCGCGAGATGGGCCAGCACGCGCTCACGCGCGTCATGGTCCAGCTCCCCGTCCACCAGTGCGGCGAGTCGGTCCCCCAGATGCTGCTCGGCGGGGGTGGGCCCTGTGCCACTCACGCCGCTCCGCCCTCCCCGGCCACGCTCACAAAGGCGCGCTGCTCGGCCCGGGCCTCGGGGGAACGGTGCTGGAGCGCCTTGCGCAGGTGCGAGCGGCCGCGGTGGATCCTGCTCCGTACGGTGCCGAGCTTCACGCCCAGCGTGGCGGCGATCTCCTCGTACGACAGCCCCTCGATGTCGCAGAGCACCACCGCCGCACGGAATTCGGGCGCGAGGGTGTCCAGCGCCTGCTGGACGTCCGCGTCGAAGTGCGTGTCGTGGAAGACCTGCTGCGGCGAGGGCTCACGGCTGGGCAGCCGCTCCGCCGCGTCGTCGCCGAGCGCGTCGAATCTGATCCGCTGCTTGCGGCGGACCATGTCGAGGAAGAGGTTGGTGGTGATGCGGTGCAGCCAGCCCTCGAACGTGCCGGGCGTGTACGTCGACAGCGAGCGGAAGACGCGCACGAAGACCTCTTGGGTCAGATCCTCGGCGTCGTGCTGGTTGCCCGTGAGGCGGTACGCCAGGCGGTAGACACGTCCGCTGTGCGTGCTGACGATCTCCTCCCAACTGGGAGGCGTCCACGCCTGCGATTCCGCATCCGATGCGAAGGTCGCCGTAACTGCGGAGTCGGTGGAGCGAGAACGGTCAGCAATGTTGGTCACGGATTTCGGCTCGCCGGCTGACCTGAGAAGGCGCCGGAGCACTCCTCCCCGATCCACAGGCGCAGCCGCACCTCCCCTATCGGCTCTGGTGGTGTCCAGTGGAGCCCCTACCATAGCCACTCCGCCCGTTAGCTCCGGATAAGAATCTTTACGTGAATTTGGGGGCGGTCCCGGGCCCCCTCGGGAGCTGCTCCTGGGGTTTCCCCCGCCTCGCGCTCTGCCCTTCTTAACGCCTGGTCCCATCTGCGGGTTCCCGGGCGCAGCGGATACAGTCACCGTTGCGCCGCCAACGGGGACAAGGAGAGGGTCATTACCGCCAACCGGCAGACGAGCTGGGCGTTCGCCGACGCCTTTGTCGCCGAGGACGAACCTCTGCACTGGGCCCGGGAACGGGCCCGGGAGACAGGGCTCCGCTCGGTGTCACCAGGCACCGGCGCCGCGCTGCGTCTGCTCGCCGCCACGCTGGACGCGAAGGCGGTGGCCGAGATCGGCACGGGCACCGGTGTCTCCGGTATCTACCTGCTGGAGGGCATGCGCCCGGACGGCGTGCTGACCACGGTCGACACGGAGCCCGACTGCCAGCAGTTCGCCCGGCAGGCGTTCCGTGCCGCCGGCTTCACCGGCAACCGGGCACGGTTCATCCCCGGCGGCGCCCTGGACGTACTGCCGCGGCTCGCGGACGGCGCGTACGACCTCGTCTTCTGCGACGGGGACCGGCTGGAGTCCCTCGACTACCTCGCTGAATCGTTGCGGCTGCTCAGACCCGGCGGTCTGGTCTGTTTCGAGGGCGTCTTCGCCAACGGCCGGACCGTGGACTCGGCGGCCCAGCCCTCCGAGGTACTGCGGCTGCGGGAGCTGCTGCGGACCGTACGGGAGAGCCAGGAGCTCCAGTCGACGCTGCTGCCGGTGGGCGACGGCCTGCTCTGCGCGGTACGGCGCGGCTGACCCGCGCCCCGGAGCGCGAGACGTCCGTCCAGCCCGCCGGTCCTGTCGGTCCTGTCGAACTCGTCAGCTTCCCCCGGAACCGTCCTCCTCACCCCGAACAGTCCTCTGCCCCGGTACGGACGGATCCGTACCGGGGCAGAGGGCTGCTTGTCCGGGGGTGACTCCCCACCCCGAAGACCGTGATCGTTCCGCTCAGCCGACGACCTTCTTCAGCGCGTCGCCGAGGGCGTCCGCCTCGTCCGGAGTCAGCTCGACGACAAGCCGACCGCCGCCTTCGAGCGGAACGCGCATGACGATGCCCCGCCCCTCCTTGGTCACCTCGAGCGGGCCGTCGCCCGTTCGCGGCTTCATGGCCGCCATGCTCGTTCCCCTTCCTGAAACCAGCTCATCGCAGCCGGCGGCCCCATGACAGGCGCTGTGTCACCGGCATCGAACACATTGCTTCCAGCCCATTATCCCGCATGGCGGGACCCGATGACCAACATCGGACGGCATCGCTTGCGCAACGCGCTCTCGCAAAACGCCGCATTTCGGGGATCCGGCTGCGATACTTCGCCGCCGCGCCCTTGGCCGGCGGCCGACTTTCTTAGACGCAGGTCACATGCCCGGCACCGGTGAACTCCGCCATGCTGGGGCCGGACAGGACCCGCCCGAGCCGCTAAGGGGACCCGATCATGGCCGACACCGTGCTGTACGAGGTGAGTGACGGACTCGCAACGATCACGATCAACCGGCCCGAGGCCATGAACGCGATGGACCTCGCGACCAAGGTCGCGCTCCGGGACGCGCTGACGGCCGCGGGGGACGACTCCGCCGTACGCGGCGTACTGCTGACCGGGGCGGGGTCCCGGGCCTTCTGCGTGGGCCAGGACCTGAAGGAGCACACCGCCCTGCTGGCGGAGGACGCCAGGACGGGCGGCGGGCGGACGATGAGCACCGTGCGCGAGCACTACAACCCGATCGTCCGGGCCATCGCCGGAATGCCCAAACCGGTCGTCGCCGGGATCAACGGCGTCGCGGCGGGCGCGGGCCTCGGCTTCGCCCTGGCGGCGGACTACCGGATCGCGGCGGACACGGCCGCGTTCACCACGTCCTTCGCGGGCGTGGCCCTGACGGCGGACTCCGGTGTCTCCTGGACGCTGCCGCGCCTGGTGGGCCGGGGCCGGGCGACGGACCTGCTGCTCTTCCCGCGCTCGGTACCGGCGGCGGAGGCGCACGCGTGGGGCCTGGTCGACCGGCTGGTCCCCGCGGCCGACCTGGCGGCCATGGCCGCCCGGGTGGCGGCCGGCCTGGCCGCGGGGCCGACGGTGGCGTACGCGGCCATCAGGGAGTCCCTGGCGTACGGAGCGGAGCACTCGCTGGCCGAGACGCTGGAGAAGGAGGACGAACTCCAGACGAGGGCGGGCGCGTCGGAGGACCACGGGATCGCCGTGCGCGCGTTCCTGGCGAAGGAGAAGCCGAGGTACGTGGGGCGTTAGGTGTCAGGGCGGGCCGGGGTCAGTCCGTCGGGCGGCGGGCCACGCACTCCGCCAGGTGGTCGTTGACCAGGCCGCACGCCTGCATCAGCGCGTACGCGGTCGTCGGGCCCACGAACCGGATGCCGCGCTTCTTCAGCTCCTTCGCCAGCGCCGTGGACTCGTCCGTCACGGCCGGGACGTCGGCCGTCGTCACCGGGGCCGGCCGCCCGGCCGCGGCGGGGGCGTACGACCAGATCAGCTCGTCGAGGCCGCCCGCGGGCCAGTCGGCCAGCACACGCGCGTTCGCCAGGGTCGCGTCGACCTTCGCCCGGTTGCGGATGATGCCCGGGTCCGCGAGCAGCCGTTCCCGGTCGGCGTCGGTGAACTCCGCCACCGACGCGATCTTGAACGAGGCGAACGCCTCGCGGAAGGTCTCGCGGCGGCGCAGGATCGTGATCCAGGACAGCCCCGACTGGAAGGCTTCCAGGCACAGCCGCTCGAACAGGGCGTCGTCGCCGTGGACCGGACGGCCCCACTCCTTGTCGTGGTACGCGAGGTAGTCGTCCGTGGAGACGCCCCAGGGGCAGCGGGGCCCGCCGTCGGGGCCCGCCACCGCGCCGCCGGGGGTCTCGCTCATCGGTCGCTCTCCTCTCCCGGCTTCTTGAAGAGGTCCGGGGAGGAGACGGCCGTCGCCTGCGCGCCCGCGAGCGCGGACTCCAGCTCCGCGATCCGCGCGTCCCGCTCCGCCAGCTCAGCGCCGAGGCGGCTGAGGACGTCGTCCACGTCCGCCATCCGGTAGCCGCGGGCCCCGACGGGCAGCCGGAGCGCCTCGACGTCCGCGCGCCCCACCGGACGCGACTCGGGCAGGGGGTCCACGAACTGTTCCGGAGGGGCCTCCGGCAGGACCGCGCTGTCGCCGCCACCGACGACCGCGAGGGTGACCGCGGCGACGACCACGACCATCGCGATGAGCAAGAACAAGAACACGAGCTTCTCCCCGGGCAGGAAATGTCCAGTGCCGATCGTGCCACGAGCCACTGACACCGGGCGCCGCGCACGGCGGTTAAGGTCGCAGACGAGCAGAGCGGCGAACCGGCGGACGAGCAGGCGAGCGGCGAGCGAACCGAACGCGGGGAGGAACCACGGACATGCGCTCCACGGACGGGACGCTGCGGCTGGGGCGCCGGGAGTTCGGCGCCCACGAGCCGGTGATCATGGCGATCGTCAACCGGACCCCGGACTCCTTCTACGACCGGGGCGCGACCTTCCGTGACGAGCCGGCCCTCGACCGGGTCGAGCGGGCGGTCTCCGAGGGCGCCGCGATCATCGACATCGGCGGGGTGAAGGCGGGCCCCGGCGAGGAGGTCACGGCCGAGGAGGAGGCCCGCCGTACGGTCGGCTTCGTCGCGGAGGTGCGCCGCCGCCACCCGGACGTGGTGATCAGCGTCGACACCTGGCGCCACGAGGTCGGCGAGGCGGTCTGCGAGGCCGGCGCCGATCTGCTCAACGACGCGTGGGGCGGGGTGGACCCCAGGCTGGCGGAGGTCGCCGCGCGGTACGACGCGGGGCTGGTGTGCACCCACGCGGGCGGGGCCGAGCCCAGGACGCGGCCGCACCGGATCGCGTACGACGATGTGATGGCCGACATCCTGCGGGTGACGGTGGGGCTGGCCGAACGCGCCCTGGAGCTGGGCGTTCGCCGCGACGCGATCATGATCGACCCAGGCCACGACTTCGGGAAGAACACCCGGCACTCGCTGGAGGCGACCCGCAGGCTCGGGGAGATGGCGGAGACGGGGTGGCCGGTGCTGGTCTCGCTCTCCAACAAGGACTTCGTCGGGGAGACGCTCGACAGGCCCGTCAAGGAGCGGCTGATCGGCACGCTGGCGACGACGGCGGTCTCGGCGTGGCTCGGCGCGCGCGTCTACCGCGTCCACGAGGTCGCTGAGACGAAGCAGGTGCTGGACATGGTGGCGTCCGTCGCGGGCCACCGGCCGCCCGCCGTGGCCCGCCGCGGCCTCGCCTGACCGGGGAACGAGCACCGCGGCGGAGCGGGAGAGCCGGTCGCCGGCCCCGTCGCGGAGGCCGTCCACCGGTCTCCTCCGCGGACGTCAGCGGCCGGTCCTCCCGGCCGGGATCAGTTCCCGGTCTCCTTCGTGACCAGCGCGACCGCTTCCTCCACGTCGTCCGTGACGTGGAAGAGCAGCAGATCCTTCTCGGACGCCTTGCCCTGCGCTACCACCGTGTCGCGCAGCCAGTCGACCAGGCCGCCCCAGTACTCCGTACCGAACAGCACGATGGGGAAGCGGGTGACCTTGCGGGTCTGCACCAGGGTGAGCGCCTCGAACAGCTCGTCCAGGGTGCCCAGGCCGCCCGGCAGCACCACGAAGCCCTGCGCGTACTTCACGAACATCGTCTTGCGGACGAAGAAGTAGCGGAAGTTGACGCCGATGTCGACGTGCGGGTTGAGCCCCTGCTCGAAGGGGAGCTCGATCCCCAGCCCGACGGAGACGCCCGACGCCTCCCGCGCCCCCTTGTTCGCCGCCTCCATGGCGCCGGGGCCGCCGCCCGTGATCACCGCGAACCCGGCGTCGACCAGCGCGCCGCCGAGCCGTACGCCCGCGTCGTACTCCACCGTGCCGACCGGGGTGCGCGCGGAGCCGAAGACCGCGATGGCGCTGGGCAGTTCGGCGAGGGCGCCGAAGCCCTCGACGAACTCCGACTGGATCCGCATCACCCGCCAGGGGTCGGTGTGCACCCACTCCGAGTCGCCCTCGGTGTCCAGCAGCCGCTGATCGGTCGTGCCGGGCTGCACCTGCTCGCGCCGCCGGATCACCGGTCCGAGCCGCTGTTCCTCCGGCTTGCGCGCTCCTTCAGGCATGCCCATGAGCTGCTCCCTCCGCTGCTGTGCGTTGTTCTGGGCAAGGGTAGATCGACGGACGTGACAAACGGCGAAATTCCGGCAGTCGATCAGGTCCCCGGCCGGTGAGCCGGGGCTTGCCCCGGGGCCGTCACCGCGTGAGCCACTCGCGGAGCCGGTCCTCGCAGTGTGTGATCCGTTCGACGGCCACCCGCTCGTCCCGCTTGTGGGCGAGCAGCGGGTTACCGGGTCCGTAGTTGACCGCGGGGACCCCGAGCGCGCCGAAGCGCGAGACGTCCGTCCAGCCGAACTTGGGCCGCGCCTTGCCTCCGACGGCCGTCATGAAGGCGGCGGCGGCCGGGTGCGAGAGTCCGGGCAGGGCTGCGCCCGAGTGGTCGTCCACGACGAACTCGGTGACACCGCATCCTTCGAAGACCTCGTGGACGTGGGCCAGGGCCTCCTCCTCGCTGCGGTCCGGCGCGTAGCGGTAGTTGACGACGACGGTGCACGCGTCGGGGATGACGTTGGTGGCGACGCCCCCCTCGATCCGTACGGCGTTGAGCCCCTCGTGGAACTCCAGCCCGTCGATGACCGGCCGGCGCGGCTCGTACGCGGCGAGGCGCTGGAGGATCGGCGTGGCGGCGTGGATGGCGTTGGACCCCATCCAGCTCCGCGCGGAGTGCGCCCGCTCCCCCGCCGTGCGCAGGAAGACCCGCAGCGTGCCCTGGCAGCCGCCCTCGACCTCACCGTCGGAGGGCTCCAGCAGGACGGCGAAGTCGCCCTCCAGCCAGTCGGGATGGGCGTCGGCGACATGTCCGAGGCCGTTGAGGTCCGCGGCGACCTCCTCGTTGTCGTAGAAGACGAACGTGAGGTCGCGGTTGGGTTCGGGGACGGTCGCGGCGATACGGAGCTGTACGGCGACGCCCGACTTCATGTCGCTGGTGCCGCACCCCCACAGCACCCCGTCGGCGTCGAGCCGGGAGGGCACGTTGTCCGCGATCGGGACGGTGTCGATGTGTCCGGCCAGGATGACCCGCTCGTCCCGCCCCAGTGCGGTCCGCGCCACGACGTTGTTGCCGTGCCGGTCGACGGTGAGATGCGGCAGAGCGCGCAGCGCCTGCTCGATCGCGTCGGCGAGCGGCTTCTCCTCGCCGCTGACCGAGGGGAAGTCGACCAGTCGCGCGGTGAGCGCGGGGCCGTCCAGGGTGAGGTCGAGCGGTGTCTCAGACATGCTTCGACCCTAATACGCCAGACTGACACCCCCCTCCCGGCCTGATCCGCGCGCCGGTCCTCACCACCTCCGCGCGCCCGCGCGCCGTACCGGCGGGGCGGCCGTGACGGGGCGCGGCGCCGGGCCCTCGGAACCGTCGTGACGGGTCTTCCTGACCGGGCCGCCGGCCCCCTCCGACTCCAGTACGGTGGGCCCGTGTCAGAGCCCGTCTCTCCTTCCTCCTCCGCCTCGCGCCCTCGTTCCCGTCGCGGACGTCTCCTGCGCATCGCGGGTTCCTTAATCGTTCTGCTGGCCGTGGCCTGCTACGTGACGGTGCAGTATCTGAGCGGCGGCGGGGGCCCACCGCGCTGCGAGGCCCGCGCCGGGGACGAGCCCGGCGACGGCAGCGCGACGTACGAGATGACCCCGGAGCAGGCGGCCAACGCGGCCACGATCGCCGCCGTCGGCTCCAGCCGGGGACTGCCGGAGCGGGCGGTGACGATCGCGCTGGCGACCGCCCTCCAGGAGTCCGCGCTGCGCAATCTCGACCACGGTGACCGCGACTCGCTCGGTCTGTTCCAGCAGCGCCCGTCGAAGGGGTGGGGCACGGCCGCGCAGATCCAGGATCCGGTCTATTCGGCGGGCGAGTTCTACGACCACCTCATCGAGGTTCCCGGCTACTCGCGGCTGCCGCTCACGGAGGCGGCGCAGCGCGTCCAGCGCAGCGGTTTCCCGCAGGCGTACGCGAAGCACGAGCCGGACGCCACGCTGCTGTCCGCCGCGCTCACCGGCCGGTCCGCCGCGTCGCTGACGTGTTCGACGCCGACCGGCATCACGCCCGGGGACCCGGCGAAGGTACGGGCCGCGCTGACGCGGGACTTCGGGGCCGAGGTGAAGCCCGCGGACGCCGCGCACGAGGTCTCCGTACCGGTGCCGGCCGCGGCCGGTGCCACGGGCGGCGAGCGCGGGGCCTCGGTGGCCGGTGAGGCGGGCGGGTCCGACGGATCCGGCGGGACCGACGAGACCGACGGGTCTGTCGCCGGGAGCACGGCCTCGCAGCGGGGCTGGGAGCTGGCGCACTGGGCGGTGGCCCAGTCCACGGCGCTGCGGATCGACGAGGTCGCCTACGCGGGCCGCGTGTGGCGGGCCGGGCAGGCGCACCGGGGCTGGCAGCGGGTGGAGGGGGCCGCGGGCGGCCGGACGTCCGGCGCGGATTCCGGTCCGAACTCCGGTGCGGGAGTGGTCCGTATCGGCACCGCTCGGTAGCCGGGCGGCGGGCCGCGGAGCGGGGCGCCCAGCAGTACGACTGATCACCCGGACGGGCGAGTCCGCCTCGCTCCGGGAGGGTCACGCGGCGCATTACCTACTCTTTACCCGCGCCCACCGCATCCTTCGCCGCCCTTCGAGGGGTTGTCACTACGTCCGATCGACGGATCTGCCGATCGACGGACAAGCGACACGCACCGTTCTCCCCTCAAGCCCTCCAAGGAGCCATCATGTCCGCGAACCTCCCCCTGACCCGCCGGATCGCCCGTGCCGCGCTGCTCATCGCGGCGGGCGCCGCCCCGGTGATCGGCGCGGCCGGGTCCGCGAGCGCGGCGGGACTCCCGCAGACCACCGATCTGGGCGCGGTCACTGCGCTCGACGGCGCCGCCGTGGGCGACACCGTCGGCAACGGGGCGCAGAAGGCCACCCAGGCCGTGGGCAGCACCGGCGGCAAGGCCGTCGCGAAGGGCGTGCCCGCCGCGGGCAGGACCGTCGGCAAGGCCGTGCAGACGGCGACGCCCGCCGTCCAGAAGGCGGCGGGCGAGACGGCGGGCAGCGCGGGCACCGTTCTGGGCGAGACCGCCAGGACGGCCACGGAGGGCGCGGCCCCGGTCAAGGCCCCTCAGGGCGGTCTGCCGCTGGGGCAGCTCCCGGTGAAGGGCCTGCCGATCGGCTGACCCGGGCCGGTACGCGGCCTCGCACACCGGCTCGTACCCCCGTGTACGACGGGTACGAAACGAGGGCCCGGGGAGCGCGCGCTCCCCGGGCCCTCGGCGTACGCCGGTGGATCACGCCAGGCGCTTGACCGCCGCGTCGATCCGTTCGTCGGTGGCCGTCAGCGCCACCCGTACGTGCCGCTCGCCCGCCGGACCGTAGAAGTCGCCGGGTGCGACCAGGATGCCCAGCCCGGCGAGGTGCGCCACGGTGTCCCAGCACGGCTCGTCACGCGTCGACCAGAGGTAGAGGCTCGCCTCGCTGTGGTCGACACGGAATCCGTGCGCCTCCAGCGCGGCGCGCAGCGCGGTGCGCCGGGCCGCGTACCGCTCCCGCTGCTCCTGTACGTGCGTGTCGTCGCCGAGCGCCGCGACCGTGGCCGCCTGCACCGGCGCCGGCACCATCATCCCGCCGTGCTTGCGGATCTTCAGCAGCTCGCCCAGGACGGCCGCGTCGCCCGCGAGGAAGGCCGCGCGGTACCCGGCCAGGTTGGAGCGCTTGGAGAGCGAGTGGACGGCGACGATGCCCTCGTACGTACCGCCGCAGACGTCCGGGTGGAGCACGGAGACGGGCTCGGACTCCCAGCCCAGTTCCAGGTAGCACTCGTCGCTGAAGAGCAGCACACCGTGCTCGCGCGCCCAGGCGACGATCCGGGTCAGCTCGTCCTTGGACAGCACGCGTCCGGTGGGGTTGGACGGCGAGTTCAGCCAGAGCAGCTTCAGCTCGGCGGGGTCCAGCTCCGTGGGATCGTCGTACGCGACGGGTTCGGCGCCGCAGAGCCGCGCCCCCACCTCGTACGTCGGGTACGCGAGCAGCGGGTACGCGACCCGGTCGCCCGCCCCGAGCCCGAGCTGCGTCGGCAGCCAGGCCACCAGCTCCTTGGAGCCGACCACCGGCAGTACGTTCGCGTGGCCCACTCCGTGCGCGCCGAGCCGCCGCTCCACCCAGCCGGTCAGCGAGTCCCGCAGCTCGGCCGTGCCCCACACCGTCGGATACCCGGGCGAGTTCGCGGCGTCGATCAGGGCCTGCTGGACCAGTGCGGGAACCGGGTCGACGGGCGTGCCGACGGACAGGTCCACGATCCCGTCCGGGTGGGCCGCCGCGGTCGCTTTGTAGGGCTCCAGCTTGTCCCAGGGAAAGACGGGAAGGCGCGAAGAGACTGCTGACACGTGCTCACTCATTCTTTCTCGTGTGCCAAACACCACGGTCCCGTACGGCGGGGAGCCGTACGGGACCGGGGGCGCGCTGTCAGCCGTTCTGCGGCGGCAGTGCGGCGATGAAGGGGTGGTCGCGCTCGATCAGGCCGAGCTTGGAAGCACCGCCGGGCGAACCGAGCTCGTCGAAGAACTCGACATTCGCCTTGTAGTAGTCCTTCCACTCCTCCGGGGTGTCGTCCTCGTAGAAGATGGCCTCGACCGGGCAGACCGGCTCACAGGCTCCACAGTCGACGCATTCGTCCGGGTGGATGTACAAGGACCGGGAGCCCTCGTAGATGCAGTCGACCGGGCACTCCTCGATGCACGCCTTGTCCTTGACGTCGACACAAGGCTGCGCGATGACGTAGGTCACGCTGTCGTTCCTCCTCGATAGGGCGCGGCGGGCCGATCTGCGGCTCCGTCCACGGGCGCGCGGGAGCGCGGCGTCGTCGATGCCCACATCTAGTATCTCCGTTCTTGAGCGCGATCCGAACAGGAGGGGCGGACAGAGCTGTGGAATTCACTGGCGGCGGACGACTTGAGGTCTACGTAACCCCCTCTGACGTGGGCAAACGTGTATCAGTCAGACAACTGACGGAGGGCGGTACAGGCCCGGAGAAGTTCACCGACACGGTGGGCGTTCTCACATCCTGGGACGGTGGTGTGCTGCTCATCACACGCCGGACCGGGGAGAGTGTGCGCGTCCCTGAATCCGCACTGGTCGCGGGCAAGGTCGTGCCCACCGCCCCGGCCAGGCGCCGGGGCCCCGCGGCGTCGTTCGAGGAGCTGGCACGGGTCTGCGCGCGCTCCTGGCAGCCGGTGGAGAGCGAGCCGCTGGGTGACTGGCTGCTGAGGGCCGCGTCCGGCTTCACGCGGCGGGCCAATTCCGTTCTACCCCTCGGTGACCCCGGCATGCCGCTCGACGAGGCGTTGGCGCGGGTACGCCAGTGGTACGGGGAGCGGGGGCTGCCCGCGTACGTCCAGGCCGCGACCGGCGCCGAGTCCACGCAGGAGGTGCTCTGCGCGGAGCTGGAGCGGCGCGGCTGGCGTTCGGAGGTGACGGCGGAGGTACGCGTCGCCGCGCTCGCGCCGCTGGCCGACCGGGACGACGACCTCTCCGCCGTCCGGCTCGTCCGGCCCGTCGATCTGGGCGAGCCCTGGCTGCGGCGCTACCAGCGCTCCTCCGAGGAGCCGGGGCCCCATGTCCTCCAGGTCCTGCGCAGCGGCCCCTCGGTGTGGTTCGCGGCCGTGGCCAGGGACGACGGCCCGGAGGGGGACGGGACGCCCGCGGCGATCGGCCGGTGTGTGGTCGACGGGCGGTGGGCGGGGTTCATGGCGGTGGAGGTCGACCCCGCGTACCGCAGACGCGGCCTGGCCACGACGGTGATGACCGCGCTCGCCCGCCGCGCGCTGGACGAGGGCGCGTCCGCCGCCTGGCTCCAGGTGGAGGCGGACAACGAGGGCGCGCGGGCCCTGTACGACGGCATGGGCTTCGCCGTCCACCACCGCTACCACCATTTCCGGTCACCGTGAGCGGCGACCGGCGCCGGCGGTTCGCCGAGGAGGCGCGCGCGGACCGGCCCGATCTGGCGACGCTCTGCCTGCTCGTCGGCGCGGAGGGCGAGCCGGCCCTCACCGAGCCGGATCTCGATGCCGTCCAGGCCGAGCTGGACCGGCTCGCCGGGCTGCTGCCCTTCGGCGTCAGGGGGGCGCGTGCGTGGGCGGCGGCGCTCGCGGAGCTGCTCGGCGGGCGCTACGGCTTCCACGGCTCCCCGACCGACTACGAGCGGCTGGAGTCCTCGCTGCTGCCCGCAGTGGTGCGGCGGCGGCGCGGGCTGCCGATCCTCCTCTCGGTGGTCTGGATCGAGGTCGCCCGCCGTGCGGGGGCGCCGGTGTACGGGCTGGCGCTGCCCGGCCACTTCGTGGTCGGTTTCGGCGACCCGGCCGAACGGATCCTGGCCGACCCGTTCGCCGCCGGGCGCCTGCTGACGAGCGACGACACGGACCTCCTGGTCACCAGCGTGACGGGCGCCCCGCCCGACCCGGCCTCGTTCCGCCCCGCGGCGGCGCTGGACATCGTGCGGCGCGTCCTGAACAACATCCGCGCCTGGGCCGCGACCCGCCCCGAACGCACCGATGTGGCGCTCTGGGCCGTCGAACTCTCCCTCCTCCTCCCTGCCCACCCGGCCCGGCTGCGCTACGACCGCGCCCAGTTGCTGGTCCAGCGCGGGGAGTTCCTGAGCGGGGCGGCGGAGATGGAGGAGTACGCACGGGTGGTGGCGGCGGTGGAACCCTCCACGGCGGAGGCCATCCGCAGAAAGGCCCGCGCGGCCCGTGCCATGCTCAACTGACGGCGCCTTCACCTCCCCTTGCCGCCCTTACAGCCAGCCCTTCTCCCGCGCGATGCGGACCGCCTCCGCCCGGTTGCGGGCCGCGAGCTTCTGGATGGCCGTCGAGAGGTAGTTCCGCACGGTGCCCTGGGAGAGCCGCAGCGCGTCGGCCACCTCGGCGTTCGTCGAGCCGTCGGACGCGACGCGCAGCACCTCGCGCTCCCGCTCGGTGAGCGGGTTCGCGCCGTCGGCCAGGGCCGCCGCCGCGAGGGTGGGGTCGATGACGCGCTCACCGGCGAGGACCTGCCGTACCGCCGAGGCCAGTTGGGCCGCCGGGGCGTCCTTGACCAGGAAGGCGTCCGCGCCCGACTCCATCGCCCGGCGCAGATAGCCGGGGCGGCCGAAGGTGGTGAGGACGACCACCTTGACCTCGGGCAGCGCCCCGCTCAGGGCCGCCGCTGCCTCGATGCCGGTCATGCCGGGCATCTCGATGTCGAGGAGCGCGACATCCACTTCGTGAGCCCGCGCGGCGGCGAGCACCTCGTCGCCCCGGGCCACTTGGGCGACGACCTCGATGTCCGGTTCGAGGCCGAGCAGCGCGGCCAGGGCCTCGCGCACCATGGACTGGTCCTCCGCGAGGAGAACCCTGATCATGTGGCTCATGCGGCGGATCCTAGGGGGGTGCCGATCGGGGCACGGGCGGTGAGGACGAATCCCCTGCGGGACGCGTCCGTCTCCAGGGTGCCGCCGATCTTCGCGAGCCGTTCCGACAGGCCGGTGAGGCCGTTGCCGGGCGCCGCTCCGCCGTGGCCGGTCACCGCGCTCGCGCCGTGGCCGCCGCCGTCGTCCTCGACGGTGAGTTCCAGCACCGGTCCGTCCAGCGTCTGACGCGGGGCGAGGGTGACGGTGCAGCGGCGGGCCCCGCTGTGCCGTACGACGTTGGTGACGGCCTCGCGCAGCGACCAGGCGAGCGCCGCCTCGCACTCCTCGGCCAGCTCCCCTTCGGGGAGGAGCTCCGGGATCTCACCGGGGACCTCCGCAACGATCCCCGCGACCGCCAGCGCGGTACGCGCCCCGGCCAGCTCACCCGGCAGGGTGGGTCTGCGGTAGCCGGTGACGGCTTCCCGTACGTCGGTGAGCGCCTGGCGGCTGACCCGCTCGATATCGGCTATCTGCTCGGCCGCCCGGTCCGGCCGGCCGGGCAGCATCCGTCCGGCCAGTTCACTCTTGAGGGTGATCAGGGAGAGGGAGTGGCCGAGGAGGTCGTGGAGATCGCGGGCGAGCCGCAGCCGCTCCTCGTTGGCGGCGAGCTCGGCGACGGCGGCCCGTGCCTCGCGCAGCTCGACCGTCGTCCGCACGAGCTGCCGTACGCCCGACATCGCGAAGCCGCCGAGCAGCGCGGGGATGACCAGGGCGGTGAGGAAGTCGGCCGCGTCCTCCTTGTGGAACCCGACGAGGACCATCGCGCCGGTGACGGCCGGGATCGCCAGCCGGGCACCGGAGAGCGGCAGGGCGGCCCCGGCCGAGACCGACACGTACACGAAGAGCACCAGCCAGGCCGTGCCCATGGTGAGGGGGAGCACCACCGCGAGGGTGATCTGGAAGAGCAGGATGCCGTAGACGGCACGCCGGTCGAGCAGCCTGCTGGTGTGGCGGAAGATCGTGATCAGGTAGGCCGCCACGAAGACGACCAGGCCGAGCGCGCCGAGCACGACCGCCCAGGTGGTGTGGGAGCCGTCGGCGAGATCGCTCACCGGAGCGCCCATGAAGGTCAGCCAGACGCCGATCCACATGAATTTGGCGAGGGACCCCTGGCGGTTCTCCGGGCGCTGTCCGATCGGGATGGTGTACGTGTCGCTCACGTCTTCAGTGTGTCCTTCCGGTACAGCCAGGCGGCACCGCCCGCGAAGAGCAGGAAGTACGCGACGAGGAGGGTCACGTCCTTCATGTGCGGGGCGCCGCCCAGTTCGACGGCCTGTCCGAGGCCCGCGTACGCGTGGGTGGGGAGCCAGGAGGAGACGTTCTGCAGCCACTGCGGGTAGATCGTGGTGGGCATCCACAGGCCGCCCAGGAGGGAGAGCCCGAAGTACGTGATCATCGTGATCGGCCGGACGGCGTCGCCGGAGGCCAGGTAGCCGATGGCCACGCCGAGCGCCGCGAAACAGAGGCTGCCCGCCCAGATGACGCCGGTGAGCGCGAGCCACTGCCAGGCGTCCAGCCGTACGCCCTTGGAGGCGCCGGCGACGACGAACACTATGACGATCGACGGCAGCGTGACCACGGCCGCCGAGGCTATTTTGGCGAGCACATAGCCGTGACCGGGCAGCGGGGTCAGCCGGAGCTGGCGGACCCAGCCCTTCTCACGCTCCTTGGCGATCTTCTCGCTGTTGCCCATCAGGACGGCGGTCAGGGCGCCGAAGGAGGCCATGGCGACCATGTAGAAGGCGCCCATCGGCAGGCGGGTGCCGGGGACCGTGCTGTTGTCCTGGGGGCCCGCTATCACCAGGAAGAGCACCGAGGGGTAGATGATCGAGAAGAACATGAACTTCTTGTTCCGCAGGGTGCGGATGATTTCCAGCTTGATGAGGGTGTTCACGCTGTCCTGGCCTCCTCGGCCTCGGTGATGGCGACGAATGCCTGCTCCAGGCCGAGCCCCGCGACTTCGAGGTTGCGCGGGTAGACCCCGAGCCCGTACAGCGCGTGCACGGTCGCGTCGGCGTTGTGCGACTGCATACGGACGGTGGCGCCGGAGACCGAGAGCGAGCTGAGGAACGGCAGCCCGCGCAGCGCCTCCTCGTCGATCACGCCGCCGGGGCCGGTCACACGGCCGGGGCCGGTCGGGCCGTCGGGACCGGTCAGGTCGAAGGAGATCCGGCGGGCCCCCGCCTTCGCCTTGATCTCGGTGGCGGTGCCGTCGGCCAGCAGCTTGCCCCGGTGGAGGACCAGCACCCGGTCCGCGATGGCGTCGGCCTCTTCCAGGTAGTGCGTGGCGAACAGGACCGTACGCCCCTGGCGTGCCTGCTCCCGCATCGTGGCCCAGAATGCCTGCCGTGCGGTGACGTCCATCCCGGTGGTCGGCTCGTCGAGGACGATCAGGTCGTTGGCGCCCGCCGTGGCGAGGGCGAAGCGCACGCGCTGTTCCTGACCGCCGGAGAGTTTGTTGACCATGCGGTCGGCTATTCGGGTGATCCCGGCGCCGGCCAGCACGTCGGAGACGGCGTACGGCCGGGGGTGCAGCGCACAGGCGAGCGTGACCAGCTCGCGGACCGTGACCTCCTCCATCAGGCCGCCGCTCTGGAGCATCGCGCCCACGCGCCCGGCGGCTATGGCCTCCTGGGGGCTCGTACCGAAGAGGGTGACGGTGCCGGAGTCGGCCTTTCTGAGCCCGAGCAGCAGATCGAGGGCGGTGGACTTCCCCGCGCCGTTGGGGCCGAGGAGCGCCACGGTCTCGCCGGGGTGAAGGGCGAGGCTGAGCCCGGCGACCGCGTGGACGGCTCCGTAGCTCTTGCTCACCTGGTCGAAATCGACCACGGCGGTGGCCGCCGAAGTCGCCCGGTCCGTCACGGTCCCGGTCGTCCGGTCTGTCGATGTCATACCGAAAGGGTCGCCCGGGACCGGGTTCCCGCGGCAGTGTCACCGGTCGTGACTCCGGCATGACATCCGTCATCCCCGAACCGTGACAAGGCTCCCGAACGCCGACCTCGAACCGCCGCATCGAACCACCGGCGAACCACCGGCTTCGAACCCGCGCCCCCCGAACGGCGCTGGGCGGGCCTCCGGTGAGGCCCGCCCAGCGACCGGGACCAAGCCCTGTCCGTCCGTACGTACATACGTACTAACTCGGGTCGAGGCTGATCTCCTGCGTACGCTCCGCCGGGGTCTTGCCCCGCAGCGCCTTCTGCATGGCCTGCGCCACATCGGCCGAGGAGACCGGGTACTGCTTGCCGTCGCCCTTGGTGATCGTGATGCCGTCGAAGACGCCGTCGAGGAGCTGGTCGATGGCGTTCCTGTCGTAGACCTCGACGAGCTTTCCGTCGACCGCCTTCATCGAGAGGATCTTCGGCAGCGACTTGGCGGGCCCGAACTGGATCTGCTTGCCGCCCGCCTGGATGGTGATCAGGCCGGACATCGCGGGCTCGGCGAACTCCCTCATCGCCCGGTCCAGCTCCGCCTGGTCGACGGTCGGCTCGCGGGAGACGACGGGAAGTTCGATGCTGTTCGCCTTGCCCGTCTGGACCTGGGCGCGATAGGCGTCCCGGGTCGAGATGATCGAGTGGTTGACGTCCAGCGCCTTGCCCGCCTTGCCGGGTACGGCGACGGCCTTGCCCGGCTCGAACTTGATCGTGCCCTCGCTGGCCGAGCCGGAGACGCCCGCCAGGTCGGCCAGTGCGACGCTCAGCTTCTCCTCGTCGACGGGGATCACCGGCTCGGCGACGCGCGCGCCGCCGAAGAGCGAGCCGATCACCGAGACCGGGTTGTAGTCGCTGCCCGCCGCGTTGCGCACCGTCGCCTGGCTGTCCAGGCTGAGGCCCGCCTTGTCGGGGGCCAGCTCCTCCGTCGTGCCACCGATGCTGAGCCGCAGCGGGGCGGAGGCGCGTTTGCCGAGGGTGTCGTCGAGCTTGTTGACCGCCTGGTCGCGGGTGCCACCGCCGATGTCGACCCCGAGGACCGTGGTGCCCTTCGGCACGTCGGAGTGGTTCATCAGCAGTCCGGCGCCGTAGAGACCACCGGCCACCACCACAACGGCGACACCGAGGAGCGCCAGCTTGGAGCGGCCCTTCTTGGCGGGCGCGGACGCGGACCCGGAACCGGACGCGGCCCCGGACGCCGGTGACGGAGTCGCCGGAGCGGTGCCCGCCGCTCCCTTGCCCGCGGGCGGCGTGGTGCCCGCCGCGCCGACCGGACCGGGGAAGTCGGGCGCCGAGAAGTCGTGTTCCCGTCCGAACGGACCGGACCCCGCGGCACCGGGACCGCCGGGTGCGCCGGGGCCACCAGGACCGCCGGGCGCCCCGTCCTTACGCGGACCACCGGCCCCCGGGCCCGACCCGGGGAACGGCGCGTGGCGCTCCGCCGGCACCACCGGGATACCGCTGGTGAGCGTGTCGCCCGAGACCTGGCCGCCGGGGCCCGGCTCCGGCGCAGGCTGCTGCGGGGTCAGCACGGCGGTGTCGTCGGAGAGCCGGGGGGCGCCGATCCGGCCCGCCCCGGGCGCGGTGCCCAGGGACGCCGGCGGGGTGCCGAACGAGGCGCTGCCGGGGACCGGTCCCGTGGTGGGGCCGGACGGACCGGTGGGCGCGCCCGGGGGACGCGTGCCGAACGCCGGAGTGGTGGGGCCGCCGCCCGTCGCCAGCCCCTCGGCGGCGAGATCGCTGAGCGAGGAGCCGCCCGCGCCGCCCAGCCGGTGGGATCCGGTGGAGTAGTCGGTGCCGTTGGAGTAGTCCGAGCCGTACGGCGACTCCGCGCGGTTCTCGCCGCCCGGGTCCGGCGACGGCGTCGAGGACGGGGCGGAGGGCGCCGTCGAGGTCGCGCCGGCGACGGCTGCGGCGCCCGCGCTCATGCCCGCGGCTGTTCCCGCGGCCGCCTTGCGTGGCGCGAACCAGTCGCTGGTCGGCTTGTCCCGGCCGTCGCCGTTCTCGCCGTCCGCGCCCTTGCCGGCCTGGACTGCGGAGCGCTGCTCGCCGACGATGTCGATCGGCCTGGTCTCGGACATGTCCTGGGCCGCCGTGGGCTTCGGGGTGCTGCCCGTGCGCTCGCCGGCCGGGACGCCCCGGCCGTCGGTGCTGTCGATGTCGCTCATCGGCGTACGCATCACGACGGGCGGAATCGGCCGTGAACCCGGGATGTTGATCCGGATCCGGGTGGTCAGCGTCGTCTCGGTTCTCGGCTCGTCCGGCTGTGCGGCGGGCGCGGTCTCTGTCTCCTCCGGAGCGTCCTGCTGGGGATGCAGCGACGGATACTGGCGGGATCCGTACGGCGGTGTCCCCGAGGGGTACGCGGCTCCGCCGCGCCCCTGGGGCCCGGAGGACGAACTGTCAGTTTCACGACTCAAAGCAGGTTCTCCCGGTTGGCTCCGCCGCCCGTTCTTACTGGTACTCAACTGTTCAGGTCCCCCACAGCCGGAGAGCGGGGGGAAGGCCCGGAGCGCGCACCACCATACTGGCCTCCACCGACGGAGACCCGACGACCGTGAGAAGCGATGCTCCGCCGACCGTACGCGCATGGTCAATTCAGCGGCTGCCGGGCGCGTCACTTCCCAAGTCGGCCGGACTTCGTGCCCGGTTGCGGCAACCGCGACATCGTGGCACACATCACAGCCACCACCATGCCGCCGAGCAGGTAGACAAGGGGCCCGGCACCTGCGGCGAAGGCCGCGTCGCCCTCGGCGCGGCCCATGCTCAGCCCGATCGTCGCGATCAGCCATCCGGCGGCGGGCGCCCCCACGCCGAGCTGGGTGCCGGTCGCGTACAGCCCGCCGAGGAAGACCCCGGCGGTGGCGAGCAGGGCGAGCGCCAAACCGCCCGGGAACCAGCCCCCTTGGGCGAGGGAACCCGCGATCCCGACGAGCGCGCCGAGCGCCGCCAGCGCCAGATATGCGGCGATACGCCCGGGTTTGAAGCTGAGCGGGGTCGTGAGCGGATTCACGGCCGGTCCACCCGGCTCGCGCGTGCTCACGTGTCCGCTCCGGCGCGCGGACCGGCGTGCGAACCGGTCTGTGAACCGGCGGTCCCGGCGAAAAGGTCGCTCTCACGTTCGCCGGTGGGCGCTCCGGACGTGCCGTGCACCAACTGGTAGTACTCGGCGGCGAAGATCGGCTGGCCGAGGTCGTTGGAGAGCGCGAAGAAAGGCCCGTCCACGGCAATTTGGGTGGCGTGGGCACGCATCGCCGCCGCCTTCTGCCGGCCGTACGGAGCGCCGTCGAGCGCCGCGGTGATCTCCGCGTCGGCCACGACGCCCGGGATGTCGTCGATGTCCGTGACGCCGGGGAAGTCGGTGCCGGCCGCGCGCAGCCGCGCGAAGCCCTCCTCGGCGACCGAGCGCGGCACCCGGTTCCAGTAGATCTTGTCGATGGCGTGCGCCGCGCCCAGCTCGGGCCGGTAGGCGGGGTCGGCCGCCAGTTCGGCGGCGCGCATGGCGACGCGGTGGGCCTGGATGTGGTCGGGGTGGCCGTACCCGCCGTTCGGGTCGTACGTGACGAGCACCTGGGGGCGCACCTCGCGGACGACCTCCACGAGGTACGGAGCGGCCTCGTCCACATCGGCGTGCCAGAACGCGCCCTCGCGGTCGTTCTGCTCCAGGCCCATCATCCCGGAGTCCCGGAACCGGCCGGGCCCGCCGAGGAAGCGGTGGTCGGTGACACCCAGCTCCCGCATCGCCTCGGCGAGTTCACCGATGCGGTGGGCGCCGAGCCGGTCCTCCTGATCGGCCGCCAGGTGGGCGAGTTCGGGCACGATGACCTCGCCCTCCTCGCCGAGGGTGCAGGTCACCAGCGTGACCAGGGCGCCGTCGGCCGCGTACCTGGCCATGGTGGCGCCGTTGTTGATCGACTCGTCGTCGGGGTGCGCGTGCACGAGCAGCAGACGACGGGCGGGGAGATCGGTCATGGGGACAGCCTACGAGGCGGCACCGACAGCCACCGTGAGAGCCGACGGAAGCCGCGCGGGAGCACCGGTCGAAGACATGCGCGAGCACCGGTCGACGCCCCTCGGCGGGTGGGCGGTGGCGAAGGCCGAGGGGCGGTACCGGATCGATGGCGCGCTCAGCAAAGAATGGCCGATTGCTGATGCCCGGTGGCTAGAACTTGATGCCACCGATCATCCCGGCCACGTTCGTGGTCAGTTCGCTGATGGTGGGAGCGATGGAGGAACTGGCCATGTAGAACCCGAGCAGCATGCAGACCACCGCGTGTCCTGCCTTCAGCCCGGACTTCCGGACCAGCAGGAAGACGATGATCGCCAGCAGCACCACCGCCGAAATCGAGAGTGCCACGGCGGTTCACCTCCATAGATATTCAGTCGGGAAAACGCAGCGTGCATGTGCCCGGCTCATTCATACCCAGCTATCGCTAGGGATCATAACTATCCGTACGTACGCATCGATCGGTGCACGGCAGCACATGGGGGCGCACGGAACCCCGTCACGGGGGTCGCGAACCGCTGCATCCGGCTACTTGCGGCTGCTTCCGGCTCACTCGCTCGGTTAGGTTCGGTCGCATGACCTTGAGCCCTCGTCCCTCGTTCCCCCGCCAGCACGCCAGGACCCAGCGGTTCACGCTCGGCGCTCCCCGGTCGTTCACGGTCTCCCCGGACGGGACGCGGGTGGTCTTCCTGCGTTCCACCTCGGGGACGGACCGCGTGAACCGCCTCTGGGTACTCGATCTCGACGGCTCCGCGGCGGGTGCGGAGGGCGCCCGGATCGCCGCCGATCCCGGCGTGCTGCTCGGCGGCGCCTCGGAGCGACTCCCGGTCGAGGAGCGGGCCCGCCGTGAGCGCAGCCGGGAGGGGTCTGGAGGCATCGTCGGGTACGCGGTGGATGCCGAGGCCGAGCTGGCCGCGTTCGCCCTCTCAGGGCGCCTCTACGCGGCCGAACTGCGGGCCGGGACGGCGCGCGAACTCCCCGCGCCGGGGCCGGTGATCGACCCGCGCCCCTCGCCGGACGGCCGGCACATCGCCTATGTGGCCGGTGGTGCGCTGCGGGTGATCGGGGCGGACGGGGAAGGGGACCGCGAGCTGGCGGGTCCTGGCACGGACGAAGAAGCGGGCGGAAGCGCGGACGTCACCTATGGTCTCGCGGAGTTCATCGCGGCCGAGGAGATGAGCCGTACCCGCGGCTACTGGTGGTCGCCCGCCTCCGACCGGCTGCTCGTCGCGCGCGTGGACACGGCGGACGTACAGCGCTGGTGGATCTCCGACCCGGCCCACCCGGACCGGGAGCCGTCTCGGGTGCCCTATCCGGCGGCCGGTACGCCCAACGCCGACGTACGGCTCTTCGTGGTCCCTTTGACGGACGGCGCGGAGACGGACGGCACCGGGACGCCTCCCACAGAGGTGATCTGGGACCGGGACCGTCACCCGTACCTCGCCCGCGTCCACTGGTCCGCGGGCGGCGCCCCGCTGCTGCTCGTCCAGAGCCGGGATCAGCGCGGCCATCTCTACCTCGCGGTCGACACCGACACCGGTGCCACCCGGACCGTGCATCAGGACGAGGACCCCGCGTGGCTCGAACTCTCCCCCGGGGTGCCCGCCTGGGCCCCGGACGGGCGGCTCGTACGCCTGGCCGACGAAGGGGGCGCACGGGTCCTGATGGTCGGCGACCGGCCGCTCACCGGGCCGCAGTTGCATGTGCGGGCGGTGCTGGACATCGGCGAGCACGACGTCCTGGTCTCGGCGTCGGCCGGTGAGGAGGCCGCGGATCCCGAGACCGGCGAGATCCACGTGTACCGCGTCAGCGAGTTGGGCACGGAGCGGTTCTCGGCGGCCTCCGGGGTCCACTCGGCCGTCCGCGCGGGAGACGTGACCGTCCTCGTGTCGGCCCGTCCCGAGACCGCGGGGGCGTCCGTGGGGGTCTTCCGGGAGGGCAAGCAGCTCGCCTCGATCGCCTCGTACGCGGAGGCTCCGGCGCTCACGGCGCACGCGCGGCTCACCGAGGGGGGCGCACGGCGAATTCCGTGCGCCGTCCTGCTCCCCACGGGCTACCAGGAGTCGGACGGCCCGCTCCCGGTGCTGCTCGACCCGTACGGCGGCCCGCACGGCCAGCGCGTGGTCGCCGCCCAGAACGCGTACCTCACCTCGCAGTGGTTCGCCGACCAGGGGTTCGCGGTGCTCGTCGCCGACGGACGCGGCACCCCCGGCCGGTCCCCCGCCTGGGAGAAGTCCGTCCACCGCGATCTGCTGCTCACCCTGGACGACCAGATCGAGGCGCTGCACGACCTCGCCGACCGGTTCCCGTTCGACCTCGACCGGGTCGCGATCCGCGGCTGGTCGTACGGCGGCTACCTCGCCGGGCTCGCGGTGCTGCGCCGCCCCGACGTCTTCCACGCGGCGGTCGTGGGCGCTCCCGTCACCGATCTGCGGCTGTACGACACGCACTACATGGAGCGCTATCTCGGCACCCCGCAGGAGACGCCCGAGGTGTACGCGGCCAACTCGCTCGTGACGGACGACGGGCTCTCGTCCCCGGCGGAGCCCGCGCGGCCCATGATGATCATCCATGGGCTGGCCGACGACAATGTGGTGGTCGCCCACTCCCTCAAGCTCTCGGCGGCGCTGCTGGCGGCGGGGCGGCCCCATGAGGTGCTGCCGCTCACGGGTGTGACCCACATGACGCCGCAGGAGGAGATCGCGGAGAACCTGCTGCTGCTCCAGGTCGATTTTCTCAAGCGGTCGCTGGGCCTGTCGTAACAGGGAAACGGCAACCGGCCGGGACTCCTGGAAGTCCCGGCCGGTTTACGGCACCCGCACGGCCGTACGCTCTACAGACTGACGGGTCCGTATATCGGTACCGGGTCCGCCAAGTTGCCTGCGTGTTAACGAAATTGTTGTGCTTTATTGGCTTTCCTCCCCCTCGGGACCGGTGGGGACGATCTTCCGTTCCTCCGCGAAGTGGCAGGCCGAGGGGTGCGCGGCCGGCCCCTCCGCCGCCCTGAAGACCTCCGGGACCGTCAGCGGCGGCACCTCCACCGCGCACCGCTCCCGCGCCTTCCAGCAGCGCGTACGGAAGCGGCAGCCGGACGGCGGGCTCGCCGGGGACGGCACGTCGCCCACCAGGATGATCCGCTCCCGGTGCGCACGCGCGGACGGGTCGGGCAGCGGCACCGCCGACAGCAGCGCCTGGGTGTACGGGTGCGTCGGGTGCTCGTAGATCTGCGTGTCCGAGCCGATCTCGGCCAGCCGCCCCAGATACATCACCCCCACCCGGTCGGAGATGTGCCGGACGATCGACAGATCGTGCGCGATGAAGATGTACGACAGGTCGAACTCGTGCTGGAGGCGCTCCATCAGATTGATGACCTGCGCCTGGACGGAGACGTCCAGCGCCGAGACCGGCTCGTCGGCGACAATGATCTCCGGCCGGAGCGCGAGGCCGCGCGCGATGCCGATCCGCTGGCGCTGCCCGCCGGAGAACTGGTGCGGGTAGCGGTTGATGTACTCCGGATTGAGTCCGACGACGTCCAGCAGGTCCTGGACCCTGCGCCGCCGGTCGCCCTTGGGGGCCACCTCGGGGTGGATCTCGTACGGTTCCCCGATGATGTCGCCCACGGTCATCCGCGGATTGAGCGAGGTGTACGGGTCCTGGAACACCATCTGGATGTTGCGCCGTACCGCCTTCAGCGCCCGTCCCGACAGCTTCGTGATGTCCTCGCCCTTGTACCGGATCGATCCGGACGTCGGCCGCTCCAGGTTGACCAGCATCTTCGCCACGGTCGACTTGCCGCAGCCGGACTCCCCCACGATGCCCAGGGTCTCGCCGGGCGCCAGGCCGAAGGAGACCCCGTCGACCGCCTGCACCGCGCCGATCTGGCGCCGGAAGAGGATGCCCTGGGTGAGCGGGTAGTGCTTGACCAGGTCCCGTACCTCCAGGAGGGGTTCAGCCATCGAGCGTCTCCTTCCAGAAGTAACAGGCGCTCCGCCGCTCCCCGGTCCGGTCCGGCTCACCGGGCGCGCCCGGCTCCCCGACCGCGCCCAGTCCCCCGGCGGCCCGGCCGTCCTCCGTCACCTCGTACAGCGGCGGCACCTCGGTACGGCACACGTCCCGGGCCCTCGGGCAGCGCGGGTTGAACGCGCAGCCCGGCGGGATGTGCAGCAGGTTGGGCGGCAGGCCCTTGATCGCGTACAGCTCCTCGCCCTTCTGGTCCAGGCGCGGGATCGAGTCCAGCAGCCCCCGCGTGTACGGGTGGGCGGGCGCCTTGTAGAGGGCGTGGACCGGCGCGGTCTCCACGATGCGGCCCGCGTACATCACCGCGATCTTGTCCGCCACGTCGGCGACGACGCCGAGGTCGTGGGTGATCAGGATCAGCCCCATGTTCAGCTCGCGCCGGAGCTCGGCGAGGAGGTCCATCACCTGGGCCTGCACGGTCACATCGAGCGCGGTCGTCGGCTCGTCCGCGATGATCAGCGCGGGTTCGAGCGCGAGCGCCATGGCGATCATGATGCGCTGGCGCATACCCCCCGAGAACTGGTGCGGGTAGTCGTTCACGCGGTCCTTGGCGGCCGGGATACGGACGCGGTCCATCAGTTCGACGGACTTCGCCCGCGCCTGTTTGCGGCCCATTCCCCGGTGAACCTCGAACATCTCCCCGAGTTGGGCGCCCACCGTGAGCACGGGGTTGAGCGAGGACAGCGCGTCCTGGAAGATCATCGCCATCTCGGCCCCGCGGATCCTGCGGCGCTGCTCCTCCTTGAGTTTCAGCAGGTCCCGCCCCTGGAAGAGCACTTCGCCGCCCGTGATCCGGCCGGGCGGCGTGTCCAGGATCCCCATGATCGCCTGGGCGGTCACGGACTTGCCGGACCCCGACTCCCCGAGCACGGCGAGGGTTTCGCCCGCCGCCACCGCGTACGTGACGCCGTTGACGGCCTTGGCGACCCCTTCACGGGTGTGGAACTCCACCTGGAGATCGCGCACTTCGAGCAGGGCGGGAGGCGGCAGCATGGAAGGGGGCTCCTCAGCGCAGCTTGGGGTCGAGGGCGTCGCGTACCGCGTCGCCGAGCATGATGAACGCGAGCACGGTGATCGCCAGCGCGCCGGCCGGCCAGAGCAGCATGTGCGGGGCGTTGCGGATGTACGGGGAGGCGTCCGAGATGTCGATGCCCCAGGAGACCGTCGGTGGTTTGAGGCCCACTCCGAGGTACGAGAGGGTCGCCTCCAGCGCGATGAACGTACCGAGCGCGATGGTCGCCACGACGATCACCGGCGCGACCGCGTTGGGCAGGACGTGCCGCAGCATCATCCGCGGGTTGGAGGCGCCGAGCGCGCGCGCCGCCTGAACGTAGTCGTTCTGTTTGACGGTGATGACGGAGCCGCGGGCGATCCGGGAGATCTGCGGCCAGCCGAGCAGCACCATGAAGCCGATCACCGGCCAGACGGTGGCGCTGGTCACCACGGAGAGCAGCACCAGCCCGCCGAGGACGACGGGGATCCCGAAGAAGATGTCGGTGATCCGGGAGAGGCCCGCGTCCCAGGACCCGCCGAAGAATCCGGCGAGCCCGCCGAGGACCGAGCCGACGACGGCGACCCCGAGACTGGCGAGGACGCCGACGACGACGGAGGTCCTGGCGCCGTAGACGGTACGGGTGTAGACGTCGCAGCCCTGTCCGTTGAAGCCGAAGGGATGGCCGGGCCGGGAGCCCTCCTGCGCGTCGGCGAGATCGCAGGAGAGCGGGTTGCCACTGGCGATCAGCGACGGCCAGATCGAGATGACCACCAGAAAGATGATGATCAGACCAGAGATGACGAAGACGGGGTTGCGCCGCAGATCCCGCCAGGCGTCGGACCACAGGCTGCGCGCCTTCCCCCCGGGCCCGCCCGCCACCGGGTCCCCAGGCCCGCCCGCCACCGGCCCCTCCGGTCCGCCGTCCCTCTCCAGGGTGAACCCCTCGCCGGTGGCGAGGTCCATCGCACCGCCGGCGCCGGTCCCGGCGATGGCGCCCCCGTCGGCCGTGGGACCGTTCGGGCCGGGTCCGTCGGGGTTCGGGCGCTGCGGGTCAGGCATACCGGATCCTCGGGTCGAGTACGGCGTACAACAGGTCGACCAGCAGGTTCGCCACCAGGAAGACGATGACGAGCACGGTCACGAAGCCGACGACGGTCTGGGTGTTCTGGCGCAGAATGCCCTGGTAGAGCTGGAATCCGACGCCGTGGATGTTGAAGATCCGCTCGGTGACGATGGCACCGCCCATCAGGGCGCCGATGTCCGTACCGATGAACGTGACCACCGGGATCAGTGAATTGCGCAGCAGATGCCTGACGATCACCCGCCGCCGGGGCAGCCCCTTGGCGACGGCCGTACGGACGTAGTCGGAGCGGGTGTTCTCCGCGATGGACGTCCGGGTGAGCCGGGTGACGTACGCGAGGGAGACCGAGGCGAGCACCAGCCCCGGCAGGATCAGCTCGTCGAGCGGCGCCGCCGGGGAGACCGAGGGCTCGATGATCTTCCACCGCACCCCGAAGAGGAGTTGGGCCAGCAGTCCGGTGACGAACGTCGGTACGGCGATGACGACGAGCGTCAGCAGCAGGACGGAGGTGTCGACCGGGCGGCCCCGGCGCAATCCGGTGACCACGCCGAAGACGATCCCGATGACGATCTCGAAGAAGACGGCGACGAGCGTCAACCGGATGGTGATCGGAAAGGCGGAGGCCATCAGGTCGATGACCTCCTGCCCGTTGAAGGCGGTGCCGAAGTCTCCCGAGAAGACATGGCCCATGTAGGTGAGGTATTGCCGCCAGACGGGCTGGTCGAGGCCGAAGTCCTTGCGGAGCTGCGCCTCGGTGGCGGGGTCGCACTGCCGGTCGCCGCAGAGGCCGGCGACGGGGTCGCCCATCACATTGACCATCAGGAAGATCAGCAGCGTGGCGCCGATGAAGACCGGGATCATCTGGAGCAGACGCCGGATCACATAACGTCCCATGAGGGCTCCGGGGGAAGGGGTCGAACGGTGGCCGTGGCTCTTCGGTCGCGCTTCGGCCGCTCCGTTCCGGCGTCAGTGGACGGTGATCTCGTTGTAGACCGGGACGCTGAACGGGTTGAGCGCCACGTTCGAGACCCGGTCCGAATAGCCGGCGCTGCCGTTCTGGTACCAGAGCGGGATGGCCGCCATCTGATCGCGCACCACTCCCTCGGCCTGCTGGAACTTGGCTGTGGCCGTCTTCGTGTCGACCTCGGCGTTGGCCTCGTTGATCAGCTTGTCGAACCGCGCGTTGCTCCACTTGCCGTCGTTGGACGAGGCGTTGGTGTAGTAGAGCGGCTGGAGGAAGTTCTGGATCAGCGGGTAGTCCATCTGCCAGCCCGCGCGGAAGGGCCCGGTGAGCTTCTTCCGTCCGATCTGGTTACGGAAGTCCGCGAAGGTGCCGACGGGGCTGCCGACGCACGCCTTGTCCTTGCCGAGCGCGTTGTTGATGCTGTTGCAGACGGCGTCGACCCACTCCTTGTGGGAGCCGGTGTCCGCGTTGTACGTGATCTTGAGCCGGCCGCCGGGGATGCCGCCGCCCTCCTGGACCAGTCTCTTCGCCGCCGCGGCGTCGTACGCGCACGCCGACCCGCAGAGCCCCGCCTTGTAGCCGCCGTCCGCGCCGAGCACCGGTGAGGTCCAGTCGGTGGCCGGGGTGCGGGTCTTGCGGAAGATGGTCTCGGTGATCTGCTCACGGTTGATCGCCCGGGAGAGCCCGGTACGGACCTTGACGGCCTTCGCGGTGTTCCAGCGCTTGTCGTAGTAGGGGAAGGCGAGGGTCTGGATGATGCCGGCGGGCGTGTTGATGTAACGGCCGTTCAGATCGGCCTTCACGTTCTTGAGCTGCGCGGCGGGGACGTCGTCGACCAGGTCGAGATTGCCCGCGACGAGGTCGGTGTAGGCGGTGTTGTTGTCCGTGTAGACCATGAGGTCCACACCGCCGTTCCGTGCCTTGTCCGCCCCCGGATACGCCTTCCAGGTGCGCAGCGACATCTGGGAGCCCTTGGTGTACCGCCGTACCGCGTACGGGCCGTTGCCGATCGGCTTGGCGAGCCACGCCGCGTGCTGGTCGTGGAACGCCCTGGGCAGCGGCGCGAAGGCCGCGTACCCGAGGGTGTCGGGCCAGGTGGAGAAGCGCTGCGACAGCTTGACGGTGAAGGTACGCGGCCCGGTGACCTTCAGGCCCGAGAGGGTCTGGGCGGTCGGTGCGCCGGAGACCGGGTGGACCTTGTCGTATCCCTCGATGTACTGGAAGAAGTACGCGTTCTTCTGGTTGTTCTTGAGGTGGGCGCCGTAGTTCCAGGCGTCCACGAAGGACGCGGCGGTGACCTTCTCTCCGTTGCTGAAGGTCCAGCCGTCCTTGACGGTGACGGTGAAGTGCGTCGAGTCCGTGGACTCGATCTTCTCGGCCAGTTCGTCCTCGGCCTTGCCGGTCTTCGGGTTGTACCGCTTCAGCCCGCGGAAGATCATGTCGAGGACCTTGCCGCCCTGGACCTCATTGGTGTTCGCGGGTTCCAGCGGGTTCTGCGGGTCCCCCCAGGAGGAGCGCACCACCCCGTCCGCACCTCCACGAGCGCCGCTGTCTCCCCCGCCGCACGCCGTCGCCGCGAGGGTGACGGCCACCGCGCAGGCGGCCCACTTGGCGTGCGTCGGCGTAGCTCCTCGCATGAAGGGTCCTCCTCGGAGTGGTCGGGCTCAGATGAGGGCCAATATCCACCCATAGGGCGCAATACACACACACGACTCACCTGAACGGACGGATCCCCCTCCGGATGTACGCATACCGGCGAGTGACGCGCGCACGCGCGCCGGGGCCGGTTGCCTTTCGGTCGGGTCACGACAGGAGCGCATTCGCACCAACGGTTGGCCATGCGTGCACCAAGCCGCAAAAGAGGCATTCAAGGCCACGAAGAATTCATTGACCGTGCACGTAACCGATTGAAAAAGTCCTATTGGTCCGCGGATCTGACCGTGGAGCTTTCGATCTCTTCCGGCCAGGAGCATCATGACCTCCGCACCTTCTCCGGCCGCCGTCCCTCTTGAGGCAGTCGCCGGGAACGCCGGCGGCGCGCCGGCCTCCGCGGCACCGGGAGGCGGGGCCGGCCGCTCCCCGGGACAGCTCGCCCTGCGGCGCTTCCGGCGCGACCGTACGGGCGTCGTCTCGGCCTGTGTCGTCGCCTTCTTCTTCGTGGTGGCCGCCTGCGCCCCGCTGATCGCCCGGCTCTACGGGAAGAATCCATACGACACCTACGGCCAGGACAACCCCGGCCTGCTCAACGACTTCGGGTTCCCCGTCCGCCCCAACGGCGGTATCAGCGGCGCGTACTGGTTCGGCATCGAACCCGGGCTCGGCCGGGACGTCTTCACCTTCCTGCTGTACGGGATCCGCAACTCGCTGCTGATCGCCACCGTGACCACGCTGCTGGTGGCGGTGTTCGGGGTCGTCATCGGTGTCACCGCGGGCTATCTCGGCGGGAAGACGGACTACCTCGTCGGCCGGGTCGTCGACATCCTGCTGGCGTTCCCCTCGACGCTGTTCTTCATCGCCTTCTGGCCGGTGCTGATCTCGATCCTGGTGTCGCCCGAGGAGAACACCCCGGTCTGGCTCACCGTCGTCAGCCTGATCTCCGTGATGACCGCCTTCGGCTGGGCCCCCATCGCCCGGCTGCTGCGCGGCGAGGTACTCGCCCTGCGGGAACGGGAGTTCGTGGAGGCGGCCAAGGTGACCGGCGCGTCCCCGGCGCGGATCATCCTCAGGGAACTGCTCCCCAACCTGTGGACGCCGATCCTCATCCAGGCGACCCTCGCGCTCCCCCTCTTCGTCACCACCGAGGCGGGGCTCGCCTTCCTGGGGGTGGGGCTCAGCTCACCGACCCCCGACTGGGGCGTGATGATCCAGCGCGGCTCGAACGTGTACCAGAACGACATCACCTTCCTGCTCTTCCCCGGGCTCGCGATGGTGATCTTCGTGATCGCCTTCAACCTCCTCGGCGACTCGGTGCGCGACGCACTGGACCCGAAGACCAGACGCTGACACCCGCCGCGTGGGCCTCGCACCCCGGGGCCCCGTACCTCCGTACTCCCGCACTCCCGTACTCCCGTACCGCAGCACCTTCGTACCCCCGTACCGCAGAACCCATTCGGCTCCACTGACGTACCGACAGGGCAGGAATCATGTCCCTCTCCCGCAGAGACTTCGTCATAGCCACCTCCGTAGCGGCCGGGGGCTCCGCGCTCCTCTCCGCCTGTAGCAGCGGCAACGCCGGCTCGGGCGGATCCGGCGGCACCGGTCCGGGAGACGGGGGCGGGGGCGGAAGCGCGGACGGAAGCGCGGGCTCCACGACGTACACCGGCAGTACGGTCGCCATCGGCACCGCCGCCGACTCCACCGGGCCCGCGCCCGCCGTCGCCGGTGCGCGCACGGGCGGCACGATCCGCGGCATCGGCCCCGACGACTTCTCCCATCTCGACCCGCAGCGCATCTACTTCTCCTGGAACTCCACGGTCGGCAACCTCTACATCCGCTGCCTCACCGGCTACCGGATCGCGCCGGACGGCTCCATGAAGCTGGTCGGCGACCTCGCCACCGACCCGGGCACCATGTCCGACGGCGGCAGGACATGGACGTTCACGCTGAAGGACGGCCTCATGTGGGAGGACGGCAGCGCCCTGACCGTCGACGACGTACGCCACGGCATCGAGCGGGGCTTCGCGAGCTTCACCACCGAGGGCGCCGGCTACCTCCAGACCGCGCTGACCGGTTCCACCGACTTCCGGGCCGCGTACAAGGGCCCGTACGGCGGCGAGCACCTCGACTCCGTCGTCACCGACGCGAAGAAGCGGACCATCGCCTTCCATCTGAAGCTGGCCCGCCCTGACCTCAACTTCACACTGGCGATGCACTCGTACGGCGCCGTACCGGTCGCGCTGGACACCAAGGAGAAGTACGACAAGGACCCGGTCTCGGCCGGTCCGTACAAGCTCAAGCAGCACGCTGTCGACAAGTCGATGACCCTCACGCGCAATCCGCACTGGGACGAGCGGACGGACCCGATCCGCACCGCCTACCCGGACAGCTTCGCCTTCGAGTTCGGCCCGCAGGCGCTCGCCGCCTCGGACCGGCTGATCGCCGACTCGGGCGACGACCGGTACGCGGTCATGGCGTACAGCGGGGTGCCGGCCGAACGTATCCAGAACGTCCTCACCGACCCCGCGCTGAAGAAACGCACCATCAACGGCCTGCTCACCGGCCTCTACTACTACGCCATCAACACCCGGCGCGTCCCCGACCTGAAGGTGCGCCAGGCCCTCATCCACGCCTGGCCTCTGGAGCAGATCCGGCAGATCTACGGCGGCCCCTCCGCCGGCGACATCGCGACGACGATCCTCAGCCCGGACATCCTGGGGCGCGAGAAGTTCGACGTCTACGGGAAGCTGAAGAAGCCGCAGGGCGACCCGGAGGCCGCGAAGAAGCTGCTCAAGGAGGCGGGCAGGAGCGGCCAGAAGATCGTGTACGCCTTCCCGCAGGGCGACAACTACGACAAGACCAAGGTCGTCATCGAGAACGCGCTGACGAAGGCGGGCTTCCACCCCGTCATCAAGCCGCTTGACTCCACCAGTTACTACGACCAGGTCCAGCAGATCGACAACCAGTTCGACGTGATGTGGTTCGGCTGGGCCCCGGACTGGCCCACCGGCTACACCCTGATCCAGCCGCTCTTCGACAGCGGCACGATCGCCAACGGCGCCAACAACATCTCCGAGCTCAAGGTCGGCTGGGTGGACACGGCGATCAAGAAGGACGTGGTGATCGCGGACCCGAAGCAGGCGGGGAAGGCATGGGCCGCGCTGGACCGGCGGATCATGACCGAGGAGGCGCCGATCATCCCGGAGACGTACCAGCGCCGCTTCTACCTGGCCGGGTCGAAGGTCGGCGGAGCGCTCTTCGACCCGCTGTTCTCGGCGGCCGTGCTCTACAAGCTGTACGCCAAGGACTGAGGACTCCGGAGGAACCGAGGAACCCAAGGAACCCGAGAAACCCGAGGACCCGCGAAACCGAGGACCCGCGAAACCCGAGGACCTGAGGAAAACACGCCATGTTCCGCTTCCTGGTGCGCCGCACGCTCGGCGCCGCGGTGATCCTGCTGATCATCAGCGCCTTCACCTTCGTCCTCTTCTACGTCGCGCCCCGCGACCCCGCCCGGGTCGCCTGCGGCAAGGTCTGCACGCCCGAGACACTGGCGCTGGTACGGCGCAACCTGGGCATCGCCGATCCGCTGCCCGTGCAGTACGGGCACTGGCTCCAGGCGGTCTTCGTCGGCCGCGACTACGCGTCGTTCGGGCACTGCCCGGCGCCGTGCCTCGGCTACTCGTTCCACAACCGCGAGCCGGTCCTCGCCACCATCCTCGACCGCTTCCCGACCACACTGTCGCTCTCCCTCGGCAGCGCCGTCGTCTTCGTGGTGCTGGGCGTGGGCGCGGGCATGCTCGCGGCGGTCAAGCAGGGCAAGGCGCTGGACAAGGTGGCGTCCTCGGCCTCGCTGGTCGGCTCCTCGCTCCAGATCTACATCGTCGGCGTGGTCGCCATGTACTACCTGACCGACCAGTGGCACATCCTGAGCCGCCCGCAGGACGTCCCGATCACGCAGGACCCGGCGGGCTGGTTCCGGGGGCTGCTGCTGCCCTGGTTCGTCCTCGCGCTGATCTTCACCGCCAACTACACGCGGATGGCCCGCTCCCAGTTGGTCGAGACGCTCGGCGAGGAGTACGTACGGACGGCGCGCGCCAAGGGCCTCTCCCGCCGGACGGTCTTCTTCCGCTTCGCCTGGCGGGGTGCGATGGGACCGATCGTCACCATCTTCGGGCTCGACATCGGCGCGCTGCTCGGCGGCGCCATCATCACCGAGCAGACGTTCAACCTGCACGGCATCGGCGCGCTCTCCGTCAAGGCGGTGCAGGACAACGACCTGCCGCTGCTGCTCGGGGTCGTCCTCGTCGCGGCGGGCGCGATCGTCGTCTTCAACATCGTCGTCGACGCCGTGTACGCCCTCATCGACCCGCGCGTACGCCTCGCCTAGGGCCCGGGAGACACACTCCATGACCACGCACCCCATGACCACACACCCCGTGAACACCTCATCTCCCGCCCCCTTCCTCTCCGTCCGCGACCTTCGGGTGCACTTCGCCACCGAGGACGGCACCGTACGGGCCGTCGACGGGCTCTCCTTCGACGTGGCGCGCGGCAGGACCCTCGGGATCGTCGGCGAGTCGGGCTCCGGCAAGTCCGTCACCAGCCTGGCGGTCCTGGGCCTGCACGACCGCGACCGCACGACGATCGACGGGGAGATCCTGCTCGAAGGCCGCGACCTGCTCACCGTGGGCGAACGCCGGCTCGAACGGCTGCGTGGCGACACGATGGCCATGATCTTCCAGGACGCGCTGGCCTCCCTCTCGCCGTACCACACGGTCGGCCGGCAGATCGCGGAGACGTACCGCAAGCACACCGGCGCCTCCCGGAAGGCCGCCCGCGCGCGGGCCGTCGAGATGCTGGGGCGCGTCGGGATCCCGCAGCCGGACGTACGGGTCGACGACTACCCGCACCAGTTCTCCGGCGGGATGCGCCAGCGCGCGATGATCGCGATGGCACTGGTCTGCGACCCCGAACTGCTGATCGCGGACGAGCCGACGACCGCGCTCGACGTGACCGTGCAGGCCCAGATCATGGACCTGCTGAAGGACCTCCAGCGGGAGACCGGCACCGCCATCATCTTCATCACCCACGACCTGGGTGTGATCGCCGACATCGCGGACGACGTGCTCGTGATGTACGGCGGCCGGTGCGTGGAGCTCGGGACGAAGAAGGAGGTCCTGCGCGCCCCCCAACACCCGTACACCTGGGGCCTGCTGGGCTCCATGCCGAGCCTCGACACGCCGGTGGACGTGCCGCTCGCCCCCATCCCCGGCACCCCGCCCAGCCTCCTCGACCCGCCCGGCGGCTGCCGCTTCCATCCGCGCTGCGCCTTCACCGAGCAGGTGGGCGGCGCACTGTGCGCGACCCGGCTGCCACCGCTGGAGCCGGCCGCGGGGCATGGGGCGGCCTGCCATCTCGACGCCGCCCAACGGGTCGAGTTCTCGGCCGACTTCGCGGGGGCGGGACCGGTGTGAAACGGCACGCCCCCTACGCCCACCGAAAGGGCTTCGCACCCCATGAGCACCCCCTTGAGCACCCCCATGACCACGCCCACGCCCCTCCTGGACGTCTCCGGGCTCACCAAGCACTTCCCGATCACGGGCGGCTTCCCGATCCGGCGTACGGTCGGCGCGGTCCAGGCCGTGGACGGGCTGGACTTCACGGTCGGCGAGGGCGAGAGTCTGGGCCTGGTCGGCGAGTCCGGCTGCGGCAAGTCGACGACGGGCCGGCTCATCACCCGCCTCCTGGAACCGACCGCGGGCCGGATCACCTACCGGGGCCAGGACATCACGCACGCCTCCCGCAAGGGGCTCGCGCCGGTCCGCCCCGAGATCCAGATGATCTTCCAGGACCCGTACGCCTCGCTCAACCCGCGGCAGACGGTGGGCCGGATCATCGCCGGGCCGATGGAGATCAACGGTATCGATCCGCCGGGCGGCCGGGAGAGACGCGTACGTGAACTCCTCGACACGGTGGGCCTCAACCCCGAGCACTACAACCGCTTCCCGCACGAGTTCTCCGGCGGCCAGCGCCAGCGCATCGGGGTGGCCAGGGCGCTCGCCCCGCACCCGAAGCTGATCGTGGCCGACGAGCCGGTCTCGGCGCTGGACGTCTCGATCCAGGCGCAGGTGGTCAACCTGCTCCAGCAGCTCCAGCGCGAGTGGGGCATCGCCTTCGTCCTCATCGCCCACGACCTGGCCGTCGTACGCCACTTCTCGCAGCGCGTGGCGGTGATGTACCTGGGCCGCATCGTGGAGATCGCGGACCGGGACGAGCTGTACGGCGCCCCGCGCCACCCGTACACCCGGGCGCTCCTCTCGGCGGTCCCCGAGGCCACGCTCCCGGACGACGCCGCCCCGCCGCGCGCCCGTATCCGCCTGACCGGCGACGTCCCGTCCCCGGTCCACCCGCCGTCGGGCTGCCGCTTCCGTACCCGCTGCTGGAAGGCGACGGACCTCTGCGCGACGGCGACGCCCCCACTGGTACGGCCGGAGGGCAGCCGGGAGGGTCATCTGACGGCCTGTCACCACCCGGAACCGCTGTCCCCGAAATGATCCGGGCCTGAGCAAAATAATCCGGGCCTGAGCGAAATGACCCGGGCCTGAGCGAAAGTCCCCGGGACCGCTTTTGTCCCGTACCGCGAACGGCGCCGCCGCGTCGAGGCCGGGCGAAATCAGGGTCCTGCGGGACTGGCATATTCCACGCCGATGTCCGACCTTTCCGGCGGAATGCCCCTCGGCGGGTCGGGCTCGCTCGGGGATCTCGAAAATCCTCCGTAACTGTTTCCGCCAGGCGACGGCGACCGCTCCGTCACGCCCGGTATCACCCGCCCGAACAACCTCACGCCGACCGAATGAGAGACAGTGGCGCTGGTCAAGGGGCATGCCGTAGATCATCTACACGGGGCGCTTACCTCCGGCCAATGAGGAAAATTCGGGATGGGAAATTACATGACACCCAAACCGCCCATGCCGGGGAAAAATTTGGTCGCCGACAGCTCGCCCCCTCAGGAGAATTCGGGATGGGGAATTACATGACGCTCAAACCGCCCAAGCTGGGGAAAAACTTGATTTCGACAGCTCGACCCCTGCCAGGTCTCAGATCGCGTCGTTGACACGACTCAGGCGATCACCCAGACTGGAATCCGGTACAGCCACTGAATCCCCGGAAATGCGAAATCCCGGGAGCGGCATACTGGCGAACCGAGGTAAAACTTGGCGATCACGCGGCTTTTACATAAGCCTCTGTGCATCGGGAGTTTACCGCACGGCAAGCAGGAGATGAAAAGGTGTGATGACATAGATGCAACATGTTCAGCACATTGATGAGTGTTCAGTAATTCAATTCGCGAACGACATGTGCTTCACTCGCGCGACCCGAGGAGAGCCGCGATGAGCACTCACGTCGCCTCGTCTACTGGGTCCCAAGCCCTCCTGTCGCCGAGCATCGTGCGATCCACGGTATTACCCGTTATTGAGCAGCAGGTTTCCGCGCTCGATCCGCCGGCCTTGGCCCGGATCTGCCGTTACCATCTCGGCTTCATCGACGAACAGGGCGAGCCCAGCAGTACAGGCGACGGCAAACTGACCCGTGCCAGCCTCATGACGGCGGTCGCCGACGGAGTCGGCCTGCGGCCGGAGGACGTGCAGTTCCAGGCGGCAGCGGTGGAGTTGCTGCACAACGCGACCCTCCTCCACGACGACATCGCCGACACGGACGAGCTGCGCCGCGGCAGGCCGGCCGCGTGGAAGGTATTCGGCGTAAGTCTGGCCATACACGCCGGGAACGCGCTCCAGGCTCTTGGGCTGCGGATAGCCGTGGACGACTCCGGCCCCGGCCACCAGGAAATCATCGCCTCGTTCGCCAAGGCCATCGCCCTGGTTCACGCGGGCCAGGCGCGCGAGCTCACCCTCCAACCAGGCCCGGGCGCCAGCTTCGAGGCGTACGAGCACATCGTGATGGAGAAGGCTTCCGCACTGCTGGAGTTCTCGCTGGGGGCCCCGGCCCTACGGGCGGGCAAGCCGGAGAGTGTCCTGGCCGCCCTGCGCGGCGCGAGCCGGCACTTGGGCATCGCTCTGCAGATCTCCAACGACGTGGAGGACATCTGGGGCGATCCCGCGGTGACCGGCAAGCCCATCCGGGGAGACATCAAGCGGCGCAACCTGACCTTCCCCGTGCTGGCCGCCTTGTCCGACGACAGCCCGGCCGGCGAGCGACTGAGCCGGTTGTGGCACGCGGACAGCACCACGGCGGCGCACCTGGAGGAGTTGGCCGACCTCATCGAAAAGACCGGTGGGCGTCATACGGCCGAGCAACTGTCCCGCAGTCACCTGGACTCGGCGGTGGACCACCTCGGACAAGCCGGACTGACCCCGACCACGACCGCCGAACTGACCACCTTGTTCGACCGCATCGTCAATCGCGCAGGATGACCCGCGCCGCCCGACAGGGTCGGCATGTGAATCGGAGTTTATCATCATGACCACTACCCACGACACCCCGGCCTCCCCTGTCGTCCGCTCCGAATTCGAGCGCCGGGCGCAGGCCCACTACGAGACCAAGACCCAGGACCCGATCAACCTCCTGCTGGGCGAGGAGGACGGGCTGTACCACCACCACTACGGCGTCGGCCCCTTCGACAAATCCGTGCTGGAGGTCCCCGCGTCCGAGCGGGACGCGGCGATTCTCGGGGAAATGGCCCGCCTTGAGAACGAGCAGGTCGAACTGGTGCTGCACGGCCTGGGCTCGCTCGCGCCCGACGCGAGGGTGATGGACGGCGGATCGGGTCGCGGCGGCACGTCCTTCCTCGTCAACCGGCGGTTCGGCTGCGAGGTGGTCGGTGTCAACTTCTGCGCCCACCACATCGAGTTCGCCGAGCGTCTCGCCAAGGAGAAGCACGGCTGCGACGACAAGGTCTCCTTCAAGTTCGCCAACATGTGCGACACCGGTCTGCCCACGGGGTCGTTCGACGCGGTGTACACCAACGAGACCACCATGTACGTCAAGCCCGCCGAAGCCTTCGCGGAGTTCGCCCGGCTGCTGCGCCCGGGCGGCCGCTACGTCTGCGTCACCTGGTGCGCCAACGACGCCGTGTCGACCGACAGCGCGGCGGTGAAGGCCATCGACGAGCACTACGACTGCCACATCAACAACCGCAGCGAGTACTTCCAGGCGCTCGCCGACAACCACCTCGTGCCCTCGCAGGTCTGGGACCTGACCGAAGAGGCCATCCCGCACTGGGAGCTGCGATCCCAGTGGGGACTGGCCACCGGTGTGGAGCAGCCGTTCCTCGACGGACACCGGAGCAACGAGCTCAACTACATAGTCGTGGTCGCCGAATACACACCGCCGGCCTAGAGAGACCGTTGCTCCACGGAGACGGGAGCAACACACTCAACGCACTCACCTACCTGGTCGTTGTCGCCGGAGCCGCACCCACCGCGCCCTGAACCCTGAACGGCGTGGGGGCGTGCTCACGGCACACGCCCACCGGGTCAGGCCGGAGTTGCCCTCACCGCGCGCACGGCGGGCGCCCTCGAGAAGTTGCCCGGTACTCGAGTGGTGCCCGCCGTTGCGGTGATCGCCGTCGGATCGCGGTCGCGGCGGTGGGGCATTTCGACGGGACCGGGTTTCGTACCGCGGGGCGACTGTCCGGTTGCACTCGGCGTCGACTCCGGCGGAGGTTGTCACGGGTCACAACGATGTGGAGATTTGTCAGTGTCAGTGAACACCCCAGCTCAATTGCCTTTCGAGCAGACACATCTGCTGCATGTCGCGCCAGGGCTGCGTACGCTCCAGTCCCAGGGCACGGTCCATCGGGTCCGTACCGTCGACGGGGACGAAGCATGGCTGGTCACCGGTCACGCTCAGGTACAGCAATTGTTGGACGACGACCGGCTCAGCCGCTCCAATCCCGACCCGGGGTCCACCGCTCGTGACAAAGGGTCCGCGTTTCTCGACAGCCTGCTGGGCAGCCTCGCCGCCGACCACGCCCGGATGCGTTCGGTACTGGAGCCGCCCTTCTCACCCGAGCTGATGCTGGCGATGCGCTCCCACGTCGAAAAACTGACCGAAAAACTGCTGGACGAGCTGGCCGGCCAGACACAACCGGTGGATCTGCGCCAGGCATTGGCCCTACCGCTTCCGATTCTGGTGATGTGCGACTGGCTCGGCGTACCCCATCAGGACAAGGACAAGTTCAGCGTCTGGACCCAGGACGCCGCCAATGTGCAGGACCCCGTCCGGTCCAAGCAGGGGATGGCCCAATTGTTCGGCTATTGCCAGCAGCTTGTCGCGGACAAGCGGGAAAATCCGGGCGATGACGTGATTTCGCGGTTGTGCGCGACCGAGGGCCTCAACGACAAAGAAGTCGTGGGGCTGACCGCACTGTTGCTGTTCGGTGGTTACGAGACCACGGTGGCCCGCATCGGCACGGGCGCACTGCTGTTGCTGACCAACCCTGAGCAGCGGCAGAAATTGCTGGACGACCCGAGTCTCATTCCGGGCGCGGTGGAGGAAATCCTGCGGATGTCCATGCCGAACCCGCACAACGGTGGAATGCCCCGTTACGCGCGGACGGACCTGGAGATCGACGGAACCACCATCCGGGCCGGAGAGCTTCTGCTGCTGAACATCATCGCGGCCAACCACGACGGGACGGTCTTCGCCGACCCCGAGCGGGTCGATGTCACCCGTCACACCGCGGGGAGCCTCACCTTCGGACACGGCATGCACTCCTGCGTCGGTGCGCCGCTGGCCCGGATGCAGTTGCAGGTGGCGCTCGCCCGGCTGGTCGAGCGATTCCCGACCATGCGGCTGGCCGTCGACGTGGCGGACCTGAGGCTGCGTCACGACACCCTCACCGGCGGGCTGGTCGAACTTCCGGTGACGTGGTGACCGGCGTTCCGGCAGCAGCGGGCCGCGCCCGTACCCCGGGTATGTCCGCGCGCCTGGTCAAGAAGAGCCCTGATCCACTCCGCGTCTACCTCATCCTGATGCGGCTGCACGCACCCACGGGTGTCCTGCTCTACCTTCTTCCCGGGTTGTGGAGCCTTTCCCTCGCCACCGAAGGTCGACCCGACCTGTCGGCGGTGGTCCTTCTCGCCCTCGCCGCCGTACTGGTGCGCGGGGCGAGCTGCGCGGTCAACGACGTCATCGACAAGGACATCGACGCCCAGGTCGCCCGTACGGCGTCGCGTCCTGTCGTGACGGGGGCGATCAGTGTCGGGAACGCCCTCCTCTTCGCCGTCGCGCAGGCTGTGGCCTCCCTGGCGCTCCTGGCGCTGGTGAACGTGGAAACGGCCCTGGTCGTCGGTGCCTCGTACCCGCTGCTGGTCGCGTACCCCTACATGAAGCGTGTGTTTCCTTGGCCCACGGCATGGCTGGCGTTGGTGATCAACGTGTACGCGCTGGCCGGCTGGACGGCCGTGACCGGGAGCATGGACTACCCGCCGAGTGTGCTCGGTCTGTACGCGTGCGGGTTCTTCTGGACCCTGTTCCACGACACGGTCTACTCCCACCAGGACAAGGAGTACGACCGGAGCATCGGCGTCAAGTCCTCGGCTCTGATGTTCGGCGACTCCAGCAAGGCGTGGCTGGGCGTCTTCATCGCGCTGAGCGTCGCCGGCGCGTTGTGGGCCGGTGCCGAGGCGGGGACGGGTTGGGCCTTCTACCCGCTCGTCGTGGGTGCGGGGCTCCTGCTGTCCTATCTGGTCGTACGCGTGAACCTGGACGATCCGAAATCCTGCTGGGACGCCTTCGTCGCCAACCGCTCCTTCGGCTGGATCATTCTCGCGGCGACGGTCGCCGGACAGTTCACCTGACGGAGCCGGATCCGCGGCACGTCACTGACCACACGTCGCTGACCGTACGTCGCTGACCGCACGGCACTGACCGTATGTCGCTGACCGCACGGCACTGACTGAAGGATGGGATACGAATGACAGATTCGATGTGGCAGGGCCCCGGCGTCGACCTGGACGCCTATCTGTCCCGCGTGGGATACCTGGCCGAGGTGGCTCCGGACCTCGCCACACTGCGGGGCCTGCACGCCGCCCACGTCGGGGCGATCGCCTTCGAGAACATCGACGCGGTGCTCGGCCGACCGGTGCCGTTGGACCTGGACAGCGTCCAGGACAAGATCCTGCGACGCGGCCGTGGTGGCTGGTGCATGGAGCACGTCGTCCTGGTGGCGGCCGTACTGGACCGGATCGGGTTCACGTTCTCGGCGCTCTCGGCCAGGTCCCGGATCCGTACCGGAAACAAGCTGGGCCCCGCCGTCCACGTCGCCCTGTGCGTCGAGCTGGACGGCGAACAGTGGCTCTTCGACGTGAGTTTCGGCGGATACGGGCTGCATGAGCCGATCCGTCTCGCCGATAACGCGCGGCTGGACGGCGACTGGCCCTTCGACATGGTCCGGGAACCGCACGGCGAATACGTCCTGCGGTCCGTACGGCCCGATGGACCGGTGGATCTCTACGGGTTCACCACGGACCCGCGCTATCCCTCGGACTTCGAGATCCTCAACCACTTCTGCCTGACCCATGCCCGCTCACCGTTCAACCACCGGATGGTCCTCCAGCGCACACAGCCCACGGTGAGGCACGTCCTCATCGGCAACGCGCTCACGGAGATACGGCTCGGAGAGCCTCCCGCGCAGCGGGAACTCGACGAGGACGAGACGCTTTCCGCTCCCGAGAAGATCTTCGGGATCACCTTGGACCCGAGCGATGTCCAGTCCCTCAAGGCCACGTCGGGCACGACGGGGACCGGTCTCTGACCTGGACCGGTCGGGCGCCCGGCTCCCCCTGGGCAGCAGGCGAGATCAGAAGGATCACTATGGAAGAGATGCCCAAGAACCCGGAATTCGGAGCATTCTCCGTGGCGGAACGGCTGCGGTCGCTCCCGGAACACGATCCGAATGATCCGGTGGAGAACGCCATCCTCAGCAGGCTCGCCGGCAACTGGGACCGGCGCGCCACGGTCAGGCGGCGGGAGGAGACTCTGGACGACGTCTTCGAGCGGGACAAGCCGGACTTTCCCGTGGCCCTGCTGCCCTTCCGGAACCACCCCACCTATCTCGGCCTCGACGACGAGGCCAAGGCCCAGCTCCTCGCGTGGGGCTGGGTGGCGTTCAACAAGAACGTCATGGACATCGAGCAGTACGTGGTCAATCCGGGGTTCGGCCTGATCGCCAGGGAAGCCTTCGACACCGGGCTGGACGAGTCCCTGGTCATCGCGGTGACGCAGGCCATGGTCGACGAGCAGTACCACACGCTGATGCACCTGAACGCCAGCGCCGTGACGCGTCGGCAACGCGGCTGGCGCATGCCCGACTCCGCACTTCCGCTCGGATACAAAACGCGTCGGCACGCGCACCGGCTCTCCGCCGCCGGGACACCCGAGCATCAGGCTCTGGTCTCGCTCGCCTTCACCACCGTCGCGGAGGTCTCGATCAACGCCCATCTGGACCTCATCGCCGAGGACCACGAGATCCAGCCCGTCAACCGCCTGACGGCCGTCCTGCACAACCGTGACGAATACTGTCACGCCTCCATCGCGAGCACCGTCGTCCAGGAGGCATGGAAGCGCTTCACCCCCGAACAGCGCGGCTACTTCCTCACCGAACTGGCCGACGGGATGGAGGCGTTCGCCGCCCACGACTTCACGACCTGGGCGAGGATCATGGAACTCCTCGGAGTGGAGGGAGGCGGACAGATGCTGCAGGACATCAAGAACGCCTCCGGCAGTGGCCGGCTCCTTCAGGACTTCAGCGGGTTGCGGAGTCTGTGCCAGGAGCTCGATGTCCTCGACTCCGTCCCCTTCGACTGGTCAACGGTGGCGACCGACGTCCCCTGACGACCACCGACCACGCTGCGCCTGATGTCCGAGCCGAGTTGAGCCAAGCAGCGATCCATTGGACCGGGACGTGCCCGCACTCTCCTCTCTTCCGCCTCCCACAACACTTGGTGCTTACTCATGCGCGTCCTGCTGATCGACAACTACGACTCCTACACCTACAACCTGTACCAGCTCCTGGCGAAGGTGTACGGCATCCCGCCCGTCGTCGTACGGAACGACGCCGCGGCCTGGGGCCACCTCGATCTCGACGGCTTCGACGCCGCGGTGATCTCGCCGGGACCGGGGCACCCGTCCATCCCTCGCGACTTCGGCCGCTCCCGTGACGTCCTGGAGCACGCCCGGCTTCCGGTCCTGGGCGTGTGCCTCGGGCACCAGGGCATGGGGCTCCTGGCGGACGCGCGGATCGTCCCCGCGCCGCAGCCCCGGCACGGATACCTGTCCACGATCCGGCACAGCGGTGACGGAATCTTCGCCGGTGTCCCGCAGGAGTTCACCGCGGTGCGCTACCACTCGCTGAGCGTCGCCGAACCCGTGCCCGCGCATCTCCGGATCACCGCGCGTGCCGAGGACGGGGTGGTCATGGGGCTGGCTCACCGCGATCGGCCCTGGTGGGGGGTGCAGTTCCACCCCGAGTCGATCTGCACGGAGCACGGTGCCCTCCTGATGGCGAACTTCCGTGACCTGGCGCTCGATTCGGGCGCACGCGAGCGGAGTACCAGCATCCGTGACAGCGAGGTCAGCACCGATACCGGCACCGATGCCGTTATGGATGACATGGCCACGTCCGTCGTCGTACCGTCGGCTCCCCACCCCCAGCCCCACCCGCACCCACACCCACACCCCACGGAACTCCAGGCGCAGATCGGCGTCCTGGAGGGCGCCGTCGACGCCGAGGCCGCGTTCCTGGCCCTGTACGGGGCCAGCGCACGCTCCTTCTGGCTCGACAGCTCGCACGTCGAACCGGGCCTGGCCCGCTTCTCCTTCTTCGGCGCGGCGGAAGAGCCCGGAACGGAAATGCTCACCTATCGGGTGGAGGACGAGCATGTCGTCGTGGATCCCGCGGGAGGCATTCCCCATCCGGAGGACGGCACCATCTTCGACGCCCTCAACCGCCGCACCGGCCGGGTGGTCACCGGTGCCGAGGAGTTGCCCTTCGACTTCACCGGCGGCTACGTCGGCTACTTCGGTTACGAGTTGAAGGCCGACCTCGGCGGCCGGCGCACCCACCGGTCGGAGACCCCGGACGCCGTATGGCTTCAGGCCGACCGCTTCATCGCCGTGGACCACGCCGAGGACCGTACCTATGTCGTCGCCGTGTGCGAGCAGCAGGACGTGGACACCGCCCAGAAGTGGGTCAACGCGGTGGTCCCCACCCTGGCCGAGCTGCCCACGGCGCCGGCTGACACCTCTCCCCCACCCCGCGCCGAGAACCATGACGCGTCGCGACGGCTGGTCCGCTCACGCACCCAGTACCTGGCCGACATCCGTGAGTGTGACCAACGGCTGCGGGAGGGCGTGAGCTACGAGATATGCCTCACCAACAAACTCCGCCTGCCCGCACCGGCCAACGACATCGCCTACTACCAGCGCCTGCGCCGGCTGAACCCCGCTCCTTACGCCGCGTTCCTGCGTCTCAGCGAGGTCACGGTCTTCAGCTCCTCACCCGAGCGTTTCCTCAAGGTGGACGCCGCTCGTACGGTGGAGACCAAACCGATCAAGGGAACGGCGCCCCGCCACCCGGACGCTCGAACCGATGATGAGATACGGCGCTCCTTGCAGAAGGATCCCAAGACGCGCGCGGAGAATCTCATGATCGTGGATCTGCTCCGCAACGACCTGGGACGGATCTGCGAGATAGGCAGCGTCGCCGTCCCCTCCCTCATGGTGACGGAGTCGTACGCCACCGTGCACCAGTTGGTCTCCACGGTCACCGGCACGCTGCGCGACGACACGTCCGCGGTGGACGCGGTACGGGCGTGCTTCCCCGGCGGATCCATGACCGGAGCGCCGAAGCTGCGCACCATGGAGATCATCGACACGTTGGAGAACGAAGCCCGCGGGGTCTACTCCGGGGCCATCGGCTTCATCGGATACACCGGAACCACCGACCTCAGCATCACCATCCGCACCGCCGTACGCCACGACGGTGAACTGACCATAGGCGCGGGTGGCGCCATCGTCCTCGACTCCGACCCCGTCGCGGAGTACGAGGAGATGCTGCTCAAGGCCGAAGCGACCCTGCGGGCACTGCCCAAGGCGAGGGTCTCGGGCGCGTAGACGCCAACGGTTACGAAGCCCCGGCCCCGTTCCGCACAGGAGCGGGGCCGCTGCCGTGGGCCGGTGTGCCCGCCGATCCTCGCGGTGCCCGCCGATCCTCGTAGTGGGCGCCGATCCTCGCGGTGGGCGCCACGGCCGCGGCGCCCACTGCGAGGAGGTGTCAGCGCAGGTTACGGCGGAGTTCGTGCGGGAGGGCGAAGGTGATGGACTCGTCGGCCGTCGTCACCGTGGAGACGTCCGCGTAGCCCCGCTCGGCGAGCCACTGCAGTACGCCGTCGACCAGGACGTCGGGGGCGGAGGCGCCGGAGGTCAGGCCCACGGTCGTGACGCCCTCCAGCCAGGCTTCGTCGATCTCGTGGGCGAAGTCGACCAGATGGGCGGCGGGCGCGCCGGCGTCGAGGGCGACCTCGACCATGCGGACGGAGTTGGAGGAGTTCCTGGAGCCGACGACGATGACGAGTTCGGCCTCCTCGGCGAGTTTCTTCACCGCGGTCTGCCGGTTCTGCGTGGCGTAGCAGATGTCGTCGCTGGGCGGGGAGGTCAGGTTCGGGAAGCGTGACTTGAGGGCGTCGACGGTTTCCATGGTCTCGTCGACGGAGAGGGTGGTCTGGGAGAGCCAGACGACTTTGGACTCGTCGCGTACGGAGACGTTGGCGACGTCCTGAGGTCCGTCGACCACGGTGATGTGGTCGGGGGCCTCACCGCTGGTGCCGATGACCTCTTCGTGCCCTTCGTGGCCGATCAGGAGGATGTCGTAGTCCTCCCGTGCGTACCAGACGGCTTCCTTGTGCACCTTGGTGACCAGTGGGCAGGTCGCGTCGATGGTCGCGAGGTTACGTTCGGCGGCTTCCGCGTGGACGGTGGGGGCGACGCCGTGGGCCGACAGCAGAACGATGGCCCCCTCGGGCACCTCGTCCGTACGTTCCACGAAGATGGCGCCCTTGTCCCTCAGGGTCTGCACGACGTGTTTGTTGTGCACGATCTCGTGGCGGACGTAGATGGGCGCCCCGTACTGTTCCAGGGCCTTCTCGACGGCGAGCACGGCGCGGTCCACGCCCGCGCACCATCCGCGGGGGGAGGCCAGCAGAACGCGGCGGGGGTGTGCGGCAGGCTCGGGTACTGCGGGCGAGTTGGTCATATGGTCCTCGACGTCGTGGGGAAGGCCAGGGAACGCAGTACGGCCGTGACGGGCAGGGGAGGGGCGTGTGCGCCGGCGTCGTCGGGGTTGCCGAGAACGCCCAGGGGACGCGTGCGGGCCGCCGCGGTACGCGGGCCTGGTCCGGGACGGTGGTGGGGGCGTGGCAGGACAGGTGCAGTGGGGGGCATGAGCATCCTTCCGCCGCGGACGAGCGCGGCAGGAGTCGCAAGGGCCGTGGTGACTGCGTGCTGTTATGAGGGGTGAGGTCTCTTCAGGTGCTCCCCTTCGGAATGCGTCAGCACCGCGATCGCGGGCTCATCGGGGGCACTGGGGGCACTGGGGGCATTGTGGATACAGGGGACACTGGGAGTACCGGGCGCAATCAGCCCAGGTCCGCGCGTACTGTGCTCGCCGTGCGCCACACCGGCGAGCGTCTCGGTAGTGGCATCGCACACCAGGGGTCGCAGCAGAAGCAGCACCACGCTACGGTAGCGGACGGCCCGTACGACTGAACAGGCAGCGAACAGACCGTGCCGACACGTGAGTTGACCGCAGGTTGACCAGGGGGCGCTCGTGCTGTACACACCCTTTTCCTCGGCCGATCCCGGCGGCGCGCGGAGCCGGGCCGACACGCGTAAGCCGGCCCGGCAACAACCCGACTGGGACGACCCGTCACAGGTCCGGCGCATCCGGGAGGTACTGGCCGCCCGCCCGCCGCTGGTCAGGGCGGAGGACGTACGCGTACTGCGGACGCTGCTGGCCCAAGTGGCCCGGGGCGAGGCCCTGGTGGTGCAGGCCGGGGACTGCGCCGAGAACCCGGACGAGTGCGACGCCGGGTACGTGTCGCGCAAGTCCGCGGTGCTCGACCTGCTCGCCGCGACGCTGCGGACGGCCGCCCGCAAGCCGGTCGTACGGGTCGGACGCATCGCGGGCCAGTTCGCCAAGCCTCGCTCCAAGCCTTTCGAGCGCATCGGGGATCTGGAACTGCCGGTCTACCGGGGCCACATGGTCAACGGCCCGGAGCCCGACCCGGAGAGCCGGCGGCACGATCCGCTGCGCCTGCTGACCTCGTACATGACGGCCAGCGACACCATGGAGCACCTGGGCTGGCGCGGGCCCACCGCCCTGGGCCACCGGACCCTGATCGAGACCCGGTTGTGGACGAGCCACGAGGCCCTCGTCCTCGACTACGAAGTGCCCATGGTCCGTGGGCTGGGTGACGGGCGCCGCTGGCTCGGCTCCACGCACTGGCCGTGGATCGGCGAGCGGACCCGAAATCTGGACGGCGCCCACCTGGACCTTGTCGCCGGCATCGTCAACCCGGTCGCCGTGAAGGTCGGCCCGACCACCACCCTGGAGGACATCACCGTCCTGTGCCAACGGCTCGACCCGCTGCGGGAACCGGGCCGGCTCACCCTCATCGCACGGATGGGCGCCGATACGGTCGCCGACCGCCTGCCCGCGCTCGTGGAGGCGGTCCGGGTGGCCGGCCATCCGGTGATCTGGCTCAGCGACCCCATGCACGGCAACACGGTGACCGGCCCGGACGGACACAAGACCCGCCTGCTGGAGACCATGACACGGGAGATCCGGGGATTCCTCCGGGCCGTGACCGATGCCGGCGGCACTGCGGGCGGACTGCACCTGGAGACCACCCCCGACGACGTCCTCGAATGCGCGGCGGACCTCTCGATGTACGAGGGCAAGCCCGTCCGCCGCACCAGCCTGTGCGACCCCCGCCTCAACCCGGACCAGGCCGTTGCCCTGGTCTCCGTCTGGTCCGACGCCAACGTCCGGCCCAGGGCCTTGAGCCAGGGGCCACGGACGATCCCGGCACGTAAGTACGCGCGGGACTTGAACGAAACGGCGTGACCGCGAGGCAGGTCGTTCAACCCGGCCCGCCATCCCGTTCTTCCCATACGGTCACGGGTTCACCGGCGGGAATCCGCAACTCCGGGCCGTCGTCCAGCGCCAGCAGGACATCGGGCCGCCCCGCCACCCCCGGCTCGCCGCGTACTCCACGGACCGTGTGCCACGCGCCCCATACCCGTACGACGTGACCAGGACGCACGGCGAGCGCACTGACCTCCACCAGCAGCACCCCGCGCCCACCAGGAACAGCTCAGGTACCTGCTGGAGATCTCGACGCACGCGTCGGTCGACCTCAGGGTCATCCCGTACGAGAAGGGCGAAGAGGCGGCCCAGATCGGAGCGTTCATGATTCTCCAGTTCGCGGACGAGGACGTACCGGACGTGGCCTTCGGCGAGTCGGTCGCGGGGAGCCTGACCATGGAAGGCCCCCGTGACCTACGCCGACTGCACCGGCTCTTCCGTGGCCTCACCGAGTCGGCCTACTCTCGGGACGAGAGCCGTGACGTCATCGCGCGCACCCTGAGCAAGGAAGAATGACTGATGGAGAAGGCAGACCTCTACTCGATCGACCCGGCCGAGCTGTCCTGGCAGAAGAGCAGCTTCACCGCCAACAACGGTGAGTGCTTCGAGCTGGCGCCGCTCCCCGGCGGCGGAGTGGCGGTCCGCGACTCGAAGAACCCGTCGGGCCCGCATCTGTGCTTCACGCCCGGTGAGTGGCATGCCTTCAAGTCCGGTATGGCCACAGGCGACTTCGACAACCTGTAGCCAACAACCGGCGGCGCCTGGTCAGCCGAGAGGCCGGCGCACTTCGTCGCGTATTTTCTGGACGTTCTGCGCGACAGCATCAAGGTCGACGGATTCAGGGTCTTGCGCAACGTCCCCGGCGTGGAAGAACGTGACGTAGGCAGCGGTGTTCTCGTCCCCCCACGCGCACACGGGGAGGGTGGAGGTCGCGCCCTCGTCCTCGGAGAGCAGAACCGTGCATTCCAGACTGATGTCCGATCCTTCCGGCGTAATGGTCTTCGGCGGGTTGGGCTCGCTCATCCCGTCCGCGTCCCTCATGCTGCGCAACAGGAGCGTCCTCTCGCCATCCGGGTTCTTGAACTGCCCAAATGTCCCGCCGACGACGAACCCGTTCTGCGCGTCCGTACCGGCGCCCGCGTACGTAGCCAGGATTCCCCGCGTATAGCGTGCGTCCGGCCCGTCGCCGTAATCTCCCTGCTCCGCCTCGTCGTTCGTTTCGGCGCTTTCGTCCTTGACCAGTTCGTACCCGTCGCCCAGGAGCGTCTTCGGAACGGTGAGCTGGTACGTGGCCGCCGGGAAGGCGTCCGAGGAGCTTCCCGAGGAAGCGCTCCCCCGATTACCGAGGTAGGAGAGAACGAGCAGCCCCACGACGGACGCCGCGACGATGCCGAGAATCATCCCGGTCCGGTTCTTGCGCGGCGGCGGCCCCGGAGGGAACTGCCCCCAGGGCGCTTGGCCGGCGTACGGCGGAGAGGGCTGCTGGTACTGCCCGGCCGGATACGGGTGGGGAGCGTAGGGGTTCGGCTGCTGCGGAGGGGGGCCGTACGGGCCCGGAGACTGATGGGGCGGCGGTGGCATGCTCATGATCGCAAATCCTATGCGTGCAGCGGGTGCGAGCCTCCGAGCCGCCCGATCACACCGCCACCCGCGTGGGCACGATCCGTTCCCCCACGGCCTCCGGAAGCGGATACTCGCGCTCCACCGGCAGCAGGGCGGCCACTTCCTCGTCGTCCCCACCGCGAACCGCCCGGCGAATGTCGCCGACCATGCCGGTGATATCGGTCATGCCGACGATCCACTCATCCAGATACCTCTCGACCGCCTCCCCCGACAGGCCGATCTGAATGGCACGCCGGGACAGCGGATTCAGCCCGATATCGCGATCCGGATCCCACTGCACCCGAACCGGACTCGACTCCAACTCCGCCCGCCACTCCGCCTTGTCGCGGAAGCGGGTCCGGTCGAAATGGCTGAGGCACGCACGGGAAAGAGCCCACTCGAAGCCTTCCCGCGTGATCTGGATGGACAGGATCCGCTCCTGATCGGGCTTCGTGGCCCAGCCCGAGCGATACATCATCCAGAGGAACGAGGGCTTGATCCACGTCATCCGGGCACGCCTGAAGGGATCGACGAATATTCCTGCGGCCACTGCGGGGTCGGCGATCCTTGCCGGGTACGCCTGATACACCGTGATGGTGCCGTCCGTGAAGGCGGCACGAATTTTCGGAGTCATACGGAGTCCTCTGCTGCCCATACCTCGGGATGATTCAGGATCGGCCCTTCGACCTCAGCCGCACCGCACGCATACAGGAGCCAGCGCAGATCTTCCCACGAGAAGAACGGCTCGCCCCAGGTGTCGGCCCAGAGCCGCAGTCCACCGTTCGGCAGGGACGTCAGATCCCACCATGACCACCCCCGGACCTCTACTTCCGGATCAAATCGGTACAGCCAGCTCCGCAATGCCCAGGGCTTGCTTCCGGTCTTCTCGGTGTAGTGCAAGCTCCCCGTCCGGGCGAATTCCTCGACAGGACCATCGCCCTCACGGCACACTGCACTGAACCACGCCGGCATGGTGTCGACGGGGAAGTCGTCGTCCTCGAACTCCTCCGACATCGCGAGCGTCAAGACCGCGTTCATGACAGACCGAAGCCGGATCGCGTACTCCGCACCAGGCACCTCGACCGCCAGGTCGAAATGAGTGAGGACGGGAGGGGCGGAAGAGGCTTCCGGACGTTCAGAGGTACGGGACCTCTCCAATTCGAGATCTTCGATTTCATGCAACATTACCGATACCCCTGTCCAGACCGCTCAAGCCTTCCCAAACAGGAGAGGCCGTCGATGCGCACCCGCACGCGCACGCAGTAAGGGGCGCCCGTACAGCAGCCCGTATCCGACCGAGCGCTTCAGTCATCGAGCCAACTGAGGGGATCCTCTTCCGGGGCATCCGTAAGTGACGTGACCGAAATAGGCACTGCCAAGGATGCCAACTTACCAATCACCCAAGGCGAAAGAAACAACTGGGATCCAGTTCCCACCGATCCCTCGATGGCTAGTTGAACCGCGTGGCCAGTTTCAAGGAGATTCCCCACTCCAGCCAAGCGCGGCTGGAATTGATCCACCAATGCAACAACTTTGGATTCCAAGTCATCGCTGAACTCTTCGCCGTACGTGTACGTCCACCAGTTCGACCCCGAACTGGTCAAAACGCCAGCCCTCGACGGAACGGATTCAATGCCCAGAACGTCACAGACGACCTGAGTATCGAGGGGCTCTTTCGCTACAATCAGTGAGATATTCACGGATTCCCAGGAATCGATCACAGCCACGACACACCCCCGCTCAGCCGACTACCGCTCATTGATATTGGGAATAATTTTCACCGGAGTTTGCAGGCGATAAATCCTCGCCATCTCGTCTCCGGAGAAGATGATCTGGGAGCCGTTGCCTGCAAACCCAGAAATGACGATAGTCGTTTCACAGCCTTCGGCTCTCAGCATTTCCAGAACCCTGGTGCACCCCTCGGCTGCCCGAAGAATTACGTCGAGCTGCTCCGAAAGGATTCTGCTCGTACGCTCGTCACACTGGAGACGCCATTGCCCGTCGGTATCCCCGGCGGGATTCCAACGATCAACACCGGGCAGCCGCACGTCCGAAGGAATCAGCCCCAGGCGCTCCGTGACCGAATCGGGGTCGAGATCATCTTTCTTGACCACAAGCGTTACAGCCGTCAGAATCCACGAATCTCCTGGCTGCCGAATGTCACTCATTGAATCCCCACCCGTTTTCCCTGCCAAGGCTACCCGTCTGGACAATCACCCGAGGCTGACACTCCAGACGTCCCCGTGCCCCAACCAGCCGCCTCGCTCTTCATGGTCATTGCCCACCAAGACGGACATCCGTGAGTGTCGTAAACGAAATGGGCATCGCCGAGTACGCCAACCTGCCCATCACCCAAGGTGAAGGAAATAATTGAGATCCCCTCCCCGGATGGTTAACCCTTTCTCGACACAAGACCAAATCGCGACTTCCCAAGCGAAACACTGTCCGCCTCGAAAGCCACGAGAGATCCTGGTGATTCAATTTTGACATGAATCTTCCCAGCAGCACCCCCGACCAGAGTCACATCCTTGCGAGCCGGACCGCTCCAGCCTTCGACGGTGAACGCTTGAACGTCGAGGAACGTAAGATAGAACTCGAATGAATTAAATTCACGAGCCTCTGATACGTACTGCCCATGCTGCGGCATGCGTGACGTTTCGAAGCCCAAAGTAACACCGCGTCCACGCTCGTCCATCAAGAAATAGAACAAGTCACAGCCGTTCAGCTCCGGCACCTGATTATAAAATCGATGGATCTCCTGCGGGTCCTCAAGGAAGGAAGACCAACTAGATTCGCTCATAAAAGGTCCTCTCGCACACGTCGGGAAGAGACGTGAAGATCCGCGCATCCAGCCGACTCAGAAATTTGCGCGGTCCGCCATCTGAACCATCTCCGGCCCTGGCGAATGATGAAATATGGCCAATAAGAAGCTCGTCGCCGGCAGTAAAGGAAAACTTACCCGCCCCCTTTGCCGCGGCAACAGAAATTCTACTCTCCCCCAGATGGGAAATCGAGATGTCAACAAGGGAGTGAGGCAGGCTCGAAAGAACGACGCGATCGATCGCCAAGAATTTTATGTGAATTTGAAGCGTATCATGGCTGGATTCCAGAGAATCGTCCGACATATTATCCGGAAAGACAGGGAGGTCCAGCCTCAAGGTCAATGAAGGGCCGCGCCAATCAAGATGGACCGACCGAAGCCTGACAGCCTCAAGGGGAGGAACCTCCGAGTACAGAGAGGTGAGCAAATGAGAATTTCGCACCAGGTCAATCCAGCGACGGGTCATAGTAATAGTGCTCCTCAGCGCCGGGAATCTGCCCATTTCGGGTATTGCCATACGGCCTCACATGTACATGTGGACCCTGATAGCCAGGTTCGCCTGGTTTTTGATGACCGAACCAATGATCCTGGAACACAACAATATCCCCAGAAGGTGATTCGTACCATTCTTCCCTGTAATAGATAGGCTTATGATTTTCGTCCAGTAGTTGCTTGCCTCCCTGCCAATCCGGGGTTGTGGCAGGCACCCAGTCGTCCACGTCGAATGGTTGTGCGCCTTCAGGGATGCCGGCATCCCTGAGTGCTTGAGTCTTGGCGTCGGCCAGCGGACGCGGCGGGCACGGCTTCAGCCCCAGCGGGTCTGCCCATGTGTGCGGGTTGTCGACGTACGTAGCCGGGTTCGGAGCCGGCCCCAGCCCCAGCGGGTCCTGGCTGAGGTAGCGGGCCGTTTCCGGGTCGTAGTGGCGGAAGTAGTTGTAGTGCAGGCCCGTTTCCGGGTCGAAGTACTGGCCCGGGAAGCGGAGGGGCGTGTACGTCGTCGCGTTGGTGTTCCAGGTGGTGGTGCCCCAGAGGGTGGTGCGGGTGCGCCAAGCCGTTTCGCCGTGGTCGTCGATCAGTTCCGTGGGGGTGCCCACCAGGTCCGTGACGATGGCGAAGAAGCGTTCGTCGATGACCTCCTGGGCGTCCGTCGACGTGAGGCGTTCGGTCTGGGCCAGGGGGTGCAGGCCCTGGTGGTGCCAGGTGAGGGTGATCGGGTGGGGCTGGTCGGGGGTGTGGGTGGTCTGTTCGCAGAGGGTGGTGCCGTCCCAGGTGAAGTCCACCTGTTCCTCGACCGTAGCGCCGTCCGCCGCCAGGCGCTGTTTGGCGGTGCGGCGGCCCAAGGGGTCGTAGAGGTAGTGCCAGTGGGCGCCGTCGGGGGTGGTCACGTCCGTCAGGTGGTCTTCGGCGTCCCAGGTGTAGCGCCAGATGTCGGGCTTGCGGGAGAGGCGGGTCTTGCGGCGCTCGACGATGCGGCCCTGGGCGTCGTGTGCGTAGTGGACATCGCCTGCGCGGGTGATACGGGTGCCCGTGTAGGTGCGGGGGCCTGTCGCCTCCGCGCCGGGGTGGGTCGCGGGCCAGGCGGCTTCCGTCTGGTTGCCGGCCTCGTCGTACGCGTACCGCTCCGTCCAGTCCCCGGCGTGGACGCCGGTCACGCGGCCCGCCGCGTCCAGGTCGAAGCGGCGGGTGCCGGAGAGCTGGTCCTCCATGGCCGTGAGGTTGCCGTCGGCGCGGTAGCTGTACGTGCGGCGCTGGAGGCCGCGCCCCGCGCCGGTGACCGTGTGCGCGGTGAGGCGGCCCACCGCGTCCCACTCATGGGTGAGGGTGACGGCGTCCCCGATGCGGCGGGTGAGTTCGTTGCCCGCCGCATCGCGTTCGAAGGTGATCGTGCGGCCCGCCGTGGTCAGGGAGGTGCGCTGATCCGCCGCGTCGTAGGTCCACTCCGCCGTGGCGCCGGTCGGCGTGGTCCGGCCCGTGCGCCGGCCCAGGGTGTCGTACGTGTACGAGGTCGTACGGCCCGCCACCGTCTCCGAGACCAGATGGCCCGCCGGGTCGCGGAGCAGGGTGAGCGTGGTGTCCGGGCCGACCGCCTCGGCGAGACCGTCGGTCAGGTCGTACGCGTACCTCGTCACCGCTCCGTCGGCGTCCTTGGACGCGATACGGCCGAGCGCGTCACGCGTGTAGGTGATGGTCTGGCCCAGGCCGTTCGTACGGGAGCGCAGGGCGCCGGCCGCGTCGTGCGCGTACGTGAGAACGCGGCCGTCGAAGTCCGTCTCCGCTATGACGCGGCCGGTCGGGTCGTAGCCGTACTCCCAGGTCAGACCCTGCGGGTTGGTGACCCGGGTGAGGTTGAGGTCGGTGTCGTGGGTGAACTCGTACCGTGTGCCGTCGGGGCCGGTGCGGGCCGTCAGGAGGTCGAAGTGGCCGTACTCGAAGCGGGAGACCGCCCCCATCGGGTCGGTGTGGCTGGTGCTGTTGCCCTCGCCGTCGTACGTCCAGGACTCCTCCGCGCCGTCCGGGGCGGTACGGCGGGCGAGCCTGCCCTCCGCCGTCCACTCCAGGAGCGTGGTCGCCCCGAGCGCGTCGGTCAGGGTCACCGGACGACCGAAGCCGTCCCGTACACAGCGTTTCACCGCTCCCAGCGGGTCGACGACCTCCGTGATCAACCCGGCCGGGTCGCACCGTACGCGGGTGGTGCGGCCGAGCCCGTCGGTCATCGACAGGAGGCGGCCCGCCTCGTCGTACGTGTAGCGCGTGGTGACGCCGGCCCGGTCGGTCGCCGAGACGCGGTTGCCCCGGTCGTCGTAGGCGTAGCGCCGTACGGTGCCGTCCGTCGCGCGGACCATGGCCGGCAGGCCCGGGGCGTGGTACGTCACCGTCGTCGTCCGGCCGTCCGGACGTTCGGCCTCGACGAGGTTCCCGTCCGCGTCGTACGCGAACCTCGTCGTCCTGCCGAGCGGGTCGGTCCGCGACAGCAGCCGGTGGAAGCGGTCCCGCTCGAAGCGGGTGACCGCGCCGGCCGGGTCGATCTCCGCGACGACCTGGACATCCGCGTTGATGAGGTAACGGCTGCTGTGGCCGAGCGAGTTGGTGTGCGTGGTGACGCTCAGACCCGAGTCCGGGTCCTCCGGGTCGCTCGCGTCGTAGCGGAAGGTGGCGGACAGGTGGCCCGCCGCGCCGGCCTGGTACGTACAGCGGTCACGCTCGTCGTAGACGTAGTCGAAGCGGCTGCCGTTGGTGTCCGTCCAGGACGTGATGCGGCCGTGCTCGTCGTTGCCGAACCGCAGGGGCAGGCCCGAGGAGTTGGTGACCTCGGTCAGATGGCCGTCCGTGTAGGCGTACCGAAGGATCTCCTGGTCGGTGCCGTCGGGGGCCGCCCCGGCCAGGTGCAGGGCGGTGACTCGTCCCTCGGCCGTGGTCAGCCTGAGAAGGTAGCCGCCGTGGTGGGCGATGGTCGTCGGGGCCCCGGCGGTGTCGTACTCGAAGGTGATCCAGTTGCCGTTGCGGTCGTCGAGCTGTGCCAGGAGCGCCAGGTCCTCGCCGTGTGCGGTGAAGTGGCGGATCCGGCCGGTGTCCGGTTCCGTGACCGTGTAGCCGCCGTCCACGTCCCGGTCCAGCGGCCAGCGCTGTCCGTGGGACGGCAGGACGGGAACGCCCGGCGCCGGATGCGGGTAGGCGAGCAGGCTGCCGTCCTCCCGTACGAGGACCACGCCTTCGGAGTCGATCTCCAGCCGCTGGTCGACCGTGCTCGCCCAGGTCGGACCGAACCAGCCGCCCGCGCGGTACGACGACTCGAAGGTCCGCGCGAACACCAGCGGAAGCGATCCGGGCAGCGCGACGTCCGTCTGGGGCAGGATCATCCTTCCCGTGGCGACATCGACCGGGTCCCCCGTGCAGGTCTTCTCGTCGTGCCGCCTGCTGCTGCCCGGAGGGTCCTGCCCGACCCCCTCGCGCGCGCCTCGTCTTCCTCCCGCCTTCACGCCGTCCTTGATCCCGGCCCGTGCGGTGGAGGCCACCCGGCCCGTGCCCTTCGTGCCGAGCAGCTCGGGGACGAGCCGGCCGAGGAACTCGCTGGGGTCCTTCTTCGCCGCGACCCAGGCGTCCTTGAGTACCTGGTCGGGGTCGGCGGCCACCGAGACCAGGCCCGCCAGCGTCATGTTGACGCTCTTGTAGTACTCGGCCGGGTGCGTGATGTTGTACGGGTCCGCCGGGTTGAGCGAGCGGGCGAAGTTGGTGATGCCGACCGTGCCCTTGACGATGCCGCCGCCGAAGTGGCTGATCTCCGTGGACTGGCTGACCGAGTAGTCGAGCGTGCCGAGCTTCGCCCGTTCGGTCGCCGAAGGCATCGCGGGCGCGTGGGCCAGCGCCGCCGCGACCGCCTTCCTCGCCGTGTCGCCCGCCTCGTCGCGCTGGCGGCGGGCCTCGGTGAGGATCTCCCGGGCCCGTACGCGCCGCGCCTCACCCGGATCGGTGAACTCGCCCGGATCGGGGAGGGGGTCGGGGCCGTTCCTCGCGGCGTTGTACGCCTCGGCCTTCTTGTTGTACGCGTCCACCGCAGCCTTGGAGGCCGCCTCGCCCTTCCGGTGCAGGGCGATCGCCTCCCTGGCCTCGCCCTGTGCCCAGGTGACCAGGTCCGCGTAGGTCTCCAGCGCCTTCGCCGCGTCCCCGAACGAGTCCGCCGCGCGCAGCCAGTCCCCGGCGAGCGGTGCGAACTTCTCGCGGAACGTGTCCGCCGCCGCGCCCTTCCAGCGGCTGGGGTCCAGCTTCTTCATTCCGCCGCCGACCAGGTCGAACGCGTCCCGGAAGTCCCTGAGGTTCTTGACGCTCGCGGTGATCCTGGACGGACTGCCGTGGATCAGCTCGTCGGCCTCTTCGCTCTGGCCGAGCTGCTGCTCCCCCACCTTCGCGCCGAGCGAGGACGCAGTGCTGTCGCCCCAGTCCTCGACCTTGTCCGCGAGGCCCTCGGCGCCCGCGTACTCCAGGCCGGCGCCGGCCTTGTCCGTGGCCCAGTCGACGCCCTCTCCGACCTTGCGCTGACCGGCCTCCCAGCCGGCCTCCAGCTTTCCGAGCCCCTTGTCGGCCAGCTCTCCCCAGTCGGTCACCGGCCGTCCGCCCCGTGCTCGGATCCGTGCTCGGATCCGTGCTCGGATCCGTTGTCCGATCCGCTGTCCGACCCGCCGCTCGGGCCGTACCGCTCATCCGCCTGCTGGACGGCCGCCTCCGAGGGGCTGAACGTGTCGCGGAGCTTCTGCTCCCCGGGGTCGTTGAGCTCCGGGCTCACGATGCCCGTCTCCTGGAGGTCCTTCAGCGCCGCCCGCTCCGCCACGTACATGGTGTCGCCCCAGTTCTGCTTCACCTCGCCGTGCGCCTCCGCGAACGACTCGGCGCTGTAGTCCGCGCCGTCCGTCGCCGACTGCGAGCGGATCTCGTCCCAGCTCTTGCCCTGGACCTCCTCCTCGCTGAGATGCGGGTTCCCGTTCACCGCGTTCACCGCGATCTTGAACGTGCCTTTGACGTACTGCTCCTGCTCGTGGAACGCCCCGGCCGACAGCCCCACCCCGGAGGCGAAGTTGTTCCCCCGCCACATCAGCGCCCGTACGCCCCACTCCCAGCGTTCGCAGAACGCGTCGAACTGCGTGGTCAGCCCCTGGTGCCCCAACTCCAGGCCCGTCAGCGCGAGTTCCGTGAAGCCGCGCCCCGCGGTCGCCTGGCCGATCGCGCCGAGGTCCTTCAGTTCGCCGTGCGCCTTGTCGATGCCCTCGGCTATCAGCGCCAGGGCCTCGTCCGGGGCGTCGAGGTCCTTGGCGTCCCCGCTCACCGCGCACCCCCGGCACCGAGGTCCACGGCGGCCGTGTCCGGCACCACCCCGGCCACCGGCGGGAAGACGGTCCCGTCGGGGCTTCCCGCGTCGAGGGCCACACCGGCGGGTACGCCCAGCAGGGGCACCAGCACGTCCAGCAGCCGGGCGCCCAGCACCGTACGGTACGGCCACTCCCGCGCCGCTTCCCCGCGCGCGACGGCGAACCGGGCCAGCGCGGCCTCGTCCGAGAAGGCGCAGATCCACCGGATGCCGCCCTGCTCCGCCGTCCACAGGCCACCCTGGCCGTCGTCGGGGACGAGTACGGCCGTACGCCGGAATTCCCCCAGCAACGCCGCGAACCCCGCCCTCGCCGCCGCGATGCCGTCAGCGGGCGGTACCGGCACGATGCCGTCAGCGGGCGGTACCGGCACGATGCCATCAGCGGGCGGTACCGGCGCGGGCGCCGACGCGGGTGGTACCGGCGCGGGCGCCGGTGCGAGGCGGCTCCCGTCGGCCTCCGAGCGGGCCAGATCCGCCAGTCTCAGGGGGCGTTCGCGCCCTGATGGTCCGTCGCCGCTCATGGTCATGAGCCGGATTCTGTCGTGATCGTATTACTTAATGCAACGCCAAAAGGCCCGGCCCCGTACGCGCGTGCGTACGGTTCCGGGCCCTGGCTGCGGGCGTTACGGTGTGACGCGCGGTCAGGCCGCGTGGACCACGTCCTTCTCCTCCGCGAAGTGGCACGCCGACTCGTGCGCGTCCTCGCCGTCCGAGTCCTTGAAGCGCTCCGGGATGGCGAGCAGCGGCACCTCCTCCGCGCACCGGTCCTGCGCCTTCCAGCAGCGGGTGCGGAAGCGGCAGCCGGACGGGGGGTTCGCCGGGGAGGGGACGTCTCCGGTGAGGATGATCCGCTCGCGGCCCTCGCGGGCCTCCGGGTCGGGGACCGGGACCGCCGACAGCAGCGCCTGGGTGTAGGGGTGCGTCGGGTGGTCGTAGATCTGGGTGTCCGTACCGATCTCGGCCATCTTGCCGAGGTACATGACGCCCACCCGGTCGGAGATGTGCCGGACGATCGACAGGTCGTGCGCGATGAAGATGTAGGAGAGGTTGAACTCGTCCTGGAGCTTCTCCATCAGGTTGATGACCTGCGCCTGGACGGAGACGTCCAGCGCCGAGACCGGCTCGTCGCAGATGATGATCTCGGGGTTGAGCGCGAGGCCGCGGGCGATGCCGATGCGCTGGCGCTGACCGCCGGAGAACTGGTGCGGGTAGCGGTTGATGTACTCGGGGTTCAGGCCCACCACGTCCAGCAGGTCCTGGACCCTGCGCCGCCGGTCGCCCTTCGGGGCCACCTCGGGGTGGATGTCGAACGGCTCCCCGATGATGTCGCCCACCGTCATACGGGGGTTGAGCGAGGTGTACGGGTCCTGGAACACCATCTGGATGTTGCGCCGTACCGCCTTCAGCGCCCGCCCGGACAGCTTCGTGATGTCCTGGCCCTTGAAGAAGACCTCGCCGGCCGTGGCCGACTCCAGCATCATCAGCAGCTTGGCGACGGTGGACTTGCCGCAGCCGGACTCGCCGACGATGCCCAGGGTCTCGCCCTGGTAGAGGTCGAACGAGATGCCGTCCACGGCCTTGACCGCGCCGACCTGCCGCTTGAAGAGGATGCCCTGCGTCAGCGGGAAGTGCTTGACGAGGTTACGGACCTGGAGGATCGGCTCGCCCCGCTCGACGGGCGCCTCGATCGCGGCGACGGAGGCCGACTCGGTCACCGCGTCGACCACCTCCACGTCGGTGACGTTCGGGGTGGCGTCCACGGCGTCCACGGCCGCGGCGGCCTCGTCACGTTTCGCCGGCTCAGCCATGGATCGTCTCCTTCCAGAAGTGGCATGCGCTGCCGCGTCCGGGCAGCTCGCCGCCGTCCCGCTCGGTCACCTGTGCCAGGGCCGGGACCTCCGTACGGCAGATGTCCTGCGCCGACGGGCAGCGCGGGTTGAAGGCGCAACCGCTGGGGATCTTCAGCAGGTTGGGCGGGAGGCCCTTGATCGCGTAGAGCTCGTGGCCCTTCTGGTCCAGGCGCGGGATCGAGTCCAGCAGCCCCCGCGTGTACGGGTGGGCCGGACGCTTGTAGATCTCGTGCACCGGGGCGGTCTCCACGATCCTGCCCGCGTACATCACCGCGATCTTGTCCGCGACGTCGGCGACGACGCCGAGGTCGTGGGTGATCAGGATCAGCCCCATGTTGAACTCGCGCTGGAGCTCGGCGAGCAGGTCCATCACCTGGGCCTGCACGGTCACATCGAGCGCCGTCGTCGGCTCGTCCGCGATGATCAGGTCGGGCTCCAGGGCCAGCGCCATGGCGATCATGATGCGCTGGCGCATACCGCCGGAGAACTGGTGCGGGTAGTCGTTCACCCGGTCCTTGGCGGCCGGGATACGGACCCGGTCCATCAGCTCGATGGACTTGGCCTTGGCCTCCTTCTTGGAGAGGCCCTGGTGCACCCGGAACATCTCGCCGAGCTGATAGCCGACGGAGAGCACCGGGTTGAGCGACGACAGCGCGTCCTGGAAGATCATCGCGATCTTCCGGCCGCGGATCTTGCGCCGCTCGTCGTTGCTCATCTTGAGCATGTCCTGTCCCCGGAAGAGGATCTCTCCCTGCGGGATGCGGCCGGGGGGCATGTCGAGGATGCCCATGATCGCCTGCGCGGTCACGGACTTGCCGGAGCCCGACTCGCCCAGTACGGCGAGGGTCTCCCCGGCGGCCACGCTGTAGTTGACGCCGTTGACCGCCTTGGCCACACCGTCCCGGGTGTGGAACTCCACGTGCAGGTCACGGACTTCCAGCAGCATGCCGCCTTTGCCGTCCGCGTCCTGCGGAGCGGAGTCTTCCGCTGTCTTCTCGATGATGGTCATGTACGCCTCCCTCAGCGCAGCTTGGGGTCGAGGGCGTTGCGTACCGCATCGCCGAGCATGATGAACGCCAGAACGGTGATCGACACCATGACGGACGGAATGATCAGGACGAACGCGGCGTTACGGAGCTGTTCCTGGCCCGAGGAGATGTCGACACCCCACGAGACGGTCGGCTCGGCGAGGCCGATCCCCAGGAAGGACAGCGTGGCCTCGGCGGAGATGTAGCCGCCGAGCGCGATGGTGGCGACCACGATCACCGGCGCGATGGCGTTGGGCAGGATGTGCCGGAGCAGGATGCGGGTGGTCGAGGCGCCGAGCGCCTTGGCCGCCATCACGTAGTCGGCCTGCTTGACGGTGAGCACCGAGCCGCGGGCGACACGGGCTATCTGGGTCCAGCCCAGGAAGGCCAGGGCCAGGATCACGACGTACACGTGACGCTCCTCGAAGGAGGTCAGGACGACCATCGCGCCGAGGATGAAGGGCACGCCGAAGAAGATGTCGGTGACGCGCGACAGGAGCGTGTCGATCCACCCGCCGAAGTAGCCGGCGAGCATGCCGACGACCGTACCGAGCAGGGTGACGAGCAGGGTGACGACGAGGGCGACGGTGATCGAGGCGCGGGCCCCGTAGATCACGCGCGCGTAGATCGAGCGGCCCTGGATGTCGTACCCGAACCAGTCCTCCTTGAAGAAGTGGCTCCAGTTCGGCTTCTGCAGGTAGTGGTTGGCGAGGTCCGCGTACCGCGGGTCCGCGCCGGTGAACAGCCCGGGGAAGACCGCCATCACCAGCAGGATCACGATCAGCACGGCCGAGGCCAGGAAGAGCGGGTTGCGCCGCAGGTCGTGCCAGGCGTCCGACCAGAGGCTGCGGGGCTTGCCCAGCGAGCTGTCCGCGGGCGCCGCCGGGCCTGCCGCCAGGTCCTCGGCCGGCTTCACCCCACCGGTGTCCTTGGTGGTGTCCTTGAGTGCCTCAGGCATAACGGATCCTCGGGTCCAGGACCGCGTAAAGCAGGTCGACGAGCAGGCTGGCGACGAGATACACGACCACGATCAGGGTCACGATGCCCACGACCGTGGCACCCTCCCGGTGCCTGAGCGCGTCGAAGGTGGCGTAGCCGACACCCTTGACGTTGAAGATGCCCTCGGTCACGACCGCGCCGCCCAGCAGGGCGCCCAGGTCGGTGCCGAGGAACGTGACCACCGGGATCATGGAGTTGCGCATCAGGTGCACTCCGACGATACGACGACGCGGCAGCCCCTTGGCCACCGCGGTGCGCATGTAGTCGGAGCGGAGGTTCTCCGCGATCGAGGTACGGGTGAGCCGTGCCACGTACGCCAGGGAGAGGGAGCCGAGCACCACGGCCGGCAGCAACAGCTCGTCCCAGTTCGCTTCCCCGCTGACGTTCGGGTCCACCCAGCCGAGCTGGAAGGCGAAGAAGTACTGGCCGAGGAAGCCGAGCACGAAGGACGGCACCGAGATCAGCAGCAGGGTGATGACGAGCAGCCCGCGGTCCCGGAGGGTGTCGGCCTTCAGACCGGCGAAGACCCCCATCGAGATACCGACGAGCACGGTGAAGGCGAAGGCGAACAGGGCCAACCGGACCGTGATCGGGAACGCCTCGGAGATGATGTCGGCGACAGGCCGCCCGCTGGCGATCTGGGTACCGAAATCACCCTGGAACAGGCCGGTCAGATAGTTCCAGTACTGGTGCCAGAGCGGCAGGTCGAGCCCGAGATCCTTCTTCATCGCGGCTATCTGCGAGGGATCGACGGTCTGTTCTCCGGCGAGCGCGCGCACGGGGTCGCCGGGCAGCGCGAACATCATGGAGAAGACCAGCAAGGTTGACCCGATGAACACCGGGATCATCTGGAGCAGTCGCCGCGCGACATAACGCCCCATGTGTGCCTCCGAATGGATAACTTCAGCCCCGAAGGCCGCTCCCCGTGCAAGAGGGGAGCGGCCTCGGGACCACCGCCGTCGGGGCGGCTTCTGGCCGAGTGGGGGGGATGGCCCTCGGGCCGTTGTGTGACCTACTTGACGGTGACTTCGGTGATCTCGTAGTCACCGTGGAAGTCGACGTTCACGTTGTCCACGGACTTGGAGTAGCCGCCGTTGGCCTTGTACTCCCAGAGCGGGATCGCGGGCATCTTCTCCAGGACCAGCTTCTCGGCGTCCTGGTAGGCCGCGACCGACTCCTCAAGGGTCTTGGCGTTGTCGCCCTTCTTGAAGGCCGCGTCGACCTCCTTGTCGGAGAACCGGCCGTTGTTCGCCTCGGCGGTGGTGCCGTACAGCTCCCGCATGAAGTTGACGTTCACGGGGTAGTCGGCGACCCAGCCACCGCGGTAGGCGGACTTGACCTGGTTGTTGTCGCGGGCCTCCAGGTCGGTCTGGAAGTCCGGCTTGGCGTCCGGGACACAGTCCACACCGGTGGAGTTACGGATCGACTCGCAGACCGCGGTCACCCACTCCTTGTGGCCACCGTCGGCGTTGTACTGGATCCACATCTTGTTGCCGGGGACGCCGCCACCCTCGGTGACCAGCTTCTTGGCCTCGGTCGGGTTGAACTTGAAGACGTCGGTGCCCAGGTCCTGGTTACCGGTGACACCCGGCGGGGTGAAGCTGGTGGCCGGCTTGCGGGTGCCGTTGAGGACCGTCTTGGTGATCGTGTCGCGGTCGATACCCATCGACAGGCCCTGGATGACCTTGGGGTCGATGCCCTTGAAGGTCTTCGAGTAGAACGCCGGCACGATGGACTGCATGGCCGCGTACGGCTGGTCGACCGCGCGGTCGCCGAGGTCCGCCTTGTACTTCGGCAGGTCCTTCGGGCCGACCTGCTTGATCAGGTCCAGGTTGCCGGAGAGGAGGTCCTGGTACGCGGCCTCGACGGTCGCGTAGTTCTTGAAGAGGACACCCTTGTTCTTGGCCTTGTTCGGACCCTTGTAGTCGGGGTTGGCCTTGACCTGGATGAGCTTCTTGTGGTCCCACTTCTCGAAGATGTAGGGACCGTTGCCCACCGGGGCCTGGCCGAACGCCTTGGTGTCCTTGTAGAAGACCTCGGGCAGCGGCGCGAAGGTCGCGTAGCCGAGCTTGTACTCGAAGTACGGCACCGACTTCTTGAGTTCGATGGTGAAGGTGGTGTCGTCGACGACCTTCAGGCCCGACATCGCGTCGGACTTCGGGTCACCCTTCTCCGGGTGGACGTCGTCGTAACCGGCGACATCCTCCCACCAGAAGGCGTTCTGCTGGTTGTTCTTGATGTTGGCGTACCAGTTCCACGCCTTGACGTACGACTCGGCGGTGACCGGGGTGCCGTCGTGGAACTTCCAGCCCGGCTTGAGCTTGACCGTCCAGGTCTTGGAGTCGGTCGTCTTGATCGACTCCGCGTTCGTGTAGACGATCTGACCCTTGGAGTCGAAGTCGACGAGCTGGGTGAAGACGGACTGGATGACGTAGCTGCCGACGGACTCGTTGGTGTCTGCCGGGATCAGCGGCTTCTGCGGCTCACCGTTGTCGATGGAGATGTAGCCGGCAGGCTTGCCCTTCTCCTTCGACGCCGAGTCACTGCTGTCATCGCTTCCGCCGCCGCAAGCCGTCGCCGAAAGAGCCACGACAATCGCGCCCACTACCCACTTGGCGCTCTTGGCACCGCGCATGGGTTCCTCCTCATGAGTCCACTTAGTCACTACAAGAAGGGCACTGTCTACGCGCGCTGACACCCCTGACAGCGGGCTTGTCGGCAGTACCCCGAGTGTGCTCGTGAGTCGGCGCTCCCCATCGCGCATGACCCATTGACCCGAGCTCAACGGAGCCAACTATTGAGTACGCCCGACCTGTAAACCACACTTAAAGGGTCTCGTTTTGACAACATCGGCCGGGCGCGCTGGCCCGAAATCCGGACAAACGAGAACAGACAGACACGCCCGAAACGGACCGTTAACACATGTTCCGGAGAGCGAGCCCCGATATCCGGACGTTCTGGTCGAGTCCGGAGGTGTCCCGGAGGCGTAAATCGAATTGACGAACGGCCCGGTCCCCCGCACTTCCGCAGGGGTCCGGGCCGTCGTTCCGCGTACGGGGTCCGGTCCTGATGACGTACCCGCTCAGGACCGGACGGCGGGCACCGACCGCGCCCGGTGGGAGCGCGTCGGCCCCGCTCCGCGGGTCAGCCGTGCTTGGCGCGCGACGCGGTACGGCCGCGCTGCTTCTGGTCCAGGACGACCTTGCGGATACGGACCGTCTCCGGGGTCACCTCGATGCACTCGTCGTCGCGGCAGAACTCCAGGGACTGCTCCAGCGACAGCTTCCGCGCCGGCACCACGTTCTCCGTGGTGTCCGCGGAGGCGGCACGCATGTTGGTGAGCTTCTTCTCCTTGGTGATGTTCACGTCCATGTCGTCGGCGCGCGAGTTCTCGCCGACGATCATGCCCTCGTACACCTCGGTGCCGGCCTCGGTGAAGATGACACCGCGCTCCTGGAGGTTGACCATCGCGAACGGCGTCACCGAGCCCGAACGGTCCGCCACCAGCGAGCCGTTGTGACGGGTGCGCAGGTCGCCGAACCACGGCTCGTGGCCCTCGAAGATGGAGTGGGCGATGCCCGTGCCGCGGGTCTGCGTGAGGAACTCCGTACGGAAGCCGATGAGCCCGCGCGACGGAACGATCCACTCCATGCGGATCCACCCCGAGCCGTGGTTCGTCATCGTCTCCATGCGGCCCTTGCGGGTCGCCATGAGCTGCGTGATCGCGCCCAGGTGCTCCTCGGGCGAGTCGATCGTCATGCGCTCGATCGGCTCGTGCGTCTTGCCGTCGACCTGCTTGGTGACGACCTCCGGCTTGCCGACGGTCAGCTCGAAGCCCTCGCGGCGCATCTGCTCCACCAGGATGGCCAGCGCCAGCTCACCGCGGCCCTGCACCTCCCAGGCGTCGGGGCGCTCGGTGTCCAGGACGCGCAGCGAGACGTTACCGATCAGCTCGCGGTCCAGGCGGTCCTTGACCTGGCGGGCCGTGACCTTGTGGCCCTTGCCGCCCTTGCCGACCAGCGGCGAGGTGTTGGTGCCGATGGTCATCGAGATCGCGGGCTCGTCGACCGTGATCAGCGGCAGCGCGATGGGGTTCTCGGGGTCGGCCAGGGTCTCGCCGATCATGATGTCCGGGATACCGGCGATGGCGCAGATGTCGCCGGGGCCCGCCTTCTCGGCGGGCTTGCGGGTCAGCGCCTCCGTCATCATCAGCTCGGTGATGCGGACGTTGGACATCGTGCCGTCACGCTTGATCCACGTGACGGTCTGGCCCTTCTTCAGCTCGCCCTGCTCGACGCGGCACAGCGCGATACGGCCGAGGAAGTTGTCGGCGTCCAGGTTGGTGACATGGGCCTGGAGCGGCGCGGACTCGTCGTACTCAGGGGCCGGGACATGGGCCAGGATCGTGGAGAAGAACGGCTCCAGGTTCTCGCTGTCGGCCGGGACCGTACCGTCCTCGGGCTTGGTCAGCGAGGCGACGCCGTCCCGCGCGCAGGCGTAGACGATCGGGAACTCGATCTGCTCCTCGGTCGCGTCCAGGTCCAGGAAGAGGTCGTACGTCTCGTCGACGACCTCGGCGATCCGGGAGTCGGGGCGGTCCGTCTTGTTGATGCAGAGGATGACCGGCATCTTCGCGGACAGGGCCTTGCGGAGCACGAAGCGCGTCTGCGGAAGAGGGCCTTCCGACGCGTCGACGAGCAGCACGACGGCGTCGACCATCGACAGACCGCGCTCGACCTCGCCACCGAAGTCGGCGTGGCCGGGGGTGTCGATGATGTTGATGGTGATGGGGTCGCCACCCGACTTCGGGTGGTACTTCACCGCCGTGTTCTTGGCGAGGATCGTGATGCCCTTCTCACGCTCCAGGTCGTTCGAGTCCATCATCCGGTCGTCGAGGTGCTCGGCGGCGTGCGCGGCGAAGGCGCCGGCCTGCTTCAGCATGGCGTCGACCAGAGTGGTCTTGCCATGGTCGACGTGGGCGACGATGGCGACGTTACGGATGTCGTGGCGCGTGGGCATGCTGGCTGGCGCTTCTCTCGATCGTGGGTGCGGCGTTTTTTCCTCGTACGCCCGCCGGGCGGACACGCCACGGCTCTTCCATCGTACGGGGCCAAGGCGTCCGGGGCTTCCCGGCCCGATCGGAGAGGGATGGATCACGGTGCCGCGGGTGCGCGCGGGGTGCTTGCGGAGCGCTCGCGAGGTGCTCGCGTGGGGTGCTCGCGTGGGGTGTGCGCGGTGGATACGGAGGGTGGAGAAGCCCGGGTCAGGGACGGGAACGAGCTTGCCCGCCGGGGGACCGGCGGGCAAGTGAATTGATGGGTTTCTGAGCTTACGAAGCGGCGCTGACCTGGTGCTTCTCGGTCGTTTGCGCGCCGCCTCGCGTTTTCCGCCTCTTCGTGGCGGCTACTTCCTCTTCGTGACGGCTACTACTTCTTCGTAGCGGCTACTACTTCTTCGTAGCGGCTACTTCTTCTTGCCGGAGTTCGGTCCCGCGTCGCCCGGCTTCTCCCAGCCGACGTCCTCGTAGCGGGGACCGGCGAAGCCGAAGGCACCGGCGTTCACCAGACCCGGCCTGACGGCCACGAGCTGGGGGCGCTGGTAGAGGGGGATGGAGCCGGCCGCGGCCCAGATCCGGGCGTCGGCCTGCCGGACGAGATCACGGGACGCGCCCTCGTCCAGTTCGGCGGCGGCGCGGTTGAAGAGCTGGTCGATGTGGTCCGTGCCGACCCGCGTGTAGTTCTGCTCCACCAGCAGCGATCCGTCGCTGGCGGGGACGGGCTTGGCGAAGATCGGCCGGCCGTCGGTGGCCGGGTAGGGGCTGGCGGGCCAGGAGTAGAGCGCCAGGTCGTAGTCGCCGGAGGCGATGTGGTCCTTGAAGTAGCTGTCGTCGGCGACCTTGGTGATCTCCGTGCTGATCCCGACGCGGTCGAGCATCCGCGAGATCCGCTCGCCGACGGCGCGCAGCGACTCGGTGCCCTCGCCGGCGGGCAGGACGAAGCGGAGGGTGAGGGGCTTGCCCTCCTTGCCGAGCGGGCCGCCGACCGGAACGGGCGAGGCGGAAGCGGAGGACTTCGCTCCGGAGCTGGGCGCGGGGGCGGCCGTACCGCGCGGGGCGTACGCGCCCGCCATGCCGCCCGGACTGTCCTGGGCGGCCTTCACGGCCTGCCGCCCGGTGTCGGTGTCGTCGACCGCCGCGGCCTGGCGCAGCAGGGCGGTGGTCTGGAAGGCGGCGGCCTGTGCGGGATCCAGGACGTAGGGGGCGGACTCGGGGCGCGGCGCGGGGTGGCCCGGCTTCCCGTCGTCGCCGACGATGTACATGCCCTCGTCGGAGGCGGCGTCGTTCTCCGCGTCCGCGTCCCGCTTCTTCCGGTCGGTGGCCTGGTCGGCCTCCTGGCCGGGCTGTCCTCGTTCGGCGCGCTTCTCGTCGGTCGTCGACTCGTCCGACTCGTCCGACGTCTCGCCGTCCTCGCCGTTCTCCCCGGCGGCCTTCTTCCGCTCGCCCGCGCTCCCCGCCTTCGTACCGTCCGACTTCTTGACCGCGCCGCCGGGGGTCCAGCCCGCGTCGGCCAGCAGGGCCAGCGCCTCGTGGGTGTCCTGCTTGCCGAGCGCCCGGCTGCTGTCCGCGTACGCCTGCTGCCCCGCCAGTGCGAGATGGCTGCCCGGCGGCTTGGCCGGCAGGTCGAGCGGTTTGAGTACGGTCTCGGCCAGCTCCTTGCGGTCGAGTGCGCGGGCCACGGCGCGCCGTACCCGCTCGTCGGCCAGCGGCCCCGACTCACCGTTCAGGGCGAGTTGGGTGTAGGCGGGCTCCAGCGACTTGCGGACGATGATCCCGCTCAGCCCGCGCTGCTCGGTCGCGTACCGCTGGATGGCCTCGGCGTTGTCCTTCCTGGCCTCCTGCGCCAGTTCGGCGCTCTCCTCGTCGGAGCCGTGGGCCAGGGCCCAGGAGCGGAGCGCGGAGGCCGGGGTGGTGTCGGAGCCGGGGCCGTGGGTGAGCGCCTGGCCGCCGGTTCCCTTGTCCTTGATCGCCAAGGCGATACGTTTCGCCGCGCCGCTGTCGATCTCCGCGAGATCGAGCTTCCCCGCGGCGAGCTCGGCGGCCCGCTTGGAGCGGGGCACCGCGCTCAGGACGAGCGAGTCGAGCTTGGCGGGCTGTCCCCACCAGCGCGGGTCGCGCACGAGCGTGACCTGCTTGGTCTTGCGGTCCACCTTCTTGAGGGTGAAGGGACCCGCCGTCTTCTTCAGAGCGGCTCTGGCGCCGTCGTTGAACGCGTTCGGCTTCCCTGTCACCTCCTTGGGGTAGAGGGGGGTGAACAGGGACTTCCAGTCGGCATAGGGCTTGTTGAAGGTGACGCGCACCTCCAGGTTGTTCGCCCCGCGCTCGATCTTCTCGATCCGCTCGTAGCCCGCGTTGCGTGCCGTCCAGTACGCGGAGTCCTTGCCGCGCAGCGCGCGCCACTGCGCCACGAAGTCCGGTGCCCCGATCTCCCGGCCGTCGCTCCACACCGCCTGCTGGTTGAGCTTGTAGAGCACGACCTGCTTGGGTTCCCGCTCGACGATCTTGGCGGATTCCAGATAGTCGGGGTTGCGCTGCGGCCGGCCGGCCTTGTCGATCCGGAAGAGCGAGGGGAGTACGGCGTCGGCGACCCGGCCGGTGGCCGCGTCCGCGTCGGCCTGGAAGGCGTTGAGGGTGGCGGGCATGGTGTCGATCGCCCAGCGAACGGTGCCGCCCTGCTTGACCCCCTCCCGGTTGGTGGCCGCGATGTCCGGGGCGGCGGCGGCCGAGGCCTCGCTCCCGTCCGTCTCCGAGGTGCATGCGGACAGGGTGGGCAGGGCGAGCACACCGGTGGTCAGAAGCGCGACGGAGCGGAGCGTTCGGGAGCATGTCCTCCCGCGTGGGGCGCCGACGTGGGACATGGCTTGTACCTCTTCGTCCTGTTTGTGGAATTTAGAGATGATCACACCTATTGCCCACTCACTGAAGGGGACGGCACGGGAGGGACGGCGCAGACACGGCGGCGCGCGCCGCGAATCCCACCCGCACGGCGCAACGCGCCCCCGGCACGGGCCCGGGACCCCCGGCCCGCCCGGACCGGACCCCCGACCGCGCGGACCGGACCGGACCGGAGGACGGCCGACGCGGCAGGACCGGCCGGGCCGCCTGACGAAAAGGCCAGTCGCGGCCTTCACAAGCGGGTGTGTGACGCGCGACACTCGCAGCCGCACACAGAGAGCGTCCGACGGATCATCCGGAGGACCCCCGCATGCCACCGGCGATCGTGGAAATGAGGGCAACTCATGTCTCTGCAAGACGAAATGGCGGCCGTCAGGCGCCGCCTCACCGACCTGGAGTCCACCGTCGAGCGGCTGGAACGCCAACTGGCCCAGGCCCGCGAGAGCGACTTACAGCCCGAGCGGGCCCGCCCCGTCAACGATCTGGTGACCATCCCCGACACCCCGTACGACACCGCCCTGTGGACGGACTCGGACGACGAGGGCCTGGGCGTACGCGACCGGCGCGCCCCCTGAGGACCCGCGCGGCCAGGGCGCCGCGCCCTCCCCGTACCCCTGCCGGCCCCCGTACTGCGAGGAGACCTCGTTGGCCACCGGTACTCAGCCCCCGGCCCCCGGCACGGACGCGCCACGTGGCGGGCGCGGTGTGCGTGGCGCCTCGCGCGCCGCCATCGCGCCCCGCCATCTGCGGACCGACCGCTGGTGGCTCGCGCCCGCCGTGACCGCAGCCGGGCTCTTCGCGTTCATCGTCTACTCGACCTGGCGCGCCTTCGCGAACGGCGACTACTACGCGGCGCCGTACGTCTCGCCGTTCTACTCCCCGTGCCTCGCCGAGAGCTGCGTCCCGATGCGCGGCGGCCCCAACTGGGAGCTGTTCGGGAGCTGGTGGGGGCTCTCCCCCGCGCTGCTGATCCTGATCTTCCCGCTCGGATTCCGGCTGACCTGCTACTACTACCGCAAGGCGTACTACCGGGGCTTCTGGGCCTCGCCGCCCGCCTGCGCCGTCGCCGAGCCGCACGCGACGTACACCGGCGAGACCCGCTTCCCGCTGATCCTCCAGAACCTGCACCGGTACTTCTTCTACGCGGCGGTGCCGGTCGCCGGGATCCTCTCGTACGACACGGCCCTCACGTTCCGCGACGAGCACTACGCGTGGGGCCATATGGGCCTGGGCACGCTGCTCTTCCTCGTCAACATCGGGCTGATCTGGGCGTACACCCTCTCCTGCCACTCCTGTCGGCACATCGTCGGCGGCCGGCTGCGGCACTTCTCGAAGCATCCGGTGCGCTACCGGCTCTGGACCTGGGCCGGGAAGCTGAACCGGCGTCATATGCAGCTCGCCTGGGCCTCGTTGATCAGCGTCGCGCTCTGCGACTTCTACGTCTATCTGCTGGCCACCGGCGTCTTCGACGATCCGCGCTTCTTCTAGTCCGATCATCCGGTCCGACCACCGCTCCTACCGCCACTCCGAGGTGAGCCTTCACATATGACGCAACTGGAACGCCGGCCGTGGGACGTCGTCGTGGTGGGCGCGGGCGGGGCGGGGCTGCGTGCCGCCGTCGAGGCGCGCGAGCGCGGTGCCCGTACCGCCGTCATCTGCAAGTCCCTCTTCGGCAAGGCCCATACGGTGATGGCCGAGGGCGGGATCGCCGCCTCCATGGGCAACGTCAACGCGGGCGACAACTGGCAGGTGCACTTCCGCGACACCCTGCGCGGCGGCAAGTTCCTCAACCAGTGGCGGATGGCCGAGCTGCACGCCCAGGAGGCCCCCGACCGGGTCTGGGAGCTGGAGACCTGGGGCGCGCTGTTCGACCGTACGCCCGACGGCAGGATCTCCCAGCGCAACTTCGGCGGGCACGAGTACCCCCGGCTCGCCCATGTCGGCGACCGTACCGGCCTCGAACTGATCCGTACCCTCCAGCAGAAGATCGTCTCGCTCCAGCAGGAGGACTTCCGGGAGTACGGCGACCACGAGGCACGCCTGAAGATCTATCAGGAGTGCACGGTCACCAGGATCCTGAAGGACGGCACCGGGCGGGTCGCCGGGACCTTCTGCTACGCGCGGGAGTCCGGCCGCTTCTTCGTCCTGGAGGCCCCGTCCGTCGTGCTCGCGACGGGCGGCATCGGCAAGTCCTTCAAGGTGACGTCGAACTCCTGGGAGTACACGGGCGACGGCCACGCGCTGGCGCTGCTCGCGGGCGCGCCCCTGCTGAACATGGAGTTCGTGCAGTTCCATCCGACCGGGATGGTCTGGCCGCCCTCCGTGAAGGGCATCCTCGTCACGGAGTCGGTGCGCGGCGACGGCGGGGTGCTGCGCAACTCCGAGGGCAAGCGGTTCATGTTCGACTACGTCCCCGATGTCTTCAAGGAGAAGTACGCGGAGTCCGAGGAGGAGGGCGACCGCTGGTACGAGGACCCGGACCACAACCGGCGCCCGCCCGAACTGCTCCCCCGCGACGAGGTGGCCCGCGCCATCAACTCCGAGGTCAAGGCGGGCCGCGGCTCGCCGCACGGCGGGGTCTTCCTCGACGTCTCGACGCGGATGCCCGCCGAGGTCGTACGGCGGCGGCTGCCGTCGATGTACCACCAGTTCAAGGAGCTGGCGGACGTCGACATCACGGCGGAGCCGATGGAGGTCGGCCCGACCTGCCACTACGTGATGGGCGGGATCGCCGTCGACTCGGAGACCGCAGCCGCGGCCGGGGTGCCGGGGCTGTACGCGGCGGGCGAGGTGGCCGGAGGCATGCACGGCTCCAACCGGCTCGGCGGGAACTCCCTCTCCGACCTGCTGGTCTTCGGACGGCGGGCGGGCCTGTACGCGGCGGAGCACGCGGCCGGGTTCACGGACGGGCCCGAGGGCGCCACCCGCCCGGTCCCCGACGAGGCGCAGATCGACGCGGCGGCGGCCGAGGCGCTGCGCCCCTTCAGCGCGGAGGGACCGGTGGGCGACCCGGGCGGCGGCCCGGCCGAGAACCCGTACACCCTGCATCAGGAGCTCCAGCAGACGATGAACGACCTGGTCGGCATCATCCGGCGCGAGGCCGAGATGGCGCGGGCCCTGGAGAAACTGGCCGAGCTGCGCGTACGGGCCGTGCGCGCCGGGGTCGAGGGGCACCGGCAGTTCAACCCCGGGTGGCACCTCGCGCTCGACCTGCGGAACATGCTGCTGGTCAGCGAGTGCGTGGCGCGGGCGGCCCTGGAGCGTACGGAGAGCCGGGGAGGCCATACGCGGGAGGACTGGCCGGGCATGGTGACCGACTGGCGCCGGATCAATCTGTACTGCCGCCTCGCGGAGGGGCGTGTCGAGCTCGGCCGGCGGACGACGGAGCCGATCCGGCCGGACCTGCTGGCGCTGTTCGACAAGGAAGAGCTGGTCAAGTACCTCGCCGAAGAGGAGCTTCACGAGTGAGCACAGAGACGGGCGCGGGTACAGGAACGGACGGGGCTGCCGCGTCGTACGAGGCGAGGTTCAGGCTCTGGCGCGGCGACGCGGACGGCGGGGAGCTGACGGACTTCGCGGTCGAGGTGAACGAGGGCGAGGTCGTTCTCGACATCGTCCACCGGATCCAGGCGACCCAGGCCCCGGACCTCGCGGTGCGCTGGAACTGCAAGGCGGGCAAGTGCGGTTCGTGCAGCGCGGAGATCAACGGCAGGCCCCGGCTGATGTGCATGACCCGGATGTCCGTCTTCTCCCGCGAGGAGACCCTCACGGTCACCCCGCTGCGCGCCTTCCCGGTGATCCGGGACCTGGTGACGGACGTGTCCTTCAACTACGCGAAGGCGCGGGAGGTCCCGGCGTTCGTACCGCCGCCGGGGGTGGCCGCCGGTGAGTACCGGATGCAGCAGATCGACGTGGAGCGCTCGCAGGAGTTCCGCAAGTGCATCGAGTGCTTCCTGTGCCAGGACACCTGTCATGTGGTGCGGGACCACGAGGAGAACAAGACGGCGTTCGCCGGGCCGCGTTTCCTGATGCGCGTCGCCGAGCTGGACATGCATCCGCTGGACGCGGCCGGGGAGTCGGGGCTCGACCGCAAGAGGGCGGCGCAGGACGAACACGGGCTGGGGTACTGCAACATCACCAAGTGCTGTACGGAGGTGTGCCCCGAGAACATCAGGATCACGGACAACGCGCTGATCCCGCTGAAGGAACGGGCGGCGGACCGGAAGTACGACCCGCTGGTGTGGCTGGGCAACAAGATCCGGCGCCGGGGCGTGTAGCGGCGCCGGACCTGGGGTCAGGCGAGGAGCTTGATGATCTCCTCGGTGGTGCCGGTCTCGCCGAGCGCCGGGAAGATCCTCTCGACGGAGTTGCGGTGGGTGGCCTCGTCCATGTCGGTGACCGCGTCCGTGGCGACCGTGACGTGGTAGCCGTGCTCGTAGGCGGCGCGGGCCGTGGACTCGACGCCCTTGCTGGTCGCGATGCCCGTCACGACGACCTGGGTGATGCCCTGGCGGCGCAGTTGGAGATCGAGGTCGGTGCCGTGGAAGGCGCCCCACACGCGCTTGGTGACGACGAGGTCGCTCGCCTCGGCGCCCAGGCCGTCCGCCGGGTCGGCCCAGTCGGCGGCGGGCCTGCCACCGCCGCCCATCGGCTTCTCCGTACGGCCGGGCGCGGCGCCGACGGCGCGGACGAGGACGACGGGCAGGCCCTTGGCCCGGAAGGCGGCGGCGAGTTCGGCGGAGCGCGCGACGACGTCCTCGGCCGGGTGGGCGGTGGGCAGGCCGACGACGCCCTTCTGGAGGTCGACGACGACCAGGGCGGTCCTCGGGTCCAGCGTGGTGGCGGTCATGGGGTGGCTCCTTGCGTGAGGGGGTTCGAGGGGGCCGCACCGGGCGGCGTACACCGTGGGCGCGCCGTGGTCATCTCGCGCCGAGGCGGCGCATCAGCTCGGTGGCGTCGGCCAGCGCGCGGCGCTCGGTGAGGTCGAGTTCGTCGGCGATCGCCCGGGAGAGCCAGTCCTGCTTGGCGGCGTACACCGTGGCGAGCGTCGTACGGCCGGTCTCGGTGACGGAGACGACGGACTGACGGCCGTCGTCGGGGTCGGGGGTCCGCTCGACCAGGTGCTGTTCCTCCAGGGCGGCGAGGGTCTGCCGCATGGACTGCGGCCGTACGTACTCGGCGCGGGCCAGTGCGGCGGTGGTGGCCGGGCCCTCGCCGTGGAGGCGGGCCAGGACCGAGCGCTGGGAGGGGGTGAGGCGGTCGTCGGGCGAGGTGGTGCGGAGCCGGCGCATCAGCCGGCCGACGACGGCGGTCAGCTCGGCGGCGACCCGCTCGGGGTCCGGCTCCCCACTCTCGTACGGTGCGGGCGGTCCGGTCGGTCCGGTCGGCTCGGGCATGGGCTCACCGTACGAGATGGACAGGCAACCTTGCAAGGCTGCCTGTCTTTTACGCGAGCGCCCCTGCCTCAGATGTTCGGCAGGCGTTCCGCGAAGAAGCGCTGGCGGGCCGAGGCCAGCTCCTTCGCCTCCTGCTCGCCGCCCGCGTGCTCGAAGTGGCCGGCGGACAGGACGTGCAGCTCACGCGGGCCCGCCAGCGCGTTGTAGACGGCGAACTGCCCCGGCGGCGGGACCACCGGGTCGAAGAGCGCCGGCGCCACCAGCACCGGCACGCGGATCCGGCTCGCGGCCGTGGCGGCGTCGAAGTAGGGCAGGACGTCCGTGACCTCGGGGTGGTCGCGCCGGTACGTCCGTACGGCTTCCCCGCTGCCCACGCCGGGGAGCGTGAGCCGGAGCGGGTGGTCGCCGAAGGTGGGGACCGTGAGCTGGCCGCACGCGAAGCGGTCGTCCCAGGGCAGCGCCAGCGCACCGAGACCGCCGCCGAGGCTCTCGCCCACGTAACCGAGCCCAGCGCCTGACGCGGCCAGGTCCGGTACGAGTTCCAGCAGCGCGGACGCCGCGCACCACAGGTCGGCCACGCAGTCGCCGATGACATACGTGTGGCGGGACTCGATGCCGTGCAGTACGTGCAGGTCCGACTCGCCCGGGATGCCGGGGCGGCGGCTGCGCGCGCCCAGCCCCCGGACGCACGGCAGGATCGCCGCCGAGCGCGGCAGCGGAAGCGGTACGGCGTCGTCGGCGTCCTGGCGTCCGCCGTAGCCGTGGCCGACGACGAAGCCGTGCTCCGCGGGACCGTCGGCGGGCAGCACCAGCCAGCCGCCGAGCCGCAGCCCTCCGACGGAGGTGAAGGAGACGCCGAAGATCCGGAACCCGTCGCGCTCCTCCTCCTGCGGGCCCACCGCGGGCGCGGTCGCGACCCGGCGCGCCGCCTCGTACCGCGCCTGCCAGAACGCGTCGAAATCCGGCGGCGCGGCCGGTGCGGGAAGGGCGAGGAGCTGGTCGAGGGTCCGGCCGTACGCCGGATCGAAGGGGAAGCCATGCTCGAACACGGACATGATCGCGACATTAGCGGACGGGTCACGTGCCGGGGATGAAGTCCGGTCAGGTGGTCGGCGGCCCCCTCGTCAGTCCGGTCGCGGCCCCTTCCGCACGGACATAACCTCCGAAATGTGACGCCCTCCGAGAGCCCCGCCCCGCCCCGTACCGCCGGCCGGTCCCTGCTGGCGCTGCTGGTCATGGCGTGCTGGCTGCTCCTGCCCGGGGCCGAGGACGCCCGCGCCGAGGACCCGGTCACGCTCTCCCGGCAGGGCCAGATCACCGACAGGGTGGGCGCGCTCGACGGCCACAAGGGCCAGGTCACCACGGCGCTGAACCGCCTCTACGACAGCCGCCGCGTCCAGCTCTTCGTCGCGTACGTACGGGACTTCTCCGGCCGGTCCGCGCAGAGCTGGGCCGATGCGACGGCCACCCGCAGCGGCCTCGGCCAGGACGACATCCTGCTCGCCGTCGCCACCCACGACCGGCAGTACGCCTACTCGGCGGGCACCGGCTCCGGCCTCACCGGGGGGCAGCTCGCCGAGGTCGCCAGGACCGCGATCGAGCCCGCGCTGCGGCAGAACGACTGGGCGGGCGCGGCGATCGGCGCCGCCGACGGGTACGGCGCCGTGCTGGCGGGCCGGCCCGTGCCCACCCCGGCGATCACGCCCGGGGAGGCCGATCCGGGTGGCGCGGCGGCCGACGGGGGCGCCGCGACCAATCTGGTGCTGCCGGTCGTCGTGGTGGTCGGCGCGGTGGCGGTCGCCTCGTACGCCTTCGCCAAGCGCAGCCGCCGCGTCAGGGCCCGTACGACACCCGGCCGTGGCCACGGCGGCGGCCGGGCGGCGGGCGGGCCGTCCGCACCCCCGGTGACCCCGCTGCCCGAGCTGGACGCCGCGGCGAAGCGGCGGCTCGTCGAGACGGACGACGCCCTGCGCACCAGCGAGGAGGAACTCGGCTTCGCCACGGCGCAGTTCGGGGAGGAGGCGGCGGCGCCCTTCACCGACGCGGTGGCGTTCGCGAAGGGGGAGCTGACCGTGGCGTTCCGGCTGCGTCAGGAGCTGGACGACGCGTATCCGGAGGACGAAGCGACCCGCCGCACGATGCTCGACGAGATCCTCGCCCGCTGCGCGGAGGCCGACAGCCGGCTGGACGCGGAGTCCGAGGCGTTCGACCGGCTGCGCTCCCTGGAGCGGAACGCGCCACAGGCCCTCGCCACCGCCCGTACCGCCTACCGCGCGCTGGGCGAACGGGCCGGCGCGGCGCGCGCCACGCTCGCCGGGCTGCGCGAACGGTACGCCGCTTCGGCGTCCGCGCCGGTCGCCGACTGCCCCGCCCAGGCGGAGGACCGGCTCGTCTTCGCCTCCGACAGCCTGGACACGGCGGCCGGGTTCGTGGAGTCGGGGGAGAACGGGCGGGCCGCCGTCCATGTACGGGCCGCCGAGGGCGCCGTCGGACAGGCGGCGACGCTGGTCGACGCGGTCGAGCGGCGGTCGCGGGAGCTGGCCGAGGCGGCCGGGAGGCTCCCCGGCGCGCTCACGGAGACGGAGACGGACCTCGCGGACGCCCGGGGGCTGCTGAAGGGCACCCCGGCGGGCGTACCGACGGCCGACCTCCAGGGCCGGATCGGCCGCGCGGAGGCGGTGACGGCGGAGGTACGGCGCGCGGTGAACGCGGGCCCCTACGACCCGATCGACGCCCTGCGCCGGGTCGAGGAGGCGGACGCGGTGCTCGACGAGGCCCTGACCGGCGCGCGGCGGCGGGAGGAGGGCGAGCGGCGCGCGGGCTCACTCCTCGACCAGGCGATGCTGGCGGCGCGTTCGGCGATCGGCGCCGCCGCCGACTACGTCACCACGCACCGCGGGGCGGTCGGCAGCCAGGCGCGGACCCGGCTGGCGGAGGCGCAGCGGCGGCTGGAGTGGGCCCAGGGGCAGGCGGGGGCGGGCGAGAGCCGGCCGGCGCTGGCGGAGGCCCAGCGGGCGGACGCGCTGGCCCGGCAGGCGCAGGAACTCGCGGAGCGGGACGTGCTGTCGTACGGGAGCCACTACGGCGCGGGCGGGGTACGGGGCGCGGGCGGCGGCGTCGGCGGGGCCATGCTCGGCGGCATCCTCCTCGGCGGCCTGTTCGGTGGCGGGCGCGGCATGGGAGGGGGCGGATTCGGTGGCGGGCTCGGCGGGGGGTATCGCGGCGGCGGGGGCGGTCCCGGCAGCTTCGGCGGCGGCGGTACGCGCGGCCGGATGGGCGGCGGCGGCCGGTTCTGAGCACGTCCCGTACGCACCGGAAGGTTTCCCACAAGGAGCGGAGCCATGACGAAGCAGACCATCCTCGGGCGGGTCACCCAGCTCGCGAAGGCCAACATCAACGCCCTGCTGGACCAGGCCGAGGATCCGCGGAAGCTGCTGGACCAGCTCATCCGGGACTACACCGACAACATCGCCGAGGCGGAGGAGGCGGTGGCGGGCACCATCGGCAACCTCCGGCTGCTGGAACAGGACCACCTGGAGGACACGGAGGCGGCCCGGGAGTGGGGCGTGAAGGCGCTCGCGGCCAGCAGGAAGGCCGACGAGCTGCGCACGGCGGGCCGGGGCGCGGAGGCCGACACCTTCGACCGGCTGGCCAGGGTGGCGCTGGGCCGGCAGCTCCAGTCCGAGAAGGAGGCGAGGACCGCCGAGCCCACCATCGCCGCGCAGACGGAAGTGGTGGAGAAGCTCAAGGCGGGCCTGGAGAAGATGCGCGCCAAGCTGACCGAACTGCGCTCCAAGCGGGACGAGCTGGTGGCGCGGGCCGCGTCCGCGCGGGCGCAGAACCGGATGATGGACGCGGTGAAGAGCATCGACGTCCTCGACCCGACGAGCGAGCTGGGCCGCTTCGAGGACAAGGTACGGCGCGAGGAGGCGCGGGCGGCGGGCAAGCAGGAGCTGGCCGCGTCGTCGCTGGACGCGCAGTTCGAGCAGTTGGACAGCGCGGGCGACGACGCGGAGATCGAGGCGCGGCTGGCCGCGCTGAAGGCGGCCTGACGCGCGACGGGGCGGACGGGGGCGGGCCCCGCTTCCGTATGCCCGCCGCTCCCTCGGACCCCTCAGCCTCTCAGCCCCTCAGTCCCTCAGTCCCTCAGTCCCTCAGAACATGCTCAGAAGCTGCTCCACGGTCGGTTCCGCCGTCGAGTCCCCGTCCGGCAGAGCGAGTTCGAACCAGACCGTCTTGCCGCGCGGCGTACGGCGCGATCCCCACGCCGCGCTCAGCAGCCCGACCAGTTGCAGCCCCCGGCCGCCCTCGTCGGTGTCGCGGGCCCGGCGCCGCCTCGGCTGGACGAGGCCCGCGTCCCAGACCTCGCAGACGAGCGTACGGTCGCGCAGCAGCCGCAGCCTGATCTCGCCCTCGCCGTACCGCAGGGCGTTGGTGACCAGTTCGCTGACGAGCAGTTCGACGGTGTCCACGAGCGGTTCGAGGTCCCAGGCGACGAGCTGCGCGCGGGCCAGCTCCCTGGCGCGGCCCACCGAGCGGGGCTCGCGCGGCAGGCTCCAGTCGCCGACGGCCTCGGCGGGCAGCCCCTGGATCCGGGCCATCAGCAGGGCGATGTCGTCCTCGCCGTGCCGGGTGTCGAGCGTGGTGAGGACGTGGTCGCAGACGTCCTCCAGCGGGCGGGCCGCGTTGCCGAGGGCCGCGCGGAAGGCGCTCAGCCCCTCGTCGAGCGGCTGGTCCCGCGACTCGACGAGACCGTCGGTGTAGAGGGCGAGCAGCGCGCCTTCGGCCAGGTCGACCTCCACCTGTTCAAAGGGCTCGCCGCCCACGCCGAGCGGCATGCCGGGCGGCACGTCGAGCAGCAGCGCCGCCTCGTCCGGTTCGACGACGACGGGGGGCAGATGGCCCGCGTTGGCGAACGTACAGCGCCGGGTGACCGGGTCGTAGACGGCGTACACGCAGGTGGCGAGGTACACCTCGGAGAGTTCCGCGTCGCGGGACTTGTGGGCGACCCGCGACGCCTGCTGCGCCCCGCTGGGGGTGCCGAGGCCGCGCGCGATCTCGTCGAGCGCGGAGAGCACCTCGGCGGGCTCCAGGTCGAGCAGCGCCAGGGTCCGGACGGCCGTACGGAGTTCGCCCATCGCGACCGCCGCCCGCAGGCCGCGCCCCATGACGTCGCCGACGACCAGCGCGGTCCTGTGGCCCGGCAGTTCGATGACGTCGAACCAGTCGCCGCCGACCTCCGTGGCGGTGTTGCCCGGCAGGTAGCGGCAGGCGATGTCGAGACCGGCGGCCTCGGGGTCCCCCGGCGGCAGCAGGCTGCGCTGGAGGATCAGGGCGCGCTCGTGCTCCCTGCGGTAGAGGCGGGCGTTGTCGATGCAGACGGCGGCGCGCGCGGCGAGTTCGACGGCGAGCGCCCGGTCCTGGTCGCCGAAGGGCTCGCTGCCCTTCGTACGGGAGAACTGGGCGAGGCCGATGACCGTGTCGTGGGCGACCATCGGAACGGCGAGCGTGGACCGTACGAGACTGCCGGCCTCGCCCGGGATGGACTGCACCCGGGCGGTGCGCAGGGCGCTCGCGCTCAGCGAGCTGAACGGGAAGCGGTGGACGGCGCCGACGTCCGGTGACACGTATCCGTCCCCGCCGCCCCAGGTGCCCAGCGGGCCGTCGGAGACGGCGCTGGCGAAGGCGACCCGGCGCAGCCTGGCGCTGCCGCCGCCGGACTCGGCCCCGGAGGAGCCCCACCGTCCCGGCGGCGCCTCCTCGCCGGTGAGCAGCGACTGGTAGAGGTCGACGGCGGCGAGGTCGCAGAAGCCGGGCACGGCGACCCCGAGGAGTTCGCGCGCGGTGGTCTCCAGGTCGAGGGAGTTGCCGATGCGGGCGCTGGCCTCGTTGAGGAGGGCGAGGTCGCGCCGGGCGCTGGCGGCCTCCCTGGCCGCGTTGTGGCGGCGGGTGACGTCCGTGCCGACCCCGGCGACGCCGATGGTGCGCCCCGAGCCGCTGTGCACCCGGTAGAGGTTGATCGACCAGTGCCGGCGTTCCTGGTCCTCGGGCGCGGTGCCGACGATCTGGAGGTCGCTGACGGTGTCTCCGGTCTCCAGCACCCGCTTGAGGGCCCCGGTCAGCCGGTCGGCCTCGGGGCGGGAGAGGTAGTCGTAGACCGTGCGGCCCCGGTGGTCGGCGACGGCGCCGCCGAAGACCGTCGCGAAGCGCTGGTTGGCGCGCCGCACCTTGAGGTCGGTGCCGAACAGCATGAACCCGAAAGGAGATTGGCCGAAAATCGCCTGCGAAGAGGCGAGATCCGTTTCGATCCGCTGGAGCGCCCGCACGTCCACGACGAGACAGAGCGCACCCCGTTCGCCGCTCTCGGTCTCGCTCGGCATGACGTAGATCTCGGCGAGCCCGTGCTCCTGGCCCCCCTCGCCGGTCCGGAACGGGACCAGTCCGGTCCATTCCTTGCCGTCGAGGATCTCCTTGACCGTGCGGTGACCTTGCGGACGCAGCTCCGCCGGTACGAACACCTCGACCGGATCCCTGCCCCTGACCTGGTGCGCACCGATGCCGAACAGCTCGGCGGCGCGCCCGCTCCACTGGTCGACCAGCCCGTCGGGGCCGATCGAGAAGGAAGCCACCTTGATGTAGTCATAGATCGAGCCGGGTGGATGGCTCTGCCATACGACGTCGCCCGCCGTCCCAGATATCTCGCTCACGCGACCGTCCCCTCCAGCTCACGCACCGGACCGGCCATGCCCGCAGTATTCAGCACTACGGCCCCGGCCGGCACGCCGTTCACGATCACAGCACAGTCTCGCTCTTTTTGAGCCGAGTCCGTTGTGATCGTTCTCCCTTCACTCTTCTAACCAGGGAGGGACAGCTCGAACCACACGGTCTTACCTGTCTTCCCGCGCCGTGTCCCCCAGCGCCGGGCGGAACAGGCCACGAGGCGCAGCCCGCGGCCCCCCTCGTCCTCAGGACCGGCGAGGCGCTCCGTCGGGGGATCGGGCAGCGGGTCGGAGACCTCCACCAGCAGCGCGGCGTCGGGCCCGGCCGCTCCGGCCGCCCCGTCGGCGTCCCCCGCGCCCCCGGCGCTCCCCGGGGCCCCGGCGCCCTCGGGGGCGAGGGCGTGGACCGCGAGCCGTACGCCGATCGGTCCTGAGGTGTAGCGCTGGGAGTTGGTCACCAGTTCGCTGACGAGCAGGACCGCCAGGTCGCGCAGGGAGGCGGGCGCGCCCCAGGCGCTGAGGGTGTCGTACACCGCGTGACGTGCGGTGCGTACGGTGTCGGGTTCGGCAGGGAAGGTCCACTCGGCGCGGGCGCCATCCGCTGTGTCGATCAAGCCGACCACATCCCAGGACCGACGGCAGACCCTCATCCGTGCGAGAGGGGCAGTTCGTCATATACCCGGAATTCAGGACAACTACCCTCACAGGGGCGTGGAACCGACCGGGAGGGGCGCCATGGAAGCGACGCGCGCCGGGGCCGGGGGCCAGAGCGGGCCAGGGCCCGGGGGGCGGCGCCGGGGGCCGGGGTCGGGGCGTTACGGAAGCAGCCGGGCCGCCTCGGCGACGGCGGGGCGGTCCTGGTCGAGCCAGTCCACCGTGTGGATCTCGTCCGGGCCGAGCCAGCGCAGTTCGTCGTGGTCTTCCAGAGGCTGGGGTTCGGGCTCCCCGGCGAGCAGCCGGGCCGTCCACACCTGGAGCACATAGCCCGGCTTGAGCGGCCACTCTCCGGGGACCCGCTCCACCGGACGCGTCTCCACGCCCAGTTCTTCCCGCAGCTCGCGCACGAGGGCCTGTTCGGGGCGCTCCCCCGGCTCCACCTTGCCGCCGGGCAGCTCCCACCGGCCGGCCAGCTCGGGCGGCGCGCTGCGCCGGGCCGCCAGCAGCCTGCCGCGGTCGTACACGGCGCCCGCCACCACCACACGATCACTCATGCGCCGGAGCGTAACGCGACCGCGCTACGGGCGGCTCGTGTCACGGGGCCCCGCGGAGGGGTCTCGCTAGGGGGTGGTCTGGCTGACGCGCTCCACCCAGTACACCTGTCCGTGGCCGCGTGCCCCGAGGCCGTCGGCCATCTTCTGGGCCTCGTCCTCCGTGGCGTATCTGCCGACGCGGTAGCGATTGCCGTTGTCGTCCTGCCGTATGACCAGCCATGGGAGCAGGGCTCCGCTGTCGTTCATCGAGCCCCTTCCACCGACGACCCGCGTCTCTCCGAAGATCTCCAGGAAACCGCATTCCGCATATGCCCGAGCGTACGCCTGACCTTTACTGAGCGAATACGGGTTTACACAAAGAGGCACGCATCCGGCCAACAAAGCGCCGAAAACCGAGGGCAGGGGGCGCACTCAGCCGAACGCGCCCCCACCGCCGCTCGCTCCCGCCGCCCACCCCCGGCCGCCGCCCGTTGGCCGAGTGGGCTGCCCCGCCGCAGGGATGGAACGGATCAGCACGAGGGAATCGGCCATGGTCAGACGCATCACCACCCGCCCGTAAGGCCGTTGGAGCGCCGCGCGGGAGGTGGCGCGAACGCTCCGGAGCGCGCGCCCCGTCATCGCCGGGCGGGCGGGCACGGGCGCCCTCCGGTCATTTGACCGAAAGGTGGTAGGCGATCCGGTACCGGTCGGCGGGGACGACGACGTCCGCCGTCTCCACCGCGCGCCCCGACGCGTAGTACGTCCGCTCCAGGACCATCACCACATGGCCGGGCACCCCGCCGAGCGTGATCAGTTCGTCCGCCAGCCCCGGGCGCGCGCCGACCTCCTCCAGGACGTTGTCGACGACGATGTCGATGGCCGCCATCCGCTCCACCACCCCGCATCCGCCGAGCGGCCCCTCCTCGGGCAGCATCACCGGCGTACGCCCCGTCACCGCCAGGGGCTCCCAGGAGGTGGAGAGCATCATCGGGTCGCCCGCCTCCCGGAAGACGTACCGCGTCCGCATCACCCGGTCGCCGGGCTCGATGCCGAGCCGGGCGGCGATCTCCTCCGACGCCTCGTCCTGCTCGCTCCGCGACTCCCACGTCCCCCGCACGCCCGCCTCCGCCTGCTCCTGGCGGAACGGGCTGGACCCCACCGGCGGCCGGTAGCCGGACCGGGCGATCCGGCGCGGCACGGGCCGCTCCCGCACATACGTACCCGACCCGGAGCGGCCCTCCACCAGACCCTCGGCCATCAGCACCTTGCGCGCCTCCAGCGCGACCGTGTCGGACACGCCGTACTCCTGGCGGATGCGGGCCTGCGACGGAAGGCGGGTGTGCGGGGGCAGCGCGCCGTTGACGATCTTCTCGCGCAGATCACTCGCCACGCGCAGATAAGCGGGCTGCTCACCGAAGGCCACGGGCCACTCCCATCAGGTTGACAGACAGCAACAGATTGGCAACCGTCGGTTGTGGACCGCAAGCGTGGGCCAGAGTTTCACTCGATGTGATGAGTTGCGTTTACGCTGCGGCTTCCCGGCGTAACCGGCCGCCCGCCGCTCCCTCCGCCGCGCGCGCCGTGCCGGGCCACGGGGTACGCCCTTCCTACCGTCGTACCCGTGATCTCCTCCCCGTCCCCCCGCACCCGTCTCACCGCGCAGCTCGTCGCGGCCACACTGCTCCTGACCGTCCCGCCGCTCTCGTACGCGGACCCCGCCCCGGACGCCCGCACCACCCCGGGGCCCGGCGCCCCGCCGGACCCGGACGCCCCCTCGGATCCTCCCTGCGGGAAGGAGACCGAGCCCGGCTGGTCCCCCGCCGCCACCCGGATCGATCCCGCCGACAGCTACCACGCCTACACCGGCAACGGCTATCTCGGCGTCCGCGTCCCGCCCACCGGCGCCGGTTACGACGAGCCGGGCGGCGCGACAGGGTGGCCGCTGTACACGCCCCGCTACGACGGCGCGTTCGTCGCGGGCCTCTACGCCCACCAGCCGGCGACGACCGCCGACCGCCAGGTGCTCGCCGCCCTGCCCACCTGGACGACGCTGGACGTACGCGTGGGCGACGAGACCTTCGGCCCCGGCAGCCGGATCTCCCGCTACCGCCAGCGCCTGCTGCTGCGCTGCGGAGTCGTCGTCACCAGCCTGCGCTGGACCACCGCCGACGGCCGCGTCACCGATCTGACGTACGAGGTGCTCACCGACCGCTCCGACGCCCACACCGGCGCCGTACGACTGCGGCTGACCCCGCGCTGGAGCGGCGAGGCCACCGTCACCGGCGCGCTCGACTGGCGCGGGGCCCGGCGGATCACCCGTACGGGAACAGGAGGGGACACGGAGGCCGAGACCTTCCGTACCGACGGGACGCGGACGGCCGGCGCCGTCGCCTCGGTGCTGCGACCGGCCCTCCGGGGGCCCGTGGGCCTACGGGCGGGCCGTACGTACACCTTCGTGAAGTACGTCGGCGTCAACACCGCGCTGACGTCACGGAATCCGCGCGCCGCCGCCGTCGCCGCGGCCCGGCGCGCGGCCGACAGCGGCTGGCCCGCGCTGTTCGCCGCCAACGCCGCCGCGTGGGCGCCCCTGTGGTCCGCCGGCATCGACGTCCCCGGACGGCCGGACCTGCTGGCGTGGCTGCGCTCGGCCCAGTACGGACTGCTGACCGGCACCCGCGCGGGCTCGGCCGACAGCATCGCGCCGACCGGTACGACCAGCGACAACTACGCGGGCCTGATCTTCTGGGACGCCGAGGTCTTCATGTTCCCCGGGCTGCTGGCCACCCGTCCGGAACTGGCGCGCTCCGTCGTGGAGTACCGCTACCGCACCAGAGGAGCCGCCGCCGAGAACGCCGGGAAGCTCGGCTTCAAGGGGTTGTTCTACCCGTGGACCAGCGGCGGGTCGGGCCACCTCTGGACGGAGTGCCAGTCCTGGAACCCGCCGCACTGCGTCACGCAGATCCATCTCCAGAGCGACATCGCGCTCGCCGCCTGGCAGTACTACGAGGCGACCGGGGACCGCGACTGGCTGCGGGAGCGCGGCTGGCCGCTGCTGAAGGGCATCGCGGAGTTCTGGGCCTCCAGGGTCACCGCCAACGACGACGGCAGTTACTCCGTCAAGGAGGTGGCGGGGCCCGACGAGTACAGCAACGGTGTCACCGACGGCGTCTTCACCAACGCGGGCGCCGCCACCGCGCTGCGCCGCGCCACCGAGGCCGCCGCGCTCGTCGGGGAGGAAGCCCCCGCCGCGTGGACGCGGATCGCTGACCGGATCCGTATCCCCTACGACGCGGCCCGCACGATCTACCTTCAGTACGCGGGGTACGACGGTTCGCGCATCAAACAGGCCGACACCGTCCTGCTGACCTATCCCCTGGAGTGGCCGATGCCCCCGGGCGCCGCGGCGGCCACGCTCGACTACTACGCGGAGCGCACCGATCCGGACGGGCCCGCCATGACGGACTCGGTCCACGCGATCGACGCCGCGGCGATCGGGGAGCCGGGGTGTGCGACGTACACGTATCTCCAGCGGGCGATCCGGCCGTTCGTCCGGGGCCCGTTCGCGCTCTTCTCCGAGGCGCGCGGCGACAAGGCGGGGGCGGACGACCCGCTCTCCGGCTCGCCCGCGCAGGACTTCCTGACCGGCAAGGGCGGCTTCCTCCAGGTCTTCACCCACGGTCTGACGGGGCTCAGGCAGCGCGCGGACGGCGTACGGCTCGACCCGATGCTGCCGCCGCAGCTCGCTCGGGGCGTGACCGTACGGGGGCTGCGCTGGCAGGGGCGTACGTACGACGTGGCCGTGGGCGCCCATGGGACGACGGTGCGGCTGACGTCCGGCGCGCCGTTCACCGTCCACACCCCGGCGGGTGACCGCCGGCTCACTTCCACGCTCATGCTGCCCACCCGCCGCCCCGACCTCACGGCGACGGAGAACGCGGCCCGCTGCCGCCCGGTGAGCGCCACCTCGGAGCAGCCGGGCCTGTACGCGGCGGCGGCGGTCGACGGCAGTCCGGCCACCGCGTGGGTCCCCTCGGACGCCACCGCGGCGCTCACGGTCGATCTGGGCCGCACGGAGCCGGTCGCCTCCGTCACCCCCCGGTGGACGGATCCGCGCCCCACCGCGTACGAGATCGAGACGTCCACGGACGCGGCCCACTGGCAGCCCCTGCGGCCGGGCGCCCCGGCCCGTCACCTCAGGGTCACGGTCCACGCGGCGGCCGGTTCGGCCTCGGGCATCAGCGAGCTCTCCGTCATCGCGGACGGGTAGCGGCCCCGTATCAGCGCGTCCGCGTCCGTGACCGTGTCCGCGTCCGCGTCACCAGCGGTTCTCCGGTGTGAACGGGGCGGTCCGTACGTCGAGCCACTCCATCCCGGCCCACGCGGCGAGGGCGAGCACCCCCACCATGACGAGCGCGCCCACGCCTTCCCTGACCCGCAGGACGCCGGTGAGCAGCGCCCAGACGGCGAGGGCGAGCGCGGGCATCCCGAAGAGCAGCAGCGGCAGTTCGACGTAGACGAGGCTGAGATCCCGCTCCCCCTCGAACCCGCCCCGTACCCCCGGCCCGGCCCCGACCGTCCACACCACGGCCCCCGCCAGGAACCCGCCCACCACGGCCAGGCATCCTGCCCAGCCCCGGGTGAGCGGCTTCTCGTCCCTGGAACTCTCACGTATCGCCATCACGGCGAGGGACGCGGTCCGGGCGGCTCCGGTTCCCGCGACCGCCGCTCAGGACCGGCGCCGGGGCTTCCCCCGCTTGGCGCCGCCCTTGGCCGGCTTTCCGGCCCCGCCCGCACGCCGGGGCATCGCCTTCGGCGCGGGCTTCGACTTCGCCTTCGACGTCGGCTTCGCGGTGGGGGCGGGCGCGGGCGCGGGGCGCCCCCGCGTGCTGTTGACGGTCCGCCCCCGGACGATCCCGATGAACTGCTCCACCAGATCGGTGGTCTCGTCCTCCCGCCACGACAGCGCCACACGCGACTCGGGGGCGTCCGTCACCGGCCGGTACGTGAGGTCCTTACGGTGGTGCAGCCGGGCCAGGGACTGCGGCACCACGAGCACCCCCACCCCCGCCGCCACCAGCTCGACGGCGTCCTCCGTCGTCGCGGGCCGCTCGATCGCGGGACGCCCCGGCAGCCGCTCCCACTCCAGGGTGTCGTCGAGGGGGTGCAGCACCACCTCGTCGGCCAGATCCCCGGTGGAGACCTCTTCGACGGCGGCCACGAGATGGTCCTTGGGCACCACCACGACGGTCGTCTCGGTGTAGAGGGGGATCGCGCTGAGCCCCGTACGGTCCATCGGCAGCCGCACGAGCCCGGCATCGGCGCCACCGCCCCGCACCGTGTCGGGTGCCTCGGCGGCGGAGACCCCGGCGAGGTCCAGGGGGACGCCGGGCAGCCGCTCGTGCCAGATCCGTACCCACTTGCCGGGCGTCACCCCCGGTACGTAGGCGAGCCTGAATGAGGGAGGTGTGTCCGAGCCTGTCACCCGGCCAGGTTACCGGCCGTGGTCAGAGGCCGCTCACACGCTCGATACGCTTGACTTCATGACATCGCACAAGACCACTGTCCAGACGATGAAGCCCGCGACCGCGGCGAAGAAGCTGGGCGTGTACCTGGAGGCCACCCCCGCCGCGTTCCAGGAGGGCGTCGTCTCCCGCAACGAGCTGAACGCACTGCAGACCGACCCGCCCGAGTGGCTGGCGACCCTCCGCCGCGAGGGCCCGCACCCCCGCCCGGTCGTCGCCGCGAAACTGGGCGTCTCCATCGCCGGCCTCGCCCGCGGCGGCGTGACGGACGCCCTCACCACGGACGAGATCGACGCCCTGAAGGCGGACAGCCCCGAGTGGCTGGTACGGGAACGCGCCACGCAGGCGGAGGTCCGTAAGGAAGCGGCCCGCATCAAGGAGAAGAACGCGGAACGCACCGCCGAGTCCCCCCGGGACCGCGCCTGATCGGTACGTTTGGGCCATGACCGCACTACCCGACTGGATGCGCCCGCCGCGCGCGGAAGGCTGGTTCGCGGAGGACCTGGACCGCCTCCCCGAGGCGCCCCGCCACACCGAGCTCATCGACGGAGCGCTCGTCTTCATGGTGTCCCCACAGAGGTGGTGGCATGGCCACCTCGTCACCATGCTCACCGTCGCGCTGATGGAGCAGGCACCTGCCGACGTCAGGGTCGGCCGCGAAATGACCATCGAACTCGACCGGCACAACCGGCCCGAGCCGGATCTGCTGGTGACGACGGCGGGCTTCGACGGCGACCGCACCTGGTTCGCGCCGGACGAAGTACGGCTCGCGGTCGAGGTCGTATCCCCCGAGTCCGCCCACCCTGACCGTACGGTGAAGCTCCGCAAGTACGCGGAGGCCGGCATCCCGCACTACTGGCGTATCGAGGACGAGGACGGAACCCCCGTCGTCCACGTCTACGACTCGACGAGCCGACCTCGTCCTACGCGCCGGTCGGCATCTTCAGAGACTCGCTCCAGCGCCCGGTTCCCTTCAGGATCAGCATCGACCTGCAGAAGCTCGCCCCGCCCCGACGCACCTGATCGTGATCACCGCATCGGTACGGTGACACCACACGGTGACACCACCGGCCGGCGACTCGACGTGATCCCAGACTCAACCGGCCGGCGACTCGGCGTGATCGCAAACATGTTCAGCAGCCATCGCCGTATTGCTGCGGCTCCGCGGGCAGCCCTACGCTGAGAATTTGCCTCAGCGGTAACGCTCACGGGGGAGGTCGCACGCATGCCACCGGTCGAGAAGCACCTGCGCAGAGCGCTGCGGTTCTGGGAACAGGGGCGCGGCTTCGAGGACCAGGGACGGTCGGCGTGGGCGGCCCGCTCGTACATCCGGGGGCTCGGCAGTTTCCTGAGCTATGTGAAGCTCGCCCCTGATCTTCAACTGGCCCCCGCCTACTACGCCTTCGGCACGCTCGGGCGGGAGTCCGCCCGGGTTCAGGCCACCTGGCACAAGCCCGCCGCGCTCCAGCACGCCCGGATGGCGCTGGCCGCGTCCCACCTCGCCGATCCGACACGCGGGCAGGTCGAGCTGATCGAGCGGGCGGTGCGCGACGGTCCCGGCCGGCCCCTCCGGCAGATCCTCCCGGGCGCGGGCACCGCGCCGCTGAGCCCCGAGCTACGGATCGCGGGGGCGGCGGACGCGCGGGACCTGCTGGCCACGCTGCTCGGCAGGGGTGTCACGCGGCGCGACCCCCAGGAACTCTGGCCGATCGGCAGCGGCGTACGGCTCGGTGCGGGACCGATCGGCTACTGGAAGGAGCAGAACCGCTTCCTGCGGGCGACCCTGCCCAGTTGCGAGGGCCTGGACGAGCCTCAGGAGGCGGCGGCGCTCCGGTCCGAGGCGGACGCCATCCACCAGGAACTACGGCGGCTGGTACCCGAGTTCGACCCGGGTCCGCGCCCCGACCGGACGGGGGTGTCCGCCCGCCCGTACCGCCGGCCACCCGGGGCCGGGAGGTCCGGGACGCCCCGGCCGCGGGGAAGCACGGAGCGGTCGCGGCGCGCCTGGGGGCCGGAGTGAGCCTCCGGCGGCTGCGGCCCCATCTGCACACCGCGCTCGCCGCCTGGGAACGGTCCAGGACCGTCGCCCGGAGCGCCGACGCGCTGCGCACCGGCCTCACCTACAACCGGGCCGTCAACCATCTCCAGTGGTACGTCAGCCTGTTACGGACCGCGCACGACGCCTCCGAACTCCGCGACGAGGTGAGCGCCGCCTGCCACGCCCTGTCCTTCCTCGGCCGTGAGGCCCTGCCGAAGGTCATGGCCTCGCGCGCCACGCGCCAGGTCGTCGTCCACGCCCGGATCACCCTCGCCGCCGCCCACCTGGCCGACCCCGCACACGGCGATCCCGACCGGGTCCCCGGGGTGTGGGACGGTCCCGTGCTCGACCGCCTCGCCCCGGACGGCGTCGGCGACGTGACGGTCGCGCAGCGCGTCCAGGCCGCGGCGGACGTACGCCTGCTCGTGGCCGAGCTGATCGCCGGGCATCCGCAGGCCGCGATGTCCAAGGGGCGGCGCTGGCCCGTCACGGAGGCCGCCGGCAGCGGAATCGGCGCACCCTACCGGGACCGGCAGAACTTCCGGCGGGCGGTGCTGCCCAGTTGCGCGCGCCTGGACACGGCCGGCGAGGCCGTACAACTCGCCTACGAGAGCGTCCGGCTGCACGCGGCGCTGGCACGGGCCATGCCCGCGCACACGGGAGAGTACGAGCGCGCGAGGCGGGCCCTCGCCTCCCTCGCGGCCCGCGTCGGTGTGACCGCGCCGACCGTGGAGTGAGACGGAAGCAGAGGTAGAGGCGGAAGCGGAAGCACAGGTAGAGGCGGAGGCGAGGCGGCGGTGTCGCAGTGGGCGCAGGCTCTCGGGGCGCTGGGCGCCCTGGTCATGGGGCTCTTCGGCGCCGCCAACTGGCGCTTTCCGTTTCTTGAGCGGTACGGGGTGATCGGTTTCGGCTTCGGCATGCTGACCTGGGTCTGCGCCAGGTTCGACGGGCCGGCCGGCGAGCAGCCCGGGTGGTACGACACCCTGGGCTCTTCCGCCATGCTGCTCGTCGGTGTCTCCCGCTTGATCCGCTCGTCGCGGCACCGGGACAGCTCCGCCTTCGGCGACGACGACCATCTGCTCGCCGCCGAGGCCGACATGCTGCTGCGCTTCTACTTCAAGCAGGACGCGCTCCCCGCCCTGGACAAGGCCGTCGACACCTACCGTGACGCCGTCCGCCACACCGACGGCGCTCCCCCTGACGTACGCGACCACGCCCATCTGTTGAAGGCGCTCCGTATCCGGTACGAGCGGCTGCGGAACCGCGCCGACCTCGACGAGGCCGTGGAGCTCGGTTACGCCGCCCGCACCCGGCGCGGAACCCGGTCGCACCGGGCGCTGCTGCTGACCGAGTTGAGCACGGCGCTGCGGCTGCGCCACGACCACACGGGGGCCTCCGAGGACCTGGCCCAGGCGCGTGACTGCGGCGAGGCGGCGGTCGCGCTGCTGCACCCGCGCCATCTCCTCTTCCCCTTGTGCGGCTCCCGTCTGAGCCACGTGCTGTTCAGTTCGTACGAGCACACCGGCGACCCGCGCCGCCTCGACGACGCCCTCGGCCGCCTCCGCCGGGGGCTGGACTCCGCCGCCCGGCGCGGGTACGCGCGGACCGCGGACGAGATCCGCCTCTGCTTCCTGCTCACCGAGCGCGGCCGGCGGACCGGGAGCGCCGGGGACCTCGCCGAAGCCGTCGCCACCGGCGACCGCACCCTGGCGCGGATCACGCCCAAGGACCCGCTGTACGCGTCCTGCCTGCACCACCTCTCCGTGGCCGTGCGCGCCACGGGGACCCGGCCGGAGAAGGCCGAGGACCTGGCGCGGAGGGCGCTGCTCAGCATGACCGACGGTGCGCCCGAGCACGCACGCGCGCAGCTCAACCACGCCCTGGCCTTGTACGACCTGCACGGTGCGCGCGCGGACCCCGGCCGCCTGGACCACGCCCTGTCACGGGCCCGCTCGGCCACGCTCCATCCCACCGCCGACGTGCCGACCCGGCTGCGCGCCGGTCTCGTCTGGAGCGACATCGCCGCCGCCGAACGCCGTGACGCGGAGGCCGTGGAGGCGTTCGAGAGCGTGATCGGGTTGCTGCCGCAGCTCGCTTCGCAGGAGTTGTCGCGAGCCGACCAGGAGGAACAGAGCGCCCGCTGGGCGGGCGTCGCCGTGGCGGCGGCCACCAGCGCCGTGGCCGCCGGGGAGCCCGCGAAGGCCGCCGTCCTGCTGGAACTCGGCCGGGGGGTGCTGCTCTCGCGCACCCTCGCCCTGCGTACCGATGCCACCGCGCTCCGCGCGGCGCACCCGCGGCTCGCCGCCGAACTCGACGACGTACGCGGGGATTTGACCTCACCGGCCCCGGACCTGGCCCCGGAGGCCCAGCGGTCCGTGCGCCGGGAGCGGGAGGCCCGCTGGGAGCGGCTGCTGCGGGAGATCCGCCGTCTGCCGGGGTTCGAGGACTTCGCCCGGCCGCCCACAGCCGACCGGTTGCGCGCCCTGAGCGCGGACGGCCCGCTGATCTATCTCACGGTGACGGCGCGCGGCTCCGCCGCCATCGCGGTCACCCCGGACGAGATCCGGGCGGTGCCGTTACGGGTCACCCCCGAGGAGGTGGAGGAGCGGGCGCGGGTGCTGCGGTCCTGCTTCGCCCTGGAGCGGGTCGGCGACCACAGGGCCCAGGGCCCGGCATTCGATGTCCTGGGCTGGATGTGGGACGAACTCGTCGCCCCTGCGCTGTCCGCGGCCCTTCCGGCGCGCTCCGCACCTCCGCCACCCGGCGGCTGCCGGCCGCGGGTCTGGTGGGTGCCCACCGGTCCGCTCGTGGAGCTGCCGCTGCACGCGGCGGGCCACCACCGGGACGGCGGCCCCGTCCTGCTCGACCGCGCCGTCTCCTCGTACACGCCGACGGCGCACGCGCTGGCGGCGGCCCGCGGACGGTCGGGGCCCGCGCTGCCGGGCGGCAGCCGGCTCGCCGTCGCCGTCCCCGCCGCGGAGGGGCACCCGCCGCTGCCGAAGGCCACGGGAGAGGCGGAGCTAGTCGCCCGTACGGCGCCCGGTGCCGTGTCCGTCCTGACCGGCGCGGACGCCACCCGCGACCGTGTCCTGGCCGAACTGCCCCGGCACGCGTGGGCGCACTTCGCCTGCCACGCGGTCCCCGACCCGGCGACGCCCTCGCACAGCAGGCTGCTGCTCGACGATCACCAGGACGCCCCGCTCACCGTCGCCGACATCTCCGCGCTCGACCTGCGCGGCTCCCGGCTCGCGTACCTGTCGGCCTGCGAGACGTCCGTGACCGGCCCCCGCCACCGGGACGAGGCGATCCACTTCGCGTCGGCCTTCCAGCTCGCGGGGTTCCCCCATGTCATCTCGACCCTGTGGCAGGTGCCCGACGTGGGCGCGTACGGCCTCGCGAAGGCGATGTACGACGCGTTCGAGGCGGCGCCGGACGACGAGGAGGTGGCCCGGGCGGTTCACGCCGTAACCCGGCTGGCCCGCGCGGAGATGTGCCCGAAGCTGCCGGGGGTGTGGTCGGCGCTGGCACACGTGGGGCCCTGAGCCGGGGCCCCGACGGCGGCCCTGTCACTCCCCGTCCGGCGCCTGCGGCGGTTCCTCCGGGACGGTCGGGAGCACGCCGCGCTGGGCGGCGGCCGCCGGCCCGGAGCTCGCCGGGTCGGAGGGCGCCACGGCGGGCTCGGCGACGCCGTCGGCAGGCGTGTGGCCGCGCCCCTGGGAGGGGTCGGCCGCCTGCAGTTCCCTTTCGAACGGGGTCAGTTCGGGTTCGTCGACATCCATGGGCTCGGCTGCCTTCCTCATTCCCTCGGTCGGCCGGTTCCACCGGTTCCGCCGGTTCCGTCAGTCTCATCCGTGTCGGTGTCGGTGTCGGTGTCCGTGTCGGTGTCGGTGTCCGTATCGGTGTCGGGCGGCGCGGGAGCCTCCGGGGGCAGCAGGACCTCCAGGATGTCCGTGTCGGCGGCCCGGACGTACAGCCCACCGCTGCCTTCGACCCGCCGGTGGAAACTGCCGTCCGGCCGCATCAGCCAGGCCGATTCCAGGTACAGCTCCGCCGGGTGCGGATAGGAGGTGGCGTACGAGCGCGTGCCGTACCAGCCGCCGATCCAGACGCCGTCCCGCAGCCGCAACCGTACGAAGCAGGAACCGCGCTCCCGGAACATCCGGTCCCACGCGGTCGGGGTGGCGCGGTACCGCACGGCGGTCGTCTTGCGGCGCTGCCAGTACGTGACCGCCGCCGCGACGGCTGCGGGCGCCGCCACGAAAAGCCCGAGGACGACGAGCCCGGCGAGCCTGGGCCGGCCGCTGAGATGGGACCACCCGTCGCGGTCGATGCCCTCCACCAGGCGCATCAGTTGGGGGCCGAAGGCGATCAGATAGAGGGCGTCGAGCACCACGGACGCGGCGAGCGCGCGCATGACCCGCTCGCCGAGATTCCGCTCGCCCGGCATCGGGCCGCGCCAGAACTCACGCAGGAACTGGTAGACGATCCCCGGCAGTACGACGAGGACGAGCAGCGCCAACTGCACCACCGTGGACGGGGCGCCCGCCATCACACACCCCCCGGCCCCATGTCGGGGTCCCGCGCCAGCCGCGCGGTCGCGACGGCCGCGGCGGACAGCGCCGCGACGAGGGCGAGCGAGAAGACGACGACCCACGGCTTCCGGTACGCCACCCAGGAACCGGCCTGCTCGTACCGCACGTTGGCCATGACCAGCAGCCCTGCGGCAACCGCCCAGGCACCGGCGAGCGCACTCCGCCGGACCGTCGTCAACTCCGCGAGCAGCAACGCGGCGGCGCCCAGCGCCGACACCGCGCACACAAGCACCCCGAACCCCGACCCGGCGCCCAGCATCAGACCGCCGGCCACGGCGAGCCCGGCGGCGCACAGGGCGGTGCGGCGCGTTCGGCCGCGCCGCAGCGTGACGACGAAGGCCGTGGCGACCAGCAGGTCCCCGGCAAGGAGATACGCGTCCACACCGCCCCCGTCCTTCGGTACGTGCGCCCTGTGCCCCGACTCCGTGACGTACGCCCGGGAACGGCCCGAAGTCCGCGATCCAGCCTACGCCGACCCGTCCGGCAACTCGGGGACGTATCGCACAGGTTGACCCGGTCGAGGTGGAGCCCCGTGTGCTTTTCTGCCGCCCGTCGGGGCGCTCAGGCGCCCGGGGCACCCGGGGCGTCGAGGTGGGCGAGTGCGGCGATGATGCGGCCGGCGATGTCCCGCGGCCAGGGGAAGGCGTCGGCCACGGCCCGCTGATGCGCGAGTCCGTGCAGGCCCACCCACAGCGCGACCGCGTCGCCGGCCGGGTCGGTGCTGGTGGACTGTCCGGCGGCGGCGCAGTCGGCGAGGGCATCGGCGAGGATCCGCATGGACGCGTCGCCGAGCGTGGCCAGATCCACGTCGGTCACGGAACTGTCGGCCAGGTCCGGCATCCAGAGGCCGCCGAACATCGTGCGGTAGCGCTCGGGATGGGTCCGGGCGAAGTCCAGATAGGCGTGGCACACGGCGTACAGCCGCTGCCGGGGTTCGGTTCCGGCCTTGTCCACCACGGAGCGCAGGCTGTCGTGCAACTCGGCGAACTCCCGCTGTACGACGGCGAGCATGATGGCCGGCTGGTCGGGGAAGTGCGGATAGATCGACGGGGCGGCGATCCCCACCCGGCGGGCGACCGATCGCAGGGTGATGGCGCGTTCGTCTCCCGCCTCGTCGAGGAGTTCCACCGCGGCGGCGACGATGTCCTCGCGCAGACGTCCGCCCTCGCCGCGACGGTTGCGCGCGCGGGCCCGTTTCGGTGTGGCCGAGGCCGCTGATCCCGACGTGGCCGCTGATCCCGGAGTGGCCGCTGTGCCCGACGTGGCCGAGGCCGCTGTTCCGATGTCTTCCATGCCGTCACCTTACGCCGTGAAGTTTACTGCCGTATCCCTCTTGCGGATCGACGACTTACACCCGTAGCGTTACAGCCGTAAGTGAACGAACGAAGCCGTGAGGGGCACGCCATGACCGCCAGCACCGCCAGCACTGCCACCAGCACCGCCACCGGCACCGTCACCATCCGCGCCACCGAGATCGTCCTGCCCGGCGCCGTCGAGCCGGACGGCCTTGAGGTCCGGACCCGCGACCTGCCGGCACCGGCCGCGGGCCAGGTCGTCCTGCGGATGGAGGCGACCGGGGTCGCGTTCGCCGAGCAGCAGATGCGCCGCGGCAAGTACTACGACCAGCCCCCGTTCCCCTTCGTGCCCGGCTACGACGTGGTGGGCACCGTCACCGCCACCGGGCCCGGCGTGGACACCGAGCTCACCGGGCACCGGTTCGCCGCCGTCACCAAGACCGGCGCGTGGGCCAGCCACCTGCTGATCGACGCCGCGGAACTGATGCCCGTGCCCGACGGCGTGGACGCGGCCGCCGCGGAGACCGTACTCGTCAACGGGATCACCGCCTGGCAGATGCTGCACCGGATCGCCGAGGTCCGCCCGGGCGGGATCATCGTCGTGCTCGGCGCCAACGGCGGCGTCGGCTCCACCCTCGTACAACTGGCCCGGCACGCGGGCATCACGGTGATCGGCGCGGCGTCGCCCCGCCACCACGCCACCGTGCGCGCACTGGGCGCGAGCCCGGTCGACTACCGCGACCCGGACATGTACGCCAGGATCCGGGAGCTCGCGCCGGACGGCGTGGACGCGGTCTTCGACCATGTCGGCGGCGCCGGAGTGGAACAGTCGTGGCGGCTGCTGCGCCGTGGCGGAACGCTGGTCTCCTACGGCACCGCGGCGACGAAGGACGAGGAAGGCAACTCGCAACTGCCGGTGCTGAAGCTGTTCGCGCGGCTGGCGGCGTGGAACGCCCTGCCCAACGGCAGAAGCGCGCACTTCTACAACTACTGGGGCGGCCGGCGCCGCCGGGCGGTGTGGCAGCAGCGGCTGAGCGAGGACCTCACCCAGGTGCTGCGCCTGGTGGCCGACGGCTCCCTGGTCCCGCAGATCGCCGCGGAACTCCCGCTGACCGACGCCGCCGCCGCGCTCACGCTCGCCGAGTCCCGCACCGTCCTCGGCAAGGTCATCCTCGTCCCCGGAGAGTGACGAGACCCCCGTTCCCGTACCAACACGTACAACCACCACCACAACCCACAGGTTCACGGCTGTGCCCGTACGGTCGGACCAGAACTCCGGAGGCACCCACCATGTCCGCCCCCACCATTCCCACTCCCACTCCGCCATTCACCCCCAGGTCCGTGGCCGCCACACGTCCCCCGGGAGAGGTCGACAACCGCGCGACCTACATCAGCTTCGGACTCGCCTACGTGCTCGGCCACGGCGCCGCCGCGGTCTCCCAGGGCGCCCGCCCCCTGCTCGACCTGCCCGACTGGCTGCCGATGACGCTCCTCGGAACCGGGCTCGCGGCCGGCACCGTCATCGCGACCGTCGCCGCCGGGCGCGCCCAGCGCGCCGCTACCGACCCCGACGAGATCCTCTCCGGCAAAATGCTCGGGGCCGCCTGGGTCGTCGCCTTCGCCGCCCTGTTCCTCACCATCACCGGCCTGACGAACAGCCTCGGCGCCCCCGATCTCCCGGCCCTGCTCTGGCCCACCGGCTCCGGCCTCGTCGTCGGCCTGCTCTACCTCGCCGAGGGCGCCGCACGCCGCAACCTCCTGCACTACGGCCTCGGCACCTGGCTCGCCCTGACCTCCACCACGGCGCTCCTCCTCGGCACCCCGGGCCTCTACTGGACCCTCACCCTCGCCGGTGGCGGCGCCTACGCCCTCGCCGCGGTCCTCGAACGCCGCCGCCTCGCCCCCCGTTGACCCGCCCCACTCGCGTGGGAGCACGGCGGAGTTACGCGGACACCGCGAGCACCTGCTTGCCGACGACGCCGCCGCGCTCGAACGCCTCGTGCGCCGCGGCGATGTCCGCGAGCGGGTACACGCCGTCGACCACCGGGCGCAGCGCACCCGACCTGACCTGGCCGGCCACATCACGGAGCACGGTGGTGTCGGGGTTGGCGCTGAAGGTACGGATGCGGCGCGGACCGTACACGCTCGACGCCGCGATCGCGGCCAGGGCCGGCGCGGACAGTGCGACGGTGACCATCCGGCCGCCCTGGGCCAACCGGCTCCGGTAGCAGTTCAGTTCCGAGCCGACGGTGTCGACGATGACGTCGAAGGGGCCGATCCGGTCCGAGGTGGTGGAGCGGTGGTCGAGGACCTCGTCGGCGCCGAGACCGGTCAGGACCGGCGCGTGGCGGTCGCGGGCCAGCGCCGTCACATGGCAGCCCAGCGCGTGCGCCAGTTGTACGGCGGCCGTGCCGACCCCGCCGGCCGCGCCCCGCACCAGGACCCGTTCCCCGCTCGCGAGGTGCACGCTGTCGCGCAGCGCGATCAGCGCCGTGGAGCCCGCGACGACCAGGGAGGCCGCCTCGACCGGTGAGACGCCTTCCGGGGCGTGCGCGATCCGGTCCGCGGCCACCACGACGTACTCGGCCGCACCGGCGGTGATGTGCCGCTGCCGGGGATGCACCATGCCCCACACCCGGTCCCCGGCCCGGTGACCCGCGACATCGGCGCCGGTCGTGACGACGGTGCCCGCGAAGTCCAGTCCCACACCGATCGGGAACCGGCGTCCCGACACCATCTTCAGCCCGCCCGCGCGGACGATCACGTCGTGTCCGTTCACACTGGACGCCTCGACCGACACCAGCACCTCCCCGGGGCCGGGAGCGGGGCGGTCCACGTCGTTGACCCGCAGGACGTCCGCTGTGCCGTAACTCGTGATCTGGGCGGCCTTCATGGCGCTGTCCTTCCGTGGTGGGCCGGTACGGATCCGATACTGGACCCCGCACCCGACATCACGGTCGTTCGCCTTTTCCTGGGACCGCCGGACCCACCCTCACCGGTCGCGCCGGGCGCATACTGTCGCCGTGACCGACGCACCCCTCGCCCTGAGCGACGACCCCCGCCGCGAACTCGCCGAGTTCCTGCGCACCCGCCGCACCCGACTGCGGCCCGAGGACGTCGGCCTGGTCCCGGGCCCGAGGCGGCGCGTCGCCGGGCTGCGGCGCGAGGAACTGGCCCTGCTCGCCGGAGTGAGCGCGGACTACTACCAGCGCATGGAGCAGGGACGCGACGTCCGCCCCTCCGACCAGGTCCTGGACGCCCTCGCCCGCGCCCTCAACTTCTCCGCCGAGGAGTCCCGGCACCTGCACAGCCTCGCCGCCGCCGCGCGTACCCCGGCCCGCCGGCCGCGTTCGTACGTACCGGAGGAGGTGCCGGACACCACACTGCGGCTGCTGCGCACCATGACCTCGCCCGCCCTGGTCGTCGGCCGCTTCCTGGACGTACTGGCCTGGAGCCCGCTCGCCGGCACGCTGCTCGGCGATTTCACCCAGCAACCCCAGGCGGACCGGAACCTGCTCTCCCTGCTCCTGCACCCCGAGGCCGACCGGACCTGCCCGGAGCGGGCGGCCACGGTCGCAGAGCTGACCGGGATGCTGCGCACGCAGGTCACCGCCGACCCCGGACACCCGCGCGCCGTCCAACTGGTGGGCGAACTCGCCGTCCGCAGCGACGAGTTCGCGACCCTGTGGGCCCGCCACGACGTCGAGGAACCCACCCGGGGCCAGATACGCGTCGACCACCCCCTGGTCGGAGAGCTGAACCTCGACTGGGACGCCTACCCGATGCCGGGCACCCCGGGCCCGATGCTCATCGTCTGCACCACCCCCGAAGACGGCCCCGACGCCGAGCGACTCCACCTGCTGGCCGGCCTGCTCAACAGCGGCTGACCCACCGCGAGTTCGCGTCAGCAGCCCTCTTCGTCCGGGGCGATCGCCTCACGCTGGGCGGTCCGGGCGACGCGGGAGAGAAGGGTGCGGAGCTGTGCGGCGTCATGGTCGTCGAGGTCGACGAGCAGACGCCCCTCGGCGGCGGCGAGGTCTTGCCGCACCTGGCCGAGGCGGGCGCGTCCGGTGTCGGTGATGAGGACCTGCCGGGCGCGGCGGTCGCGGGGGTCGGGCCTGCGGGTCACCAACTCGTGCGCTTCGAGGTCGTCGAGCAGGTAGGTCATCACGGTGCGGTCGAGGCTGACCTCTTTGGCCAGGGCGAGCTGTGAGGGTGGCTCGCCGGCGGCGAGGGCGACGAGGACGAGGTAGGCACGCGCGCCGCCGGGCAGCGCGGCGACGGATTCGGTGGCCACGCGGCGGAACGCCGAGGAGACCATACGGATCGCCCAGCCCAGGTCGGTGTCGAGCGCCGGCTCTTCGGCCTGGCCGTTCGGCTTCTTCTGTTCGGACATGGATGCGCTCACCGGCCCAGCCTAACCCATGCGCGCGATCACAGATGTTCTCGTGAACAGAACATCTTGAGTGCATAGTGGTTGGGCGTCGGCGTCATGGCGCGTGATCGGCGCGGACGCCCCCTGACCACCACGGCAAGGAAGAACTTCGATGAGCATCAGCACTGTTCTGCGGGGCCGCACCGCGCTCGTGACCGGAGCGACGGCGGGCATCGGCAAGGCCGTCGCACAGAACCTGGCCCGCCAGGGTGCCCAGGTCGTGCTGCACGGACGGGACCAGGCCCGGGGCGAAGCCCTGGTGACGGAGATCGCCGCCGAGGGCGGCACCGCCCGATTCATCGCCGCCGACCTCACCGACGCCGCCGACACGCTGCGCCTGGCCGCCGAGGCCGGCGCCGTGGACGTTCTGGTGAACAACGCGGGCCTGTACGACTTCGCTCCCACAGCGGCGACGGACGCGGCGACCTTCGACCGTCAGATCGCGGTGAACACCCGTGCTCCCTTCCTCCTGGTAGGCGCCCTGGCACCGGGCATGGCCGAGCGCGGCCAGGGCTCGATCGTGATCGTCGGCTCCAACGCGGCGCGCATGCCCGCCCCGGTTGGTGCCGCCTACGCGGCCTCCAAGGCGGGCGCGGAGATCCTCACCCGCTACTGGGCGACCGAGTTCGGTGCCTCCGGCGTACGGGTCAACACCGTCTCGCCGGGCCCCGTGCGCACCGAGGGCACGAAGGCGATGCTCGGCGAGAACACCGCCATGCTGGACAGGACCAACGCGCGCGGGCGTGCCGGTGACCCCGGCGAGATCGTCTCGTTCCTGGTCGGCCCGGCCAGCTCCTACGTCAACGGCGCCATCCTGTTCGCCGACGGCGGCGAGCTCAGCGCCCTGCCCGCCTGAGGAGATGCTGGCGGACGGACGCGAAAACCGCACCCTGCTCGCCCAGCGAACCCTCCCCATGCCCATCCTGGCCATCGGCACCACCCAATCCGGCGACACCACCGCACAGGCCCTGGCCCCCCACGCAACCAACGTGCAGGCCGCCATCGCCCCCACCGGGCACTTCGTCGCCGAGGAAGACGCCAACTGGTTCACCAGGACGGTGACCGCATTCCTCACCTGAATGCCTGAGCAATCGAGGAAGCCTCACCGGCATCCCAGCACCGTCCCAGCACAGGCGGCGCGACGAGGTACGAGGAGACTCAAGGTCACCCAAACCAGCCGACAGCGCCCACACCGTGACGGACCACTTCCATGTGGTGGGCGCCGCGAGGCCATTGAGGAGACCTAGATGGCCTCAAGGGCATGCGGTGGACGGCTTGGTCGGCGGTGACCGTGCCCCGCGTTTTCCGGACGGGCCAGTCACCGAGCACGTTCGCCCAGGTCAGTGACGACCCGTACCATGCCCCTCCCTCGCCAAGTGTTTTCCAAGCACGTGACCTGTCTTCAGGGTGCATACGCCTACCTGCGTCGAGCGCCAAACTCTCTGTGGCGTCGGCGGGAGTGCGACCCCTTTCACCGGAGCTGAAGCAAAGGTGCCAGGAAGCGGCTCGGCTCACCGTGCCAGGTGATGGCGAGTGCGTCACGGGCCCGGGTCGCCGCGACGAAGAGCAGCGAGCGCGCCCGGTGCAGTTCTCGCTGGTGCCGGCTCGGGTCCGTGCGCTCCCAGGCGTCCACGGAAGCGCGGGGTACGAGCCCTTCGGCCGCCCCGGCGATGATCAGACAGCGGTACTCCAGTCCCTTGAAGCGGTACATGGTGCCGATGTGGACTCCCTGATCGCTCCGCGGCCCGTCCTGTGTGATCTCCGTCGGCGTGATGCCGCGTCGCTCAAGACGGTCGGCGAGCTGGGTGACCATGTCGTTGGTCGGGACACAGATCGCCGTGGACTCACGGGGCACGTCGTGCCAGGCCCGCAGCTGCTCCACGACCAGGTCCATCTCCTCGTCCCAACTGCGCGCACCGCGCAGCGACGGTGTCAGGCCGTGGAGGACCGAGCGGTACCCGGCGAGGGTGTCGGCGGCGCCGTCGAGGTCGTCGTAGTCGGCGTCGCCCAGGACGCGGATGGCGTCGCGGAGGATCTCCCGGGTCGTGCGGTAGCTGAGCGTAAGCCGGGAGGACCGGCCGCGGATGTGGACGCCGAGGCTGCCGAGCGTGACCTGGTTGTCGTAGATCCGCTGGTGCGTGTCGCCGACGAGGAAGATGTCGTCGGGCTCGGACGGCACCATGGCGCGCAGCATCTTCCAGTGGGCGGCGCTAAGGTCCTGGGCCTCGTCGACCACGATGTACCGGTACCGGTAGCGCAGCCACGCCCCGGAACCGGCCTCGACGTGGATGTTGTCCAGGCCGCCTCGCTCCTCGCGTTCCTCAGACCGCCTGTCGATCTTGGACTTGCGAGCCATCTCCAACCGAGCCGCCCGCTCCGCGACCTGACGGTGGGTCTCCAGCCCCTTGGTCTCCAGCCGTTGGGTGAAACGTTCGGCGAGCTGCCAGATACCGGCGCGTTCGGCTCGGGTGACGCTGCGGCCCCGGCCCGCACGCCGTGCGGTGAAGTAGTCGGTCCGGGAGGTCACGGCCTGGCCGAGGATGACCTGGTTCCACTCGTCGCCGAGGAACTCGGCGCTCCAGCGGTTCTCCCCCGCCTCCACCAGCAGTTCCCGCCATTCACGGAGCGCCGACGTGTCGTCGATCCGCCGTTTCGCGTTGCCCGGGTCGGCTTCACTGACGATGCGGGTGGCGAGCTGGTCGACGTGGGCGATGTCGACCCTGGCCAGCACGTCGGGTCCGCCCAGCGAGAGGAGCCGGGCCCGCAGGTCGGCAGCGAGATTCCGGTTGAACGTGGTGAGCAGCACGGGCTTGTCGCGGCCGGGAGGGAGCTTTCGCACCAGATGGCACACGCGGTGGAGGGCGACGATCGTCTTGCCCGTTCCCGGCCCGCCGCCGACCCGGGCCGGGCCGGAGTAGCGCCGGTGGACCAGCTTTTCCTGGGTGGGATGCAGGAAGATCTTCCACCGCCCGAAGTCGCCCTCCTCCAGAATGCTCTGCAGGGATTCGTCGTCGGTGATCACCACGGACTGGGAGCGGTCGACGGCCGCCTGCCAGTCGTCGGAGTCGGGGCGCTGCTCCGTCCCGGTCACCGCGACGGGCGCGGTGACCTGTTCCATGACCGCTTCGTACGGGACGCCGTCGCGCAACCGCAGGAGGACTTCCCCGGTGTGGCGGGGCGCGTACTCGGCGAGACCGAGCAGTTCGTCGTCCGTGGTGAGCTTCCGGACGATCGGGATGAGCGGTCCGGCGACGCCGAGGTCCGCGAGCTGTTCGTCGGTGTACGCGGCGAAAAGGGGCTCTTCCGACGGCTGCGGCCGGGCCGGTTCCGGAGCGGGGAGGGGCGTCGGAGCCGGGGCGGGAGCGGCGGGCGGGGTAAGTCCCCGGCGCAGCACGCTCTCCTCGACGACCTGGAGGTCGACGTACTCGATGGCGCCGGTGATGTGGTTGATGCCGTAGTTGAAGCGGTCAAGGTTCTTGTGGACGTGGCCGCGGTGCTTGACCGAGACGAGCAGCCAGTCGTCGCCGCCGAGGCGGATCATCAGGGCCCGCCACTCGCGGTTGACGCGTGCGGACCAGAGCCGGTCGTGGCCTTCCAGCTGCTTGAGGTCGAAGCCGCCGGCGTCGGGGTTACGGCGGAAGTCGTGCTGGAACTTGTAGAACGCTCCCAGGACCGCCCGGTCCAGTTTCACGATTTCCTTGTCGGCCTTGTCCAGCAGGCGCAGCGTCACGCCCGTCCTCGGCACGCCGGTGACCGTCATCGTTCGTTCTCCTCGTGGTCGTGCGTCACCCTGGCCGCGTCGTCGCTCACCAGCGCGGCGAGTTCATCGGCGTCCCATTGCGCTGCGGTACGGACCTGCCAGCCTGCGTCCCGGTAGGACTGGTCCCGTTGTTCGGCGTCGATGTCCCGTTGGGTCACCGGGTCCGGGCGGTGCGCGAGGACGACGCCGACACGCTGGGAGGGCCAGGCGAGTTCGGCGGGCCAGGCGGCCTCTCCCAGCTCGTAGCCGGCCTCCGGTGCGGGCAGGCCCCGGTCGGCGAGGGTCCGGGCCAGGGCGGGCAGGCCGGGATCGTCGACGAGGAACTCGATGACCTCGTCCCAGGCGGGGTCGCGTGAGACCGCCGGTGCCTCCGCCTCGTTCTGCCGCTCCGCCTCCGCCCGCTCCCCGTCCACCACGGGTTCGTGCTTCCGCCGCTGGGAGGTGAGCCATCCGGCTCCGCCGGTGACCGCCAGCTCGGCCGGGTCGAATCCGGGCAGCATGCCGGTCGTGAGCTGGACCCCGTCCCCTTCCCCCGCGTCGAGGAACTGGAGCAGGTTGCTCCAGTAGAGCCAGGCCTGCCAGCGTCTGCGGTGGGCGGCTTCGTCGGCGATGACCGTGTCCGCGCTGTCGTCGAGGACGGTCAGTGCCGTCCAGGCCGCTCCGTTCTGTCCCCTGCGCAGGTCGAGCGCGATGGTGAGCGGGCATCCCGACGCGTCCCGGGTCGCCATGACCTGGACGGCGCCCTGTCCCTTGGCCAGCCGGTGCCCGTGCAGCGCCTCGCTGATCCTGCGTCCGGTCTCCTCGCCGTCGGCCAGGGCCCTGCTGGTCGCCGACACGGCGGCGAAGCCCGCGAGCGTGCTCTGGGTGCGGCGACGCCAGGCGTCGGGGTCCGGGTCGGTGAGGTAACCGATCAGGGTCTCGACCGGGTTGGCCCACACCAGTCGCGGCAGGTCACGGGTGTCTCCGGCGTGCATGCGCCGGTGGACGTCCATGGCCGTCTTCTGCGCGGTGTTCGGGTACGGCTTCCACACGGGGTCGGCCTGGGGCCTGGTCCGTCCGGCCCACGCCTGTACGTCGTCCCAGGTGAGCTGGAAGACCTGCCAGCCCTCGGCGCGGAGCCGGGTGCGCTTCACCGCGTCGGCCTCGGCGGTGAGGTGCTCGGGGCTCGCGTGGTACCGGTATCCGTCGAGATAGACGGCCACCCGGCGGTCGTCGTCGGTGCTGCGGAAGACCACGTCCGGCCGCGTGAAACCGAGCGGGGTTTGAGTCTCCATCTGCCAGCCGCGGACGGTACCGTCGGGCGCGGTGAAGCGCAGGGTCGTGTCCCTGGTGCCGTCGGCGGTGAGCGCGGTACGGACGCTGACGTCGTCCACGCGTTCGGCCCATTCCAGCAGCCCGCGCCGGAAGAGCGCCTCCAGTTCGCTCTCCACCTGGTGCACCAGGGTGATGTCCCGCGTGGTGGCGACCGGTCCGACGCTCCAGCGGTCCGTGGTACGGCCGAACAGGTCGCCGAGCATGTCGAGAGCGTGCTCGCGGGAGACGAGTTCGTACTCGCTGCCGGTGACGTGCCGTAGCAGGCAGCGGTGGCACGCGGGCCGGCCCTGGCCCACGCACACACACGTCTCGATCACCTGTCGGGCGTCCTCCAGGACACCTTTGAGACCGTCCTGGCCGGCGAGGCGGTGCAGATATCCGGTGCCGCCGGGAAGCGTGTCGTACAGGACCAGGAAGTGGCGGCGGAGCGGGGCCTCGCCGCCTTCCTCGGGCATGGAGTCGGTGACGACCGCGAGGTGGTCGGGGTCGCCGCCGTAGCTGCGGGCGATACCGGCCAGCAGCAGCGCCTTGAAGGACGTGAGCCGTTCCCGGGTGTACGCGGTGACGGCGGGGATGAGGATACGCAGTGCGTCGGTGCGCAGTTCGTGTGCGAGCAGCACCCGTTCGCCCTGTCGTGCGGCGTCGGCTCCGGCGCGCCGCTTGGGGCACCAGGGCCGGTGGTACTTGGCGTGTGCCGCCGTGTCGCCGGCGTCGTGCGCGGCGGGTCCGCCGTCCGGATCGGCGAAGCCGCACGCGTCGCAGACCCAGAAGGGGTTGAGGCGGACCTCCTGCCCGGCGAAGGGCGCCTCCGCACCGCCGTCCACCCGGGTGGCTCCGACGTTGAGGTGGCGGATGTGCGCCTGGCGGGTGAACTCCCAGCCGAAGGTGACGTGTTCGTGCTTCCACGCCTCTTCGACGTCGGACGCGTCGATGTCCACGGCGGGAACGACGGTGTAGTGGCGCCTCTCCCGCTCGTCACTGTCGTCGCGTACGCGGACGTCGTCGCGTTCGTCCCGGGAGGTGACGCGGCGCGGCACGAGGACCTTGTGCAGGCAGCCCACGTCCCCGATGGCCGCGGACCGGCAGCGGGGGCAGAGTGTGGTGTCGTCCTCGGCACGGTGGGTGCGGACGTGGCCGCAGTCGGGGCAGATACGCCACCAGAGCCAGGCAGGGCGGCCGGGGCTGCCGATGTCCAGTCCGGTGACGCGGTGCTTGTAGCCCTGGGTGTAGTAGTGGTTGCCGGGGGCGAACTCGGAGAGGGCGAGGCGTGCGGGACGGCTGTGGCGGAGGGTCTTGCTGTGGTTCGTGCGGTTGTTCTCGGCGGTCTTCTCCGACCAGGTGAGGGTGGCCTCCAGTTCGGTGGCCGAGTCGATCAGGCTGTAGTTCGGCAGCAGGCCGAGATCGACCAGGGCGCCGTGCGCGGTGGTGCGGCTGATCTCCCGGGAGACACGTGCCACGTCCCGGCGTTCGGCCCGCAGTTCGCGTCCCTGGCGTTCCTGGTCGGGGTCGCCGGCGACGAGCAGTCCGTGGGCCCGGTCGATGGCCTCGGTCCGGCGCTGGAGGTCGGCGCGGCGGTCCTCCCAGCGTCGGCACGCGGCGTCCAGGGCACCGTCCAGCCCCTGCTCGCCGGATTCGGTCGCGTAGGTGATGAGGGCGTCGCGGGCCTGCGGACTGACGCCGGTACCGCGGCTCTCGTCGTACGGGGGGAACAGGTCCAGGAAGCCCCGCACGAGCCGTGGTCCGGCGGCGAGCGCGGCTTCGGCGAACTCGGCCTGCCAGGCCGAGGCCCCGAACAGCTCGGTGGCGCGTCCTGGCAGCGGTCGCAGGGGCGTCCCGTCGGGGGCGGTCAGCCGTCCGGCGCCCGCGAGGTCGAGGAGGTGGGCGAGGTACTGGCGGCGCAGGATCTCGGCCGCGGACAGGTAGCAGCCGGGCGGCAGCACCTCCCCGGCGATCATGAGCCGGGGATCTTCGAGGTAGTAGCGGTCGCGCGGACCCCGGTCGACCAGGGTGAGCAGGTACGCGTTGCCGGTGGCGCGGCCCGCCCGGCCCACGCGCTGGATGTAGTTGGCCGGCCCCTTCGGCAGCGAGGCGAGGACGACGGCCGACAGGTCACCGATGTCGATGCCGAGTTCGAGGGTGGGGGTGCAGGACAGCACCTGGGGGTTGGCGTAGTGGACGCCGGTGCCCTCCCGGAACGCCTTCTCCACCGCCTCGCGCTTGGCGCGGGTGAGCGTGCCGGTGTGCTCGGCGGTGTTGATGGTGAAGACGCCGGCCTCGCGGTACATGCGCCGGTAGAAGTCGTCGGTGAAGTCCCGTTGCCGCAGCCCGCTGTCCAGGTCACGGCCGGTGCCGAGGGTGCCCCCGCAGCGGTAGCGGGGGCACGGCTGTCCGTGCCACAGGTCGGCCAGGTCGGGGTGGATGGTCTGTTCCCAGAAGCAGCGTGGGCAGTGCGCGGTGGCGTCGGGCAAGGTGTCGTCGGCGAGCCCGCGGACCTGGATGTGACCGGGCTGGAGTCCGTAGACGCGGGTGGCGCCGTCGAGCGCGGTGCGCGCGGAGAGGACGCCGGTGTCGGCCAGCGCGGGCAGCAGCCGGGCCAGGAAGACGGCCGCTGCCTCCGGGCGCAGCCCCAGGGCGCGTACGGCCCAGTCCTGGTACCAGCCGAGCCGTCCGGTGAGAACGTCGAAGTCCTCGCTGCCCTGTTTGGGGGTGCCGAGCAGGAAGGCGGGCGCGGAGACGCCCCGGGGGAAGGCCGGCGTCCCGGTTTCCCGTCCGCCCCAGATCGCCCATCGGCGTACCCCGGCCTGGTCCAGCCAGGGGTCCAGCCAGGCGTGCCGGACGGCGCCCCGGACGCGCATCCGCTCCAGCAGGCCCCGGACGAAGCCGGTGTACCGGTCGGGGCCGGGCACCGTACCGTCGGGCAGCGCGATCTCTCCCGGCGTGGTGAGCAGGATCTCCCGTACGAGGTCCGCCACGGCGTCCGGGTCGTGGAGGGGTACGTCGGCGGCGATGGTGCGGGTCAGTTCCAGGGTGCGGCCCTGACGGGACCGCAGGCCGAACTCCATGACGGTGGCGAACGCCAGTCGCTGTGCGATCAGTTCCCAGGTGGGCCGGGAACCACGGCTGCGGCCGGAGAGCAGTGTGTCGACGCCGCGGACCAGGTGCAGGTCGGGCGGGATGACGGCGGCCTGCACCGCCTTGCTGTCGACGACGTCCGCGATCAGGTCGGCGGCCAGGTCGTTCAGGGTGATCGGCGTGTCCTCACCGATGCGACTGGCGAGCAGTGCGCGCAGCGAGAACGTGTACGAGCGGCTCGCGACGTATCCGGCGCGGTGGGCGGCGTCCTGCACGGAGTCGTTGAAGAGAAGGGTCTTGTTCTCCCCCTTGTTCTTGTCGAGCTCGCCGCCGGTGAAGAGCTGAGTGATGGCGGCGGCGGCGAGCGCGGCGAGCCCGGTGCCGAGGTAGCGGATGGAGTTGAAGGTGCGGCAGGCGGGGCACTGGTCGCGCTCGGCCGCGCGCTCGCCGTCGAGGTCGGCGTGGACGAACGCGGCGTTGTGGAGGGGTCCGGGCCGGCGCGGCCCCCCGCCGTCCGCCGGGGCGGTGAAGTCGCCTTCGGGGGACAGCGGGCGCAGCCGTCCGCCGTTGCCTTCCAGCACCATGACGGCGGGTCCGCCGCGCCGGCGTTCCGTCCCGGCACCGAAGGCGGCCTCGTACACCTCCCGCGGGGTCGCGGCGATCATGTTGCGCACCCGCCGCTTGTCGCGTCCGACGGAGGCGCGGCGGATCTTCGTGGCGTTCAGTTCGAGGTCGGCGGGGTCGACCTCCGGTGAGTACGCGGCCCAGCCGGAGCGTCCGCACTCACGGCAGAACACCGCCGGCAGGAAGACCTCGGCGGGCGGCGGCGCGCTGTCGTCGGCCGGTACGGCGGCCTGCTCGGCCGCGTCGAGCGGTACGGCGGGCCCCTCACCGTCGTACGGGGACGGCCGGCCGGCCGGGTCCGGGTCCTTGCGGGCCAGTGCGCCGCCGGAGGTCACCCGTTCGTCGTCCCACCGGAACTCGGCGCGTGCCGCGCTGATGCCCCGCAGCACACGGGAGACCGAGCGCACCCAGTGGTGGATCTCGATGGACAGCAGCGGCCGTCCGGGGTGTTCCGGGTCGCGGGCGTATGACAGGAGGGCGATGTAGCGGGCGAGGGCCTGGGCGGCGACGCGCGGCCTCTGCTGCACGGCCACGCCCCAGTGGTAGGCGTAGCGGGGAAGCACCTCGGTGATCTCGGCGAGGGTCCTGGGGGTGCCGTCGAGGATCTCCAGGACGGCTGCGGTCAGCCGGTGGCGGCGCAGGACGGCCCCGAGCTCCTCGGCGCTCGCTCCGCTCCGCCCGCTGAACGCGGCGACGAGGTTGTCCATGGCGCCCGGGTCGCGGGTCGGGTCGCCGAGTTCGGCGACTTCCTCGGGCGAGGGGAACGGCAGGGTGAAGTCGCTCTCGCCGGTGAAGTCCTTGGTGGACCGCCGTTCCTCGCCGACGACCGAATCGGGCGGGAAGGGCACGCCGAAAACCTGCTCGGCGACCTCCAGCATGCCGGGTCCGCCGCCCGGCCGCGTGGCCGCGCCCCGCCCGGTCCGGCCGGAGCCGCTGCCGCCGGTGCCCCCCATGCCGTTCTCGCCGAGGGTGGCCGACGTGGCGACGGGGCAGACCGGCCCCAGGGGCCGTCCGGGTTCGGCGAGCCCGGTGACCGACCCGAGGCGACGCAGCAGCATGGCGACGTCCGTGCCCTGGGCGCCGTCGTAGGTGTGGAACTCGTCGAGGACGACGTACGCGAGCGCCGAATCCTGCCACAGCCGCTGGTCCTCGGGTCGTTGCAGGAGCAGATCGAGCATCTTGTAGTTGGTGATCAGGATGTCCGGCCTGGTCCGCCGGATCTCGTCCCGGTCGACGGCGATCCTGGGGTTGGACTGCTTGAACTCCTGGGACGGCTTGTCCCCGATGTAGAGCGCGGCCTGCACGCCCGCGTCGCGCAGCCGGGTGTCCTTCTTGTCGTCGAGCCGCTTGTTGATGCGGTGGGCCTGGTCGGTGGCGAGGGCGTTCATCGGGTAGAGCAGGATCGCCTTGACACCCTCCCGCCCGGCCTGCCGTTCCCGGTAGCAGTGGTCGAGCAGCGGGACCAGGAACGACTCCGTCTTGCCGGATCCGGTACCGGTGGTGACGAGGGTCGGCCGCGCCGGACCGTGCAGGGTCGACAGCCGTTCCCAGGCGAGTTCCTGGTGCCGGTACGGGGTCAGGTCGGGGTGCCAGGTCAGGTGCCGCTTCCAGTCCTCGCCCCCGGCGGTCCTGAAGGGTGTACGGACGCGGAGGTAGGGGCCGCGGAAGATGCCGTCCTGGGCGTCGCCGAGGAACCCCTCCAGGGCGCCGCGGGTGGACTCGTCGGCGAGCGCGTACGTCGTCGCGAGGTACTGGCTCAGGCTGGCCCGTACCTGGTCGGCGGCGAGGGTGGGACGCACGCGCGGTCCTCCTTTGGTGCTGGTGATACCGGAGAGAGCCGGGCAGGCCGTGGGGTGCCCGTTCACCGCCCTACGGTAACGGGGCGGCCGGGCGGGGCCCGGGGCGGATCACTTGCCGAGTTTCCGCCCGACGTACGCGATGCGCAGGGTGCGCTCCTCATGGATCAGCCGGAAGTGCATCCGGCCCGGCGAGGGAAGGAAGTCGCAGTGCCAGTCGAACAGCCGGTTCTCACCGTCGTCGTCGGGGAACCAGCACAGACGCCGCCGGGCCTCGAACTCGGTCCGGACGTAGGAACGCCACTGGGGGCAGATGGGCTGACGGGCCGGGTCCCAGTCGTCGACCGCGTCGTGAAGCTCTCCGAGCCGCTCGCCCACCGGCCGCACCCACACCTCGGGCAGTTCGGCGAAGTACTGCTCGGCGAGGGACGTGAACTGGAGAAGCGGAAAGAGGTCCGACCGCAGGCTCCACAGTTCGGTGCCGGAGCGCAGACCCTCGATGGCCTTCTGCCGTACGGAGTCCGCCCCGCGCGAGATCCAGCGCAGGTGGGGGGCGACATGCTCGGTTCCGGCGGCGTGCCGGACCTCTACCTCGGTGAGCGCGGAGCCCGTCTCCTCGTCGTCCACGAGCCGTTCCTGGACCAGGGTGAGCCGGTCGGCGTCCCAACGGGCTTCCAGCGGAAGGGAGATGCCGATGCCACCCAGCAGATGTGCGAAACCGAGCCCGCGCACCGTCTCCTCTTCATGGCGGTACCCGATGTCGGAGAAGGTCTCGCCCTCGGGGAAGACCGTCTCGTAGGGCGATTTGTCCTCCATTCTCTTCAGCAGCACCCGTAGCTCCTCGGTACCCGGCACCCCCATCCACTTGCTGATGGGATGCCCCTGGGCCAGCTGCAACGCCATCAGGGAGTCCGCGTGGGTGACCAGTGCCGTGCCCTTCGGATCCTTCTGGCGGATGGCGAGGACCGCCTCGACCATCCTGGTCATGGCGCGGTTGACCTGGTCCGGTCCGCCCGTCGTCTCACAGGACTTCTCGTTCAGGAACAGCTGCGGCACGTCTCCCCCTTGGTGTGCGCCTCGCCCCCGCCCTCCCCAGGCGGGTGTCAGCCGATGAGCTGGTCGAGCGTGTTCTCCAGCTCGTCGAAGAACCCGTCGGGCCACTGGTCGAGCTTGCCGGCCCGGTTGACCTGCGGGCTGACGACCTCCACGCCGGTACCGTCGCCACGGAAGTAGTGGAACACCACCATTTCGGGGGCGAGCCGTCCCTGCTTGACAGCGAGCCGCACCCCGTTGATGACGTGGTCGCTGTGCGTCTCCATGATCACCTGCGCGCCCCCCGCGGCGGCCGCGGCGGCAAGCGCGGCCATCCGGGTCTGCCCGTGAGGATGCAGGTGCGCCTCCGGGTTCTCCAGGAGGACGAGGGAGCCGGGGCGTGCGGTGAGGCAGGCCACCACGACGGGCAGGACGTAGGTGAGGCCGAAGCCGACGTTGCTGGGGCGGCGTCGCTTGGTGGGACCGAGGGACCCCTGGAACCCGTACGAGAGGCGGACGGCGTCGGCGCCCTCGATGGTGTGCGCCTCGATGTCCACCCCAGGGCACAGGTCGCCCATCCAGGCAGCGGCCTGGTCGAGCAGACGGTCGGAGGCGGCGCCCCGGTGGCGCAGCGGGCCGCCGGTGACACGGTCCTCGGCGTGGTGGCGCAAGAAGTTGACGGTGTGCTCGCCCCGTACACCGAGGAAGCCGCGACCGATGGCGGCGTGATGGTCGCGCGGGTAGAACTCGGCGGGTGAGACCCGGTCGGCGTGCAGGTACTGGAAGGGACCGGTGAGGAAGGACGGGGCCAGATCCTCGGGGCCGGTCGGACGGTCGCGTCCCTCCGAGATGAACGGAAGGTCCGCGTCGAGTAGCGGCAGCAGGTTCTGCTCGGCTTCGTACTCCACGGTCCACTCGTAGCGGTACGGCCCCTCGTCGACCCCCAGGCTGATCCGGGCCTCGTCCTCCGTGAAGTCCTCGTGCAGGACGTCATCTCCGGTGCCGAGACCGACGAGTTCACCGTTGAGCAGGAAGCCCTGGTTGACGGCGCCGGTACGGAGTCCGGCGCGTCGCATTTCGGGCAGGTACCAGGGGTCCTGGAGGTCTCCTGCCTCACGTGACTGTCGCAACAGCGCGAGGGCCTGGAGAACACTGCTCTTGCCGGACGAGTTGAGCCCGGTGAGAAGGGTGAGCGGGCCGAGCAGCAGGGACGTGTCCCGGAACGCCTTGAAGTTGTGCAGGGTCAAACGGTCGATCACTGTGCGGCTACCCCCCGGAACAACCGTCCCATGTACTGGAACCTGGTGCGGACCTTCGCCGGGTCCCCGGTGCCGGTGGAGATCGACCGGTCGAAGTCCCATTCGTTCATCAGCCCGACGTACCCGTCGAGCAGTCTCCCCGGGGACGCTACCAGTCTGTCCCATTCCTGATTGTCCAGGAGCGCGAGATTGACGGAGACCGTCTCGAACAGCGCCTTGTTGATAGGGGCTCGGCCTGTTCCGCCGTACCACTTACGGAAGGCGTGGTCCCCGAACAGCTCCCTCGCACGCCGCATGGCCACCCGGAACTCGCGTGCGTGCTGCGCCCGCTGCTCCTCGGCGAGATCGCTGACCCGGTACATCGCGTCGGTGAGAAAATGGTCGAAGTCCTTTTCGCTGTGCTCGGCCGGATTGGTCAGACGGAAAGCGAGGAAACGCAGCACCAGCTCACGGTCGGCCATGCGCTCGTCCGAGACGCTCCATCGGGTGGCCTCCCCGAAGGACGGGTCCTCGGCGAGGTCGGCGAGGAACGCCCTGGCAGGTCCTCGCACCAGCGCGTGCCGCAGCTCCTGCGGCTTCAGTGGCACACCGCCGGTGTTGATCCGGGAGAAGACGTTGTATTTGACGGCCTCGGGGGTGCCCTGCTGCAAGATGTGGAGCCTGAGCTCGGTCTCACGCAGCCGGATCTTCAGCCGTCCGGTCAGGTCCTCGTACGTGTTTCCGTGGAAGTCCCTGAGGTAGTCCAGGCCCCGGAGGGGCAGCGGGCCCAGGCCGGTGAGCTCGGGGGCCATGAACCGGGCGATGGCGGTGAGCCGCTGGACACCGTCCACCACGGCCCACCTGTCCTCGTCGTCCTGGGCCATGTGGAAGTTGGAGATCGGAATCCGCAGCAGCAGCGACTCGATCAGACGGCTCTGCCTGACATCGCTCCAGATCCCGGCGCGGCGCTGGAAGTCCGGAGCGAGGTCGATCATGCCTTCCCGCAGCCGGGACAGCAGCAGGTCCACGGTGGTGGTCTTCGTGTCGATCCTGATGCTGTCGGGCCGGAACGGAGCGGAGATGCCGTCGGCGTCGCTGTACGGACCTTCCTCCTCGTCGGAGGGAAGCTCCAGCTCGACGCCGGTCGGCCGGCCGTCGGACCCAATCTCGATGCGGGGCCCCAGCGGCTGGAAGGGATCGTCCCGCTCTCCGTCGACGTCTTCCGGCACGGCGTACCCCCGGGTTCTCGGGGGCCTGCTCCGCCCGGCGTCCCGGCCGCCGCCGTGCTCCGCTGCCGCCTCAGCCATACTCCCCGTTGCCCTCCGCTGCCCGGTACCGTGCCCGGCCAACCCTATAGACGCTGTCGCCGCATGTCAGCGCGGCAGGTCCAGCTCGACGACGACCGTTTTCCCCACGGGGACGCGGTCGAGGACGTACCACCGGTCGGCGAGCGCCTCCACGAGGAGCAGCCCCCGCCCGGTCTCCGCGAGCGGCCGGGGCTCGGGGCGGGGTGCGCCGGGGGCCGGGGGCCGGCGTTCGCCCCGGGTGTCGGAGACTCCGATGCGCAGGCAACGGCCGAGGAGCTTGAGGGTGACCTCGAAGTCCCTGCCGGGTACGCGGCCGTGCGTGACGGCGTTGGCAGCCAGTTCGGCGACGAGCAGGGCGGCGATGTCGGACGCGTCGCCGCCGTGCGGCACGCCCCAGGCGTCGAGCTGGTACACCGCGAGCCGACGGGCGAGGCGGGCTCCGCGCGGGGTGGAGCTGAACCGCTGGGTGAACACACGCACGGTGACGGGCTCTGGGGGGGGTTGTGGGGGTGAACGGTGGTGTCATATGCCCAAAGTGGCACCGGATCAGGGTGATTCGCCAGAGTCGTTCCGCGTACGCATCGTCAGAGTACGAGCACATTCAGTAGGCAGTGCGCGTCACGGCGTGTGGCGACTCCTGGGCCGGAAGCGGTTACCGGCATCACGCTCCAGCGGTATGCGCGACCGCGCCCACACCGACCGAGGTCCGAAGTGACGGGGCTCCCCACCCCCAGGGCTCCGGGCTGAGGGAGCTGCCGCGATTGCCCCGCCGGGCGACAAGTCCGGCGGGGCAGCTTCAACCTGCGATCGGGCCCGATTACATGGAACAGACCGCCGACCTCCAGCAGCAACTCCTCCAGCCGGTCCGACCACTCCGCCGCCCAATCCGCATCCGTGATCTCGGCCGGAACCTCCAGAGACTCTGCCTGCATGCACGGCAGTTACCCGCCACCGGAGATCACCGAACTACCACACCCACCGTGATCTACAACTGAAGGGCCTGAGCCTCGATCTCGCAGAAGGGTCCGCCGATGGATTCGACGGACCCTTTCGAACAATTGAGGTTAATCCTCACCGTGTAGCGCGCGATACTGGGAATAGACACGCGCCAGCGCCATTGCATCGTTCCGCAATGCCATGAATTCGAGCAGAAGGGCAAGGAGTAGGTCCACAGCCTTCTGCTCTTGCCTCGGTGTCAATTGTTGCAGTTTGTTCCAGCCGTGAGCTTCGACGTCAGGCAGTGCCTCGTCAAGGACGAGCGATTGCCATCCAAAGCTGGAACATTCACCCTTACGCACGACCAGCCACTCGGTGAATCCGCGCAGGAAGCCACCCGAGCGAGCCACATCGAATCCGGTAAGGAACATGAACGCATTGTTGTACGAACCGTCAAGACCGTAAAGTCCCGGCCTGGCCCTTACCGATTCGAAGAAGTTCTCGTCGTTCATGAATCCCCTAAAACCCGAAATTGATCACGTCGCCGAACTCCCATTTCCCTTTATACTCGGCGATCGCTTCTCCGCCCTTCGACGTGAAGGCATCGTAGACGCGCCCATTGAGTACTACTACGGCATGATAGCCGTTGTCCCAGTTGTAGGTGTCCTGTTCGCGGTACTTACCGAAGAATGGGCCGGGCGAGCCAAATCGGATGACCTTACCATCCCCGAGACTGTCACGGATTCGCTCAGCGCAAACCTGACAGTCACCCGGACCGTTCGTGATCTGCTCGACTGCCCGTGGAAAGCCTGGAACGCTGTGCTCCCCACAGGGAATTTCTGCGGACGCGGCCAGAGTCCGTATCGTCGCCTTGCCGGCGACCTTGCAGCCGCGTTTCAGCAGTTTCAGTGCGTCGTAGGCTTTGTCGAGCGCTTTCAGTTTCGCACCGATGAGTACGTCTACCGCCAGGCTGGAGCAGTGCTCGAAGTCCTTCTGTTCCATGCACTTTTCGAGCTGGCCGAGGCCCGCGAGTTCTTTGGCGCCATCCCATATGTGGTTCATGGCGCTTTCGAAATCGTCGCCGTAGGCGAGGATGTCGCAGTAGATCTCGTTGTGGACGCACCAGCGGGCGAAGCCTTGTGGATCGCAGGGGATGTATGCCTGGCCGCAGCGGTACATCTCGCGGGCGCGGGCTCCGGGGTCGTTCTTCGCCTTTTCCTTGGCCTCGACCGCGGCCTTGCGCCGGGCTTCCTCTTCCTCTTTCTGTTTCTTGACGGCGATGGTGAAGGCGTCGGTCGCTGCTTTGAGTGCCTGCTCCGCGTCTTCGCCGGCGGCGATCGCCGACTGGCGCGCCTGGTCGGCGGCGTACCAGGCGCTGGACGCCGAAACCTGGGCCGTCTCCGAGGAGAGCGTGGCGTCCGCGGCTGACCTGGCGGCGTCGTCGGCGGCGATGTCTGCGCTGTTCGCGGCGGCGCGGGCGGTCTTGGCGGATGCGGCGGCGCTGGCTGCGGAGGCTTCGGCGTCCTTGGCGTACTGGGCCGCCTTCACAGCGTGGCCTTGTGCCTCGGCCGCTGAAGCGCCGGCCTTCTTCGCCCAGTCGTTCGCCTCGGCGGCCGCCTTGCGGGCGGTGGCGGCGACCTTCTGGGCAGTCGCCGCGTTCTGCTGTGCGGTGGCGGCGATTTTCGCTGCCTCGGCGATCAGCTTCTGGACCTGGGCCACATGGGTGGCCGCGAGGTGGTCCTTGCGCTGTGCCTTGTACTGGCCGGAGGTGATGAAGGCGTGCAGTGTCTGCGGGGAGCCTTCCAGTGCGATTCGGCCTGCCGACCGCACCTCGGGGCCGCCGCTGTCGATGAGCTGCGCCGCCCTGACGCGTTCATCCTGGGTGCGCGCGGTGAGCTGCGTGTTGAGCAGGAACTGGCTGTACTTCTTGGGGTCCCCTGTGGCCAGGGCTTCTCGACCGGCTTCGGTGAGGTTCGGTCCTGCGCCGGAGAGCACCTGGGCGATGGCGACGCGCATACCCTGGGCCCCGGCCTGGTACTGACCGTCGTTGATGAATTCGGTGATGGCTACGGTGTCGCCGTCGAGGGCGGCCTCGGCCGCGGCCCGGACTTCCTCGACCTCGCTTTCCTCGGCGAGGCGCTCCACGTAGGAGCGGTCGTCCTGTTCCTGGGCGGTCTTCCAGCCGTTGCGCAGGTAGTCGACGACTACCTCGTCGGGACCGGCAATGGCGGCCTCGGCCGCGGCCCGGCCCCACGCGGTACCGTTCTTCATCGCGAGCACGGCCAGTTCACGGCCTTCGTCGGCGACGGCCTGGAGATCGGCGCCAGGCTTGGCGGCCTCGGCCACCAGCCGGTTCCGCTCGGCGTTCCGGTCCTTGACCGCCTGCTCCAGCTCGGCCAGAGCATCGGTCCGGGCGTCGTCGGCCTCTTTCTGGTCCCTGGCACGCTCGATACCGGCGTTGGTCCGGCCCAGCAGTTCCTCGGCCTCCACCTCACGCGCGAGTGCGTAGACCTCTTGGGCTTTGATCACGGCGTCGGTAGCCGCGTTCGCGGCGTCAGTGGCGGCGTTGGCGTGCTCGGTTGACCTGCCGGCTGCTGCGGCGGCGTCTCCCGCGTGTTCGGCGGCATCGTCCGCGGCCTTGGCCGCGTTGTTGGCGTGCGTCGCTGCCGATCGGGCTGCGTCACGTGCCTGGCCGGCGGCCGTGGCCGCTTTGCGGGCCAGGGCTTCGGCGGCGGCGGCGGCACGGTTGGCCTCGGCGGCATGGCGCTTGGTGGCAGCGGCGGCGGCGCGAGCTTCGGCGGCGGCGGCGCTGGACTGGCCGGCGTAGCCGCTCGCTTCGACTGCGGCGTTGGCCGCGAGATTCGCATTGGTGCCCGCGCTTATCGCTGAGCGCGCGGCGTCTCCGGCGGCGGAAGCGGCCTTGAACGCCTCATCGGCGGCGTCAGCGGCGAGGTTGGCGCCCTTTGCCGCGTTCCGGGCGTTTTCAGCGGCCTGGCGTGCGGCGCTCGCGTTCTGCGCGTCCACGGCCGCATCGGCGGCCGCGCTACGAGCCCGGGACGCGGCCTGAGATGCGCCGGCGGCGGCGGCTGCCGCTTGGGAGGCGGCGTTCGCAGCAACGCGTGCCGAGTTGTTCGCGGCCCGGGAGGCGGTAATTGCCGTCTGCGCGGCGGCGGCGCCCTGGGCTGCGGCGCTGGCCGCACGGCTGGCGGCGCGCGCGGCCTTGTCGGTGTCGCCCTTGGCGGCCTCGGCCTCGGAGGCGGCCTTCAGTGCCGCTTCCTTCGCGAGCTGCGCGGACTCAACTGCTTTGGCGGACTCGGTCTTGGCGGACCGGGTCTCCTTGGCAGCCTGCCTGCCCGCTTCCTTCGCCTGCTCGGCGAGCTGGGCAACGGTGGCGTGCTCCTGGTCCTTGTCACGCGCGACGAACTGACCGATCTCCAGGAACTCCCGGATGTCCTCGGCGCCGCCGTTCAGCGCGATGCGCCCGGCCGCTCTCACGTTGGTTCCGCCCACGCTGAGGATCTGGGCGAGCTGGACCCGCTCGTCCTGCTCACGCTGGGCGTACTGCCCCTCCTTGAGGAACTTCCGGACATCGTCCGACGTGCCTCTCAGCGCGGCCCGTCCGGCATCCTGAACGATGGGGCCGCCCGCGTCGATGATCTGGGCGACGAGGACCCGTTGGTCCTGCTCCATCGGGGCTTCCCAGCCCCAGCTGAGGAAGCTCTTCAAGTCCTCCTTCGTACCTGCGAGGGCTTTACGGGCGGCAGCCAACAGCTCGGTACCACCTACGCTCGCAAGCTGGGCAACGCTCACGCGTTCGTCCTGGAAGGCCAGGTCGTCCACCGCTGCGAGGAACGCCTGCACATCGCCGTCGGTGCCGGTCAGCGCAGCCTCAGCCGCCGCCTTGACACCAGGACCGCCCGCCTTCCAGTAGTCGACCACTTGGCCGCGATCAGTCGGCGTTGCCTCCGCCATAGCCGCAATCCGCCCAGCGTCCGGACGTACGTCATCGGCCACAGCAGGGGTGGAACCCAGCAAACTCACCACAAGAGCCAGGGGAAGCAGGGCCAGGCTCAGCATGCGTATCGCACGCCGCGCCCGCCCCGCAATACCCCAATTGTTTCTTCGATTCACAGAGTCTCATCTCATCGACCGGCGGCTTGGATGCCATTACTCGGCGCCGAGAGCATAACGACCGACCCTTTACGAGAACATTACATTTTCAGCCTCAAGCATTCCGGAACTTCACCCCGGAAGTTTCGCCCTGAAAGTTCCCCTTTTACCACCACCACAGACGGGTCGAAGCAGTCAAGTCACCCCAGCCTCAAGGGACTCCGACCAGGCATCGACCAGTCACCCCTTGAGGGGATATGGCCACACATACAGGCGCGTCAAGTGACCTTGATCACATTGACGTTGTGTAATCATCGAGATATCGTCCGTGATGATCTTTACCAGTTGATTACATTACGGCGGAGGCTCTTTCATGTGCAGACGCCATGCCCGAAAGGTGACTTCGTTGGTCTCGCGCGCTCGAAGATCTGTCATTCTTGGAATGAGCTCCCTTGCGGTACTTGTTGGCGTTCCTTTGGCTTTTGCCTCCGATTCATCCGCGCAGCTCGCGGATGACGGAATTCCGCCCGCGGCGGTCGAGGACTACTCGTACCCCGGCGCTGCGGGTATCGAGGCAAGCAGAGGCATCAAGCTGAAGAAGGGGGACGGACGGATCCTGCTGGCCGACTGTGACCTGTCAGCCAGTCAGATCAGAGTGCTCACCGTCGAGGACCCCTCTGCCGGCAGAGACGAGATCTACTGCTTCCGGGCCACCAGCAAGACGGGCTACCTCACACTGGAACTCCCCAGGGTCTTCGCTCTGGAGACGGTGGACCACCCCATCAGCGCGGACCTCACCGCCGAGGGCAAGACACAGACCGTCGCGGTCCCGAAGGGCGGGTACCAGAGCGTAGGCGAAGGCACCATCGGGGGCGCCCGTTCCGTCCTCGTCGAAATCCGCGTCACCGGATAACCGTCCAGCCCCCGCCCGGCACCGGAAACACGAGGGAACAAGCCGTCGAAGCGGCCGGCAGACGCCTGGCCTTCCATCGCCTCAGCCCGCGCCTCCCCCTCGGCCAGGCCCGGTCCCGGAGAAGCCGGAACCGAGATGCCCGTCTATCGCATGAAGGAACTTCTATGAACAGCAGACGTCCGCGCGCGGCGCGGACCGCCGGCCTCCTCTCGGTAGTTGTCGCCGCGAGCGTTCTCACCGGCCCCTCCGCGCAGGCTCTGGCGGGCGATCCCGCGACGGACGGCGCCCACGGGTTCACCGCAAGGCTGGACATCGGGGGCGTGCGGGCATGTTCGGGCACGCTGATCAACAACCAGTGGCTGATCAGCGCCGCGAGCTGCTTCGTCGACGATCCCACTCAGGCGGCTTCACTCCCCACCGGAGCTCCCGCCCGCAAGTCCACCGCGACCATCGGCCGGACAGATCTCACCGGCACGACGGGCCAGGTGCGCGACATCGTGCACCTCATCCCCCGCCAGGACCGGGACGTGGTTCTGGCCAAGCTCGCGACGCCTGTCCACGGCATCGCCCCCCTACGCCCCGCCACCACCGCACCCGCTCAGGGCGAGACGCTCAAGGGCACCGGGTACGGCCGCACCAAGGACACCTGGATCCCGGACCGCCTGCACGCCGGCACCTTCGCCACCGGAGAGGTCCAGGACACCACCGTCAGCATCGACGGCACCCCCGTCTGCAAAGGCGACACCGGCGCGCCCACCTTCAGGGAGACGGACGGCCGCCTGGAACTGGTCGGTGTCGTCAGCAGATCGTGGCAGGGCGGATGCCTCGGCTCCGAGGAGACCCGCACCGCCGCGCTCGCCGGCCGCGTCGACGACATCCGCGCCTGGATCAGGGAATCCACCGCCTCCACGCTCAACGCCTGGAAGCTACAGATGGTGACCAAGACAACCAGCGGGCTCTACCACACCATCCGCGACAGCAACGGCGACTGGTCCGGCTTCGGCGACGTACAGAAGGCCGCCGGCACCATCGAAGACGTGAAGTTCGCCGCCGACGCCGCGATATCCGGCAAGAACTACGTCTTCGCCCTCGGCGGCGACGGACACCTCTACGAGGCCAACCGCCGTCCCACAGGCGGCTGGGAAGCCTTCCGCGACCTCACCACCGAACTCGGCGCCAAACCAGGACTCACCCGGGTCGCCGTCACCTCCACCGGCAAGGGACTCGCCCTGATCGGCCTCGCCGACGGCCGCATTTACCACGCCGTCCAGGACCCGAATGAGAAATGGTCCAAGTGGGGCGATGTCACCGCCAAACTCGGCACACTCGGCAACGCCACCCAGGTCACCACCTCCCAGACCTCCGGCGGCCAGACCCACGTAGGCGTCGTCGCCGACAAGAAGGCCTACCACGCCATCCGCGATTCGGACGGCACCTGGAGCGAATCCTGGGGCCGCGTCAGCAACCTGGACACCGGACTCGACGCCATCAACGGCATGGCCTTCGCCGGCACCGGAGGCGACCTCCAGATCGCCCTCTCCAGCCCCACCGGCGACATCAAACACGCCATCCGCGCCAACACCGGAAGCTGGGGCACGTTCGGCAACCTCAGCGGAAAGCTCGGCCCCCACCAGCCCTCGGTCAGCGTCGACGCGGCCGCGGTCAACGGCGAGTTCCAAACCGTCATCGTCACCACCGACGGCAGGATCAAACACGCTCTGCGCCACGCTGACGGCACCTGGGACGCCGCCGACGAACCCACCGGATACCCCGGCACACCCACCATGGCTGCCATCACCGGCAGTACAAGCTGAACTTCCCAGCCTCAACGGGGCCCGCGAGAGAACTCTGCTTCGCGGGCCCATGCCGAATTCGACCCACGTGACACGTGACTTCCCCGCCCAAGTAGCCGGCTTCTGCTCAGTACGATCCGTTCCGGGATCGCCGTAGCCTCCGCCAAACCTGGGCGGTTCAGTCGTCATCACAAGTGCCGCTCAAGGCGGGACGGAATGATGTGTGGTGGCACCGCACTCCCGCCATGGACGGACCGGTCGAGGCACGGACGGATCACCCGTGCGAACGAGGGTGCGGGCCAGGTCGAAACGGCGCCCGCTCCAGTCGTTTGTACTCGGAGTGGTAGTCGGCCTCGTCGTTCGCGGTCCGGATCAGGGCCGACAGGTCCGCGGCGGTGGTCTTGTAGCTGCGCCCCCTTCAAGCGGTGAGTGAGGAGGGGGCCAGTTCCGGACGGTCCACGAATCCTGCCGCACCACGAACATGCCGGGCGTCTCTTACCATGCCGGGGATCGCTCTTGGCGGCCGACGCCGCGCCCTTCGCACACGGACACGCCTGCTCGAAGCCGTGCGCGCCCATCGCGGCGAACCGCAGCCCGTTTCGCGTACGCAGCGTCAGCGTACGAGCACGTTCGGTGGACGGTACGCGTTACGGTGTGTAACGATCCCTGGGTCGGAAGCGGTTCGGCGGGCGGGTGGCACGGGAGGTGTCCGGCGGTGGCCTACGAGAACACGGACGGCGGTACGGGGGCGGGTGGCTCGGAACCAGGAGCGTCGGACAGTCTGCGCACCTTCGGCGCGGTCGTCCAGGCTTTACGGGAACACGCGGGCCTGAGCCGCGAGGAGTTCGGCACCCTGGTCCGCTTCTCGAAGCACACGGTCGCCTCGGTCGAGCAGGGCCGCCGTATGCCGGACAGCGACTTCGTGGAACGCGCGGAGGAGGCCCTGGGCAACACGGGGGCGCTGCGGAAGGCGGCGCCGCATCTGTCACGCCAGGCGGGACTGGCGAGTTGGTTCCGGCAGTGGGCGCGGCTGGAGGCGACGGCCATGACCTTGTGGACGTACGAGTGCCGGGTGATTCCCGGACTGCTCCAGACCGAGCGGTACGCCCGCGCCGTGACCGAGAGCGTGCCGCCCGTGAAGGATGAGGAGCAGGTGGCCAAGCAGGTCGCGGCTCGATTGGAGCGCCAGCAACTCTTCGAGCGCAAGCCGCCGATCGCCTTCAGCTTCATCATCGAGCAGTCGCTTGTCGAGCGCGGCACGGGTGGTCCTGACGTGATGCGGGAACTGCTCGACAGCCTCCTGGAGCGGTCGTCGCAGTTCAATGTCGAGTTGCAGATCATGCCACGCCACCAGCCGGATCATGCCGGGTTCGACGGACCGTTGATGCTCCTGGAGTCCCCGGACAACAAGTGGTTCGGGTATGCGGAGGGCCAGCGTGGCGGCATGCTGATCTCGGACCCGAAGGAGGTCAGCATCATGCTCCAGCGGTATGCGAAACTGCGCTCACAGGCTCTCACCTCCGAGGACTCCAAGGGCCTGCTGAAGCAACTGCGAGGAGCGCTATGAGCAGCATCGACGAACGGGCTTGGTTCAAGAGCAGCTACAGCGGTTCCGACGGTGACGCCTGCGTCGAGGTGGCGAAAGACACCCAGGCGATCCACGTCCGGGACTCCAAGGATCGGCGGAGCCCCGAACTCACTCTCTCCTCTATCGCCTGGAGCGACTTCATCACCTACGCCGCCCAGGGGTGAGCCTCACGCCCCGCGCCGGACGAATCCGGTGCGGGGTGCTGCCGTTTCACCGGGCGGGCGGCGTCCACTTGCCCTTGTCAACGGCCTCCTGAAGCCGCGCGGAGAAGTAGACGTGCGCTGCGCGCATCTCCTTCTCGCGGTTCGCCTTGTAGAAGGGGGCGGTGTAACCCTCGGGGGGCTCGTGCCGCTCCTTCTTCTGGAAGGCGAGGAAGTGCTCGTAGTGCTCCTTGGCCTGGCCGAAGCCGTAGGTGTGACGATACCCGGCGATCTTCCGCTCATTGGCGTCGAACCAAGTGACCGCGTCGAACTCCTGCATGATCGGGTAACGGGACTTGTACATGGCCGTTAGAGCATCAGCACTCACTCCGAGCCAGACAGCGACCAGGGCGTCAATCTCCACTAGCGCGGCCCTGCGTGCCCGCTCGTTTCGGAGCGGGGTCGCCCGCCCCCATGTTGGACCGACTTCGTGGAGTGGCTGCATATCCGGCCACTCCACTGCCCACGGTTCGTACCCGGGCCACGTCGGCTCGTACAGCTCCTCCCACAACTCCGCGTAGGCAGAGGTCAAGCAATTAAGCCTCAGCGTTCGAAGTAGCAATGGGGATGCCAGTGGGTGGTTCCCAATCGGGACAGGAAGCCTTCGGGCCTGTGCGACATCAAGGTGCCTGACACGCGTAGTACGGAGCAGATAGTCGACCGGGATACCGGACCAGAATCCCGCCGCAAGAGCAGTGGTTCGGGAGTCGCCCAAGGCGGCACTCCGGATCGCGTGGATGTGAGCGGGCCCCGGGGGAGCAATCACCGCGTACAAGCTCCGCTCGGTATCAGGCGCAATGAACTCCCGCCACGCAACCCGGTAGAACTCCGTATACGGCCTCCGCAGCCGTCGCAGCAGCTCCGCCTGTACCTGCTCCTCGGTGACCTCCGTGGATGCCACCCCGAAGCGCCCAGCCGCCGTGTTCCGCGCCCGCGTCACCTCACGCTCGGACGCCTTGAGCTGGTCCATTGTCCTGCCGTCGCTCCACACGTCCTGTGCGGCCCGGTACACCTCGGGCTTCGCGACGTACACGTATTCGGACTCGGGCACGGCGTCGTCCGCCAGCGTCACCGGGTTGAGGCCCAGAAGTTCGCCTCCACCCTGACTCGGCTGCTTGAACAGGGGGTTGGCCAGGCCGATCTGCGGGCCCTTGAGGATCACCTTGGACCAGTCGGCCGGCCGCCGGACCACGCCCGAAGCATCCGGCTTGTTGTAGTCGATGAGGTCGGCCGCCTTGGCCCCGCTCTCGTGGAAACCGCTGCTGATCTGCGGCTCGTACTCCGCAAGCCGCAGTGGGTAGTCCGCCAGTGCATCGATCGCCTGCGCCTCCGCCGTACTCACCGGCGACAGCAGCCGTGCCTGACGCACGGGCTGTGCCTCGTCGCCGGTCAGCTTCTGCCACCGGGCGAGCATCGTCTCGTCCACCCGGACGATCCGCTTGCGGTGGGGGCGTTCGTCCCAGCTCCCGTTGTACTTGACGCCGGGGTCCGGAGCCGTACCGTCATCCTGATCCGACAAGCGCAACGCGTCCACGGATACGAGCCACGACAGATGGTCGAAGCCGATCTCACCCGCCTGCCCGTAGATGTGTACGCCGAAATGGCTCGCATGACCGACGGGCGGCGGGAAAAAGCGGTTTCCCTGGTTCACGAAGTCACCATGAACACGCAGCCTGGTGTACGCGGCCTCCCGCAGCCGCCCTTCCCTGTCACCGCTGAAGTGCGAGTCCGGGTGGACCAGACCCACGGAGCCGTTCTGGGCCGTGTGCTGCCATGTCTGGCACATGAACGCCCGGTACAGGTCCGGTTGGGTTCCCGTGAGCAGGGGGTACACCGGGCCGGAGCCCAGCATCTCGCCCATGCCGCTCGTCGACGCGAGTTCGGCGAGTAGAAACGCGTGAGCGCGCCGCGACTTCAGCAGTTCGTCACGGCGTCGCGTGCGTTCCGCCTTGGTCGGCTTCTCGGTGAGCATGAACCACGGTTCGTACTCGGCGAGAACGGGGTTCTCCTCCCACCTCGGCCGCACCCACGGCGGGTTCCCCACCTGAAGGTCGAACCCGCCCCCCGGCCCCCGGAACACATGCGCGAAGTGCAGCTCCCAGTGGAAGAAGCCGTGGCCGTCCTCCGCCTTTATGTCCTTCTCGGTCGGACCCGCGATGTCCTCGACCGTGTTCAGCCACGGGTAGCGGAACGGCAGCAGGCTCGCCGGTCGCATGCCGAGGAAGCCCTCCAGAGAGTCCTCCACATCGCCCAGGCGTCCCAGTGCTTCGTCAGGAGTGAGCTTCTCGATGCCCGAGAGCAGGGAGTTCTCGGGCATGTCCGCCGTGCCGAGAACGCCCTCCAGGAAGTCCAGCCAGTCACCGAGACTCTGGAGCGGGATGGTCCTGCGCTCCGGCTCCCGGCCGCCGGCCCTGGGGCCCGGCGAACTCCGCCCGGCCCCGGTCTCCGTACGGGCGCCCGGCAGCCCCGCCACCGGCGACTCGTCCACAAGGGCGCCGCCCAGCCCGTACTCCGGGGCCGTGCCGTCGAGTTCGCCGACCTTGTCCAGCGGCCAGAACCACAGCGCGCACCACGCGTCCATCACGGTCTTCAGCCGCCAGTACGGCGTGCCGTGGCGGGTCAGGTCGTCGAGGACCTTCTGCTTGTCCTGGGCCTCCGAGGACTGCTTCAGCCAGTCCGCGCCCCACACGTCGATCCGGCGGGCGACCGCCCGCTCGGAGAGTTCCAGGCGGGTGGCGACCAGCGACCACAGGAACTCGGCGCGCCGGGCCACGCCCTGCAACCGGCCCAGTTCGGTCTTCTCCGCCGCCTTGTGCCACCGGTCGTAGCGCTTGCGCCGTGCCTCGGCGGTCTCCTCGCCACGCTCCTGGAACGGCTTCGGGCCCTTCGGGGCCTTCTGGGCGCCCTTGCGCCACTGCCCCAGCGCCTTCGCGGCGTCCTCCGCGAGCTTCTTCGCCTCCGGTTCACCGGCGACCGCGCCCCAGCCGATCGCGGGCAGCAGGAACTGGTGCACCGCGCCCTCGGGCAGCGGGCCGTCCCGGAACGGCAGGTCGGTCGGCGGCAGGGTGCCCTTCTTCGCCAGCCACTGGCCGCCGGTGAGGACATCGGCCCGGTAGACCTTGCGGCCCGCGCCGATGAGCGAGTTGCCGCGCCGTAGGTGCAGGCCGAACCAGGGGGCCCGCATGCCCGGGTGCATGGAGTTGAGCCAGAGGGAGACCTCGGCGAGTTCCACCGCCGTGGCGTTGAGGTCGACCCCGTACGCGTTGTGCAGGGCGATGTACGCCTTGGCCTTCTGGAGCTCGATCTGCCGCAGCTCGGGGTCCACCCGGCGGCCCAGTTCCCGTTCGCGCCGGCGCAGGTACTCGGCGGCCACCTGGTCGATGGCCTCGTTGAGGAACGCGCCCGAGCCGAGGGCGGGTTCGCAGATCTTCCACCCCAGGAGCTCCCTGGCCGGGGTGACGGTGTCGTGCTGGTCGAGCCGGTGTCTGAGGGCCAGTTCGACCGTGACCTCGGTGAGGGACTTCGGGGTGTAGTACGAGGCCGAGGTCTGGCGGTCGCGGCCGGCCAGGCGGTAGACGAACGAGCCCCTGGGGTGGACGACCCGCTCCCGGCGGCCGGTCTCCTCGTCCGTGCGCTTGACGAAGACGTCGTCGTCGTAGTCCTGGGCGCGGGAGGCGGGGATCGTCCAGCTTCCGCCCGAGGGGTCGCCGCCCTTGGCGACCTCGTACAGATCCTCCTCGGCGATGGAGCCGGTGTAGGACATCAGGCCCTCGTACACCGCGCCGAGCTGGTTGATGCCGAGCTGGGCGTAGGAGATGAAGCCGCCGCGTTCCTTTCCCCTGCCCTTGGTCAGCATCAGGCGGCGGAGCACCTTGTGCAGGGTCTCGTTGCGCAGCCGGGTGTCCAGGAACGGGCGGCGCTTCTCCCCCTCGCCGCACCGGTGGGCCGGGTTCTCGATCCGGTCGTCCGCGATGAGCCGGACGGCCTCCTTGGTGAACAGCTCGGAGTGCAGGGCCTCGAACCGCAGGCCCGCACTGGTGCTGCGGGCGGCGGCGCGGCGGGCGCGGTCGGCCTCGCGGACGCGCTCGGTGTGCTCGGCCGGGGTGATCGCCCCGGTGGCGAGCAGGTCGGCCGCCTCGCTCTCCGCCTCGGCCGCCTCGCGGGCGGCGGCCTCCGCGGCCAGGTCCTCGGGCTCGGTGCCGTAACGCCGATGGCCGTTCTCGACCTTGTCGAAAAGCAGGTTCAGCGACTCGTAGAGGTGGAAACCGCGCCGGGAGCGCTCGCCGACGAGGTCCCGCAGAACGAGGTCGCCGAGGCGCTGGAGGCCGTAGCCCTGCTCGTACTCGGGGTAGTCGGAGGGCAGGATACCCAGGGCGGGGCTGGCCTCGGCGTACAGGAGGAACAGGATCCGGTACAGGTAGCGCAGCGACTCGCGGCTGAGCTCCTTGGCCAGCCGGGCCGGGTCGTCCAGGTCGGCCGGGGTGACGCCGTTCCCCGGTTCGCGCAGGCGGTCCAGGACCTCGTTGGCGATCCACTCGACGCTCAGGCGCAGGCCCTCGCGCAGTTCGGTGGAGACGCCGACTGCGTGCTTGCCCGACCGGTCGAGGAAGGAGACGAGCGGCGCGGTACCGCCCTCGGTGGGGACGCGCAGCGAGTCGGCGCCGAACAGCGCGGCCAGTGTGTCGAGTTCGCCGCCGTGGCGGTCGTCGCGGCGGTGGAGGGCCGCGTCGAGGTCGGCGGCCAGGTAGCGGCCCTCGGGCCAGGTCAGGCGGTCGGCGAGGACGACGACGCCGCCCACGAGGAGGAGGACGTAGCGCGGGGGTGCGTCGCAGGCGAAGAGGAAGTCGGTGAGGGCCTTGGCGTCTTGGAGGGGGGCCGCCGACGCCTCCAGCTCCACCGGATGGAGGAGGCGGCCCGCGCCGTCCGGGTCGAGGGCGGCGTCGGGCTCGGTGGTCCAGCCGCAGGAGACCGCGTACAGGCCGGGCTCGGCGTGGACGGCCTGGACGGTGTACGCGTGGTCGGCGCGGTGGACGGTGACGGTCTGCTCGTGGGCGTCGGCATAACCGAGGGCACGCAGGGTGTCCAGGTGCAGTTCGGTGAACCGCTTCCGCCAGCCCTCCGGGTGGGGCGCGTCGGGTTCGGCGAGGGCTTCCGCGTCCTCGGCGAGGGCGGCGCGGCCCGCGAAGTAGGGGCCGTGCAGGGCGCGCAGTCCCTCGCGGGGGGTGCGGGCGCGCGGGGGTACGGAGTCGGAGCCGAGCCCTTGGCGCCCGGCCTCGGCGACGGCGTCGGCGTGGCGGCGGCGTTCCTCCTCCTCGAAGGCGGCCCAGCGGACGAGGAGGCCGTCCTTCGCCTTGAGGTCCTTGGGGAGGACTTCGGCGAGGTAGTGGGGCGAGAGGTAGTCACCGTGGTTGACCAGCGAGTCGTACGTCACGTCAGTTCTCCGCCTGGTCGTCGGACGGGTGGGCGCCGGATGCGGTGGTCCCGCCCGGGGGCTCGTCCCCGGGGGCGTCCGGGGCGCCGGGGCGGTCGAGGACGGCCAGGACGCGCAGCAGGGGGCGGCCGGTGGTGTGCAGCTGGTCGAGGAGCCGGGCCAGTTCGTCGGCGGTCTCCTCGACGAGGCGTTCACGGCGGCCCGTGACGCCGGGCAGCAGGGAGTCCGTACGCCACTTGGCGACATGGTCGCGGTAGGCGGCCAGCGGCTCGCTGATCCGCTCCTCCCACTGGGCCCTTCCCTCGTCCAGGTGGTGGCGGGCCGCGGCGACGGCGGCCGGGACGAGGGCCTGGAGCCGGTCCAGGCCGCGTGGGCCGCCCGTGCGGGCCAGTCGCGGGCCGACCTTCGCGTCGCGGAGCGCGTCGGCCATGGGGCGCACTTCGGGTGTCCCCGTGCCGTCGGCGGCGAGCCCGGTCACGGCCATCCAGCGCACCACGGTGGGGCGGCCGAGGGCGTTGGAGTGGATGCCCTGGACGAGGAAGACCGGGCCGTCGACGTGCGGTGTGGTGATGACCGGGGCTTCCTGCCGGCCGAACTCGACGAGGACCTTGTCCGTCAGCCACTCGACCACCGGGTGGATGTCGGTGAGGAAGGAGACGTCGGGCCACATGGTGGTGGAGCTGTCCCTGGCCTCGGTGAGCTTGCGCTGCGCGAGGGGGCGGTCGAAGGTGACCAGCATCCGCTCGGCGACGCGCTGCTCCTTGAGGTAGGAGGGCGGCAGGGCCTTGAGGCGGTGGAGCAGGTCGGGGGCGAGGGCCGGGGAGAGCGAGAAGTAGGCGCCGCCCTTGGCGTCGGTGCCGGAGGACAGGCCGATCGTGTGCTCGGCGCGCTCCTCGTAGACCTCGTCGAGGGCGGTGGAGACGAAGTCGGCCGTGTCGCCCTCGAAGAGCGAGACCAACTCGGCGCGGGCGGGCAGCTCCTGCTCGGTGACCGTGTCCACCTGGCCGAACAGATCGGCGAGGGTGGTGTCGTCGTCGGGGGCGTACTCCAGGAACTCCTCGACGGTGCCGCCCCGGACCAGCTCCCTGATGAGCCGGCGTTCCTCCTCCTCGGCACGGTAGAAACCGGACACGGCCTCGGCCGTGCCGTCCAGTTTGTGCGCCTCCTCCTCACGGCGGAGCAGCTTCTCGGCGACCGTGCCGTCGTCCTTCGCCCCAGGGACGGCCGAGGTGAGGATCAGTGCCCGGAACTGGGGCTCGTACTTCTGGCCGTACCGGTCGATACGGCCGTTGCGCTGCTCGATGCGGATCAGCGACCACGGGATGTCGTAGTGGATCAGATGGTGGCACTGGCGGTGCAGGTTGACGCCCTCGGAGGCGACGTCACCGGTGAACAGCAGCCGGACCGGGGTGTCGGCGAGGCCGAACGCCTCCAGGACCTTGGCCTGTTCGTCGTCGCTGAGACCGCCGTGCATCACGGTCGCCGCCTTCGCCGAGCCGTCGGCTCCGACCGGGAAGCCCAGCCGGGCGGGGACGACCGCGGCCAGCCAGGTCAGCGTGCGGACGCGTTCGGAGAAGACCACGGCCCGGGTGGTGGACCGGGGGCCGACGCCGATCTCCTTCAACTGGTCGACGAGCGCGTCCAGTTTGGCGGAGTCGCCGGGCGCGGTGCCGTCACCCATACCGGCGACGATCTCCCGCAGCCGGGCAAGGGCGGCCTGCTCGGGAGCGATGGCCGGGTCGGGCCGCAGCCCCTTCTCCTCGGCCTTGCGCACCCGCTCGCCGAGCGCGGTGACGCGGTTGGCGACCGTCTCGCCGAGCGCGACGTGGGAGGAGAGGAACGTCTTGAGCAGGTTGTAGGCGAAGACCGGCTCGGCGGCGACCGAGACGGGGTCCTCGCCGGCCGTGCCGAACTCCGTGCTGCGCGGCGCCGCGGGGATCCAGTGCTCGGCCAGCTCGGCGAAGACCCGTTCCTCCGCCTCGGTGGCGGAGCAGTGCAGGGAGACGGTGGGACCGCGGTCGGGCCACTCGGTGCCCATCTCGTCCCGGACCTCGGGGCTGATCTTGGTCCGCCGGATGTAGAGGTGGCCGAGGTCCTCCGCCGGATCGTAGTGGTCGCGGTCGGCGATGGCGGCCGGGTCGAGCAGGGAGATCAGGTCGGCGAAGGACCGCTTGTCACCGTTGTGCGGGGTGGCGCTGGCGAGCAGCAGGGCGTCCGTGCGCGGTGCGAGGATCTCTGCGAGAGCACGGCGCTGGCTGCCCGGGTTGATCAGGTTGTGGGACTCGTCGATGACGACGGCGTCCCACCGGATGCGCTCCAGGTGGTGCCGGTACTGGCCGATGTTCTTGAGCGTGTCCACGGAGATGATCACGCGTTTGTAGTGCGTGAACGGGTTCCGGCCCGCCGGGAGCTCCCGCTGGACGCGCTGGATGCCGAGCGAGTCGAGCCGCACGAGCGGGATCGAGAACCGGGTCCACAGCTCGTGCTGGAACTGTTCCAGGATGCTCTGCGGGGTCACGACCAGGATGCGCTCGCCACGGCCGCGGCGGATGAGCTCCGCGAGGGTCAGGCCGATCTCCAGTGTCTTGCCGAGACCCACGACGTCGGCGATCAGGACCCGCGGGCGGAGGTTGCGCAGGGACAGGGCGAGTTCCGCGGGGCGCTGCTGGTAGACGAGCGGGTCCAGCAGGAAGCGGTCCGCGAGGGCGAGGCCCCGCTCCGACTGGGGCAGCGGCGTCTTGCGCAGCACGGCTTCGAGGAAGAGGCGGCTGCGCCGGAAGTACGAGGAGGTGTCGGGGACCAGGCGGGTCTTCTCCGGGTCGAGAAGTTCCACCGTGTCGATCCCGCTGAAGAAGACGGCTTCCTCGTCCCGGACGAACTCGGAGACGCCGACCGCTTCGATCCGCTCCCCGTCGTGGTCGGTCGTCGTGGTGTTGCGGACGAGCCACTCCTCGTCCCGTACGAGGATCTGCGCCCCCGGCGGGAACCGGGTCCCCTCCTGCGTCACCCCCTGGTCGGTCACCCACGGCCCCTTTCGTCTTCCGTTGGTCGTGCGCTCCCACGACCGCACCTGTACCGCGTATACCGCCTATACCGCGACCGCAAGTCTGTCACGGAGACGGAAAGGCCCGTACGGGCTTCAGCACGCGACCTACGCCGCTCAGAAGCGCGCCTCGCGGGCGTATGCGGCGCGCATCCGCTCGGCAATCCGCAGCGGCGCCGTGGGGCGGACACCGGTGGCCCTTGGGGGCTGCGTACCGCCCGGCCCGGAGGCATCGGCCTGGGGAGCGGGGGGACCGGCGCTCCGTGATTCCCCGCCGGATTCGGTGTCGGTGTCGTGCTGCTCGGGCTCAGCGGGCTCCGGCGCGCCCGGCTGCTCCTCGTCCTCGACCGCCGCCGGGTCGAGGACGACCGGCGTGAAGACGGGCGTACCGGTTCCGGGCTCGGGTTCGGGAGCTTGTGCGGGAAGGTGGGGCACGACGATCTCGGGCGTCCGGTCGGTGAGGCGGCGCTTGGCCTGGAGAGCCGTCAGCCCCTGGTCGCGAATGACGCACACAAGCCGCTCGATGACCTCGGGCAGATCCGGCCGGGCGCCCGGATCCAGCGCCAGCATGTCCGTGATCAGTGGTACGAGCTCCGGTGGCACGTCCGTCAGGTCGGGAAGGGTGTCCGGGTCCTCGATCTTCAGGGCGACGGCCTGCCAGGTCGGCCCCTCGTACGGGTAGTGTCCGGTCGCGGCGAACAGCAGCACCGCACCCAGCGCGTACACATCGGCCGCCCGGTCCAACTGATGCTCGCCCCGGGCCTGTTCCGGTGGCATGCAGAGCACGCTGCCGACGACGAAACCGGTGGCCGTCAGGGTGGTACGGCGCTCCGCGAGCACGGCGAGACCGAAGTCGATCACCTTGGGGCCGTACGGGGCCAACAGGATGTTCTGCGGCTTCAGGTCGCGGTGGAGCAGCCCCGCGTCGTGCACCGTACCGAGACCCTCCGACAGCAGAGCCCCGAGGCTGGCGGTCTCGACGAGCGGCAAGGGGCCCTGCCCGGCGACCAGCGAGCGCAGATCCGGTCCGGGAACGTACTCCACGGCGAGCCACGGCTGGTCGGCGTCCGCGTCGGCGCCCACGAAAGCCGCGACGAACGGCCCGTACACGGTGCGCAGGCTGTCCACCTCGGAAACGAAGCGCGCACGGGAGTCCTCGTCGAGAACGGAAGGCTTGATGACCTTCACAGCGGCGTGATGCCCCGCCGCGGACTCACCGAGAAACACCTGCCCCATACCGCCGGCCCCGATCCGGCACACGAGCGTGAAGCCCCCGATCACCCTCGGGTCATCGTCCCTCAATGGCTCCACAACACCCCGCCTTTCCCCGCACGACCCGCGACCGCCGCCCCGAAACACAGCCCAGCCCGACCGGCGAGCAGTCTATGCAAGCCCGGGATTCCGGCGTACCGCTCCCCATACGGCTCCCCGCCCGCCCTTGGCGGGGAGCCGTCCGGATTACACCCGCTACGAGCGTGTACACCGGTCATGTCGCCGCCCTCGCCCGGGGGTGTGGAGCGGCCGTCCGGGCCGCGGCGATCACCCTGGCGAGTTCGTCGACCCTGGCGGCGAGCTCGGGATACGGCAGTGACAGATCGAGGACATGCCGATGAAGCGTGATCGCACCCCCGGGGACCGCGACACGCAGGGGAGCTCCGTCGATGTCACCCGCCGCGGACACGAGGTGCCCCTCGGCCAGCCCGAAGCAGGTGCAGTACGCCAGCATCTGGTACAGATTCTCGCGTTTGAAACCTTCCTGATATTTCGCGTCCACGATGATCGCGGGGTGGAGACCTCCGTCGGCTCCGGAAAGCCGGTGCACCAGGTCGGGCAGCAGAATGTGCTCGCCTGCGTCGTCGAGGTGGTGGGTGCGCGGATGGGGCTGGCTGCGTCCGCCGATGTGCCGTTCCAGGGCCGCGCCGAGGGTACTCGCGAGGAAGTCCTCGAAGACCTTCTCCATGTTGAACAACAGCCCGTCCACGCTGACATGCCGCCCGTCCTCGTACTCGAACGAGGCACCTCGTAGAACGATCTCTGCGAGACGCAGTGCGGGTGTGTAGCGGGCGTTGAGCCGATTCGGCGTCCAGGTGGCCACGCGGGCGCCGGGTGGAGGTGCGGTGACGCCTTCGAGCTGGGCGTCGAGCCGACGCAGCTTGGCGCGCAGGCTGGGCTGAACATCCGCCCGGCGGGCGAGTCGGCGGGCGGCGCCCAGCAGGAGCTGGTTCTCGGGTATGTCTGGGGTGTGTTCGTCGTAGGCGATCTCCAGTGGCAGGGCGAGAGCGGGACGCCGACGGAGCTGGGCGCCGGCACGGAGCCGACCGCGCAGCATCATCGCGGAGTCCTCTCGGCCGCTGTAGCCGGAGAGCGGACCGGTGCACAGCGCATGTTCGGCGGCGCGGACGAAGAGTGTCGCGATCGCGGGGAACAATTCGTTGCGCACCGAGGCGTCGACGGGGTCGGGCTGCCAGCGCGGTCGCCTCTCCTGGGCGTGGGCCAGCAGGTAAAGCAGCCGGTCGATCGTGATCTTTGGAACGATGCGCAGCATGACAGCGCCGTCGCCCTGGCCGAGTCTGACGGCGCCGACGATTCGTTTGGCCTGGACTTCCCAGCGGGCGCCGCCCTGTCGCCCCCGAACGGGACGGACATCGACGAGTTTCCGGGCTTCCCGCGTGCTGAGGGTGTCGACCTGGGCATCGGTCAACGGTCGGGCGTGCCAGCCTGCGCCTTCCTTGACGTCGACAGGCTGGAGAGCGTGTCTTCGTGTCGACTGTCCCGTACCCGCCGGGCGGGTCGGGGGCCGGGGCGGAGATGAAGCCCGAGGCGAGGTGGACGCAGGTGGTCCCGTAGGTGTGCGACGCGACGCACCCGGAGGGCGGCGCGGATCCGGTACGGCCGGGGCGCCGGAAGCGAGCGGAGGTGTTGCGGGCGGTGGCACGCCCGGTCGGATGATCGTCGTCTCCGCGGCCACCGGGGCCGGGGCTGCCTGGGCGTCATCTCCCGCAGCGGTCACTCGGCAGCTCCCGGCGCCGCCGGGACGTCGGCCCGCACCGCGCCGTCACCTGCTTCTGTGGTCAGACCAGTCTCCTCCCGAAGCACATCCAGGCCGTACTCGGCCTCCACATCCACGTCGTCGCCCCAGTGGAGCTCTTTGAGGAGCGGAAGAATTTGGTGCCGCCAGACCCGATCCAGCCCCTTGGCATGGGTGTGTACGGCGGACCGCATGAAGTAGGAGGGGCCGATCCGGAAGTCCCGGTCGTCAAGCCGGACCTGCTCGATACGAGCGTTGAGGGCGTCGAGCAGGGTGGCGGCGTCGGGCGGGAGCTGCTTGTTCTCCAGCCAGTCGGCCAGGAAGGATTTCACTGGCTTCCGGGCCGGGTGGAGCTCCATGAAGGAGAAGCGCCGACGCATCGCCGCGTCCATGAGGGCGATGGAGCGGTCGGTGGTATTCATCGTCCCGATGATGACGAGATTGGGGGGCAGCCGGAACCGGTGGCCCTCGTCCGAGCCGTAGAGCAGGTGCACGAACTCCTTGCGGTATTCGAGCAGGAAATACAACTCGCCAAAGACCTTGGCGAGATGGCCGCGGTTGATCTCGTCGATGACCAGGACGAACGTCTCGCCTTTGCTCTTCTCCGCGTCCTCGGCGAGCGTCTTGAGCGGTCCCGGTACAAGGTCGAACACGATGCCCGAACCGGCGTCGGACAGTCCCCGGCCGTCGGCCGACCCGCCAGGAGGTCGGCCTTGCCCGGTGCTCGAACCGACTGCCCCCTTATTTCCTTCCTCCGTCGCGAGAGGAACGGCGCGCGGCCGGAAGCCCTCGAAGAAGTCCTCGTAGGAGTACGCCGGGTGGAACTGCACCAGTCGGACATTGGCCTGACGCCCGCCGGTGAGATGGCGGGCCAGAGCGAGGGCTGTGTAGGTCTTGCCGGTGCCGGGCGGGCCGTAAAGGATCAACTGGGGCCGGTCACGCAGCAGTTCCACACACTCCTGAAGCCACTCGGGATCCGGCATGGTCAGCTTGTCTGCCAGCTCCTGTGTGGCGTCCGGGAGTTCGGCATCGGCGACCGAGCCGCTCGGGGTCCGGCTGGGGTCCTGGTCGAGGAGGACTTCGAGGTCCGCGGTGAACTCGGACAGTTCCAGCAGGCCGACATTCGGATTGCCCAGAGGGCCGGTGAGGTGTCGGGGCAGGTCGTCGAGGGTGAGCGGGTTCTCGACATTGACCCACTGCACGGGCCGTTGCAGTACCGTCCCATCGCCGGTGACCGCCTGCGTCGCCTCCTCCTCCCCGACCTCGCCGAGGTAGATGAGGTCACCGTCGGTGGTGATGACGATGTCGTTCGCCTTCATCCGCCAGAGGAACGCATGGAAGGAGGCGGCGGTCTCACTCCGGCGGGCCTGGCTCAGATCGGTGTAGTACGTGTCGACGATCTCGCGGACCTCCTTCGGTTCCGTCTCCGGTCCGAGTGTGGGGAGACGATCCGCAGAGAGAGTACAGACGTCCTTGTCCCGCCAGAGGGAGCGGATCAGGGGCAACCCGGCGAGGTCCGTGCCTGGGATCAACCAGGCACGGCGGGGCAGTTCAGGCTTTGCGGAAGTGGTGTCCTGCCCGGCTACCAGTTCGGTCAGCTGCTCGGTCGGCAGCCTGCGGTTGAGCTTCGCCCGCACCGCCCGGCCGCCGGAGGCCGTGATGTCGTAGACCCGGCTCTCCTCCAGCAGCGTGCGCCAATCGTCGTATTCGCGCTCCGTCAGCTCAAGCTGCTCGGGCACCTCCCCGTCCTGCCCCAGGGCAAGATGCCAGCCCCGCATTCGGCCGGCCTGGATCCAGGACCGCAGCGGCTCCTCCTCCAGACCGACGGCCTCGGCGAGGTCGGCTGTGGCGACCCACTGATGGGAGTCGGGCAGCATTTCCAGCACATCCGCCGCCTGGTCGAAGGCCAAGCGCTCGGTACTCCAGTAGCCGTATCGCTCCAAGGAACGCGCCAGGAGGGCGTCCCTGTCCCCCTCGTACGCGGTGAACGCCTGGCGCCCCGGGCCGGTCAGCTGCCACCTCCGGCCCGTCTTGCTGAGCCAGCCCGCCTTCACCAGGCTGATGCTGACGTACCGCAACTTCGTCCGAGCGTTGGTGGCGAGGTCCGGGAACTCCTCGTCCCACTCCGTCTTCAGAGTGGGATCGATCTCCTGCACCCGCTCCCACACCTCGGTGAACGCCAGCCCCTCCCCGGTCGACAACCGGTGCAGGACCTTCATGGCGGCGTGCACCGCCCGCGCGCTCAACTCGGTGACGGCACTCATGGCATCCCCCTCCCGTGGGCGGCGACCGCCCACGCGACTCCCCGACCAGATCAACTCCAGCGCATCCAAAATAGTCGCTGCCACTGGCAACACCGGCCCCGTGTCAGCGCTGGGCTCCTGGGGCTCAGCCTCACAAGCCAAGCTGCCCGTCGCTCACGGTCACGAGTGCTCCCCGCCACTCGCGGGCGATCTTCGGCTCGAACCCCTTGCCGTCGTGGGGCACGGTTATCCGGCCGACGGCCCCCGGCATCAGACGAGCCGCTCGCCCCCGCCCGGTGACCCATCGACCTGACACGCGACTCCTTCGAGGCCGGCAAGCCGAAGGCCGCGCCCCGTGGCCCGACGACTGCTCGGTGCTCCGCCGGTGACTCCCCATCTCCGGGCGCCGCGATCACCATGCGGCCTCATGACGTCCCCCGTCGCGGCCCTCGTCCAACAGCTCGACGACGCCTCGTACGCCGCCCGCGCCTGCTGGCTGATCAGCATGGGCCGCGGCGTCACGTTCCGCGAACGCATCGGCGACCTGCTCCTGGCCGGCGATCTGCTGCTCCGGCGCCGGCTACCGCTTCGCCCTGCCCCTCTTCCACCTCGACGCCACCTCGGCACCGCCTACGCTGCCCTGGAACAGGGGTTTCGGATCGGCTGCTCCTGCTGCTGGCGGCGGCGGGCCTGAAGCCGGACATGGACGAGTACACAGTGTTCGTTCACCGTGTGGTGCGGAGCCTGGAAGCGGCCGGGCTGGACGAGGCCGCCGAGGAGATCAGGCTGACCCTTCTGCTGGCGCCCGGCGAGGGCAGGGGCGAGCAGCCGGAGGGTGGGCCTTCGGGCGAAGGAGACACCACGGGGCCCTGGTCGCCGCGCTTCCCGGCCTCCGAGGGCTCGCCGTTCAACTACGTGGTCGCAGACCCGGATGTCGGCGCGGGCAGGGGTATGTTCACGCCGGGAGTGGCGGGGAGCGGCGCAAACGAAAGGGACAGAGACCAGTGGGAGACGCGGGAGGACGACACGACGTCTCCACACCTCTGGGACCTTTCGCACAGCCCGCATCGGCCCGCCGAACCCCGCACACGGGACGAGGACGGGAGCTGATCCGGTAGGCGGTCGGCTCTTTGAGGCTCCCCCTTCGCCGCACACCGCAGCGGGGGAGCCCTTTCCCGTCCCGAGGCAGTGCAGGTCGGAAGGGGCCTGACCTCGAACGGTCCGACCCCTTCCGACCTGCATATTTACTGGATCATCGACGTGGTGGTGCCACCCGCTACACGTTGAACCGGAACTCCACCACGTCCCCGTCCTGCATCACATACTCCTTGCCCTCCATACGCGCCTTGCCCGCCGCGCGCGCCTCGGCCACCGAGCCGGTCTCCACCAGGTCGGCGAAGGAGATGACCTCCGCCTTGATGAAGCCCTTCTGGAAGTCGGTGTGGATCACGCCGGCCGCCTCGGGGGCCGTGGCGTTCTGCTTGATCGTCCAGGCGCGGGATTCCTTCGGGCCTGCCGTCAGGTAGGTCTGGAGGCCCAGGGTGCGGAAGCCGACGTGGGCGAGGGTGGCGAGGCCCGGTTCTTGCTGGCCTACCGACTGGAGGAGTTCGAGGGCCTCGTCGTCGTCCAGTTCCGCCAGGTCGGACTCCAGCTTCGCGTTGAGGAAGATCGCTTCGGCGGGGGCGACCAGGGCGCGCTGTTCGTCCTTGAAGGTGTCGTCCGTCAGCTCCTCCTCGTCCACGTTGAAGACGTAGAGGAAGGGCTTGGTCGTCAGGAGGTGCAGCTCGCGCAGGGGCTCGGCCTTCTCCGTGCCCTGGACGATGCCGGCGGAGAAGAGCGTCTCGCCGGTCTCCAGGATGGCCTGGGCCTCCTCGATCGCCTTGACCTGGCCCAGGACCTCCTTCTTGATGCGGGACTCGCGCTGGAGGCGCGGGAGGACCTTCTCGATCGTCTGGAGGTCGGCCAGGATCAGCTCGGTGTTGATCGTCTCGATGTCGTTCTTGGGCGAGACCTTGCCGTCGACGTGAACGACGTTCTCGTCCTTGAAGGCCCGGATGACCTGGCAGATCGCGTCCGACTCACGGATGTTCGCCAGGAACTTGTTGCCCAGTCCCTCTCCTTCGGAGGCGCCGCGCACGATGCCGGCGATGTCGACGAAGTCGACCGTGGCCGGGAGGATCTTCTGCGAGCCGAAGATCTCCGCCAGCTTGTTCAGGCGCGGGTCCGGTACGCCGACCACGCCGACGTTGGGCTCGATGGTGGCGAACGGGTAGTTGGCCGCCAGCACGTCGTTCTTGGTCAGGGCGTTGAACAGGGTCGACTTGCCGACATTCGGCAGACCGACGATTCCGATCGTGAGCGACACGTTGGCGACTTCCTGGAGTGAGGACCGGCCGGCGGCCGAGGACTGGCTGAGGACCTTCGCGGCCCGATCTCCCAGTTTACGGGCGTGGTGCGGTGGGCGGTGACGGGCGCCGTACGGTGGCCGGTCCGCCGCCGGGCCCTCGAACTCAGCTCCGGCGTCATCCGGAGGGCGTGTCCCGACCCCGGTTCCCCGCTTCGTCCGCCTCCGCCACCTACGTTGGTCCGGTGGAGCAGCAGCAGAGGACACGTCAGCAGCCCCCGCGGCGGCACCGGCCGCGGCACCACCCCGCGGCGCGCCGACGGCGCGTGCCGCCCGTCGTGCAGCGGCTGCGCAGACTGCCCAACCCGCGGCTCACCGGGCTGGGCGCCGGGCTCTTCGCCACGGCCTCGATGCTCTTCTTCGCCTTCTTGGACGCGCTGCTCTTCGACGCCGAGCCGGTGGTGTACGGGGTGCTGTTCCTGCCGGTCAGCGCCGTGACCGCGCTGTGGGTGCGCCCCGCCGACCTGGTCACCGCGCCGATCACCGTGCCGATCGCCTTCGCCGTGGGCGCGCTGCCGATCTCCGGCGGGACCGAGGGCTTCGGCGGGCAGGTCATGGGGCTCGTCACCACGCTGGCCGTCCACGCGGGCTGGCTGTACGGCGGCACGCTCGTCGCCGGGCTCATCGCCACCGTACGGAAGGTGCGCGAGATGGGGCGGCGGCAGCTCGCCAGGGAGAAGATGGCCGCCACCCGGGCCGGCGCCGGGCCCCGGGGCCGGACGGCCGGGAGCGGCCGGACACCGGCCCCGCGGAGCGGCGCCACCGCCTCCCGGGCGGTACGGCGGGGATAGCGGACCTCGGCGGGCCGTGTCAGCGGCCTGCCGCCGCCATCGCCGCGCCGACGATCCCCGCGTTGTTCTGCAGCTCGGCCGGCAGGATCTCGGCCCTGATCCCCTCGATCAGCGGGAGGAACTTGTCGGCCTTGCGGCTCACCCCGCCGCCGATGATGAACAGCTCGGGCGAGAAGAGCATCTCCACATGGGCCAGATACTTCTGGACCCGGTGCGCCCAGTGGTGCCAGCTCAGCTCTTCGTCGTCCTTGGCCTTCGTGGACGCGCGCTTCTCCGCGTCGTGGCCGTGCAGTTCGAGATGGCCCAGCTCCGTGTTGGGCACCAGGCGCCCGTCGATGAAGAGCGCGCTGCCGATACCCGTACCGAAGGTCAGCAGGAAGACCGTGCCTTTACGGCCGCGGCCCGCGCCGAAGGCCATCTCCGCCACGCCCGCCGCGTCGGCGTCGTTCAGGACGGTGGCCCGCAGGCCGAGGTGGTCACCGAGGACCTGGCCCGCGTCGACGTCGATCCACGCCTTGTCGACATTGGCGGCCGTACGGATCACCGAGCCCGTCACCACCCCGGGGAAGGTGATCCCGACCGGCCCCGACCAGCCGAAATGCCGGACGACCTCCACCACACCGTCGGCGACGCTCTCGGGCGTCGCCGGGTGTGGCGTGAGCACTTTGTAGCGGGGCTCGACCAGGTCGCCGCGCTCCAGGTCCACGGGCGCACCCTTGATCCCCGAGCCACCGATGTCCACTCCGAAGACGTTCATGGACACAACGTTACGGGCAGATGCTGACAGCGACGTGCGCAAAAGCAGAACGGCTCGACCTGTTCACCGCTCCGCCCCGCCGCGTGCCGCCGCGGACCGTACTACCTGGAGAGCGCCGCGGCCTCGGCCCGCAGGTCCTTGCGCAGCTCCTTCGGGAGCGAGAACGTGATCGACTCCTCGGCCGCCTTGACGATCTCGACGTCCTCGAAGCCGCGCTCCGAGAGCCATTCCAGGACGCCGTCGACCAGGATCTCCGGTACGGAGGCGCCCGACGTGACACCGACCGTGGAGACGCCGTCGAGCCATGCCTCTTCGATCTCGGCGGCCTCGTCCACCAGGTGGGAGTCGCGGGCGCCGGCGCCGAGGGCGACCTCGACCAGCCGTACCGAGTTGGAGGAGTTCTTGGAGCCGACGACGATCACCAGGTCCGCGTCGGCGCCCATCTGCTTGACCGCGATCTGACGGTTCTGGGTGGCGTAGCAGATGTCGTCGCTCGGGGGCGCGATCATCAGCGGGAACTTCTCCTTGAGGGCGTCGACCGTCTCCATCGTCTCGTCCACGGAGAGCGTGGTCTGGGAGAGCCAGACGACCTTCGACTCGTCGCGGACCTCGACGTTGGCGACATCCTCCGGGCCGTCGACCAGCGTGATGTGCTCCGGGGCCTCGCCCGAGGTGCCGATGACCTCTTCGTGGCCCTCATGGCCGATGAGAAGGATGTCGTAGTCCTCGTTGGCGAAGCGCACGGCTTCCTTGTGGACCTTGGTGACCAGGGGGCAGGTGGCGTCGATGGTGGCGAGCTTGCGTTCGGCCGCCTCCTCGTGGACGACCGGGGCGACGCCGTGCGCCGAGAACATGACGATGGATCCCTCGGGGACCTCCGCCGTCCTGTCGACGAAGACGGCGCCCTTGTTCTCCAGGGTTTTGACGACGTACTTGTTGTGGACGATCTCGTGTCGGACGTAGATCGGCGCCCCGTACTGCTCCAGGGCCTTCTCGACGGCGATCACGGCACGGTCGACACCCGCGCAGTAGCCGCGGGGTGCGGCGAGGAGGACGCGTTTGCCGGCGCGGCGCGCGGCGTCTCCACTAGGGGTGGCGGCGGGCGACGGGCGGGACGTTGCAGTCATGCCTCCCATCGTAAGGCCGTGCAGAAGAGGCGGAACTTCCTCCCTCTGCACGACACTGGTGCGTACGCGATCGAGGGAGGGACCCGATGGCCGGCAGCGGCACCGGTGGCAGCGGCGGGGAAGGAACGATCGCCGGAGCCGCGGACGGTAAGGGCGGCGCGTCGGGCGGGGAGGGCAGGGAGGGCGCGGAGGGCGCCACGTCGGGCGGCGACGGGCTGCGGCGGACGCTGGGCTTCCGGGACCTCGTCGTCTACGGGCTGCTCTTCATCGCCCCCATGGCCCCCGTCGGCGTCTTCGGCACTCTTGACGCGAGGTCGCACGGATCCGTGGCGCTGGTCTATGTCGTGGCGACCGTCGCGATGGCCTTCACAGCGTTCAGCTACGCCCAGATGGTGCGGGTCGCCCCGCAGGCCGGGTCGGTCTTCGCGTACGCGCGCAAGGGGCTCGGCGAGGGGCCCGGGTTCATCGCCGGATGGATGGCGATGCTCGACTATCTGCTGATCCCCGCGGTGGCGTACCTCTTCGCGGGGATCGCCATGGAGGCGCTGGTGCCCTCCGTGGACCGGTGGGTGTGGACGGCGATCGCCGTGGTGGTCACGACGCTGCTCAACCTCTGGGGGGTACGGGCGGCGGCCCGGGTCGGCTTCGCGGTGCTGGCGATGGAACTCGTCGTCCTGCTGGTCTTCGTCGTGTCGGCCGTGGTGGTGCTGGCACGGGACGGCGCGACGCGCGGCTGGTCGTCGCCGTTCACGAGCGATACGGGGTTCTCCCTGGCGGCGGTGTTGGGCGCGGTGTCGGTCGCGGTGCTGTCGTACCTCGGGTTCGACGCGATCGCCTCGTTCGCCGAGGAGGTGACAGGGGGTTCACGGCAGGTGGCGCGGGCCGTGCTGTTCTGTCTGGTGCTGGCCGGAGTGCTGTTCATCGCGCAGACCTACTTGGTGGCGCTGCTGGAGCCGATGACCTCGGCGGAACTGGCGGCCGATCCCGCGAAGCAGGGGTCCGCGTTCTACGACGCGGTGGACACGGCCGTCGGCACCTGGCTGCACGACCTGGTGGCGGTGAGCAAGGCGATCGGCGCGGCGTTCGCGGCGCTGGCCGGGCAGGCGGCGGCCGGACGGCTGCTCTTCGCGATGGGCCGTGAGCGCAGACTCCCGCACGCCTTGTCCCGTACGAACGCGGGCGTGCCCCGGGTGGCGCTGCTGCTGGCCGCCGTGGTGACGCTGGTGGCCGCGGTGTGGGCGGCGCGGCGCCCGGACGGTCTGGACCATCTGGTCTCGGTGGTGGACGTGGGGGCGCTGACGGCGTTCGTCCTGCTGCACGCGTCGGTGGTGGGGTGGTTCGCGGTACGGCGCGAGGAGGGGCCGCCGCGCTGGTTCGCGCATGTGGTGGCGCCGGTGATCGGGGCGGCGATCCTCATCGCGGTGATCGTGGAGGCGGCGGGCTCGGCGCAGGTGGTGGGCGCGATCTGGCTGGCCGTGGGGCTGGTGGTGCTGCTGGTGCAGCGGGGACGCGGTGGACGGGCGGGCGTGCGGACGGCGGGCCGGGACGGGTCCGTGCGATGAGGCGGGCGGGGAACCGGGGCGTTGTCAGAGGCGGCCGATACGCTCCTCGGCATGGCACTCAACACGTCCGCGGACGCTCCGCTGCCCGTCGGTGAGGTCTCGCGGCTCATCGGCGGATGGATCGACCGCCTCGGCGCCATCTGGGTCGAGGGGCAGATCACCCAGCTCTCGCGCCGGCCGGGCGCGGGGGTCGTCTTCCTGACCCTGCGCGACCCCTCGTACGACATCTCGGTGAGCGTCACGTGCTACCGGCAGGTGTTCGACGCGATCGCGGACGTGGTCTCGGAGGGGGCGCGGGTCGTGGTGCAGGCCAAGCCCGAGTGGTACGCGCCGCGCGGGCAGCTCTCGCTGCGGGCGACGGAGATACGGCCCGTCGGGATCGGCGAGCTGCTGGTGCGGCTGGAGCAGTTGAAGCGCTCGCTGGGGGCGGAGGGGCTGTTCGCCGCCGACCGCAAGAGGCCGCTGCCGTTTCTGCCGCAGCTCGTCGGGCTGGTCTGCGGGCGGGCCTCGGCGGCCGAGCGCGATGTGCTGGAGAACGCGCGGCGGCGGTGGCCCGCGGTGCGCTTCGAGGTCCGTAACACGGCGGTGCAGGGGGTCAACGCGGTGGCCCAGGTCGTCCAGGCGGTCAAGGAGCTGGACGGGCTGCCGGAGGTGGACGTGATCATCGTGGCGCGCGGCGGCGGCAGCGTGGAGGACCTGCTGCCGTTCTCCGACGAGCAGTTGATCCGGGCGGTGGCGGCGTGCCGCACGCCGGTCGTCTCCGCGATCGGACACGAGCCGGACGCGCCGCTGCTGGACCTGGTGGCGGACGTACGGGCGTCGACGCCGACCGACGCGGCGAAGAAGACCGTGCCGGACGTGGGCGAGGAGCTGGACCGGGTCCAGGGCCTGCGCGACCGGGCGCTGCGTACGGTACGGGGGCTGCTGGACCGCGAGGAGCGCGGGCTGGCCCACGCGCTCGCCCGGCCCGTGATGGAGCGGCCGCACCGGATGGTGGAGGAGCGCGAAGCCGAGGTGGCCGCGCTGGCCGACCGGAGCCGGCGGGTGCTGCGCCATCTGCTGGACCGGGCGGACTCGGAGCTGTCGCACACCCGGGCGCGGGTGGTGGCGCTGTCCCCCGCGGCGACGCTGGAGCGCGGGTACGCGGTGCTTCAGCGGCCGGACGGGACGGTCGTACGGGCGCCGGGGGACGTCACGGCGGCCGAGGAGCTGCGGGCCAGGGTGGCGGAGGGCGAGTTCTCGGTGCGGGTGGTCGCGGAATGAGCGTCGCGACCGCGGGGTGAGCGCCGCGGACGGAATCGTTGTCGGATCGCGCGGTCACGCGCGTACATAGGGTGGATGACATGACGAGCACGGACAACGCCGCGGAAGCGGCCTCCGCCACGGACACGCCGGGCTACGAGCAGGCGCGCGACGAGCTGATCGAGGTCGTGCGCCGACTGGAGGCGGGCGGTACGTCGCTGGAGGACTCGCTGGCCCTGTGGGAGCGCGGCGAGGAGCTGGCGAAGGTGTGCCGCCACTGGCTGGAGGGGGCGAGGGCCCGGCTGGACGCTTCCCTGGCCGAGAAGAAGCCGGAGGAGCGGGAGTAGCGGAACAGCGGGAGTAGCGGAACAGCGGGAGTGGCGGAACAGCGGGAGCAGCGGAAGCCGGAGGAGCGGGACGGGCGAGCCTGGAACGGGCCGGGCCGGGGCGTCCCGTCCGTCGCGGCCCCGTCGGCGCCGTTCGCCGGGCCGGGTCCCGGGCCTCGCGTTCGCCGGGCCGGTGCCGGACCTCGCGGCGTTCGCCGGGCCGGGCCGGGGCGTCCCGTCCGTCGCGGCCCCGCCGGCGCCGTTCGCCGGGCCGGTCCCGGACCCCGCGCCGTTCGCCGGGCCGGTGCCGGACCTCGCGGCGTTCGCCGGACGTCGGCCCCCGCGCCCGTCCCCGCGCTACCGGCTCCGAGTCTGGTCCGAGTGCGGGCGGGGACGTCCACCCGTCCCCGCGCCCGTCCTCGCGCCCGCGCTACCGGCTCTGTTCGGTGCCCGTTCCCGTTCCCGTTCCCGTTCCCGTTCCCGTTCCCTTGCCCGCGCTCGCGTCTGAGTCCGCGTCGGCGCTCGCGCCCGCCCCCGTACCGGAGTTCTGACCGGAGTCCTTGTCGGCCTCCAGCGCCTCGGCCATCTCGCCCAGCCGCTCGAAGGAGGCGGTGCCGGTCACCACCGTCGTGGCGTCGCCGTCCGTACGCGCCAGCGCGTCGTACTTCGGCCCCTTCCAGCGCTGCCAGGTCTCGCCCGCCACCTGCTGCGTCTCGCCGGTGTCCTCGGCCTGGTGGCTGACCTCCGCCACGAACTTCTTCGCGGGCGCCGTCGACTGCTCGACCGCCACGTACTCGCCGTCCGGGTCCAGATAGCCGAGGTGCCACGCGTCGGCGTTCTGCCGCTCGTACGTGACCGAGGTCGGCTTCCACGTCTGCGCCAGCCCCGCCGGGGCGAGCACCGGGTACGGCGCCGCGCGGCGCGCGGTCACCAGCTCGACCCGGTAGTCGACCGCCTTGACCGGGGCCGGTGTGTCGTCATGCGGAATGAACATGTAGATCGCGGCGACGACGACCCCGATGACCGCCATCGACAGGAACATGTCCCGCACTGTCTGTCTGCCTCGCATACCTGCCACGGCCCCATCGTCGCATCACCCGGTCGCGCTCATACGTGGGCCCCTCTGCTCAATTTGTCGATGTACAGATAGAGTCGTATCACCCTCTTTTCCGGTCGTCGCCGTACAGAAAGGTGCGCTCCGTTGACCGAACATCATCTTCCGTCCCCCCTTGAGGTGTCTCCCGAGGCACCCGACCGCAACCTCGCGCTGGAGTTGGTGCGGGTCACCGAGGCCGCCGCGATGGCGGCCGGCCGGTGGGTCGGACGCGGCGACAAGAACGGCGCGGACGGCGCCGCGGTGAACGCCATGCGCACCCTCGTCTCCACCGTCTCGATGAGCGGCGTCGTCGTCATCGGCGAGGGCGAGAAGGACGAAGCCCCGATGCTGTTCAACGGGGAGGAGATCGGGGACGGCACCGGTGCCGAGGTCGACATCGCCGTGGACCCGATCGACGGCACCACCCTGAACGCCAAGGGCATGCCGAACGCCATCGCCGTGCTCGCGGCGGCGGACCGGGGCACGATGTTCGACCCGTCCGCGGTGTTCTACATGGACAAGCTGGTCACCGGCCCCGAGGCCGCCGACTTCGTGGACATCAACGCGCCCGTCGCGGTCAACATCCGCCGGGTCGCCAAGGCGAAGCGCCTCTCACCCCAGGACGTGACGGTCGTCGTCCTCGACCGCCCCCGCCACGAGGGCATCATCAAGGAGATCCGGGAGACCGGTGCCCGTATCAAGCTGATCTCCGACGGCGATGTCGCCGGTTCCATCATGGCCGCCCGCGAGGGCACCGGCGTCGACCTGCTGATGGGCGTCGGCGGTACCCCGGAGGGCATCATCTCCGCGTGCGCCATAAAGTGTCTCGGCGGTGTCATCCAGGGCAAACTCTGGCCCAAGGACAACGCGGAGCGGCAGCGCGCGATCGACGCCGGTCATGACCTGGACCGGGTCCTGTCCACCAATGACCTGGTCAGCGGCGAGAACGTGTTCTTCGTCGCCACCGGCATCACGGACGGCGAACTGCTGCGGGGCGTGCGCTACAGCTCGGAGACGGCGACCACCCAGTCCCTGGTGATGCGCTCCAAGTCGGGCACGATCCGGCAGATCGACGCGACCCACCGGCTGGCGAAGCTCCGCGCCTACAGCACGATCGACTTCGACCGCGCCAAGTAGCGCCTGCCCGGCCCGGACTCGCACTACCGGCCCGACTCGCGCTCCCGTCCCGCGCGTCCCGGCCCGGACTCGCGGTCCCGGCCGGGACGCGCGGGACGGACTCGGCGGAAGGGGTGCCCCTCTGTGCGGCGGGGCGCCCCTTCCGTCCGTTCACGTCCTCGTGTACGCGTCCCGCGTACGCGCGTCCCCCGCACGTAACGGAGCCGGGAGCGTCAGCCCGCCGCCGCGATGCGGTCGACGGCCGCCGCCTTGCGCAGCTCCACCTCGCGCCGCCTGCGGCGCGCCAGCACCACGCGGCGCTCGGCCGCCGTCAGCCCGCCCCACACCCCGTAGGGCTCGGGTTGGAGCAGTGCGTGCTCCTGGCATTCGAGCATCACCGGACACCGGGCACAGACCCGCTTCGCGGCCTCCTCCCGCGCCAGTCTCGCGGCTGTCGGCTCCTTGGATGGGGCGAAGAACAATCCCGCTTCGTCCCGACGGCATACAGCCTCCGAATGCCAGGGGCCGGCCTGATCCTCCCGAGCGGGACTCCGCTGGGTCGGAAGGGCGGCCGCCTGGAGGGGCTGATGCGGCAGTTGCAGCACGGTCTACTCCTGACGACGGCTTCGCGAGCGAGAGACGATGCAGCTTTCCCTACCCGCTGTGCGCACGCCTATGCACTGAGTGGCACCCAGTTCCGGAGTCCGGAACGCCGTGCGGAATTTCGGACACCGTGCCCCAACTGGCTGCCTTTGGCCGGAAATCGGCGCCAGAGGTACAGACGAAAGCCCTAGTGACCGAGGTGCTTGCGGAGGGTGTCGTTGACGAGGTTCGCGATCCACTTGCCGCGCTTCGGCTTGGCCTCGACATTGCCGAAGACGGAGTAGCCGTTCACCACGACCGTGGGCGCGTCCCGGTCCGGGGCCTCCAGCGTGCGGACCTCGAAATTGCCGAAGACCCCGTTTCCGTTGCCCCGCAGCGTGATGTTCTCCGGAACCGTGATCTCCACATTTCCGAAAATGGACGTCGCGTTGATCACGGTGACCCGCTGGCCGAAGAGTGCCTCTGTGAGGTCGATCTCGACATTGCCGAAGAGCGCGAACGCGTTGACCTTGGCGCCGATTCGCCAACGCCCCTTCCGCGTCGAGCTGCTGAAGATCGCGATCATGTTCTCGGCGGGGGCCTCCGGATCCTCGGGCCCGTAGCCGTACCCGCCCGCCGTGCCGCGCGACGGACCCGCGGCGCGGCCGTCGGCGCCGGGGGCCGGCAGGTCCCGTACCAACGGCTCCAGTTCGCCGACGGTCTTCGCCCGGTAGACGGCGTCGATCCGCTCGCCGTGCTCCTCGGCGTCCAGACGGCCCTCCGCCAGCGCCTCCCTGAGGATGTCAGCGGTCCTGTCCCGATCGGCGTCGGAGGCGCGGAGGCCCGCGGGCCCGGGCTCCGCCGCCGCGACAGGCTTCCGCTCGGCCGGCTTCTGGGGCTGCTGAGGCTGCTTTTCGAGGTCCACGGGCCCAGGGTAGCGAAACGCGATAGATCGCGACTAGGGGCTGGGAGGTGTCGGCGCGTCAACGCGCGGGACGTCCCTACTGAGCCTTACCTCACAGGAGCGGTGTCGGTGGCGCGCCCTACGCTGGTGCATGCCGCAGCCAATGGGGGCCGCGCCGCCGTCTGTCGAGTGAGGAATGGCCGTAATGCCGGAATTTGCGTACTCCGATCTGCTTCCGCTGGGGGAGGACACCACGCCCTACCGCCTGGTGACCGCCGAAGGTGTCTCCACCTTCGAGGCCGACGGGCGTACGTTCCTCAAGGTCGCCCCCGAGGCGCTGCGCACGCTCGCCGCCGAGGCGATGCACGACATCTCGCACTACCTGCGGCCGGCCCATCTCGCGCAGCTCCGCAGGATCGTGGACGACCCCGAGGCGTCCTCGAACGACAAGTTCGTGGCGCTCGATCTCCTGAAGAACGCGAATATCGCGGCGGCGGGCGTTCTCCCCATGTGCCAGGACACCGGTACGGCGATCGTGATGGGCAAGCGCGGGCAGCAGGTGCTGACCGAGGGCGGCGACGAGGAAGCCCTTTCGCACGGAATCTTCGACGCGTACACGAAGCTGAATCTGCGCTATTCGCAGATGGCCCCGCTCACCATGTGGGAGGAGAAGAACACCGGCTCGAACCTGCCCGCGCAGATCGAGCTGTACGCGACCGACGGCGGCGCGTACAAGTTCCTTTTCATGGCGAAGGGCGGCGGCTCTGCCAACAAGTCGTTCCTGTACCAGGAGACGAAGGCGGTGCTGAACGAGACCTCCATGATGAAGTTCCTGGAGGAGAAGATCCGTTCGCTGGGCACGGCCGCGTGCCCGCCGTACCACCTCGCGATCGTCGTCGGCGGTACGTCGGCGGAATTCGCCCTCAAGACTGCGAAGTACGCCTCCGCGCACTACCTCGACGAGCTGCCCGCCGAGGGCTCCCCCACCGGTCACGGCTTCCGTGACAAGGAGCTGGAGGAGAAGGTCTTCGAGCTGACGCAGCGGATCGGGATCGGCGCGCAGTTCGGCGGCAAGTACTTCTGCCACGACGTCCGGGTGGTGCGGCTGCCGCGGCACGGCGCCTCACTGCCGGTCGCGATCGCCGTCTCCTGCTCGGCCGACCGCCAGGCCGTCGCGAAGATCACCGCCGAGGGCGTCTTCCTGGAGGAGCTGGAGAAGGACCCGGCGCGCTTCCTGCCGGACACCACGGACGAGCACCTGGGCGAGGGCGAAGGGGAGAACGCGGGCGGCGATGTCGTACGGATCGACCTGCGCCGCCCGATGGACGAGATCCTCGCCGAGCTGACGAAGTACCCGGTCAAGACCCGGCTCTCGCTCACCGGGCCGCTGGTGGTGGCCCGTGACATCGCGCACGCCAAGATCAAGGAGCGGCTGGACGCGGGCGAGGAGATGCCGCAGTACCTGAAGGACCACCCGGTCTACTACGCGGGCCCGGCGAAGACCCCCGAGGGGTACGCGTCCGGATCCTTCGGCCCGACGACGGCCGGCCGGATGGACAGCTACGTGGCGCAGTTCCAGGCGGCGGGCGGCTCGAAGGTCATGCTCGCCAAGGGCAACCGCTCGAAACAGGTGACCGACGCGTGCGACGCGCACGGCGGCTTCTACCTCGGCTCGATCGGCGGCCCGGCGGCCCGGCTGGCGCAGGACTGCATCAAGAAGGTCGAGGTCGTCGAGTACGAGGAGCTGGGCATGGAGGCGGTCTGGCGCATCGAGGTCGAGGACTTCCCTGCGTTCATCGTCGTGGACGACAAGGGCAACGACTTCTTCACCGAGCCCGCCCCTGCGCCCACCTTCACCAGCATCCCGGTCCGCGGCCCCGGCCTCGGCTGATCGGCGGATCGACCCCTCGGACGGCCCCTTCCGGTGCGGGAGCGGGCCGTCCGGGAGCGGGCTGCGGGGGAACACATCGGATCGGCCGGACGCTCACCTTCACAGGAGGTACGACGACGATGACGACCGACGAGAACCAGTACCGGACCGAGCACGACTCGATGGGTGAGGTACGGGTCCCCGCGCACGCGAAGTGGCGCGCGCAGACGCAGCGCGCGGTGGAGAACTTCCCCATCTCGGGGCAGCGGCTGGAACGTACGCACATCGAGGCCCTGGCCCGGATCAAGGCCGCCGCCGCCAAGGTCAACGCCGGGCTCGGGGTGATCGACCAGGACATCGCGGACGCCATCCAGGAGGCCGCCGCCGAGGTGGCGGAGGGCCGCTGGGACGACCACTTCCCGGTGGACGTCTTCCAGACGGGCTCCGGCACCTCCTCGAACATGAACACGAATGAAGTGCTCGCCACGCTCGCCACCGAGCGGCTGGGCCGGGACGTCCACCCCAACGACCACGTCAACGCCTCGCAGAGCTCCAACGACGTCTTCCCGTCCAGCATCCACGTCGCCGCGACCGGCGCCGTCACCGGTGGGCTGATCCCGGCGCTGGAGCATCTCGCCGCCTCGCTGGAGCGCAAGGCGGAGGAGTTCGCGGACGTCGTGAAGTCCGGCCGTACGCACCTCATGGACGCCACCCCTGTCACCCTCGGCCAGGAGTTCGGCGGCTACGCGGCGCAGATCCGGTACGCGGTGGAGCGGCTGACCGCTTCGCTGCCGCGCCTGGCCGAGCTGCCGCTGGGCGGTACGGCGGTGGGCACCGGCATCAACACCCCGCCCGGCTTCTCCGCCGCCGTCATCGCGGAGGTCGCGCGCGCGACCGGGCTGCCGCTGACGGAGGCCCGCAACCACTTCGAGGCGCAGGGCGCCCGCGACGGGCTCGTGGAGACGTCGGGCCAGCTCCGTACGCTCGCCGTGTCGCTGACGAAGATCTCCAACGATCTGCGCTGGATGGCGTCGGGTCCGCGCACCGGCCTCGCCGAGATCGCCCTGCCCGACCTCCAGCCGGGCTCCTCGATCATGCCGGGCAAGGTCAACCCGGTGATCCCGGAGGCCGTCCTGATGGTCGCCGCGCAGGTCACGGGCGCGGACGCGACGATCGCCGTGGCCGGAGCCGCCGGGAACTTCGAGCTGAACGTGATGCTCCCGGTGATCGCCAAGAACCTCCTGGAGTCGGTACGGCTGCTGACGAACGTGTCGCGGCTGCTGGCGGACCGTACGGTCGACGGGATCACCGCCGACGTCGAGCGGGCCCGTACGTACGCGGAGTCGTCGCCGTCCGTCGTCACCCCGCTGAACAAGTACATCGGGTACGAGGCCGCCGCGAAGGTCGCGAAGAAGTCCCTGGCGGACCACGCGACGATCCGCGAGACGGTCCTGGCGCTGGGGTACGTGGAGCGCGGGGAGCTCACCCTGGAGCAGCTCGACGAGGCCCTGGATGTCCTGCGCATGACACGCCCGTAAACGAGTGTGGTGCCGTCCGCGACGGCCCGGCACCGGCCGCGTACACCCCGTAAGATCCCTCCATGAAGGAGACGGCGGCGAACGAACACTGGGCGGCGGGCACCCAGATCCTGTGGCGGTACCGGGAGAACGCCGGGGACGGCGTGCACATCTGCCGCCCTGTCACGGTCGTGCAGGACACGGACGAACTGCTCGCGGTGTGGCTGGCGCCGGACACCCCGTGTGTCCGGCCGGCCCGCGCGGACGGCGCCCCGGTGCACCACGAGCCGCTGGCGACCCGCTACACCGCGCCGCGCACGGTGGTGCGCGACCGGTGGTACGGGATGGGCGTGCTGAAGCTGGCGCGGCCGGGCGAACCGTGGTCGGTCTGGCTGTGGTGGGAGCGCGGCTGGCGCTTCCAGAACTGGTACGTGAACCTGGAGGAGCCCCGCACCCGCTGGGCCGGGGGCATCGACTCCGAGGACCACTTCCTGGACATCGAGGTCTACCCGGACCGGAGCTGGCGGTGGCGCGACGAGGACGAGTTCGCCCAGGCCCAGCGCGACGGCCTGATGCCGCGGGACCAGGCCCGGCGGGTCGAGGCGGCCGGGCGCGCGGCGATCGAACTGATCGACGCGTGGGGCACCCCGTTCCGCGACGGCTGGGAGCACTGGCGCCCCGAGCCGCACTGGCCGGTCCCCCGCCTCCCGGACGGCTGGGACCGCACCCCGGCCCGGCTCGTCACCTGACCCGGCCGAACCCGCGGGCCCCCCTTCGAACATTTCCCTGAGTGCGTCGCCGTGACGGACGGGGTGACCGGGGGAGTAAAGGATTCGGGTGCGGGTATCCGCCCCGGCGCATACGTCCTCGTGAGATCCTTGATGTGCCCCCAGGGTGCAAACGTAGGATCGTCCTCCGGAACACCGCATCCGGTCGCGGCACGTCGCATCCGTCGTATCCGTCGCACCTCAACGGGGTGACTCTGCAACCGACCTGACCACCAGTCACCGCACGACGCACGTAACACTGTTGACCGCTACGACCCGCCACAACGACAGTGACTCACTACGAGGGGAGTGGAGCCGTGCGCCAGGGTTGTCACCCAGTCGAAGAGAGCGCATCGCACCCCCGGCCCGGACGGACGGAATCCCACGCGTGACGGAGCATCCCCCCTCCCACGAAGGCCGGCAGCCCCTGGTTGCCCGGCAGCAGGAACGCACGCGACCGCGGCAGGAGTCCGCCGTCTCCGTGCCGCAGCCCGCGGGGCCCGCCCCGGATCCCGCCGGTACGGCCAGGCGCGAGGGCGACCGGCTGCGTTTCGTGGGGGCCGCCACCCGGCGGATCGCCCGCGGCATAGACCTGGACGAGATCGTGCTGGGCCTGTGCCGGGCGACCGTACCCACCTTCTCGGACGCCATACTCGTCTATCTGCGTGATCCTCTGCCCGTCGGCGACGAGCGTCCCGTGTCGCCGTTCGTGCTGCGGCTGCGGCGTACGGACCGGCTGCGGCTGACCGAGGAGGATCCGGAGAACCCCACGAGCGGCGCGCTGCCGCCGCAGATCACCGAGGGCCTGCGGCTGCCGATCCTCGACCCGCAGTCCGACGCGATGCCGGCCGCCGAACTCTGCGAGGTCTTCTCCGGCGGCGCGCTCTCCGAGGTGCTGCGCGGGGTCCGTCCGGTCTTCGGCGACTCGGCGGCGGCCCGCGCCGCGCTGCCGGAGCTGCTCGGCGCCGACCGCATCGTGCCGACCGGGCACCGCGCGATCCTCGCGCCGCTGCGCGGCCGGCGGCGGGTCATCGGCGCGGCCGTCTTCCTGCGCCGTCCCGACCGCGCGGCCTTCGAGCCGAACGATCTGCTGGTCGCGGCGCAGCTCGCCACGCACACGGCGCTGGGCATCGACAAGGCGGTGCTGTACGGCCGCGAGGCGTACATCGCGGACGAGCTCCAGCGCACGATGCTGCCGGAGAACCTGCCCCAGCCGACCGGCGTGCGGCTCGCCTCGCGCTATCTGCCGGCCGCCGAGACCGCCCGGGTCGGCGGCGACTGGTACGACGCGATCCCGCTGCCCGGCAGCCGGGTCGCGCTGGTCGTGGGCGACGTCATGGGCCACTCCATGACCTCCGCCGCGATCATGGGCCAGCTCAGGACGACGGCACAGACCCTGGCCGGTCTCGACCTGCCGCCGCAGGAGGTGCTGCACCACCTCGACGAGCAGGCGCAGCGGCTCGGCACGGACCGGATGGCGACCTGCCTCTACGCGGTGTACGACCCGGTCGCGCACCGGATCACCATCGCCAACGCAGGCCATCCGCCGCCCATACTGCTGCATCTCGGCGGCCGGGCTGAGGTGCTGCGGGTGCCGCCCGGGGCGCCGATCGGGGTCGGCGGCGTGGACTTCGAGGCCGTCGAGCTGGACGCGCCGGCCGGGGCGACCCTGCTGCTCTACACCGACGGTCTGGTCGAGTCGCGGCTGCGTGACGTGTGGACCGGGATCGAGCAGCTCAGGGAGCGGCTGGCGGCCACGGCGCAGCTCACCGGGCCCGATCACTCGCCGCCGCTGGAGGCGCTCTGCGACGACGTGCTCGACGTGCTGGGCCCGGGCGACCGCGACGACGACATCGCGCTGCTCGCCGCCCGGTTCGACGGGATCGCGCCGAGCGACGTGGCGTACTGGTTCCTGGAACCGGAGGACGCGGCTCCGGGGCGGGCCAGGCGGCTGGCCCGGCGGGCGCTGGCCCGCTGGGACCTGGAGGAGCTGAGTGACGCGGTCGAGTTGCTGATCAGCGAGGTCGTCACGAACGCGGTGCGGTACGCGGAGCGCCCGGTGACGCTGCGGCTGCTCCGTACGGACGTGCTGCGCTGCGAGGTGGGCGACGATTCGCCGCAGCTCCCGCGGCAGCGGCGCGCACGGGACACGGACGAGGGCGGCCGGGGACTGTTCCTGGTCAACCGGCTGGCCCGGCGGTGGGGAGCCACCCGGCTCTCGACCGGCAAGGTGGTCTGGTTCGAGATCCCGACGCGGGTCTGAACCCCGGGTCCGGTCCGGCGGGTGCCGGACCGGGCGGACCGGCCGGGCCGGCACCTGAGCGCGGCCCCGCCAGGGGCGGGCGCGCATATGTTGCCGACAAGGTGTCGTCGGGGTTAGCTGGGGCACGCGGCCAGTAGTGACCGCTGCCCCGGTCCGGACGTATCCGGGATCTCCCCCCGGTCCCCCGGGCCTCGGCTCCCCGACCCCCGACGGGAGGACATCTCGTGGCCGCCTCATCCCCCAAGACGCCGTACACGACCAACAACGTCGGTATTCCGGTGGAGAGCGACGAGCACTCGCTCACCATCAGCCCCGACGGTCCCATCCTGCTCCAGGATCACTACCTCATCGAGAAGATGGCCCAGTTCAACCGGGAGCGGGTCCCCGAGCGGGTGGTGCACGCCAAGGGCGCGGGCGCGTACGGCTTCTTCGAAGTGACGAACGACGTCAGCCAGTTCACCAAGGCCGATCTCTTCCAGCCCGGCCGGCGTACGGACATGCTGGCCCGCTTCTCCACCGTCGCCGGTGAGCTGGGTTCGCCCGACACCTGGCGCGACCCGCGCGGCTTCGCGCTGAAGTTCTACACGGAGCACGGCAATTACGACATGGTCGGCAACAACACGCCGGTCTTCTTCGTCCGTGACCCGATCAAGTTCCAGGACTTCATCCGCTCGCAGAAACGCCATCCGGCGACCGGGCTGCGCAACAACGACATGCAGTGGGACTTCTGGACCCTCTCGCCCGAGTCCGCGCACCAGGTGACGTGGCTGATGGGCGACCGGGGCATCCCGAAGTCGTTCCGGCACATGAACGGATACAGCTCGCACACCTACATGTGGGTGAACGAGGCGGGCGAGCGGTTCTGGGTGAAGTACCACTTCAAGACCGACCAGGGCGCCGACTACCTCCCGCAGGCCGAGGCCGACGCGATGGCCGGCTCGGACGGCGACCACCACCGCAGGGACCTGTACGAGTCGATCGAGTCCGGGAACGCGCCGACCTGGAGCCTGAAGGTCCAGGTGATGCCGTTCGAGGACGCGGCCACCTACCGGTTCAACCCGTTCGACCTGACCAAGGTGTGGCCGCACGGCGACTACCCGCTGATCGACGTCGGCCGGATGACCCTGAACAAGAACCCGGACAACTTCTTCGTCCACATCGAGCAGGCCGCGTTCGAGCCGTCGAACCTGGTGCCCGGCATCGGCCCGTCCCCCGACAAGATGCTGCTCGGACGGCTCTTCTCGTACCCGGACACGCACCGCTACCGGATCGGCCCGAACTACACCCAGCTCCCGCCCAACCGGGCGCGCTCGCAGGTGAACTCGTACGCCAAGGACGGTCCGATGCGGTACGAGGCGTCCAGCGCGGCGATGCCGTACGCGCCGAACTCGTACGGCGGCCCGGCGGCCGACGTGGCGCGGTTCGGGGACCCGGCCGGGTGGGCCTCGGCGGGCGAGATGGTGCGCGAGGCGTACAAGCTGCACGCCGAGGACGACGACTGGGGCCAGGCGGGCACCATGGTGCGCCAGGTGTTCGACGACGCGCAGCGTGAGCGGCTGGTGGGGAACGTAAGCGGCCATCTCGCGCAGGGGGTGACCCGGCCGGTGCTGGACCGGGCGATCCAGTACTGGCGGAACATCGACAAGGAGATCGGCGACCGGATCGCCAAGAAGACGAACGGCGGCTGAGCCGAGCGGAAGAACGGAACGGACGAGCGGAACGGACGAGCGGAACGGACGAGCGGAACGGAAGTGGGGCGGGCACCTCCCGGTGTCCGCCCCACTTCCGTTCACCCGCTCCTACTGACCGAACAGCGGCCGTCTGGAGTTGGTCGGGCCGTCGCCGGGGAAACCGTCGCTCTCCCCGCCCCCGTCGGTCGGGGTCACGTCGTCGCTGGGCTCGGGGGCCGTGGGCAGCGTGATCGACGGTTCCGGGCTCTCGGGCCCGGTCGTCGTGTCGGACGGCTCGGGCTCCGGCGAGGTGGTCTCGGACTCCGAGGGCGTCGGGGTCGGGGTGGGGGTCGGCGTCGGGGTGGACGGCTCGACGGTCGGGGTCGGCTTGACGGGCGGTGTGACGTCCAGGTCGAACTGGGCGTCGGAGCCGCCGCCCAGCGCGCCGCGCGTGTAGTCCGCCCAGATCCTGGCGGGGAAACCACCGCCGTTGGCCCGGCCGGAGTTGGCGGTGCCGGTCAGGGTGACCTGGCCGCCGCCCTCCTTGGGGGACTCGCCGAACAGGGCGACGACCGTGGTGAGCTGAGGCGTGTATCCGGCGAACCACGCGGACTTGTTGTTCTCCGAGGTGCCGGTCTTGCCCGCCGCGTCGTAGTCCGTGGTGTCGGCGGCGCGTCCCGAGCCGTTGTCGACGACGCCCTGGAGGACGTGGGTGACGGTGTCGGCGGTCTCGCGTTCGACGACCTGAGTGCCGACCGGGTCGGCGAGTTCGACCGTACGGTCCTTGTGCTCGGCGGACTTCACGATCGACGGCGTGATCTTCTTGCCGTGGTTGTCGAGCGTCGCGTACACCCCGGCCATGTCCCAGGTGGAGGCGTTCATCGTGCCGAGGGTGATCGCGGGCCGCTCCGGGAAGCCCTTGTCCCGCATGCCCATCGCCAGGGCGGTCTTCTTGACGGCGGCGGGATCGACGTCCACGACCATCTGCGCGAAGACGGAGTTGATGGACTGGTTCATCGCGGTCTGGACGGTGACGTCCCCGTAGTCCTCGTCGTCCTCGTTCTCGGGGGCGAACGGGGTGTCGCTGCCCACGACCGGCCGCTTGCTGGTGCCGTCGTAGATGGTGCCGGTGTCGATCCTCCGGCCGTCCTGGGTCTCCGCGCCGTTCTCCAGGGCGGAGGTGAGCACGAGGGGCTTGAACGTCGAGGCCGGCTGGTAGTCGGAGCGGGTGGCGTTGGATATCCAGTGTTCGGTGGCGCCCGTTCCGCCGTAGAGGGCCACCACGCGCCCGGTCTTCGGGTCGACGGAGGTCGCGCCGGCCTGGACCGTCGCGTCCGTGGTGTTCTTCTTACGGTCGATCTTGGACTCCAGCTCCCTGTCGACCGCCTTGACCAGGGACTGCTGCCGCTTCCTGTCGATGTTGAGGGTGATCGTCCAGCCGCCGCGGGCGATGTCCGCCTTGTCGACGCCCTGACGCGCCAGTTCGTCCTGCGCCGCCTCGACGAGATAGCCGGTCTGGCCCTCCATGCCCGGGGCCGCCTTGGGCTCCCGCGGTACGGGGAACGTCAGCCCGGAGCGCTCGGAGGCGTCCAGCCAGTGCTGTCCGACCATGTTGTCGAGCACGTAGTTCCACCGCTCGGTGACGAGCTTCTTGCCGTTGGCGGTGGCCTCGGACCAGTTGTACTGGTTGGGGGCCTGGAGCAGCGAAGCGAGGTACGCGCCCTGCGCGACGCCCAGCTTCGACGCGTCGACGCCGTAGTACGCCTGGGCCGCGGCCTGGATGCCGTACGCGCCCCGACCGTAGTAGCTCGTGTTGATGTAGCCGGCGAGGATCTCGTCCTTCTTCTTCTGCCGGTCCACCTTCAGGGAGATCACCAGCTCCTTGAGCTTGCGGGTGACCGTCTGGTCCTGGTTCAGGTAGTAGTTCTTGACGTACTGCTGGGTGATGGTCGAGCCGCCCTGCCTGCCCTTGCCGGACAGGGTGTTGATGACGCCGCGGGCCGTGCCCTTCAGGTCGATGCCGTTGTCCTTGTAGAAGGACTTGTTCTCGGCGGCGACGAAGGTGTGCTGGACCTGCTTGGGGATCTTCTCCAGGCCGACGATCTCGCGGTTGACCTGTCCGGTACGGGCGAGGATCGTGCCGTCGCTGTACTTGTAGACGTTGCTCTGCATCTCGGCCTGCGCGTTGGCGCTCGGCACCGGGACCACCAGGTAGAGCACGAACAGCCCGCCCATGCCGAGCAGGCAGAGGACGAAGAAGGTTCCGAGGAGTTTCCGCAGGGTGAAGAACCGGCGTATGCCGCCCTTCCGGCCCGTCCGGCGCGCGTCCTGCTGCCGGGCTCTTCTCTCGTCCGCTCGGCCCATCGCCGTGTCGCTCCGCTCTCGTGTCAGGTCACCCGTCGGGTCGTCCGTTCGGACTCGTTCGCGGCTCTCCCCCGCCGGAATCAGCTCAGAAAGCTAACACCGGCGCCTGTGACAAAGGCCAACTGATCCGGTCTTTTGGGGCGTGACAATCAGCACCTACCCCAATGGAACCGACTCCTCAGGGTGCCAAAGGGTTGCCGGACGCGATAATGTGTAATCACAATGCTATCCACCGCCTCCCGGCGGGGCAGATCGGAAACGGGGAACGAATATGGCCTCCACCAGCACAAGTACCGGCACACCCGGCGGGCGGGACACCGCGGACGCGGTCGACGGCGCTCCGAGGATTCCCGACCCACAGGTCAGAGAATTCGCGGCGCACAGCATCGGCGGCGGGCTCGCGCTCCTCCTCGGACTGCTCGGCGTCGTCGTCGGCACGGTCCTGATCGTCGCGGGCGCCGCGGCCGGCTCAGGCGGGACGAAGGCGATACTGATCATCGCCGGCGCCCTGGTCGTGACCGGCGCGCTCTTCGCGATGGGCGGGCTGAACATGGTCGCGCCGGGCGAGGCCCGGGTCGTCCAGCTCTTCGGCCGGTACCGCGGCACGATCCGTACGGACGGACTGCGCTGGGTGAACCCGCTGACCTCGCGCACCGGGATCTCGACGCGGGTACGGAACCACGAGACGGCCGTCCTCAAGGTCAACGACGCCTACGGCAACCCGATCGAGCTGGCGGCGGTCGTGGTCTGGAAGGTCGAGGACACCGCGCGGGCGACCTTCGAGGTGGACAACTTCCTGGAGTTCGTCTCCACGCAGACCGAGGCGGCCGTACGGCACATCGCCATCGAGTACCCGTACGACGCCCACGAGGAGGCCGGGCTCTCGCTGCGCGGCAACGCCGAGGAGATCACCGAGAAGCTCGCCGTCGAACTGCACGCCCGGGTCGAGGCGGCCGGGGTCCAGATCATCGAGTCCCGCTTCACGCACCTCGCGTACGCGCCCGAGATCGCCTCGGCGATGCTCCAGCGCCAGCAGGCGGGCGCCGTCGTCGCGGCCCGCCGGCTGATCGTGGACGGCGCGGTCGGCATGGTCGAGGCGGCCCTGACCCGGCTCACCGAACAGGACATCGTCGAGCTGGACTCGGAGCGCAAGGCGGCCATGGTGAGCAATCTGCTCGTCGTGCTCTGCGGGGACCGCGCCGCGCAGCCGGTCGTGAACACGGGCACGCTCTACCAGTGACCGAACCCGAGCGCCCCGAGCGCGGATCCGAGCAGGCCCGCAAGCCGGGCCCGAGCAGCAGGCCGGAGCGCAAGCAGGTACTGCTGCGGCTGGACCCGACGGTGTACGACGCGCTGGCGCGCTGGGCCTCCGACGAGCTGCGCAGCGCCAACGCGCAGATCGAGTTCCTGCTCCGCCGCGCCCTGGGCGAGGCGGGCCGGCTCCCGGGCAACGCGGCCCCGATCCCGCGCCGGGGCCGGCCCCCCAAGGCCCGGCAGGAGCCGCGGGACAGCGAGTAGGCCGTCACGGGTTTTCCTCAGGGGCCGTAGGGCTCCTGAGGGAAGCCCACAGGGCCCCGGGGAGCCGCTGAGGGCTCTCGCGGAACACCGTCCGGGAGTCCGGGCAGGGCCGTACCGATCGCCGGGAACCCCTCTATACACGCGATGTAGAGTGCGCTCCATGTCAATCGGCCACACCCTCCTCGGGCTCCTGGAATCGGGGCCGCGCCACGGCTACGACCTCAAGCGGGCCTTCGACGACCAGTTCGGCCAGGACCGTCCCCTCCACTACGGGCAGGTCTACTCGACCATGTCCCGGCTGCTGAAGAACGGGCTCGTCGTCGTGGACGGCGTCGAGAGCGGCGGTGGCCCCGAGCGCAAGCGGTACGCGATCACCGACGCCGGGGTCACCGACGTCGCCCAGTGGCTCGCCCAGCCGGAGAGCCCGCAGCCGTACCTCCAGTCGACCCTCTACACGAAGGTCGTCATCGCGCTGCTCACCGGCCGCAGCGCGCAGAGCCTGCTCGACACCCAGCGCGCCGAACACCTGCGGACGATGCGCGAGCTGACCGCCCGCAAGCGCGGCGGTGACTTCGCCGACCAGCTCATCTGCGACCACGCGCTCTTCCATCTCGAAGCCGATCTGCGCTGGCTCGAACTGGTGGCGGCGCGGCTGGACCGGCTCGCCACGGAGGTCAGGCCGTGACGGCCGCCCCCGCGGGCTCCCTGCTCGTCGCCCACGAGCTGAGCAAGGCGTACGGATCGACCCCCGCCCTCGACGGCGCGGCGTTCTCCATCCACCCCGGCGAGGTCGTCGCCGTCATGGGCCCGTCGGGCTCCGGCAAGTCGACCCTGCTGCACTGCCTCTCCGGGATCGTCCTCCCCGACGCGGGCACGGTCACCTACCGGGGCCGCGACCTGACCGGCATGACGGACGCCGAGCGCTCCGCCCTGCGCCGTACCGAGTTCGGCTTCGTGTTCCAGTTCGGCCGGCTCGTACCGGAGCTGACCTGCGTGGAGAACGTGGCGCTGCCGCTGCGGCTGGCCGGGGCCCGGCGCAAGGCTGCGGAGCGCGCCGCGCTGGAGTGGCTGGAGCGGCTGGAGGTCGCCGACGTGGCGGCCAAGCGGCCCGGTGAGGTCTCCGGCGGGCAGGGCCAGCGTGTCGCTGTCGCCCGCTCCCTGGTCACCTCGCCGCGCGTGATCTTCGCGGACGAGCCGACCGGGGCGCTGGACTCCCTCAACGGCGAGCGGGTGATGGAGCTGCTGAGCGAGGCGGCCAGGTCCACCGGCGCGGCCGTCGTCCTGGTGACGCACGAGGCGCGGGTGGCCGCGTACTCGGACCGCGAGGTCGTCGTACGCGACGGCAGGGCGCACGACCCGGAATGCGCCTTCGCGCACGGGGCGGGCCGCGTCGCATGACCGTCCGGCGCCCACCGGCTTTCCCGGCCCCGCCGCCCGCGCCCCCGGGCCACCTCGCCCTCCGGGCGCGCGATCTGGCGCTGGGCGTACGGTTCGCCGCGGCGGGCGGGCGCGAGGGCTGGACCCGTACGGCTCTGACCGCCCTGGGGGTCGGCCTCGGGGTCGCCCTGCTGTTCTTCGCCGCGTCCGTGCCGCATGTGATCGACGCACGGGCCGAGCGCGCGGACGCGCGCACCACCGCCGATGTGACGGCCCGCTCCCCGGTCCCGCGCGCGGACACGACGCTCGTCCACCTCGACGTCTCCACCGAGTACCGCGGCGACACCGTCCGCGGCGAACTGCTCCGCCCCGACGGCGCCCGCCCGCCGGTACCACCCGGCGTCGCCGAACTGCCGCGCCCCGGCGAGATGGTGGTCTCCCCCGCCCTGCGGGAGCTGCTCGGCTCGCCCGACGGGTCGCGGCTGCTGGAGCGCCTCGGCCACCGGATCGCCGGCACGATCGGCGACCGCGGTCTGAGCGACCCGTCCGAGCTCGCCTTCTACGCGGGCAGCGACACCCTCACCCCGGCCAGGGGCGGCACCAGGACGGCCGGTTACGGCTTCTCCTCCGCCCCCGTCACCCCGGACGGGGTGCTGGTGGCGCTGATCACCCTCATCTGTGTCGTGCTGCTGGTGCCGGTGACCGTCTTCATGGCCACCGCCGTGCGCTTCGGCGGCGAGCGCAGGGACCGCAGGCTCGCCGCGCTGCGGCTGGTGGGCGCCGACATCAGGACGACCCGGCGGATCGCCGCCGGGGAGGCCCTGTTCGGCGCGGTCCTCGGGCTGCTGACCGGGGTTGCGCTCTTCCTCGCGGTACGGCCGTTCGCGGGCGGGATCCAGGTGTGGAACCTCAGCGCGTTCCCCGCCGACCTCGTGCCCGTCCCCGGGGTCGCCGCGCTGATCGTGGTGGCCGTACCGGCGCTGGCGGTCGCCGTGACGCTCGTCGCGCTGCGCGCGGTCACCATCGAGCCGCTGGACGTCGTACGGGACACCGGACCCCGTGCCCGCCGGCTCTGGTGGCGGCTGCTCTTCCCGGCCGCGGGCCTCGCCGTCCTGATCCGGACGGGCCGGGCCGGGGACGGCGGGCGCCGCCGGGGGGACGCCGACCCGTACCTGGACCCGTATCCGATCGCGGCCGGCGCGGTCCTGCTGCTCGTCGGGCTGACCGCGCTGCTGCCCTGGCTGGTCGACGCCGTGGTGGCCCGGCTGCGCGGTGGCCCCGTGTCCTGGCAGCTCGCCGTGCGCCGGCTCCAGCTCAACAGCGGCGCTGCGACGCGCGCGGTGAGCGGGATCACCGTGGCGGTCGCGGGCGCCGTCGCCCTCCAGATGCTGTTCGCGGGCGTCCACCAGGACTTCCGCGGCCCCACCCGCGACAACGCGACCCGCTCGAACCTGGACGTCGAAGCGCCGTACGGCGATCCGGCGCTGGCGGCCCGGCTGACCGACCGCCTGGAGGCTCTGCCGGAGGTCGGGACGGTCCTCGCCGTCACCGAGGAGTACGTGGTCAGGCCGGGACCCGTGGCGCGGGGTGCGATCCAGCCCACCAGCTCCCTGACGGTCGCCCCCTGCGCCGCCCTGCGCGGGCTCGCGGCGCTGCCGTCCTGCCGCGACGGGGACACCTTCGTCGCCCACATCCCCGGGAACGCGGAGCAGAACGACTGGGCCGACGAGACGGCCCGCCCCGGCAGGCCGGTCGCCCTCAACACCGGCTCCGAGGACGACGGTTCGAAGCCGCTGCTGTGGACCCTGCCCGCGTCGGCCCGTACGGTCCAGGCGCTGCCGGGCCTCCGCGGCACCCGGGAGACGGGCATCCTCGCCACCCCGGCCGCGGTCGACCCGCGCCTGCTGACCGGCTCACGGACCCGCGCCGTACTCCGGATGACCGACCGGAGCCCCGCCGCCGAGGAGCGGGTACGGGACGCCGTCGCCCGGGTGGAGCCGTCCCTGCGGGTGTCGAGCGCCGATGTGGTGGAGCGGGACAAGGCGTACGCCAGCGTGCGGACGGCCCTGCTGGTCGCCGGTACGGCCACGATGGCGGTGATCGCCCTGAGCATGCTGGTCGCGCAGATCGAGCAACTGCGGGAGCGCAGAAGCCTCCTGTCGGCCCTGGCCGCCTTCGGCACCCGGCGCTCCACCCTCGCCTGGTCGGTGCTCTGGCAGACCGCCGTACCGGTGGTGATCGGCACGGCCCTGGCGACGGCCGGCGGGCTGGTCCTGGGCGTCGTCATGCTGGACCTGATGGACAAGCCGTACACCGGCTGGTGGGCCTGTCTGCCCTTGGCCGGCGCGGGCGCGGGCATGATCCTCCTGGTGACGGTGGCCACGCTGCCCGTGCTGTGGCGCATGGTGCGGCCGGAGGGGCTGCGCGTGGAGTGACGGCCCGGTGGCCGCCCCCTCAGCCGGGCCCCCGCCGCTGCCCCGGCACGGGGTCCCGTAGGGCGTCCCGTAGGGCGTCCTGCCGCTGCTCCCGTACGGGCCGGGGCGCGGCCACCCGTACGGGAAGGTCCCGCAGCGCCGCCCGGAGCGCGTCCGCGAACGCCGCGAACTCCTCGCCGCGGGCCGCGCCCGCGCGCATGGCCAGGGCGATACGGCGCGAGGGGGCCGGGGCCTCGAAGCGGGCCGTGGCGAGCCGGCCGCCGCGGCCGGTCTCGACCTGTACGGCCGTACGGGGCAGCAGCGTCACCCCCAGGCCGCCCGCGACGAGTTGGACCAGGGTGGAGAGGCCCGCCGCGGTGGTCGTCGCCGGGATGCCGTCCGTGCGGCCCGCCTCGCGGCAGATGTCCAGGGCCTGGTCGCGCAGGCAGTGGCCCTCGTCCAGGAGCAGCAGCGGCAGTTCGCGCAGCGCCTGACGGGGCAGGTCGTGGCGGCCGGCCAGGGGGTGACCGTCCGGGGTGACCAGGACGAAGTCCTCGTCGAAGAGCGGCAGTTCGGTGACGGTGGGCTGGCCGAGCGGTACCGCGAGCAGCAGCAGGTCCAGCCGGCCCGTGGTCAGTCCGTCGAGCAGGGAGGCGGTCTGTTCCTCGTGCACCTGGAGATCCAGTTCCGGATAGCTGCCGTGCACCAGCCGCAGCACCGTCGGCAGCAGGTACGGCGCCACGGTGGGGATCACCCCGAGCCGCAGTATCCCGGTGAAGGGGGCCCGTACGGCCTCGGCCTCGTCCAGCAGCGCGCCCACCTCGCGCAGGACGGCGGCGGCGCGGTCCGCGAGCCGTTCGCCCGCCGGGGAGAGCAGTACCTTACGGGTCGTACGCTCCACGAGCTGGACGCCGAGGACGTCCTCCAGCGCCGAGAGCGCGCCGGAGAGCGCGGGCTGGCTCATCCCGATGGCCGCCGCCGCGTCGCGGAAGTGGAGATGCTCGGCGACGGCCGCGAAGGCGCGCAACTGGGACAGGCTGGGCTGTTTCCCCCGCTGGGGAGTTGGTACGACGGCCACTGATAGGTACCTCCGATCACGGCGACCGAGTCTAGCTATTTCTGTGATCAATACCGAATGTGCCACCATCAGTCACAAGCCCAACCCCCTGGAAAGCCTCAAAAGGTACTTTCCTCCCTTGCAAGGAGAGCGCGTGCTCACTGTTGGTGACAAGTTCCCCTCGTTCGAACTGACCGCCTGCGTCTCGCTGGAGAGCGGCAAGGAGTTCGCGACGATCGACAACAAGACGTACGAAGGCAAGTGGCGCGTCGTCTTCGCGTGGCCCAAGGACTTCACCTTCGTGTGCCCGACGGAGATCGCGGCCTTCGGCCGGCTGAACGACGAGTTCGCCGACCGCGACGCCCAGATCCTCGGCTTCTCCGGCGACTCCGAGTTCGTGCACCACGCCTGGCGCAAGGACCACCCGGACCTGACCGACCTGCCCTTCCCGATGCTCGCGGACTCCAAGCACGAGCTCATGCGCGACCTGGGCATCGAGGGCGAGGACGGCTTCGCGCAGCGCGCCGTCTTCATCGTGGACCCCAACAACGAGATCCAGTTCACGATGGTGACCGCCGGTTCCGTGGGCCGTAACCCCAAGGAGGTCCTGCGGGTCCTGGACGCGCTCCAGACCGACGAGCTGTGCCCGTGCAACTGGACCAAGGGCGAGACCACGCTCGACCCCGTCAAGCTCCTGTCGGGCGAGTGATCGCGGATGTCACTCGATGAGCTGAAGTCGGCCCTGCCGGAGTACGCCAAGGACCTGAAGCTGAACCTCGGTTCGGTCATCGGCAACAGCGAGCTGCCGCAGCAGCGGCTCTGGGGCACGGTGCTGGCCTGCGCGATCGCCTCGCGCTCCCCGCGCGTGCTCCGCGAACTGGAGCCGGAGGCCAGGGAGAACCTGAGCCCCGAGGCGTACACCGCCGCCAAGTCGGCCGCCGCGATCATGGCGATGAACAACGTCTTCTACCGGACCCGGCACCTGCTGTCGGACCCGGAGTACGGGACGCTCCGCGCCGGTCTGCGGATGAACGTCATCGGCAAGCCGGGCGTGGAGAAGGACGACTTCGAGCTGTGGTCGCTCGCCGTCTCCGCCGTCAACGGCTGCGGCCAGTGCCTCGACTCGCACGAGCAGGTGCTCCGTACGGCGGGCGTGGACCGCGAGACGGTCCAGGAAGCCTTCAAGATCGCCGCGGTGATCCAGGCGGTCGGTACGACGCTGGACGCCGAGGCGGTCCTCGCGGAGACCGTCACCGCGTAACCGCGTACGGCTGTCACGCACATCGCCCCGCCGGGCCTTCACGGGCCCGGCGGGGCGAAGCCGTTTCCCGGGCCGGCCGGGCCGCCCGTCACTTCTTGAGCGCGGCCATCAGGGCCCTCATGTCCTCGATCAGATCGGGCTCGATGCCGGAGAGGTCCAGCGGCTCCGCTTCCTGCATCTCACCGGTCCGGGGGGCGGCCACGGAGTCGCTCACCGCGTAGATCACGAAGGAGAGTTCGGCGGCCCCGTCCAGGACCCGCAGCTCCGGCACGCCACCCAGTTCGGACGTCACCAGGAACGCCCGGTCGCCCAGGCCGGGAACGGGCCTCGCCTCCCCCCGCTTCTTGCCGTCGGGGGAGAGCCGCACCGCCAGCGCGTCGAACTCGGGCGCCGGGTCGGCCTTCTTGTGCAGGGTGTACTCGATGGCGATGTCGGCGTACGACCGGGCGGATCCGGCCTCGCCGCTCCCGACGCCCTCTCCGCCGATGCCTTCGCCGCCGCCGATGCCTTCGCCGCCGCCGGACCGGCGCGGCCGTTCCAGTTCGACCTGGCAGACGGCCCGGTCGACCGCCTCGTGCCGGTCCCCGCCCGGGCGCGGGGCCTTCTTCGGGCCGAGGACCGCCGTCAGCGCGGGCAGTTCGGCCGCCTCGCAGAGGTCGCCCGTCGCCTCGTACCCCCGCAGGTCCGGTCCCTTCAGGTCGTACGCGTAGAGCCCGCCCGCCCAGAGTACGGAGGCGGCGAGCGCGCCGCCGAGCGCCCAGGCCCACGGCGGGCGGCCCCGGAGGGCGCCCGGACCGGGCAGCCCCTCACCGGCCAGCGTCTCGGCGGCCAGTGCCTCGACGGCCCGGCCGTCCTCGGGAGCCGTACGGTGCCGCGCGGCTCCCATTCCGTCAGCGCCGTCGCCGTCCTCCCCCGCCAGCTCCGGCTCGGAGATCATCCGGGGCCGTCCCCCGCCTCCGCCACGGCGGGCGTGGCCGAGGGACGCGGGGCGGCCGGGGCCGGCGCGTCGGAGGGCTCCGGGGTCCGGGCATCGTCCGAGGCCGGGGCCGGGGCCGCGGCCGGTGTGGCGGTCGGAGCGGCGGTCGGGGCCGGAGTCGGCGCGAGGGTGTGGGCCGTCGCGCCGTGCGGCGGAGGCGTGTTCCTCAGCTCCTGCTCCTGGCTGTACGCGCGGAGATAGCCGACGACCGTGTTGGTGACCGCCACCAGCGGCACCGCCACCACCGCCCCGCCGATGCCCGCCACCAGACCGCCGACGGCGACCGCGAGGACGACGGCCAGGGCGTGCACCCGTACGGCCCGGCCCAGGATGAAGGGCTGGAGCACATGGCCCTCGATCTGCTGCACGCCGAGGACGACGAGCAGCACCATCAGCGCGGTGAACACGTCCTGCGTGACCAGCGCCACGACCACGGCGAGCGCGCCCGAGATGACCGCGCCGACCAGCGGGATGAACGCGCCCAGGAAGATGATGACCGCGAGCGGCACGGCGAGCGGCACGTTGAGGAAGTAGAGCCCCAGACCGATGAAGATCGCGTCGATCAGCGCCACCAGGACCGTGCCGCGCACATACGCGGTGAGGGTGTTCCAGGCGCGCGGTCCGGCGCCGGCGACACCCTCGCGGGCCTGGGCGGGGACGAGCTTGAGCGACCAGTGCCAGATCTTGCGGCCGTCGTACAGCAGGAAGAGCGTGGAGAAGATGGCGAGGAACACGCCGGTCAGCAGCTCGACGATCACGGTCACGCCCTGGAGACCGGCGGAGGTGATCGCCTCGGTGTTGGCGCCGACGGCGTCGCTCAGCGTCTTCGCGATGCCGTTGATCTGGTCCTCGGTCACATGGAACGGGCTGTCGAGCAGCCAGCGCTTCAGCTCGTTGATGCCGTCCGTGACCCGGTTGGAGAGGTCGTCGATGTTCTCCATGACCTGCCACACCACGAACCAGCCGACCAGCCCCATCAGCACGAAGCCGGAGATCGCGGTGAGCGCGGTGGCCAGCCCGTGGGGCACTCCGCGCCCCCTGAGCCAGGCGACGGTCGGCTGGAGCAGCGCGGTGATCAGCAGGGCGATGACGAAGGCCATCACGACGAGTTGCAGGGAGCTGATGACGCGCATCAGCACCCAGAGGAGTCCACCGAGGACCAGCAGCCGCCAGGCCGCCTCACCCGCGACGCGCATCCCCCAGGGGATGGCGGTGGCGGGGTGGGGTTCGGGGGCGGCCACCACGACGCGCGCCGGGACCTGGTCGGCAGCGGGAGCGGCGGGCGCCGGCACCGGGGGCGGCGGGGCGCTGTCCCGTACGTCTCCGGTCGCGGCCCGTACGTCTCCGGTCGCGGCTCGTTCGTCGGCGTCGGCCTCGGCCTGTCGCTGGTCGAGGCGCTCTCCCATACGGGTCAGCTCCGCACCCACCTGACCGAGCCACACTGGCAGTCTTGACATGAAGCTTCCACTTCCCCCCGTCTTGCTCTCCACGCCCACTCCCCGGAGCCTGCTCGACTAGAACCGTACAGGGGAGAAGCCCCCCACCGTAGGACGGTGGGGGGCTTCCCGAGGTTGAGCGCCGCGAGCACCGCGAAGGGCTCGTGGGTGGTCCAAGGTCTCTCGTAAAAGGCCCTAGTACCAGTTGTTGGCCTGCCAGAACGACCAGGCGCCGCACGGGCTGTCGTACCGGTCGTTCATGTAGCCGAGGCCCCACTTGATCTGGGTGGCCGGGTTGGTCTGCCAGTCGGCACCCGCCGACGACATCTTGGACCCCGGGAGCGCCTGGACAAGGCCGTACGCCCCGGAGGACGGGTTCTGCGCCTTGTAGTTCCAGGTCGACTCGTGGTTCACGATGTTGCTGAAGCACTGGAACTGGTCCGCGGGGACGATGGACCGGGCGATCGCCTGGACCTCCGACACCGAGTACGAGCTCTGCTGGGGGAAGGAGCCGGAAGTGGAAGTGGAACGCGTCTCGCTGCGGCTCGCGCGCTCCTCTGCCTCCTTCTTCTTCTTTTCCTCGGCGGCCTTCTTCTCCGCCTCGACCTTGTCGTCGGCCGCCTGCTTCTTCGCTTCGGCGTCCTTCGCGGCCTGGATACGGGCCGACTCCTCGGCGGACTTCCGAGCCGTGGTGTCGGCGGCGGCGGCCTGGGCGTCCGCCTGCTGCGTCAGCGAAGCGGTCTGCACCTGGGCCTGCTGGCCCGCGGGGATTTCTGCGAGGAGCGTCATGTCCGCCGCGGTCGCCTCAAAATTGTCGCCCGAGGTCTGGGGGTCGCCCGAGGCAACACCCACCACAGCGCCGACGGTGGTGACCGCGGTGGCAGAAGCCACGGCAAATCCCCGGACCGAGATCCGGCTCACACGGTGTCCTTCCAGCATCGCCCGCATACGTGACCTCGCGGACGCGATCGTGCCCCTGGCACTGGTCTCCGTACAACGTGGGTCACGGGAGACACGGGCCCGGTGGACAACCCCCTTGCGGGGAGTGCCGCGTGGTGCGCGGGCGGCATGCGGCGGCAGCTTTGGAGTTGTGTGGTACCGCACCCTGATGGTGCGTGTGTGCCGCATGCGGGGCCTGACGGAAGCAAGACTCTGCCGGAAGGTAACGCCGGGAGGCAATTCTTCGTTGCGTGGGAAAGCTCACACGCCGTTTGCCCCAGCAGTTTCAAGGAAATACCGGCACGGCACAGCGCCGCCCGGCTAAGCTCTTCGGCTTCTCCGGGCGGCGCCAAGTGTGGTGATACGAGGTCAGATCTGGCCGTCCTCCAGCATTTCGGTCACGAGCGCGGCGATCTGCGAGCGCTCGGAGCGGGTGAGCGTGACATGCGCGAAGAGCGGATGGCCCTTCAGCTTCTCGACGACGGCGACGATTCCGTCGTACCGGCCCACCCGCAGATTGTCGCGCTGCGCGACGTCATGGGTGAGCACCACACGGGAATTGGCCCCGATCCTGGACAGAACGGTCAGCAGAACGTTCCGTTCGAGGGACTGGGCCTCGTCGACGATGACGAACGCGTCGTGCAGGGAACGGCCGCGGATGTGCGTGAGCGGCAGCACCTCCAGCATGCCGCGCCCCAGCACCTCCTCGATCACGTCCCGGCCGGCGACCGCGGAGAGCGTGTCGAAGACCGCCTGCGCCCAGGGGCTCATCTTCTCGGCCTCGGAACCGGGCAGATAGCCCAGCTCCTGACCGCCGACCGCGTACAACGGCCGGAAGACCATCACCTTCTGATGCTGTCTGCGCTCCAGCACCGCCTCCAGGCCCGCGCAGAGCGCCAGCGCCGACTTGCCCGTGCCCGCCCGGCCGCCCATCGAGACGATGCCGATCTCCGGGTCGAGAAGGAGGTCGAGGGCGATGCGCTGCTCGGCGCTGCGGCCGTGCAGCCCGAAAGCCTCGCGGTCGCCGCGTACGAGCCGGACATTGCCGTCGGAGGTGATACGCCCGAGCGCCTTGCCGCGCTCGGACTGGAGCACCAGGCCGGTGTGGACCGGCAGATCGCTCACCTCGGGCACATAGAGGGTCTCCTCGGTGAAGAGCAGGTCCACCTGGTCGGCGGCGAGCGTCAGTTCGCTCATCCCCGTCCAGCCGGAGGCGTCGGTGATGGCGAGCTCGGCGCGGTACTCCTCGGCGAGGAGACCGACCGACGACGCCTTGATGCGCAGCGGCAGGTCCTTGGAGACGACCGTGACGTCGTACCCCTCGGCCTGGAGGTTGCGCGCCACCGCGAGGATCCGTGAGTCGTTGTCCCCCAATCGGAAGCCGGCGGGCAGGATGCCGGGATCTGAGTGGTTGAGCTCGACGCGCAGCGTGCCGCCCAGATCGCCCAGCGGAATGGGGGCGTCGAGACGGCCGAACCGGATACGGAAGTCGTCCAGCAGGCGCAGCGCCTGCCGGGCGAAGTAGCCGAGTTCCGGATGGTGCCTCTTGGCCTCCAGTTCCGTGATCACCACGATGGGGAGCACTACTTCGTGCTCCTCGAAGCGGGACATGGCATTCGGATCGGCCAGCAGGACGCTGGTGTCGAGAACGTAGGTGCGCCTGTCGGGCATGCGGCGCTTTGTGCTGGTCACCACGGAAGGACGTACCCCCTCGGATGAGGTCGGGGTTGCGACGGCGTCGCGGGCGGGTGGGCCGGGCTCGGGCCCCATGCGCGGGCCGAGCTCCGGCCCTCCATGTCGCCCGTACGACGTGGCGCACGGTCGTCCTGGTGCAAAGGGCCTCCCGGGCGGACGGCCCCATGCCGTCCGCTGAGATGCGATGTCCACGGACCTGTCTTTTCGGACATCGACCTGGGGGAGGTATTCCCTCGAACACGCGCCGCCATGCCACGGCATACGGCGGACGGTGGGTGAACCGTGGGTGAAGTGCCCTGGGCCCGCGGCCCGCGGAGGGGGAACGGAGGCCGGACGGGGCGCGCGCGGGCGGGGGCGGACACCTGGCCGAAACAGGTGCCGCGGCCTGCGGATGCCTTGTGGGGTACGGGGAAGGTCAGGTTCCGTAGCGGCGGTGACGGGCCGCGTAGTCACGCAGGGCGCGCAGGAAGTCGACCTTGCGGAACGCGGGCCAGAAGACCTCGCAGAAGTAGTACTCCGAATGGGCGCTCTGCCAGAGCATGAAGCCGGAGAGACGCTGTTCCCCACTGGTGCGGATGACCAGGTCGGGATCGGGCTGACCGCGCGTGTAGAGGTGGGAGGAGATCAGGTCGACGTCGACGATCTCGGCGAGCTCCTCGAAGGAGGTGCCCTTGCTCGCGTGGTCCATCAGCAGGGAGCTGACCGCGTCGGCGATCTCCTGCCGGCCGCCGTAGCCCACGGCGACATTGACGAGTATTCCCTCGTTGCCGGCGGTGGCCTGCTCGGCCTCCTTGAGAACGGTCTGCGTCTGGGCGGGCAGCAGGTCGAGCGTGCCGACGTGGTGCACCCGCCAGCGGCCGTCGGCCGCCAGGTCCCGGACCGCGTTCTCGATGATGGCGACGAGCGGGGCCAACTGCTTCTGAGGACGGTCGAGGTTGTCCGTGGAGAGCATCCACAGCGTGACGACCTCGACCTTGGTCTCGGAGCACCAGCCGAGCAGTTCCTGGATCTTGCTGGCGCCGGCCTTGTGGCCCTGCTCGGCCGTGCCGCCGGAAGCCTTCGCCCAGCGACGGTTGCCGTCCAGGATGACGCCGATGTGCTTCGGCACCTGGGCGTGGTCGAGGCGGCCTTCCACCCGGCGCGCGTAGAGCCGATACACCAGGTCGCGCACGTTCACTGAGTCCACCCTCTCGATTCCGTGGGGACCGGCGCGTCCGCTGGCGGGATCCTGGGGCCGGCCCGGGGACCCCGAAGCCGTCACATTACTGCGGACCCGGGGCGGTGACCCAACCCGGTCTGTCACAAGTCCGTGATAAGGAGGGAAGCATGACCAATTCCCCCTCTTATCTCGCGGCCGACGACCGGTACGACTCCATGGAGTACCGCCGCAGCGGGCGCAGCGGCCTGAAACTGCCCGCGATCTCGCTCGGTCTCTGGCACAACTTCGGTGACGACCGGACGCTCGATTCGCAGCGCGCGATCCTGCGCCGCGCCTTCGATCTCGGTGTCACACACTTCGACCTGGCGAACAACTACGGGCCGCCGCCGGGATCCGCCGAGCTGAATTTCGGCAAGATCTTCGCGCAGGATTTCTCGGCCTACCGGGATGAACTCGTCATTTCGACCAAGGCCGGATATCTGATGCATCCGGGCCCTTACGGGGAATGGGGTTCCCGTAAGTACCTGCTGTCGTCGCTGGACGCCTCCCTGAAGCGGACGGGCCTGGACCACGTCGACATCTTCTACTCCCACCGCTTCGACGCGAACACTCCTCTTGAGGAGACGATGGGGGCGCTGGCCTCGGCCGTACGGCAGGGGAAGGCGCTGTACGTCGGGGTCTCGTCGTACACCTCGGAGCAGACGGCCGAGGCGGCGCGGCTGCTGAGGGAGATGGGGGTGCCCGCCCTCATCCACCAGCCCTCGTACTCGATGATCAACCGCTGGACGGAGGAGGACGGGCTGCTGGACACGCTGGAGACGGCGGGGATGGGATGCATCTCGTTCGTACCGCTCGCCCAGGGGCTGCTGACGGACAAGTACCTGAAGGGCATTCCGGAGGGGTCCCGGGCCACCCAGGGCAAGTCCCTCAACCCGGATCTGCTCTCGGACGAGGTGGTACGGCGGCTGCGCGGGCTGGACGAGATCGCGCGGCGCAGGGGCCAGTCGCTGGCGCAGCTCGCGCTGACGTGGGTGCTGCGTGACCCGAGGATGACCTCGGCGCTGATCGGCGCGTCCAGCGTGCGGCAGTTGGAGGAGAACGTCGCGGCGCTCGCCGCGCCGGAGCTGTCGGCGGAGGAGCTGAAGGAGATCGACGGCTTCGCCGTGGACACGGCGGGCACGAACATCTGGGCCGGCCGAAGCTGACATTCCGTGACGCCCGGGGCTGACACGCTGTGAGCGCCCGGCTCGCGCGCGGTCCACGCGCCGGGCGGGCGCCGGGCCGACGAACGGTCGGCGGGGAGCCCGTACGGGAGCCGGAGCGGACGGTACGGGACCGGAGGCGGAGCCGGGGCGAGGGTTCCGGGCCTGATCGGGATCCGGCCCGAACCTGGTCCGGACCTGACCGGACCTGGACCGGACCTGGACTGGACCAGCGCCGGACGGCGCTGGGGCGGGGGCGGGACGAGGGCGGAAACGGAACCGGGGCCCGGTGGGGTCTCCTGTCCCGGTCCGGTGACCGGACCGGGACAGAAAACGGGCCGGTCCGTGGGGGGGATACGGACCGGCCCGAGGGGGGGTTTCCACCATAACCCTTCGTGAGGGATCGTGGGGCCCCTCGTGCAGCAAGATGACGCTCCGAAAGCGGCGGCCCGTGGGGTGAGGCGCCCGCCACCAGGCTTTTCCAGCGACGGCCGACGAAAATGGCGAGTAGTCGCCATGTCGTGTCGTCCCTCTCAGGAGCGATTTCCGGGGGCTCCGCCTTGACGCGAGGCGCTCCCTGGTCCCGGGGCGCTCTCCGGAACGCCGGCGCTCCTCCGGACGGGCCCCGCGGACGCGGCGGAGCGCCCGGGGCGGACCGCCTCGATCAGGAAGCGGCTCGTCGTCGCCACGAAGGGCCCCTCGGCCTCGATCAGGCGGTGCAGCTCCGCCAGCCGGTCGGCGTACGCCTCGACGGTGAAGCCGGGCACCATCCAGACGACCTTGCGCAGGAAGTAGACGACGGCGCCGATGTCGTGGAACTCGGTGCGCAGGGACGCCGTCCGCAGATCCACGACATCGAGACCGGCCGCCTCAGCGGCGGCCACGGCCCGCCGGGGGTCGCGCGCGGACCGTGCCTCGGGCGGCCGCGGCCCCAGGAAGTACTCGACGAGTTCGAAGACGCTGGCCTGACCGACCTCCTGCGAGAAGTACCGGCCGCCGGGCCGCAGGACCCGCGCGATCTCGTCCCACCACACGCGGACCGGATGGCGGCTGACGACCAGATCGAAGGAGGCTTCGGCGAAGGGCAGTGGGGGCTGGTCGGGGTCCGCCAGGACGGTGACCCCGCGCGGGCGCAGCAGCGCGCCGGCGCGGGCGAGGTTCGGCGGCCAGGACTCGGTGGCGACGGTGAGCGGCGGCAGCTCGGATACGGAGGCGAGCACCTCGCCGCCGCCGGTCTGGATGTCCAGGGCGGCGGAGGCGTGTGCCATCCGGGCGGCCATGGAGCGCGCGTACCCCCAGGGCGGGCGTTCCTCGGTGGCCCGGCCGTCGAGCCAGGAGAAGTCCCAGCCGTCGACGGACACGGCCGCGGCTTCGGCGATCAGCTCTTCGAAGGGGGGCATGGGGGCGATGCTGGCAGGGCGGGGAGCCGCGGCGCGAACGTTTTTCGTACGGTCGCGGACGCCGGGCCTGACGGAATCGAGAGGGATCAGACGGAGAGGGCGCCGAGGAGGAGGCCGAGGAGCGCGCCGACGATCATGAACGGGCCGAACGGGATCACCGACTTGCGGCCCGCCCGGCGCAGCAGCATCAGCCCGACCCCGTACAGCGCCCCGAGCAGGAACCCGGCGCAGGCGCCCACGAAGAGCACCGGCCAGCCGTACCAGCCGAGGACGACGCCGAGGGAGAGGGCGAGCTTGACGTCGCCGAAGCCCATGCCGTTCGGGTTGATCAGGAACAGCACGAAGTAACAGCCCCCGAGGACCAGCCCGCCGAGCAGCGCGGTCGTCCAGGAGCGGCTGCCGTCGCCGCCGTCCCCGCCTCCGGGGACGAGTGCGGCCAGTCCGAGGAGTACGGCGGCGGCGAGGGCCAGCGGCAGCGTGAGCTGGTCGGGGAGGCGGTGGACGTTGCGGTCGACCAGGGCGAGCAGCAGGGCGAAGGGCGCGAGCAGCAGCCAGACGGCCAGCTCGGGGCGGGGCCCGGTGGCGGCGGCGAGGGCGGCGCAGGCGAGGGCGCCGAGGACGGGGACGAGGAGGGAGGGCGCGTAGCGGACGAGCGAGGCGTCGGGCGCGCCGGAGTGGTCGGGGGTGGGGGCGGTTTCGGGGGTGGGGGCGGTTTCGGAGGTGGGGGCGGCCGACGCGTCAACGGCTCCGGATGATCCCGATGGTCCGGATGCCGCGACCGCCCCGGCGTCCCCGGCCGGGACACCGCTCGTACTAGTGGGACCCGTCTCCCCGGAACCCCTGGAACCTCCGGTGCCGGCGGCCTCGCAGCTCGGGCATCTCGCCGTGCCGAGCCAGCCGCCGGCGGGCCCGGTGATCGGGTGTCCGTCCTGGCAGCGGTCGCGCCACGGGTCGCCCGGCTCGACGGAGAACCGGTACGCCGCGCGCGGCAGCAGCACTCCCGTGGCGGCGCCCCAGAGAGCGGCGAGGACGATCAGCGTGGCGTACACGTCACCGACCCTAGGTCCACCGCCGGGCCCGGTCATGGGTCCAGGGGCCCACTTCTCCGCACCCCGGGACCCAGATACGCCCGCGGGAGCGGCCACCGCCGTACCGGGGCGCTACGGTCTACGGCCATGGGTACATGGCGAAACGGCAGGGGACGGCTGACGGTCACGGGGCAGGACGCCCCGGTGGAGGTGGAGCTGGAGATCGCCGCCTCGTACGGGACACGGCGGCGCGGGCTGCTCGGCCGGACCGGGATCGACGGGGCGCTGCTGATCACGCCGTGCAACAGCGTGCACACCTTCCGGATGGGCTTCACGATCGATGTCGCGTATCTGGACCGGTCGTTGAAGGTCGTCCAGGTCCACACGATGAAGCCGGGCCGGCTCCATCTGCCGCGGCTGCGGGCCCGCCACGTACTGGAGGCGGAGGCCGGGGCGATGGAGCGGTGGGGGCTGCGGCCGGGGACCCGGGTGACCGTGGACGTACAGCAGCCCGCTTGACCCCCGCTCACGCCCTACGCCCTACGCCCCCTACGCCCCCTACGCCCCCTACGCCCCCTACGGCTTTACAGCAGCCCTTCCTTCGCGGCGACGGCCAGCAGCGGGACCAGGGCGAACAGGGCGGTGCCCAGGCAGATCAGGGCGGGGACGTAGACCGGGCCCCAGGCGCCGGGGCCCGCGATCGTGGCGCGCTTGTGCGGGGACCTCGGGTCGTAACTGACCCTGACCGGCGCCCCCACCTCGTGGCCGAACATGCCGGGCCGGTCCTTGAACTCGACGGCGGTGCCGTCCTCCGTACGGAAGGCGAAGACGAACTCGGGGTGGGAGCGGGGCGACCCGCCCGCCACACCCGAGTTGGTGGTGACCCGGCGGTCCACGCACCGCCCCTCGGCCCGGCGTCCGCTCCGGAGCAGGGCGAGCACCATCAGGACCCGCCGGGCGCAGTACACGGAGACGGCGAGGGCCACGACCCCCACGAGCAGGAAGAGCGCTTCGATCCCCACGCCGTACTCCGTTCTACTTGAGGGAAACTCCGGCGATGATGTCCTTGATGTCCTTGTCGGACAACAGCCCCTTCTCGGCGTTGACCGTGATGAGGTACGGACGGTCCTTGGTGTCCAGGCCGGCGATCATCACGCCCGCGAGCTTCGTGCCCTTGGGGGGCTGTCCCTTCGCACCCGTCGAGGTGGAGGTCCAGTCGACGCGGCGGGCCTCGGCCGTGCCGTCGGGGCCCGCGACCTCGATCTCGGTGGTCTCGGAGGGGGTCGCGCCGAGCTGGACGCGCGCCTCGGCGGCCGTACCGGCCATGTCGGCGTCGTTGATGCCCTGCCCGTAGTCGAACTCGACGTAGATCGAGCCGACCGGGGTGCCGTCCTTCGTACGGACGGCTCCCGCCGCGTCCCCCTCGGCGAGGTCCGCGGCGGCGACCTGCTTGAACTCCGCCGGATGCGCGACGGTGAGCCGGTCGGTCGTCAGGGTGGACCAGCCCTGCGGGGTGGTCGCCCCTTCCTCGCCGCCGGTTCCGCACGCGGTCAGGAGCGCGGCGGCGAGACCGGCGGTCACGGCCGTACGTACACCGCGCTTCCGCTTCGAAGCTGTCGACTTCGGCATGGACTTGAAGGTCATCCCTGAGTTCCTCACTCGTGCCGGACCGGCGGGGTCATCACTTGGCGCTTCACTTGGCGCAGTAGCTGTACGGCACGTAGTCCCGCTTCCCGTCCCGCGGCGCGCCGAGGAATTCGGCGTCCTTGAGGGTCTCGGACTTGTTCTCCATCGAGATGGAGGCACCGATCGAGATCCCCAGGTTCAGCTCGAAGCCGTACTCCTGCGCGTCGGACAAGCCATCGTACGTGGTCCTGCTCGACTTGCCCTTGTCGAACAGGAGCTGCCCGAAGGGGTCGTCCGCGCCCGGCCGGGAGGTCGGGGCGTTGGTGTCCAGCAGGTACTCGAAGGCCGCGGTGTGGTCGCCGCCGCCGTCCAGCCACGCCTGGCCGACGGCCCGGTCGGCGTCGCCCTCCGTGCCCTTCGCGAAGGCGATGGTGTTGGTGACGACGCCGATGTCGCTGCCGCCGGAGTTGTCGGTGTTCTTGCCGCTGCCGCCGCGCTTGTCCTTGCCGTCCTTGCCGTTGTCGCCGCTGATCCCGCCGGTCTGACCGCTGAAGGTCTCGGTGGTCTGGGTGAAGTCGATGCGCAGCAGTTCGCCGGTCTTCTGGTCCCGGGTGACGGTGACGGTGGCCGAGCGCTCGCCGGTGAGGTGCTTGCCCTTCTTGACGCCGCCCGCGTCCACACCCGCACCGATCGTGCCGTCCGCCTTGACGGAGTACGTGTACGACTTGGTGCCGCGGAAGTCGTCCTTGGTGACCAGGGCGTCGCCGCTGATCTTCACGTCCGCGCCCAGCTTGCCGCTGAGCGTTCCCTCCGCGTCGGCGTTGACCGACAGCTCGCCGCCCGCCTTGCCGTACACGCCGACCGACGCCTGGCTGATGTGGCGGTCCTTGAGCTTGTCCTCGACGCGGTTGCGGATGTTCTCCTCGTCCTTGAGGGCGCCCTTGCCGAAGAGGTAGAGGATGCTGTCGCCGACGCTGGCCTCGGCGCCGCCCGGGGAGGTGCGGCGCATCTCGTACATCTTCAGCTTCTCCAGGTCCTCGCGGAAGGACTCGGCCTCGTCCCGGCTCTTGAAGACCCAGGTGTCGCCGTTGCTGACCTTCACGCCGGCGCCGAGGTCGACCGAGCCCGTACCGAGCTTGCCCATCTTGCCGCCGAAGCCCCCGGTGACGCCCGCGCTCGCGGAGTCGGTGAACGTCGTGTAGATGAGCTGGTCCTTGTCGTCGACCTTGCCGTCCTCGTTGACGTCGTAGTTGGCCCGCATGGTCTTGTCCTGGAAGCCGTAGTCCTGGCCCCACTCGAACCAGCCGAGCTTGGCCTTGCCGCCCGCGGTGTCCGAGATGGTGGATATCGTGCAGAGCGGGGGCTCGAAGTCCTTGTCGGCGAGCGGCTCGTTGTCGTCCTTGCCGTCCCCGCCGGACGCGCAGGCGCCGCCACCGCCACCGTCGCCACCGAGGGCGGGGATGGCGCAGCGGATACGGTCACCGATGGAGCCGCCGATACCGGCAGCGCTGACACCGAGCACGAGGGCGACGACCACGATGATCGCGCCCAGGTACTCCAGGGCGGTGGCCCCGCCGTCCGATCTGAACCGGCGCCGCGCGCCCCCCGTACGTCCCCTGCTCATCGCTCCCCCTCGCGTATGCGGTCCACGGCGTATCCGGTGACCGCTCCGGCCACGACGACGGCACTGGACATCAGCAGACCTTCGACGGACACCCGTTCCCACCTGATGGCGAGGTTCAGGACCTGCGCGAGGACGGGCACCGTGAAGACGGCGAAGGCGTGCCGTACGGGCAGATCCCTGAAGGGCTCGCGATGCGCGCGCGAGGCGGCCCAGGCGCCGAGCGCCACACAGACGGCGTTCGGCAGATGAATCACCAGCAGCCGGCCGCCGAACGATTCCAGCCGCTCGGTCGACCCCAGCGTCTCGTAGACGTAGGTGACTTGGAGGTACGAGGTGAAGGCCAGCACGACAAACCCCGCCGCCCAGGCGACAGCCATCGCCGGCAGCCCACCACCCTCCGGCGCCGCATACCCGTAACCGGCTCCCCGGTACGGCGGCCCTCCTGTCCCACGCATCCGCGCTGCCCCCTGTGTATTGGCCGGATTCGACCGGTCCACCGTAGGGGGGAGGGGAAGGCGAGGTCGTGGGCCCGTGGGCCCAGGGCAGGACCCAAATGGCAGTCGTGTCCCGAGCCTGAACTACCGCGCGGCTGACGCGAGCCTGGCCTCGGTATCGTCGCTCATCCCACTTCGAGGGTCGCCGTGACCTGGAGCTCCACGAGATCAGCGCTGTCGCTCCCGCTGCCGTAGGCGGAGACAGCGGCGGCCAGATAGGAACGCCCGAGTTCAGCCGCAGCGGCACGCAGCGACCGCAGTCGCTCGGGCGACACCACATCCCAGGAAAGTACCGTGACCACGTCCCGGTTCTGCGCCTCGTCCTCTCCGGCCAACAGATCCGCGTGGCCACGCCGACCGAGGGCGAGGGCGAAATCCTGGGCGAAGGAGGAGGGCTCGACAGCGCCTTCGGGGCTCTGGTCAATGAGCATCGCGACGCCGGCGAGCAGAGCCCTGGCCGCAAGCCGGGAAAGGGACACGACCTCCGTGTTCTCACGGCGCTCCCCGAATTCCGGGCAGTCCGTCATCTTCCGGTGGACCTCTGCCGCCGTCGCCGGATCGACCGGCCCGATCTCCCACAGCAGTTCCAGGGCCTGCCGAAAGAATTCCAGGTCCGCGTCACGGCCGGACTGCCAAGTGGACCAGAAGAGGACACCGCACGCGCGCTCGGCACAGGCGGCCGAGAACGCCCTGGCCTGGCCGAAAGACCCCGTAAAGGCCATCTCGCGCACGCTCTCGAGGATCTTCACACCACTTCACTCCCCACCACTTCACTCCCCACCATCTCGGCCTGCGCCCCCTCGGTCGATGCCGGCACCGCTGCTCACCGTGGCCGCCCGCGCCCGCGAACTTCCGTACGCGGATGACGTAAGCCGGAGCGGCTTCCGGTGCGTCGCGGGCCGAAGATCCCCCGAGGTGGGTGGCCTCCCTGATTACTCGCGGATCGCTCCGGTCAAACTCGTCGAGCTCACGGCCGGTCCGCCTCTCCAGGCCGTACCCAAGGCAGCCTGACCGGGCGGCGATGCCACCACCAGCCACGATCGGTGACAGCCGAACCCGACTTCGCCTGACGCGCCAGCATTTCCCCGCCGTCCTCCTCCGTGTGCGCGAGGAACACCGTGTCGAGTTCCCCGGCCGCACGGGAGAGGGGCTCCCGCAGCTCTGCCGGTGCGGTCGTCAGCCGTACGTCGAGGTGGTCACGGGTCTGCAGATCCTGCACGTACGACTCCAGCGGATAGCGTCCCGTCGGCGCCCAGTCACCCGCCATCCGGCGGACGAGCCGCTCCCACAGGAGCAGCCATTCCCTTGCCCTGTTCGACGGGTCTTCAGCCCGTGCGACCCGCTCGGGATCGACAACAGCGACAAATGCGTCCGTTACCGGAGTCGCGATCTTCTCCTCTCTGAAGATTTCCGGCAGCAGATCGACCCGAGCCAACGGAAACCGAGGGACGGATGCCTCGACCACCGAGACCGTGTAGTCGATGTCGGGGCCGTCCGCCTGCTCGACCCGTGCCCGCGCGACCAGGCCATCAGGCGTGACAAGCCAGTAGGCGGACGGAATGACCTCCTCCGCGTGCCACAGCAGAACCGTATTCAGACGCTGCGAGAGTGCGGTCGCCAGCTCCGCCGTAGCAGGAGCATTGCGGAACTGCTCCCCCAGTTGGATTTCCAGCAGTGCGGCCAGATCTCCGTGCACGACGGCATAGTCACACAGCACCAGAGCGTCCCAGTCCCGCCCCTCCAGGCATCCGTCCGCGTCTGCCGTGTCGACCATGTCCGGTTCCACGTTCAGGACTTCAGCCAGAACAGCGCCGAGAACATCCGGAGGGGACATGTCGGAGACAAGAAAGTTATAGATCACTCGTACGTTCCTTCGTATATCGCCTTGGCCTTGGCAACTCGCTCCGGATGATTAGTAAAACGGGGATTCCTCTTCAGTTGAGGAGAAGCATCGACGTCGCCCTTGTGTTTCGCAATCTCGATGAGCGCGGCATATTCATGCGTGTCCATCTCGACCATACCCGGACCCGATTCAGGGTAGACCCTACCCGTGTCCTCGACTCCGTACGTCCGTCCGTCGACCTCGTACCGATTCCCATCTTTCAGCAGCTCGGCCCTCCCCTCGGCGATGGCCTTGATATCTGCGTCTATCTGCTTCTCGTAGCCACGCAGGATGACGGTATTCTTTGCCGCTTGCGGCTTCTTCTGATGCGTCACACCTCTGAGATAGTGGCGATCATTCGGCCGCTTCAGCACCAGTCCCTTCGCAGGACCGGAAATGTCATCCCTGGCCTGCCATTCACATCCGTTGTTGTTGTGGACGAGGGCGTTCGCAGAACCGATACCAACGTAGTACGTGTGAATTCCAGCGACAGCCAGGTCATACGTGGTCCGGCGCTGAACGTATCGGGAGACCGAAGCCACCTGAATGGGTACCCCCGCAGAGGTCCTCAGTCGGTCGCCGACACGCACTTCTCCGGCATCGGCCCAGCGGCGCCGGTCAGAGAGCCAGAACGGATGCGTGTCCGTGGCAACCAACTGGTGCACAGGGCCTTTCGTCCGGACCTTCAGAACCGTGAAGTCCTTGTCATCCCTTGTGATGAACGTCCGCGTCACAGGACGCTCAGCCGTAACGCCTGTCAGCGGATCCGTGGCAATGACCTTGTCACCGACCTGCACATCCTCAATGGCGCGGTGTGAGCCGTCCGCCATCAGCACCGGGGTACCGGGCAGGAAACTGTGGCTGACGGGGCACGCGTTCGGCTCTTTGTCCGGCTTCTTCGGTTCCTCGGCGTCTGGCTTGCGCTTGGCGTCAGAAGCTTTGTCCGCAGCCTTCTTGGCGTCCTTGCCCAGCTTGCCGATTCTGCCGATCAGCTTGGCTTCGCCGTAGCCCGGGATGAACAGCGAGCCGACGTTCCAGCCGACCGTACCCACGGCCCGGCCGTAGTCGCCGTTCTTCCACATGTCGCGGACCTCGTCGCCGACGAACATGTCGTCCGCGACGTTCGCAACGGTCTTTCCCGATGCCTTGCCCCAGCCCCAGACGGCGCCGAGATAGTCACCCTTGTCCCACTTGTTTCCAGCCTCCTTGGAGTCCTCGCTCCACCGGGCCCCCAATCCCTTGCCGTACTCCTTGATGCCGTCCAGGGCGTCGACCGGGTGCATGATCGTGTCGAAGGTCCCGGTGACATCGCCCCAGAAGCCGTCAACAGTGGCCCCTTTGAAGAAGCCTCCTACTTGCTTGACCCCGCAGGAGAAGACCCCCCACCCGCTGCAGTCGTCGCCGTCTTCCTTCTTCTCCTGATCGCCTCCTTTACGCTCACCCTCCTTTTCGCCTTCCCCCTTGACCTCGTCTTCAGCGGTCCTGACATCGCCCGCACCCAGGCCGTCGGCCGGGGTATCCGGGCCGCCCGCCTCGGTATTCACGTCCGCGTCGCCGCTCTCCCCGCCCGGGGTGGGGGTGGGGCACGCGCTGCCGCTGAGTTCGCAGACCGCCGACTGAAGGCCATCGGTGATCCGGCCTCCCACCCCGGTCGCGACGAGGCCGCCGATGATGGCGACGACCACCACGACCAGCCCCAGATACTCCGCCGCCGTCTGGCCGCCGTCCGTACGCCACTTGATCATGCGAGCGAGCCGGAACGGACGGCGCTCGGCCCGGTCGAGCGGTGCGAGCAGGAACCATTCGCGTGACGGCCGGCGACACAGCAGCACGATGATGACGACGGGCAGCACCAGTTGCGTCAGCCCACGCCCGCCGCCGTCACCGAGCGTCCTCAACGCCCCGACGAGCAACCAGCCCTGGACCGCCAGCAGCCCCCACCGGACCCGCGCCCCGCCCGTCCACGCCCACCGGGACAGCACCAGCCCGACGACCCCGGGCGCGGCCGCATACGCCAGCAGGCCCAGGAGTTGGCCGTCCACCGCGTCCACGGACGCGGCGGTCATCAGCGCCCCGACCCCGCCCAGCACCGTCAGGCCGAACAGCACGCGCACAAGGATCAGCGCGATCTGAAGCGGCTGCGGTAGCGGCTGCCGCCCCGAGCCGTACGCGAACAGCCCTGGCGGTGCGGGCGGGACGGTGGCTCCCCCTATGCCTGACATGACTGGGCACTCACTCCTCAGCGACGCGTGATGGCTCGATCACCAGATTCAAGCACATTCGCGATCGCGAAGCATGGGCCTACGGGCCCAATCGCACTCCACCACGAAGGTTCGCAGATTGGAAGGGTTCTGCGCCCCACACGATGTCCAGGGGATGTCCGACGGTACGTTGCTCAGGCAATGTAGCTACCGATCACGTTCGACACTCCACGCTCGGGCCCACCCCGTGCATGGGCCCGAGCGGAGCCCAACGGAACGTCCACTTCAGCGACGAGCCCGTAGCAGAACCGACCCGGTACGCGACAACGTCACCCAGGATCCAACGCCCCGCCGGGCCAACAGTCGGAGGGGGCGCCGACATCGCCCCTCGCGGACGACGGCCGTGCCGAGGTCGTGGTGGTGAGGGTGCTGATCCCAACGGAGGGAGAGCGCCGACCGGACGGCAGTCCGTAGGCCGCGCAGCCCGGCTGTTCCGGGAGGGTGAAGCTCCAGGCCGGACTCGCCGGCTTACCTGCCCAACGCATCCGAGCCTGAGCACGTCACCGTACGCGCCATTCCCTACCCTTCGCCGCCTGAGCCGCGAGTTCAAAGACCGGCAAGGCCGACCATCTGCTCTGAGGGGACGCAAAGCGGCGGACCTGCATGTCGTTGCAGATCCGCCGCTCGGTGTTCGCGCCGTGAGGGGTGAGAGCCTACGACTCCCCACCACGCGGGAAGGAGACCTCCACGCGGCGGTTCTTCTTGCGGCCTTCCTCCGTGCTGTTGTCCGCGATCGGATAGTCCTCGCTGTATCCCCGGACCTCATAGGAGATGGCGGAATTGCTCAGTTCCTCGCTGAGGACCTTCTGGACCGCGTCCGCGCGCTGCTTGGAGAGCACCTTGCCGTGCTCATAGGACCCGAGATTGTCCGTGAAGCCGAAGACACGGATCTTCGTGGCGTTCTGCTTCTTGATCTCGTCGGCGATCGCGGTGATACGGCCGTTCGCCTTGCTGCTGAGCGTCGCGCTGTCCTTGCCGAAGAGGACCTCGGCCTGGAGCGCGAACTTCACGGTTTCGTTGGTGTCCTCGCGTCGCTCTTCACCGCCCATGTCCTCGACGACCTGCACGATGTCGAGCACCTTGGCCGGCGCCAGCGTGCCGCCCTGGGGCAGTTTGAGATTGGGAGAGTTCGTGTCGACCTCGACCGGCGGCGAGGCGGACGCCTCGGTACCGGGCGGCACGCTCGGAGCGTCGTCCGCCACGGCGGTCCCGGCGCCGAAGACATGGGCGGTCGCCAGGAACGCCAACGCCACCACCGTTGCTCCGGCGCTGCGCGGGTGCCTCGTACGGGTAGGGATGTACGTCATGTCGACCATCACCCGGAGATCTTCAGCGAGGCGACGGCAAAGGTCGGCAGAGCCAGGTCAACGTCTGTGGTGCCCTCCGGCGGTGCGGGGAACTGCATGAAGACCGGTGCTGTCTTGCTCGGCTGAAGCGGCAACAGCCCTATGGTGCAGAGGCAGCGCATCTCCGTGTCCCGAAGGACGTAATAGCGCTTCTTGCCAGCTTTGTCGATCAACGTAGCGCCTGCAACAGAGTTGGGGCTCTTCGACACCACCTGCGTCTCGGCACCCGCGAACCCAGACATGTTGACCACCTGATCCGTTGGGTTCTTGATCGACCCACTGATCGTGACGAAGCCACCGGAGTCACGTTCGGCCTGGTTGACGACCAGGACCAGACCACTGCGCCCGGTGACCTCGGCAAGCTTCACATTCGGGTCCGGCTGATCGGCGGAAGAGGTGTCCTGATCCTTGTTCTTCTCGGCCGACGGCTGTGAGGAGGAACCGGAGTTAGCCTTCTTGCCGTCGTCGTTGTCACCGCCGCCGCAGCCAGCCACAGTCAGGGCCAGCGTGACCGCCAGTGCGGCCACCGCCACTCCCCTGTGGCCCTTCGTGATGTGCCGAATGCTCATGTCTGCTGTTCCTTTGCTCGTCATTCGCTGTCAGTCCGCATCGACCAGGTGCACAGTAAAGAGGATCTTGCTCAAGCTCTCCCAGGAGCCCGGGTCGGTGGGGTCGATGTTGATGTGGTCTCCACCGTGACAGTTGAAGTCGATCGGACCGGGCTTGTCGTCCTCTTCTTTGCCATCGTCCGTACCGCCGTCCGTGTCGCCACCGGGCGAAGCACTGCCTTCAGGCTCCGGCTCCGGCAGCGAGCACCGGAACTCGACCACGGCCGTCGCCCGGGCCGTGGCATGCCGCTGCTCGGTCCCAGGAATCACCGACTTACCCACGGTGTACCGGGTCTTGACATCCACAGTGATCTCGTCCCGAAGGAAGCCGGGTACCGAGAAACAGCCGCGACCAGTACCGTCGATGGGCGTCACATCGGCGCGGTTCTTCGCGGCAAGCTCCCTTGCCGCAGCGCACGGACCGGGATCGAAGAACTTGTTGTCGTCGAAGAAGTCTTCCAGCCCGCCCGGCAGCAGCAGGGCGGCAAGGAATCCCGTCCCCATTTCACTCCGGGCCTCCTGAGCCGCAGCGAGCGCTGCGGCATCAGCCGCCCCCTGCGCCCCGTTGCGTACCGCGGACGCCTTGCCGACGGTGAAGAAAGCGAACGCGAGAAAGAGCAGGCTCGCCACCATCACAATGTAGATGGGGAAAGCCTGCCCTCGATCGCCGTATCGGTTCTGGATCATCCGGCGGTGATGGTGCCCACCAGACCGGTGATACGAGTCGTGATCGCCCCGCCAATACCCGAGGCCACCATGCCACCGATGATCGCGACGACCACCAGGATGATGCCCAGGTACTCGAAGGCCGTCTGGCCGCGGTCCCCGGCCTCGGAGCGCTTCTGGATCTTCGAGACGGCGGTGTTCGCCCAGCCGTTCACGCGGACCTTGGTGTCGACGGCGGCCTTCAGCATCATGTTGTTCGACATGGGGTTCCCCTCCGGGTTCGGCCGACCGCCTGCCGGCCGACGAGTACGTCTCTTCGGTGCCACTTCCGTTACCGACTTCCTCCTGGCCGGTTCCGTTGGCGACATGAGAAACGTACGCCGAAACACCAGGTGCGCCAGAGGGCCCCAGGGCCCAATGCCGGGCCCAAAGCGAGGACTGGGCCCTCCCGCACGACGGCTGGGTCCAAATGCCCACGTCCATGCCCGGCTCGTCGATGCAGCTCGGCCCACCCCATCGGACCGCCTCACCACGTGCACTCCGCCGTTCAGCCATGGCCGACCGCCCCTGCCTCCGCTCCCCCGCCCGGCGTCGTGCCGAGCCACTTCGCTATCGCCTCACTCCGGCTGCGGCAGTGGAGCTTGGCGAAGATCCGGTTGATGTGGTTCTTGACCGTCTTCTCGCTGATGAAGCAAGTGGCGGCAATCTGCTGATTGCTCATGCCGGACGCGATCAGTTTCATGATCTCCACCTCCCTCGAACTCAGCCCGAACTCTTCCCGGTAGTGGGGTGCGGGGGTACTGCGTGGTCCACCCCTGGACTGTGCCACAGTAGATTGCATTTGCGAAACCCCTTGAGGGGTTCGAGACCCGTTCGACGCCAACTCATCAGCCTTTTGGCCGGTTCTGGCCGCCCTGGGCGAGGGGATACTCGAAACGTTTGCATGTGCATTCGCATCATGGTGCGGGGAGTGAATCAGAGGCTGCGGGTCGCCGCCATAGGGGACCCCCGTCGTGTACACCCCTCCGAGGCCCTCCGGGAGCGCTCGGCCCTGGGCAGGGGCCGGACCGCTGCGCATGTGGTCCAGCAGGGCGTTGGCCGCCGTGGGGGTGAAGTGGGCCCGGCCCTGCTTGATGTCGCGTACGGCCGCGACGAGTTGGTCCGCGGTGAACTCGCCGTGGACCAGGTAGCCGCCGGCCCCCAGTCGCAGCGCCTCGTGGACGATCTCGCTCTCCCGGCTGTACGTCAGCATCATGACCGGGGATATCCGTACGAGATGGGGCAGGGCCGAGATGCCGTCGACGCCCGGCATCCGTACGTCGAGCAGGACGACGTCGGGGCGGGTGCGCTGGGCCACCTCGTGGGCCTGGCGGCCGTCCGCGGCCTCGCCCACGACCTGGATGTCGTCCCGGCCGGAGAGCAGCACCGTGAGCCCGGCGCGTACGACCGGGTTGTCGTCGGCGACGACCACCCGCAGCGGTACGGCGGCCATGGGCCCCGGGAAGTCCGGCAGTGCTGTCGACTCGGCGGCGGGCGGGGGAGCCGGCAGGGGTATGGAGGGCAGCGGGGAGTGAGGAGCCCCGTCGTGCGCCGACGTGTACTGGGACGCATGACGTGGTGTGTGCTGCTGCCCTGAAGGGCGGTAAGGGTCGTCCGGCATCGTGCGGTCTCCTCTCTGGGGAAACGGGAGCGGGAGGTCGAAGGTGTTCAGTCGTGGTCGGGCGGTGGCGCCGAGCGGAGCGCCACCAGCGGCAGGTCGACACGTACCTCCGTACCGACCGCCGCCTTGCCCTTGCCGATACGGATACGGGCCCCGATCGCGGCGGCCCGTTCGACCATCCCGACGAGGCCGAAGTGCCCGGCCCGCCGGAGGTCGTCGAGGGTGATGCCGGGTGGGAGCCCCCGGCCGTTGTCGTAGACGCTGATACGGAACTGGTCGCCGACGGTGCCGGCGGAGACGTCCACCGTCTCCGGCCGGGCGTGGCGGTGGGCGTTCTCCATCGCCTCGGAGGCGATGGTGAGCAACTGCCGGGCCACCACGTGCGGCACGGCAGGTACGGTCTCGTCGCCGAATTGCCGGAACGACACCGTGAGGCCGCTGCGGTGTCCGAAGTCCTGCGTACGGGCGGCAAGTTCATCCATGACGGGCACACCCCCGTCGAGCCCGGATTCGCGCCGCAGGTCCGAGAGCAGCTCCCTCGACTCGCCCGCCGCGCGGCGGGCCGAGCGCGCGACCAGCTCAGCCTGCTGCCGTACGGTCTGCGCGTCCATCCGGCCGGCCGAGCCCGCGAGCCCTTCGGCCGCCATCGCCAGCCCGTGCAACGTCTTGGCGACCGAATCGTGCATCTCCCGGGCGAGTCGCGCCCGTTCCTCCTCGATCGCCTCGCTCACGGCGAGCCGTGCCCGGGTCTCGGTCAGCGCCTGGCTGGCGCTGCCGAAGCGGAGCAGCAGGCCGCGCAGGGTGACGCCGACCGCGCCCGCGATGACGCAGAAGCCGGGGAGGAGGAGTGCCGTCGCGACCGTGGCGGTCAGTTTCTCGCTGGTCAGGTAGACCAGCGCGAGGATCAGGATCTGCAGCGACGTGAAGAACGCCGCACCCCGCCAGCCGTAGACGAGGCCCGCCAGCAACGGGGTGCAGACGGTGACGTACCCCAGGGTCGAGTCGGGTGTGGCGGTGATCAGCAGGAGGGCGCCGAAGACAGTGTCCGCGCCCAGCAGCCAAGGGTGCTTGAGCAGCAGTGGCCCGAACCGCTCCCAGTCGCGGAACAGGACGTACGAGCCCATGAACGTGACCAGGACGGCGCCGCTGACCAGCACCGTCGGTGCGCCGGTCGCGGTGCCCGCCAGGGCGAACGGAGTGGCCATGGCGATCATGGCCAACCGGAATCCGAAGACCTGACGGCACATCGCCTGGAGCGCGTTGAGCTGCAGGGACAGAGCCGGCTCATCCTCGGTCTCGGTCGGCGTGATCCGCAAATCCGCAGTCAACCCGCCCCGCAGCCAGGTCAGTTGTTCTGCCATGTGCCTGACACCTCCTTCCATGACTCCCCCGTGATGTACGTCATGTCAGCCACCCAGGAAGCTGAAGTCCACGTTCGCCCCGTACACGAAGCCGACGGTCAGCAGCAGCAGCGTGCCGGGCAGCAGGAACGAGGTGACCGCGAAGGTCGCCTTGGGGACGGCCTTGGCCGCCTTGCGCCGCGCGTTCTGGGCGTCCGTACGGCGCATGTCGTTGGCGATGGCGATCAGTGTGTCGACGATCGGCGCGCCCAGTTCCTCGCCCTGCTGGAGCGCGGTGACGAACATCGCGACCTGCTCGGAGTCGTTGCGCTTGCGCAGCTCCTCGAACGCCTGACGGCGGCTGACCCCCATGTCCATCTGGCGCAGGGTGATACGCAGTTCGTCGGACCAGGGGCCCGCGTACTTCTCGGACACCCGGTCGAGCGCCTGCCGGAATCCGAGGCCGGCGCTGACGACGACCGCGAGGACGTCTAGGAAGTCGGGCAGGGTGCGCTCGATGTGGTCCCTGCGGACACGGATGGCGGACCAGATGCCCGCCTCGATCCAGAAGAGACCGAAGGCGATCATCACGACGGACAGGAAGACCTGACCTCGGATGATCATCGAGAAGGCGCCGGCGAAGCCCAGGGCACCGTAAACGGCGCGCCGGGCCGCGTAACGGTCGATGGTCAGACCGCCCGGGTTGCCGGCCAGGTCGATCTGGCGGCGCTTCTTGTTGACCTGCTTGGGTCCCATCATCCGCAGTACGGCGGGGGCCCAGCGCATACCGAGCCGGTCGATGCCGGAGCCGACGGCGCTGGTACGGGTGGAACCGACCTCCAGGGCGATGGCGAGGTCACCGGGCAGTTTGGCGTCGGCCCGGTACATACGGATGCCGTGGATGGCACCGTACACACCGAGGCCGATCACGAGCGCGAGCAGCAGTTCCATGTCTGCCTCTCCCCTCAGATGTCGATACGGGACAGGCGGCGGATCACAATGAATCCGATGGCGTAAAGAATCAGCGCGGCAATGACGGCGACCTGTCCGATGAGCGCACTGGTCATACGGTCGAGGGCTCCCGGCATCACCGCGTTCAGCAGAAGCAACGCGGCGAAGCCGAAGCCCGGGACCGCGTACGCGGTCACCGTCACCTGCGAGAGCTGGGTCTTGACCTCGCGACGGGTCTCCTTGCGCTCCTCCAGCGTCTCCGTGAGGTTGCGCAGCGAGCTGACGACCGTACCGCCGGCCCGGTTGGAGAGCACCAGCGTGGTCACCAGGACGACCAGTTCACGGGAGGGCAGCCGCTCGGACAGCTCGCCGAGCGCGTTGTCCAGCGACTCTCCCACCGCCAGCCGCCGGGCGACCCGGCCCAGTTCCTCACCCGCAGGTGCCTCCAGTTCATCGGCGGCCATGGCGATGGAGGTGCGCAGGGCGAGTCCGGCCTGAGTGGCATTGGCGAGGATGCGGGAGAGCTCGGGAAGCTGGTTGATGAAGCGCTCGGTCCGCTTGGCGCGCTGCCAGTTGAGGAAGGCGTTGGCACCCCACAGCGCCGTGAGTCCGGCCAGCGGGCCGAAGAACGAGGCCAGGATGGACGAAGCGATCAGCCAGAGCGCGACCACCGCGGCAAGCATGTAGACGAAGTACTCGCCCGGGGTGAGGTCGAGACCGGTCGACGCCAGTTTGAGTTCGAGCCTCTTGCCGATCTTCGTCTTGCGGAGCCTGCGGTCCAACCCGTTGAACCTGCGGTGACGGCCGACGATCGGTATCTGGCCGGTGGTGGAGAGCCGGTCGACAAGCGCCTGGCGCTGGGACTTGCCCGCCGCGTAGGCGTGCACGCCCATGACGCCGAACAGGCAGCACAGCAGAGTGACGCCGATCGTGGGCAGAACGAGATTGTTCATGACGGGCTACCTACTTGGCCTCTCGGGTGAGGAGCTGTTCTTCGGACGCGGCGACTCCGAAGGCCTGGGGAATGGGCTGGTTGGCCATGTAGAGACGCTCGGCCACGCGTCGCGGAAGCGGGAAGTACTCGAAGGTGCCGTGGATCCGTCCATCGGCGTCCATGGGACGCGCCTTGAAGCGGACGGCGCTGACGATGCGGTACGCGTCCCTGCCGTGCGAGTCGAGCACCGCGATCTCGGTGATCCGGCGGGAACCGTCGGCGTGCCGGGTGAGCTGCACGATCACGTCGACGGCGCTGTTGATCTGGTCGTGCAGCGCCTCGAAGGGGATCTTGATCTCGGACATCGACGCCAGGGTCTGGAGACGCATCAGCGCGTCCTCCGCGTTGTTGGCGTGGACCGTGGCGAGGGATCCGTCGTGACCGGTGGACATCGCCTGGAGCATGTCGAGGGATTCGCCGCCTCGGACCTCACCGACGACGATACGGTCGGGGCGCATACGAAGGGAGTTACGGACGAGGTCGCGGATGCTGATGTGTCCCTTGCCCTCGACGTTGGCCGGGCGGGACTCCAGCCGGATGACATGGGCCTGCTGGAGCTGGAGTTCGGCGGAGTCCTCGATGGTGATGATGCGCTCGCCCTCGGGGATCAGCCCGGAGAGCGCGTTGAGCAGGGTCGTCTTACCGGTGCCGGTGGCGCCCGAGACGATGATGTTGAACTTCGCCTGGACGAGCCCCGACAGCAGAAGGACCATCTGCTCGTCCAGCGAGCCGAAGTTGAGCATCTCGTTCAGGGTGAAGGCACGGGGGAACCGGCGGATGGTGAGCGTGGCGCCGGTCAGGGAGAGCGGCGGGATGATGACGTTGACGCGCTCACCGGACGGCAGACGGGCGTCGACCATCGGGTTGGACTCGTCGACGCGCCGGTTGACGGTGGAGACGATGCGCTCGATGGTCTGCATGAGCTGGTCGTGCGAGCCGAACCGCATCGGGAGCTGTTCCACCCGGCCGCCGCGCTCGACGAAGATCTGGTCGGGCCCGTTCACCATGATTTCCGTGATCGAGGCGTCCTCCAGAAGAGGCTCCAGGATGCCGAGGCCCAGGGCCTCGTCGACGACCCGGCGGATGAGCTGGGCGCGCTCGACGGTGGAGAGCACCGGGCCCTCGCGGCTGATGATGTGCCCGAGGACACGCTCCAGCCGGGTGCGCCGGTCGGCGGCCGCCAGGGCGGACATCTCGGCGAGGTCGATCTCTTCCAGCAGCTTGGCGCGGTAGGTGACGACGAGGTGACTGTCTTCCCCCGTCGCGCCGTTCTCCTCGGGGGAGGTGATCCGTGCCCGCAGGCTCATGGTGCGTAACTCCTTGGTGATGCTGGCCTGCTGGGGTGCCGGCCGGGCCGGTGGTGCTCAGTCGAGAGGCATGGTGGAGCTGCGCTTCGCCGCTCCCCAGAGACCTTCCATGCCCGGAACCACGGACGGAACCTCGATCGTGGCCGTGTAGGTGATGTCGCGGGTGCCCGAGCTGTGTGCGAGGTCGAGGTCATCCGACAGCCATTCGCTGATCGCTCGGCGACCCGCCGTTTCGGGAAGCAGTTCCTGGTCCAGCGCGTCCTGGCTCGCCGTCCGCGCCGCCGCACGGGCCGCCGTGCCCGCCTGGTTCGCGGTGTACGCCGCCACTCCGAGCTGGATCGCGAGGAGCGCCACGAGCAACAGCAGCGGTATGAAGCCCAGATACTCGATGGCGACCTGGCCGGATTCACGGCGACGGCGGCGGGTGGTGCCCTTGCGCTCTGTCATGGCTTCAGCTCTCCTTGACCGACGCGGCATCGCCGTCGACCTTGAACGGGAAGTTCAGTGCGCCGGGCATGAGAACCGGTACGTGGAGCGTGACCGTGGCACGGAAGAGGCCGGGCTCCTCGGTGCACACGACCCCCGCATCGCCGCCCCAAGCGCTCGGCAGATCCTCCTTGGCCGCGCGTTGGCACTCCTGCAGCTGCACACCCCTCGCGGCTCCGGTGCCCGTGCGCGCCCCGACGTCCGCCGCGTTCCCCGCCAGGATGAACGTGTAGCCGATCAGCGCGCACTGCCAGAGCGCCACCAGGAGCAGGATGATCAGCGGCGTGACGCCCACGAACTCGATCGCCGTCTGCCCCCGGTCACGGTCACGGCCGGGCGTCCAGCGGCGCGCGAGACTCGCCCGGACGGGGAGGGTGGAGCCGGCCCCGTCCGGGCCGTACGTCTGCCTCCGCCGACCCGTTCGTTCCCCCGAAAGACGCATGGTCAGCCATTCCCCTCTGTGGATCCGGAGCCGGAGCCCGATCCGCCTCCGCCGCCCCTGCGGCGGCGGGTGCCGATGGCTCCTCGGTCGTTGCGGAACTTGGCGTTCTTTTCGGTGCCTTCGGGGATCTTCACCAGGCCGAGTTCGCCGGCCAGCCCCCACAGCGCCTGTTTGACGACGCTCTTGCTCTCCAGTTCGTGCAGCCGGCCCGCGTCCACCACGCTCTGGAGTTCCTTGAAGTTGGCGGGGACCGCGGAGTTCGCCAGCCGGGTGCCGGTGATCTTCTGGATCAGGGCCGGCTGGATCTCCGTGGCGCGGCTGTAGCGGTTGACGACCGTGGTGGTCTCCTCCGCCTTGCGGATCTGGAGCCGGTCCCACAGCCGTACGATGCGCTTCGCCGCCCGTACCGCGATGACGTCCGGTGTGGTGATCAGGAGCGCGGTGTCGGCCATTTCCACGGCGGCGGCGTTGGCGCCCGTCATCTGCGTACCGCAGTCGACGACGACCACCTCGTACCGGGAGCGGAGCGCGCTGATGATCTGGCGGACCGCGCGGTCGGTGACCTCTTCGCCGCGTTCGCCCTCGCCGGGGGCGAGGAGCAGGGCCAGGCCGCTGCCGTGGCTGAAGACCGCGTCGGACAGGACGCGGGGCGAGATGTCCGTGATGGCGGCCAGGTCGACTATCGACCGGCGGAACTGGACGTCGAGGTACGAGGCCACATCGCCGGCCTGGAGGTCCATGTCGACCATGGCCACCGTCCTGCCGGATGCCTGGGCGGCCAGGGCGAGCTGGATCGAGACGAGGGTCGCGCCCACCCCGCCCTTGGCCCCGGTGACCGTGACGACGGTGCCGCCGGGGCCCGTGAAGACGTCGCCGCCGTGGCCGAGGTGGCGGCGCACGCCGACCGACCACTGGGCGGCGGCCTGGAGCCGGTTGGCCAGCTCCTCGTAACTGAGGGGCATCGCGACCAGGCCGCGGGCGCCCGAGTCCATGGCTGCCGCGAACAGGCCCGGACTGGCGTCGGCCGTGACGAGGACCACCCCGACCGCCGGGAAGCGGAGCGCCACCTCGCGGATCAGCTCCAGCGCCGGGACCGGGCCGATCCGCTCGTGCACCAGCACCACTTCGGGCAGCTCGTCGAGCGATTCGCCGGCGAGCCGGGCGAGCAGGTCGATGAGTTGCGTCGAGTCCGACACCGGCGGCGCCGGCTCCACGTCGGGGAGCTGGCTGAGCAGGGTGGTGATGGATCTGGCCGCGTCGGCGTCCCCGACGGCCGGGATGATCCTCGTGGACATCAGTTCCTCACTTGTCCTTGCCGAGCTCGTACGTGCGTTCGCCGGGACGGAGCGTGGTGTCACTGCCGGGAGCGACGAGCGCGAGGCGGACGTGCTGCGCGAAGGACTCCGCGTACGCGATGCGCTGGGCGTCGAGGGTCTTGAGGGCGAAGGTGATCGGAACCGCTTCGGTGGTCTGGTTCTTGGATTCCCTGCTGGGCTCCAGCGCCGTCAGCTTGCCGACGTCCAGAACCTTCGCGTTGGAGACGATGATCTTCGACTGGGCCGCCGCGCCCTGGCTCTCGGCCGCGAACGTGGCGAAGACATTGACCGAGGCGCCCGGAGTGATCTTGCCCGCCACACCCGTGGCGGCATCGATCATGATGGCGATCTCCTGCTCTCCGGGCTGGAGCGCGGGACGCTTGACAATCATGTCGTTCTGGAGAAGCGAGCCCTTGCGCAGTTGGGTGATGGCCACCTTGCCGCCGACCTCGGAGAGGTTGGTGACCGCATTGTCGGAGAGCCAGCGCTTCGGCATGGTGATCTTCTCGAACTGGTCATTCCGCAGGACCTCGTAGGGAGCCACGTCCGACTTCAGCCGGTAGGCGACCACTTCGGGGCCGACCTTCGAATTCACGTCGCTGATCACGGAAAGGACACCTACGAACGCGGCGAAGGCGCAAAGGACGGAAAGGAGCAGAAGTATGACGCCACGGCGCTGGCGGGAGTTCATGAACCGTACAACCTCGATCGGGGACGTCGGTGGGGAACGGACAGGAGCGGGTGGGCGGTTGTGAGAGGAGGTGGGTGGGGGCGGTTGTGGGTGGGGGCGGTTGTGTGCCGGTGGACGAGGAGTGTGAGCGGTGGACGAGACAGGTGCCGCTGGGAAGGGGCTGACTGCCGCCCACTGCTCAGCAGTGTCCGCCTGTTGTGTGTCAGGTGTCTGCAGGGGCTCTGTACCGGTTCCGTTGCGGCTCCGTGGCGGTCCACGGCTCCACGACTACGGCTCCTGACGTACGGGGACCCCATCATTCAGGACACCGGTTGGCTGAGATTGGTTCTCGGGAGTGTGCAACGGCGAGGAACAGAAACCACACCGGTCTCCTATCAGCTCCATTCCGCACCAATGACACCGCTCACGCCGGACGGATGCCACCAACTGGTACATCACGGAGATGTCCGGAAGGTGCGCGGCGAATTCCACCAGTTTGCCGGTTCCCCACCAGCGCGCCGACTCCGCGGGCAGTTCGGCCTCGGACACCCCCGCGACCTGCCAGGCCGGGGCGAGCGTCTCGGCGACCCAGTCGGACTGCGACTGGCCGCGGGCGACCAGGAGCTGGGTGGCGAAGTCGGGGCCGGTCAGTTCGCCGGAGCCGATCTTGATGAGCTGCGGCTGCGGGGCGGCGACCACACCGAACTGCGAGCCCGGCACCCAGGACCTGGCGTGTGCCTTGAGGCTGACGGGGACCCGGTCGAGTTTGGCCACGGAGCCGAGCAGCGCGCCCGCGTGGATGTAGTGGGACAGCAGCCGGGCGGCCGAGGCGACCACGCCGGGGCTGAAGTCGCATATGGACAACTGGCGCAACTGGCGTACGAGTACGGCCAGCCCGAGCGGCGGGAGATCCGATCTGAGCAGCGCGACACGGTCCGTCTCCAAGACGGACCGCACGGCGTGCAGCCGGCGCTCGTACGCGGCCGGGATCGAGGACGGATAGACGGCGACGACGTAGCCGTACTGCTCGACCAGCACCTGCATATCGGTGAGGGCGTCCTCGAACGGCTGCGCCTCGGGGGGCTTGAACGCCGCGGCGGTGGGCGTCTGCTGGTCCTGTGCCGGCAGCACCAGATCGGCGCTGGTGACGGCGATTGCGGTCGACACGTGCTGATTCCCCGTTTCCATCCAGTAACCGGCGGAGCCCGCCGGGAACCGCGGGCCGCCTACTGCTGAATACACCCGCGTCGGCACTTTATCCAGCCCAATCCGCGACTACCAAGCTTTTCACCAGACGGAACGCCATAAGGGTCGATAGGCAGCCGAATTGGACAAAACGCTGCGCCGATATCGACCATGACCCCGGGCGTGAACTGTGGGGATTCCGTGTGCGTCACATCCGCCACCGCCTCCACTCGAATGTGAAAACGAAACAAGTTCACTTTGCCGAAATTTCAACGTCGTTAACGTTTCACCGCGTGGACGAACGACCCGCCGCCCGCGCTCACCGCCACAACTCCATTGGCCTGAACCAACTTTACGCCTGGCGAACAGGGACTCGGCAAGAGCAATCGCTTCGATCTTCGCCGCGGGCACGGTTCAGGTGCCACTCGGGCGCGACCGGGCAGCAAGGCGGGCGCCGAACGCGCCGACGCCCGCCTCTCGCCCCCGGCCTCCCGGGGAACGGGCCTACCAGGGAATGTCCCGTACCTGCTGGACGCACAGCACGATGAACAGCAGCCCTCCCGCCGCCAGCATCACATTGCTCAGGATCCCGTTGCGCCACTCCGCGGGGGTACGGGAGGAGTTGAGCAGCCAGATCAGGGTGAGCGCGAGGAACGGCATGAAGAAGGCGCCGAGCACGCCGTAGACCACGACCAGGCCGAAGGGCTCGTCGAGGAAGAGCAGCGAGATCGGCGGGAAGGTCAGCCACAGCAGATAGGCGCGGAACGGCAGCGAGCGCTCCCGCTCGCCGGACGCGACCTCCTCGACCGCCGCCCCGGCCCCGGAAGCCCCGGAAGCCCCGGGGGCGCCGGACGCCGCCGCGCGGTCCGCGCGGTCCGCGCGGACGCGCTCCACGAAGTCCGCGAACATCAGGCTCACGCCGTGCCACACCCCGATGAGCGACGAGAACGACGTGGCGAAGAAGCCGACCAGGAAGAGCTTGGCGGTGGCCGGGCCGAACCGGTCCTCCAGGATCGTGCCGAGATCGATCAGGCCCCGGTCGCCGGAGGTGAGCGCGATGTGGGAGGAGTGCAGCAGTTCGGCGCCGACGACCAGCATCGCGACGACGAAGAGCCCCGTGGTGATGTACGCGACCCGGTTGTCGAGCCGCATCACCTTCATCCAGGTGGAGTTGGTCCATCCCTTGGCGTTGACCCAGTACCCGTACGCCGCCATGGTGATCGTGCCGCCCACCCCGCCGATCAGCCCGAGCGTGTAGAGCAGCGAGCCGTCCGGCAGGACCGGGGCGAGCCCGGCGAAGGCGTCGCCGAGGTCGGGCGCGACGCGGATCGCGACGTACATGACCACCACGAACATGATGCCGATCAGGACCGTCATGACCTTCTCGAAGACGGCGTACTGGTTGAACCAGACGAAGACCAGGCCGATCAGACCGGTGATGACCGCCCAGGTCTTGAGCCCGGGACCGTCCGGGAAGAGCGCGACGATCGGGAGCGCGCTGGAGGACATGGCCGTCGCCCCGTAGACGAAGCCCCAGATCACGACGTACACGGCGAAGTATCCGGTGGTCCACCGGCCGAGGCTGCGCCAGCCGTCGAAGAGGGTGCGTCCGGTGGCGAGATGCCAGCGGCCCGCCGCCTCGGCGAGGGAGATCTTGACGACGCAGCCGATGACCGCCGCCCACAGCAGGGTGTAGCCGAACTTGCTGCCCGCGATGAGCGTGGCCACCAGGTCGCCCGCGCCGACGCCGGTCGCGGCGACCACGATTCCGGGGCCGATGTAGGTCCAACTCGACCTGCGGGGCCGGGAGGTGGTGGTGCCGGCATCGTCCGTGCCGGCGCCACCCATGCCGGTCTCCGTTGTTCCTGCCATACGTATCATCGCCTCCCGCTCGTCTCGTTACGTGACCCAAGTCACCAAAGCGGGATGACGATCATCGCGCAAGAGGGCCTGCGGTGAGGGTTCGGTGGTCGCGGAGGGAGGGGAGGGCGGGGAGGGCGGGGCGCGGTAGATGTGGGTACGCGAGGGCGGGACGCGGGAGATGCGTGTACGCGGAGGGCGGGGCGCGGGAGGTGCGGGTACGCCTGCTCAGATCACCAGGCTCAGCAGCGCCGCCACCACGAACCCCGCCACCGACAGCACCGTCTCCAGTACCGTCCAGGACTTGAGGGTGTCGCGCTCCGATATCCCGAAGTACTTCGCGACCATCCAGAACCCCCCGTCGTTGACGTGCGACGCGAAGATCGAGCCCGCCGAGATCGACATGATGATCAGGGCGAGGTGCGCCTGCGAGAGCCCCTGGCCCTCGACCAGCGGGACGACGATGCCCGCCGTGGTGACGATCGCGACCGTCGCCGAGCCCTGCGCGACGCGCAGCACGACCGAGATCAGCCAGGCCAGCACGATGACCGGCAGGCCCACGTCGTTGAAGGTGTCGGCGAGCGCGTCCGCGATGCCGCTGCCCTTGAGGACGGCGCCGAAGACCCCGCCCGCGCCGACCACCAGCAGGATGTTGCCCACGGGCTTGAGGGAGGCGGTGGAGACCGTCTCCAGGGAGCCGCGCGACCAGCCGCGCCGGATGCCCAACAGGTAGTAGGCGAGCAGCAGCGCGATCGTCAGCGCCACGAAGGGGTGGCCGAAGAACTCGATGACGGAGCGGAGCGTCGAGGGGTCGAACGCGATGGACGAGAAGGTCGCGAGCAGGATCAGGATCAGCGGGGTGCCGATGATGGCGAGGACCGTGCCGAGCGCGACGGGGGTCTCCCGCGGGGTGACGCCCGAGGCGCGCTGTTCGGCGGCGACGGCGGCCTTGGCCTCCTCCGCCGCCTCGACCATGTCCTGCGGTACGTCGACGAAGAGGCGGTTGCCGATCCACGCGGCGTAGGCCCACGCGGCGAGTACGGCCGGGATCCCGACAATGGTGCCCATCAGGATGACCCAGCCCAGGTCGACCTCGAAGAGCCCGGCGGCGGCGACGGGCCCGGGGTGCGGCGGCAGGAACGCGTGCGTCATGGAGAGCCCGGCGAGCAGCGGCATCGCGTACAGCAGGATCGATTTGCCGGAGCGCTTGGCGGCGGCGTACACGATCGGCGCCAGGACGAAGATGCCGACGTCGAAGAAGACGGGGATGCCGAAGACGACCCCGGTGACGCCCATGGCGAGCGGGGCGCGCTTCTCGCCGAAGAGCCGGAGCAGCCGGGTGCTCAACACCTCGGCGCCGCCGGAGACTTCGAGGATGGCGCCGAGCATCGTGCCGAGTCCGATGATGATCGCGACATGGCCGAGGATGCCGCCCATCCCCGATTCGATCATCGATACGGCGGCGGACTTCTGGACCGTGCCGAAGAGTTCGGTGACGGAGAGTCCGGCGGCGAGGCCGACGGCTATGGAGACACCGAGCAGCGCCACGAAGGGCTGGAGTCTCACCTTGATGATCAGGACGAGGAGCAGGGCGATACCGAGGGCGGCGACGGTCAGCAGACCGGCGGTTCCGCCGATGAGGAGCAGCAGACCACCCGTGTGGGGTGGGGTGGCGGGGACGGGCGCGTCAGCGGCGAGCAGCATGGGGACCTCTGGACCTCTGGTCGGGGCAGGACATGGAGGATCGCGGAGCGGCGAGTGCTGTACCTGTGCTGTGTACCTGTGCTGTGTGCGAGTGCTGTGGGCGAGTGCTTAGTGCGAGTGCTGTACGGGTGCGGTGTGCGGGGAAGCGGAGAAAGGGGAAGGGCGGAAGGCGGCGGGCTCAGCCCAGGACGGCGAGCGCGTCGATCTCGACGAGGAGGCCGGCGGGCAGCCCGACGTAGACCGTCGTCCGGGCGGCGGGCGGCTGCGTCAGCCCCTGCGCCTCGAAGTAGGTGTTGTAGATCTCGTTCATCTCGGCGAAGTGGTCGACGTCCGTGAGGTAGACGCGCACCATCATCGCGTCGTCCCAGCTCGCGCCGCCCTCCTCCAGGATCGACTTGACGTTGTCGAGGGTCTGGAGCGTCTGCTCGCGCAGGGTCGGACCGGCCGGCGTCGGCGGCTGCCCCTCGACGGCCGGGAGGAAGCCGACCTGGCCCGCGACCTGAAGGATGTTGCCCTTGCGGACGCCGTGCGAGAACCGCGCCGGCGGGATGGTGTGCGTGGCGGGCGTCAGCGCGGTCTTGCCTGTGGGGGCGGTCTGCTCGGTCATCGGGCTTCCTTGTCTGGGTGGGGGGCGGTGCCGGAGTACTCCCGGCTGATCGCGTCGGCGGTACGGCGCACCAGCGGGAGCAGGGCGAGGAGTTCGTCGGCGCCGACGACGACGTTCGGCGCGGAGACCGACATCGCGGCGACGACCCGGCCGTCCGTGCCCCTGATCGGGGCGGCGACGCAGTTGATGGACTCCTCGTGGCCACCGAGGTCGGTGGCCCACCCCTGTTCGCGTACGGTCGCCAGTTCCTTGAGGAAGGCGGCCGCGTCGGTCGTCGAACGGGGCGTGTACGCGGGGTAGTCGAGGCGTTCCGCGACGGCGCGGCGCTCGGCTTCGGGAAGGTCGGCGAGGAGCAGCTTGGCGACGGCGGCGACGGTGATCGCGACCGGTCTGCCGATCCGCGAGTACATCCGGACCGGGTAGCGGCTCTCGACCTTGTCGATGTAGAGGACGTCGCCCTCCTCGCGCACGGCGAGATGGACGGTGTGGCCGCACTGTTCGTTGAGCGCGGCGAGATGGGGGTGGGCGATCTCGCGCACGTCCAGGTTCTCGACGGCTTCCTGGGCGAGCGCGAAGAGCCGGGCGCCGAGGCGGTAGCGCTGGTCCTGCTGGCGGTGGACGAGTCCGTGCTCGTGGAGCGTACGGAGCAGCCGGAGCGCGGTGGACTTGTGGACGCTGAGCCGCTCCGCGACCTGCCCGAGGTCGGCGGGGCCCTGGGCGAGCAGCGGGAGGATGCTCAGCGCGCGGTCGACGGTCTGGCTCATGCGGTACGTACCTCCGGCTCGCCCGCGCCCGTCCAGCCCGGTCCGAGACGCAGTGTGCCCCAGGCGCTGTCGTCCAGTGCGGCGAGGCGGTCGGCGTGGTCCCGGGCGGGCGGCGTGGCGAGGTCGCCGGCGACGGTGAGGGCGGCGGCGGCCATGAGGTGGCCGTGGCGCAGCCGGGCGGCGACGGGCAGTCCGCGCAGGGTGGCGGAGAGGAAGCCGGCGGCGAAGGCGTCTCCGGCGCCGACGGGGGCCACGACGTCGACGCGCAGCGCGGGGACGGTGGTGACGGTGTCCCCGGACCCGGTACGCGTACGCGTGTACGCCGTCGCGCCCTCGCTGCCGCGCTTGACCACCAGCGTCCGCGGCTCGGGCAGCGCCGCCCGGATCGCGTCCGCGCCGTGCAGGTCCCAGGCTTCGGCGGCCTCGTCCTCCCCGACGAGGACGAGGTCGGCGCCGCGCGCCAGGTCGAGGAGCACCCGGGCGCCGTCCGTGTCGCGCCACAGGCCGGGGCGGTGGTTGATGTCGAAGGAGAGGAGGGGGCGGCCGGGTGCGCGGCGGGTGAGTTCCCTGGTGAGGGCGAGGCAGCCGTCCGAGAGCGCGGGGGTGATGCCGGAGAGGTGCAGGACGCGCCCGGCCCACAGGTCCTCGTACGGCAGGGTGCCCGGGGCCAGCGCGGAGGCGGCGGAGCCCGCCCGGTAGTAGGCGACCTCGTGGACGTCGGTGGCGCGGTCCGTGGCCGTACGGAAGTAGATCCCGGTCGGCCGGTCCGGGTCCCTGCGGACGCCGGAGGTGTCCACGCCGTACGCGCCGATCGCCTCGACCAGGTGGTCGCCGAAGCCGTCGGCGCCGACGCTGCTGACCCATTTCACGCTGTGTCCCGCGCCCGCGAGTGCGCAGGCGACGTTGGACTCGGCGCCGCCGATCGTCCGGTCGTACGAGGGGACGTCCGCGAGCCGGCCGGGGCGCGTGGGCAGGAAGGTGACCATGGACTCGCCGAGGCAGACAGCGTCCACGCTCGGGGTGACGGCGCGGTCCGCGGCTACGGTTCCGCTCGCGGTTCCGGTCACGCTGGGGCTCCTCGTGGGTCGGGAGTGTCGAGAGAGGTCGACAGGTGCGGGGGAGATCGGTGGCGTCGGGAGGGGTCAAGGGCGTCGTGCGGGGCACCATTGACCCGGTGTCTGCCCGGATGTTAGACACCGGGGAGCGACATACGCAATGCCCGTTGCACAGAACGCAACGTCATGCGTCAGCGTCCACCAGTAGGACGACCACGGCACCGACGACGGGAAGGCACCCATGGCCGCCGACGAGCACGCCGAGTACGTCGACCACCGCTTCAAGGGCCTCCCGCCGGACGCCGAGGGCCTGACCGTCGGCGCGCTCGCCGCCGAGCGCCGCTCCCTGTTCACCGGCGGTTTCACCACCCCCGTACTCGCGCTGTCCGCCGAGTCGGTCGAGCACAACCTCGCCCTCCTGGAGACGTACGCGGAGCGCCACGGCCTCGCCTTCGCCCCGCACGGCAAGACGTCGATGGCCCCGCAGCTCTTCGCGCGCCAGCTCGACCGGGGCGCGTGGGGCATCACCGCCGCGGTCCCCCACCAGGCCCGCGTCTACCGCGCGTTCGGCATCCCGCGGATCTTCCTCGCCAACGAGCTGGTCGACGCCGCGGCGCTGCGCTGGCTCGCCGCCGAGCTGGACCGGGACCCCGGCTTCCGCTTCGTCTGTTACGTGGACTCCGTGCGCGGCGTCGAGCTGATGGACGAGGCGCTGCGCGCCGCCGGCGCGGGCCGTCCGGTGGAGGTCGTGGTGGAGCTGGGCGCGGGCGAGGGCGCCCGTACCGGGGTCCGTACGGAGGCGGAGTGCGCGGCGGTCGCGGACGCGGTGGCCGGCGCCCCGACCCTGCGGCTGACCGGGGTGGCGGGGTACGAGGGCGAGGTGCCCGGCGCCGACGGGGAGACCGTACGCGCGTGGCTGCGGCGGCTCGTGGCGCTGGCGGCCGAGTTCGACAAGGCGGGCCGCTTCGGCGCCACGGACGAGATCGTGATCAGCGCGGGCGGCAGCGCCTGGTTCGACGCGGTGGCGGACGTCTTCGCCGAGGTCCCGGCGCTCTCCCGCCCGGTGTGCAAGCTGCTGCGCTCCGGCGCGTACATCTCGCACGACGACGGCCACTACCGCCGGATCACCCCCTTCAACCGCGTCGTCGGCGAGGGCTCCCTGGAGCCCGCGTTCCGGCTCTGGGCGCAGGTCGTCTCGCGCCCCTCCTCCGCGCAGGCGTTCGTCAACGCGGGCAAGCGGGACGCGGCGTACGACCTGGACCTGCCGGAGGCGCAGGTCGTACGGGACGGCCGCACCGGCGAGATCCGCCCGGCGACCGGGGTCACGGTCACGGGACTGTCCGACCAGCACGGCTGGCTCTCCACCTCACCCGAGGCGGAGCTGGAGGTCGGCGACTGGGTCGGGATGGGGCTGTCGCATCCGTGCACGTCGTTCGACAAGTGGCAGCTCATCCCGCTGGTGGAGGCGGACGGCACGGTCACGGACTTCGTCCGCACCTACTTCTGATCAGGGATCAGGATTGGATGCAGATTCGGGATCGGGTTCGGGTTCGGGTTCGGGTTCGGGTTCGGGCTGGAACTCGGGTTGGGATTCGGGAGGCAGTCATGGATCTCGTCATACGCGACGTACGCGTCGTCGACGGTACGGGCGGGGCGTCGTACCGGGCCGATGTCGGCATCGCGGGGGGCCGGATCGTCGAGATCCGGAAGGACGGCGGCAGCGGCCCGCGCCCGGCCGGCGCCCGGGTGCTGGACGGCGCCGGGCTCGCGCTCGCGCCCGGCTTCATCGACATGCACGCGCACAGCGACCTCGCGCTGCTGCGCGACCCCGACCACTCGGCGAAGGCCGCGCAGGGCGTGACCCTCGAAGTGATCGGCCAGGACGGCCTGTCGTACGCGCCCGTCGACGACGCCACCCTCGCCCAGATCAGGCAGGCGATCACCGGCTGGAACGGCGACGGCCACGACATCGACTTCGACTGGCGCACGGTCGGCGAGTATCTCGACCGGCTCGACCGCGCCTTCGAGGGCCAGGGTTTCGACGGCGGGGGCATCGCCGTCAACGCCGCCTATCTGATCCCCCAGGGCACGGTCCGTATGCACGCGGTCGGCTGGGACGACCGTCCCGCGACCGACACCGAACTCGCCCGGATGAAGCGGCTCGTGGCCGACTCGATGGAACAGGGCGCGGTCGGAATGTCCTCCGGGCTGACGTACACCCCGGGGATGTACGCGAACGACTCGGAACTGACCGAGCTGTGCCGGGTGGTGGCGCGGTACGGCGGCTACTACTGCCCGCACCACCGTTCGTACGGAGCCGGCGCGCTCCAGGCGTACGAGGAGATGGTGACGCTCACCCGGCAGGCCGGCTGCGCCCTCCATCTCGCGCACGCCACCATGAACTTCGGCGTGAACAAGGGCAGGGCGCCCGAACTGCTCGCCCTGCTCGACCGGGCACTGGACGAGGGCGCCGACATCTCCCTCGACACGTATCCGTACACCCCGGGCTGTACGACGCTCGTGGCGATGCTGCCCAGTTGGGCGAGCGAGGGCGGGCCCGACGGCGTCCTGGCGCGGCTGCGGGACGACGCGAGCGCCGAGCGGATCCGGTACGTGCTGGAGGAGGTCGGCGCGGACGGCTGTCACGGCGTGCCCATCGAGTGGGACACCATCGAGATCTCCGGCGTCTCGCACCCCGAGCTCGCCCACCACGTCGGCAGGACGGTCGCCGAGTCGGCGGAGCTGGCGGGCGAGTCGCCGTGGACCACGGCGCGCGGGCTGCTGATCGCGGACCGGCTCGGTTCGACGATCCTCCAGCACGTCGGGCACGAGGAGAACGTCCGCGCGATCATGCGCCACCGGGTCCACACGGGCGGCAGCGACGGCATCCTCCAGGGCGCCAAGCCGCACCCCCGCGCGTACGGCACCTTCCCGCGGTATCTGGGCCGGTACGCCCGTGACCTGGGCGTCCTCTCACTGGAGGAGTGCGTCGCCCATCTCACCGCGCGCCCGGCGGCCCGGCTGGGCCTGCGGGACCGGGGTCTGATCCGCGAGGGCTACCGCGCCGACCTGGTCCTCTTCGACCCGGACACGGTGGCGGCCGGCTCGACCTTCGAGGCGCCGCGCACCCTGCCGACCGGCATCCCGTACGTACTGATCGACGGCCGCTTCGTGATCGAGGACGGGCGCCGTACGAACGTACTGGCGGGGAGGTCGGTCCGGCGCGGCCGGTGAGCCGCGTGGGCACGGACGTGCCTGGTGGGAACGGGTGGGCGAGCCGCTTCACACAAACTCGTGACCCGGCCTCGGGAAACGGATCCTCATCCCCCTTTCGCTCGTCTCTCTCCCCGGACACGGTGGTCGGAGGCGGAAGCGGTGGGGACGATGGGGCGCTCGGGGACGGTGCGCGGGGGTGGGCGAGCGGCCGGCGCGCGGCTGCTGACGGTGGCGCTCGCGCTGGCCGGGGCGGCGCTGCTCGCGGGGTGCGGCGGGCGGACGGTGGACGAGAGCGACGCGAAGGCCCCGGCGCCGCGCCCCGGGGTGGCCTCGCCCGTACCGTCCCCACGGGACGGCGGGCGGAACGACCACTACAACGACAACGACACACGGAACGGCGCGCGGGACGAGGCGCAGGGCAGTACACGGGACGGCGGGCGCGACAGCGCGCGGGACCGGCGCGAGGAGCGTGCGCCCGCGCTGCCCCGGCAGACCTCCTCGCCGGACCCGAGGCTGCCGCCGCCCCGGGTCAGCATGGACATCGCCCACGCGGTGGAGGGCGGCGGCACGGCGGTCAACCTGACCATCGACGACGGCCCCGACCCCGTCTGGACGCCGCGCATCCTCACGATCCTCCGGGAGAACGGGGCGCGGGCGACCTTCTGCATGATCGGCCCACAGGCCGCCGCGCACCCGGCTCTGGTGCGGCGGGTGGTGGCCGAGGGGCACCGGCTGTGCGACCACTCCGTGGCCCACGACACCGGAATGGACCAGCGGTCACGTGCGTACCAGAGGGAGCAGATCCGCACGGCGGCCCGGCAGATCGAGCAGGCGTCCGGCGGGGTGAGGCCGCTGTACTACCGGGCCCCCGGGGGCGCCTTCACGCCGTACAGCCGGCAGATCGCGGCGGGCGCGGGGATGCGTCCGCTGGGCTGGAACGTGGACTCGAAGGACTTCGAGACGCCCGGCGCCGACGCCATCCTGCGCACGGTGAAGGACGAGCTGGGCAACGGCCCCACTCTCCTCTTCCACGACGGCGGGGGCGACCGCTCGCAGACGGCGCACGCGATGGAGCGGCTGCTGCCGTGGCTGCGCGGGAAGGGGTACGGCTTCGGCTTCCCGGAGCGCTGAGTCCACGGGCCGCGCCCCGTGCCACGCCCGTACGCCGTGCGGAGCAACGTGGGGAAAAACACCACGCGGGGTCCGTTACACGGCCGTAAGGTGGCGGACATGCAGGTCATCCAGTCGACGAAGCTCGCCAACGTCTGTTACGAGATCCGGGGGCCGGTCCTCGATGAGGCGATGCGGCTGGAGGCGGCGGGCCACCGCATCCTCAAGCTCAACACCGGCAACCCGGCCGCCTTCGGCTTCGAGTGCCCGCCCGAGATCCTGGAGGACATGCTCAGGAACCTGGGCGGCGCGCACGGCTACGGCGACGCGAAGGGGCTGCTGTCCGCCCGCCGCGCGGTCATGCAGCACTACCAGACCAAGGGCATCGACCTGGGCGTCGAGGACATCTACCTCGGCAACGGGGTCTCCGAGCTGATCCAGATGTCGATGCAGGCGCTGCTGGACGACGGCGACGAGGTGCTCGTACCGGCCCCGGACTATCCGCTGTGGACCGCGTCGGTCTCGCTCGCGGGCGGTACGGCCGTGCACTACCGCTGCGACGAGCAGGCCGACTGGATGCCGGACCTCGCGGACATCGAGCGGAAGATCACCGATCGTACGAAGGCGATCGTGATCATCAACCCGAACAACCCGACGGGTGCCGTATACGGCGAGGAGATGCTCGGCTCGCTCACCGAGATCGCCCGCCGCCACAACCTGGTCGTCTGCTCGGACGAGATCTACGACCGGATCCTGTACGACGGCACCACGCACACCCCGACCGCCGCCGTCGCGCCCGATCTGCTGACCCTCACGTTCAACGGGCTCTCCAAGAACTACCGGGTGGCCGGGTTCCGCTCCGGCTGGCTGGCGGTCTGCGGCCCCAAGGCGCACGCCTCCTCGTACATCGAGGGGCTGACGATCCTCGCCAACATGCGGCTGTGCGCGAACATGCCCTCGCAGCACGCGGTGGCCACCGCGCTGAACGGGCGGCAGTCGATCGAAGACCTGGTGCTGCCGGGCGGCCGGATCCTGGAGCAGCGGGACACGGCGTACGAACTGCTCACCCAGATCCCCGGCGTGACCTGCGTGAAGCCCAAGGGCGCGCTGTATCTCTTCCCCCGGCTGGACCCGAAGGTCTTCAAGATCAAGGACGACCGGCAGATGGTGCTCGATCTGCTGCGGGCCGAGAAGATCATGGTCGTGCACGGTACGGGGTTCAACTGGCCGGAGCCGGACCACTTCCGGATCGTCACGCTCCCGGCGGCGCAGGACCTGACGGACGCGGTGACGCGGATCGGGACGTTCCTGGACGGTTACTCCCAGCCGTAGGGCCCCCGCCCGCCCCTCGTGCGTCCCTCGTACGCCCCCCCGTACGACGAATGCCGGATCGCACTCAACTTTAGACTGGATCCAAGGTAGGATGGTCTCCTGACCACGCAAGGAGGCCGTCCCATGTACGAGCCCATCCGTACGAAGTCGGTCCACGCACTGGCCGACGACGCCGACTTTCCGCACCGGAGCCGCGAGGACGAGCTGAAGATCCAGCTCTCCGGTCATCTCTCCGCGCTCCTCGCGGTCACCGACGAGCTGGGGCTGGACGAGGCCGCGGAGGCCGTCGCCGGCCAGATCGGCAGGCTGCGCGGCGCCCCGCCGGCCCGGCACGCCGGGCTCAGCGGGGCCGACCAGGCGGCACTGCACCGCCGCGCCCTCGCGCTGGCGGGACGCGCCCTCGTCGTCGCCGCCGCGCGTGCGGACACGGCCGCGGCGATCCTCTCGGCCGAGCGCATGGACGCGCACACCGCCGCACTGGCCGAGCTGGTGCCGGAGCGGAGCCTCCCCGACCGGAGTCTCCCTGATCAGCGCCTCGTCGGCGCCCACTGACGGCCCCGGTCCGCGGGCCGCGGAGGCGCGCGGACCGGGTGCCACCCTCCGGCACCAGCCGGTCTGATGGGACGTTTCCCGCCCTGGGACGTTTCCGCCCTGGGCGTTTCCGCCCTGGACGTTTCCCGTCCTGAGGACGTTCTAGCCCAGGCGCTCGACCAGGGCGTGGTACTCGTCCCACAGTTCCTTCGGCGTATGGTCGCCGAAGGTGTTGAGGTGCTCGGGGACGAGCGCCGCCTCCTCGCGCCAGACGTCCTTGTCGACCGAGAGCAGGAAGTCCAGCTCCGCCTCCGAGAGCGCGAGGCCGTCGGTGTCGAGGGACTCCTTGGTCGGGAGCACGCCGATCGGGGTCTCGACACCCTCGGCCGTGCCGTCCAGGCGCTCCACGATCCACTTCAGGACGCGGCTGTTCTCGCCGAAGCCGGGCCAGACGAACGAGCCCTTCTCGTCCTTGCGGAACCAGTTGACGTAGTAGATCTTGGGCAGCTTCGAGCCGTCGCCCTTCTCCACCGCGTTCTGGCCGACCTTGACCCAGTGGCCCATGTAGTCGCCCATGTTGTAGCCGCAGAACGGCAGCATGGCGAACGGGTCGCGGCGCAGCTCACCGACCTTGCCCTCGGCGGCCGCCGTCTTCTCGGAGGCGACGTTGGCTCCGAGGAAGACACCGTGCTGCCAGTCGAAGGACTCGGTGACCAGCGGCACGGCGGAGGCGCGGCGACCGCCGAAGAGGATGGCCGAGATCGGGACGCCCTTGGGGTCCTCCCACTCGGGGGCGATGATCGGGCACTGTCCGGCGGGGACGGTGAAGCGGGCGTTGGGGTGGGCGGCGGGCGTGCCGGACTCCGGGGTCCAGTCGTTGCCCTTCCAGTCGGTGAGGTGCGCGGGCGGCTCCTCGGTCATGCCCTCCCACCAGACGTCGCCGTCGTCGGTGAGCGCGACGTTGGTGAAGACCGAGTTGCCCCACATCGTCTTCATGGCGTTGGCGTTGGTGTGCTCGCCGGTGCCGGGCGCGACGCCGAAGAAGCCCGCCTCGGGGTTGATCGCGTAGAGCCGGCCGTCCTCGCCGAACCGCATCCAGGCGATGTCGTCGCCGATGGTCTCCACGGTCCAGCCGGAGATGGTGGGCTCCAGCATGGCGAGGTTGGTCTTGCCGCAGGCGGACGGGAACGCGGCGGCGACGTACTTCGACTCGCCCTGCGGCGGCGTCAGCTTGAGGATCAGCATGTGCTCGGCGAGCCAGCCCTCGTCGCGCGCCATGACGGACGCGATGCGCAGGGCGTAGCACTTCTTGCCGAGCAGGGCGTTGCCGCCGTAGCCGGAGCCGTACGACCAGATCTCGCGGGACTCAGGGAAGTGCGAGATGTACTTGGTCGAGTTGCAGGGCCAGGGCACGTCGGCCTCGCCCTCGGCGAGCGGGGCGCCGAGGGTGTGGACGGCCTTGACGAAGAAGCCGTCGGAGCCCAGTTCGTCGAGGACGGGCTGTCCCATGCGGGTCATGGTGCGCATGGACGCCGCCACGTACGCGGAGTCGGTGATCTCGACGCCGATCGCGGAGAGCGGTGAGCCGAGGGGGCCCATGCAGAACGGGACGACGTACATCGTCCGGCCGCGCATGGAGCCGCGGAAGACGCCGCTCTCCCCTGTGAAGATCTCCCGCATCTCGGCGGGGGCCTTCCAGTGGTTGGTCGGACCCGCGTCCTCCTCCTTCTCGGAGCAGATGAAGGTCCGGTCCTCGACCCGCGCCACGTCGGAGGGGTCCGAGGCGGCGTAGTACGAGTTGGGGCGCTTGCCCGCGTCGAGCTTCTTGAACGTGCCCTTGGCGACGAGCTCCCCGCACAGGCGCTCGTACTCGCTCTCGGACCCGTCGCACCAGACCACGCTGTCCGGCTGGGTGAGGGCGGCGATCTCGTTCACCCAGGAGATCAGTCCCTGGTGACCGGTGGGCACCGCGCTGGAGATGGTGCCGGAGGTGGTGCCGGAAAAGCTGGAGGTGCTGGGAGCCGCGTTGTCGCGCGCCACGATCGCTCCTTGATGAGGGGTTTTGAGGTTGTCTGCCCCTTGGGGGCCTCGACCCGGATGCTTCGTAGCCGCTCATCCGGTGCCGACCGCACTCATTTGATCATCCGACCCATCCGCCCATATGTCCAGAGGGCCGCACACGTGAGCATCGCCACTCCGGGAGCACCCGGGGGACATGTGGAGGGCGCGTGTACGGCACCGGAAGGGCACCCTCGCGCCATGCGCGCGGTGCCGGGGGCAGTCGGGCGGCTAAGCCCCGCGACACCGGGGGACGGCCGGGCGCCCGTGCCGGAATTAACACGGCGGGACCGTCGTACCGGGGCGTAACCTACGGACCCGTAGGTAGCATGAACCCATGACTCCTGCCGCGCCCGACGCGCCCGCGAACCCCCCGCAGAACGAAGGGGGGCCGGCCACGATCCTGTCGCTGCCGATCCCGGACAAGCCGAAACTGCGCGGCTGGCTGCACGCGGGCATGTTCCCGGCCGTGCTGGTCGCGGGCGTGGCCCTGATCGCCCTGACCGGCTCCACCCGCGCCCGGGTCGCGTGCGGGATCTACGTCCTGACGGCCTGTCTGCTCTTCGGCGTCAGCGCGATCTACCACCGCGGCGAATGGGGCCCGCGCGGCGAGGCCGTACTGCGCCGGCTCGACCACGCCAACATCTTCCTGATCATCGCGGGCACGTACACCCCGCTGACGATGCTGCTGCTGCCGGACTCGACGGGCCGGACCCTGCTCTGGGCGGTCTGGGCGGCCGCCGCGGCGGGCATCGCCTTCCGGGTCTTCTGGGTCGGGGCCCCGCGCTGGCTCTACACACCGTGCTACATCGCGATGGGGTGGGCGGCGGTCTTCTTCCTGCCCGACTTCCTGCGGACGGGCGGGATCGCCGTACTGGTCCTCGTGATCGTCGGCGGGCTGCTGTACAGCGCGGGCGGCGTGATCTACGGGCTCAAGCGGCCGAATCCGTCACCGCGGTGGTTCGGCTTCCACGAGGTCTTCCACTCCTTCACCCTGGCCGCGTTCGTCGTGCACTTCGTCGGCATCTCGCTGGTCGCCTCGCAGCACTCCTGAGACCGCCGCCGCCGGCTCCGCACCGGTGGCGGTACCGGTGGCCGTACGGCGGTCGCGGTCCCCGCGCCACGCGGGCGACCGCAGCCGCGGCCGGGCGCCGGGCCGGGACGCCACGGCCACCCGCCAGGTCCCGACGGTGACGGCGAAGAGCACCACCCCCACCACCGCGACCTCGCCGACCAGCACGTACCCCCCGACACACAGCCCCGCCACGGCCGCGGCCAGCGCCCGAACGGCATCGCGCGTCCCGGCCATCCCGGCCCCCCTTCGGCACCCCGCCGGACATCATCTGATCGCCGACCGCCGACCGCCGACCGCCGATCGCCGACTACTGATCGCCGATCACTGATCGCTCACCAGTTCTCCACACATCGTCACACGCCTGACGGACAAATCAAGACGGCCCACGGCCGACCGGACGTGAACGGGACCCGAGCGGGAGATGGGCAGGCAGCGTCCCGGACATGTTCCGGAGGTGGCAGATGCACGACAATGAGGCCATGGCCGCGATCTCCCACACCCCCCTCGAAGAGCAGCTCTCCCAGCTCACCCTGCGCGAGCGCAAGAAGCTGAGAACGCGTGTGACCATCCGCCGCGCCACCTACCGGCTGATCACCGAGCAGGGGTACGAGGCGACGACCGTCGAGCAGATCGCGGAGGCGTCCGAGGTCTCCCCCTCCACCGTCTTCCGCTATTTCCCCACCAAGGAGGACATCGTCCTCACCAACGCGTACGACCCGGCGATCGCGGCGGCCCTGCGGGCCCGCCCGGCCGGCGAGTCCCCGTTGGATTCGCTGCGCGCCGTGATCACGGAAGCGCTGGAGCGGTCCGTGACCCATGAGCCGGAGGAGCTGACCGAGCGGACGAGGCTGCTGGTCCGGGTCCCCGCCGTCCGGGCCAGGATGACCGAGACCATGTCGGTGACGGCGAAGCTCCTCGCCGATGTCCTCGCGGAGCGCACCGGCCGGGACGCCGACGACCTGGACCTGCGGATCTTCGTCGCCGCCGTGCTCAGCGCGCTGCGCGAGGTCACCCTGCACTGGGGCGAGCACGGCTGCCAGGGCGATCCGGTGGCCCTGATCCACCGGGCCCTCGACCGCCTCGAAGGCGGCCTGCGCCTCTGAGCCCGCTCCCCTCCTCATCCCTTCCCCCTTTGGCGCTCAGGCGTTGGCCGGGAAGGCGATGACCAGGGCGGATTCGTTGTCCGGGAGGTAGTGGACGTTCACGACCCGGCCCACCTGGACATGCTGGACCGCGCGCGGCGGCAGGTACTTCACGACCTCGGTGGTGAAGCTGGTGCCGTCGGGACGGGTGACCCCCAGGCCGATCACCAGCCGCGGGTTGCCGCCGCGCAGCTCCCCCGGCACCTCCAGCGAGCGCACCACGGCCTGGGCCGCCACCCCGTGTTCGGCGATCTGGAGGTTCTCCCGGGTGGTGACGCCCTGCCGGACCATCGCCTCGTTCAGGGCGTGCTGGGCCTGCACCGTGTCGCCGGAGCGGTCGATCTCCACCTTGTCCGTACGGCCCGGCAGATAGCGGACCGGCAGCATGGCGCCCGGCTGGAACAGGGCGACGTCCGTCATCGGCACGACCAGCCGGGCGTACGAGGCGAACGTGGCACCGTCCGCGCCCTGCACCGACAGGTCGATCCGCAGCTCCGGCTGGTCGTTGAGGGACATCCCGGTGGGCCGGGTCCCGGTGACGGTCCCGACGCCGATCAGGCCGTCCCGGAAGGCGGCGCTGTTGCGGCCGGAGAACGCCGCCATCACGCTGTCGCCGGTGAAGGCGAACGCGAAGGGCACCACCGTGCAGGCGACGATCGGCGCGATCATCTGCGGCCCGACCCAGGCGAGGAAGGCGAAGCCCTCCTCGGTCTCCCGGGTCAGCCCGTTCCAGAGGTAGTAGCCGATCGAGCCGACGAGGAACAGCAGGGCCGCGGCCCGGATGAGCTTCTTCATGGTGGTCCGTCCTTCTTTCCGACTCACTCGTCCAGGGCCCCTGAGGGCCGGTACGAGGACCGTAGGAACGGCCGTCCGCCTACCGATCCCAGGTTTGGGCAGGGCCGGGGCGCGCGCTTAGCCTGACGTCATGCCGACAGGGGTGGGGATGGCGCGGGATGTCCGGCCACGGGCGATGGTCCTGCACGAGGTGTGGCGGGAACTCGACGGTGTCGACGCGCTCAGCGGCCCCCAGGGCGGACCGCTCAGCCGTACGGTGAAGCTCGTCCTCGACCCGCTGGTGATCCGCCCCGTCCTCCATCCACGGTGCGCGGGCCCGCTGGTGACGGCCGACGGGGCGGCGCTGCTCGCCACGCTCGTCCACGCGGCGGGCGGCACGCTGCGCGCGACGGCCGCGTGGTTCGCCCTGCTCAAGCGGGTACGGCGGGAGCTGCGCATCACCGAAGGGCATCCGCAGGACCTCTACTTCCAGCGCTGCTTCGAACTCGCCACCACCCTGGGGCCGCCCGACGCCACCACGGGCCGGCCGACCGCCGAGGAGACGCTGCGCGAGGTCCACGGCTCGGCGCGCGGCCGTACGACACGGGCCCTGCGGGAGTACGTCACGGACCCGGCCCACCACGGCGAACTGACGGCCGCGCTGGAGCGCGCGTGGGCCGACCGGCACCGGGCGCACCCACGCGTTCCGGCCACGTCGGGGGCGGAGCCGCCCGCGGTACGGGACGTGCTCGACGCCTGTCCGGGCCGAGACCGCGGCGACGGCCACGACGGCGGTACGGCGCTGCTCCGGCTGGTCGCGGACTCCGCGGGGACGACGGCGGGCCACGCCCTGTGGGACACACCCCCGGAGCCCGGATCCCCCGGGCCCCTCGGCTTCCCCGGACGGGCCGCGCGCGAACTGGGGCTGACCGTGCGTCCGGTGCCGGTCGCCCCCGGCCTCGGCGGGTCCGCGTCGACCGCGGCGATGGGGCCGCCGTTCGACCGTACGGTCCACGAGCGGGTCTTCAGCGTGCTGCACGCGTCGAGCGACCGGGCCGGACTCGCCCCCGTACCCGAACTGGTGCGGCGGGAGATCGCCCGGAGCTGCGCGCCCTGGGCGCTGGCGGACGAGTCGCTGCGCGTCGCCGCGACGGTGGGTACGGAACTCGCCCTGGGGCTGCGCCCGTTGGGCGAGGACCCGGCGGCAGCGGTCGCCGAGGCCCCGACGACGGAGGCGCACCGGATCGTCAACAGCCGCTGGCGGCGCGAGGCGTATGTCCTCCAGGCGCGGCGGCTCGCGCTCTCCGGCGCCAAGGCCGACCCTGTGGAAGGCTCCGTGGCGGAACCTCTCGCGCGGATCGCGGAGGACCTCCGTACCCCGTGGCGGGCGTATCTGCGACGGCTGTGGGTACGGCTGCACGGGCGCGATGTGCGGGAGGCGCCCATGGACGACCTCGCGGGGCTGTGGGACGTCCTGGACGGGGTCGCGCGCTCGGTGATCCTCGACCACCGGGGCCGGGTCAGACAGGCCCTCAGCACCCGGCCCGCAAGCGCCCGTCCCGTACCGGAAGGAAGCGTCTGATGGCCGCCACCGTACGGATCACCCGCGACGGACATCTGGACCGCATCACCCCGGACCCGGCATCCGGCGCCGCGACGGGCCCGAGCGTGCTGGACGGTGATCCGGGCGTGGACGTGGCCGTGCTGGAGGTGGCGGGCGGGCATCTGACCTGGAGCGTCCTGGCGCCGGCGGCCCCGCCGGTGGCCGTGCTGGACGATGCCGACCTGGCCCAGGAGTGGGTGTGGGCGGTGTACGGCGAGCGGGTCGCGCTGGCCCTGGCCGACGGCGGCGGCGTGGTCGACGGTACGGAACCGGCGCTGCCCGCGCTGGCGGCGAGCGCGCGGCGGCTGGCGTACGCGCACTGGGCGGCGCGCTGGTGGCCCGCCTCGGTGATCGACTCCATCCCGCCGCTGGACGGGCACCTGCTCGACCGGGAGATCGCGGAGCTGACCGAGGCGTGCGATCCGCTCTTCGCGGGCCGGGACGATCCGGCGGACACCGCTTTCGACATCGACATCGACGCCGTCGGCATCGAGCATCCGCTGCCCCGCCCCGGCGACTACGCGCTCACGGCCGGCCCGGAGGCTTCGGAGGTTCCGTCGGACGGCCTGACACTGGCGCGCGGCACGGGCGGCTTGGACTGGCGGCGCTGTCCGCCGGGGCTGGTCGACGCCTCGGAGCGCGCCGTGTCCTGGGAGGTCGTACGGGCCGCCGCGCGCACCACCGTCATGGTGCAGGTCGTCGCCGCGCCCGGACCGGCCCTGGCCGACCGGCGGCTGACACCCCGCGCCGCAGTCAGCGGGGTGGCCGATCCGCTGGACATCGGGCTGCGCCGGGTGGCCGACGCGTGGCTGGGGGACGCGCGGGTGAGCGGCGTGGAGGGCGTTCCGGGTACGGGTACGGGGATGGCGGTCGACGTCTACCTCCCGGGGTTCGGCCCGCCCGTACGGCCAGGGCCCGGGGACCGTCTGACCACGGACCGTCGGCCCACGGACCGTCGGCCCACGGACCGTCTGACCAGGGAGCGTCTGACCAGGGAGCGGATACGGGACCTCGCCCGCGCGCGGCTGGCGGGGGCGCGGAACGGCTCCACGGCCGGGCACGGTGCGCCGCTGCTGGCCGAGATCGCGGCGGCCTCCGACGACTCGGACTTCTGATGGCATCCGACGAACCCTCCGCCCTGCCCGTGTCCGCCCCCATATCCGCGCTCATCGACGCGGGCAACGACGCCTTCCTCCGGGGCGAGTTCACCGTCGCCCACGCGCGGTTCGACCAGGCGGTCGAGGCCGCCGCCCGCCATCCGGCGACCCTCGATCTCCGTACGCAGGCCCTGATCAACCGGGCGAGCACGGCGGACCGGATGGGCGACCACCCGGCCGCCGTCGCCTCGTTCCGCGAGGCGCTCGGCCTCTGCGGGCGGCTGGCGGGAACGGCCGCCACCGAGGACCCCGTCGTCGCGGCTGCCGTCACGGTGCTGCGGGCGTCGGCCCTCGTCAATCTCTCCCAAGCCCTGTTGAACACCGGGGACTTGGCCGCCGCCCTGCGCGCCCTGGAACAGGCCAGGGAACTGCTCGACCCGAAGGACGAGATCCTTCCCGAGGACACCGCCGATCTCTTCATCGGCGCTCTCGTCGCGCTCACCGCGCTCACCATCCAGCGCGAGGAGTGGTCCAGGGCCCACGAGTTGGCCGCCGAATCCCTCGATGTGGTGCTGCGGCACCGTCCCGTGCTGGCCGGACGGCCGCTGATGAATCTCTCGGCGGTCCATATCGCCACCGGACGGCCCGAACTCGGCGAGGACTTCGCTTACCAGGCGATCGCCGCGTTCGAGGCGTCGGACACCCCGTCCGGGGTCGCCGAGACACGGCAGAGCCTGGCGCAGCTCTTTCTGCGCTCGGGCCGGATCGCCGAGGCGGAGCCGCTTCTCGCCGCGAGCCAGGAGTTCTTCGACCGGGCCGGGATGGCTCGCCAGTCCGCCTTCGGCCTCGATCTGCTGGGGCTGCTGGCCGCGCTGCGCGGCGATCAGGCCGGGGCGGTCGAGCTGTACGGCCGGAGCCTGGCGCGGTTCGAGGAGGCCGGGGCGCTGATCGCCGCCGCCGAGGTGCGCGTACGGCTGGCGGCCGGGCTGCACGCCCAGCGCCGGTACGACGAGAGCGAGGCCCAACTGGCGTGTGCGCAGGAGGCGTTCACGCGGAGCGGGCTCGGACTGCGCCGGGCCCAGACGGACTTCTTCCACGCCGCGCTCCTGGAGGACCGCGTGTCCGCAGGCGCTGTCGGCCCTACCGGACCGGCGTTGCTCGGCCGGGCCGTCGCGCTGGCCGTACCGGCGGCGCTCGCCCTCGACGCGGTGCGGTTCACGCTGGCCAACGGCGCGCAGCGGGAGCGGTGGCACCGCGCGCTCGCGGAACCGGCGATGCGGCTGGCGTTCCGGCTGGCCACCCGGGCGGGCGCGGCGGATCTGGTGGCCGAGCTGATCGAGTCGCGGTGCGCGGGAACCCCACTGCGGGACGCCGCGCCCGGCGACGCGGACACGGACCCAGATACAGATACAGATACAGAAACAGCTACGGGGAGCGGAGCCACGGAAGCCGGCGGCTCCCCCGGGCTCGAACCACCCGATTTCCTGCACCCGTTGGCCTTCCCCGGCCAGATGGACGCCGCCGTCCCTGCCCACGCGGAGGACCCCGGCGACGCCTTCCAGCTCGGCGCCGCCCTCGCCGGGGTGGCGGCGGGCGCCGGGCTGCCGGTCGCCCCGCCGCCCCGGCTGGCCCTCACCCGTACGGGAACGACGGTCGCCCTGGCGTCGTACCTCACGCGGGCCGAGGCGCGCTACGGCGCCCGGATCCGTACCGCCAGGGTGGTGCCGACATGGTGAACGCCCCCATGGCCCGGCCGACCGCCCTGGTGCGGATGGCCGACGCCGGAGACCTCTACATCTCCTGGCGCTGGACGCACGATCTGGCCGCGACCGGTATCGGGATCGTCCCCCGCGCCCAGCTCACCGCCGCGATCACGGCGCTGAACGACGCCCTGCCGGACGCGGGCGCGGACCCGCTCAGGCACGCCCTCACCGACGGCGCCTTCGCCTCGTACGGCAGCGAACTCGCCCTGGCCGAGGTGCTGTCGCGGACCTTCCTCCCGTACGGCCTGGCCAAGCAGCTCTACGAGCTGTACCAGCGCGGCGTCCGTCCCCATCTGCGGATCCAGCCCTCGCCGCGCGTGGCGCAGGTCCCCTGGGAACTCCTCGCGCCCGACCCGGACGTGCGGCTGGTGGAGATCGCGGACATCAGCCTGCTGGCCCCGGCGAGCGTCGTGCACGCCGCCGGCCGGCCCGTCCGGCCATGGGCGGGCTCCCGCCATCTGCCGGTCGTGGGCGTCCTCGATCCCCGGGTGCCCGGGTTCCGCGCGGACTCGGCGCTCGGCTCCGTACTGGGCCGGATGACGGCGGGCGATCCGGTGGCCGAGCTGGTCGCCGGGTACGTGGCCCAGCGGCGCTGGCGGCCGGAGGTGGCGGACCCGGTCGAGGCGTTCCGCCGTACCGACGTGGACCGGGAGTGGCTCGGTGCGGCGCTCGGGGCGGGCGCTTCGCGGCTGTTGTACGTCGGCCATGTGACGGCGGCGGCCCCCGCCACCGGGCAGAGCGAGGACGCCCAGCTCCATCTGGCGTGTGGCGCGGACGCCGTGGGGTTCGCCCCGCCGGTCCGGGCCCACCGGCCGCTGTCCGCGAAGGATCTGCTGCTGGGGACGCACGGGCTGCCGGACGCGGACCCCGCGGACACCACGGGCCGGGCACGGTGGCCGGTCCCCAGCCGGGTGGCGCTGATCGCCTGCGAGAGCGGTGGGGATCTGCGGTTCGGCGAGGCGCTCGGGCTGGCCACCGCGATGGTGCACGGCGGCGCCGAGACCGTCACCACGGGGCGCTGGACGCTCCCCACCGATCTGGCCTTCCACCGGATCGCCGGGACGGCGCCGACCTCGCGCCCGCTCCAGGACGTGGTCCGCGCGATCGACGCCGCGCACGAGGAGGACGACGCGGTCCTGGCCCACGGCGACTGGCAGCGGGAGCGGCTGGCCGCGTGGCGCGCGCTGCGTACGGTCGAGCACTCGCCGGTGCTGTGGGGCGCGTTCGCCACGCTCAGCACGGCCCCCACCGACTGAGGCGTGTTCGAAATGTGGTGACGGTGCTTTTCGTATCGCGCCTCAACCGCACCGGAATGGCAGGCGGTCACGGAATCCCGCCGGGCCGGGTCCTGGCCGGAGCGAACTGCCATGACTCGCCACTTCTTGCCCCGCCCCTGGACATGGAACGTGCACTTCTCGGCCTCCGCGATGGGTAGGATCACGCCGCACGCTGAGCGGGAGGGCGGGTCGAGCCCCGCCGCTCACGGCACAGACCGAAACATAACGGGGGCGCACGACATGAGTACCAACGGCAATGGTCACTGGGGTCCGCCGAGCGGACCCGGACCCGGTCGACGGCCGGGCCCGGGTCCCGGCCATCAGCCCTATCCCGGGGGAGGACACCCCCCGTACCCCGGCGGTCCCGCCGTGGGGCCCTACCCGCCGGGGCCCGCGCCCGTGCCACCGCAGGGGCACCCGGGACATCCGGGACATCCGCAGGGCTGGGGTCCGTACCCGCCACAGCCGTACGGCGGTGGCCCGCGGCCGCCGTACCCGCCACCGCCCCGGCCGCCGCTGACCCGCGTGCAACGGATCCTCAAATGCGTCTACAACCCGTTCTACGCCGCCCAGCGAGCCTTCCGCCCCTCACGCCCGGGCGCCATCGCGGACCTGACGGTGCGCAAGATCCAGCTCTGGCGGACCGGGCTCGGCACCGCTGCCTGGCTCGTGCTGGTCATGTCGTACAAGCCGGTCGACACCGCCGAGGGCGTCGAGGCCGTCGCGGGCGACAAGTTCGACCAGAGCTGGACCGGCACACTCGTCCTCGTGTGCGCCTTCCCGTTCGTGATCGCCCTGTTCGCGTTCGCCGCGCAGGGTGCGCTGCGCGGGCTCTACCTGCGTCGGTCCCTGAAACCCTTCGGGTCGGTGGCAGCTCTGATGGGGTCCATGGCCACGTTCCCCCTCGCCGTCGCGTCCGATCCGGCGACCACCGGCTTCCGTGACTTCATCGGAATCCCCGGCAAGGTCGTCCTCATCTCCCTCTGCACATGGTCGCTGGGCTTCGCCCTGTACGGGATCGTGCTCTGCCTCCTGCACGTCTTCCGCACCGCCGACATCCACGAGGTGCTGCCGCCGATCCTCGCCACCTTGCTGGTGTGGGTGATGGCCGCCCTCGACGTGATCAACAACGAGAACGCCGAGGTTCCCGCCCTTGCCAAGATCGTGTTCTTGCTCGGCGCTCCGGTGTCGGTGACGGCGTTGTCGTGCTGGGAGCTGTATCGGCTCCGGAAGTACCACAACGTGACCGTGCGACAGGCCCTCGGCCACTGAGGCGTGTCGGAAATGGAGTGACAGCCTGTCGTAGCGCGTCGCGACGCCTCGGGCCTGTTCCACCAGGCTGATCCATTTCTCGGCTCTGTGTCCGCGCTTGTGCGTTTCGCGGTCGAAGCGGGGCGGGCGTCCGCCCGCGCTGCCGCGGCGGCGCCGGTGTCCGGCCGGGTCACGCTTCTCCGGGATGGTGTGCGGGATCTGTCGTGGGCGCAGGTCATGGCGGATCCCGCGGGAGGAGTACGCCCGGTCGGCTCGCGCCACGCGGCTCTCGTCACCTCACGTCACCTCACCTCACGTCACCTCACGTCGTAGGCGCGCAGCCACAGCTCCAGTGTGAGTACGAGCCACAGCTTGCCGCCCTGCCGGGGCAGCAGCGCGCCGTCCCCCTTCATCCAGGCGCGCACCGTGTCCTGCCGGAACAGCCCCCGGGCCCGCGCCTCCCGGCCGAGCAGCAGATCGCCCGCCAGCTCGCGCAGCGGGCCGCCGAGCCACTGCTGCACCGGTACGCGCATACCGCTCTTGGGCCGGTCCACGACCGTGTCGGGCAGCAGGTCCCGTACGGCCTCCTTGAGCACCCACTTCTCGACCGTTCCGTTGAGCTTCCAGCGGGGCGGTGTGGCGAACGCCTGGTCCACCACCCGGCGGTCGAAGAGCGGGGAGCGGCCCTGGACGCCCTGGGAGGCGGTGAGCCGTTCGACCTTGGTGAGGATGTGGTGGGCGCCCTTGGTGCGCAGGTTGCAGTGCAGGAGCTGGTTGAGGAGATGGTCCATCCGGCCGTCCCTGGCCCCGGGCCGCAGATACGGGGTGATGAACCGCTCCGGGCGCGGCAGCGCCTCCAGGGCGTCCAGCGCGTCGGCGGTGAGCAGGTCGGGCAGGTCGGTGAAGCACTTGCGGTACGAGCGGAGGTACGCGTTCTCGCGCGCGTCCGCCGCGTCCCCGGTGGACCCGGCCCCGGTGGACCCAGTGGACCCGGTGGCCCCGGTGGACCCGCCCGCGCCGCCGCCGCCACGGTGCATCTCGTACACCAGCATGGGCAGGTTCTTCGGGCCGCCGAACACCGGGTCGCCGCCCTCCCCGTTGAGCACGACGCGCAGGCCGTCGCCCGCCACGGCTTCGGCGAGCATCAGGTTGGGCACGGTCAGCGGGTCACCGACGGGGCTGTCGAGCAGCGCGGCCGCCTCCGCGAGACGGGCGGCGACGGCGGCGCCCGAGACGCTGAGCACCCGGTGGCGGGTGCGGCAGTGTGTGGCGACCAGGCCCGAGTAGCCCAGTTCGTTGGGGAGTTCGCCGCCGAAGCTGATCGAGTACGTGTGTACGGGGTGGGCGTGCAGCTTGGCGGCGAGGGCGGTGACGAGCGAGCTGTCGACGCCGCCGGAGAGCAGGACGGCCACGGCCTCCGCGTCCGGCAGCCGGCGGGCCGTCGCCTCCTCCAGCAGGCCGCGCAGCCGCAGGGCGTACTCCTCGGCGGGCGGGTCGCCGCCCTCGTACCACTCGCTCAGGCCCTGGCCGATCCGCTCCTCGGGCTCCCAGTAGTGCTCCTCCGTCACCGTCCCGTCGTCGGCGAGCCGCAGGCAGCGGCCGGGGAGGACCTCCTTGACGCCGCGCAGCAGCGTCTCCTCGCCGGGGAGGTAGGCGAAGGTCAGGAAGGAGCGTACGGCGGCCAGTTCGAGCCCGGTGCCGAGCGCGGGCCAGCGGCGCAGCGCGCGCAGGGAGGTGGACGCGGCCCAGGCGTCGTCGGCGCGGGCGTAGAAGAGCGTACGGGCGCCGACGTGGTCGCGGATCAGGACGAGGTCGCCCCCGTCGTGCACGGCGAGGGCGAACATGCCCTCCGCCAGCCGGATCCCGGCGGCCCCGAACCGCGCCCAGCAGCGCAGCAGCAGCTCCCCGTCCGGGCAGTCGGGCCGGGTGGGCGCGCCGGAGCGGGCGAGCGCGGCGAGCAGCTCGGGCCGGTTGTGCAGCGTGACCTCGCCGACGGCGGTACGGCCGTAGGCGGTGAACGGGCCGGTGGCATGGCCCGGTTCGTCATGGATCAGCGCCGCGCCGGGGCCGGCCGTACCGGCGTCGTACCGTACGGCCGCGCCCATCGCCGCGAGGTACGACCGCGCCCGTTCGGGGGTCGCCGCCAGGCAGGCACAGAAACGCGCCACGGTCCCCCCTCCTTTCGTCTCGCTTCTCTCCGTACGGGCAGGTCACCCGAAGTCGTCGTCGCTCCAGCCGCCGCCGTCGTCGGAGCCCCAGCCGTCCCCGGAGTTCCAGTCGCCGCCGTCCCCGGAATCGCCGCTGTCACCGGAGTGACCGCCGTCCCCGCCGCCGCCCCCGCCGTCCCCGCCGCCGGAGGAGCCCTGGCCCGCCGCCTGCTGCTGTTGCCGCAGCGCCTCCTCCTCTTCCTCGGTGAGGCTGACGGGCGGGAACTGCGCGGCCGTGACGGTGAGGGCCGCCAGGCCGATGCCGCCCAGGACGACGCCCATCCGGCCGCCGAACGAGGTCCTGTTGACCATCACCGACTCGCCCTGGCCCCAGACCGTACGGCCGTAGCCGATGTCCCGGCCGTAGGTGACGGTGCCGTCCGCGTACCGGCGCTTGATGATCCGGTCGCCGAGCAGTTCGTCGGTGCCGGAGGCGCCCTGGTTGTCGTGCCAGCGCACCCGGGTGGAGCCCTCGCGCCGCCGCCACTCCTCACGGCCGAACTCGTAGGTACGGTGGACGCTCCCGTCGGCGAGGAGCTCGTCCCGGTACGGGGTTTCGCGTGGCCGGTTCATCGCCTCTTGTCCTCGTGTCGCCGGGTCGGTTCCGTCGGCCAGGTCATGAATCCCGTGGTGCGCAGCTCGCGCAGGCCGGTCCACACGGAGTGGCCGGCCGTCCTCGGCCCGCGCACCAGCCGCAGGACGGTACGCAGCAGCCGGGCCGGAGGGACGGACTCCACCTCGGCGGAGCGCCCCCGCCCGAGCCACTCCAGCTCGCGGGGCTGGAGCGCGGACGGCAGAGCGGCCCGCAGCCGCCCGCCCCCGTCCCCGCGCCGGGAGACGAGACGCAGCGCCACCGCGTGCCGGGGCACCAGGCCCATCGAGGCGACCCGTACACCGGGGGCCGCGTCCCGCAGCGCGGCGCGCACGCGCGCGGTGAGCGCGATGCCCTCCACGCTCGCGTCGTGCAGGACATGCACGGTGGCGACCTCGACCCGGCCGAGCCCGGCCGTCAGCCGGGGATCGAGCGGCAGGTCCCCGGCGGCGAACACCGGGCAGGCCGCCTCCAGATGCACATCGTTGGCGAGGAGCATGCGCGCCACGGAACGGCTCTGGCAGATCAGCAGCCGGGGCAGCCCGTAGTCGTACAGATCCGGCTCGCCGACCGACCGCGAGGCCCCCGAATCCGACTTCAACTCCGAATCCGAATCCGGCTCCAACTCCGGCTCCAGGGGCGGCAGCAGCCCGGGGAGCGTCCCGCGCGCCGTCTGCCGTCGCAGCGCCTCCTCGAACCGCTCGTACGGTACGGGCGGAGCCGGTGTGAGCGGGATCCTGCGCGGGACGGCGCGCACGGGGCGCAGCACGCGGCATGTCTCGTAGTAGAGCTGGCGCTCGGTGAAACGGATCCGGGCGGGCGCCCCTGCCCGGCTCACGGCGGCGAGCAGCGCCCGGTCGAGCACGGCGTCCACGATCCGGTCGAAAACCCGGTCACCGCCCCCGCCGGGCCGGTCCGTCCGTCGCGTCCCCCTCATGAGGCGGCCTTGCCGGGCCAGGTGAGGAACCCGATCGCCTCGGCCTTCGTCACGTCGGCGTCCTTGGCTCCCGTGACGCGTTCGATCACACGGGTGACGGCGGCGAGCAGCTTGGCGGGCGGCACGGCGCCGAGCGGGCTCGACCACCCCTTGGCCAGCCACTCCAGCTCGGCGTCGGTGAGCGCCCGGCTCTCACGCAGCCGGCCCAGCACACCGGACGACGGTTTGGGCCCGCGTACGGGCACGGCGCCCGGCGCGCTCATGACGGCCCGGGGCGGCAGCCCGGCGTCCACGACCCGGCGGCCGGGCAGGGCGGCACGGGTGTCCCCGGCCAACTGGCAGCCCGTCACATCGGCGTCGTGCAGGACGATCACCGGCACCGACCCGGGCGTCACCCGGTCGGCGCGGGTGACGAGGGCTATGCCGTATCTCCGGGGTATCCCGTTGGCCGCGAGGAAGGCGGCGATGCTCGCGTCACCGCAGAGCAGCACGGCGTTGAGCCGCGCGGGCGGGGCCGGGTGCCGGAAGTGTCTCTCGTCCACGACACCGGACGGCAGCGAGCCGTAGACCGACACCCACAGGCTCATCGTGGTGGAGCGGAAGTGGCTGAGGGGATACGCCTCGACAGCGCGTCTGCCGCTGCGGAGGGACGAGGCGTAGACCAGGACGGTGACGGCCCCGAGCAGGAAGCCGAGGAACGCGACCACGCCGACACCGGAGGACAGCCCGCCGATCAGCAGCACGAGCCCCACGGGCAGCCCGGCCGCCAGACATCCAACAGCACCGGCCCGGCCGCCGCCCCGCCGCGTCTTCTTACGGGTCAGGGCGAACCAGAGCTGGTTGACGGTGATCCGGGTCCGGCCGCCGTCCGTGAGCTTCGCGACGACGCGCTGGATCCGTACATCGCTCAGCCGCAGCGAGTTGGTCTTGGGATCCAGCGCGAACTGCCGGTTGCACTTCGAGCACGTACGGCCCGTGCGCTCCCGCTGGAGCAGGCTCTGGTCACAGTGCGGACAGATCATCGCGTCCCCTCCCGCACAACCACGCCATCCCCCGCACCCGGACACACCGGCCCCGGCCCCGAATTCCCCCGTCGAACATCAACGCCCCCCTCGCGCCGCCGACCACGATCGCAGCGTAGAGCTGTGATCGGGAACACTGGAAACGATGATAGGGCGAGGGTCTGACATCGCGATGAAGTCCGCTGAAGTCACCTCGGCCACAAGCCCACACACCCCACGAGCCCGCCCGATGCGCGCGCCGGAGCGGTCGGACGCGGAGTTCGCCCTCCAACAGGCTCGGTCAACGCCGCCGCAGCCGACTGGCGAGCTCGGTGAGCCAGCCGCTGGGTGAGTACTGGCCGGGCGGGTCGACCTCCATGCCGAGCTCGGCTACGGCGACGGCGTAGTCGGATTCGTCAAGAGGAAGGGTGACCAGGTCGTGAAGCTCGCCGGTCATCTGGGCGATCAGGCCGGAGTCGGTGGTTGCGAGGTAGTCCTGGAATGCCCTGTCATGGTCCTCGAACTCATCCTGCATGTCTTGCGAGAACCAGCCCCCGAGGAATTGCGCGAGCTCAGGGAAGCGAGCATGCCACTCCCAGTGGGTCTGCGGGGTCGCAGGCGGTGGGGCTTGACCGGTCTCGATGCTCTCCTTGAGCCGGTCGGCAAGGGAAACGCGTGGGTTCGCGGATTCCGGGAGCGGAGAGATGACGAACCCACTCGCCTGTCAGCCTTGGAGGCGGTGTCGGAAGCGGGTTCGGTGCGGGGCATTGGGGGTGACCGGTCGTGGTCGAGGATGATGCGGGAATGAATGATCAGGTTCCCGCTGTAATTCCAGCGCTGGTGTTCGATCGGGAGTACGTACCCGTGCTCGTCGGCGGCTCGGTGGTAGCCGGGCGCTTCACGGTGGGGGGTGCCAGTGTCGTCATAGGCCCGGCCGGAATGGTGATCATCGCGGAAGCGAGTGCCGCACCCGCCAAAAGCGGTGTGTGGAGCGCTGAGGAGGTCCGCTTGATCGGGCCCGCACCGGCGCCGGTCACAGAGCGACTCATGGGGGCGCCCTGGGGTGTGGACGAAGGCTCGTTGCCGATCCACATCGCGGTCTGCGTCAGAGGTGAAGTTTTGTACCTGGGCACCGCCCAGGTGAGCCAGGCTGGCACCTCCGATGGCGTTCTCACCGACTGTGAACTGCGCTTTGCAGCACCCTTGAGCAGAGAACTCCTCAACCGAGTGCGCTCACCACTTCCACCTGAGCACTTGCCGGGCTTGGAGTGGCTGGGGAATGTGAACGGTGACCGTGCGGCAGCTCTTGAGCAGTTCGTCACCGGCTGGTACCCGACCGCAGGCGCCACCGAATCGCCTACCAGCGACTCCGCGTCACGCCTTCCTGGTGGACTGAGACAGCTGTACCGGCTCGCGAAGCAGCGGCCGGGTGCCCTCGGAATCCAGAACAGGATCCTGCCCGAGCCGGACCTGCACACCGACCATCTCGGGGAGATGCTCGTCTTCGGCGTCGAGAACCAAGGAGGCTTCTTCTGGTCGCTCCTGTGGACGCTTGAGGGACCTGAAGCCGATCCGACTGTCTGGTTCCGTGAATTCGACGAGGAGCCGATCGCCGAACAGGAACCGCTCAGCGGCTTCCTGATCCAGTTCTCCCTCTTCGAGGCCTCCATGGGCGCCGAATACCTCGCCCTGCCCCGCAAACTCACTGCACCACAGGTCGAGCGACTCACGGAAGCGCTGCACCTTGTGCCGCTGCGTCCCCTCTGGCCCTGGGCACCCACTCACTTCTACGTGGCTCCCGGCCTCGTCGTGCATGTCAGCAGCGAGGACGGCGAAGCATTTGATGCCTGGGCCGGCGCCACCCACCGAAGCGCCCTGGACCCCCTGGCCGGCCTCCCTATCGACTGGAACCGCTTCGATGGCTGATTGTCCCAAAGACCAGCTGACGGTCCGCCGTGGTGATCACCTCAGTTGCCGCAGGTCAACGGGGCAGTCGGGCCGTCCGCTCCGGGTACGCCGCAGCGACGTAGCGCATGCGGTCTGAGCGGTGATCCCGAAGAGGCGCATCAGCTTAAGGGGATCACCGGTGGCAAACGCCTCGTTGAGCATGCGGTCCTGCCGCAGGCCGACGAGCGTGACGTTCTTGGGGAGGGTCCTGCGAAGCAATGTTCTGCTGACCACCGGATGATCTGGGTCGAGGGCCGTCTTCTGGCTGACGAGAAGGTAGGGGTTCGTCGATGCTGGCCAGCGGTGGTGGCGACAGGCGAGCCACTCGCTGGCGAGTCGGTGGGTGAATTCCTCCAGGTAGAGGGTGTGCCGCAGCAAGCCGCGGCGGACTTCGAGAGTGCCGCGAGCAAGGTTGAGATCGGTGGTCCGAATCGTGCGAAGCTCTTCACCAGGCAGCGCGTGAATGGCCACCAAGGCGATGACCAGGCGGCTGAGCGGAGACTTCGCCTGATCCATCAGTCCGGCCAGAAGATCGCTGCGCATGGACTGCGGAAGTCTCTTGAGGTGACCGACCGACAGCTGGCGGGTCGGGTCCCGGAAAACCATCCGTTCCCGCTTGAGTGCCTTGAACAGGCTGCGAAGGCTCACCGCGACCTTCTGGCGCTCATGTCCTGACAGGCCGGATACCACCGCCTCAATGTGGTCGGTGGTGATCTTTCGCAGAGTAGTCACGCCGGCGGCTGTCCACGTGGTGAGGACGGGTTCAATGTGGGCGAGGTAGCGGCGAATGCTGCGGTAATCGCGGACATCGCCCTCGCGGCGCCCCTGGCTGCGCAGAAGGGTCACCCATGCGTGAATCTCGCTGGCGAGCGGGTCCGGGAGGACACTGATCGCGACCTGAATCCATGCGAGATTCACGTCCTGGCGGCGGTCCGGATCATCGATGAGCAGGCCATGAGAGCGGAGGAACTGACAGACCGGCTTCGCTGCGAGAGTCGCAGAACAACTGGCCAAATCGTGGACATCGCGCTCCAGGATGGCGTTCTCAGCGCCGAGCCAGTGCACCAGGATGGTCAGCGTGCGGATGTTCTTACGGTAGTCGGGCGTCCGGCGATCGATGATGAGCTGGTCGAACTCCTCGACCAGCCGCCGAGCTTCTTCCGACAGCGGCAACTCGCCAGGGCCTCGGCGCCTCAGGCGGGCCAGCACAGGCGACCAGTCGCGCCGGGTGTTGAAGAGCGTTTCCTGCCCGCGGGCGGCGTGAGGCGCCGCTGTCCCGTCGGCTCCACGGAGCGGTTGGTTTCCGATCAATGGCTGAACCCCTCCTGTAGTACCGGAGGGCAGGTCGATCTGGAGTTGCGTGGCTCGCGCTGGGTGAGTCCCTGCCTCGTCGAGGAAGCGATAGGGGTAGCACCCGCGGCAGTGGCCGCCGCGCGACGGGAGGTCGTCGCGCCAGCAACGTAGGCACCGGCTTCGGGCGTACTTCTCGCGCCAGTGCTTGCAGGGGTTGCAGCGGAACCCTCGCCAGCCACCGGGGATCCACGCATGGCAGTCCCGGCACTGGCGCGGCGTGAGCGGCGGCCGGGATGCCGGAACGGTGATGTAGGGCGTGCTGGGCTGATCAGCCGGGTAGAACCGCAGAGGCTCCGACGCCTCGGCCAGCAGCCCAGCGCGCAGAAGGATCACACGGACCGCGTCCCCTCTGCCCGGCAGATCCCGCAGGAACCCTTCGGGTAACAGGTCGGTGCCCTCGGCCTCCCTGACTGCCAAGGCGAGACGCACCATCTCGGCGACCCTGTAATACCACCCTCGATTGAAACGATGCTCGCCCGCCAGCGCGACGAGCGCCTCTCGGGCCCGACCCCAGCCGGACACCGGTCGGTCGGCGATCGCCCGGACCGTCGTCGCAGTTAGCGTCCTGGGCAGGGTAAACAGCGGAACCTGCCCCCGAGTCGCCGGCTTCAATACCTCGGCAGGAGTCTCGTCGAGATTCGCGCGTGCTTGGTTGAGCTTCCGCTTCCAATCCGCCATCACATCGCGCCCGCCGCCCGGCCCCCGGCGCAACGGCCTTGCCGAAATCGACCCGTCTCGGTAGCTACCGATCGTCAATTGAAGGGCACGTGGTCGCGCCCCCTCGATGCCCAGGGCCCACTCTGCGTCGTCCTCGACCCGGATGGCCTGCAGGCACGAGCGGCACAGCCCGTCGGTGTTCAGGTAGCCGTCCTGGCGGCAACGCGGGCACACGCCTCTCTCTCGATGCTTCTGCTGCCAGCCCTTGCACCCAGCGCACACCCAACTGTGGTGCAACAGGCCCCAGCCCAGACACGACTCGCAACTACGGGCCACACCCCCGTCCGTCCCCATCGGCTGTCAGCTCGGCGGCAGTGCGCGAGGTCCGCTGCCGCGCTGAGTACGCGGCACCGGCCGCAGCGGGCCGGCTGGCAACTGTGACTCAGCGCCAACGGCCTGCTGGCCGGACTCCGGCGCCGCCTGTGTGTCTGCGAGCGGCTCCGCCTGAAGCAGATCAGCAACCGTGCAGTTCAGCGCCGTACAGATCTTGTCGAGGTCGTCGAGGCGGACTGTGACCGGGGCACCGCCCCACAACGCGGCGACCTTGCTCAGCGAGGGGTTGAACCCCACCTGCTGGAAGGCCGCCAGCACCTCGGTAGGCCGCCACAGGTCACGCTGGGCCGCCACCATCCGCAGATTCCACTTCACCGCAGGTTCCCCCTGTCCATCACCAGTCGTTGCGCCGCCTGCGAGCTCGCGGCCAAGTTCGCCACCTCAGGATCGGCGTGCGCGGTCGCCATGTACCGAAGTGTCGTGGTGGCCCAGTCGTGCCCGAGGACCTTCTGCACCTCCCACAACGTCATCCCGCGCTCGTAGTTATGGGTCGCGCAGGCGTGCCGCAGCAGGTGCGGGAACAGGTCGGCGACCGGGCCCGCCAGGTAGTTCGTAGCCGCGGCGTGCAGCGACCGCCGGAAGGTAGAAGGGACGATCGCCGGGGCGATCGGCAGATTCAGAGCGGCTACCGCAGTCGGCTTGCGTTCCGACGGCCACAGAGGCGCCCGTGGGTGTTCGGCGTCGTCCCCGAACTCGCCCCGGATCTCTTCGATGTACCACCACAACAGGGCACGCCCCTCCTGGAACATGTACGCCTCGCGAGGCCGGGGCCCGGAAGCGCGGGCACCCTTACCTTGGACAACGAAGCGACCCCACTGGCCGTGCTCCCAGCGAATGTCACCCATGCACACCCCGCACAGCTCCGCGGCACGGACACCGGACAGGTACGCGACCTTGGTCATCACATAGTCGCGGCAGGCGACGAAGTACTTCCGTGCGTTCGGCAGGTCCTCGCGCCAGCGCGAGAAGAAGTCGCGCATTGCCGTCTGTGATGGCGGGATCCGAAGCCCGAAGTCCCCACGGTGCCGGGGCCGGTTGAACAGGTCGATCGGTGATTCAACGGCAGCACCAAAGCGCCGCATGATCTCGCCGGCATACCGCTGTTCAAGGAAGGCAAAGTACGCGTCGATCTTGTTGATCTCCGCGCGCAGAGTCGAAGGCGCTCGTTTCCCAGGTCCCGCGAAGTACCGGTCGACTTCCCTTGGCGACAGCTGCCAGGGAACCGTGCCGTAGTAGTTGCATACTTCGATGACGGGCTTGACCAGACCATCAAGGGTGGCCGGTGCCAGCCCTGCCGCGTCCCGGGCCCACTGGTACTCCGAGAGCGTGTCGAGGAAGAAGCTCTCCTTATCATGCGCGGAAACCCGGGCCTGCCGGCGGCGCTGTAGCGTCACGACGTCCGCCAGCCCGGACTCCACCGCCACGGCTGCCGGGTCCACCGGAGCGGCGGAATCCCCCGCAGGGCTGAGGAGCCTCAGTAGACGACTTTCGGAATCTGACACGATCCCGGAAATTACAGGCATCACTCGTGGAACCTGCGAGTTACTGCGGAGATCCCACACCTTCGAGTGAAGGCCCGCCACAGAGCGATCTAGCTGCTGAGATGTGGATCCTTCGTGTCACACAGCCTTGAAGGAACCCGCACGTACTCCAATACTCACCAGCCATGCCTGGATCTCGGAGTCGGGCAAGCCGACATCCGGTACGGGGTAGAACTCGCCCAGGCGCAGCCGCAGGCGTCCCGGGGGGTTGTGTGCATATTCACGGAGTTGGTGTTCGGCGGCGGCGATAGCCCAGGGACCGGTGCGCCAGGTATGCCGAAGGTACGCGGTCAAGGGACGGCCAGGCACCCTCGATGGTGAGACGCTGCCGGGTCGATTGCGCCAGCCACCGACGAATGACCTACTCATTCGCCGTCACGACCTGTTGGGTTGCCCACTGCGCCGTCTCCCGATCGGTGTAGGTTGCGGCCCGGGTCAGCACGCGTCCTCCGCCTCTGCGGCAGCGTGACATTCAGTCATATGTTGCATGAGTTGTGCCGACAAAGCACCGAACCATTCGGTCCAAGTAAGCCCGGTGACGGAGGCCATGGAGATCTTCTCGTCAAACGCCTGCTGCATAAGGTTTTCGGCAGGATAGGCCGCGAGAGCTCTGCCGAGCTCGCCGACAAGCTGAGGAAGGATCCAGCGACAGTGCGGATGGCACTGGTCGATGTAATCCGCGACGATCTCCACTACGTCGGTGCCTTCGCCGGGTTCGAGGAACATCTCGGAGAAGCCGATCAGTTCCGGGAAGGCGCCACGAATCTCGACTTCGTCCTCAGGAATGCTCAACGTCCGACCGAAAACGCGCCACTCGCCCGCGTCGATGTACACGGCGCAGGACAAGAGGACTTCACGAGCTCCCCGGGACCCGAGCCCGTGAGACGGGACCTCATGCAGAAGCGAAGCGAGTGCGGGGTGGCCGTCGGCGCAGGAGAGCGCATGGTGGATCGCCTCTGCCACCTCCTCGGGCTGGCGCGCGGTTGCATCAGGCAGGCGGGACTGGCGGCGACAATAGTGGAGAAGGGCGCATTCCAGCGTGCGACGGCCACCGGCGACAGCCGTCCAGTCGATTTCCCGCAGCATGAGTATGATCCCGCGGGCCTGCGCAGGCCGCCAGGCAGAGGAGTCTTCGTCAGCAATGCCGTGCAGTTCTCCGGCGAGATCGCGCAGTGTGGTGAAGCTGACACCGATCTGGTCGTCAGACATGGCTGTTCCCCCGCTATCCATCCGGCGTGTAGGTCAGAGGTTGTGAAGCGCGCTGCGCGGCGCCGATGGAGCATTCCCCTCGGACAAGTCGCGCGCCTCTTGGGCAACGTCCACTTTCGACCGCACAGCCCGCATCGACTGGAGCAGATCCAACTCCGTCTCCGTAAAGCCGTCGCGGCCCATCAGCATCGCCTGCTCGAGAACGGCGAGGATCCCTCGTATCCGCACGGCGTCCTCCGCCGCGCCTCGGTGGAGAGCCCTGTATCCCGCGGCCGCTTCGCCCTGCCAGCCCGCCTCGATGCGGTCGACGATCGCGTCCATTCGCCGCACTTGCTTGTCCAGGTGGCGCTGCATCTCGTCAAGGTCTCCGGCCAACCGGGTCAGGTCCGCGCCACTCACATCAAGATTGGCCTGGTCCACCACAGCTCCACCTTCTTCCGATTCCTGGGAACCCTAGCAACCCGAGCCCAGGGCAGGCTGGTTGCTGCGCCGTGGTGAAGGTGAACTGTTGAGTTGTGGGTGTGACCTGAAGATGTGTGGATGTTCTGACGGCGAGTGGATTCGTATACGGCGAGAGGGAGCTGCTTGGCCTCTCCGTGAAACCGCTGAACTCTCGCTGCTCGATGTACTCGGCCATAACCAACTCGACGCGGCTGAGCCACTCTGTCCTATCGGTCAGCCGGCGGACCTGATCGAACAGGGCTCACGTCCAGGTCGCCCTTTTCGCAGGCCACACCGTCCCCGTCCGGGTCCAGACGGAGTGGGTCGTCGTTGCCGTTGACCTTCAGCCGGCCGTAGTCGTTGGCCGCGAGCCAGGCGCAGCGCGCCTTCGTCGTACCCCTGCCTCTGTCCGTACCCGCGCCCGTGACCGTCTCCGGGAAGACCGTCGGTACGCAGACGTTCGCCGAGCCGTAGTGCCGGTCGCATCCCGCGATCTGTCGGCTCACCGGTGCCGAGGTCCTGGGCTTGCGGGGCTGCTTCGCCGGCCGGGTCGGCTCGCCCGCGAAGTCGTGGACGTGGGCCGATCCCGCCGCCTTGTCGGCCAGGGCGGGCGGGCCGCCCAGGTGGATCCATTCGGCGATCGACGGGATTCCGTTCGCGTCGACGGCGAAGAGCATGTACCAGCCCGGGGGCGCCAGGTTGGGGTTGGTCGTGACGTTCAGGTCGACGTTGTCGCCGTCCACCGAGAGCGGCAGGTCCACGAAGCGCTGGTTTGGGTCGGAGGAGTGGGTCACCGCCGCCGGGCGGATCAGTTCGGCCTTGGCGATCGGCCGGTCGACGGTGATGCGTTGCGTGTCGCCGTACAGCCACTGGTTGTCGATGAGTGAGGTGATCCGCGGCCGTTCGCCCTTGAGGAGGTACGGCGGGGTGTAGAGCGACACCTGGTGGTTCCAGGTGCCGTTGCCCGGGTTGTCGCCCGTCGTCATGACGCGGCCGTCCGGCAGCAGGAACGCCGAGGAGTGGTAGCCGCGGGTCTCCGGGTCGGCCGCCACCGGGTCGAAGGTGTCCGTCGCCGGGTCGAAGAGCGACGACTCGAACACCGGGTTGGCCCGGTTGTGCAGGGCGCCGCCCGTCTCCAGCACCTTGCCGTCCGGCAGCAGTACGGCCGAGCCGTACATCTTGCCCTGCGCCCCGGTCTGCGGCTGAGGGCCGTTGCCGAGGTCGACGGTGCCCTGCGGGAGCGGCGGTCCTGCCGTGTAGCGGGGGTTCGGGTCCTTGAGGTCGATGAGGTCCGTGAGGCGGCCCGCCTCCGGGTTGGAGTCGATGTTGCCGCCGCCGATCGTCAGCACCCGCTGGTCCTGGGCGGGCGGCAGCAGGACGCTCGTGGACTGGTCGCGCTCGTCCTTGTTCCGGAGCCCGGGTATGTCGGTGACGGTGTTGGCGTCGTAGTCGTAGACCGAGGAGCCGGTGCCCGGGGTGCCGTTGCCGAAGACGTGGCTGCCCGAGTAGAAGAGCCGGCCGTCCTGCATGAGGATCATCGACGGGTACAGGCCCCAGAACGACCAGGTCTGGTTGACCTGCCCCGTCGGCAGCCACTTCTCCTGCGTGGCCGACCACCGCTCGGCGGTCACCGAGCCGGTGGAGTCCTCGCGGAGCCCGCCGAAGGTGAGCACGTCGCCGTTGCCCATGAGGGTGGCCGACGGGTACCAGTGGCCGTCGTTCATGTCGTTCGTTTTGCTGTACGTCTCGGTCGCCGGGTCGAAGACGTAGCTGTCCTTGTACCCCTGGTAGCCGACCGTGCCGTCCGCCGACGGATACCCCTTGTTGCCGCTCATCACCAGCACGCGGCCGTCGGAGAGCTGGACATGGCCGGAGCAGAACATGTCGTCGGGCGTCGGGATCGTACGGTACGAGCCGTCCTCCGGGTCGTACACCGCGGAGGTGAAGGTGCCGGCCTCGAAGCTGTCGACGTCGTTGCCGGAGCCGGCGATCAGCAGCACCTTGCCGTTGTTGAGGACGACCGAGTGCATGGACCGTACGGGGTTCTCGGTCGGCAGGACCTCCCACTTCCCGTCGGCACACTCCTGCGCCGTCCCGGTGCACCCGGGTTCGACGGGCGGCGCGGCGACCTCCTCCATGCCGTAGTCGTCGGTGGTCACACTGCCCGTGCCGTACACGGAGACACCCCAGGTGATCCGGTCGGTGCCGGGCGGGACGACGGGGGTACGGACCTCGGCGCGCCGGTAACCGGGGCTCAGGTCCAGGGTCTTGAGGTCGGTCCAGTACTGCCAGCCGGTGGTGGTGTCGTGCCGGAAGAGGGTGAGCGAGACGTCCGGAGTGGTCGACTTGTACCAGACGGACAGGTCGTACTGCCGGTCCGGCCGTACGTCGGGCGCGCACGCGGCGGACTCCGTGATGAGCGCCTTGCGGTCGCCGTCGGCCCGGCGGGTCAGCTCGACCTTGAGGGCCTTCGTTCCGGAGTGGGCGTCGGGGACGGTGGTGAAGGAGAAGTCGTTGTCGCCCCAGCCGGACTGCTCCCAGCAGTACGGCAGGTCCCCGGCGCCGCCGGTGCCCGCCGTCTCGAAGCCGGGGTTCTTGACGAGGTTGGCGCCGGCCAGCGCGGGCTGCTGCGCGCCGAGCAGCAGCCCGGCGGTGAGCGCGGTGACGGCGAGGAGTGCGGTACGGCGCGAGGCGCGAGGCGGTCTCACCGGCCGACCTCCGTCCCCAGGTCACTGCCCTTGGCCCCGGCCCTGGCCCTGGTCCTGGCCCTGCCCTTGGCCCTGCTTCCGCCCTTGCCCTTGCCCCTGCCGGATGCCGCGGGACCGTCCGCTCCCGACCATGAGCCCTGGCCCCCGCGTTGCCGCCCGGAGGCCCGCTTCGGCAGGTACACCAGCGCCTCCGTCCCCACGAAACGCAGTACGAACGTCGCCAGCAGCGCGCACGCCGTCGCGGTCAGCGCCCCCATCCCGAACCGCGACACGAACAGCGCGATCAGCGGGATCCGCAGCAGCAGATCGGCGTTGGCGAGCAGCGCGAACCGGCCCACCCGGTCCGCCCAGTGCCGGTGGGCGCGGCGGCTGCGGAAGAGCAGCAGTTCGATGAGGAGAAAGTTCCACGCCACACCGAACTGGTTGGCCACCACCTCGGCCGGCAGGTAGTGCACCCCGGCCGCGGTCAGCCCGTACAGCGCGAGCAGGTTCGGTACGAAGCCGGTCAGCCCGATCAGTCCGAAGGCGGCCATCCGGGCGAGCGGGGAGGCCGTGCGCAGCTCCACGAGGTGGCGCAGGAAGCGCAGGCCCTCCTTGGCGGTCGACTTGGACTCGCCCGCGAACCGGTCGCGGAAGACGAACGGGACCTCGGTGGGCTGCTCGGGGCGGCAGCGTACGGCCAGTTCCAGCAGGATCTTGTAGCCGAGCGGGCGCAGCGCCTCCGAGGTGACGGCGGAGCGCCGGATCGCGAAGAAGCCGCTCATCGGGTCGCTGATGCCGCGCAGCCGGCCGGGGAAGAGCCCCTTGGTGAGCCAGGTCGCGGCGCGTGAGACGGCGACGCGGTAGCCGCCGGCGAGCCCGGCGCGGCTGCCGCCGTCGATGTAGCGGCTGGCGACGACGAGATCGGCGGATCCGCGCTCGCCCGCGGCGACGAGGTCGGGGACGAGCGCGGGCGGGTGCTGGAGGTCGGCGTCCATGACGACGATCCAGTCGGACCCGGCGGCCTTGAGCCCTTCGACGACGGCGCCGCCGAGTCCGCCCTCGGGGGTGTCGCGGTGGATGACGCCGACGGGGAAGGGGCAGTCCTGCGCGGCGGCGGCGATGACGTCGGGGGTGTCGTCCGTCGAGTCGTCGACGAAGAGCACTTCGCAGGGCAGCCTGGCGGGTACGGCGTCGGTGAGCTGGCGCAGCAACTCCCGTACGTTTACTGACTCGTTGAAGGTCGGGATGATGATGGTGACGGCGCCGGGCTCGGCGACGGCGGTCGCTTCGAGCCGGGGGTCGCCGAGTTCCCGCCGTCCTCCGTGCCGTCCTCCGTGCCGTCCTTCCCGCCGTCCTTCGTGCCGTCCTTCGTGCGGTCCGAGGGGGCCCGGCTCCCCGGCCCCGGTGGGCGGAAGAATGCTCATCGCTCGTCGCCTCCCGCGCTGGTGCCGTTCCGTACGGCGCTCCGGTCGCTCCGTACGGTGGTTCGCTCGCTCCGTACGGCGCTCCGGTCGTCGTTCCCGATGATCCGCCGGATCTCGATCCGGTCCTCGCCCGTGCCGAAGGCGGCGACGGGCGTCGAATGGTTCAGTGCGTCGCGCACGGTGGGCAGGTCGCGCGCGTCGCGCCGTACGGTCGGGGAGGCGACGACGTAGTCCAGGTCGCGCCAGCCGTCGGGCATCGTCCTCGTGACGGCCGGGTCGAGGTCGGCCTTGTAGAACCAGATGGCGCCGAGGCCCGGTTCGTACCCCGCGTGCACGAGGTCGAGCCACAGCGCGTCGTCCACCAGCACCCGGGTCCGGGACGGGTCGGGGACCTCCCGCGCCATCCAGGAGGCGGCCGCCCGGTAGGGGGCGTTGGCGTCGGCGGTCAGGGCGGTGCGGTCGCCGTCGTACCAGCGCGGTACGACGAGTACGGCGGCGGTCGCCGCCAGCGCGGCCAGGGCCGTCCACCGCAGGCCCGTCACCTTCCGGCTCTGCTCCGGGCTGCGCCCTCTGCGCAGTACGGCGTGGGTGACGCTGGCCGCGCCGCCCGCCAGCACCAGCGCCAGGAACGGCAGCCCCTGGATGATGTACATCGCGGGCAGGTAGCCGGACGGGCGCAGGGCGACGGCGGTCAGGATCACCACGGCGAGGGCGGGCCCGGCCAGCGCCCGTGCGGTCACCGACCAGCGCAGGGTGGCCATGAGCAGGAGCCCGCCCGCGATGCCGCCCAGCGGCAGGATCCGGTCGTAGTACAGCCAGGACTGGAGTACGCCGTACGAGCCGCTGCCCGCGTCGAGGACGAAGCCGGAGCCCGGGCGGCTCATCTGGTACGTGATGCCGTCCCAGAGCGAGACATGGCCGCCGCCGGGCAGCAACTCGCCTTTGAGCAGGGCGAAGAGCGGATACGCGAGGCCGGTCAGCACGCAGGCGGTGACGGCTCCGGTGACCGCGAACTTGCGGGTGTCGCGGTGGCTGTGCCGCCACATCGTCACCAGCAGCGCGGGCAGCACCACGAGCATGGTCTCTTTGGTGAGCACGCCGATCGCGGCGGCCAGACCGGCCGCGAAGTGGTGCCAGAGGTGGCGGCTCGGCGAGGCGGCGAGGCAGAACGCCAGCAGGATCCACATCACGGCGATGTTGTCGAGGAAGATCTCCCGCTGGAGCACCACGGAGAGCGGGGAGAGCCCGAAGAGGACCATCGCGAGCCCGGCCGCCCAGCGCGGCAGCCACAGCCGCCGGGCCAGTACGTACAGGAAGACCGCGCTCGCGGCGCTGACCAGCAGCATCGCGCAGCGCATCGGCGCGACCGTCATGGTCTCGGGCGAGAAGAGGGAGGGCAGCCAGGTCAGGAAGGCGATCTGCATCCAGCCGAGCGGCGGATGGTCGTACCAGTAGGTGTAGTGGGCGAGGCCCTTGCCCTCCTGGACGGCCCATGCCTGGGCGAGGTAGGTGCCCTCGTCGTCGCTGAGGGTGGGGTAGTGCTGGATGTTCCAGCCCTGGACGAGCAGGATCGCCACGAGGAGGACCCCGCAGAGGACCAGATCGGAGCGTGAGCGCCGGAAGCGCACCACGGGCCGTACGGCGAGGAGCGGTCCGGTGCCGTGCGGTGCGGGGCTCTTCGGGGCGGGCCCGTTCTGCGCGGGGACGAGGGGTCTCGGGTCGGTCGCCGTCGTCACTGTCGCCACCGTCGTCTCCGTCGCCACCGTCGTCTCCGTCGTCTCCGTCGTCTCCGTCGTCTCCGCGGGGAGGGTGGAGGTCACGCGTGGACGTCCTCTCGGGTGAGATGCGCGCCGACATGACGGGTCAACTCCCAGTCGTCGCGTCCCCGCCGGTCGCGCCAGACCGCGCGGATCGCCGCGCCGGCCAGCATGACCTGGTAGAAGGGGCCGCCGGCGATGAGCTTCAGGTAGTGCGTCAGGCGGATGCGCAGCCCGTACTGCTTGCCGAAGTCGTGGAGTCCGACGATCTCGAAGACGAACGTCACGAGGGCGGTGACCAGCGGCAGGAAGGTCACGAACGCGACCGTGACCGGTACGTCGAGGAAGAGCGCGACACACACGTTGAGCGGGATGACAAGCCCGGTGAACGCCTGGAAGAACGGGGTCATGAGGGTGTAGCGGGCGAGCAACCGCTGCCCGGACGTGGGCAGTTGGCGCCAGTCGCCCTTGCGGTAGACCTGGAGGAAGCCCTGGTTCCAGCGGGTGCGCTGCTTGAGCAGCGACATCAGCGAGCCGGGGGTCTCCTCACGGGTGACCATGTCGGAGTCGTACGCGACGACGACCTTCTTGCCGACGCTGGAGAGCCGTACGCCCAGGTCGCAGTCCTCGGCCAGGCAGTTCTGGTCCCAGCCGCCGGCCTCGCGCAGCACATCGGTCCGTACGAAGACGGTGTTGCCGCCCAGCGGGATGAACCCCTTCTGGGCGTGCAGATGGAGCCGGCTGCGGAACCAGAAGAAGTACTCCAGGCAGTTGCGCAGGCTGTACCAGCTCGAATGGAAGTTGATGAGCTGGACCCCACCCTGGACGACATCGGCGCCGGTGGAGCGGAAGGCGTGGTCGACATGGGTCAGCAGCTCGGGGTGGACCTGGTCCTCGGCGTCGAAGACCCCGACGATCTCGCCGGCGCAGTACGGCAGCGCGGTGTTGAGCGCCTTGGGTTTGTTCTTGGCCTCGTGGGTGTCGACGACGACCCTGACCCGGTCGGGGTCGCGGGCCGCCGCCCGCTCGGCGACGGCGGCGGTCTCCGGGTCGTCGTGTCCGACGATGACGATGATCTCGAAGCTGGAGTGGCTGGATTCCAGCAGCCGTTCGATGGTGTGCTCCAGCACCGCCTGTTCGTGGCGGGCGGGCAGGAGCAGCGAGAACGAGCCCGCCCGGCCGCCGTCGGGCGGGTCGAATCTGGTGGCGGCCAGCGTCTCCGGCGTACGCCAGGCATGCATCTGCCACCACAGCGTGAACGCGGCCATCCAGAACAGCGCCAGCGAAACGGCAGCGATGAACGCGCCTATGAACACGGACGTGACCACACGGCCCCCCTCGGCCTGGGTGGCCGCGGCGAGGCCCCCCTGGCCGCCGGCACACCCGTCATCCCCCGGTACGCATGTCCCCCACGCGCACTTGTTGCGTCTAACGTGAAGACAATAAGGGGGACCTGTGACGACAGGAGGGCCGATTGGGTGAATACTGCGTTTCAGTCCCATTCACCACGGGTCGGAAACCGGCCACACTCTACTCGAACACGCCCAATTCACCCTTCAGGTGTTCGAGTTCGGTCGTCGGGGCGGAGCAGACGAAGCGCCGGCAGACATACGCGGTGGCCCGCCCGTCGACCAGCGGACGGTCCGCCAGCAGCGGGAACTCCTCGCTCCCCGGCGCGACGACCGCACCGGCCGCGACGACGGCGCCGGGCGCGGTGGCCAGCAGAGCGGCACGGTGCATCCCGGCGCCCTCCTCCCCCGTCCCCAGGACCGCGACCTCCCGGGGCCCGTCGAGCGCGGCCTCGGCGACCGCGAGCCCCCAGCCGATGAAGCGCGGCACCCGCGGCCCGAGCGCCTTCACGACCCCCAACGCCCCTTCGGCCGCGCTCCGGTGGCGCTCGGAACCGGTGTGCGCGGCGTACGAGAGCAGCGCCCCTGCGGCGGCCGTCCAGCCGGACGGGGTGGCGTTGTCCGTCGGGTCCTGGGGCCGGCGGATCAACTGTTCGGCGTCGTCGGCCGTGTCGTACAGAGCGCCGCCCTCCCCCACGAACCGGTCGAGCACGATGTCCAGCAGGAACCCGGCGAATTCCAGCCACACGCCCTCCCCGGTGACCCCGGCCAGCGCGAGGAACCCTTCCGCCACATCGGCGTAGTCCTCCAGCACCCCGGCGTTCGCGCCGACCCGACCGTCCTTCGAGGTACGGGCCAGCCGCGCCGCGTCGTCCAGGTGGAGGCGTACCAGCAGATCGGCGGCCTCCGTGGCCCGCTCCACCAGGTCCGGCCGGTCGAAGTACGCGCCGGTCTCGGCCAGCGCGGCGATCGCCAGCCCGTTCCAGGCGGCCACGATCTTGTCGTCGCGCCCCGGCCGCTCCCGGGACTCCTCACGGGCGGCGAGGAGCCGTGCCCGTACGGACTCGACGCGCCCGGCGTCCACCACCCCTTCCCCGAGGGGCAGTTGCAGCACGGAGGCGCCCTCCTCGAAGGTGCCCTCCTCCGTCACCCCGTAGTACTGGGCGGCGAACTCGGCGTCGGACTCCCCCAGGACCTCCCGCAGTTGGGCGGGCGTCCACACGTAAAAGGCGCCCTCGACATGCTTGCCGCTGCCGTCCGCGCTGTCCGCGTCCAGGGCGGAGGCGAACCCGCCCTCCGCGGTGCGCAGTTCACGGACCATGAAGTCGGCGGTCTCGACGGCGACCCGGCGGGCCAGATCGGAGCCGGTGGCCCGCCAGACATGCGCGTAAACCCGGCACAGCAGGGCGTTGTCGTACAGCATCTTCTCGAAGTGCGGCACGACCCACTCACGGTCCACGGAGTACCGCGCGAACCCGCCGCCGAGCTGGTCGTAGATCCCGCCGCGCGCCATCGCCTCGCAGGTGTCCGTCGCCATCTGGAGCGCGCCCTCGGAGCCGGTACGGGCGTGGTGCCGCAGCAGGAACTCCACCGCCATCGACGGCGGGAACTTCGGCGCCCCGCCGAACCCGCCCCGCTGCGCGTCGTACTCCCGGGTCAGCCCCAGCAGCGCCTGGGCGAGCTCCCCCTCCCCGGGCGGCCCGTCCCCGCCCTGCGCCAGCGACCGCCCGGCCAGCTCCCCGACGATCCGCGCGGCCACCTCGGCGACCTCCTCGCGCCGGCCGGTCCAGGCGGAGCTGACGCCTTCGAGCACCTGCGGGAAGGAGGCCATGCCGTGCCGGGGCTCGGGCGGGAAGTACGTACCGAAGTAGAAGGGCGCGCCCTCCGCGTCGAGGAACACGGTCATGGGCCACCCGCCCTGCCCGGTGGCGGCCTGTACGGCCTCCATGTAGACGGCGTCGACATCGGGCCGCTCCTCGCGGTCGACCTTGATGTTGACGAAGTGGGCGTTCATGTACTTGGCGGTCGTCACGTTCTCGAAGCTCTCGCCCGCCATCACATGACACCAGTGGCAGCTCGAATACCCCACACTGAGCAGCACCGGCACATCCCGCCGCCGGGCCTCCGCGAACGCCTCCGGCGACCAGGGCCACCAGTCGACGGGGTTGTCGGCGTGCTGGAGCAGGTACGGCGACTGGGAGTCGGCCAGACGATTCATACCGGCATCGTCGCACGATCAAGCCGGTAGCGGGCGGCCGTCCGCACCGGGCGGAGAGTCGCGGTGCGCCGGCATCCGCCGCCAAGCCGTGGGCCCCTGCCCGGGTCACGTTTCCGGACCTCCTGCCGCCATGAGGTCCCCTGCGGGCACTGCCGGCGGTACAGCGGGCAGCCGCCTCTACTTGTCGTGATGCGACGGTACGGGGTGCTTGCTCATGACCGACACACGATTGAACGCGTTGATGGTGATCGCGACCCAGATCGCGGCCGAGATCTGATCCTCGGAGAGAACCTGCCGGGCGGCCTCGTAGGCGGATGCCTGGGTCGCGGCGTTCGCCGGATCGGTCGCGGCCTCGGCCAGCGCCAGGGCGGCGCGCTCCGAAGGAGTGAACGAACCGGTGTCCTGCCATGCGCTCAGGATTCCGAGTCTCCGCGGTGATTCACCGGCGCGCAGGGCCGCTCCGGTGTGCACGTCGAGGCAGTAGGCGCAGCCGTTGAGTTGCGACACGCGCAGGTTGATCAGTTCCACGGTGATGCGGTCGAGCCCGGCCTCGGAGGCTGTCGCCCGGACGGCCTCCGATGCCTGCACCAAGGCATGGAAGGCTTTGGGGCTCTGCTTGTCGATGAAGATCCTGCGGGGCGGGGAGCTGTGGGTGTGGTTGCTCACGCCGGAGCCTCCTTAGGGCCACGCTCGAAGTGGCCGGTGTTCGTACGGGTGTTGTGGCCATCGGCCTGCCTTCGTGGCATCGTAGTTGATGTGACAACCAAAATGTTGGGGAGGTGCTCCCGGTGAGCAATGTGGAAAACGATGCCGAGCCTCTGCGCTGCGGTGCGCTCGTCGAAGGCGACCGGCCGGCCGGGGCGCGCCGGGTCGATGTCCTGTCGGCGCGTGAGGTCCCCTTGGGCGGCCCCCGTGCGATGCGCGTGCGGCGGACGCTGCCGCAGCGGGAGCGCACACTCATCGGCGCCTGGTGCTTCGCCGATCACTACGGCCCGCACCAGGTCGCCGCGTCGGGCGGCATGGACCTGCCCCCGCATCCGCACACCGGACTGCAGACGGTGAGCTGGCTGTTCAGCGGCGAGCTCGAACATCGCGACACCCTCGGCACCCGTGCCCTGATCCGGCCCGGCGAGATGAACCTCATGACCGGCGGATACGGCATCGCCCACTCGGAGGTCTCCACTCCGGACACCACCGTCGTCCACGGCGTCCAACTGTGGGTCGCGCTGCCCGAGGAACACCGCGACACGGCCCGGGACTTCCAGCACTACGTGCCCGAACTCGCACGGGTCGACGGGGCCGAGATCAGGGTCTTCCTCGGCTCGCTCGGCGGCCGGACCACCCCGGTCCGCACCTTCACGCCGCTGCTCGGCGCCGAGATCGTCATCGAACCGCACATGACGCTCACTCTCGCCGTGGACATGGCGTTCGAGCACGGCCTCCTCGTGGACGGCGGGGACATCCGCCTGATCGACACCGTGCTGCGGCCTGCCGAACTCGGCTACGTCCCTCGCGGCGCGGACACCCTGACGATGGTGAACGAGACCGACGCCCCGGCGCGGGCCATCCTCCTCGGAGGACCTCCCTTCGAGGAGGAGATCGTCATGTGGTGGAACTTCATCGGTCGCAGCCACGAGGACATCGTGAAAGCCCGCGAGGACTGGGAGGCATCCTCCGACCGCTTCGGCGCCATCGAGGACTTTCCCGGCGGACGCCTTCCCGCACCGGCCCTGCCGAACGCCGTCATCACACCGCGCCGGAACCCACCGACCCACCGACCTACTGACCCGACCAACTGACCCTCCCTCACGAAAGGCACACCATGAGCGAGTCCTCCATCACCACGGTCGTCGAGCGGGTGGACGCCGACAGCCGGTACGAGATCCTTGCCGACGGCCGACGCGCCGGTCTGACCGCCTACCGTGACCTGGGCGTGCGGCGTGTCTTCTTCCACACCGAGATCGACGAGGTCTTCGCCGGCCAGGGGCTGGGCGCCCGGCTGGTCCAGCAGGCACTCGTCGACGTGCGCGCATCCGGAATGCGGATCACCCCGGTCTGCCCCTACGTCGCCAAGTTCCTCAAACGGCACGACGAGTTCGCGGACATCACCGACCCGGTCACACCTGATGTCCTGCGGTGGCTGAAGGCACAGCTCGGCTGAGCAAGTAAGTCCGACCCGGATGCAGGGCGTGACGGAGGGCCGTGGCGCCCAGCCCGAATCGTTCGGCCAGTGTCCCGCGGAGCTTCCGGTGCACCAGTGACACCACGTCATACATGTGTGCCAGAAATGTCATGGCGCGGACGTGATACGAGGCCACTACCGGGAGCGCGTCGCGGCCGGTGAAATCAAGACGTGCCCACCGCAGCGGTCACGCCGCACACGAACACCCACGCCCTCGGCCATGGCGCCTGGCACAGCGGGCGCGCCTGGAACCGGGTGGCCCTTTTTGTTGACGCCGGCCGGGTATCCCGTTCGGCCGGTCGTACAGAACCCTGTTCCTGCCCGAACACGGCGGACTCGTGCGCTCCTCGCCGAGAAGGCAACTGCCACCGGCCACACGACGACGTTCGCGGCCAACCACCAGCTTCACGCCTCCAGGCCGGGGTCATCAACTCCGGTCGCCTTGCGACTAGTTGACGTATCAAGCTTCGATGCTAATGTAGGTGACACGTCATCTACATGGCGGGGCGGGTCGCCGCTGATGCCGGGGCCGGCCCTGTGTACGGGGCCGCCGCTGGTTCGTGGAGCGGTCGACCGATTCGGAGTGACGGTTGGCCGGCTCGGCCTCAGGCCGCGGCGTACGGCCGAATCGACGGTGACCCGTCCGAGCACGCGGAAACAGACACCAGGAGAGGGATCCCATGAGCAAGGAAGCAAAGTCCGGACTTCAGGCACTGCTGACACCCGAGGAGAGTGTCGTCGTCCTGATCGACCACCAGCCGTTCCAGTTCGCCAACCTGAACAGCCACGAGCCCACGATGATCGTGAACAACTCTGTCGGCCTCGCCAAGGCTGCCAAGGCGTTCGACGTGCCGACCATCCTGACGACCGTGCTGGAGGAGCGCGGCGGCTACCTCATCAAGGAGCTGCAGGACCAGTTCCCGGAGCAGAAGCCGATCAACCGCACGTTCGTCAACACCTGGCAGGACGAGCGCGTCGTCGACGCCGTCAAGGCGACCGGCCGCAAGAAACTGATCATCGCCGGCCTGTGGACGGAGGTCTGTGTCGCGATGCCCGCGATACAGGCGGCGGGTGAGGGCTTCGAGGTCTTCGTCGTCACCGATGCCTCGGGCGGTGCCTCGAAGGAAGCTCATGACATGGCCGTGCGGCGCATGGTCCAGGCGGGAGTGGTGCCGATCACCTGGCTGGCCGTGATGAGTGAGTGGCAGCGCGACTATGCGCGTGAGGAGACCCTCCCGGGCCTGACCGAGGTCATGCTTCAGCACGGGGGCGCCACCGGCGTCGCCTTTAGCTGGGAGATGCAACTGCTCGCCACAGGACGCGCTGGAAGCGGCGTCTGACATGACCGCGGAACAGGCACCCATCCGCATCGGGTACTGCCTGTCACCGACCGGTCCCCTCGCGGACCCGGGATCTACGAACGGCTGATCGACGAGGACCCGGTTGATCTCGTCGTAGGCGGTCCCGACCGGGCCGGATCCGAACGCCGGGCTCACCGGTGGGTTCTTCGAACTCGCCGCGCGGCAGAATCCCCGGCCGACGGCCGTGGCGCTCCTCTCCGCGGATGCCGTGTTCTCGCGTACGCCCAGACGCAGGTGGTCGCTCAAGCCGTCGAGGTGACCGGCGGTTTCTACGACGGGAGCCTCTCGGCATACGCGCGAGAGAACCGCGGTATCGCCACCAGAAATTCTCTTCCGGAGATTTCGTCTTCCCCCATGCGGAAGCTCTCACTGTCACGTAAGGGGGCCAATCGCAGCCATCCGGACGGGGCGCCGCGTTTTCCGGCGCCCCGTCCCTGCGCAGGTAAGGATCGCCACTGCCCCACGGGGCCGCAATTTGGATGAACGGTTCCGGTGTGCACGATCCCGGCCGTCGAATCCGCCGGGACGGAGAATCGAAAAGTGGTTGAATTATCCCTCGCGCAACTTCATCCCTCGCTGGACGATCCCGTCCTGCTCTCGATGAATCTGCTGAACGACATCGCCTCGGACCACCCGCAGGCGGTCTCCTTCGCCGCCGGCCGGCCCTACGAGGAATTCTTCCGGGTCGAGCAGCTCTACGACTACCTGGGCACCTTCGTCACCCACCTCACCGAGGTGGTGGGGCTGACGGACGAGGAGGCCCGCAGAACGGTGTTCCAGTACGGGCGGACGAAGGGCGTCATCCACGACCTGGTCGCCCGCTACCTCGAGATCGACGAGGGCATCACCGTCGACCCTGAAGCAGTGGTGGTGACCGTCGGCAGCCAGGAGGCGATGTTCCTGACGCTGCAATCCCTGCGCGCCTCCCCGCAGGACGTCGTCCTCGCCGTCACGCCCACCTACTTCGGACTGACCGGCGCCGCGCGCCTGCTGGACATGCCCGTGCTGGGCGTCAGGGACGGAGACGGCGGCCTCGACCTCGCCGACCTCGCTCAGCAGGTGGCAGCGGCCCGCGCCCGCGGACAACGCCCGCGCGCCCTCTACCTCGTGCCCGACTTCGCCAACCCCACCGGAGTGAGCCTGGACCTGGCCACCCGAATCGCCCTGCTCGACCTGGCGGCCGATCTCGATCTGCTGATCATCGAGGACAACCCCTACGGCCTCTTCCAAGCCGCCCCCGCCACCCGGCCGCCGACCCTCAAGGCGCTCGACACACGGCACCAGGTCGTGCACGTCGGCTCCTTCGCCAAGACCGGCCTGCCCGGCGCCCGCGTCGGCTTCGTCGTGGCCGACCAGCCCGTCATCAGGGACGGCCGCCCGGCGGGTACCCTCGCGGACCAGTTGTCGCTGATCAAGAGCAACGTCACTCTCAACACCTCACCCGTCGCCCAGGCCGTCATCGGTGGCAAGCTTCTGCGCCACGGGTGCAGCATGGTCGCCGCGAACAAGCGCGAGATCGAGGTGTACCGCGCCAACCTGCGGCACATGCTGACCGGCCTCACCGCGCGCTTCGCCGCTACCGGACCGGTGACGTGGAACACCCCGGCCGGCGGGTTCTTCGTCGTCCTGACGGTGCCGTTCGACGTGGACGACCGTTCGCTGCGCAGATCGGCGCGCGACCACGGGGTCATCTGGACCCCCATGCACCATTTCCACACCGGCATGGCCTCCTCACATCAGATCCGGCTGTCCTTCAGTCTGCTCGACGACGCGTCGATCGACGAGGGACTCGACCGGCTGACCGCCTTCGTGACTGCCGAGGCCCAGGCTCCTGGTCATTCCGTCTGATCGCCCGCCTTTCTCCCGCCCCCGGTCCGACCGGAAAGCCGCCAGGGCAAGCAGCCGCCGCACGGGTCATTCGGTGACCATTCGACCGAAAAGAAAGCCAATGATCAGACACATTGTGCTGTTCAAGTTCAAGCCAGGCTTCGGCTGGCAGGATTCCGCGGCCCTCGCGGCCGAGCGGTCCTCGCTGCTCGTCGGCGAGCGGGTGCCCGGCCTCCTGCACTGGCAGGTGGGCCGCAACACCGCCGACCGTCCGATCGCCTACGACTTCGCCGCGATCGGCCTGCTGCCCGACCAGGGCGCTCTGCGCAGCTACCAGGACCACCCCTTCCACCAGGAATCCGCGGCGCTGTGGCAGGCCATCAGCACCTGGATCGTCGCCGACATCGAGGAGTGACGCATGACGATCGAGCTGGGCTGGATCGACGTCCGGCCCGCACCGGCCGGGCCCCCGGCCATCGGAACGCTCGGCCCCGAGGGCACCAGCAGCGAGCAGGCCGCCCGGCTGCTGCGGACCCGCCTGCCCGACGGGCCGCCGGTCGTGCTCAGGACGACCTACGAACAGGCCATGGAGGACCTGAAGGCCGGCACCGTCAGTCATGTGGTCGTCGCCAACGCCTATCGGGACATCCATCACTTCTACATGGCCGACGACATCGCGCTGGCCGGCGTCTTCGTCATGGACACCCCGCTGTACGGCATCGCCCGGCGCGCCGACGGCGGTCCGCTGTCCGACCGCCCGAGCGTGGTGACGCACCCCTCGCCGCGACCACTGGTCGGCCAACTGCTGCCCGCCGCATACCAGTTGCCCGACGTAGCCACTGCGGGCTCCACCAGCCAGGCGGCCCAGGCCGTGGCCGAGCACCGCTACGACCTCGCGCTCACCACCGAACCGGCCGCCACACGGCACGGACTGCGCTTCATCTCCCGGCTGCGCCCGATCCGCATGGTCTGGTCGGTCTTCGTCCGCACCTGAGCCCGTACCCCACCACCCGCACAGCCACACCGCGGCTCCCGGTGCCGACATGCCCGTCTCGCCGCGAGGTCCTCGGTGCCCGTGAGGCCCACCCAACTGGCAACCGCGATCACTGACAGTCCTGCGGTGGCGAGTGCCAGGCAGACCATCATGATTGGCGTCGCTACGAGGCGGAACATTCGGGCTCGAAAGGCACCGAGAACAGCGCAGGGCCCCCGTCACATGCCGTTGTGCCCGTTCCAAGACGACACGTTCCATGACGACCTGGGAGCACTCACCATGAGCCGTTTCAGTCGTTGCCCACTTCAAGCAGCCAGCCGTCGCTCTGCTCGGAGCACATGTAGCCGGCCGTGTGACCGTTGTTCGTCAGCGCCGCCCCCTTGTCCATGCACGCCTGCTCGGTCGGGAGGCCGCGGTATTCGTCCGCCGCCTGCGCCGTCGCCGCGGTGGCGCCGGTGATCGCCGCGAGCGAGGCCACGACAACTGCTGCCTTCATAAACCTGTTACGCATATGTCCCCAAGTAACGTACGGCCCAGACGCGTCCACGCCGAGCCATGAATTGCCACGGTCAGGGCGCCCGGTTCACGCGGGGCGGAGAAGGAATTCACTTTCCGCCCCCTGACGCCCGACCAGAAACGTATCAGCGCCCCGGCGCCGAATACGCGTTCGTCATACTTCTATTACAGGGCTGGATGTTTTGGTTTCCGCCCCGGCACACCCCACACACCCCCGACACACGCCCCGTCGGTCTCCCACCACAACGGCTCCACCGTGGGTCCTATCCCCAGGTGAGCGGATCCAGATGGAGATAGAACCGCTCCCGGTCACGGTCGAGTGCGACCCCGTACCGGTCGGCGAACGCCTCGTCCGCCGCGCGCGCCTGCCGCTCGTCGGCCCAGGTCTCCCGGGAGTTGGCGAGGAGCAGCGCGATATCCGCGTACGGATCGGCCCGGCCGAGGCGGCCGAGATCGATGAAGCCCGTCACCTCCAGCGTCTCCGGGTCGAGAACGATGTTGGGCAGACACAGATCCCCGTGGCAGACGACGCTCAGGGCGGCCTCCTGGGCGAGGCGCCGGCCGAGCTGGGGTTCGAGCCGCGCCAACAGCTCGTCGGCGGGCGTTCCCCGCTGCTCCTCGGGGAGGAAGTCCGGATTGACGGCGCCGCGCGCGACGACCTCGCGCGCGGCGGCGAACATCCGCGTGAGGTCACGGCTGAACGGACACTCCCGTACGGGAAGATCGTGCAACCGGCGCACGGCGTCGGCGATCGCTCCCCACCCCTCCCGGAGCCTGACGGCGGGCAACCGGTCGGCGGGAACCCCCACCACGGCGCTGGTCACCAGACAGGCCCCCGCGTCACCGGCACGCCAGTCGAGCACACGCGCCCCGGGAACGCCCCGCGCCGCGAGCCACCCGACCCGGTCGCGCTCCTCCGCCAGCGCCCCCACCTGCCCGGCGGGAACACACTTCGCATACCGCGAGCCGTCCCCGGCCCGGAACACACCGGCCCCGGACTCACCGCCCGCCACGGGCTCCCAGCGGCCGGCGTCGGGGCCGTCCTTCAGCAACTCCCGGAACACATCGGTCACATCGCTCACGGCGGCACCCTAACCGGCGGCGGTCCCGTCCGGGCTGTACGGTCCGTCCGGGCCCCCGGCATCAGGGCAGGTGGAACCGCCACACCGGCACGGCGGCCAGCGCAGCGCGGAACCGGGAACCAGGTCCGGCCCCTCCGAGGCCAGGTCACTCTCCGGGGTGAGCCCACCCTTCGGCACGACGAGTGTGCCGTCCACCCCGAACGTGGCGATCATCAGCGACAGCAGCCGCCGCCCGTCGCTACTCGCCATCGCGACACCGCCTCAGCCGGACAGGGAAGGGCGTTCGAATGACGTGGCTTGTCATAGCCAACCTCTCGACAACATGTAACTGGACATGTTCATAGTGTGACCAGTGATGTCGCCCTGGAAGAGGTTCAGCGACCAACCTGCATTTTGGTCACACCGGCCTCCACCCACCTGGCTCGGCCTGCACAGACGCCACGGGTGGCACCCATTCCCAGAACTCTGGTCAAGGGGTTTCCATATGACGGAGCGGTACGGCGACTACAGCGGCGCGAGCAATCCGAGGGAGGTGTTCGGTGAAGCGCTGCGGGACGCGCGCGAAACGCGGGTGGCCGGGAAGCTGACACAGTCGGACCTCGCACGAAAGGCCCGCACATCGAAATCGACCATCAGCCGGATCGAACGCGGGGTGCCGCCGATCGCCGGCAACCTGCCCGCACTGCTCGATCAGATCTTCGAGACGGACGGCCTGTTCAAACGGCTCTACGAAGAGGTGGTCTCGCAGTCCTATCCGGCGCTGTTCCGCCGCAGAATGATCCTGGAAAGGGAAGCCACGATCATCCGCGAGTGGTCGCCGACCCTCATTCCCGGGCTCTTCGAGACCGGTGAGTACGCCCGCACCCTGTTCCGGTCCAGCAACCGACGGGCATCCGACGCCGAGATCACGGGGCTGGTCCGGGCCCGTCTCGCCCGGCAGGAGATTTTCCGGAGCGAGGCTCCACCGAACGTATCGCTGGTTCTGTGCGAATCCGCGCTCAAGCGCGACATCGGCAGCGCCGACATGATGCGCGAGCAACTCGCCGTACTTCTGAACCACGGTGCCCACCCGACCACGCGTGTGCAGGTACTCCCCTTGAATGCGGAACCACACCCGCTGATGGACGGGCCGATCACTCTGCTGACCGCGCCAAATCATTCAACCGTGGTCTCCGTTGAGGCTTTTCGCACATCGAGCATCATCGAGGATCCCGAGCATGTTCGAACGGCCATGCGCGCCTACGATGATCTGACGAGCGAAGCTCTTTCAGCGCGGGAGAGCGCCGCCCTCATCAGAGAGAAGATGGAGGCACTGTGAACCTCAACCCGGCCCCCACCGCGTGGGTGAAGTCCACCTACACCAGCGGCGAGGGCGGCAACTGCGTCGAGTGGTCACCCGCCTACGCCCACGCCCACGGTGTCGTCCCCGTCCGTGACAGCAAGGCCCCGCACGGTCCCACCCTCGTCTTCTCACCCGCCAGTTGGGCCGCGCTCGTCGCGTACGCCCGTACCTCCGGCGCGTAAGGGCCGCTGCGGGGCTGCGGGGACGGGCCGTATCAGCCCGCCCCCGCGGGCGGGCAATCGCCATTACCGATCCTGATCCTGATCGGACTCGGCAGGGTGTCGTACCTGGAGGTCGACCTTGGCCGGGAGGCCGCCGTCGTTCTCGCACTCCAGCTTCTTCGCGACGGCGAGGGTGGCCGCGTGCAGGATGGACATATTGATGTCACGTAGGGTGCGTGTGTCTTTCTCAAGCAGACTTCGTTGCTGATCGAGTCTCCCAACGATCGGGGCCGGTTCTTTGACAGAACCATCGATGTGCGGACTCGCACATTCGAAGTAGAGGGAAGCGTCACGCGGACCGGCCACGGAATATATTCCCATAGCGTAAACATCCCTGTCGTACCAGGTTCTGTCTCCATCCGTATACTCGGGGTCATAGATATTGAAGTTTATTTTCGCTCCAATATCACCTCTCTCAACCCCTGAGATCCCACAGAAAAGGGATGGCGCCGATTTCCCATCCTCACCATATTTACGCTTGAGATCCTTGGTGACTCGATCCAGCCCGCCCGATGCATACGAGCGGTACTTTCCCGAAGGAGTCAGTGATTCGATGGCCTTGGCACTGTCTCCGGAGAAAGCGCCATCACACACCTCGGCCACAGTAAAAGGCCCGTCGCCATCCTTCCTGTCCGCACACGAAGAAACACTCAGGACAAGGACCAGCGAAATCCCAACAGGCGCCACCATCTTCCAGTCTCTCACGACCGCCCCTTCTTCATCATTCGGTTTGCGGCGTATAACCTTGCCGCTGCTCTTTGGAGGCACCTGAATTGTAGCCAAACTGCACAGATTCCCAGAGATCCTGGCCAAAATCGCTGCTCGACCCGATACCGTGGTAGCTGATAAATCTCTCCATGGGGGCGTTGGCGCTCAGTTCGCCCGCCTGATACACCGCCCTTCTCTCTGTTTGCGTCAGTTCGTCGATCTGTGATTTCTTTTCGTCAATCGAATCTCCCGAGTGACCGCCGATGACCTGTGAGGCGATTTGCTGCACCGCCCCGGTGGCCGTGTCCGTGGCAAGCGGGACCAGGATGGCAGCCGCGCCGACGGCGGCCACCGGAGGGAGGAAAGCGACAGCCCCCACAGCCGCCCCGCCAATGGCCGCGGTCGTTCCGAACGAGATCCACGCGGATCCCTTTTCCTGCGCGTCCTTGTACTCCTTGTGCTTCTCCAGCCCCTCGGCCTTGACCTGCCCGGCCCGCGCCTCGTCAAGCTGCCCCTGAACCGCGGCACCGGTCGAAACCGCCTCACGGGCAAATCCCTCGTCGATGGCTCCGTTCGCCCCCACCTGAGCCTCCAACACGCTGGTGGTGTGCACCTGCTGGGCCGTGGTGATCGCCGCGTACGCATCGGGATGCTGCCCCAGAGCACTCAGAAACCCGAATGCCGTTTGCTGATCGATACTGGCATGCTTGTGCCGATCCTCACTCGGAGCGAACACACCATCACCCCTGTTACTGATGGCGTTGTCGATGTCACCGATATATCCGGCGCCGATGCGTCCGAGACTATCCGACAAGGCTTCCTGGTGTTTCAGCAGCTCAGGATCCTCACCGTACTTCTGGACCACCAACTCTGTGACCTCGGCGGTCGTTTCATCCCGAACCCCGTTTGCGCTCGGTTCGTCCCACGGATAGCCGAGCGTCGCGGATTCCAGCGCGTGCCCCAATGCATCCGGCAGGAAACGGGACGCTTCCTTGACGTGACCTGGGTCCGTGGCCTCGGTGTCCGGGAAGGAGGTGTACTCCTTGCTCCCGAAGAGGTTGAGATATCTTTCAATGGGGTCGCCGTCCTTCGTCTCGCCCAGATCAGCCTCCCCCTCCCCGACCGACCCGTCCTCGTTGTACGCCGTCGGATCCGCGGTGAAGAACTCCTTCGACGCCTCCGGGCTGTGCCCCAGCGCCTCCAGCATCGACACCATCGGGTCGTACCCGGAGCCGTTCACCCCCGACGGGTTGTACTGGTTCTCGAACAGGCCGCCCATCGGCTTCGAGCTCGCGAAGAAATCCGGCTTCTTCTGGTGCAACTGGGCCACATGCTCGGCGATCGGGTTGAGGAACTTGGGGTCGTAGTTCCCGTAGCGCATGATGCCGCCCAGCAACTGGTAACCGTACGGCGGAGTGCTGCCGTACGGGGAGAGCGGGATCTGCTGGGTGCCGAGTTTGCGGAGCTCCGGGCCCCATTCGGTGGTGAACGCCTTGTCCTGGGAGGCTGACGCCAGCGTGAGGCCCAGGTTCTGCTGGAGTTCCTGTACGTCCTTCAGGCGTTGCTTGTCGAGCTTTCCGTAGTCGCCGTACGTGTCGGTCGAGAGCTGGCCGAAGAATTCGAGGGATTTCTCGGGGCCGAGCTTCTCGTAGAAGCGAGTGGCGAACTCGGACGACGTGCCGTACTGCCGCAGGATCTCATTCTGCTCCTGCAACTGGGCGTGCGTGAGTGCGGTGCCCTTGCCCGCCAGCGCGGCCGCGCGGGCCGCGGCCTCGTGTTCCAGGCTGCTGTACTTCGGAGCGCCGAAGTTGTGGTCCTCGGAGACATTCGCTTCGAGAGCCCTCCGCAGCGAGTCGTCCGCGACCTCGCACCGCTCGACGATGTCGTCGATCCGGGCCTGCCATTCGGCGAGGGCTGTCTTCTCCTTGCTCATCAGCTCCGCGAAGTTGGAGTCGGTGCGGGCGCTGACGTCCTGTTGCACCGGGCGGCGCGCCGTCACCTTGCCTCTGGCGTCGACATGGACGTTCGCCTTGGGGCCCTCGTCGTCCCTGATGCTCGTCAGCTCGTCCTGGGCCTTCTTGAAGACCCTGTACGCGTCGTCGAGGACGGCCTTGACGCCCTTGGCCTCCTTGGCCGCGTCGCCGAACTCCTTCGCGGTCTTACTGATGAACGCCTTGGTGACCCCCGCGTTGACGCCCGCCCAGTCGGCCTTGTCAGCCTTCTTCCTCATGCCGTCGCGGGCATCCTCCGCCAGTCTGTCCAGCTTCGCGATCATGTCCGACCAGTCGTCGACCGCGGTCTTGAGCTTGCCAAGAGGCATGTCGATGATGTTCTCGTATGTCAGCTCGGGCATGGGCGCTCACTTCATGTACTGGTTGAGCTTGGAGACGGACATGAGGTCCCCGGCGATCTGGACATCGTCGTTCGCGTGCGCGGCCCGCGTGTAGTTGAGGTGGTTCGAGACCTGGGCGCAGGCGTCGAGCAGGGTGCGCAACTGCGTGTTCCAGCGGTCGTGGACCTTCAGGAGCGCCGAGCCGCTCACGAAGCTCTCGTTGGTGAGGGCGATCGCCGCATCGAACGTCGCCGGGCGGGCGTGGTCACCGTCCCGGGTCAGCCGGGTGCGCAGTTCGTAGGCGTCGTGGCCGATCGCGCCCAGGTCGTCGCGGTTCACGCTGAGATCGCTGTCGGCAGCGCCGCCACTGCCCGGTGATGCCACGGTGTTGAGCCGCGTGTGCGCCCGCTCCGCCGCCTGTCCGTGAAGCTCCGCCCACTCCTCGTCGAACGTCATGGTCCCTCCCCTGGCCGTCGCGTGTGAAGACAAACGGGAAGACACACGGTATTCGATCAGGTTCTCGGAGTGACAGGCGCCCATGACGCCGAAGCGCCCTCCGCGGCGGGCGGAGGGCGCGAGGTGCCGCCGTACGGCTCGGAGGGCCCGGGGCCGTCAGTGGGCCTGCGCGGCCGGCTCCAGTACGAAGAGCGGGATCACGCGCTCCGTCTTCTTCTGGTACTCGGCGTAGTCCGGGAACGCCTCGACCGCGCGGGCCCACCACTGAGCCTTCTCCTCGCCCGTCACCTCGCGGGCCACCATGTCCTGGCGGACCGGGCCGTCCTGGAGCTCGACGCGGGGGTCGGCGAGGACGTTGTAGTACCAGACCGGGTGCTTGGGGGCGCCGCCCAGGGAGGCGACCACGGCGTAGGCGCCGTCGTGCTCCACGCGCATCAGCGGGGACTTGCGGATCTTGCCGCTCTTCGCGCCCAGCGTGGTCAGGACGATGACGGGCAGGTCGCGGCGCTTCTCGTCGTCCGGCCCGACCAGGGATTCCAGCGTGGTGCCTTTCGTGCCGCCGGAGCTCTCGTACAGCTCCACCTGGTCACGGATGACCTGCTGAACGCTCGGCTCGTACTCGCCTTTGAGGGGCATGCTGTCCATCTCCATGCTGTCGAGTGCTGTCGGAAGAGGCTTGGAAGAGTCTCGGAAGAGTCCTCGTACCTGAAACGCGCGGGGCGGAGGCAATCATTCCTGCCCCGCACGCCCGAACACCCGAACGACGGCCACTACTCGCCATCCCGGGCCGTAAGCAGGACAATGTGCGCTTACCCATGCTCTCGGAGGGGGACGCACATGCGGGAAAGCCACCGGGCCGAGGCCGAGAGGCTGTTGGTGCGCGCCGTGGAGGAAGAGGTACGGCGCTCCGGCGGGCGGACCGACGGGAACGCGCTGCTGGCGCGCGGGCGCGGGGCCCTGGACGCGATGGCCGCCGGGGCGGCCGAGGAGTACGCCGCGTACACGCAGGCCCTGGACGCGGCGCGGGCGCAGGAGACGCCGCTGTCCCAGCGGTTCAGCCGGCAGAACATCGGCACGCCCGTCCTGGTCACGGCCGTGGCCGCCGTGGCAGCCGTCGGCGCCGACATGGCGCTGGGGACGGCCTCGGGGACCGCCCTCGGCGCGGGCGCCGTCGTCGCCGTGGCCGGGGCGGCGACCACCGTCGCCAAGGTGACCGCCTCGCACTGGCCGGCCGCGCACCGCAGAGCCGGTGCGGCCGGGCAGCCGGGCGGGGCGGAGCAGTTGCGGCTCCAGTGGCTGACTGCGCTGGAGGTACGGGGTATCCGGCCCTTCCTCGACCAGCAGCGGGTGCTGACGTCGGCGACGCGCCGCGGCGCCAAGAAGCCGTCCGTCGTACCGCAGTTGCGGGGCGGGGACCGCAGCGCCGCGGCCCGGCGCCGTACCGTACTGGAGCAGTCGTTCGGCCATCTCCCCGAGCCTGCGGGGCCGTTCGCGGGGCGCCGTGCCGAACTGGCCAGGATCGCCCAGTGGGTGCATGCCGCGCGGGCCTCCACGGAGACCAAGCCGACGGTCGTCGTGCTGTACGGCGCCCCCGGGGCCGGCCGCACGGAGCTGGCCGTACGCGCCGCGCACCAGCTCAGGGACCAGTTCCGGGGCGCCTGTCTGGTCGATCTGCGCGGCGGCAACACCCTGGAGTCGCCGCTGTCGACGCGGGACGCGCTGCTGCACCTGCTGAACCGGCTGGGCGCGCCGCGTGAGCAGTTGCTGTTCCGCGAGGGGGCCACCCCCGAGCAACAGGTGCGCAGGCTGAGCGAGTTGTACCACCAGCATCTGACGGGGCTGCCGGTGACGGTGGTCCTGGACGACGCCTCCGACCCCGAGCAGGTGCGCACGCTCGTACCGGAGCGCTCCGACAGCCTGGTGCTGGTGACGGCGCGGCGCCCCGTGGAGCTGCCCGCCGATGTGCCCGCCTGGGTGCACCAGTTGCCCGTCGAGGCGCTGGACGGGGCGGGCACCGAGGAGCTGCTGCGCGCCGCCGCCGGAGCGGGGCAGGAGGCGACGACGGGAGCACCGTACGACGTCCAGGCCGCCGACCGGGTACGGGAGTTGTGCGGCGGGCTGCCGCTCGCGCTGCGCATCGCCGGCTCCTCGCTCGGCGGCGGGCGCACCGCGCAGAAACTGGCCGCCGATCTCGACGCGTACGGCCCGGTGGAGCCCGTCGAGCGCGCCCTGTGGCTGCGCTACACCGACCAGAACGACCAGGCCCGCCGGCTGCTGCGCCGGCTCGCGCTGGCGGGGCGCGCCTCGCTGGGCGCGGGCGCCGCGGCGGCGCTGCTCGCGACGGACGAGCAGGAGGCCGGGCGGGTGCTGACGGCGCTGGAGCGGGCCGGTCTGGTCGAGCACGTACGGGGCAGCCGCTACCGGCTGCACGACGTCGTACGGTCCTTCGTGCACGCGCGGCTGCGCGAGGAGGAGCCCGCGGAGGAGCGTACGGCCGCGCAGGAGCGGCTGATCCGTAACTACGGCGAGCTGGCCGACTCGGTGATCCGGCTGGTCGACGGCAAGACGTCCACGCGCGCGGACCTCTTCAGGAGCGCGGCGGGCGCGCACGGCTTCTCGTCGCTGGACGCGGCGCTGCGCTGGCTGGACGACGAGTCGAGCTTCATCACGGCCACGCTGCGGCACGCGGAGGGGGTGGACCAGCAGGCGGTGCTCAATCTGCTGGGCGCGCTCTGCGACTACTGCCTGCTGCGCGGCGACCTCTACCGGCTGGGCGAGATCAACGAGTTGACGCAGGCGGTGGACCAGGGGCTGCTGGTGCGCTCGGTCCAGTGGCGTACGGGCATCGCCGCCCGGCAGCTCGGCGAGCTGGACAAGGCGCGTACGACGCTGACCTCCGTGGTGGGCCTCTACCAGGAGGCGCAGCACGAGGCGGGTGCGGCCCGCGCGCTCTGTTCGCTGGGCATCACCCTGCACCACCAGGGCAATCTGACGGAGGCGTCGGCGCGGCTGCGCGAGGCGCTGGCGCTCCAGGGGACCCCGGCGCTGGCGGGTGACCGCGGCTGGACGCTGCACGCGCTGGCGGCGGTGGAGCGGGACCGCGGGGGCCTGGAGGAGGCGTTCGGGATGCTCTCCGCCTCGCTGGAGCTGCACCGCGAGAGCGAGTCGGTGCACGGCGAGGCGTGGGCGCACTTCCAGCTCGGCCAGTTGTTCCTGCGGATGGGTGATGTGGCGCGCGCGGAGGGCGAGTTGCGCGCGGGCCTTGAGCTGTACGGCCGGACGCGGGACGGCCGCGGCGAGGCGTGGGCGATCACCCAGTTGGCACGGGCGCAGCTGGTGGAGGGCGAACAGGCGCAGGCGGCCGAGCAGTTGCGGGAGGCGCTGGCCAGGCACCGGGACAACGAGGACGCGCGCGGCGAGGCGTGGACCCTGTACTACCTGGGCCAGGCGCTGGAGGAGGGCGGCGACCGCGACCAGGCGGTACGGGAGCTGGAGCGGGCGCGCACGATGTTCTCGCGGATGCGTGACGTGTACGGGCTGGCCTGCGCCCGGCACCACTCGGGCCGGGTCACCCGCGACCAGCGCGCCGCGCAGACCGGCAACCTCCGCAACTCGGGGTTCGCCCGGCAACTCCTGGTCGACGCCCGCGCCGACTTCCGGCGGATCGGGGTGGCGCACGGCGAGGCGTGGACGTGTCTGGAGCTGGCCGTCGTCGACGCGGGCAACAGCCGCGCCGCCCAGGCGCTGGCGCTGTGCGACGAGGCGACGGCGCTCTTCACCTCGTACGGCGACCACCGCGGCGCGGACTGGTCGCGCTTCCTGCGCTGCACGCTGCTGCCGTACGGCTCGGCGGGCGGTACGGAGGTGGGCTCGGCGGTGGCCGAACAGGAGCTGGCGGAGCTGGCCGCGGCGGACCATCCGGCGCGGGACGGGAAGCTGGCGGACTCACTGGCCGCGTTCGCGGTGATGCTCGGCCGGGGCGTACGGCTGGAGGACGGCTGGCAGGCGTGGGACCTCGGCATGGTGCCGAACCGGCACGCGCGCGAGGTGATGGGCGTGCCGGTGGAGGTCACGCCCGCCTGAGGCGCGCGTACGTACGTAACCCGCGCGCGGAGCGCGAGGACCGGCCGCTCCCTCCCAGGGGGCGGCCGTCCTTCAACTGCTGCCGCTACCGCTCGTCACTCTCCGTGGGCGGCGGGTGAGGCGGGCGGCTGCTGCCCGGCCGGCGCCTTCGGCTGCCGCTCCGGGGCCTCCTCGAAGTTGACCTTGCCCATGTGGCGGGTCATCGACTTCATCAGCAGCCACACGCCGCCCGCCATCACCGCGAACACGATGAACCCGAGCACACCGGGTGTCACCTTGTTCTCGTCCAGCTCCTTGGCGAGAGGAACGAGCTGCGTCATTGCCTGGGTCGCATACATATCAGGCATTGTCGCGGATGCCCGCGAAGAGGTCGCTCTCGGGGAGGGACGTATCGACGAGCGACTTCGCCAGCTCGTACTCCTCGGTGGGCCAGACCTCGCGCTGGAGCTCCATCGGGATACGGAACCAGCCGCCGTCCGGGTCGATCTGCGTGGCGTGCGCGACCAGCGCCTTGTCGCGGATCTCGAAGAAGTCCGCGCAGGGGATGAACGTGGTCAGCGTCCGCTCCACCCGCTCCATCTCCTTCCACCGCTCCAGCCACTCGCCGTACGGGGACTCCAGGCCGCGGGTGAGCAGCGCCTCGTGCAGCGCGACCGTACGCGGCCGGTTGAAGCCCTGGTTGTAGTAGAGCTTCGCGGGCTGCCAGACCGGCCCGAAGTCCTCCTCGGGGAACTTCTCCTTGTCCGCCGCACCATCGAACGCGATCATGGAAATGGTGTGCGTCATGATGTGGTCGGGGTGCGGGTAGCCGCCGTTCTCGTCGTACGTGGTGATGACCTGCGGCCGGAACGCGCGGATCGACCGGACGAGCCGGCCCGCCGACTCCTGCGGGTCCACCAGCGCGAAGCAGCCCTCGGGCAGCGGCGGCAGCGGGTCGCCCTCGGGCAGCCCGGAGTCGACGAACCCGAGCCATTCCTGCTGGACGCCGAGGATCTCGCGGGCCTCGTCCATCTCCTTCTTGCGTACCTCGTGGATGTTCGCCTCGATATAGGCGTCACCCTGGAGCTTGGGGTTGAGGATGGAGCCGCGCTCGCCTCCCGTGCAGGTCACGACCAGCACGTCCACCCCCTCGGACACGTACTTGGCCATGGTGGCCGCGCCCTTGCTCGACTCGTCGTCGGGGTGGGCGTGGACGGCCATCAGCCGTAGCTGCTCAGTCAAGACTCGATCCTCAGTGATGTGGCGCTTGGGTCGGCTTCTATAGTGACGGATATCGGGGGACGGAAATTCCGGCTGTCCCCGCCCGAGAGGAACGATCATGGCTGCGGTGCGCGAAGAGCTTCCCGCAGGGCGGTACGGCCGCTCCGGGGACGGGGACGCGCGCGCGGACCGGCGGCTGCGCCGCCTGGGCGTGGTGCTCGGCGGGGTGCTGGTGGTCCTGCTCGGCTGGTACGGCTACCACTACGTGATCGACCGGAGTGTCTCCGGCGAGCTCATCAAGTTCAAGCGGATTTCCGCGACCGAGGTCGAGGCGCACCTGGAGGTCCGCAAGGACCGGGACGCGAGCGGAAGCTGCACCCTGCGCTCGCTGGCGGAGAGCGCCGCCGAGGTGGGCCGCAAGGACGTGCGCTTCGGGCCGGGCGAGACCCGGATCGACCAGGTGGTCACGATCCGTACGACGGAGAGCGCGACCAGTACCGAACTGGTGGGCTGCACGTCCGACTGAGCGGACGGACCGGGACGGCGGGGTGGGCGGACCGGGACCGACAGGGCGGACGGACCGGGACCACTGGGGGACCCGCCGCGCCTCCCGTTCGAGGACCCGCCGTACGCCGCATGCGGGACCCAACGATCGTCCCGTGGAGGACGCGCCGATCGTCCCGTGCGGGACCCGCCGTACATCGCGGTGGATCTCGGTGCTGACCTGCGCCGATCTGCTTCTGACGGCAATTGTCCTCCCCCTCGCGCCACGAAATTGTTAGGCTCGTGGTTTCGCCCACCCGAGACGGCACATGCTTCTGGGTAGGGCGTTGCTTTGTATCCCCAGCACCTACGAGGAGCACCAGTGACCCAGACCAGCGAAAACGTCACCTGGCTCACCCAGGAGGCGTACAACCAGCTCAAGGCCGAGCTGGAGTACCTGTCTGGTCCCGCGCGCACGGAGATCTCCACGAAGATCGCTGCTGCCCGCGAGGAGGGCGACCTGCGGGAGAACGGCGGGTACCACGCGGCCAAGGAGGAGCAGGGCAAGCAGGAGCTGCGGGTCCGCCAGCTCACCCAGCTCCTGGAGAACGCGAAGGTCGGCGAGGCGCCCGCGGCCAGTGGTGTGGTGGCCCCCGGCATGGTCGTGACGATCGCCTTCGACGGCGACCCGGACGACACCCTGGACTTCCTGCTCGCCTCGCGCGAGTACGCCAGCTCCGACATCGAGACGTACTCGCCGCAGTCCCCGCTGGGCAGCGGCGTGAACGGCAAGAAGATCGGCGAGAGCGCGGAGTACGAGCTTCCGAACGGCAAGAAGGCCAAGGTGAAGATCCTTGAGGCCACGCCGTACCAGGGCTGAGCCCGCGCCCGCTCCCCCGCTTGTCTGAAGGGCTTGATCGAAAGGGCCGGCGCGCCCGGCATCCCGCCGGGCGGACCGGCCCTTCCCGCCTCTCCCGGAGACCGGCTCTTCCCCGGAGACAGGCTCTTCCCGCCGCTCGGGGTGTGGTGCTCAGCCGAGGATCGTGTACCCGGCCTCGCTCAGCGCCGCCGCGACCTCCGTGCAGTGCGCGGGCCCCTTCGTCTCCAGGTGCACCTCCACGTCCGCCTCCGTCAGCCCGAGCCGCGGATCCGTCCGTACATGGCTCACGTCCAGGACGTTGGCGTCGGCCACCGACAGCACGCCGAGCATCGTGGCGAGCGCCCCTGGGCGGTCCGTGACCCGCAGCCGCAGGCTCAGATAGCGCCCCGCGGCGGCCATGCCGTGGCGCAGGATGCGCTGCATCAGCACCGGGTCCACATTTCCGCCCGACAGCACGGCGACGACCGGGCCGCGGAACGCCTCCGGGTCGCTGAGCAGCGCGGCCACCGGGCTCGCGCCCGCCGGTTCGACGACGAGCTTCGCCCGCTCCAGGCAGAGCAGCAGGGCGCTGGACAGCTCGTCCTCGGAGACCGTGCGCACCTCGTCCACCAGCTCCTCGACGATCCGGAAGGGGATGTCGCCCGGCCGGCCCACCTTGATCCCGTCGGCCATCGTGAGGGGTGCGTCCACGGTCACCGGCCGTCCCGCGCGCAGGGAGGGCGGGTACGCGGCTGCCCCGGCCGCCTGCACACCGATCAGCCGGACGTCGGGGCGCAGCGCCTTCACCGCGACGGCGATGCCCGCCGCGAGACCGCCGCCGCCGATCCCGACGACGATGGTCCGCACGTCGGGGCACTGCTCCAGGATCTCCAGGCCGACCGTGCCCTGGCCCGCGATGATGTCCTGGTGGTCGAAGGGGTGGATGAAGACCGCGCCGGTGTCCCGCGCGTACTCCTGGGCGGCGGCCAGCGTCTCGTCGACGACCTGGCCGTGGAGCCGTACCTCCGCGCCGTAGTCGCGGGTGGCCGCCACCTTGGGCAGGGGCGCGCCGACCGGCATGAAGACCGTCGAGCGGACGCCGAGCAGGGTGGAGGCGAGGGCGACACCCTGGGCGTGGTTCCCGGCGCTGGCCGCGACGACGCCCGCCGCGCGCTCCTCCGGGGAGAGCCCGGCGATCCGTACGTACGCGCCGCGCAGCTTGAAGGAGCCGGTGCGCTGGAGGTTCTCGCACTTGAACAGGACCGGGGCGCCGACCAGCCCGGTGAGGTATCTGCTGCCTTCCATCGCGGTCGTCCGTGCGACGCCGGAGAGCATCTTCTGGGCCCCTTTGATGTCGTCGAGCATCAGGGAGTGGTGGGAGGGGCGGGACGTACCGAAGCTCATACGGCAAGTCTCGCAGTTCGCGCGGGACGGTGCCGCGTGCGCCGGGGGCCGACCGCCCGCGTGTGCTGAGGGCCACCGCCCGCGTGCGCCGAGGGGCCACCACCCGCGCACGCCCCGCGCACATCGCCTCCACCGGGTTTCCACAGGGCCGGTACGGTGCGGAGCCCGGCCGCGTACTCTTTCCCCACCACCACCCGACCCCCGTACGAAAGAGCCTCCAGCCATGCCCCCCATTCAGGACATGACTTCCGCTGCGTCGGCTTCCCGGGAGCGGACTGCCGAGCCATCGGACGACGCCGCACTCCTCGATGCCCTCCAGCACCAGGTGGCCGTCTTCGCCCGGCGGGCCGAACAGACCCGGCTCGGCGGTGTCGGCCAGGTCCGCAACTCGATGGACCGCGCCGCGTATCTGCTGCTCAACCGGCTCGACCAGGAAGGGCCGATGGGCGTCAAGGCGCTGGCCGCCGGGATGGGCATCGACTCCTCGACCGTCACCCGGCAGGTCGCGCCCCTGGTCGACACCGGCCTGGTCAAGCGCACCTCGCACCCGGAGGACGGCCGGGCGGTCGTGCTCCAGCTCTCGGCGCGCGGGCTGGCCAAGCTCGACGAGGTGCGCTCCTCGCGGCGCGCGCTGATGGCCCAGGTCACGGCGGACTGGACGGAGGACGAGCGGAACTCCTTCACCACGCTGCTCACCCGCCTCAACGGCTCGTTCGCGTCGCGGGCGGCGCGGCTGCCGTCCGGCGAGCAGCCGGGCACGGACGCGGAACCGGCCGCGAACCCGGAGGGCGAGCCGACGGAGTCATCGAGAACGACGGATTCGTCGAAGTCGCCGGAGCCGTCGGAGCCGTCGGAGCCGTCGGAACCCGGGGCGGGCGGGACCACCGGCTCCTGATGTCCTCTTGACCCGGGATGCCCTCTTGACCCGGGCGGTCCGGCTGGCCTGATATGAGGTCGTGCGAGAGCGGCGGGCGACCACGGATCGCCGCCGTGCCCGGGAGTTCGAGGTCTTCGCTGCGGGCGCGGCCGGCCGACTGCTGCACACCGCCGCCCTGCTGACGGCCGAGCCGCCCGACGCGACCCCCCGGGCGCAGCGCCTGCTGGTCGCCGCGCTGGCCCGTACGTACGCGGAGTGGGACCACCTGCACGACGAGGACCCGTACGACCACGCCCGCCGGGAACTGGCCCTGCGCTTCGCCGACGAGGCGTGGCGCGTCCGGTGGGCGGGCGTGCGGGCCGCCTCCGGGAGCGCCCCCGAAGGCGGGCTGCTGCACGGGCTCGGCGCGCGGGAGCGGCTGGTCCTCGTGCTCCGGCTGTACGAGGGCCTCACCGAGGAGCAGACCGCGTCCCTGCTCGGCCTCCCCGAGGACCGGGCCCGCGCGCTGTGCGCCCGAGCGATGTCCACCCTGCGGCGGACGGCAGCACGCGGCCCGTCCGCCGCCGGCCTCCCGTCCCGCGAGGCCGGCCCGTGAGCGGGACGAACCGCAAGGAGGCGGAGATACGGCGGCTGCTGGACCTGCCGCGGCCCGCCGTACCCGCCGATCTCGTTCCCAGGGCGGCCCGGCGCGGCGAACGCGTGCTGCGCAGGCGCCGGGTCGCGCGCCGGGTGCTCTGGACGGTGCTGGTGGCGGCGGTGATCGTCTTCACCGTGTGGGCGTGGGACGTACACCCGTGGGTACCGCCGCCCGCGACGACGACACCCCCGCTGGAAGGCTGGTGAAAGCCTGCCGGGGAGTGAGCGGAGCTATCCGAGGGCCTGCTGAAGATCGGCCAGCAGGTCGTCGCCCGACTCGATCCCCACGGAGAGCCGGACCAGGTCGGCGGGGACCTCCAGCGGCGAGCCCGCCGCCGAGGCGTGCGTCATCCGGCCCGGGTGCTCGATCAGCGACTCGACGCCGCCCAGGGACTCGCCCAGCGTGAAGAGCTTCGCGCGGTCGCAGACGCCGACCGCCGCCTCCTCGCCGTCCGTGACCCGGAACGAGATCATCCCGCCGAACGCCTTCATCTGCTTGGCGGCGATCTCGTGACCGGGGTGCTCGGTCAGGCCCGGGTAGAGGACCTGGGAGACGCGCGGGTGGCGGGTGAGCATCTCGGCGACGCGCGTGGCGTTCTCGCTGTGCCGGTCCATTCGGACGGCGAGCGTCTTGATGCCGCGCAGCACCAGCCAGGCGTCGAACGGCCCGGCGACGGCGCCCATGGCGTTCTGGTGGTACGCCAGTTCCTCGCCCAGCGCCTCGTCGTCGACGATCAGCGCGCCCCCGACGACGTCCGAGTGGCCGCCCATGTACTTGGTCGTCGAGTGGACGACGACGTCCGCGCCGAGCGCGAGGGGTTGCTGGAGGTACGGGCTGGCGAAGGTGTTGTCGACGACGAGCTTCGCCCCGGCCGCGCGCGCGATGCCCGCGAGGGCCGCGATGTCGGTGATGTTGAGGAGCGGGTTGGAGGGGGTCTCGACCCAGATCGCCTTGGTACGGGGGGTGAGCGCGGCCTGGACGGCCGCCGCGTCCGAGGTGTCCGCGACCGAGAAGTCCACGCCCCAGCGGGAGACGACCTTGGCGAAGAGCCGGAAGGTGCCGCCGTAGGCGTCGTCGGGGATGACGACATGGTCGCCGGGGGCCAGCAGCGTACGGAGCAGGCAGTCCTCGGCGGCGAGCCCGGACGCGAAGGCGAGCCCGCGCCGGCCGCCCTCCAGGGCCGCGAGGTTCTCCTCCAGGGCGGTACGGGTGGGGTTGGCGCTGCGGCTGTACTCGTAACCGCCGCGCAGGCCGCCCACCCCGTCCTGCTTGTACGTGGACACCTGGTAGATCGGCGGTACGACCGCCCCGGTGAGGGGGTCGGCGGTGTTCCCCGCGTGGATGGCGAGGGTCTCGAAACGATGCTGGTCGCTGGAGTGCTCGTGGCTCATGGGCCCGAGGGTAGCGCCGCGGGACCGGAGCCCGCGGCCACCCGCGGCAGGTCGCCCGGCGGCTGGCCGGGCGAGTGGCCCGGCGGGTGATCCGGACGGTGATCCGGACGGGGATCCGGCGGGTGATTCACCGCTCGCCCGGCGGGTGATTCCGTACCGGACGGCGTCCGGGACAATGGACGCATGGAGATTCTCTGGGTCCTGCTCGCGATGGGCCTGCTGGCCGCGGTCATCGCCCCGTACCTCAGGCGCCGCGGCGGCGGTATCCGCCAGGTCGCGCCCGGATCGCCGGACGCCGCCGACCCGGCCGCGTACGGTTTCGCACGGCAGGAGGAGCTGGACATCCGGATGCCCGGCCCCGACCAGGACCTCCTCGACGTGCTCGACGTCGTCCAGGGGACCCAGGACTGGCGCGCGGCCGCGCAGCTTCTCGCCGGGACGGACAAGGCGGGCGAGGTGCGCTGGCAGCGGGTGCAGGCGTTCGCGGGGGCGGCCTCGCTGGAGCTTCAGCAGCGGCCCGGGGTCGGTGGCGCCTGGCTGCGGGCGTGGCGGTCGGATTCGCCGAAGGACGCGGGCGGGGCGGCGGTGCACGCGGAGTTCCTGGTGCAGCAGGCGTGGCGGTCGTCGGCCGCGGGGACGGACGACTTCCGGATCATCCTGGAGGAGGCGCGCACGGTCTGCGGCCAGGCGGCGCTGCTGGCGCCGGGCGACCCGGTGCCGTACATCGTGGAGCTGGCCGTGGCGCGCGGGCTCGGTTACTCGCGTGAGGAGTTCGACCAGCTCTGGGCGAAGGTGATCGACCGCGCTCCGGCGCACATGGGGGCGCATCTGGCGGCGCTGCACTACGCGTGCGAGAAGTGGCACGGCTCGCGCGCCGAGGCCGACGAGTTCGCGACGGCCGCGGCGGCCCGCGCCCCGCAGGGCTCACTGCTGGCGGCGCTGCCGCTCTTCGCGGTGTACGAGCACCTTCCCGAGGTCAACCTGGTGCGCGGCTTCTACGAGAGCGCGGTGGTGACGAAGGCGGTGGAGGGCGCACTCTTCGCGGTCCACGCGGCCCGCCCGGACGACCCGATGCTCTCGCACGTACGGCACCTCCTGATCCTCTTCCTCGTACGGTCCGAGCGCTGGGCGGAGGCGATGAACCAGCTCGTCCAGGTGGACGGCCACGTCGGCGCCCTCCCGTGGACACACGACGCGGACCCGGCGGCGCAGTACACGGTGTACCGGGCGCTGGCGGTGGCGGGCTACGAGGCGAACGGCGGCAGCCCGGCGACCCTCCCGCGCTGACGCTCCCCGGGGTGCGGGGCGGAATGCCCCAGGTGACTCACACGTTGTTACGAACAGTCCCCACAGCCGAGGAGAGCCGACCATGTTCCTGTCCCGCCGCACCCCCGAGCTGCCCACGCCCGAGCAGGCCCTGCGCGGCCGTCCGGAGCCCGCGTTCGCGGTGCCCGGACGCCACACGGTCCTCGGCAACCCCCTGGAGGGCCCGTACCCCGACGGCCTGGAGGTCGCCGACTTCGGCCTGGGCTGCTTCTGGGGCGCCGAGCGCACGTTCTGGCAGACGGACGGCGTCTGGACGACCCTGGTCGGCTACCAGGGCGGCTTCACCCCGAACCCGACGTACGACGAGGTCTGCTCGGGCCGGACGGGCCACACGGAAGCGGTCCGCGTCGTCTTCGACCCGAAGACCGTCTCGTACGCGGAGCTGCTGAAGGTCTTCTGGGAGTCCCACAACCCGACCCAGGGCTTCCGCCAGGGCAACGACGTGGGCACGCAGTACCGCTCGGCGATCTACACCCACTCCCCCGCCCAGGCGGCGACGGCGGAAGCCTCCCGCACCGCGTACCAGCAGGTCCTGACGAGCAACGGCCACTCCACGATCACCACGGAACTCCTCCCGTCCGAAGGCCGCCCCTTCTACCCGGCGGAGGCGGACCACCAGCAGTACCTGGACAAGAACCCGGCGGGCTACTGCGGCCTGGGCGGGACGGGCGTCTCGTGCCCGATCGGGGTGGCGTCGGCCGGCGAGTGAACCTGATTGCGGGGCCCGCACCGTAGCGTCGGAACCCGCGTGCCCGACCCGTGTACATGCCCCGCTCATTACGTGTGCGATCCGGGATACGGCTGAGCACTTTTCCCAAGGCTGATTAAAATGATCTCCCGAGTCCGGGGCACCGCGTCGCGCGGTGCCCCGGACTCAGTTGGGTCCGTCGGATCCACCGGGATCCGCAGGAATCTGCCGGGATCCGCAGGGGTCCGCAACCGAGGGGGAGCGATGTCGTTCGAGGAAGAATGGGCTCAGCAGAAGCAGACGGTGGCCGAGCGTCAATCGTCGGACATGCGGCTCAATCAACTCCCGGCCGACCCCGGCGGTTCCGCCTCGCCCGGAGTGGGCGATCCCGACCTGGCCACGACCCCCGCCGCGAAGAAAAAGGCGGCCAACACCATAGAGAACCAGCTCGAACCGGGGACCAAGAAGGCGGCGGACGCGGCCGATGACCCCACGCGCGTCGCTGTCGCGGAGTTCAAGGAGTGGGACACCGGCGCGGGCCTGAAAAAGGCCCACGCGCACTGGGACTCCCAGGTGAAGCGGCTGATGGGCCGACTGAGTTCGGAGAAGGTCGCCCTGCGGAACACATCGAATCTGCTGGCAGGCCAGGACGTGACCACCGAGGCCGGATTCGCGCCGCTGCGATCAAAAGTGAACGGAATCTAGGGGGAGCCATGCCCAGCTACTACGACGTCATGCACATAAAGCTCTCCGAGCTCACGGCGGCGGCGGACGGCTGGAAGGACATGGCCGCCCAGTTCAAGAAACTTGAGGACCTGTACGAGGAAGACGTCCAGAGCGTCGCTTCGGGGAACAAATGGACGGGCGCGAGCGCGACGGCAGCCGCTCCGAACTTCGCCATGACACGGGGCCAGTTCGATGCCGCGCAGAAGGAAGCGCTCGGCATGGAGTCGCTGCTGCGGGACGCCCATGCGACGTTCACCGACCTCAAGGCGAAGGTGGAGTCGGCCGTCGCCGATGCCGTCAAGGCCGGCATGAAGGTCTCCGACCAGGGGATGGCGCGTTACGACTACAGCAAGGTCGACGCGGCCACCGCGAAGTCCGTGCGCCACGACCCGGAACTCCCCAACGTGGAGAACTCGTACACCAGCAACATCATGGCCGCGGTGAAGGCGGTCACCGAGTTCGATCAGGACGTCAAGACAGCCCTGCTGAACGCGTCGGGCGCCGACGGCACCGCGCTCTTCGGCTTCAACGCCACACCCGTGGGCGACGTCCAGGCTGTCGAGGCACTCGGCCTCACGGAGAAGATCAACGCGGGCGAGGCGTCGCAGAAGGAGATCAGGCAGTACCGCGACGTCATGCGCGAGAACGCCAAGGACAAGCACTTCGGCGAGGCATACCTGAACGCCCTCGGAGCGGAGGGCACGGTACGGCTCGCGGACCAGATGAACCTGGCCGCCAACGAACGCGGCGCCTCGGCGGGCGACAAGAAGCTCTACGAATCCATCAACACCAGCCTGGCCGCCACGGTGGCCTCGGGCACGAAGGACCCTGACAGCTACGCCTACGAGCCCTTCATGAAGGGCCTCAAAGAGGTGGGCGACGACAACATCGGCGGCAACATCTCACCGACGAACGGGTACCAGTCGCTGGTGACGCTGATGAAGAACGGCGACGGATACGGGAAGCAGTTCCTCAACGATGTGGGCGCCGACATCATCAAGGTCGAGAAGGCGAACCCCAACAAGTGGGAACACGCCTACGATCCCACGCGCCCGAACCTGGTGTCCGACCCGCTGGACGGTCTGCTCCAGGTCATGAGCAAGGACCCGGACGCGGCGACGTACTTCCTCGACCCCGAGGGGAAGGGCAACAAGAACGACCACCTGGAATACCTGCTCACGGACCGCGAATGGCCGAGCGAGTACATGTCGGCCCCGGGCGCCGTGAAGGAACTCGAATCCCCCTACAAGGCAATGGGCCTCGGCGCCGCCATCGAAGCCGCCGCCACCGGCAACGACCCCGGCGCCAAACCGGGCGAACCCGGCCTGCACACCGAGGGTCAGGCGCGGGTGATGCACCACACCATCAAGTTCATGGACGAGGCGCACGGAGACGAATTCCCCAAGGACCTGGAAAACCTCCGCCAGCCCATGGCCCGAGCCCTCACCGACTACGTCGCTGACACTCATCTCGTCCTCTACGGCCAGGATTCCAAGTACGGCGGAATCGCCGGCAATGACGACATCGGCGGGTCCGGCGACAAGGCGAACATCGCAGTGGGCCAGGCCAGTCTCATACGCGTGATGCGCGGCATAGCGGACGACGGCGCCTCGTACTCCCTCCTGTACGAGACCGAGAGGGCTTACGGTGCCGACGTACTCACCAATTTGCCCGCTTACAACGGCGAAACGACCCACGGGGACAGCGCGGCCTGGAACAATCGCGGACACGAGATCGGCACGGCCATGGGTGCGCTCAATGGAATTGGCGCCGATGTCCACAGGGACAAGATGGAAGATCGGGTGGAGTGGGCCGAAGATACTTCCAACTATTCATCCATCGGCGCAAACGGCCTCATCGGCGAAATCCCGATACTTGGCACCGCAGGAGGCGCGCTGATCGACTCAGTTGCCTACGACTGGACCAAGGATGTCACCGAAGCGGCCGAGGACCAAGGGAAGGAAGATTCCAGCAGAAACTACGCCGAAGGTGTGGACGGGACCAATGAAATCTTCGACAAGTGGGGAGAGAAGAATGAAATCACGAAGGACGGATCCTTCGAATCGGCAAAGAGGGAGGCAAATACTGGCCACAGCGAAGGACGAGCGGCAGCCGAAGCCCATCTCAACAAACCGTAAACCCCTCGGAACATCCATCATCATTGCGGCGTGCATATTGGGTGCAACCTCCTGCACAGCCGAGGAATCCGCCCCACCGAAAGAAGACCTTTGCGAAGTCGCCAAAGACACCGAAACACATAACCTTATACAGAAGGTGCTCCGCACAGATCAGTACGAGACCACCATCTACAACACAAATGACCGCCTGCCAGAGAAATTGTCAGACAGATTGAAACAACGGAAGCCCGGAGGGACAGAGTTCACGACCCAGATATGTTCAATTGCGCCGAAGAGCAAGCGTGACGACGGGTCCCTGGGATTCGAACTCTCATGGACTGCTCGTGACGGATCGACAAAAACTGACCTGCCAGGAAGGGTCAGCCATTACAACCTCAACGGTGCACTCGGCGAAGCGAACGACATCATCACGGAACTTCGTGTGCAGTGCAGCTTGCCCGGAAAATTGCGCAATCCGTCGAGCCAGGTCTCTCTGCTCACAGCGGGATCGAACACACTCAATATCGGAACGAAAGTTGACCAGAAAATGATAGATCAACAGATGACCATCCTCTACCGTGTGGCCCAAAAAGCCACCGAGGTCCTCGGATGCGAAAACAACCCCCTGAAGAACGACCCCACGATCAAGGCATACAGCACCCCCGAAGAAGCGGCCCGGGCCGGAAACTAGAATCGCCCATCGGGTCGGGACTTCATCACTTCGAGGCGGGCCATCCGCGACCGGGCGCACAACATCGGGCATCGGGCAAGCCGCGTTCCCCGGACGGGAGCCTCTGGCCCACGGCGGCCCCCCTCACGGCGTACGGTTCGAAGTGAACGATGCCAACAAGGGTCGCCGAGACGGCAGTCTCGGCTGGCGCGCAAGAGACTGACCCGGCTCACCGGCAACAACAAGGAGGCTGCCCGTGCTCTTGGATGGTGAGGCATGGCAGGCCAAGTTTCGTGACTTCCGGACGGAAGCATGGCGTCTGGAAACCCTTCCCGCCTATAAAGTCCCGCAAGAGGTAGAGGAGATCCAGTTATTTCTGGCCGGCGAACGCATCGATCCTCGTACCTACTCGAACGAGTACACCGAGGACCTGAAGCGAGTGCGCCGGGTGGGAAAGACCAAGGGGCGCGTACATGTCGTCACGCGCCCGCTCTCCAGCTATCTCCTGTTTGAGTTCATGTACTACCTGCCTCACGCACAGGCAGGCGAAGACATCCGAATCATGGACGTAACCGACCGGCACAATCCGCTGGCCGGCGTCCAGGACTTCTGGATGTTCGACAGAAGAGAAGTCGTCCTGATGAACTACGAGTCGGACGGCACACAGATCAGCCGAGAAGTACACGAGGGTGACACAACGCCCTACGTTGAATATCAGCGTATAGCGCTGGCCGAATCGGTGCCCTTCGAGAAGTACGCGAAGGGCCTTGGCATGTGACGCCCAAACGCTGCACGAGCGAAACGGCGCGATTCGAACACCCGCTCGCCGATCGGCCATTCGGTCAGCCGGGGTACGGCGCAGAAGACCGATGGGCCCGTCCGAAGCCCCCTTTCCCGTTCTGGAAAGAATCGAGGCTTGACCTGGTCGCGTACCGCTCGGGAGCATCGAGAACGACAGGCGCACGCCTACGTGAGGAGCGACGATGCTGCGGAAGCTGACGGGGGATCCGAACTGCAAGAACGGATCGTGCCCGACGTTATGGGGCACCGAGGGCGAGAGGAGCTACGTCGTCCAGGGGCATGTCGTCACCGATCCCGAGCAGTTGGCTCAGCTCGATCTCCCGGAAGGTGAGACCGCCGTCCTGGTGCCCGCAGCGATGCTGGAGGAGTACTTCCGTGCTCAGCGGTGAGGCGTTCGCCCAGCTCTTCGAGACCTTCGAACGGTCCGCCTTCCGGCTGGAGACACTGTCCACGTACGACGTGGAGGAGGAGCGCGAGGAGTACGAACGCTTCCTCGCCGGTGGCGAGATGGGCCCCGACTGGGACGACAACCCGTGGGTGCGGTCGATGACGGACAAGGGCAAGGACGTGTCCCGCGTCCACGTGCTCCGTTCTCCCCTGACCGACTACCTGCGCTACGAACTCGCCGCCTACCCTGGCAACATCAAGGCCGGCGAGACCATCGGCATCATCGATGCCGCAGAGCAATCCGTGAGCGGCCTGCCGGATCACGACTTCTGGCTGTTCGACGACCAGCGCGTGTTCCGGATGCACTACACACCCAACGGCGCGTTCATCGGCGCCGACCCGTTGCCCGCCGCCAGAGTTGCCGAGTACCGGGACTACCGCGACCGAGCCCTGGCCGGGGCTGTGCCGTTCGCGGAGTACTGGGAGCGGCACCGCTGACCGCAGATTCGATCGGGAGAGCCCTGCGGGCGTTGCGGGACACATCCGGACTCACGGGTGATGCCGTGGCCCGCAGGGCATCCATGTCCGCCGGCAAGCTCTCGAAGATCGAAACCGGCAGAGTCCTGCCGACCGTTCAAGACGTGGATCTCCTTCTGACCGCCATAGGCGTCAGCCAGGAGGTCAAGGAAGAGTTCCTCACCACGGCCCGCGCCGAAGCCACCGAGGCCACCGCGTGGCGGTTGCTGCGCCGTATGGGCCCGTGGAAGCACCAGAAGAGCCTACGGGCCATCGAGGCCACCACCGCAGAGCTCAGACTGTTCCAGGGCCAGCTCATCCCCGGACTCCTCCAGACCCCCGAGTACGTATCGGCTGTCTTCTCGCTGCCCCCGGCACTTCCGGAGGAGACCCGGGCCAAGACCGTGGCCGCCCGGCTCGAACGGCAAGCGGTCCTGTATGAGCCGAGCCGGTCGTTCCGCTTCCTCATCTGCGAGCACGTCCTCAGGTGGCGCATCAGTGAGCCCGCTGTCATGGCGCTGCAGATGGACCGGCTCGTGTCCGTCTCCCGGCTTCCCAACGTCTCGCTGGGAGTCGTGCCGAACGGGCGGCGCATGCCGGACTTCCCCATGACCTGCTTCAGCATGCACGACGACCGGCTGGTGATCGTGGAGACGTTCCACTCCGAAGTCACCACACGTGATCCGAAGGACGTGCAGGTCTATGCCGATACCTTCGAGCGCTTCGCAACCGTGGCGGTCTACCGCGAGGCCATGACAGCCCTGGTCGAAGGCGTGCGGGACGAATTCTTGCGCCAACAGGAAAGGTCCTAGAAGGCGCTGCTCAACGGGTGAAGCATCAGCGGTGTCGACCCCTGCGAGACGGAGGAACAGATGACTGACCTTTACGGCCTCGACATCACCGGAGCACGGTTCAGGACGCCGTGCGGAGGCAACACGCATCCGGACGGCGAGGCATGTGTGACCCTCGCCAAGATCGGGCCGGACGCGTGGGCCGTGGGCGACAGCCAATGTCCGACCGCCGCCCCCTTGCGCTTCACGACGACGGAGCTGAGCGCGGCCGGAATCGATCCGGTCCTCTTCGGCCTCTCCGCGTAGCTCTCGGTCCGCCTGACACCCCGCCCCGCCCACGCTCGACGGGCGGGCCGGGGCCGTCACCTTGCGTTGAACGGAGTGGGCCTTGCACATCCACGGGTACGCCTGGCTGGGCGAGAAGACCACCTTCGACAAGGAGAGCCTGCGGCGGCCTCCGGGCTCCCCTCCGATGTCGAGCAGCCCCTTGGACCTGATCGAGCGCTATCGCGCGGCCGTGACCGATTTCCCGATCACGGACGTGCCGCCTCTCCAGACAGCACACTGGTTGATGAAACGCGCGTCGGTGATCCGGGGCACATGGCAGGAGCCGAAAGAGGCCGGGGAGTGGCTGGGCCTTCAACTCCATGAATTCGCGCCCCGGTTCGCCTCCGCGGGTGAACGGGAGGAGACCCGCCTCGCGCACCTGCGGAACTCGGCGGTCGAGCGCCTGGCGGAGGGAGGGGACGTATCGCTCGGCCACTACCTCAGGGGTACGGTCTTCCACTCGGTCGCGCTGGTGACATGCTCCCCCAACCGCAGCAGCCCTGGCCTTCCCTGCCCGGCTCGGTAGGACCTCGCCCCGCCCGAATCAGTCCGCGAGACCGCGAGGCTCCGCCGCCTTGACGTACCGGAGCCAGGACGCCGCCTCCGCACGGCCGAAGGCCAGTACAGCCGCCTCCGGGCGCTTGCTGTCGCGGAACGCGATGCGGCCGTCGGGGAGGAGGGCGGTTTCGACACAGTCGCCGCCGGTGTCGCCGCCGCCGCCCGAGTAACTGCTCTTGCGCCAGTGCGCTTGCCGCACCGGGGCCCTCTGCTTCATGTGACAGCTCCCTTCTTTGGGTTACGCGTACAGTTTCGCCGCTTCGGCGATCATGTCCCTCGACTCCGCCCGAGAGAGCGCCAGTTCGGTGAGGATGCCGAACCGCAGCGTCCACGCCCGTACATGCTCGCGGTCCTCGATGTAGAACATGCCCGCCGGGCCCTCCGTGTAGCCGATGTCGGGCATGGGCGCGGGCAACGTCAGGATCGAGAACGGACCCTCCAGTCCGGGGCTCCCACCCACGTCACGCCGAAGGACCTGGATCGAGATGTTCGGGCTCTCGGCCACGCTCAGCAGCTTTCGCAACTGGCCCCGCATGACTTCCTCGTCTCCGATGACATGGTCCAGGACGGCCTCGTCGTAGATGAAGTGCGCCTTCGGGGCCGGCTGCCTCTGGAGTACGTGCTGACGGATCATGCGGGCGGCGACCTTGCGTTCCAGTTCCTCCGGGGAGCACTCCCCGGGGGCGGCCGCAAGCATGACGGCGCGGGCGTACTCGGCGGTCTGCAGGAGCCCGTTCACCAGTTGCGGCTGGAAGCTCCAGAGCTCGACGAGGCTGTCCTCGATGCTCAACAGCGGTTGGATGTCCCGGGGCAGCGCGTCGACGAAGCTGATCCACCAGCCGCGCTCCGACGAGCTTGCGGCCAGTGCCACCAGCCCGTCGCGGAGCCGCGTGTCGGTGACCCCGTACACATCGAGCAACTGCTCCACTTCACGTGGCTTGATGTTGTGCTCCCGGTTCTCGATCCGGGACAGCTTCGACCGCGACCAGCGCCCTGGCAACGGCTCAAGCCGCTCGATCGCGGCCTCCTGGGTCAGGTCGGCGCCCTCGCGCAGCGCCTTCAGCGACGCCGCGAGCTGCCAGCGTCGTACCACCGACGTTCCGATCTCCATGTTCCGTCCCATGGGTCCCTCCGGTACTCGTCCGTCGCTCCGGGCGCACCACCATTACCCGTCCGCATGAAAAATGGACTGTCCACTTGAAAGTGGTCGCGACCGGAGTTCAGGATACCGCTACGCGAAGCGTCGAATCAGTCACGCTCAGTAGGAGGACATGATGTCAGCCGAAGCAGCCGGACCCGCCTCTCCCACCGCCAGCATCCCGCCCCTCACCTACGCCGAATTCCTCGCCCTGACCGAGGAGTTGGTCGCCGACACCGCGCCCCGGCTCTTCGCCGTCGTCCAGACGTACGAGCCTGAGGGCACTGGCCCCGAGGACGCTGACGCGTGGGTCGCCGCGTGGGGGATGGCGTTCGAGGAGCATGCCGAGATCGTGAGCGCTTCCGGCGGCATCCGGATGAGCGTGCGCTCGCTGGACCGCGCCGTCGGGAGGTTCGGCCGGGGCGACGACATCAGTGCGTGGGTGGTGTGGGTGCCCGGGGCTGCCTGAGATCAGTGTGGGCCGGGTGCGGCCCGGTGGGCCGGGGGTGCCTACAGTCGCGTGTCATGGACTGGTTGGAGCGGGTGGGAAGCCTGCGGCAGTGGACCAACAACGGGGTGCGCGCGCCGCACAAGCCGCTGCTGATGCTGTATGCGCTGGGGCGGTACCGGCGCGGGCCCGAGCGGGGGTTGCGCTACTCCGAGATCGAGCGGGATCTGCGTGAGCTGCTGCGGAACTACGGGCCCACGAACCCGACGTCTCCCGCGTATCCGTTTCACCATCTCGTCAGCGACGGTGTGTGGCGCGTACGGACGGACGCCGGGGACGCGAGTCCGGGTACGGGGGTGCGGGCGCTGCGGGAGAGCGGGGCGGAGGGGCGGCTCGTACCGGAGTTGCGGGCCGCGCTCGACGCGGATCCGGGGCTGCTGGGACGGCTCGTGCATCTGCTGCTGGACGCGCACTTCCCGCCGTCGCTCCACGCGGACATCGCCGCCGACGTCGGGCTCGACCTGGAGTTGGACGCTGCCGTACGGCCGGTCCCCGCGCCCGGCGCCGTACGGGAGGACCGGCGGCGCGGTGTCGAGCTGCGCAGGCAGGTGCTCGTCGCCTACGAATACCGGTGCGCCTTCTGCGGGTTCGACGGTTCGCTCGGCGGGGTGCCGGTCGGGCTGGAAGCGGCGCATGTGCAGTGGTGGGCGTTCAAGGGGCCGGACGAGCTGTCCAACGCGCTGTGTCTGTGCTCGCTGCACCACAAGCTCTTCGACCGGGGGGTGATGGGGCTGGACGGCAAGCAACGCGTCACCGTTTCGCGGGAGTTCGTCGGGCGTGGGGCCGCCGCGCGGAGTCACGTACTCGACCTGAGCGGGCGGGCGCTCCTCGGTCCGCAGAGTGGCAGCGCCGGTGTGGACCCCGAGCGCGTCGACTGGCATACGGCGCAGGTGTTCCGGGGCGAGGCCCGTACGCCCGAGTCCGTCTGAGCCGGTCCGAGCCGGTCTGAGCAGACGAACTTCCGCTCTGCCGTTGGCTAATCTGCTGCCGGCCGATAGACCTCACGTCAGGGCGGTGGCCGGGCAAAGGTGGGAAGGAACGGCACGGCGACCGGCGCCGCGTCACCCCGAGGAGGGCCCATGTCTCCGCTCGTCACCGATCTGGATCTCCCACCGACCCCCTACGCCTCCGATGCCTCCGAACAAGGCACGGGCGCGGCATCCACGCCGTTCGACGACCATCTCGCCGCCCGACTGCTGACCCAGCGGATCGTCGTCCTCGGCACCGAGGTCACCGACGTCTCCGCGAACCGGGTCTGCGCGCAGTTGCTGCTCCTGTCTGCGGAGGATCCGCGCGGCGACATCGGGCTCTACATCAACAGCCCCGGCGGGTCCGTGACGGCCGGGATGGCGATCTACGACACGATGCAGCTCATCCCGAACGACGTCGCCACCCTCGCCATCGGATTCGCCGCGAGCATGGGGCAGTTCCTGCTCGCGGTGGGGGCGAAGGGCAAGCGCGCCGCCCTGCCGAACGCGCGGATCATGATGCACCAGCCCTCGGCCGGCATCGGCGGCACCACCGCCGACATCGCGATCCAGGCCGAGAACCTGGAGTTCATGAAGCGGGCCATCGAGCGGATCACCGCCCAGCACACCGGCCAGTCACCGGAGACGATCTCCCGCGACGGCGACCGCGACCGGTGGTTCACTGCCGAACAGGCCAAGGAGTACGGCATGGTCGACCGGGTCGTCTCGTCGCTCGACGACGTACGGCCGGCCGCCGCGCAGCGACGGATCGGACTCTGACATGGGCCAGTACACGATTCCGACGGTCATCGAGCGCACACCGCAGGGCGGCGAGCGCGCGTACGACATCTACAGCCGTCTCCTGTCGGAGCGGATCATCTTCCTCGGCACGGAGATCGATGACGGCGTCGCGAACGCCGTCATCGCCCAACTGCTCCATCTGGAGTCCGCGCACCCGGAGACCGAGATCTCGATCTATCTCAACTCACCGGGAGGTTCGGCCACTTCACTCATGGCGATCTACGACACGATGACCTTCATCGGCTCGCCGATCTCGACCTTCTGCGTCGGCCAGGCGGCCTCGACCGCCGCCGTACTGCTGGCGGGCGGGGACCCGGGGCGGCGGTACGTCCTCGAACACGCCCGGGTGCTGCTCGGGCAGCCCGCGAGCGGCGGCCACCAGGGGACGGTCTCCGACCTCAGCCTCCAGGCCAAGGAGATGGTACGGATCCGGTCAGAGGTCGAGGAGATCCTGTCCCGGCACACCGGGCACGACATGAAGACCCTGCGCGCGGACATGGACCGCGACCGGGTCTTCACACCGCACGAGGCGGTGGCGTACGGGCTGGCCGACGAGGTGCTGAGCCGGAGGCGGGTCCCGGGTTCGCTGATGGGATGAGGGGATAAGGGGATAGATAAGGAGGTCAGGCCGCCAGGCGGGCCCCTGGCCGGTGCGACCAGGTGCCCCGGGCGCCGCGCCCCGCCAGCGCCGTCACCGTACCGTCGCCCGTACCCCCCGAAGGGCGGTCCTGGCGGGCCCGGTCGAGGCGGACGAGTTCGCTGTGGGAGCGCGCGAGCAGATCGGCCAGTCCGAGTCCGAGGGCCCCCGCGGCGGCGGCCAGGACCTCGGACGACGCCTCCTTGCGGCCGCGTTCCAGCTCCGAGAGGTACGGCATGGAGATACGGGCCGCCTCGGCCACGTCCTTGAGCGTGCGCTCCTGCGCCTGGCGCTCGCGGCGCAGGACGTCCCCGACGAGATGCCGCCAAAGGGGGTCCTTGGCCTGCTTCCTGGGCGCGGGGGCCGCCTGCGCCGTACGCGGGCGCAGGGGTACGACGCGGGCTCGGTCCGGCGCGTGGCTCGTCATTCTCTCAGGGTAGGGGCGTCGTGCCCGGCCGTCAGGGTGCCGGGTTCCGCCCCGGGCGAAACCGGGGTGGCGTCGGGGTCTGCGGGACGCGGCGCTCCGAGGTGCGCCATGACCACGTCCCGTACGCGGAGCACGGCCTCCGGTGCGAGTACGGCGAGGACGGGCAGGGCGTGGTGCCAGTCCTCGGCCGTCAGGGCCTTGCGGAGGAGGGGGAGGGCGCGGGCGCGGTTGGCGGGGGTGGCCTCACGGGGTGCGACGAGCGATGCCAGTTGACGGATCGCGTGGGTGAAGTCGGGGAACGGGCCTGATACGGGGAGGATCAGCCGGTCGGCCGCCGCCCCGACCAGGTACTCGGCGAGCAGAGCATAATCTTGGCCGAACCGGACGAAGTCAGCCGCCCTGTCCAGCAGTTCGACTGCTTCTCCATCATCACCTCGACCTGCCACTGCCAGGGCGACGGAGCCGATCGGCACGAAGAAACCGGGACCATCCGCCGGCAGCCGTCGTCGGGCCTGCTCCGGATCGGACCGCGACTCCAACAGCGCCAGCAGCACCTGCGTGTACGACTCCAGCAGAACGAGGCTGCGCGACGCGGCGCCGACGCGGCGCGCGGTGTCCGCGACGCGGTACGCGAACCACGTATCGCCTCGGCCTGCGACCAGAAGCGAGCAGGCAAGCGTCGCGAAGATCTCGCCGCTGTCACCCGAGTCGGCGGCGAGTCCGCGCCGACGCAGGTCGTACATGAGTTCCGCTACCTCGGCGGAGGTTCGCATCCGGAGTGTGGCGGCTACGGCGATGCGCGCCAGTTCCTCCGCTTCCGTCTTCTGGAGGAGCCCGGTGCCGCGCGCGTCGCTGCTCTCGTCACGGATGGCCTCGGCCACGGCCCGCGCGCGGTCGACCGCCCCGGCGAATCCCAGCGCCTGGGCGGCCACGATCGTGGCACGCGCGTGGTCAGCCCAGTCCTTGACGGCTGCGGCTCCCTCCACCGCCGCATTCGCCAGGCGCAGCGCCTCGGTTCCGCCCGCCGCCTCAGCCGTCGCGTGCTCCGCCGAGATCGCCGCAAGCGCCCAGGCGCGCACCGCGTCCGTACCGATCCGCCCGGTCAGGGACTCGGCCTCTTCGAACCGGCCTACCGCCGCCAGTTCTCTTGTCAGGGTGGCGACCGACTCGTCGGTCGCACGGTCGTAGGTGTCTCCGCCGAGCAGCGCGGCCGCACGTTCCGCCGCCGCCACCAGCCGTGTCGCCCACTCCCTGTCGTCGGCCGCCACACATTCGGCCAGCGCCGCAAGGGTCGCGGCGGCCAGCCAGGCATGCCGTTCCGGCTCTGCCCGCACGGTTGTCTCCAGTGCGCCGGCGCGGCCCGCCGCCACGAGCGCCGCGACCACCTCGGGCAGGGCGCTGATCACGTCCGTACTGTCGATGCTTTCTTCGTGTCCCGCCTTCAACGCGGCCCATACAGCATCGGCCCGCCCCTCGCGAGCCCATCCCCTCGCGAGGGCCCGCCAAGCCCATGGGGTGCCTCGGTCGAGCGGCACGGAAGCGGACCGGAAGAATTCCTCGGCCTCGTCCACGGCACCGCCGTCGGCCAACGCGACCACCGCGTGGGATACGTCGACCCCGCTGGGGCGAGGCGCGCCCGTCACGGATCGCTCCGATACGTACCGCGCGGCCTGCCGTGCGAGCCGGAGGGCCTCTGCCGGGCGGGCTTCACGTAGCGCGCCGACGGCTACCGCCAGTCCACGGACGTCGGTCACTTCGGCTGCCCGCACGATTCGATCGTGCAGGTGGTCAGCGCGCGGCGGATCAACAGTCCTGTACGCATTCGCCAGTTTGCCCAGCGCCTCCAGGCTGGGGGCGTGGACCATCTCGGTCAGGGATTCCTCCGACTGCCGGAGCAGCAGGGACGCGCGCCGAGCGTCCCTCACGCTTTCAGCGACCGCCACCTCGGCCACCGACCCCGCTACGGCCCACGGAGCCAACTCGTCCGCAAGGAGCCGTTCGAGCGCTTCGCTCGTCCGTCCCGCTATGGCAAGAGCGACGGCGGCCGTCGTCACCATCGACCTGTCGGACAGCCACGCCTCGACCCCGGCCGACAGCCCCAGCGCCTCCCGCGCCACAGCGGCCGCCTCCGGGTCCCCCCGCTCCGCCAGCACCCGCGCGACCCCGGCCAGTGCCCGCGCCCGATCCCACGGACGGAACACACTGCGCGCCATCCCCACCGCGCGCCGCGTCTGCCCCAGCCGGGCCAGCGCCACCGGGATGCCCGGCGGCAGCGCCCTGTTGCGGCGGGCCAGCAGCGCGCCGGCCGCCGTGAGGGCCGCCAGGGAGGCGATGTCGCCGGCGTCGGCCTCCAGTACCGCATCCCGGACCGCTTCGATCTCCGCCAGGCCCGCCGCGTCGCTGCCCGTCGCCTCGCGCAGGCGGTCGCTGCGTCGCAGGTCTGTGGCCAGGGCCGTCGCCCGGTCGAGGTCACCGTGGCCGGTCACCATGCGTGCGTACGCCTGGAGGAGGTACGACGGGGTGTCCTGGGGCCAGCCGCGTTCCGCGTACCGCGCGGCCCAGGTGTGCAGGCGTTCGCGGTACGGCCGTACGTCGGGGCCGAGTTCGGCCAGGGCCGTGACCAGCAGCGTCTCGTGGGCGAAGAGGTAGCCGCGGCTCTCGTCGTACGACCTGCCCGACGGACCACCGCTGCCGGCGCTCTGGCCCCGCATCCGCAGAATGCGGCCGAACGCGCTGCCCAGTCGCTCCCGTACCGCCATCCGGTGGGCTCCGGTGAGGTGGCGCAGGTCGTGGAGGGTCAGGCTGCCGCGCGCCGCCGCGAGCAGGCCGACGAGGTCCCTGCCCAGGTCGTCCCCTGTCAGCGCCCGGGAGAGGTCGTACGTGGCCTCGTACTGGGTGTGGAGGGCGGCCTCCGCCGTGCTCAGCCGGACGACCTCGCACCCCCGCAGCGGATGGCCGCTCGTGACGTCCGGCGGGACGCCGGGGCCCGGTCTGCTCGTCACCAGGACCCGGACGTTGGGGGGCAGCCGCCGGGGCAGGAGTGAGGCGATGCTCGGGCCCGTGCCGCCGCCGGGGACGAGGGACTGGTCCTCGTCCAGGCCGTCGACGACGAGCAGCAACGTGCCGCCGTCCTGTGCGACCCGCTCCGCCGCCTCCTTCAGCAGCAGCTTGCGCTCCCCCTCGCGGGCGATCGCGGAGCGGTGGTCGACGGGCTCGCGGCCCGCGATCGCGGCGAGTTGGTCGGTCACCGCCTCGGTGTACGCGGCGCTGTCGCTCTGGCTCGCGAAGCGTGCGGTGATGAAGAACCACACGGGTACCACCCCGCGTGGCGGATGCAGCGCGAACCAGGCCGCCAGGGCGGTCTTCCCGGCCCAAGGCGGCGCCTGGAGCCACTGGTAGGGGTCGGGGCCGCCGCAGAACGCGGTGAGGTCCCGGAGTTCGCGGGCGCGGCCGGACAGGTCGGCAGGGGCGATGTCCTCCAGTTGGGCGCTGAACGCCTCCTGGATCAGGTCGAGTCCGGACGGGGGCACCGCATCGGGCAGCCCGGCGGGGGCCAGGCTTCCGCAGCCCAGGGTCTCTTCCAGCTCCCGGAGCGCCTGCGGGGCCAGTCGCTCCGACCAGCGGTCCACGCGCCGCGCGGCGAGGCGGCCCGCGCCGTCGCCGAGGTGGTGGTGGGCCACGATGCCGACCATCCTGCCGCCCGTGAACACCGGCGCGCCCGACATGCCCTCCCAGGGGGAAAGGGCCGCGTACGGAGTGCAGTTGGGAGCCGTGGTGGCCAGATCGAGCGTGCCCTCACGGCGGTTGGAGAGCACCGCGCAGGCCGCGTGGACGTGCTCGGAGTCGCGGTAGCGCGAACCGTCCTCGTCCGTACGGAGCTTGAAGCGCGGGAAGCCGATCGCGCTGCACCGCAGCACCGCGTCGGAGTCGCCGACCCTGGCGAAGCGCACCGGCTCCGGCAGCGGGCGCGGGCCGTCCGCCGGTACGGCCAGGACCGCCACGTCGATCCCCGTGTCCGACCAGGCCACCGTGGCCCGGACCGTACGTTCGCCCGGCCGGTCCGCGTCGAACCGTACGCGGATCCCCGTGGCGCCCGCCACGACATGCGCCGCGGTCAACAGCCGTCCGGGCGCGACCAGATACCCCGAGCCCCGGCGCCCGCCGTCGGGCAGGGTGACGATGATCTCGGCGGCGCGGTCGGCCCGTAGCGCCTCCTCGGCGGTCCGCCCCTCCCGTGTCACGGCGCGCTCAGCGCTCCCCGTCGACCTCGTCGCCCGCGATCAGGACGGGGCCCCTCGCGGCGTCGGGCGCGACCAGGACGGGCTGGAGGGTGAGGGTGATCCTCTGTGTCTGCGCGTGCGTGTACGAGGCGTCGGCGCCCGCTTCGACGACCCAGAAGCGGACCTTTCCGTTCGCGGAGCCCGCCCGGTCCACGGCGACGGTCGCCTCGACCTCCACCGGCCCCAGTTCGAACCGGACCGCCTCGTCCTGGCCGTCCGCCATCGCGGCGTTCAGCTCCTGCCGCAACTCGCGGATCAGCTCGGACAGTTCGATCATGCCGTCCCCTGGTTCCCTTCCGTCACACGGTTCTCTTCAGTCACGCCCCGTATCCCCGTACGCACCGTGCGGGAATGCTACAAGCCCTCGCCCCACCGCGCCCCGCGCCTGGTGTGACGCACGGCACACGGAGAGGAAAACCCGCACACCCCCTCCGTGCGTCTGGCCGGTGTGGGATCACGCAGCAGGACACCAGCGGAGCTGGACGAGGAGAGACTCGTCCGGCTCGTCGCCAAGGGCGACCGCGCCGCGTTCGAGGAGTTGTACCGGCGTACGGCGCCCTGGCTGGCCGTACGGCTGCGCAGGCGGTGTGCCGACGAGCAGATCGTCGCCGAGGTCATGCAGGAGACGTACCTCGCCGTGTGGCGCGCCGCGGGCGCGTTCGCCGGGGCCGCGGTCGGCGGGTCCGCCGTCGGGTGGCTGTGGACGATCGCGGCCCGCCGCCTCATCGACGCCTTCCGGCGGCGCGCGCACCAGGCGCGGCTGCCCGAGGCGATCGCCGGGCACGCGGGCGCCGCCGGGGCCGTGGCGCCGGCCGCCGAGGACGAGGTGCTGGCCGCCTCGGTCGGCGGCGAGGTCGGGGACGCGCTGGGGGCTCTGGCGCCCGAACTCCGGGACGTGCTGCGGGCCATGGTGCTGGACGGGCTGACCGTACGGGAGACGTCCGTCCTGCTCGGAGTGCCGGAGGGCACCGTCAAGACCCGCGCGCGGCGGGCACGGAGAGCGATGCGGGAGGCTCTGTCATGAGCGGAGAGACCAGCGGGGACAGCAGCGGGGACAGCAGCGAAGAGACGAGCGAAGGGGCCGGCGGGGAAACGAGCGGAGGGGCCGGTGCGGAGCTGGGGAGCCGGCACGCCTCCGGCGGCCTCATCCTCCGGTACGCGCGCGGCGACACCGCCATCCCCGCCGACCACGTCTGGGCCCTCGAAGCCCATCTGGAGTCCTGCGCCGCCTGCCGCGGGCGCCTCGCCACCGCCACCGCCGCGCACGCCCCGGCCGTCACCGCGCTCGTCGACGGCGTCTGGTCGGAGCTGGCGCCCCTGCTCCCCGGCACCGCCCCCATGCCACGCCGCTCCCGCCACCCGGCGCTCGCGTCCTGGGCGTCGCCGGTGATGGTGCCCTGGCTCTGCATGACCGTGGTCGCCGGGCTCCTCGCCGTGTTCCTCGACGCCGTGTCCACCCAGTCGCTCTCCCTCGTCGCGCTGCTGGCCCCGGTCCTGCCGGTGTTCGGCGTCGCCGCGTCGTGGGCGCGCGGGCTCGATCCGGCGTACGAGATCGTCACGGCCACCCCGCGCGCCGGGCTCCCTCTGGTGCTCAGGCGGACGACGGCCATGCTCGTCGTCGTCATCTCCGTGCTGGCGGTGGCCGGTTGGCTCACCGGTACGGCGCTCGCGCAGTGGCTGCTGCCCTGTCTCGCCTTCACCACCGGCACGCTCGCGCTCGGCGGGCTGATCGGGGTGACGCGCGCCGCGACCGCTCTGGTGGCGGCGTGGGCCGGGGTGATCGTGGCGCCGACCGTGGCCCTGAGCGGTACGGCCTTCGCCCTGCGGACCGGCGCCCTGCCGGTGTGGGGCGTGCTCTTCGCGCTCGGGGTGGCCGTCGTGGTCGCCCGCAGGGGCGCGTACACCGTTCTCGGCGCCCAGCGCTGAGAACAGCGGTTACCGACAAGACCGACAAGCAAGAAGTGAGGGGGTTCCTCCATGACGCGTGCCGTGACACGTGCCGTGACCGCCGCCGAAGTGGCGCCCAGGACCTACGCCTGGGAGATCAGAGCGGAGGCGCTGAAAGTACGGGCGGGCGGGCGGAAGATCGCCGTCGACGGGCTCGACCTGGAGCTGGGCACCGGTGTGCACGGGCTCCTCGGGCCCAACGGGGCGGGCAAGACCACCCTCATCCGTGCGCTCGCCACCGTCCTGAACCCCGTCTCCGGCACCCTGGAACTGCTCGGCGCGTCCGCCGGTGACCAGAGCCGGCGGCGCGAGCTGCGGCGCCGCATCGGCTATCTGCCGCAGGAGTTCGGGTATTACAAGCGCTTCACCGTCCGTGAGTTCGTCGAGTACATGGCGTGGCTCAAGGAGGTCCCCGCGCACGACATCCCCGGGGCGGTCCAGCGCGCCGTCGAGCGCGTCGGTCTCGCCGACCGCGCCGACCACCGGATGAAGACCCTGTCCGGCGGCATGGTGCGCCGCGTGGGCATCGCGCAGGCGATCGTCAACGATCCGGCGGTCCTGCTGCTCGACGAGCCGACCGTCGGGCTCGACCCGGCGCAGCGGCTGCGCTTCCGCGAGCTGCTGATCCAACTCGGCGCGGAGAGCTGTGTCGTGGTCTCCACGCACCTCGTGGAGGACGTCGCCGCGGCCTGTACGGACGTGGTACTCATCGCGGACGGCCGCCTGGTCTTCCGGGGCACCCCGGAAGAACTCTCCGCCGCCGGCGGCGAGGAACATGCGGGCGACAGCCCGCTGGAACGCGGTTACACCGCGCTCCTGGCCCGCCCCGAGCAGGGGAAGGGCGGTGCCTGGTGACCGCCTCCCCGCCCGCCCCCGTACTCCCCGTCCCCGTGGACGGCACGGCTCCGCCATCAGGTCGCGGCACCGGCCCCGGACGGATCCTGCGGATCGAACTCCGGCGTTCCGCAGCCCTGTTCACGGGCGCCCTCGTCCTGGTCGTCCCGCTCGCCTACCTGAACCTCCTCACCGGCCCCTGGGTGCACGGTGACGAGCGGTGGACCGCCGGCTACACCGCCGCCGCCTGGTGGCAGCGGGAGCTCCTGGTGTTCCTGTGGCCCGGTGCGGTGGTCGCCGGGGCAGTGCAGGGGCTGCGGGACCGCCGCTCCGGTACGTCCGAACTCCTCGCGACCACGTCCCGCCCCACCTGGCACCGCGCCGCCAGCCTCGCGTCCGCCTTCGCGCTCACCCTCACCACCGCCTACCTGCTGGTGTTCCTGTCCGGTGCGGTCCAGGTCGCCGCCAACAGCGGCCAGCCGCACCTGGGTTGGCTGCCGATCGCGGTCGTCGGGGCGCTCTCGCTGGTCGCCGGTGGCTGGCTCGGCATGGGGATCGCCAGGGCCCTGCCGTCGCGGTTCACCCCGCCCGCGCTCGGCGTGGGAACCCTGCTGTGCGCGATGCTGCTCAGCGGCTACGTACTGCCGGATCCCGCACCCCAGCAGGTCATGCTGCTGGCGCCGTCCCTGATGGGTCCGCGCAGCGCGTTCCTCACCGTCGCCTGGCAGGCGAGCGCGGGTCAGGCGCTGTGGCTGCTCGGTATGGCGGCCACCGGTTTCCTGCTGCTGGTCACGGTGGGGCGGCGCGCCCCGCGTGCGGTACGGATCCGTGCCCGGCTGGTCGCGCTGGCGCCGATGGCGCTGGGCGCGGCGGTCGCGCTGCCGATCCTGCCGGGCGACCCGTACGACACGTACATCACCGACGCGTCGGTGACGGAGCCGGTGTGCGAGGGCCGCGTCTGCGTCACGCGCCTGCACGAATCCCGGCTGGACGGGTTCGCCGGGCCCGCCGAGGAGGCGCTGCGGCTGCTGTCCCGGCTTCCCGGTGCGCCGACGTCCGTACGGGAGGCGGTCACGCCGTGGCCGCCCGGCGCTCCGGTACGGCGCGAGGCGGCGGTCCTGCCCGTGGACTTCGAGGCGCGGCATCTCGACGGGGCCACGCCCGAGGAGACCACCCGCGCCCTGCTGGCCGGTGCCGGGACGGCGCCCTGCGTCGACGCCTACGCGGACCCGGTCACCAGCGAGGAGCGGGACGAGGGGCTGACGGAGGCGGAGCTGGCGTCCGAGGAAAAGCGGGCGGTACGGGAGTTGGCGGCGCGTACGGTGACCGCAGCCTGGTTCACGGGGGAGCTGAAGCCGCTGCCCGGCCTGCACTACGTGCGCGAGGAGGCCGACGTACTGGCCCGTCCCGCCTGGGAGGCGCTGCGCGCGCTGCCCGCCGCTGAACAGCGCGAACGGATCGTGGCCCTGCGGGACGCCACGCTCGCCTGCGACGCCGACGGCACCGAACGCGACGGCGAGCAGGACCTGCTGAAGGTGCTGACGGACGGCGCGGGTGGTCCGGGTGGTCCAGGTGGTCCGGGTGGTCCAGGCGGTGCGGGTGGTGCGGGTGGTCCGGGTGACGGCTCCCGTGCCACGGACGGTACGAGCGGCGGCGCCCGGTGAGCAGAGCACCATCCGTGCTGCGCGGTCCCGCCCTGTACGCCCGCTCCCGCCATCTCCCCGCCGCGCTCGCCGGGGCGGCGCTCACCGCCGCCCTGGCGGGGTGGTCCGCCTCCGTCTGGTCGCCGGTCGACCCGAGGGTACGGGCACTGCTGATGGTCTCCGCGGTGGTGGCGTCCGCGTCCGGGCTGAGCGGTCAGGACGCGGCGCTCGACCGGGCGGCGGCGCGCCGCTGGGCGCCGCTCCGGGCGGCGCACGTGGCGCTGATCGGGGCGCTCGCCGGGGCGGTGCTGCTGCTGTGCACGCCGTCCGGGCGGGCCTTCGAGGCCGGTTACGTCGTGGTCGACGCGGCCGGGGCCGCGGGCGCCGTGGCGCTCGGGGCGTGGCTGTGGGGCGGCCGGTCCGCGTGGGCGCTGCCGCTGGGGTGGTGCGGGGTGGCGTTCTTCGTACCGTCCACGGAGGATGCCTGGGCGCAGGCGGCGACCTGGATGCTCCAGCCGCCCGGCACCACCGCCGCCGTCTGGACGGCCGCGTTCCTCGCCGTCGGCGGCGGGGCTGCGTACGCGCTGGCCGGTCCGCGCCGTTGACGTTCACCCGGCGGACACCTCACCGTCGTACGGATGCCACCGGCCGGGGCGGGGAGAGGTGAGTGGATGTCCGCGCCCCCCGCCGCCCTGTCCCGCCCGCCACCGACCCGTGGAGACCGTATGCCCGGCACACCCGGCCCCGGACCCGCCTCGGACCGTACGCCCGCACGGCGCACCGCCCTCCGACCGAAGCAGCGCAGGCGGCCCCGTGCTCTGACGGCCGGGCTGGCCGCCGTCGCGCTGGCGCTGGGCGGCGCGGTCGCGAGCGGTGCCCCGGCGGTCGCCGCGCCCGCCAACTCCCTTGCCGGGAAGGCGTCCGGCGCGCAGAAGTGCGTCACGAAGCACGGCGCGGCGGCGAAGGCGACATGCGCGCGGGCCGGCGATCTCCTCGATGTGACGCTGGACCAGCTCCGTCCCACCCAGCCGTCCGTCGGTTTCGACCAGATCTACTACAAGCTCGGCCGCTACAGCAGCACCAAGGACGAGCAGAACGGCGACGTCAACAAGCGCTTCGACGACTGGTGCGAGACCAACGGCCAGGAGGAGGCGGCCTCGGTCCCGGCCGGTGCCACTCTCGCCGACCCGTCGAGCTTCACCTGCACCGTCGCGGTCGGCCAGGAGACGGACGAGACCCGCGCCGCGATGAAGACGGTCGTCGTGGGCCCCGGCGGCGCGCTCTATCTGACCGACGGGCACCACACCCTCACGTCGTTCCTGGAGACGGCCGACGGCGGCCCGAGGACGCACATCCGGCTGCGCGTGACCGCCAATCTGAGCGATCTGGGGACCGGCGCGTTCTGGCAGACGATGCAGGACCGGAAGTGGGTCTGGCTGCGCGACGAGAACAACCGCCCCATCACCACGGACCAGCTTCCGCAGCGGCTCGGGCTCGCCCGCTTCCACGACGACCGCTACCGCAGCCTCGTCTACTTCACACGGGACATCGGCTACCAGGCGCCCGAGGCCGCCGCCGAGTACCTGGAGTTCCTGTGGGGCACCTGGCTGCGCGACCGGGTCGACCTCGACACGTACGACCTGACCTCGCCCGCCTCGTACCTCACCGCGGTCCGCGGCGCGTCCGAGGCCATGTCGGGGACGCCGGGCGACACCGTGATCGCCGACGGCCGTACCGCCGACGAACTGGGGCGGATGGCGGAGTGGAACGACGGAAAGAAGCCGACCGGCGGTGAGTTCGGGAAGCTGAGCGCGCCGATCAGCGACAAGAAGCCCGGCAAGCTCGCGTACGCGCTGGACTACCGCGGCCACCTCCCGGCCAGGTCCGGCGACTGCCCGAAGCACCCCCAGCATCCCCAGCAGCCCCAGAACCCGAAGCATCCGAAGCACCCCCGCGTCCACGCCGCGGGCCGCTCGTAAGCCGCGGGCCGCTCGTAAACAACTGGGCCCGCGCCCGCGCCGCCGCTAAACTCGACGCCATGTTCAAGCACTACTTCTTCCTGTGATCCGGACCTGACGCAGCTCAGGTCCGACATCACTCCGGCCCGGCGACCCGCGCCGCGCGCTGCCGCTCACCACCGCGGCTGAGCGCCGCCGCGCGGGCGCACGGGCACGACATCCCAGGAAGAAGCATGCGCGAACGCGCCCAATTGGCGATCAAAGACATGTCCAAGGCGTACGGCGACCGGTCGGTTCTCGACCAGGTCTCGCTGACCGTACGCCCCGGCGAGAAGGCCGGTGTCATCGGCGAGAACGGCTCCGGCAAGTCGACGCTCCTGCGGCTGCTCGCCGGGGCCGAACGGCCCGACAGCGGCGAGATCACCGTCGCGTTCCCCGGTGGCGTCGGCCATCTCGCCCAGACCCTCGACCTCGACCCCGCGTGCACCGTTCAGGACGCCGTGGACGCGGCCCTCGCCGGGCTGCGCGAGCTGGAGCGCCGGATCGCGGCGGCCGAGGCGTCCCTCGGCTCGGCCGACGAGGCCGAACTCGCCTTGTACGGTGACCTGTTGACCGCGTACGAGGAACGCGACGGCTACCGGGCCGACGCCCGCGTCGATGCCGCGCTCAGCGCTCTCGGCCTGCGGAACACGGCCAGGGGCCGGCGGCTCGGCTCGCTCTCCGGCGGGGAGCGGTCCCGGCTGGCGCTGGCCTGCGTCCTGGCCCCGGCGCCCGAACTGCTGCTGCTCGACGAGCCCACCAACCATCTCGACCTCCGGGCCACCACCTGGCTGGAGGACCAACTCCGGGCGCACCGAGGGACGTTGCTCGCCGTCACGCACGACCGGGCGTTCCTGGAGCGGATCGCGACGACGATCCTGGAGGTCGACCGGGACACCCGGGCGGTGACCCGGTACGGCGACGGCTGGGCCGGGTACCGGACGGCGAAGGCCGCGGCCCGGCGCCGCTGGGAACAGGACCATCTGGAGTGGCTGGCCGAGGTGGCCCGCGCGGAGGAGCTGGCCGAGGCGGCGGGCCGACGGCTCGCGTCCACGGGCCGGGACCCGGGCGAGGGGTTCGGCAAGCACCGCCGCTCGCACGAGGCAAAGCTGTCCGGGCAGGTCAGGGCGGCGCGCGAACGGCTGGGACGGCTGCGCCGCGCCCCGGTCCCGCCACCGCCGGAGCCCCTGCGCTTCACGGCCACGCTGCGCGCCGCGCCGCCGCAGGACTCCCCGCCCGACGCGCCCCCGGGCACGGTGGCCGAGCTGGACGAGGTGGCCGTCGGCGACCGGCTCCGGGTGGCGGCCCTGCGGGTGAAGGCGGGTGACCGGCTCCTGGTCACCGGCCCCAACGGCGCGGGGAAGACCACCCTGCTCCGGCTGCTGGCGGGCGACCTGCGCCCGGACAGCGGTACGGTCACGGGCCCGCCCGGCGGCGCCGCCCGGATCGGCTACCTCCCGCAGGAGCTGCCCGCCGTACCGTCCCGGCGCCCCCTCCTGCACGCGTACGCGGCGGGCCGCCCCGGGCCGCCGGAGGAGCACGCGGACGGACTGCTCGCCCTCGGGCTGTTCCGGCGGGAGGACCTGGCCGTACCGGTGGCCGCGCTCTCGGTCGGCCAGCGCCGCAGACTGGAACTGGCCAGGCTGGCCGCCCGCCCCGCCGATCTGATCGTCCTGGACGAGCCGACGAACCACATCGCGCTCAGCCTGGTCGAGGAGTTGGAGGAGGCGCTGCGGAGCTACCCGGGCGCGGTCGTGGTGGTCTCGCACGACCGGCGTTTCCGGGGCGCGTTCGAGGGGGCGCGGCTGGAACTGCGCGCGGGTCGCCCGGTCACCGAGGAGGCCATGGAGCGGTAGCCCCGGGCTAGGGTGACCGGGTGCGGATAAGCGGTGGAGGTACGACGGCGGCGGCCGGGCGGACCGGGGCGCACGCCCCGGACGAGGTACGGGAGCCGGCCGGCGCCGTGGACGTACGGCAGGCACCGCGGGCGCCATGGTGGCGGGTGCCGTTGATCGCGACCGGGGCCGTCGTTCCACTGTACGCCGTGTGGGTCGTCGTCCTCGCGACCGGCGGGGGCGACCTCGCGGCGCAGTTCGCCTGGGCCGGGTTCATGGCCCGGCATCCGGGATCCGCGTACAACCTCTCCTGGTACGGCGGCACGCACACCGCCAACTACAGCGTGCTGGCCCCTCCCCTGATGGCGCTCCTCGGCGTCAGAACGGTCTCCGTACTGGCGGGGCTGGCCGGAACCTGGGTGCTGGGCCTGCTGTTCGTCCGTACGCGGGTGCCTCGGCCCGTCTGGCCCGCGCTGCTCGGCGCCTTCGCGCTCTGGTGCAATGTCGCCTCCGGGCGGACGACGTTCGCCCTGGGGGTCGCCCTCGGGCTGGTCGCCGTACTCGGCACACTCCGGCTCCGTACGGCCCAGCTCCGTACGGGCCGACTCCGTACCGGCCGCGTGGCGTGCGCCTGGCTGTTCGCCGCGCTCGCCACCCTGGCCAGTCCGGTCGCGGGGCTCTTCCTCGTCGTGGTGGGCGCGGCGTATCTGCTGGACCGGCAGTGGGTGAGAGGGGCCGCGCTGATCGTCCCGCCGGCCCTGGTCGTCGCGACGACCACCCTGCTCTTCCCCTTCCAGGGCGAGCAGCCGATGAGCCCCAGCAAGCTGTGGATGCCGCTGGTGGCCTGCGCGGCGCTCTGTCCGGCGGTGCCGCGGAGCTGGCGCGTGGTGCGGTACGGGGCCTTCGTGTACGCGGTGGGGGTCGTGCTGACCTTCTCGGTCTCCTCGCCGATCGGCACGAACGTGGAGCGCCTGGTGGGGCTGGCCGGCCCGCCCGTACTGCTGGCGGCGCTGCTGACCCGCGGGCCGGTCCCGCCGCGCGCCCTCGTACACCTCAGGAAGTCCGCCGTCCTCTCCCTCGTCCTCCTGGTGACCCTCTGCGTCAACACCTGGTGGCTGCTCGGCAAGACCGACGACGACCTCGTCGTGTCCACGACGGTGCCCGCCTGGGCGACGCACACCGAGGGCGTGATCTCCGCGCTGGACCGGCTCGGCGCCGACCGCACCCGCGTCGAGGTCGTCCCGGCCCGCAACCACCGCGAGGCCGATGTCCTCGCCCCGCACCTCAACATGGCGCGCGGCTGGAACCGCCAGCTCGACGTCGAGCGCGGGCGCCTCTTCTACGAGAACCACACCGGCGCCCGCACCCTCGCCCCGGCCGCGTACCGCGCCTGGCTGGACCGCTGGGCGGTCGGCCTGGTGGTGCTGCCGCACGGCCGCCCCGACGGCCCGGCCACCGCCGAGGCCGCGCTCGTCGCGAGCACCCCGGAGTGGCTGACACCGGTCTGGCGGGACGCCCACTGGACGGTCTACCGGGTCCGGAACGCCGTCCCCCTGGTCCCGGCCCCCGCCACCGTCGTAAGGAGCGACGCCGCCTCCCTGGTCGTACGGACGGAGGCGGCGGGCCCGGTGACGGTACGGATCGCCTACTCGCCCTGGCTCAGGGCGCCGGGCGCCTGCGTCACGCGCGACGGCGACTGGACGCGCCTGACGGCCCCGGCGGCGGGCGACTACCGGCTGGACTCGGCGTACCGGCTGCCGTGGACGGGGTCCGCCGACTGCCCGGAGAACGGCTGACGCGCGCCCCGCTCCACCGCGGCGGGGCGCGCGCCGGGCCGGAGCCGCCCGGTCAGCTCGTCTTGAAGCAGTCGGCCCGGTCGTCCAGGTTGGCCGGCAGACTGCTGTTGTGCGTGTGCGGGCTCTCCGTCCACAGGAGCTTCGTGCAGGAGGCATCCGAGCCGGTCTGGGTCCTGGCGTAGACGTAGATGGTCTTGTCGCCCTTGTTCGACCACGACGAGGTCTTGTTGTGGAAGTTGTAGTCGGAGAAGTAGATCTTGCTCTTGTGGCTGTTGTTCCAGGTCAGCCTCCTGCCTTCGAAGTTCTTGGTTTCCCAGAAGCAGTACCAGTCCTTCCCTATCGCCTGGGTGGGGCAGTTGTCCGCCGCCGTCACCCCCATCTCCGAGAGCGGAACACCGGTGAACTCCGCCTGGAGCTTGCGCGCCGCCAGGCTGCTGGGCGGCGCCTTCCGCTCGCCCGGGAGCGGGAAGGACATGATCGCCTCGCCGCCGTTCCAGGCGATCTCGTTCACGCTGATCTGAGTGCCGCCCTCCGTGTTGGCCAGGGTCCGGTCGATCTGGCGCTGCAACTCGGTGGTGCCCCGCGCGGCGGCGGGTTCGGCCGGCGCGGCGGACGCGGGGCCGGTCAGCGCCAGCGGCGCGGTGAGCGCCACCGCCGTCGCGAGTGCGGGGAGGGCCTTGATGGCACGGAATCTCATGGGTCGTCCCTTCAGAGACGGTCGAGTCGGTCCGGGCCCACGCCGTCCGTGGCGCGTCCCGGCCTTGCCCAACCGATCTCAGCCTGCCGGGAGTTGTCCGGCAGCCCCCTCCCGCCGGTCCGGACAATCACCTCGGGGCGCCGAGCGCCGCGCCGGACCGGCGCGGCGCCATTGCCGGGGCCGCGCGGCGCTGCCTAGCGTGGGGCGGCCAGGCTTCTCTCGCGACGTACAGGGGCGTACAGGGGGACGGGAATGGGACGACGTGAGCGGCCGATCGAACCCGCCGACGGCCCGGTGCAGGCTTTCGCCCACGACCTGCGCACCCTGCGGGCGAAGGCCGGCGCCCTCACCTACCGGGCGATGGCGGCGCGCTGCGCGTACTCGGTGACGACGCTGGCGGACGCGGCGGCGGGTGAGAGGCTGCCGTCGCTGCCGGTCGCCCTCGCGTACGTGACGGTGTGCGGCGGGGACCCCGAGGCGTGGGAGCGGCGCTGGCACGAGGCGGAGGCGGCGGCGTCCGCGCTGCGGGCCGTGCCGGACGACGACGGGGCGGCGGCGCCGTACCGGGGGCTGGCGCGGTTCGAACCAGGGCACGAGGGGCTGTTCTTCGGGCGTGAGCAGTACGTGGCGGACGCCCTGGACCTGGTCGGCCGGCGCCGGTTCGCCGCCCTGGTGGGCGCGTCCGGTGCGGGCAAGTCCTCGCTGCTGCGCGCCGGGTTGATCCCGGCCCTGCGCCAATCACCCGACGGGGTAGGGGCGTTGGCGGCGGTCCGGGTGATCACTCCGGGCGGTCGCCCGGCCCGTACGCACGCGGCGCGGCTCGTTCCGGCGGACGGGCCCGGCGACACCCTGGTCGTGGTCGACCAGTTCGAGGAGGTCTTCACGCTCTGCCGGGAGCCGGCCGAGCGCGCCCGGTTCATCGAGCTGCTGCTCACCGCCCGCGCCCCGGACAGCCGGCTCCGTGTGGTGCTGGGCCTGCGCGCGGACTTCTACGGGCGGTGCGCCGAGCACCACGGCCTCGCGGGTGCGCTGCGGGACGCGAACCTGCTGGTAGGGCCGATGAGCCGGGGCGAGTTACGGGAGGCCGTCGTCCGGCCGGCCGCCTCGGCGGGCCTGATCGTGGAGCGGGCCCTGACGGCCCGTGTCGTCGCCGAGATCGCGGACGAGCCGGGCGGGCTGCCCCTGATGTCCCACGCCCTGCTGGAGACCTGGCGGCGCCGGCGCGGCCGTACGCTGACCGAGGCGTCCTACGAGGCGGCGGGCGGGGTGCACGGTGCCATCGCCCAGACGGCCGAGGCCACGTACAGCCGGTTCTCGCCCCCGCAGGCCGCCGTGGCCCGCCGGATTCTGCTGCGGCTGATCAGCCCGGGCGAGGGCGCCCAGGACACCCGCCGCCCCTTCGACCGCAGCGAACTCGGCGAACTGAAGGAGCCCGGGGAGCTCGGCGAACCCGGCGAACCCGGCGTGCTCAGCGAACTCGGGGAATCCCGTGAACCGAGGGCATCCGGCGCACGGGGCGGACCCGACCCCGCGCCCGTCCTGGAAGCCCTCGCCCGCGCCCGCCTCGTCACCCTCGACGGCACCACCGTCGACCTCGCCCACGAAGCCCTCATCACGGCCTGGCCCCGGCTGCGCGACTGGATCGCGGAGAGCCGTGAACGCCTGCGTCTGCACCGCGCGTTGACGGAGGCGGTCCGTACCTGGCAGGAACTGGGGTACGACGACGGCGCGCTGTACCGGGGAACGCGGCTGGCCATCGCCCGCGACACCTTCGGCGCCCCCGTGCGGCGCGGCGACCTCTCCACGCTCGAAGCGGCGTTCCTGGACGCCAGTTCGGCCGCGTACGAGCGGGAACGACGGGCCGCCGCCCGTACCGCCCGGCGGCTCCGCTCCCTCACCGTCGCCCTGTCCTGCCTGCTCGCGCTCGCCGTCACCGTCGCCGGAGTCGCCTACGCCCGGGGGGAGGCCGCCCGCGCCGAGCAGCGTACGGCGCTCTCGCGCCAGCTCGCGGCCCAGTCGACCGGGCTGCGCGCCACCAAGTCCGACCTCTCCTCCCTGCTCGCCGTCGCCGCGTACCGGACCAGTCCCACCAAGGAGGCGGCCATCAGCCTGTACGCCGCGGCCGACACCCCGCTGCGGCGCCGCTCCCCCGCACCGGCCGGGTCGGTGGCGGCGTTCAGCCCGAACGGCACGCGGCTGGCCGTGGGGCTCGACAGGATGCTGCTGACGCACCCCACGCGGGGGACCACGGAGGCCCTGCTGTCCCACCCACCGGACGCGAACGGGAACGTCATCAGGTCCGCCGCGTTCAGCCGCGACTCCGGGACGCTGGTCACCGGGCTGCGGGACGGCACCGTACGGCTGTGGGACGTGCCCGCCCGGACCGTGGATGCCACGCTCACGGGCCATACCGCCGCCGTGTCCTCGCTCGCCCTCGGCCCGGACGGCCGCACCCTCGCCACGGGCGCCGAGGACGGTTCGGCGCGGCTGTGGGACATGGTCTCCGGACGGCTCACGGCCACCCTGCCCGGGAGCGGCGACGGGCCGGCACAGGTGTCCTTCGACCGGGGCGGCCGGGCCCTCGCCGTGGCGAAGGAGGGCGGGACGGTGCGGGTCAGGGAGGCGGCGACGGGCCGTACCAGGGCCGTTCTGACCAGCGACCATCTCCTCGGGGACGGTCCTGTGGCCCTCGGCGCGGGCGGTTCGACGCTGGCCGCCGCGGGCACGGACCGTACGGTGCGGCTGTGGGACACGGCGTCCGGCGCCCTGCGGGCCACCCTCATCGGGCACACCGGGAACGTACGGACCCTGGAGTTCAGCCCCGACGGCACGTCGCTCGCCACGGCCGGGGAGGACAACAGCGCGCGGCTGTGGGACGTGGCGACCGGCTCACCGCATGCCGTCCTCACCGGCCACACCGAGACCGTGGACCGGGTGGCGTTCAGCCCCGACGGCCATACCCTCGCCACCGTCGGGCAGGACGAGACGGTACGGCTGTGGGAGACGACCAGCCGGGCCAAGGCCACGCTCCGGGACCCCGAACGGAGCCTGGCCTACGCCTATGTCGGGTTCACCCCGGACGGCCGCACGCTCACCACCGCGGGCAGCGTGGCCACGTACCGCAGCGTCCAGCGCTGGCACGTGCCCACGCTGCCCAGTTCGTACGGCTACTCGCCGCCCGTGGAGGGCGTGACGGCTATGGCGTTCAGCCCCGACGGCCTGACGGTCGCCACTACCGGGCGGGACGGCACCGTACGGCTGTGGGACGCCGTCACCGGCAGCGCCGGGTTCGCGCTCGGCGGCAGGCTCGGCACCGTACGGTCGCTGGCGTTCGCCCCGGACAGCGATACCCTCGCCGTCGCCCGCGACGGGCGGGTGGAGCTCTGGGACCTGTCGCTCCGGCGTACGGTCCGCACCCTCCGGGAGAGCGCGGAGGCGATGGTGTTCGGCCCCGACGGCCGCACCCTGGCCACCGCCCGCGCCGGCGGCGGGGTGCGGCTCTGGGACGCGGCCACCGGCAGGGCGCTGACCGCGGACCCCCTCGACGGCCGGGGACCGCTGGCGTTCAGCCCCGACGGGCTGACGCTCGCCACCGGCGGCGAGGACGGCGACGTACGGCTGTGGGACGCGGCCACCGGGCGCGCCACCTCCGCCTTCGGGGCCGACACCACGGGCAGGATGGTCCGTTCGCTGGCGTTCAGCCCGGACGGGCGCACGCTGGCGGCCGGGGGCGAGGACCATGTGGTGCGCCTGTGGGACGTGGCCACCGGCGCGCCGCGGGCCACGCTGGTCGGTCACACGGACGTCGTGGAGTCGGTGGCGTTCGCTCCGGACAGCGCCACGCTCGCCACCGGGAGCCGGGACCGTACGGTCCGGCTGTGGGAGGCCGGGCTGCCCGGGACCGCCAGGGCCATCGACGTCGTCTGCCGGGCGGTCGACCGCGAACTCACGCCGAAGGAACGGGCGTTGTACCTGCCGGACGGGCCGTCGGCGGACGTCTGCGCGGGAACGGCCGCGGGAGCCTCCTGAACCGCCCTACAGCTTGGTCTGGAAGACCCCCGCGGGCCGCTCGCGCCGGTAGCCGAGCGCCTCGTTCACGGCCAGCATCGGCCGGTTGTCGTCGGCGACGGTCGTGCTGATCTCCCGTACGCCGGGGCGGAGTTCGTGGAGCCGTTCCAGGTGGTGGCGTTTGACGGCGCGGCCCAGACCGAGGCCCCGGTGGGACGGGACGACCAGGGTGTCGTACTGGACCGCGCGGATGTCCGTGGGCGCGGCCAGGGCGACCTCGGTGTACGCGACGATCGCGTCGCCGTCCGTCGTGTCCAGGACGGCCGAGGTGAACAGGGTTCCGCCGCGCTCCTCGACCAGCCGGGCCGCCGCCCGGATCCGGCCGGTGTCCCAGCAGGGGGTCCGCTCGTCGAGCTGGCCGCGCTGGACGTCGGCCAGCGGCTCGTGGGCGCGGGTGAACGCCGCGGCCAGGCGGTCGGGGACGACGCCCTGCCAGTCGGTGAAGCGCAGCCCGTCGGGGAGGGCGGGGCGGTCCGGGAGCGGTATGCCCTCCAGGACCTGGCGGACCCGCTGGACGTACCGGCCGAGCGGCAGCACGTTGGTGAAGCCGAGGCTGTCGACGAACGCCTCGCCCGCGCCGCCGAGTTCGAGGACGGTGGAGACGGACGTCCTGCCGTCCGCCACGAGTTCGGCGCGTATCGCCGCCCAGAGCGTGGCCCCGACGCCGTGCCGCCGGGCGTCGGGGCGGACCATCAGGGTGTCGAGGAACGCCGTGTGGCGGTTGTTCTCCTCGGTGAACAGGACCAGGGAGGCGACGCCCTCGTACGCCCCGCCGGGGCCCACCGCCGCGAGGTGGACGGTCCGCGCGCCCACCGGCGGCACCCGGAGTTTTCCCTCCGTCTCGACCCGGCTGCGCTCGGGCGTCGAGGCGGGCAGATCACGGGCGTGCGCCACTGCGACGACTCCGTACCAGGATTCAGTCTCGGCATCCGAAGGCGGACTTCCCAGAGTGATCAGCATGGACCGAACCTACGCGTGCGAGAGGGGTGACGCCCCCGGGTTACGAGGACGTCCGGGCGGACGGGCGAGGAGAGGCGGGCGCTTGCGCCCCGGGAGTCACACGGACCACCCGGAGTCACAAGCGCCCCGTACGGCACTGTCGGCACTGCTGTACGGCACGGACCTGAGGCATGGACGCACGGCATAGTCGCTCGCTTCAACGGCATGACCGCGCGCTTCAACCGCTGTTCTCTCAGACGGTTTTACTTCAGGAAGCGTCTCTTCGGAAGGCGTCGCCGGAGATGCGGCGGAAAGCGTCGCGTCAGGCGGCCGCGTTCTCGGTGATGGTCACCCGGCCCTTGCGAATCGTGGCGAGTCGTGGGGCACGACGGGCGATCGAGCTGTCGTGCGTGACCATGACGAAGGTCAGGCCGTGCTCCTTCCAGAGCCCTTCCAGCAGCTCCATGATCTCGTCGCGCATCGACTCGTCCAGGTTCCCGGTGGGCTCGTCGGCGAGCAGCACCTTCGGCTTCTTCACGAGCGCGCGGGCGATGGCGACACGCTGCTGCTGACCTCCGGAGAGTTCGCTCGGCACATGCCCCAGGCGTTCGCCGAGCCCGACGGACTCCAGCGCCTGCGCGGCCTGTTCGCGCCGGGCGGCGCCCTTCACTCCGAGGGGGACGAGCGCCGTCTCGACGTTCTCCTGCGCGGTGAGCGTGGGGATCAGGTTGAAGCTCTGGAAGACGAAGCCGATGGACTCCGCCCGTACCGTGGTGAGCCGGGATTCGGACAGTCCGGCCAGATCCACCCCGTCGAATTCCACGCTTCCCTCGGTCGGCCGGTCGAGCCCGCCGAGCATCTGGAGGAGGGTGGACTTGCCGCCGCCGGTGGGCCCCTGGATGACGAGCCGGCCGCCGTCCTCGATGGTCAGATCGACGCCGGCGAGCGCGTCGACACTCTGCTTGCCGCGCGTGTAGCGCTTGGTGACGCCTCTGAGCTGGTACACGGTTCAACTCCTGCTGTACGGAAGGGGGTACGGCCTGCGGTACGGCCTGCGGTACGGGCCGGTGGGAGAGGAGGGCCGGGGGCGGTGGCCCCGGGCGCCTCACTCGACCCGGCGCAGCGCGTCCGCCGGCCGTAGCCGGGAGGCGCGCCAGCCGCCGAAGCCGCCCGCGATCAGGCCGCCCGCGACGGCGAGCGCCACGGCGACGCCGATGGTGGAGACGGAGACGGGCGCGGTCAGCGCGATGTCGAGCGCCTTGGACGCGGCCTGCCGGCCCGGTCCGCCGCCGCCTCCCATCGGGCCGCCGCCGAAGCCGCCGCCCCCGCCCGTGGAGCCGAGCTGTGCGGTGAGGGTGGGGCTGACGGCGGTGACCAGGTAGGCGCCGCCGAGGCCCAGCGCGATACCGAGCACCCCGCCCAGCAACCCGTTGACCAGGGCCTCGCCGACGACCTGACGGGTGACCCGGCCGCTCTTCCAGCCGAGCGCCTTCAGCGTGCCGAACTCCCGTACCCGGCGGCTGACGGCCGACGAGGTGAGCAGCCCGGCCACCAGGAACGCGGCGATCAGGACGGCGATCGAGAGCCACTTGCCGACGGTGGTGGCGAGGTCGGAGGCGGTGGAGAGGGAGCCGGAGACCGTGTCGGCCAGATCGGCGGAGGTGGTGACGGTCGTGCCCGAGATGTTCTTCTGGATGGCGGACTTGACGCTGTCGATCTGCTGCGAGTCGGCGGCCTTGACGTAGACCGTGGTGACCTTGTCCTTCGAGTCGGCCAGGGTCTGGGCCTTCTTCAGCGGGATGTAGAGGTTGGCGGCGGAGTCGCCGCTGTCGGCGGTCGCGATGCCGACGACGGTGAACTTCGTACCGGAGATGGTGACGGTCTTGCCGACCGCGAGGCTCTTCTCCGTGGCGTACGCGCTGTCGACGACGGCGACCGCGGCGTCCGTCTCGGTGCTCTTGAACGTACGGCCCTTGGTGATCCGGGAGGAGGTGAGCGGGCCGAGCGCGGGCGAGGTGACGTCCGTGCCGTAGACGGAGTACGAGTTGACGTCGAACGCCGCGCCACCGCCCCGGACTTCGCCGCCGGAGCCGCCCGTGGAGCCGCCGTTGCCGCCGCCCTGTCCGGACCCGCCGCCAGGACCGCCGGTGGAGCCGCCCGTGGAGCCGCCTTCCTGCGGGGTGAACTCGCCCCGCTTGAACTCCCCGTTCACCTTGAGGACGTTGAGGCTGAGCCCGCCGACCGCCTCCGCGACGCCGCTCTGTTCACCGACCTTGGTCACGGTCGAGGAGGCCAGCGTCTGGAAGCCCTGGACCATGACCCGGTCGCTGCTCTGCTCGGCGTCCGAATCGCTGTCGTCGGCGTCGAACTCGAAGCGGCGGCGGTTGGTGTCCCCCTCCCCGGGCGGGGTGGCGGCCTTGGTGACCGTCATGTCCGTACCGAGGCCGTACAGCGATTGCAGGACCTTGTCCTGGGCCTGGCTCATGCCGGCGGAGACCGAGTTGACGACGATCACCAGTGCGATGCCCAGGGCGAGCCCCGAGGCGACGACGAGCGCCGCCTTTCTGCGACGGCGCAACTCGCGCCTGAGGTAGGTGAAGAACATGGGCGTGAAGGTAGAGGCCCGTTGTGATGGCCGGATAAGGCCAGGGTGAGAGCGGGATGAGAACGCGAACGGCGGCGGCACCGGGAGGGTGCCGCCGCCGTTCGCGGAACAGGCTCAGCGGGGTGGCGCGGGTGGGCGCCCGGCGGACCGGACGCCCGGGGGCATCAGGCCGCCGAACCGGCCTGCCACTCGGACCAGCTCATGTTCCAGCCGTTGAGGCCGTTGTCCGGCTTGATGGTCTTGTCGTTCGAGTTCTTGACGATGACCACGTCACCGATGAGCGAGTTGTTGAAGAACCACGCGCCGGGCTGGTTGGCGTCGCCCGCGCCCTTCACGTCCGCGAGACCGACACAGCCGTGGCTGGTGTTGACGCTGCCGAAGATCGAGCGGGCGCCCCAGTAGTTGCCGTGGATGAAGGTGCCCGAGGTGGACAGCCGCATGGCGTGCGGGACGTCCTTGATGTCGTACTCGCCCTTGCCGTCGTCGTCCGTGAAGCCGACCGTCGCACCGTTCATCCGGGTCTCCTTGAACTTCTCGGAGATCACCATCTGACCGTTGTACGTCGTGTTGTCGGGGGAGCCGGCCGAGATCGGGATGGTCTTGACCGTCGCGCCGTCGCGGGTGATGGTCATCATCTTCGTCTTGGCGTCGACCGTGCTGACCTGGTTGCGACCGACCTTGAAGGTGATCGTCTTCTGCTGGACACCGGTGACGCCCGGGGCGCCCTCGACGCCGTCCAGCGCGAGCTTGAGGGTGACCGTCGAGCCGCCCTTCCAGTACTGCTCGGGGCGGAAGTCGAGGCGCGTCTGGCTGAACCAGTGGCCGACGACCTCCTGGCCGCTGCTGGACGTGACCGTGATCGCGTCCCGGACGGCCTTCTTGTCGGAGATCGACTTGTCGAAGTTGATCGAGACCGGCATGCCGACGCCGACGGTGGAACCGTCCTCGGGCGTGAAGTTCCCGATGAAGCTGTTGCTGGGCGAGACGGTGGTGAAGGAGGTGTTCTCGTGGGCCTGACGGCCCTTCCCGTCCTTCGCCGTCGCGGCGATCTTGTAGGCGGTGGAGCGGTCGAGCTGCGCGTCCGGCTTCCAGCTCTTGGCATCGGCGGCCAGCGTGCCCTTGACGGCGGTGCCGTCGGCCGTCGTCATCTTGACGTCCGTGAGATCACCCTTGCTGACGGTGACCTTCGCGTCGTTGTTGATGCCGACGTTCGTCGCGCCGTTCTTCGGCGCGATGACTATCTGGGCATCGGAGGTCTCCTTGGCAGCCGCTTCGTCCGCCTGAGCCTGTGAGGAGGAGGTCTCCGAACTCCCGGCGCCGCTCTTGGACCCGCCGTCACCGTTGCACGCCGAGAGCACCAGTACGCCGCCGAGCACCGCGGACGCGGCCACGAGGGCCCTGCGCCGCTTGCTGTCCGTCATCACACGCTTCTCCATCATCGCCGCTTACCCTGCCGATAACCTTTAAGAACGGCCTTATCGGTTCGTCCGGTTCCGCATCAGCCGGCAGTGTGGTGAACACCACTCACGAACACCACGCACGACTGAAAACAGGTCGGCCCCGATCCGCCGACTACTACGGACCGGGGCCCACGACCTGGTGCACGATGGCCGGCGGGCTCACGACGCCCCGCGACTCCGTCTCCGGCGTTGTCGTCGGTCCACGACGCTCCGCGTCGCTTCCCTGCTCCGCCTTGGATCCGAAGCCCCAGCCGCCGCTCGCTGATCCGCCCTCCATCATGCACCAGGTCGTCACCAGGGTGGCACGCTTACGCGCTAGCGCCGACCAGCGGTGACCTCCCCGCCGCCGACCGCGCCGTCGATCACGCCTCCGACCTCCTCGGACACCTCGTCGTCCGGGTCCTCACCGTCCTCGCCGATCTCGTAGAGGTCCCACTCGACCGCGTCCGGGTCGTAGTCGATCAGCTCGCTGGTCCACGACGCCTGGGCGAGACCGATCCCGGGGACGTCCTTGATCAGGTCGTGGGGCTCCACGAGGTACGCGAGCGCCTCCGCCTCGTCCCCCCGTACCGCCGCCCTGGCCTGCGCCCGCTCGTCGTCGGGTACGGAGGCGTCCCCGTCGATCCGGGCGAGGGCGGCGGCGCCCAGGCGCTCGGGGTCCTCGACCTCCAGCACCAATTCGACCGTTACCCGTACATACCGTGATGTTTCTGAAGTGGTCATACGACGGAGCGTACGGCTCCGGGGCCCGATACCGGTCGTACGGCACCGGCGAACCTGGCGGCGACAAAACGGGCTCCGTGCCATGGCGGTCGAGAAGTTGGCTAGCATCTCCCCCACTCACCCAATTCGGCGTTGCCACAAGGGGGATCGATCACGTGTCCGTCGCACGGCGACCGCTGCTGACGGCTACCGCAGCCGCGACCCTGCTCTGCGCTCTCTGGTTCGTTCCGTCCGCGAACGCCACCGGCGACCAGGGCGCCGCCCCGCCGCAGCGGTCGGCGCCGTCCGCCCAGAGCCTCAGCGTCGAAGGACCGGTCGGCGGACCGGTCCGCCGATCCGAGGTCACCGAGGTCGCGGACAGCACCGACAGCTCCGTGGGCCCGGCCACGCCCGCCGCGCCCACCACTCCGGCATCCGACGCCCCTGCGTCCGACGCCCCTGCGGGCGCGGACGAGCCGAGACTCGCGGACACCGGCAGCGTGGACACGACGCCGTACGTGCTCGGCGGGAGCGTGTCGCTGGGCATCGGCGTGGCCTTCGTCGCGTACTCGGTACGCAGAGGCGCCCGCGCGTTCTGAGCGACGCCGGACCAGTCGGCCGACCGGCCGGCCGACGCCTCAGGCGAGCGGCCCCGTCACCGGCTCCACCGCCGCGATCAGCAGTCCCTCCCGTACGAAGGCGTCCGCCCCGGCCAGATCCGGGGAGAGGAAGCGGTCGGGCCCCGGCCCCGCCACCCCGGCCGCCCGCAGCGCTTCGATCACCGCGCGGGAGGCGGGCGCGGGCGTCAGCCCCTCGCGCAGCTCGACGGCGCGGGTCGCCGCGTACAGCTCGACGGCGATGATCCGGGTCAGGTTGTCGACGGCGGTACGGAGCTTGCGCGCGGCCGACCAGCCCATCGAGACATGGTCCTCCTGCATCGCCGAGGACGGGATCGAGTCGACCGAGGCGGGCACCGCGAGCCGCTTCATCTCGCTGACCAGCGCGGCCTGGGTGTACTGGGCGATCATCAGCCCCGAGTCGACCCCGGGGTCGTCCGCGAGGAAGGCGGGCAGCCCGTGGGAGCGGTTCTTGTCGAGGAGCCGGTCGGTGCGGCGCTCCGCGATCGAGCCGAGGTCGGCGGCGACGATCGCGAGGAAGTCGAGGACGTACGCGACGGGCGCCCCGTGGAAGTTCCCGTTGGACTCCACGCGCCCGTCGGGCAGCACGACCGGGTTGTCCACGGCGGAGGCCAGTTCGCGGTCGGCGACGATCCTGGCGTACGCGAGCGTGTCCCGGCCCGCCCCGGCGACCTGCGGGGCGCAGCGCACGGAGTACGCGTCCTGGACGCGGGGGGCCGCGTCCTCCTGGAAGTGCCCGGTCAGCCCGGATCCCGCGAGCACCCGCAGCATGTTGTCGGCGCTGGCGCCCTGGCCGGGGTGGGGCCGGATGGCGTGCAGTTCGGGGGCGAGCACCGTGTCCGTGCCGAGCAGCGCCTCCAGGCTGAGGGCCGCGGTGATGTCGGCGCTGGTGTAGAGGCGGTGCAGGTCGGCGAGGGCCATGACCAGCATGCCGAGCATCCCGTCGGTGCCGTTGAGCAGCGCCAGGCCCTCCTTCTCGCGCAGTTCGACGGGCGTGATGCCGTGCGCGGCGAGCAGCTCCCCTGCGGGCCGTACGGCGCCGTCGGGGCCCTCCGCCTCGCCCTCGCCCATGAGCGCGAGAGCGCAGTGGGCCAGCGGCGCGAGGTCGCCGGAGCAGCCGAGGGAGCCGTACTCGTGGACGACGGGGGTGATGCCCGCGTTGAGCAGGTCGGCCATGGTCCGGGCGACCTCGGGGCGTACGCCGGTGTGCCCGGAGGCGACGGTCTTGAGCCGGAGGAACATCAGGGCGCGTACGACGTCGCGCTCGACGCGCGGCCCCATCCCGGCGGCGTGGGACCGCACGATGTTCCGCTGGAGCCGCCCCCGCAGCTCGGGCCCGATGTGTCGGGTGGCGAGCGCCCCGAACCCGGTGGAGACCCCGTACACGGGCTCGGGCTTGGCGGCCAGCGCGTCCACGATCTCCCGGGCGGCGGCGAGGGCGGCCAGGGCCTCGGCGGAGAGCTCGACGCGGGCGCGGCCGCGGGCCACGGCGATGACGTCCTCGGCGGTCGTCCCTGACGTCCCCACCACGACAGTATGCATATCCATATTCAGGAGCGTACGGATTGAATCTCAGAGTGTCACCCTCCTGACGGTCCCGGCCACTTACGGCGACGGAGGCGCGTCCCGGAAGCGGCGGCGGTCGCGGGCCGGGGGTGCCGGTGTGTCGGCCAGGCGGATCACCGTGCCGTCGCGTCCCGCCACCACCGGGCCCGCCGCCCGTACCGCCTTCGCCCGGTACTGGGCCGCGTCCGCCAGCCGGAAGAGGCGGCGCCCGGAGGGCACCTCCCCGATCGGGTCGCCCGTCGAGGCGATCCCGCACGCCACGCCCTCGCCCAGCTCCAGATCCGCCGCCCGCGCGCAGAGTTCGGTGGCGACCGCGATGACCTCGTCCGCGCTCGGGCCCACCGCCAGCAGGCAGAACTCGTCCCCGCCGAGCCGCGCCGACAGCGCGCCGGGGAGCCGGGCTCCGCAGACGGAGAGGAGCGAGGCGAACCGTTCCAGCAGCCGGTCGCCGACCGCGTGCCCGAGGGTGTCGTTGACCTGTTTCAGGCCGTTGAGATCGCAGACGACGAGGCTGACGACGGCCCCGTCCGCCTGGTACGAGCCGATCGCCTCGTCGAGCCGCGCGTCGACCGCGCGCCGGTTCCCCAGCCCCGTCAGCGGGTCGGTGAAGGCCAGGCGCCGCACCTCTTCGAGCCGTTCCGTCTGGGCGAGCCCGGCCGCCACCACGGACGCGATGACGGTCGCGAAATCCGCGTCCTCCGCGTCGAACAGGGGCGCGCCCAGCGGTCTCGCCACGTACAGCTCGCCCCAGGCGCGGCCGTGCAGCACGATCGGCGCGACGACGCAGCACCCCCGGCCGCGCCGGCGCAGCGTCGCCACGCGCTGGTGGCAGTAGCCGGGCGGCCCGGCGGCCGGGGCGGCGGGCCCCTCCACCGTCTCGACCCAGGCGTTGGGTCCGCCGCCGCCCGCCCAGCGCTCGTGCAGGAACTCCGCGATCTCGGGGAACTGGTGCACGGGGTACGACTCGTCCTCGGGGAACTCCTCCTCCGCGTCGGCCAGGTCGCCCGCGTTGACGAGCACCTTGAGCCGGCCGAGGTCCCGCTCCCAGACGGACAGCGCCGCGAAGCCCCCCGCGAGCGCCGCGCACGCGCCCTGGGCCGCCGCCCGCCAGGACTCCCGCGCCGTCGGGGCCGCGGCCATCGCCTGGGACAGTGCCACCATGGCGCGCAGTCGCCCATCCACTCCCATCACCCCACCTTAGGGCGCTTTGGGGTGATTTGATCACCTGGGGCGGCGCCTCGTCACCGCGCGCCCGACACCGCGCCCGCCGTCAGACCCCGGGCCACCGCGGCGGCCGCTTCTCGTTGAACGCCGCGACGCCCTCCGCCCGGTCCCCGGAGAAGGCGACCGACCGCCAGGCGGCGTCCTCGACCTCCAGGCCGGCCCGCAGGTCGAGCCCGTGCCCGAGCCGCAGGGCGCGCTTCGCTGCCCGTACGCCGACGGGCGAGTTCGCGGCGATACGGTCCGCCAGCGCCAGCGCCTCGTCCCGGTCGGCACCCTCGTCCACCAGCAGATCCACCAGGCCCAGCCCCGCCGCCTCGGCCGCCGGCACCCGGCGCGCGGTGAAGATCAGCTCCGCGGCGCGCGCGGCACCGACCCGGCGGGGCAGAAGCTGCGTACCGCCGCCACCGGGGAGCACCCCGACCGACACCTCGGGGAGCCCGACGACCGCGGACGGGTCGGCGACGATCAGGTCGCAGGCGAGCGCCAGCTCGAACCCGCCGCCCAGCGCGTAGCCGTGCACGGCGGCGATCACCGGCATCGGCAGCTCCAGCACGCCGGTGTACGCGGCGCGCGCGACGGGCCGGCTCCGCAGCAGCTCGGCGTCGGTCAGCGCGTTGCGCTCCTTGAGGTCCGCGCCGACGCAGAAGGCGCGCGGATGCGTGGAGGTCAGCACGGTGGCCCGTACGTCCTGGTCGGCGGCGAGCTCCGCGCAGGCGGCGGCCAGCGAGCGGGCCACCCCGGTGGAGACCGCGTTCATGGCCTTGGGCCGGTCGAGCACCAGCTCGGCGACGTGCCCGCCCGCACCGTGCCGCCGTACGGCGACGAACTCCCCGAACCTCTGCTCGCCGCTCTGCTCACCCTCGGCCATGACAGCACCCTCCCGGTTAACAACGGTTCACCGGGATCCTAGGTGGCCCGCCGCCCGAGGTGCCAGGGCTCCACGACGCCGAGGCCGCGCACCGGGCGCTGCCACATCGGCTGGAGGCCGAAGCGGTACGAGGGCGGTACCGCGCCCTCCTTCTCGGCCTGGGCCGCGGCCTCCGCCGCCTCGGTCTCCGAGGCCGGGGCGTCTCCCGTACGGATCAGCTCCTCCGCGAACGCGCCGTCCACCAGGACGGTGTCCTTCGGCGCTATCGACGTGAGCCGGCTCGCGAGGTTCACCGTCGTGCCGAAGACGTCGCCCATCCGCGTGGTGACCGTGCCGAACGCGATGCCGACGCGCAGCGCGGGCATCGTCTCGTCGTGCGTCATGGTCTCTATCAGCCGCAGGGCGATCTCCGCGGCCGTACCGGCGTCGTCCGCCGCGTACAGCACCTCGTCGCCGAGGGTCTTGATCAGCCGGCCGCCGTGCGCCGCGACGAGGTCGGCGGAGGTGGTCTCGAACGCCTCGACCAGCTCGCCCAGCTCCTCCTCCTCCAGCCGTCTGGTCAGCCGCGTGAACCCGACGAGGTCCGCGAAGCCCACGGCGAGCCGCCGGTCGACCATCTCGTCGTCGTCGGCGGCCTGCACCACGCGCCCGGTCGCCGCGGCGAGCTGGCGCCGCCACACGTAGACGAGGAACTCCTCCAGCTCCGGCAGCAGCAGCTCGATCAGGGGGTACGTGACCTCGGTACGGGTCATTCCCGGCTCGGGCGGCTCCGTCAGCCCCTCCAGGAAGGAGTCGATCTGCCACTCGGCCAACCGGGCGGTGGTCTGCCCCGTCGACCGGGCGACCTGGATGGCCATCGGCTCGCTCAGCAGCCCGGCCTCGACCAGCCCGGAGAGCCGCCGCAGCGCGAGCACGTCCGCCTCGGTGAGCGCCTTGGCCTGGCCGATGTCGGCGAAGCCCATGGCGCGCCAGAAGCGGGAGGCGAGGTCCATGGAGACCCCGGCCGTACGGGCCGCCTGGAAGGGGGTGTAGCGGCGTTCCGCGCCGAGGATGAGCTGTTCGAGACGGATCGCGAGGGGATCGTCGGTCGGCTCGGCCGTGTGATCGACGACATGGTGCGGGGTCGGGTGACCCGAGGGGTCCGGCGGCGGTGTGTCGGCGCCGGAAGCCGAATCATCGACGGTCACCAGCCGCCTCCTGCCCGTTCCCTGCGCACTGCCCTGCCGATCTGTCGTGGACCGCCTCAACGATACGGCAGATGTGCGCTGGCTCACGTCCATGGGTGGGTATGGGACGGTCCGTCCTGAGGTACGGACGGGCGCGTGCGGGGCACGCCGTACCGCCGCCGACCGCCCCCGTGCCGCGACCGGACGGGCACCGGGCCACGACCGCCCCGCCGTGCCCCCGTCCTATGCCAGGCGTTCCCTGCCTCGCGCCCCGTACCCCCGTACGCGTGCCCCGTCCCCGCACGGCCGTCCTACGCCCCTCGTACGTGCACGATGTCGCCCGCGCCGACCGGATGCCGCTCCCCGTCGTCCGTCGCGACGACCAGCCGGCCGTCACCGTCCACCGCCACGGCCTCGCCCACCAGCTCACGGCCGCCGGGCAGCTCCGCCCTGACCCGCCGCCCCAGCGTGGCGCAGCCCGCCGCGTACGCCTCCTGGAGCCCGGAGGCGACCGGGTCGCCGCCGGCCTCCCGCCACGGCCCGTACCACCGCTCCAGGGAGCGCAGTACGGCGCGCAGCAGCGTGTCGCGGTCCAGGGAGACGGCGTTCGCCAGCGCCAGCGACCCCGCCGTCGGTACGGGCAGTTCGTCGGCGCGCAGCGAGACGTTGAGGCCGACGCCCACGACGACGGCGTCGTCCCCCGCGCGCTCCGCGAGGATGCCGCCCGCCTTGCGCTCCTCGCCGTCCACGGTCACCAGCAGGTCGTTCGGCCACTTGAGGGCGGTGTCCACGCCCGCCGCCCTGGCCAGCCCCGTCGCGACGGCGACCCCGGTCAGCAGCGGCAGCCAGCCGAGCCGCTCGACCGGCACCCCGGGGCCCGGCCTGAGCAGGACGGAGAAGAAGATCCCGGAGCGCGCGGGCGCCGACCAGCGCCGGTCGAGCCGCCCGCGCCCCGCCGTCTGCTCCTCGGCGACCAGGACCGCGCCCTCCGCCGCGCCGTCCGCCGCCCGCGCGGCCAGATCGGTGTTGGTGGAGCCGGTCGCCTCGACCACGTCGAGCGAGGACCACAGCCCGCCGGGCAGGATCAGGCCGCGGCGCAGCGCGCGGAGGCCGAGCGGCGGGCGTTCGAGATCGGTCCAGCGGCCGGTGCGGTGCCGGCCTCGGGGGTTACGGGGCTCCGTCATGCAAGCCACCCTAGGTGTGGCAAACGCCGCACTGCCGAACGGTATCCGCGCCGATACGCTACGGATCAGTAGCGTCCGCGCGCGGCGCACGCCGCATCACCCCCGTGACCCGCAGGGAGCCGCATCCCGATGTCCGAGCCGGAAACCGCCCAGGGAACCACCGCAGGAACCAGCACCGGAACCAGCACAGGAAGCAGCGCTCACACCACCGCGGGCAAGCTCGCGGACCTCCGGCGCCGTATCGACGAAGCCACGCACGCCGGCTCCGCGCGCGCCGTGGAGAAACAGCACGCCAAGGGGAAGCTGACGGCGCGCGAGCGGATCGGCCTCCTCCTCGACGAGGGGTCCTTCGTCGAGCTGGACGAGTTCGCCCGGCACCGCTCGACCAACTTCGGCATCGAGACGAACCGCCCGTACGGGGACGGTGTCGTCACCGGTTACGGCACGGTGGACGGCCGTCCCGTCTGTGTCTACTCGCAGGACTTCACCATCTTCGGCGGCTCGCTCGGCGAGGTGTACGGCGAGAAGATCGTGAAGGTCATGGACTTCGCGATGAAGACCGGCTGCCCGGTCATCGGCATCAACGACGGCGGCGGCGCCCGTATCCAGGAGGGCGTGGTCGCGCTCGGCCTGTTCGCCGAGATCTTCCGCCGCAATGTGCACGCGTCCGGTGTCGTGCCGCAGATCAGCCTGGTCGTCGGCCCGTGCGCGGGCGGCGCCGTCTACTCCCCGGCGATCACCGACTTCACGGTGATGGTCGACCAGACGTCGCACATGTTCATCACGGGCCCCGACGTCATCAAGACGGTGACGGGCGAGGACGTCGGCTTCGAGGATCTGGGCGGCGCCCGTACGCACAACACGACGTCCGGCGTCGCGCACCACATGGCGGGCGACGAGAAGGACGCCATCGAGTACGTCAAGTCCCTGCTCTCGTACCTCCCGTCGAACAACCTCTCCGAGCCGCCCGCCTTCCCCGAGGAGGCCGAGCTGGAGACCACGGACGAGGACCGCGACCTGGACACGCTGATCCCGGACTCCGCGAACCAGCCGTACGACATGCACACGGCGATCGAGCGGGTGCTGGACGACGGGGAGTTCCTGGAGACGCAGGCGCTCTTCGCGCCGAACATCATCACGGGCTTCGGCCGGGTCGAGGGCTTCCCGGTGGGCATCGTCGCCAACCAGCCGATGCAGTTCGCGGGGTGTCTGGACATCAACGCCTCGGAGAAGGCGGCGCGGTTCGTCCGGACGTGCGACGCGTTCAACGTACCGGTGCTGACGTTCGTGGACGTCCCCGGCTTCCTGCCCGGCGTCGACCAGGAGTACGGCGGCATCATCCGGCGCGGCGCCAAGCTGATCTACGCGTACGCGGAGGCCACGGTCCCGCTGATCACGGTGATCACCCGCAAGGCGTTCGGCGGCGCGTACGACGTGATGGGCTCCAAGCACCTGGGCGCCGACCTCAACGTCGCCTGGCCGACGGCGCAGATCGCCGTGATGGGCGCGCAGGGCGCGGTGAACATCCTGCACCGCCGGACGATCGCCGCCGCCGGGGACACCGGGGCGCAGGACACCCGGCGCGCCGAGCTGATCCAGGAGTACGAGGACGCGCTGCTCAACCCGTACGTGGCCGCCGAGCGCGGCTACGTGGACGCGGTGATCATGCCGTCGGAGACCCGGGCCCACATCGTGAAGGGGCTGCGCCAGCTCCGGACGAAGCGCGCGAGCCTGCCGCCGAAGAAGCACGGGAACATCCCGCTCTAGCCCGCCTCCACGACGGAAGGGAACTGACGATGATCAGAGTCGTACGGGGCAACCCGACCCGGGAGGAGCTGGCCGCCGCGCTGGCCGTGGTCCAGGCCCGCGCCGCCGCGGTGGAGAGCCCTCCGTCCGGCGCGGCCGAACCCCCGGCCGAGTGGTCCGCCCCCGGCCGCATCGCCCGGGGCCGGACGATGCGCCCGGGACCGCGCGCCTGGGCCAGGACGTACTGGCCGGGCTGAGGCACCCGCCCGGTGGCCGAGGCACCCGACGGTCGGCCGAGGCACCCACCCCGGTGGCCGAAGCACCCGACCGGTAGCCGAAGCACCCACCCGGTAGCTGAGTCCGGTGCTTGAGTACACGTACTCAGGCGCCGGACGCCCGCCCGCCGGAGTATCGAGACATGCTGTGGTCCGATCCCGAGAACAGGCCCCCCAAGGAGCTCCGCGAGGCGCAGTGCATGCTGCGCAGAGCGGGCGTCCTGCTCGCCCTGGCGATGGTGCTGGCGATGCTCGTGCTCGGCCTGCACTGACGGATACGCCCCCGGGGCGGGCCCGTCCGTACACCCGCCGGCACACCGCCCGACACGGGCCGCCGCCCGCTCCGTACGATGTCCGGCATGACCGTTCAGCGACGCCGCCTCGTCCTCGCCTCCGCCTCCCCCGCCCGGCTCGGACTGCTGAAGCAGGCCGGACTCGCGCCCGAGGTGATCGTCAGCGGCGTCGACGAGGACGCGCTCTCCGCACCGACCCCCGCCGAACTGGCGCTCGTCCTCGCCGAGGCCAAGGCCACCACCGTGGCGGCGCTCCCCGAGACCGCCGGGGCGCTGGTCGTCGGCTGCGACTCCGTGCTCGAACTCGACGGCGAGGCGCTCGGCAAGCCCGCCGACGCCGCCGAGGCCACCCTCCGCTGGAAGGCGATGCGCGGCCGTACGGGGATCCTGCGGACCGGCCACTGCGTGATCGACACCGCGACCGGCCGCCGGGCCGGCGAGACCGCGTCGACCACGGTCCACTTCGGCACCCCGAGCGACGCCGAGATCGCCGCGTACGTCGCCTCCGGCGAACCGCTGCACGTCGCGGGGGCGTTCACGCTCGACGGTCTCTCGGCCCCGTTCGTCGACTCGATCGAGGGCAGCCACGGCAATGTCGTCGGCCTGTCGCTGCCGCTGCTGCGCACGCTGCTCCTGGCGCACGGCGTGACGATCACCGACCTCTGGGCCTGAGAGGGTCCTCCCCCGGTGTCAGGCGGGCGCCGTCCCCGGCGTGGGGCGGGTCTCCTCACCCGGTGGCCGCCGGGCGGGCCGGCTCTCGTACGCCACCAGCACCAGCACCACCAGCCCCACGATCACCATCATCACCGCGAAGGCCGCCCAGCCCACCAGACCGACCGTCAGCGCGCCCAGCACCGCGTGCACCACCGCGCAGGTGATCAGCACGATCCGCGCGAGGCGGCCGGGGGCCCGGTCCCGTAGCGCCGTACGCACCAGGACCGCGGCGCAGGCCACGAGGTAGAGCCCGAGGACGCCGCCCATCGCCCAGGTCCCGGCGAACATCGCGCCGGTGTCGAGACCGGCCAGCGACATCTGCTGGTGGTCGACCACCGTGGCCAGGACGCCGTTGACGAAGACGATGCCGATCGCCTCCAGCACCAGCACGATCGCGGTCAGCCAGGCCACCGGTCGCCGGGCCACAGGCCCCACCCTCTTCCCCTGTTTTCCACTGTTACCAGCAGTACGTTCGCCATCGCGCACGGTACTAACCGGTAAACCCGGGGACAAGGGCCCGGGCCACGGCAGAGAATCTTGCCGCCATTCGTAGAGACTCCACAAAGAATCGTGATCGGCGGAGGGACAGTCCGACAGAGAGGTGGACCACATCCGAGCGCTACTGTGCGACGGAGGATCGCGGCGTACCGTGGTGCCACAAGGGATTTCGCTCTCCGGGCGAGGATCGGAACACGCTCCGCACGGTGGAGTTCACCAGCGGGGACAGTTCGGCGGCGCGTGTCGGCAGTCCCTAAACTCAGCTTGTTTCAAGGAGGGAGCCATCGTGCGCAAGGTGCTCATCGCCAACCGTGGCGAAATCGCTGTCCGCGTTGCCCGTGCCTGCCGGGATGCCGGAATCGCGAGCGTAGCCGTCTACGCCGACCCGGACCGGGACGCGCTGCATGTCCGCGCGGCGGACGAGGCGTTCGCCCTGGGCGGTGACACCCCGGCGGCCAGCTATCTCGACATGGCCAAGGTGCTCCAGGCGGCGAAGGACTCGGGGGCGGACGCGATCCACCCCGGTTACGGCTTCCTGTCCGAGAACGCCGAGTTCGCCCAGGCGGTCCTGGACGCGGGTCTGACCTGGATCGGGCCGCCGCCGCAGGCCATCCGCGACCTGGGCGACAAGGTCGCCGCCCGCCACATCGCGCAGCGCGCCGGCGCCCCGCTGGTGGCCGGCACCCCGGACCCGGTCTCCGGCGCCGCCGAGGTCGTCGCCTTCGCCGAGCAGCACGGGCTCCCCATCGCGATCAAGGCCGCCTTCGGCGGTGGCGGGCGTGGCCTCAAGGTCGCCCGTACGCTCGAAGAGGTCCCCGAGCTGTACGACTCGGCGGTCCGCGAGGCCGTCGCCGCCTTCGGCCGCGGCGAGTGCTTCGTCGAGCGCTACCTCGACAAGCCCCGGCACGTCGAGACGCAGTGCCTGGCCGACTCGCACGGCAACGTGGTCGTCGTGTCGACCCGTGACTGCTCGCTCCAGCGCCGCCACCAGAAGCTGGTCGAGGAGGCCCCCGCGCCGTTCCTGACCCCGGAGCAGAACGCCGAGCTGTACGCGGCGTCGAAGGCGATCCTGAAGGAGGCCGGTTACGTCGGCGCCGGGACCGTCGAGTTCCTGGTCGGCACGGACGGCACGATCTCCTTCCTGGAGGTCAACACCCGGCTCCAGGTGGAGCACCCGGTGACCGAGGAGGTCAGCGGCCTCGACCTCGTACGCGAGATGTTCCGCATCGCGGACGGCGAGGAGCTGGGCTACGACGACCCGGCGGTGCGCGGCCACTCCTTCGAGTTCCGGATCAACGGCGAGGACCCGGGCCGCGGCTTCCTGCCCGCCCCCGGTACGGTCACCACCTTCGCCCCGCCGTCGGGCCCCGGCGTCCGGCTGGACGCGGGTGTCGAGTCCGGCTCCGTGATCGGCCCGGCCTGGGACTCCCTGCTCGCCAAACTGATCGTCACCGGCGCCACCCGTGAGCAGGCGCTCCAGCGCGCGGCGCGCGCCCTGGACGAGTTCACCGTCGAGGGCATGGCCACGGCGCTGACCTTCCACCGCAAGGTGGTCACCGACCCGGCGTTCACCTCGGACCCGTTCACGGTCCACACCCGCTGGATCGAGACCGAGTTCGTCAACGACATCCCGGCGTTCGCCGCCCCGGCCGACGCGGAGTCCGAGGACGAGCCGGGCCGCGAGACCGTGGTGGTCGAGGTCGGCGGCAAGCGCCTCGAAGTCTCGCTCCCGGTCAGCCTGGGCATGTCCCTGGCCCGTACGGGGCTGGCGGCGGGCGCCAAGCCCAAGCGCCGCGCGGCGAAGAAGTCGGCGTCGGCGGCGTCCGGCGACACCCTGGCCTCGCCCATGCAGGGCACCATCGTCAAGGTGGCCGTCGAGGAGGGCCAGGAGGTCAAGGAGGGCGACCTGGTCGTCGTCCTGGAGGCCATGAAGATGGAGCAGCCCCTGAACGCGCACCGTTCGGGCACCGTCAAGGGCCTCGCGGCCGAGGTGGGCGCCTCGCTCACCTCCGGCGCGACCATCTGCGAGATCAAGGACTGACACCCCGCGCCCGACGCCCCGCACGGCCCCGGCGCCCCGCACGGCCCGGCGCCTTCGGACAGGCCCCGCCCGATCCCGCGATCCCTTCCAGGATCGGTTCCAGGATCCGGGCGGGGCCTCCGCCGTAGACTCACCGGGGAGACGGGGTGGCGACAGGAGGACCGCGCGATGGCGAGCAGTACGGCACACACGCCGCCACGGCCCATGCGTGCCGACGCGCGCCGCAACTACGAGCGGCTGCTCGGCGAGGCCCGCACCAGCTTCGCCGAGCACGGTACGGACACCTCGCTGGAGGACATCGCGCGCCGTGCGGGCGTGGGGATCGGCACGCTCTACCGGCACTTCCCCAACCGGCACGCGCTGCTGAACGCGGTCTTCAAGGAAGCGCTTGCCGACCTGCTCCAGCGCTCCCATGACCTCGCGGAGTCGGAGAGTCCGTGCCGCGCGCTGACGGAATGGCTGCGCGCCGTGATCACTCATGCGGGTGAGTATCAGGGGCTCTCGCGGGCGCTCATGTCGGCGTCCAACGACGAGAGTTCGGCGCTGTCGGAGTGCAGCGGCCCGATGCGTGAGGCGGGCGCGCGGCTGCTGCTGCGGGCCCAGGAGTCGGGGGACGTACGGGCCGGCGTCTCCATCAGGGACCTGCTCCAGCTCACGAACGCGATCGCGCTGGCGGCGGAACAGTCACCGGACGACCCGAAGCTGGCGGACCGCCTGCTGACGCTGACGCTGACGGGCCTCAAGACCTCGTAGGGCCCGGCCCGCCGCCTCCCGTCCCGTCGCCGGACGCCCGTTGCCGGATGCCCGTTGCCGACCACCGGCGTTCGGCCGCCACCGGCGTTCGACTACCACTCGGCGTTCGGCTGCCACCGGCTTCCACCACCGGCGTTCGGCTACCGCCTACCGGCGGCGAAGGTCCGCCACCCGCGCCCTCTCGCCCGTCTCCTGCGGCCCCAACGGACCTACCGATCCCCGGAGTTGACCTCCGGGTCCACCGGGCCCTCCGGAGCCACCGGGCCCGCCGAGTCCCGCCCCGGGTCCGGCCGCATGCGTACGGCGCTGCCCCGGCAGGGGTACGTCGCGACGGCCCCGGCTGCCCGGCGGCATCACATCGCTCCCGGCCGCACCACCGGCCGCCTCGGCACCACCGGTCCCGCAGCTCGCCCCCGTACCGGCGACCGAGACCCGTACGCCCTGGTCCGCCAGTGCCTGGAGCTCCGCCCCGGCACGGTCGTCGTGCGCGGGCGGCTCGTCGGTCACCAGCCGGCTGATGAGGTCGGTGGGCACCGTCTGGAACATCGTGTCGGTGCCGAGCTTCGTGTGGTCGGCGAGGACCACGACCTCGGCAGCCGCCTGGACCAGCGCGCGGTCGACGCTCGCCGAGAGCATGTTGGACGTGGACAGCCCGCGCTCGGCGGTCAGCCCGCTCCCGGAGAGGAACGCGCGGGTGACCCGCAGCCCCTGGAGGGACTGCTCGGCCCCGCTGCCGACCAGCGCGTAGTTCGAGCCGCGCAGCGTGCCGCCGGTCATGACGACTTCGACACGGTTGGCGTGCGCGAGGGCCTGCGCGACCAGCAGGGAGTTGGTGACGACGGTCAGACCGGGGATCCGCGCGAGCCGGCGGGCCAGCTCCTGCGTGGTCGTACCGGCGCCGACGACGACGGCTTCGCCCTCTTCGACGAAGCTCGCGGCGAGGTCGGCGATGGCGGTCTTCTCCGCCGTCGCGAGATGGGACTTTTGCGGAAAGCCGGATTCTCGCGTGAATCCCCCCGGCAGTACCGCACCGCCGTGCCGGCGGTCGAGGAGTCCTTCCGCCTCAAGTGCCCGCACGTCCCGCCGTACGGTCACTTCGGAGGTCTGGACGACGCGGGCGAGCTCACGGAGCGACACGGCTCCGTTGGCTCGCACCATTTCAAGGATCAATTGGCGACGTTCTGCAGCGAACACGAAACTGACAGTAACCCCAATGACCGTCTGCTTTCAGCAGTTTGCGCCGAATAACAGAAGTTGTGCACGAACGAACGTGCCTGATGGTATAGAGGCATCATGCCCGCTCGGGCACCCGTCGAAGCCCGCAGAAAGGGCTTACGGGCGGCGCGTGCGCCCGAACGGGTCGGGAGGGACAGCCGGAGACCTCTGAGGCTCCTGGGACCGAAGCCGCCGGCCGCCGGCCGCGGGGGTCAGCTCTCCTCGGCCGTCTTCCGCGTGTGCAACTGCCGTGCCACTTCCGCGATCGAACCCGACAGGGACGGATAGACCGTGAACGTATTCGCGATCTGCTCGACCGTCAGGTTGTTGTCGACGGCCAGCGCGATGGGGTGGATCAGCTCACTCGCGCGCGGCGAGACGACCACACCACCCACCACGATGCCCGTGCCGGGCCGGGCGAAGATCTTGACGAAGCCGTCCCTGATGCCCTGCATCTTCGCGCGCGGGTTGCGCAGCAGCGGCAGCTTGACGACGCGCGCGTCGATCTTCCCGCCGTCGACGTCCGCCTGGCTGTAGCCGACGGTGGCGATCTCCGGGTCGGTGAAGACGTTCGAGGAGACCGTCTTGAGGTTGAGCGGCGTGACCGCGTCGCCCAGGAAGTGGTACATCGCGATCCGGCCCTGCATGGCCGCGACCGACGCGAGCGCGAAGATCCCGGTGACGTCACCGGCCGCGTAGACGCCCGGCGCCGAGGTGCGGGAGACCCGGTCGGTCTTGATGTGGCCCGAGTCCTTGACCAGGACACCGGCCTCCTCCAGGCCCATGCCCTCGGTGTTCGGGATCGCGCCGACGGCCATCAGGCAGTGCGTACCGGAGATGACCCGGCCGTCGGAGAGGGTGACCTCGACGCGGTCGCCCACCCGCTTGGCGGCCTCGGCGCGGGAGCGCGACATGACGTTCATGCCGCGGCGGCGGAAGACGTCCTCCAGCACGGCGGCGGCGTCCGGGTCCTCGCCGGGCAGCACGCGGTCGCGGGACGAGACGAGGGTGACCCGGGAGCCCAGCGCCTGGTAGGCGCCGGCGAACTCGGCGCCGGTGACGCCGGAGCCGACCACGATCAGTTCCTCGGGCAGCTCGTCGAGGTCGTACACCTGCGTCCAGTTCAGGATCCGCTCGCCGTCCGGCAGCGCGTCCGGGATCTCGCGCGGGTGGGCGCCGGTGGCGATCAGGACGGCGTCGGCGGTGAGGGACTCCTCCGTGCCGTCCGCCGCGGTCACGACGACCTGGCGCGAGCCGTCCATGGCCTGCCGGCCCGCCAGCCGGCCCCGGCCGCGCATGACGCGGGCGCCCGCGCGGGTGACGGAGGCCGTGATGTCGTGGGACTGGGCGAGCGCGAGCCGCTTCACCCGTCGGTTGACCTTGCCGAGGTCGACACCGACCACCCGGGCGGCCTGCTCGGAGGGGGTGTCGTCGGCGACGATGATGCCCAGTTCCTCGTACGAGGAGTCGAAGGTGGTCATCACCTCGGCGGTCGCGATGAGGGTCTTGGACGGTACGCAGTCGGTGAGCACCGACGCGCCGCCGAGTCCGTCGCAGTCGACGACGGTCACCTCGGCGCCGAGCTGGGCGCCGACGAGCGCCGCCTCGTATCCGCCGGGTCCGCCACCGATGATCACGATCCGGGTCACGAAAAAGTCCGCCTCGCGTTGTCAACCCGGCCCGTCTGCCACCCCGGCCGGGGTTCCGGGGGATGCCCCGGGGGATGCAGTACGTACTCCATTGTCCCGCACGCTTCAAGTAGCTTCGCCCCGGGTCCCTCCATCCGGGCGCGGCCCCCGCCGCGCGGCCTCCCCTCCGGGGCGCGCACGGCTCCCCACCTGCGACCGCGTACACCCCCGGGCCCCGCGGGCCTCCGTACACCACCCGTACGACGGGCCCACGCGCCCCACCCCGCCCGGACCGGTGCACCGGCGGCCACGGCCACACCTCCCGTACCCTCAATCCCATGTCGCTCTACGCCGCGTACGCCGGCAACCTCGACGCGCGGCTGATGACCCGCCGCGCCCCGCACTCCCCGCTGCGCGGCACCGGCTGGCTCAACGGCTGGCGGCTCACCTTCGGCGGGGAACAGATGGGCTGGGAGGGCGCGCTCGCCACGATCGTGGAGGCGCCCCGCTCACAGGTCTTCGTCGCGCTGTACGACCTGGCGCCGATGGACGAGGACTCCATGGACCGCTGGGAGGGCGTGGGGCTCGACATCTACCGGCGGATGCGCGTACGGGTGCACACGCTGGACGGCGAGGAGCCGACCTGGCTGTACGTCCTGAACGGGTACGAGGGCGGGCTGCCCTCGGCGCGCTACCTGGGCGAGCTGGCCGACGCGGCGGAGTCGGCGGGGGCCCCGCACGACTACGTGATGGAGCTGCGCAAGCGCCCGTGCTGAGACGGCGCCCGGCGCCTGGTCCGCGCAGCACGGCGCGGCACGGCGGGGCCCGGTTCGGCCCGGTTCATCCGGACAGACGCGTACGACGGGACAGATCCGGCCAACCTCGCCCCTGCCCCTGCCCTGAAAGTGCCCAGGGCCTCCCCCGGGGCTTCCTCCCTCCCGGCCCTTTCGTCTCCTTTCGCCGGAAACAGCCACACAACGATATGGAGACCGTGCCCAATACATCTACGCGCGTAGGGCATGACCGGCTACCCTCATCCGCGTGAACGCATCTGTTATCCCGGCCAACGCCGACGGACCCGCCGACCCTCTTGCCGCCGCCGACGCCGCGGCCGCCACGCTGCGCGAGCTGACCGGCGCCGAGACCCATGACGTCGCCCTGGTGATGGGTTCCGGCTGGGCGCCGGCCGTCGACGCGCTCGGCGCGCCCGAGGCGGAGTTCCCCGTGACCGAGCTGCCGGGCTTCCCGCCGCCCGCGGTGGAGGGCCACGGAGGCCGGATCCGCTCGTACAGAATCGCCGAGAAGCGCGCCCTGGTCTTCCTGGGCCGCACGCACTACTACGAGGGCCGCGGCGTCGCCTCCGTCGCGCACGGTGTCCGTACGGCCGTCGCCGCCGGCTGCAAGACGATCATCCTGACCAACGGCTGCGGCGGCCTGCGCGAGGGCATGCGCCCCGGCCAGCCCGTGCTGATCAGCGACCACATCAACCTGACGGCCGTCTCCCCGATCGTCGGCGCGAACTTCGTGGACCTGACGGATCTGTACTCGCCGCGGCTGCGCGCGCTGTGCAAGGAGATCGAGCCGGGTCTGGAGGAGGGGGTGTACGTCCAGTTCACGGGGCCGCACTACGAGACCCCCGCCGAGATCAACATGGTCCGCGCGATGGGCGGCGACCTCGTCGGCATGTCCACCGTCCTGGAGGCCATCGCGGCCCGCGAGGCGGGCGCCGAGGTCCTGGGCATCTCCCTGGTCACCAATCTGGCGGCGGGCATCTCGGGCGCCCCCCTCAACCACGAGGAGGTCCTTCAGGCGGGCCGCGACTCGGCCACCCAGATGGGCGCGCTGCTGGCGCGGGTGCTCGACCGTATCTGACCTGCTCGACCGCGTCCGACCTGACCGTCCCCCTCCTCTCGCCCCGCCGCCCCACCCGCCGAAGACGCCACCCGCAGGAGCAGGCCCATGCACCAGAACGCGCATCAGGACCCCGCCCGCCAGGACCTCCTCGTCCGCGCCAAGACCTGGCAGGCCGAGGACCCGGACAGCGAGACCCGTGAGGAACTGGGCGAACTCATCGAAGCCGCCGGCGCCGGGGATCTCGACGCCCTGGCGGAACGGTTCGCGGGGACGCTCCAGTTCGGTACGGCCGGGCTCCGCGGCGAGCTGGGCGCCGGGCCCATGCGGATGAACCGCGCCGTGGTCATCCGCGCCGCGGCCGGCCTCGCCGCGTACCTGAGGGCGCGGGGCGACGGGGACGGCCTGGTGGTCGTCGGGTACGACGCCCGCTACAAGTCCGCCGACTTCGCCCGGGACACCGTGGCCGTGATGACCGGCGCGGGCCTGCGCGCCGCCCTGCTGCCCCGGCCGCTGCCCACGCCCGTCCTGGCCTTCGCCGTACGGCACCTCGGGGCCGTCGCGGGCGTGGAGGTCACCGCCAGCCACAATCCGCCCCGCGACAACGGCTACAAGGTCTACCTGGGCGGCGACTCGGGTGGCTCGCAGATCGTGCCGCCCGCCGACGCGGAGATCGCCGCCCGGATCGCCGCGGTGGGCGCGCTGGACACGGTGGACCGCCCCGAATCCGGCTGGGACGTCCTCGGCGACGAGATCCTGGCCGCGTATCTGGCCCGTACGGACGCGGTCCTCTCCCCCGGCTCCCCGCGCACCGCGCGCGTCGTCCACACGGCACTGCACGGCGTCGGTACGGAGACGGTGCTCGCCGCCTTCGCCCGCGCCGGCTTCCCCGCGCCCGTCCCCGTACCGGAACAGGCCGAGCCCGATCCGGCCTTCCCGACGGTCGCGTTCCCCAACCCGGAGGAGCCGGGCGCGATGGACCTGGCCTTCGCCACGGCCCGCCGCGTCCGCCCCGACCTGATCATCGCCAACGACCCGGACGCGGACCGCTGCGCGGTGGCCGTCCCCGACGCGTCGGCCGACGCGGGGTGGCGGATGCTGCGCGGCGACGAGGTCGGCGCGCTGCTGGCCGCGCACCTCGTGGCGCGGGGCGCGAGGGGCACGTTCGCCGCGTCGATCGTCTCGTCCTCCCTCCTCGGCCGGATCGCGGCCGCGGCGGGGCTCGGGTACGAGGAGACGCTGACCGGCTTCAAGTGGATCGCGCGCGCCGAGGGCCTGCGGTACGGGTACGAGGAGGCGCTCGGCTACTGCGTCGACCCCGAGGGCGTACGCGACAAGGACGGCATCACGGCGGCGCTGCTCGTGGCCGAACTGGCCTCGGAGCTGAAGGAGTCGGGCCGTACGCTCACGGACGTCCTGGATGATCTCTCCGTCGCCCACGGCCTGCACGCCACGGACCAGCTCTCCGTCCGCGTCCAGGACCTGTCGCTGATCGCCGACGCCATGCGCCGGCTGCGCGAGCACCCGCCGGCCGAGCTGGCGGGCCTGCGGGTCTCGGCCGCCGAGGACCTGTCCGCCGGCGCGGACACGCTCCCCCCGACCGACGGCCTGCGCTACCACCTGGACGGCGCGTACCGGGCGCGCGTCATCGTCCGCCCGAGCGGCACGGAGCCCAAGCTCAAGTGCTACCTGGAGGCGGTGATCCCGGTCGCCGACGCCTCGGCGCTGCCGACGGCCCGTACGACGGCGGAGGACCTGCTCACCGCGCTGAAGCGGGACCTGGCCAGGGCGGCGGGCATCGAGGGCGTCTGAGCCGCCCCCTGCGAACGGCCGGGTAGGGTACGGCGGCAGCGGGGATCAGCGGTGGTGATGGAGGCGGCGGGCACCGTGGGGGCTGTGGAGACGTTCAAGGCGCTGAGCGCGAACGACCCGGTGGAGGTCGGTCCGTACCGCATCGTGGCACGGCTGGGCGCGGGCGGCATGGGCAGCGTCTATCTGGGGCGCTCGCCCGGCGGCCGTACCGTCGCCGTGAAGGTGGTCCGCCCCGACCTGGCGGAGGACGCGCAGTTCCGGCGCCGGTTCGCGCGCGAGGTGGCCGCGGTGGTGCGCGTGAACGGCTCCTTCACGGCGGGCGTCGTGGACGCGGATCCGGAGGGGACCCCGCCCTGGCTGGCCACGGTGTACGTACCGGGGATGGCGCTGGGCGAGGCGGTGACCGAGCACGGGCCGTGGCCGGTACGGCAGGTCCTGGCGCTCGGCGCGGGGCTGGCGGAGGCGCTGGAGGCGATCCACGCGGCGGGGGTGGTGCACCGGGACCTCAAACCGTCGAACATCCTCCTCGCGCCGGACGGGCCGCGCGTCATCGACTTCGGGATCTCGGTGTTCGGCGAGGCCAGCAGGCTGACCCAGACGGGCATGACGGTGGGCACCGCCGGATTCATGTCCCCCGAACAGCTCACGGGCGGCGCGATCGGCCCGGCCAGTGACGTGTTCGCCTTCGGATCGGTCCTCACCTACACCGCCACGGGAACGGGCCCCTTCGGCGCGGGAACGGCGCACGTCCTGCACTACCGGACGGTGTACGAGCGCCCCGCCCTGGACGCCCTGCCGGACGAGCTGCGGCCGTTGGTGGCCGCGTGCCTGGCCAAGGCCCCGGAGGACCGCCCGTCGGTGGCGGACCTCGTACGGCGGCTGGCCGAGGCGGCGGGGGGCGACACGCTCCACCTGACCGGCGGGAACCACGGGCAGGGGCCCGACTGGTTCCCGGCCGCGGTAGGGGCGACGCTGCACCAGCGCTCCACGGCAACCCGTCCGGCGGAACCACCGCCGCCCACCTCCCCGCCGAGCGGTCCGCCCGCCGGGGTCACGCGCCGCAGGGCCCTGTTCGGCCTGGCGGGCGTCGCGGCGGCGGGCATCGGCTACGGCGGCTGGGCAGCGCTCGGCGACGGAGGAGAATACGGCCCCGACGGGACGGCGGACACCCCGGCGAAGCAGCCGGGCAGCCGGCTCTGGACGTCGTCCGTGGTCGCCGACGGGGGCGATGTGGGCGACGGGGTCGACGGCGCCGACCAGACGGACGCGGTGCCGGCGGTGGCCGGCGGCCTGGTCTACGTCGCCACCCGGAAGAGCCTGTACGCGGTGACGGCCGACCGGGGCACCCGCCGCTGGACGTACACCCCCGACCTCGGGGAGGACACGCTGACCCAGCTCCCCGCACCGGCCAAGGGCGGCACGGTCTGCCTGGGAGCGGGCGGCGCCCTGCACGCCGTACGCGCGGACACCGGCACACGGAAATGGACCGCACCGGCGGACGGCGGCGCCTACGCGATCCCGGTGGTGTCCGGCGGCACGGTCTACGTGAACAGCAGGGGCGAGCCCGACTCCGGCCGCCCCGGAGTCCTCTACGCGGTCGCCGCGGCCACCGGCGAGGAACGCTGGCGCCACGGCTCCGCCCCCGGCACCTCCTACACCCTCGGCCCGGCGGTGGCCGACGGCACCGTCTGTGTCGGCAGCGAGACGGCGCTGCACGGCCTGGACAGGGCGGGCGGCGGACAGAAGTGGACGTACGCCGGGGAGGACCAGGCGTTCACGGAAGTGACGGCATCCGGTACGACGCTCTACATCAGCACCATCGTCGACGCCGGCCGCTCCTACCGCCTCCAGGCGATATCCACGGAGACCGGCCAACCGACCTGGCAGACCGACCCCGACGACTCCGCCTACGGCAGCGACGCCTTCGGCACCCCGGTGGCGGCCGGGAACCTCGTCTACACGAGCAGCGCGTCCGGCAGCCTGTACGCGCTGCACGCGAAGACCGGCAGGGTCAAGTGGCGCATCCCCCTGGCGGAGACCCTGACGCGCCCGACGCTCGCGAACGGCGTCGCGTACGTCGTCGGGGACGGCACCCTCTACGCCCTGGACGCGACAACAGGCAGAACAAAGTGGACCCACGCCACCAAGGCCCGCATCGCCGCACCCCCGGCGGTCGCGAACGGCACGGCCTACCTCAGCAGCACATCGGGCACGCTGTACGCGATAACGCTCTGACCGGGGCCCACTCCACCTACTGGCTCCTGGCTACTGGCTCACCTGTGGGCTCACCTGTGGGGCTGTCCCGCCACACGCATCAGCCAGTCATCGAACACGGCAAGGTCCGTCGCGGCGAGGCCGGTCATGGAATCCACCCGGTGGAGCAGCGCGGGCCCTTGGTGGTGCGCCGACACCCAGGCGCGATCAGGGGCGGTGATCTCGTCGTCGACCCAGATGAACGGCCGCGCCGCCGCAGCGCCGACAAGCGCCCGGGTCTTCCGGTGCACCCCGCGCGCCATGTCCTCCTCGGGCGCGTCCGGCAGCTCCGCCACCGGCAACTCGGGCAGCCCGAGCAGCGGTGCTATCACCGCGTTGGCATCGTGCATCCAGGCGGTGGCCCACACCAGGTCACAGGGCAACGCCAGCAAACGCGGCCCGAGGGTGAGGTCCATCTTCGCCAACTGAGGGTTGGACACCTTCTGCCAGTCCTCCCACCCCTCACGATCCGCAGGCAACCGCCCTCCGCCATAGGGCAGGAGCGTTCCGTCGACGTCCAGGAAGAGCAACGGCCGCGCCGCGTCACCGGTCATGGCCGCACGCTATCGTCGGCGCTGCCCGGCCCGCCGGGGGTTGACCTTGCCGCCGGCGGCAGGGTTGCACGATGACCGGCATGGAGATCACCACGCCGCAGGGCAGCAGGATCGTCGTCGTCACCGGTGCCGGCACCGGCATCGGGCGGGCAACGGCCCGCGCCTTCGCCGCCGAGGGCGCCCGGGTGATCGCGATCGGCCGCCGCAGCGAACCGCTCAAGGAGACGGCCGCCGGGCAGGACCGGATCACACCGCTGCCCGCCGACATCACCGCGGAGGGCGAGCCCGAGCGGATCGTCCAGGCGGTGCGGGAGACGCATGGCCGATGGGACGTACTGGTCAACAACGCCGGCATCGTGCACGCCGGCGCCCTCGGCACCCTGAGTCCGGAGTCGATCACGGCCCAGCTCGCCACGAACCTCATCGCCCCCACGCTGCTGGCCCAAGCCGCGCCGCCGTCCCTGGAGGCGTCGGGCGGAGGAGTGATCGTCAATGTCAGTACGTCGATAGGCCAACGGGCCCGGCCCGGCAACTCGGTCTACGCGGCGACCAAGACGGGCCTGGACCTGCTGACCCGCAGTTGGGCGGTTGAGCTGGCGCCTCGTGGAATCCGGGTGGTGGCGGTCGCGCCGGGCGCGATCGCGACCCCCATCGGCGATCACCAGGGTCTGACACCGGAGCAGATGGCCGCACTGCGGAAGTGGCAGCTCGCACACACACCGCTGGGCCGGATCGGTCGCCCCGAGGAGGTCGCCTGGGCGATCACCCACCTCGCCTCCCCGGCCGCGTCGTTCGTCACCGGCGTCGTCCTCCCCGTCGACGGCGGTGCGGTTGTGGCGTGATAGGGGTGGCCCCGGAGGTGCCACACGTGTGGATCGGCGAGCTGGCCAGGACCACGGGGATGACGGCCCGCGCGCTACGGCACTACGAGCAGGCGGGCTGATCTCCTCCGAACGGGCCCCCAACGGCTACCGCGTCTACGACGAACGGGCGGTGGTACGGGTCCGCAACATCCGCCAACTGCCGGCCGTCGGGCTCACCGTGGACGACGTACGCGTATTCCTGCCATGCCTGGACGCCGATGTGGCCGCCGTACCCCCCCCTCGGACAGGGGCCTGCGGGTCGCGCTGGACCGGCTGACGGTCCTCAACGAACGCATCGACGCCCAGACCAAGATCCGCGACCGCCTGGAAACCGCACTGCGCGAGCGGACCGGCGAACGGATGAGCGCAGGCATGACCGGTCGCGGGACGCGACCGGCCACCGCCACGCCACAGGAGATGCCGCTAAGGGCCGTCCGGTGAGGGCCGGTCCGGTACCGGGACTCCCGCCTCGACGAAGACCGCCGTGACGGCCGCCTCCCAGGTGTACTCCTCACCCTGGACGTAGAAGACCTGGTCGAGTCCCGGCCCGATGGGCTGGTTGGGGAAGGAGGCGTACACGACTTCGTCGCCGATCGGCAGGGCGTAGGTGATCCACGTGTCCGACGCGGCGTCCCAGTCGGGGCCCACCCCGTCGGCGTCCACCGGAATTCCACGCTTGCGCAGTTCGGCGACGAAGAGGTCGGCATTGGCATGGATGGTGTGCAATCCCCGCGCAAGGGCGGACCGTTCCTCCACGAACTCGGCCCAGGTGTAGGACTTGCCGCCCCACCGCAGAGTCCAACCGTCCTCCGGCGTCGCGGACTTCAGAAGGGAGGTGGGGATACCGGGGATCACGAGAACGTCGCCGTAGGAGTTGGGGGCCTCGATGTCGAACTCCAGACTTCCCTCCTCCTCCGACGGCCTGCCCTTTTCGTCGTACCAGAGGACTTCGCAGCCGCGTTCGGTGAGTTCGGCTGCCAGGCCCCGCATGCTCTGTCGGGCGTGATCGGTGGCATCGGCCTGGTCGGTGAGGGGTGGGTACGCGTTGTCGGTCATGCGGGGCATGGTGGCAGACGGGACTGACAGCCGAGGAGTGACGGAGGGGTGGCGTGCCGTCCACCCAGCCCGGGGCCCGCACCCGGATCGCCTGCGGCCTCCTGCCGGCCTCCCGCGGCCTCAGCCCACCAGCAGCAGTACCAGCAGGACCACCAGGCCCGCGGCCGCCGGGGCGATGACCTCGTAGGCCCAGCGGACCACGGGGTCGCCCTGGGCGGTGGTGCGGGAGGTGGCGCGTTCGGCCAGGTCTCGGAGGTCGGCGGTGGTGCGGTCCGCCGTGGCCATTCTGGCCTGGTGGTCCGTGACGTCCACGTTGACCGAGGTCCTGCCGTGCGGGTCGTCGCCCGCCCTGCGGGTCTGCTGGCGGGCGGCGCGCTTGCGCTGACGCAGGGAGACGGGGACCGCCCAGAGCTGGAACTTCCCGTTGTCCCGCGTGAACGCCTCGCACGAGTACGAGGCCCGTATGTCCGTGACCGACCCCCAGGGCAGGTCGATCGTCCGGAACGGGTTCCTGATACGGAGCCGGTCCGCGCCCGCGAAGACCGCCGGGCGCAGGCTGAACGCGGTGATCAGCGGCAGGGCACAGAGCATCCCGGCGAGCGCCAGCCACGGGGTACGGCCCGTGCCCCGGACGAGCGCGTCGATGCCGATCCACAGGACGAGCGCGAGCAGCAGGCCGCCGCCCACGATCCCGCCGGCCGACCGGAAGACACGGTCGGCGTAGACCGGCTCCGTGGGTCCGACCGGCTCTGCGGGTCCGGTCACCCCGGTGGGTCCAGCAGGCTCTGCGGGCCCGGTCGACGGGGCCGGCTCGCCGGGCTCGCTCGCGCCGTCCCGCGCCGGTCCGGACGCCGGGCGCCCGGCCTTCGGCCGCGCGCGGTCGCCACCGGAGGGGCCGTCGGCGGCACCGGGCTCGGGGTCGGACACGGGCCGGGGGCCGGGCTCGGGATCGGGGGCAGGGCTCGTCATACGTCCGATTCTGCCGTACGCCTCCGACAGTCGCGGTTCCCGGCCCCCGCGCACCCGGCCGTACACGAACCACCCCGAGCCCCCGCCGTACACGAACCACCCCGAGCGCCCCGGGTCACAGCTCGGAAACAGCCCCTCCACGGAACCTCACACCCCCTGTACAGGTCGCTACGCGCGTAGATATGCTCATCTGGTGACCATGCCCACCATCACCCCCGCATTCGCTGACGTGACCGCGTCCGACAGCACATTGCGCCGCTTCCTGCACGGGCTGCCCGGCGTCGACGCCGTCGGCCTGGAGGCCCGCGCCGCCGCGCTCGGTACGCGTTCGATCAAGACCACGGCCAAGGCGTACGCCATCGACCTGGCCATCTCCATGATCGACCTGACGACGCTCGAAGGCGCGGACACCCCGGGCAAGGTCCGGGCGCTCGCCGCCAAGGCCGTACGGCCCGATCCGACCGACCGTACGACGCCCGCGACGGCCGCCGTCTGCGTCTATCCGGACATGGCGGAGACCGCGGTCGCCGCGCTCGCCGGGTCCGGGGTGAAGGTCGCCTCCGTCGCCACCGCCTTCCCGGCCGGCCGCGCCGCGCTCGGCGTGAAGCTCGCCGACACGCGTGACGCCGTGGCCGCGGGCGCCGACGAGATCGACATGGTCATCGATCGCGGCGCGTTCCTCGCGGGGCACTACCTCAAGGTGTACGAGGAGATCAGGGCCGTGAAGGAGGCGGCCGGGGCCGCCCGGCTCAAGGTGATCTTCGAGACCGGCGAGCTGTCCACGTACGACAACATCCGCCGCGCGTCCTGGCTCGGCATGATCGCGGGCGCGGACTTCATCAAGACGTCGACCGGCAAGGTCGGGGTCAACGCCACCCCCGCCAACACGCTGCTCATGCTTCAGGCCGTACGCGACTTCCGTGAGCAGACCGGGGTGCAGATCGGGGTGAAGCCCGCGGGCGGCATCCGTTCGACGAAGGACGCGGTCAAGTTCCTGGTGCTGGTCAACGAGACCGCGGGCGCGGACTGGCTGGACAACCACTGGTTCCGCTTCGGCGCATCCAGTCTGCTGAACGACCTGCTGATGCAGCGTCAGAAGCTCAGCACCGGCCGGTACTCCGGCCCCGATTACGTCACGGTGGACTGAGGCAGAGATGGCATCCCGGAGCACACCCAAGAGCACGTCCCCGACCACCGCCGCGAACATCACGGCGAACACCACCGCGAACCCGTTCGCGTACGCGCCCGCCCCCGAGTCCCGCTCGGTCGTCGACATCGCGCCTTCTTACGGGCTGTTCATCGACGGCGAGTTCGGCGAGGCGGCCGAGGGCAAGGTCTTCAAGACCGTCAGCCCGTCCACGGAGGAGGTGCTGTCCGAGGTCGCCCAGGCCGGTGCCGACGACGTGGACCGCGCCGTGCGGGCGGCCCGTAAGGCGTTCGAGAAGTGGTCGGTCCTGCCCGGCGCCGAACGGGCCAAGTACCTGTTCCGTATCGCGCGGATCATCCAGGAGCGTTCGCGCGAACTGGCCGTGCTGGAGACCCTCGACAACGGCAAGCCGATCAAGGAGACCCGCGACGCGGACCTCCCGCTGGTCGCCGCGCACTTCTTCTACTACGCGGGCTGGGCCGACAAGCTCGACCACGCCGGCTACGGCGCCGACCCCCGCCCGCTCGGGGTCGCCGGGCAGGTCATTCCCTGGAACTTCCCGCTCCTCATGCTCGCGTGGAAGATCGCCCCGGCGCTCGCCACCGGCAACACGGTCGTCCTGAAGCCCGCCGAGACGACCCCGCTCTCCGCGCTCTTCTTCGCGGACATCTGCCGTCAGGCCGGGCTCCCCAAGGGCGTCGTCAACATCATCACCGGCGACGGGACGACGGGCGCGGCGCTCGTCGGCCACCCGGGCATCGACAAGGTCGCCTTCACCGGCTCGACCGCCGTCGGCAAGGCCATCGCCCGCGAGATCGCCGGTACGGGCAAGAGGGCCACGCTCGAACTGGGCGGCAAGGGCGCGAACATCGTCTTCGACGACGCCCCGGTCGACCAGGCCGTCGAGGGCATCGTCACGGGCATCTTCTTCAACCAGGGCCAGGTCTGCTGCGCGGGCTCGCGGCTGCTCGTCCAGGAGTCGGTCCACGACGAGGTGCTGGACGCGCTCAAGCGCCGGCTGTCCACGCTGCGCGTGGGCGATCCGCTGGACAAGAACACCGACCTCGGCGCGATCAACTCCGCCGAGCAACTCGCCCGGATCCGGGCGCTGGCCGAGACGGGCGAGGCGGAGGGCGCGGAGCGCTGGTCGCCCGCGTGCGAGCTGCCGTCCGCCGGCTACTGGTTCGCGCCGACGCTCTTCACCAACGTCACGCAGGCGCACACGATCGCCCGGGACGAGATCTTCGGCCCGGTGCTGTCGGTGCTGACGTTCCGTACGCCCGACGAGGCCGTGGCCAAGGCCAACAACACGCAGTACGGCCTCTCCGCGGGCATCTGGACGGAGAAGGGTTCGCGGATCCTCGCGGTCGCGAACAAGCTCCGGGCGGGTGTCGTCTGGGCCAACACGTTCAACAAGTTCGACCCGACCTCGCCCTTCGGCGGCTACAAGGAGTCGGGTTACGGCCGCGAGGGCGGTCGCCACGGCCTGGAGGCGTACCTCGATGTCTAAGGAATCCGCCGGCACTGTCACCGGCCGTCTGAACGTGTTCAAGACCTACAAGCTGTACGTAGGGGGCAAGTTCCCCCGGAGCGAGAGCGGTCGGGTGTACGAAGTGACCGACACGAAGGGCGCCTGGCTGGCCAACGCACCGCTGTCCTCCCGCAAGGACGCCCGGGACGCGGTCGTCGCGGCCCGCAAGGCGTTCGGCGGCTGGTCGGGCGCGACGGCGTACAACCGGGGCCAGGTCCTCTACCGCGTCGCCGAGATGCTGGAGGGCCGCCGGGAGCAGTTCGTACGGGAGGTCGCGGAGGCCGAGGGCCTGTCGAAGCCGAAGGCGGCGGCCGTGGTGGACGCGGCGGTCGACCGCTGGGTCTGGTACGCAGGGTGGACGGACAAGATCGCCCAGATCGCGGGCGGGGCGAACCCGGTCGCCGGGCCGTTCTTCAACCTCTCCACGCCCGAGCCGACGGGTGTCGTCGCGGTCCTGGCGCCGCGTGAGTCGTCGTTCCTGGGGCTGGTCTCGGTGATCGCGCCGGTGATCGCGACGGGCAACACGGCGGTCGTCGTGGCGAGCGAGGCGTCCCCGCTGCCCGCGCTCTCGCTGGGCGAGGTGCTGGCCACGTCCGACGTGCCGGGCGGGGTGGTCAACATCCTCTCGGGCCGTACGGCCGAGCTCGCGGCGCCGCTCGCCGCGCACCAGGACGTCAACGGGATCGACCTGACCGGCGCGGACGAGACGCTGGCCAAGGAGTTGGAGATCGCCGCGGCCGACAACCTCAAGCGCGTACGGCGCCCCCGCGCGACCGGGACCACGGACTGGACGGCCGACCCGGGCACCCGTCGCCTGACGGCCTTCCTGGAGACGAAGACGGTCTGGCACCCGACGGGCAGCCTGGGCGCGTCCGGCTCGGCGTACTGACACCACCCTCGCCGGCCGGAAACGTCTGGCAGGGATGTCCTGCCTTCCCCGAACGAGGGAAGGCAGGACATCCACCGAGGGTCACCCCGGCAGCACCCCCGCCACCTGGCCCACCACCTGCCCCACCAGCGGCATGTCCTTGAGCGAGCCGCTTCCCTTGGTCAGCGGGTCGGTGAGGGGGGCCGTGGAGATCGGCTTGAAGTCCGCCACCTGGGTGCCCACCGCGTTGTCCAGCGGGTCGACGCCCGTACCGGCCAGGGGGTTGAGCTTGAGGGACGTGACCGGGTTCAGGGCGCCCGCCACCCCGTAGCCGAGCGCGCCGGTGAGGGCCTGGCCCGCCGCCTTGCCCGACTCGGCGATCTGGGTCTCCGTGTCGGAGGACGAGGAGGCGGGTGCGGGCGCCGGGGCCGCGTGGGCCGCCGCGCCGCCCAGACCGAGGGCCGCGCCCGCCGCCGTGAGGGTCAGGCCGGCGCGCAGCAGGGTGCGGCGCTGGGCGGGGGGAAGTGCGTGACGTGCCATGGGATGTCCTGTCTGGCCGGATCGAGCAAGCCGTTTGGTAGTGGTGGGTAATCGAAGCGGCACTCACAGTAGTTGACCCTTGGTCCGTGATACCGATAAACCCGCCAAATCGACCGCTGGAACTCGCCTGATCGCCCCCAGGGGTTCACCGTACGGACGGATGCCGCACACTGGTGTCCCGTGAGCTCTCCCACTCTTCCGACCCGAGTCGTGCTCCTCGCGGGGCCGTCCGGCTCCGGTAAGTCGTCTCTCGCCGCCCGTACGGGGCTGCCCGTGCTGCGCCTCGACGACTTCTACAAGGAGGGCGACGACCCGACGCTGCCGCTGGTCCACGGCAGCGCGGACATCGACTGGGACTCCGTACGGTCCTGGGACGCGGACGCGGCGGTCGCGGCGATCGTGGAGCTGTGCCGTACGGGCCGTACGACCGTTCCCGTCTACTCCATCGCGACCAGTGCGCGGGTGGACGCGGAGGCGCTGGACATCGAGGGCGCGCCCCTGTTCCTCGCGGAGGGCATCTTCGCCGCGGACATCGTCGCGCGCTGCCGGGAGTTGGGGGTGCTGGCCGACGCGCTCTGTCTGCGGGGCCGGCCCTCGACCACGTTCCGGCGGCGTCTGGCGCGCGATCTGCGCGAGGGGCGGAAGTCGGTGCCGTTCCTGCTGCGGCGCGGCTGGCGGCTGATGCGCGCCGAGCGCGCGATCGTCGGCCGGCAGACGGCGCTGGGCGCTTATCCGTGCGACAAGAGGGAAGCGCTGGGGCGGATCGCCGCGGCGGCGGCCGGGCGGCGTCTCACGCCGCGCGGCGAGCGGGGCGCCGAGCGTCCGGCGGAGCCCACGACGACCCGTACCAGCGGCGCCTGACCGGCGCGCGCAGACAGTCGCGCGCAGACAGCAAGGGCCACGCGGAAGCGGGACCGTACGAAAAAGCGGGGCCGTACCGGCCCCCCAGCCCGTACGGTCCCGCTTCCTTTTTCGTGTTCCCCCATGGTCACCGCAGTTCCCCCGCGGCTTTTACTGTCCCCCCGTATCCCCCTTGTCCCCCGTGGTTCCCCCTTGCTCCCCACGGGTTCTCCCCCGAACCCCCCGTATTTCCCCCGTGCTTCCGCCGTCTCCCCCGAAACGACGGTCCCCCCGCATTCCCCCGTGTTTCCCCCGTGCTCCCCCCACTGCCCTCAGGCGACCAGTTCGCCGAAGGACTCTTCCTCGTCACGGCCGAAGCTGAGGACCTCGTCCTCACGCAGCCGGCGGAGCGACCGCCAGATGCTCGACTTCACCGTGCCGACACTGATGTCGAGGATGTCCGCGATCTCCGGATCGGTGCGGCCCTCGTAGTAGCGCAGGACGAGCATCGTCCGCTGGAGTTCGGGCAGCCGGGCGAGCGCCTGCCAGAGCACGGCGCGCAGCTCAGTGCCGCGCATCGCGTCCGTGTCGCCCGCCGTCTCCGGCAGCTCCTCCGTCGGGTACTCGTTGAGCTTGCGCCTGCGCCAGGCGCTGATGTGCAGATTGGTCATGGTGCGGCGGAGATAGCCCCCGACCGCCGCCTTGTCGCTGATCCTGTCCCAGGCCCTGTACGTGGAGAACAGGGCGCTCTGCAGCAGGTCTTCGGCCTCGAACCGGTCCCCGGTCAGGTGGTAGGCGGTCGCGTACAGGGAGGCGCGGCGCTCCTGGACGTAGGCGGTGAACGCCGCTTCGGCGTCCGCCGTCCCCGCCGGAACCTTCCGCTCCCCCGTGGCCTCCCCGTACGCGGTTCCCCCGCTGCCCGCCTGGGGCGCGTCAACCACCGTCATGTACGACGGCTTGTGCTGACGCCCGGCGCCGCGAACGCACCCCCGCCCGTTCACGGCGCCGGACTTCTCTGTGCTCCTGGTGACGTCGTGAAGACGCGTGACCACTGCGCTTGAGGTCGTTCCGTGCAGTGCGTTCATCCCGCGCCCCCCGTCGGTTGGAGTCTGCTTCGTTCCGTGTGGCAATGAGCTTGCCGGGGCAGTTTCATGACCCTGTCCCCCGACTGTCACAGACCTGTCACAGGGACCTGTGGCACGCAACGGTCGAACTCCGGTCCCCCCATGGGACAGAATGACCTCTGTGCCTTTTCTGCTGCTGATCGAGGACGACGACGCCATCCGCACGGCCCTTGAGCTCTCCCTGTCACGCCAGGGCCATCGGGTGGCCACCGCGGCGACGGGTGAGGACGGCCTGAAACTGCTCCGCGAGCAGCGGCCGGATCTCATCGTGCTGGATGTGATGCTGCCCGGGATCGACGGGTTCGAGGTGTGCCGCCGGATCCGCCGTACCGACCAGTTGCCGATCATCCTGCTGACCGCTCGCAGCGACGACATCGATGTGGTGGTCGGGCTGGAGTCGGGCGCGGACGACTATGTGGTGAAACCGGTGCAGGGCCGGGTGCTCGACGCCCGGATCCGCGCGGTGCTGCGGCGGGGGGAGCGGGAGTCCACGGACTCCGCGACGTTCGGCAGTCTGGTGATCGACCGTTCCGCGATGACGGTCACCAAGAACGGCGAGGACCTTCAGCTCACGCCGACCGAGCTGCGGCTGCTGCTGGAGCTGAGCCGGCGGCCCGGACAGGCGCTGTCGCGGCAGCAGTTGCTGCGGCTGGTGTGGGAGCACGACTATCTCGGTGACTCGCGGCTGGTGGACGCGTGCGTGCAGCGGCTGCGCGCGAAGGTGGAGGACGTTCCGTCCTCGCCGACGCTGATCCGTACGGTGCGCGGGGTGGGCTACAGGCTGGACACGCCTTCGTGAGTGACGTACCGAGGGGGGACGGGCCGGCCACCGGCCCACCGGAAACGAATACGGGCGCAAGTACAGGTACGGGTACGGGTACGGGTACGGATCCGTGCCAGGACCAGGCGTGCGCGGACCAGCCCGTGGACCCGTACGTCCGGCCGCGGCGCGGCAAGAAGGCCGGCGCCGGGGGCGGCGGGAGCGGTACGGCCAGGAAGGCGCTGCTCGCCGGGCTCCGCTGGACCAGTCTGCGGCTGCGGCTCGTCATCGTCTTCGGGGCGGTGGCGCTGACCGCCGCCGTCTCCGCGTCGGGGATCGCGTACTGGCTCAACCGCCAGGCCGTGCTGACCCGTACCCAGGACTCGGCGCTCAACGACTTCCAGCAGGAGATGCAGAGCCGCGCGGCCGAACTGCCGCTGTGGCCGCAGCAGAGCGATCTCCAGAACACCGCCGAGCGGATGTCGGGCGACAACTCCGGTTACAGCGTGGTGCTGATCGCCGCGCGGGACAAGGGGAAGCCGATCGTCGGCGCCTCGGACCCCGACCTGTTCACCATGGACGACGTACCGGCCTCGCTCCGGGACGCGGTGAACGACCGGCAGGAGGTCACGGCGTCCAACAAGTACCCGTACCACGTGTTCTGGCAGCGCACCGAGCGCGGCGGCACCCCGTATCTGGTGGGTGGCACGCGGATCATCGGCGGCGGCCCCACGGGCTATCTGTTCAAGTCCCTCGACCAGGAGCAGGCGGATCTCAACTCGCTGGCGTGGTCGCTGGGAATCGCCACGACCCTGGCGCTGATCGGCTCGGCGCTGCTCGCGCAGGCCGCCGCCGAGACCGTGCTCAAGCCGGTGCAGCGGCTCGGTGAGGCGGCGCGGCAGCTCGGTGAGGGCAAGTTCGGTACGCGGCTGCGGGTGTCGGGCTCGGACGAACTGGCGGATCTGTCCCGTACGTTCAACAGCGCCGCGGAGTCCTTGCAGAAGAAGGTCGCGGACATGAGCGCGCGGGAGGAGTCGAGCCGCCGCTTCGTCGCTGACATGTCGCACGAGCTGCGCACCCCGCTGACCGCGCTCACCGCCGTGACGGAGGTCCTGGAGGAGGAGGCCGACAGCCTGGACCCGATGATCGCGCCCGCGGTGACGCTGGTGGTGAGCGAGACGCGGCGGCTCAACGTGCTGGTCGAGAACCTGATGGAGGTCACCCGCTTCGACGCGGGTACCGCACGGCTCGTCCTGGACGATGTCGATGTGGCGGACCAGGTCACGGCGTGCATCGACGCGCGCGCCTGGCTGGACGCGGTGGATCTGGACGCCGCGCGCGGCATGATGGTGCGGCTCGATCCGCGCCGGCTCGACGTGATCCTGGCGAATCTGATCGGCAACGCGCTCAAGCATGGCGGTTCGCCGGTGCGGGTGGCGGTGCGGACCGAGGGCGACGAGCTGGTGATCGAGGTACGGGACCACGGCCCCGGCATCCCCGAGGACGTGCTGCCGCATGTCTTCGACCGCTTCTACAAGGCGAGCGCGTCCCGGCCGCGCTCCGAGGGCAGCGGGCTCGGCCTGTCGATCGCCATGGAGAACGCGCACATCCACGGCGGGGACATCACGGCGTCGAACGTGCCGGACGGCGGCGCGATGTTCGTGCTGCGGCTGCCGCGCGACGGCGGCGAGGAACCGGACCGGGACCGTGGTTCCCGGTCCGGGGACACGGAGCGGGGAGAGACGGGCGGGACACCGTGACGCGCTGGAAGAAGACCGTCTGCCTCACCGGGGTCGCCGCGCTCACCGCGCTCACCGCCGGATGCGGGATCAGGACCACCTCCGTACCGGTGGACGCCGGGCCCGCGCCGTCGCGGCTGCCCTGCGAGATCGCCGGGAAGGATGTCATCACGCAGTCGGAGTCCGGCGTTCCGGTCCGGGTGTATCTCGTGTGCGCCTCCGGCCTCGCGTCGGTCGAGCGCGCGGCCACGATCCCGGCGGACAAGGCGGCCGACGCCAAGGTGGGGGCCGCGCAGGCGCTGCTGGACGAGTTGCAGGCGGAGCCGTCCGCCGCCGAGCGCGAGGCGGGCTTCACCACCTCCGTACGGGGGCCGCTGATCGTCGCGGCCCCGCGCACCGGCGACCCGGCGGGGGCGCTGCGGTTCAGCCGTCAGCCGGAGGACCTGCCGGCGGCGGCGCTCGCCCAGATCGTCTGTACGTTCGCGGAGAGCGGGGCCTCGGACGGCCGGGTCGTCCTGGGCGGCCCCGGCGACTACCCGACGCGTACGTACGTCTGCGACCAGGAGACGAAGCGGCACCCGGACGCCGACGTGCCGACCCTGCCCCCGAGCGCGAGCCCCACCGGCTGAGACGGGCCACCCTGCGGGTCCCGTCCGGCTTTGCCCTCCACCGGCGTGATGAGGGGCCCCGGGGCCGGGTCCGACCGTGCTCCGCCCGTGACGGCACGAGGCCCGGCCGGGCCGTCGGGCGGGTGACACCGGTCTCATGCGCGCGTTGCCCCGGTCCGCCCGGAACCGATGGCGCGGCGCGCGGCGTCTCTGGAAGCGTGCGTCAAGGTCCGGGCGGCAGTGCCGTCTTCCACTTCCGTAGGGCGGGGTTCCTGCTCCTGCTCCTGCATCTGTCGCTGGTGGCGTGGGTGACGCTCCGCCCCCTCGACGTCCTGTGGGTGAACGCGGCCAACCTGACGCCGTTCGCGGGCATCAGGGCGGATCTGGCCCTCGGCCCCCTGGAGGCCGTCCGCCGGATCGGCGAGGGACTGCTGCTGCTCGCCCCGGCCGGGGTGCTGCTGCCCATGGTGGACGGCCGGATCGCCGTCTCCTTCTGGGCCTCCCTGACCCGTACGGTCACGGCGGGCGCGCTGCTGTCGCTCGGGATCGAGATGGCGCAGACCGTGGTGCCCGGCCGGGTCGTCGATGTGGACTCCCTGCTGCTCAACACCGCCGGGGTGGCGCTCGCGCATCTCGCGGTGGTGCCCGCGTGCCGGGCCAGGCTGCGCAGGGAGGGCCGGGTGCGGCGGTCCCGTACGGTACGCCGCGGGCCTTCGTCGCCCCGTACCGCCGGCCGGAGGAGCTCCGCCGGGGAGACCGCGCTGCGGGAGACGACGCTGCGGGAGACGGAGCTCAGGAAGTCCGCCGCGGGTGAGGGCGTCCTGCGGGAGGAGAACCCCCAGGGGGTCACCCCGACGATTCCCAGGGTCGGGATCGCCCCGTAGAGGGATGCTTTGCCCCCTTCGGCGCGCGACCATGGAGTCATAGGGAGCACGGACAAGGAAGGCTCCCCCGATGGTCTCGCGAAGGAGCCCACCATGGCCGGTCGTCTGGTCCGCCCCCGTCACGGACGCATGCTCGGCGGGGTGTGCGCGGCGCTGGCAGAGCGCTTCGGCACCTCCGCGAACACGATGCGCGTGATCTTCCTGGCCTCGTGTCTGCTGCCGGGCCCCCAGTTCCTGCTGTACCTGGCGCTCTGGATACTCCTGCCGGGCGAGAAGCGGGCATCCGCCTCCACCGCCTGGTAGCCCGGCCCGCCCGGCGGCCCGCCGGGCCCCGATGCCGTGCGTGCGCCCGTAACGCCGTAGATGCCGGTACGGGCGCACGCACACACGACGGTGGTCCCGGACGACAGGGATCAGCCGCCGAGCGGGATTCCGTTGACCCCGAGGCCGCCGTCGGCCAGACCGTTCACGGGCAGGCCGCCGAGCAGGGTGCCGACCGGGTTGGAGACCAGGTCGCCGAGCGGGCTGGAGGCGCGGACCGCGTCGAGCGCGTACGGCGTGGTGAACTCGACGGTGTCGACCGCGCTTCCGGCGGCCGTCGCGGCGCCGGAGAGCGGCTGCGGGAGCTGCCCGGCGGCCTCGTCCAGGGGCAGCGTCTTGGTGACGGAGCCGAGGGCGCCGAGCGCGGCGCCCGTGTCGGGGACGGCGGGCGCGGCGGAGGCGCTGCCCGCGGCGGCAGCGGCGAAGGCGGCGCCGAGGGCGGCGGCACCGAGGGTCTTGGCGGCGGACTGCTTCATCGGGATCTCGTCCTTGGGGACTCGGGGATACGGGGAAACGGGGAAACGGGGATACGAGGTGGAACACAAGGTGTCTGCGCGGCTCTGCAAGGTAGTCAGCCGCATACCCGCCCCGCAAATACCCGGCGACGGCCGGAAACACGTGTTCCCGACCGCCGACATTCCCCCGGATTTCCGCTGTTCGATCCGTTTCGCGTATGTCTTAGCTGGTCACAGCGGTCTGCCGAAACAGCCATTCGGATTTCAGCTCGGCATATCCGGGCTTGATCACGTCATTGATCATGGCCAGTCGTTCATCGAAAGGAATGAATGCTGATTTCATCGCATTGACTGTGAACCACTGCATGTCGTCGAGCGTGTACGCGAACGCGTCGACCAGCAGCTCGAACTCCCGGCTCATGCTCGTGGCGCTCATCAGCCGGTTGTCGGTGTTCACCGTCGCGCGGAAGTGCAGCTTGCGCAGCAGCCCGATGGGGTGGTCCGCGATCGAGGTGGCGGCGCCCGTCTGGAGGTTGGAGCTGGGGCACATCTCCAGCGGGATGCGCTTGTCCCGTACGTACGAGGCGAGGCGGCCCAGCGTCACCGTGCCGTCCTCCGCGACCTCGATGTCGTCGATGATGCGCACGCCGTGGCCGAGCCGGTCGGCGCCGCACCACTGGAGCGCCTGCCAGATGGAGGGGAGCCCGAACGCCTCGCCCGCGTGGATGGTGAAGTGGTTGTTCTCGCGCTTCAGGTACTCGAACGCGTCGAGGTGCCGGGTGGGCGGGAAGCCGGCCTCGGCGCCCGCGATGTCGAAGCCGACGACGCCCGAGTCCCGGTAGCGGTTGGCGAGTTCGGCGATCTCCAGGGCGCGGGCCGCGTGCCGCATCGCGGTGAGCAGCGCGCCGACGCGGATCCGGTGGCCGTCGGCGCGGGCGCGGCGTTCGCCTTCGCGGAAGCCCTCGTTGACGGCTTCGACGACCTCTTCGAGGGTGAGGCCCGCTTCGAGGTGCTGCTCGGGCGCGTACCGCACCTCCGCGTAGACGACGCCGTCCTCGGCGAGGTCCTGGGCGCACTCGGCGGCGACCCGGACGAGCGCGTCGCGGGTCTGCATCACGGCGCAGGTGTGGGCGAAGGTCTCCAGATAGCGCTCCAGCGACCCGGAGTCGGCCGCTTCACGGAACCAGAGGCCGAGCTTGTCCGCCTCGTGCTCCGGCAGGGCCTCGTAGCCGATCTCGTGGGCGAGATCGATGATCGTGCCGGGACGCAGTCCGCCGTCGAGATGGTCGTGGAGCAGGACCTTGGGGGCGCGGCGGATCTGGTCGGCGGTGGGCGGACGGTACGTCTGGCTCGTCATCCGTGAACTCTAACCCTTCTCCCCCTACGCGCGTAGAGTACAGATGGGCGATACGTAACAGTGACCGCGCGGACGGGTGGCGTACACCTGTCCTTCTGAGACTGTTCTGTTATGGGACAGCAGGCGGTTCCCGCCCCGGGGGGACGTACGGCAGGCCGGGACGGTTGGGCACGGGCGCGTCGCGCGGAGCCACGGGCACGACTGGGACGGGCGGTCGCCGCACCAGCCGCGGGCGCGGCGGTGGGGGGTGCGATCCTCGTCCTCCCTTCGGGTGAACCGGTCTCCGCCAAGGGCGCCTCTCTCCTCGCCCACGCCCGGATGCTGCCGCTCGCCCGCTCCCTGGCGACGGCGGGCGCGACGGAGGGCCTGGTGGCCCATGTGGTGCGGTACGGGCGGCGCGGCTGGAACGGTACGGAGGCGCACCTCGCCGCGGACACCCGCTGGGCGGTGGAGGAGGTCGTACGGCGGTACGGGGACGTGCCGGTCTGCCTGGTGGGCCACGGGATGGGCGGCCGGGCGGCGCTGTGGGCCGCCGATCATCCGGCCGTCAACTCCGTTCTGGCGATGGCTCCATGGCTGCCGGAGGACGACCGGGCCGCCGAACCGGAGCCGGTACGGCAGCTCGTGGGGCGCCGGGTGCTGATCATGCACGGCACCAACGACGCGCGGACGGACCCGGAGCTGTCCTACCGGCTGGCCGAGCGCGCCAAGAAGACGAGCCGCGACATCTGCCGCTTCGAGGTCCACTCGGACGGCCACGCGCTGCGCCAGCACCACACCGAAGTCCTGGCGCTGGCCTCCGACTTCGTGCTGGGCTCGCTGCTGTCGCGGACGTACTCGCGGCCGGTGGCGGACGCGCTGGCCGCGCCGCCGCCGCTGGGGCTGCGGATGCCGCTGGCGGCGGGGTTCGGCCGGTCGCTGCGACCGTGAGCCCTTGATACCGGTCAGTCCGGCAGGAGCTGGCCCCGGCGCGAGAGCAGGAAGCGTTTGAAGGCGGCCACCGGCGGGGTGTCCGGGTGGCCGTCGAGCCAGGCGACGCCGATCTCCCGTACCGCGCGCGGCGCCGTCACCGTCAGCTCGACGACCCCCGGGCGGGCCACGGCCGGGGGCGGCAGCAGCGCGACGCCCAGGCCCGCCGCGACCAGGCCGCGCAGCGTCTCGGCCTCCTCGCCCTCGAAGGCGACGCGCGGCCGGAACCCCGCCGCTGCGCAGAGGTCGTCGGTGATCCGGCGCAGCCCGTACCCCGGTTCGAGGGTGACGAACGTTTCGTCGGCGGCCTCGGCGAGGCGTACCCGGCGGCGCCCGGCGAGCCGGTGGTCGTCGGGGATGACGAGGCGCAGCCGCTGCTCGTCGAGCCGGCGGGCGACCAGGTCGGGGGCGTCGGGGATGGGCGAGGTGAGGCAGAGGTCGAGTTCGCCGGCGCGCAGGCGCTCGATCATCGCCTCGCCGTAGTTCTGGACGAGCTGGAACCGTACCCGGGGGTGGTCGGCGCGGAAGGCCCTGATCAGGCCGGGTACGGTCTCGGAGCCCATGGTGTGCAGAAAGCCGAAGGCGACCTTGCCGGAGGCCGGGTCGGCGTCGGCGCGGACGGATTCGGCGGCGCGCTCGACCTCGCCGAGGGCGCGTTCGACGGAGCCGAGGAACGCCCGGCCCGCGTGGGTGAGCGCGACGGTGCGGCCCTTGCGGGCGAACAGGGCGATGCCCAGGTCCTCTTCGAGCCGGACCATCGCCCGGGAGAGCGTGGACTGCGGGACGCCCATGTCCTGCGCGGCGCGGGTGACGTGTTCGTGGCGGGCCACCCCGGCGAAGTACGCGAGGCGCGGGGCGAGGACGGCGGACCAGGAATCGGGGTCCAGGTCGGCCACCGCCGGGGGCCTGTCGAAGGTCGGGGGTCCGGGGGCCGTGGTCGCGGGTCCCTGGTCCACGGCCGGGGGCGTGTGATCCATGTCCCGTACGTAACTGTTCCGTGACAGGTTCGGCTGTGACCTCTGCTCATGCGCCATGGGAACGATTATCGCCATTCCATGCATTGGACGCATGAGGCCGCGGTGCCTACTTTCGAGGTATGCCTTCAGTCAGTACCGAGGCGCCCGTCACCCCGGGTGCCTCCGCCGCGCCGTCCGCTCCGAAGCCCTCGGATTCGCTTCTCTCCCCCGGCCTCCCCGGCTACCGCCGGATGAGCTTCGCGCTCTTCGCCGCCGGGGTCGCGACCTTCGCCCTCCTCTACTCCACGCAGGCGCTGCTGCCCGCGATCTCCGCCGGGCTCGGCGTGACGGCGAGTCAGGCGAGCTGGACGGTCTCGGCGGCGACGGGCGCGCTGGCCGTCTTCGTCCTGCCGCTGAGCGCGCTGTCGGAGCGGTTCGGGCGCCGTACGGTGATGACCGCCTCGCTGGTGGTCGCGGTGGCGGTCGGGCTGCTGGTGCCGTTCGCGCCGAACGTCGAGTCGCTGGTGGCGCTGCGCGCCGTACAGGGCGCGGCGCTGGCCGGGCTGCCGGCCTCCGCGATGGCGTATCTCGCGGAGGAGGTGCGGCCGAAGGCGCTGGTCGCCGCGATCGGGCTGTTCGTCGCGGGCAACAGCGTCGGCGGCATGAGCGGCCGGATCGTCACCGGCTGGGTCGCCCAGCTCTGGGGGTGGCGCGCGGCGCTGGGCGCGGTCGGTCTGATGGCCGTGGCGTGCGCCGTGGTCTTCCGGATGCTGCTGCCCAAGGCGCGGCACTTCACCCCGCGTTCGCTGAGCCCGATGGGTCTGGCGCGGACGGTGGGCGGCCATCTCTCCGATCCGCTGCTGCGCCGGCTGTACGCGATCGGCGGGCTCTTCATGGTGGTGTTCGGCGCGGTCTACACGGTGATCGGATACCGGCTGGTGGAGGAGCCGTTCAGCCTGCCGCAGGGGGTCATCGGCTCGATCTTCCTGGTCTACCTCGTGGGTACGGTCTCCTCAGCGGCGGCCGGCAAGCTGGTCGCGCGGCTGGGGCGGCGCGGCGCGCTCTACCTGGCCGTCGGGACGACGACGGCGGGGCTGCTGCTCTCCCTGTCGGACGCGCTGGCCGTGGTGCTGCTGGGGCTGGTGCTGATCACGGCGGGCTTCTTCGCGGGTCACGCGGTCGCCTCGTCCTCCGTGAGCCGTACGGCGCGGACGGCGCGGGCGCAGGCGTCGGCTCTCTACCAGTCGTCGTACTACCTGGGCAGCAGCGCGGGCGGCACGCTCGGCGCGATCGCCTTCCACGCGGGCGGCTGGGCCGCGACGGTGGCGCTGGGGCTGGCCGCGGTCCTCGGGGTCGTCTCGATCACGCTGTACGGGACGCGGGTCGCGCGGGCGGAGCGGGCCGAGCGGCGCTTGGCGCTTTCGTAGGAACCGTAAAGAACGGCCCGATTTACCTCGCCGCTCAGGGCAACTGCCCGCGCCCCTCGACCGTCTAGCCCCCAGAACGCGCCATTTCGGCGGCGCGTGGTGAAGGGGGCGGGGACGCAATGGGACAGATATCGCGCAGAGGGGCCGTGGCCGCGGGGGTCGCGGGGCTCGTCGTACCACTGGTCGTGTCGGTGGCGGGCGCCGCGCCCGCGCAGGCGGCTTCGTGCACGTCCGGCACGGGCCCGTACCAGAAGCAGGTCGAGAAGTTCCTGGGCCGGACGGCGGACGGCAAGCAGTCCACGGCCGACTGCACGGCCATCAGGGCCTTCCAGACGAAGCACGGCATCACCCCGAACATCGGTTACGCGGGGCCCGTCACCTGGGGCGTGATGGATCTGATGAACAAGCAGAAGGCGGCGGGCAAGACCCCCAACGCGGCCGGCAAGTGCCCCACGAACAAGGGGCGTATCGCCTGCGTCGACCTCACGCGTCAGCTCAGTTGGATCCAGGACGGCAAGAAGCTGGTGTACGGCCCGGTGCCCGTGCGGACGGGCCGGGACGGCTACGAGACCAGGACCGGGCTGAAGAAGATCTACTGGCGGCACAAGGACCACGTCTCGTCGATCTACGACGTGCCGATGCCGTACAGCCAGTTCTTCGACGGCGGCCAGGCTTTTCACTCGGTGGGCGTCAGCATGTGGAATCCGCCGGGCTCGCACGGGTGCGTGAACATGACCAAGACCAGCGCGGTGAAGTACTGGTCCCTGCTGAAGAACGGCGATGACGTGTACGTGTACGGACGCAAGCCGGGAACCTGAGCAAACGGCGAATTCACGCCATTTGTCGGCGCGGGACGGCGGCTTCCGGAAGACTGGATCAGGACTGGGTCAGAACTGATGTCAACGGGCTGCCGGGGTGACGCCGTGAGCGAGAGTGCCGCAACACAAGATCTGGACGTGCGGCTGGAGAAGCACCGTACGGAGCTGACCGGCTACTGCTACCGGATGCTCGGTTCGGCGTTCGAGGCCGAGGACGCCGTCCAGGACACGATGGTGCGCGCGTGGAAGAGCTTCGAGAAGTTCGAGGGCCGCTCCTCGCTCCGGTCCTGGCTCTACCGCATCGCGACCAACGTCTGTCTGGACATGCTCACGGCGGGCAACCGCCGGGCCCGCCCGATGGACCTCAGCGGCCCGACACCGGTGGCCCAGGCCCAGCTCAACCCCCAGCCGGAGATCGTCTGGCTGGAGCCGATGCCGGACGGCCGGGTCCTGCCCTCGATGGCGGACCCGGCGGAGGCCGCGGTCTCCAAGGAGACGATCCGGCTGGCGTTCGTCGCGGCGCTCCAGCACCTTCCGCCGAAGCAGCGGGCGGTGCTGATCCTGCGCGAGGTGCTGGCGTGGAAGGCGAGCGAGGTCGCCGAGCTGCTGGACACGACGGTCGCCTCGGTCAACAGCGCGCTCCAGCGGGCCCGCGCGACGATCGCCGAGTCCGAACCGGCCACGACGGAGACCTCGGACCCGCTGGACGAGGAGCAGAAGGCGCTGCTGGAGCGGTACGTCACGGCCTTCGAGGGCTACGACATGAAGGCGCTGACCGCGCTGCTCCACGACGACGCGAAGTTCACGATGCCGCCGTTCGACCTGTGGCTCCAGGGCCACGACGACATCGTGGCCTGGATGCTCGGCCCCGGCGCCGCGTGCCGCGGCTCGCGGCTGCTGCCGACGTTCGCCAACGGCACTCCGGCCTTCGCCCACTACAAGCCCACGGAGTCGGGGGACGCCTACATGCCGTGGGCGCTCCAGGTCATCGAGATCGAGAACGGCCGGATCTCCACGATGCACTGCTTCCTGGACACCGCGCGGTGGTTCCCGCTCTTCGACCTGCCCCTGCGCCTGGAGAAGGAGTAAAGGAGTAAGGGCAGGGAGCGGACCCGGTCAGGCCCTCTCCCCCGGCAGGGGCAGGGCCGTGAACCGGTGGGACTCCCAGAGCAGGCGGGAGTCCTCCTCGGGGTAGGCGGTGACCGGGTTCTTCTCGCCGTCGAGTACGAGGACGTGCCGCTCCTCCGGGTCGTACGGAGGCCACTGCGCGTCGGTGAGGCGGTCGGAAGCGAAGGCCGTCCACGCGGCGCGGAAGCGGGCCGACAGGGCCTCCGCCTCCGCCGACGGCTCCGCCCCGATCAGCAGGGGCGCGAGCCCGCTGGTGAAGTTGCCGAAGGTCAGCGGCAGGTCGAGGGCGTGGCAGGCCCCGAGGGCTCCGCCCATCCCGGGGGCCTGCCAGGTCAGTTCGTAGACCCGGGCCCTGCCGCCACCGGTCACCTGCGCCTGCGCGAGATGCAGGCTCGGCATCCGGAACAGCCAGTCGGAGAAGACGAGTTCGTGCAGCAGCTCGGCGTCGGCGTCCGGGTGGGCGGCGCGGTAGGCCGCCTCGCTGCCGGCCACCGGGCCGAAGGCGCTGAGGGCGGCGAGCGCCTGCTCCTCGCCGATCCGGCCGAGCTGCCCGCTCAGGGCGGCGAACAGCCGGTACTCGTTTTGGTTGTGCCCGACGATCAGCTCGACGTCCCGGGCGACACCGTCCGCCAGCGCCTCCCAGGGCGCGCGCGGCAGTACCTCCCCGTCGACGACCGGTGAGTACGGCGAAGCGGTACGGGCGACCCCGCCCCAGCGCTCCTCCCACCCGAGCATCTTGCCGGCCACCACGGTGCCCGCGGCGACCAGCCGGTCCGGCGCGAATCCCGCCAGCTCCGTCGCCGTCGGCCGGATGCCGGGGCCCAGCTCGGCGGCGATCGCGGTGGAGATGTCCTCGGCCAGCTCCGGCGAGAAGTACGGCCCTGGCACGCTCTGGGCGATAGCCCGCGTGAAGAACCCGGCGGCGCGCTCCATGACCAGCAGCGCGGCGACCGATCCCGCGCCCGCCGACTCCCCGAAGAGGGTGACGCGGCCGGGGTCGCCGCCGAACGCGGCGATGTTGTCCCGTACCCACTCCAGGGCGGCGACCTGGTCGAGCAGGCCACGGTTGGCGGGCGCCCCCTCGATCCAGGCGAACCCCTCCACCCCGAGGCGGTAGTTGAGGGTGACCACGACGACATTGCCCTCGCGCGCGAGGCGCCCGCCGTCGTAACCGGGGTCGCCCGCGGTCCCCGCCATGTACGCGCCGCCGTGGATCCACACCATGACCGGCAGCCGGGCGCCGGGGTCCTCACCGGCCTGCGCGGGCGACCAGACATTGACCGTCAGCCACTCGTCCGCGTCCCCGCCTGCATCCCCTTCCCCGTCCCGCTCCCGGCTCACCCGCATCTGGTCCGGCAGGGCGGTCTGCGGACACGGAGGCCCGTACTCCCCGGCGTCCCGCACCCCTTCCCAGCCGACGGCGGGACTCGGCGCGGCGAACCGCAGGTCGCCCACCGGGGGTTGCGCGTAGGGGATGCCGCGGAAGACGGCCACGCCGTCCTCCCGCCGGCCCCGCAGTCTTCCGGCCGCGATGCTCAGTTCCGTCCCCGGATCAGCCCCGGTCACCGTCTCCACGGAGCCGGAATCTGAGGTGGAGTCGGAGTCGGCAACGGTCATCGGAAGTCCTCTCGGCCGGGCCGACCGGTCCGGTCGGCGGGGTACGCCGTACACGACGCACTCCGACAACGTCCGGGCCACGCGACCGGGTTCCACCCCACCCACCACATCCGCCAGCCCCACCAGATCCAGCAGCAGCCGCAACTCATGCCCCACACCGCGCAACCGCAGCCGGCAACCCCGTCTGCGGGCGTCGAGCTGCAGCGCGGCCAGCACATGCACGGCCGCCAGGTTCGGCCGGAGCAGCCCACCGACATCACAGACGACACCCCCGGCCCCCTCGGCCCCGTACAGCCGTGCGCCCAGCTCGGCACGGAGCCGGGGCACGTCGTCGGGGGTGACATGGCCCGCCACGACAAGAACGATCGGATCACTGGCATCCACACGAAGAAGACCCGTCCCGTGCCCGGAACTCATCGCAGCGCCCTGTGCACAGCCCGTACGCGGCCGGGGCGGGCGGCTAGCTGACGGGCAGCTCGGAGGTGTCGATGGCCAGGTCGAAGGGGGCGGGGAGGGTGAGCGAACGGGACCGGCGGCCGTCCACCGATCCCGTTCACCCGAATGAGGAAACCGCAGGTCAGGCGATACGTTCCCGCACCACCGGCGTGGTGTCGTACGTCGTGCCCGCCGGGCTGATGTCGTACGTGCCCTCCAGGGCCTCGGCCGCGTAGCCGAACTTCTCCGGGGTGTCCGTGTGCAGGGTCAGCAGGGGCTGGCCCGCCGTGATCCGGTCGCCCGGCTTGGCGTGGAGTTCGATGCCCGCGCCTGCCTGGACCGGGTCCTCCTTGCGGGCGCGGCCCGCGCCCAGGCGCCAGGCGGCGACGCCGACGCCGTACGCGTCGAGGCGGGTCAGGACGCCGGAGGACGGGGCCGTGACGACCTGCTGTTCGCGGGCGACCGGGAGGGCCGCGTCCGGGTCGCCGCCCTGGGCGGCGATCATGCGGCGCCAGACGTCCATCGCGGAGCCGTCGGCGAGGGCCTTCGCCGGGTCGGCGTCCTTCAGGCCCGCCGCGTCGAGCATTTCGCGGGCCAGGGCCAGGGTCAGTTCCACGACGTCGGCCGGGCCGCCGCCCGCCAGGACCTCGACGGACTCGCGGACCTCCAGGGCGTTGCCCGCGGTGAGGCCGAGCGGGGTGGCCATGTCGGTGAGCAGCGCGACCGTCCGTACGCCGTGGTCGGTGCCCAGGCCGACCATGGTGGAGGCGAGTTCGCGGGCATCCTCGATGGTCTTCATGAAGGCGCCGGAGCCGACCTTGACGTCCAGGACCAGCGAGCCGGTGCCCTCGGCGATCTTCTTCGACATGATCGAGGAGGCGATCAGCGGGATCGCCTCGACGGTGCCGGTGACATCGCGCAGCGCGTACAGCTTCTTGTCGGCGGGGGCCAGTCCGTCGCCCGCCGCGCAGATGACCGCGCCGGTGGTGTCGAGGACGTCCAGCATCTCGGCGTTGGAGAGCAGCGCCCGCCAGCCGGGGATGGACTCCAGCTTGTCGAGGGTGCCGCCGGTGTGGCCGAGGCCGCGTCCGCTGAGCTGCGGTACGGCGGCGCCGCAGGCGGCGACCAGCGGGGCCAGCGGGAGCGTGATCTTGTCGCCGACGCCGCCCGTGGAGTGCTTGTCGGCCGTGGGGCGCGACAGGGCGGAGAAGTCCATGCGCTCGCCGGAGGCGATCATGGCGGCGGTCCAGCGGGCGATCTCCGTACGGTTCATGCCGTTGAGCAGGATGGCCATCGCCAGCGCCGACATCTGCTCGTCGGCGACCTCACCGCGCGTGTAGGCGTCGATCACCCAGTCGATCTGCTCCGGGCTCAGTTCGCCCCGGTCGCGCTTGGTGCGGATGACGGAGATGACGTCCATGGCGGTCCTAATCCTTGCGTTCGACTACGTACGTACAGCGGCCCCGGCGCCGCCGGATCGCGGCGGGGCCGGGGCCGGGTTCAGTGGGAGCGGCCGTTCCCCAGCGGGCCGGGCGGGGTGTCGTGGAGCCGGGCGTTCCTGAGGTGGCCGGGGCCGAATGCCTGCGGGAGCATGTCGGCGAGCGTGCGGATCCCGTCCGGGGTCTCCATGACCAGTTCGGGCCCGCCGAACTCGTACAGGAGCTGGCGGCAGCGCCCGCACGGCACCAGCACCTCGCCCGCGCCGTCGACGCAGGTGAAGTGGGTGAGCCGGCCGCCGCCGCTGAGCTGGAGCGCGGAGATCAGTCCGCACTCGGCGCAGAGCCCGAGGCCGTACGAGGCGTTCTCGACGTTGCAGCCGGTGAGCGTACGGACCGTACCGCCGTCGTCGGTCACCGCGAGCGCAGCGACGCCGACCGGGTAGCCGGAGTACGGGGCGTACGCGTGGGACATCGCGTCCCGCGCCGCCGCCCGCAGCGCCTCCCAGTCCACCCCTGCCCCGGGCGTCACGTCCGCCGCCGTCATTTTCCTTGGCCCTTCCGGTACGGGAGTCCGTCCGCCTTGGGCATCCTGAGCCGTTGCGCGGAGAGCGCGAGGACCAGCAGCGTGGTGACGTACGGCGCGGCGTCCACGAACTGGCTGGGCACCTGGTCGGTGAGGCCGTACCAGACGAAGAGCAGCGCCGAGACGGCCGCCGAGATCACGGCGGGCACGTACTTCTTCTTGTAGAGCTGCCAGCCGACGACCAGCACCAGCAGGATCGCGAGGAGCAGCAGCATCGCGTGGACGTTCTCGGCGCCGCCGCGCAGCTTGAGGCTGTCGGTGAAGCCGAAGAGCCCGGCGCCGAGCGCCATGCCGCCCGGCATCCAGTTGCCGAAGATCATCGCGGCGAGGCCGATGTAGCCTCGCCCGCCGGTCTGGCCCTCCTGGTAGATGCCGGTGGAGACGATGGCGAGGAAGGCGCCGCCGAGCCCGGCGAGGCCGCCGGAGACGACGACGGCGATGTACTTGTACTTGTAGACGTTGACGCCGAGGGATTCGGCGGCGACGGGGTTCTCGCCGCAGGAGCGCAGCCGCAGGCCGAACGCGGTGCGCCACAGCAGCCACCAGGTGCCCGGGATCAGCAGCAGGGCGACGACGGTGAGCAGCGAGAGGCCGGTGACCAGGCCGCCCACGAGTCCCGCGAGGTCGGAGACGAGGAACCAGTGTCTGGCCTGGAGGTCCTGCATCCAGTCGGCGAGCCCCGGAACGGTGATCTCGGTGATCGAGTCGACGCGGGGGGACTGCTTGGAGGAGCCGCCCTCGGCCGCGTCGAAGGTGAACTTGGAGAGGTAGCGGGTGGCGCCGACGGCGAGGATGTTGATGGCGACGCCGGAGACGATGTGGTTCACGCCGAAGGAGACGGTGACGACGGCGTGCAGCAGTCCGCCGAGGGCGCCGCCGATGATGCCGAAGAGGACACCGGTCCAGGGGCCCCACTGGTAGCCGGCCCAGGCGCCGAACCAGGTGCCGAGGACCATCATCCCTTCGAGGCCGATGTTGACGACGCCCGCGCGCTCGGCCCACAGGCCGCCGAGTCCGGCGAGGCCGATGGGGATGGCGAGTTCGAGCGCGCCGGCGACCTGGCCGACGGAGGTGATGTCGTCGGCGCCGCTGATGAGCCGTACGAGCGAGACGAGGGCGAGCGCGCCGGCGACGATCAGCAGGATGACGGGCAGGGAGAGGGTGGGCCGGCCGCCGCTCTTCTTCGGGGCGGCGCTCGTGGCGGAGACGGTGCTCGTGGTCGTGGTCACAGCGCGGACCCCTCCTTCTCGGTCTTGTCGTTGCCCGACCGTTCGGTGACCGGGGTGCCGCTGTCCGACGGGCCGCTGCCCGGCGGGGTCGCGGTGGTGGTGAGGGCGCCGCCCGCGGCGAGTTCCTCGCCGACCTTCTGCTGCTGGCGGCGGAGCCCGTAGCGGCGGACGAGTTCGTAGCTGACCACGACCGAGATCACGATCAGGCCCTGCATGATCGTGGCGATCTCCTTCTCGTACCCGAACTGGTCGAGGGAGGCCGACGACTTGTCGAGGAAGGCGATCAGCAGCGCGCTGAACGCGATGCCCAGCGGGTTGTTCCGGCCCAGCAGCGCGATGGTGATGCCGGTGAAGCCGACGCCGGTGGGGAAGTCGAGACTGTACGTGTGGGTGTCGCCCAGCAGGGTCGGCATCCCGGCGAGTCCGGCGATGCCGCCGGAGACCAGCATCGCGGTGAGGATCATCTTCTTGGCGTCGACGCCGGATGCCCGGGCCGCGCTCTCGCTGGCGCCGGTGGCGCGCAGGTCGAAGCCGAAGCGGGTACGGCCGAGGACGAACCAGTAGACGATGCCGCAGGCGGCGGCGACGAAGGTGAAGCCGTAGATCTCACCGGCCTCGGCGCCCATGTTCAGGCCGGGGAACCAGCCGGACTCCGGGATGTCGCCGGTGGTGAGGTTGTTGGAACCGGCGGGCTGGACACCGAAGTTCTTCGGCAGGATCAGCCAGGCGACCAGGCTGGTGGCGATCGAGTTGAGCATGATCGTGGAGACGACCTCGCTCACCCCGCGGGTCGTCTTGAGGATGCCCGCGATCCCGGACCAGAGGGCGCCGACGAGCATCGCGACGATCACGATCAGGGCGATCTGGAGCGGCCCCGGCAGATCGACGCTGGCGCCGACGAGCGCGGCCGTCATCGCGGCGAGCCGGTACTGGCCGTCGACCCCGATGTTGAACAGGTTCATCCGGAAGCCGATGGCCACGGCGAGGGCGGCCAGGTAGTACGTACCGGCCTGGTTGACGATCAGCACCTGTACGTCGACGTACGAGGCCGACTCGAACATGATGCGGTACGGCTCCCACGGGCTGGTGCCCGAGACGAGCAGCACCATCGTGGTGAGGGCGACGGCGACGACGAGTGCGAGCACCGGTCCCGCGAAGCCCAGGATCAGCCGGTCCTTGTCGAATTTCTTCATCGGGCGTCGTCCTCCGGGGCGGTGCTCTCCCCTGATGTCGCTGATGTCGCTGGGGCCTCTGATGCCGCTGCGGCCTCTGGGGCCTCTGCGGCCTCAAGGTGGCCGGTGGCGGCACCGGTCATGGCCGAGCCCAGCTCCTCCGGGGTGATGGTGGCGGGGTCAGCGTCGGCGACGAGCCGGCCGCGGTACATCACCCGCAGGGTGTCGGAGAGCCCGATCAGCTCGTCGAGGTCGGCGGAGACCAGCAGGACGGCCAGGCCCTCGCGGCGCGCCTCGCGGATCTGGTCCCAGATCTGCGCCTGCGCGCCGACGTCCACCCCGCGGGTGGGGTGCGCGGCGATCAGCAGCTTGGGGTGGTGGCTCATCTCGCGGCCGACGATCAGCTTCTGCTGGTTGCCGCCGGACAGGGAGGCCGCGGTGACCTCGATGCCGGGGGTGCGGACGTCGTACTCGCGCACGATCCGCTCGGTGTCGGCGCGGGCGGCCGCGAGGTCGAGGAGGCCCCGGCGGCTGTTGGGCCGCTCGGTGACATGGCCGAGGATGCGGTTCTCCCAGAGCGGGGACTCCAGCAGCAGGCCGTGGCGGTGCCGGTCCTCGGGGATGTAGCCGATGCCGTCCTCGCGCCGCTTGCGGGTGGGCGCGTGCGAGATGTCCTCGGTGCCGAGGGTGATCGTGCCGCCGTCGGGGTCGCGCATCCCCATCAGCGCCTCGATCAGCTCCGTCTGGCCGTTGCCCTCGACGCCGGCGATGCCGAGGACCTCGCCGCGGTGGATGGTGAGGCCGATCCCGTCCAGGACCTCGCGGACCACGCCGTCGGGGTCGGTGGCGGTGAGCCGCAGCGCGTCGACGGTGAGTACGGGGACGTCCGTGACGGTGGACTCCCGGGTCTCCGGCGAGGGCAGCTCGCTGCCGACCATCAGCTCGGCGAGCTGCTTGGTCGTGGTGTGCGCCGGGTCGGCGGTGCCCACGGTCGTACCGCGGCGTATGACGGTGATGTCGTCGGCGACGGACAGCACCTCGCCCAGCTTGTGCGAGATGAAGATGACGGTGAGGCCCTCGGCCTTCAGCTCCCGCAGGTTGTCGAAGAGCGCGTCGACCTCCTGCGGGACGAGGACGGCGGTGGGCTCGTCGAGGATCAGGATGCGGGCGCCGCGGTAGAGGACCTTGAGGATCTCCACGCGCTGGCGGTCGGCGACGCCGAGGTCCTCGACGAGCGCGTCGGGGCGCACGCCGAGACCGTACGCCTCGGAGATCTCCCTGATCTTCCTGCGCGCCTTGGTGCCGATGCCGTGCAGCTTCTCGCCGCCGAGAACGACGTTCTCCAGGACGGTGAGGTTGTCGGCGAGCATGAAGTGCTGGTGCACCATGCCGATGCCGCGCGCGATGGCGTCGGCGGGGCTGCTGAAGGCGGCCTGTTCGCCGTCGACGGTGATGGTGCCCTCGTCCGGCTTCTGCATGCCGTAGAGGATCTTCATCAGGGTCGACTTGCCGGCCCCGTTCTCCCCCACGAGGGCGTGGACGGTGCCCTTGCGGATGGTGATGTCGATGTCGTGGTTGGCGACGACACCGGGGAAGCGCTTGGTGATGCCCTGGAGCCGCACGGCGGGCGGCGCGGCGGGCGCGGGGCGCTCGGCGGTCTCCGGGGTCGCGGGCGGGCTCGGGGGGCTGCTGGGCGGACTGCTGGACGCGTTGATGACGCACTCTCCTCGGCGGGGAAGGAGCTGGGGTGAGGCTGTGGGGGCAGGGCGGGGGTGAAGCTATCGCGCCGGAGGGCCGTCAACACGCGTAGCGCTGCCAGAACATGAGCGATGGGGCGGGATGAGCGGAATCTCCCGGGGCCCGGAGCGGCGGCGGTGCCGTCGTCCGGGCCCGGGAGACCCGGGGTGCACGGCACGCGCGGACCGGGTGCGGTCCGCGCGTGCGATGTTACGGGGTGGTCTTGACGGTGATCTTGCCGTCGATGATGTCCTTCTTCGCCTTCTCGACGGCGGTGACGACATCGGTCATCTTGGTGTACGCGGGGTTGGTGTCGGCCAGGCCGACGCCGTCCTGGGCGAGACCGTAACGGATCTCACCGGACTCGGGCTTGCCGTCCTTGACCGACTTGATCAGGTTGTAGACGGCGTCGGAGACGTCCTTGGTGACCGAGGTCAGGATCTTGTCCTTGTACTTGGCCAGACCCTTCTGCGCGTACTGGTCGGAGTCGACGCCGATGGCCCACTTGCCGGCCGTCGCGGTCGCCTCGATGGCGCCGAAGCCGGCCAGACCGGCGGCGTGGTAGACCACGTCCGCCTTCTTGTCGAGCTGGCCCTGCGCGGCGGCCTTGCCGAGGTCGGGCTTGGAGAAGCCGTCGAAGTTCGGGGGCTGCGTCAGGTACTGCGACAGGACCTTCACCGAGGGGTCGGTGGCCTTGACGCCCTGCTCGAAACCGGCCTGGAACTTCTTGATCAGCGGGGTCTCGACACCGCCGATGAAGCCGACCGTCTTCGTCTTGGTGGTCTTGGCCGCGGCGACGCCCGCGAGGTAGGAGCCCTGCTCCTCGTTGAACACCATGTTGGCGATGTTCTTGTCGGTCACCGAGGAGTCGTCGATGATCCCGAAGGAGACCTTCGGGAACTTCGGCGCGACCTTCTTGATCGCGGGAGCGTAGGCGAAACCGACGCCGATCACCGGGTTGTTGCCGGCGCGGGCCAGGTCGGTCAGGCGCTGCACCTTGTCGGCGTCGCCCTCCCCGTCCGTCGGCTCCGAGTCGGTGCCCTTGATGTCGAGGTCCTTCTCGGCCTTGGCCAAACCGGCGTAGGCCGCGTCGTTGAAGGACTGGTCACCCTTGCCACCGATGTCGTAGGCGATGGCGGCCTTGGACCCGTCGGAAGCGGTTCCCGCGTCCGACGACGACTTGCCGCCACAGGCGGTGGCGGAGAGCGCGAGTGCCGCTGACGCGACGCCCACGGTGGCTATCCTGGTGATCCGGCGCAAGGGAGGCTCCTTCTGGCCTAAGCGCCTCTTCCGGCGCTGGTTTCGCGGCGATCGTAACGCGCGTAGATGTCAGATAAAGACCTGTACGGAAGCCGTTATCGGATCGTCGCGAACGGGAAGCGAACAGCAGGGGAGCATGAGGCGCGCCGACGCTCCCCGGCCGGTTACGGACGGTCGCCGTCGATCAACGCGGCGGCGGTGAAAAGCTCCACGCCGACCTGGATGGCGTGTTCGTCGACGTCGAAATCGCCACGATGCAGGTCGTACCGCGCCTGGCTGCCGGGGACCCGCACGCCGAGGCGCGCCATGGCTCCCGGCACCTGTTCGAGATACCAGGAGAAGTCCTCGCCGCCGAGGCTCTGCTCGGTGTCCTCGATTGCATACGAACCGCGGCGCGCGGCCTGCGCGGTGCGGAGCAGTTCGGTGACGACGGGGTCGTTGACGACCGGCGGCACCCCCCGTACGTACGTGATCTGTGACTTCGCGCGGTGGAGCGTGGCGATCTCGTCGATCGCGGCGTGCACCAGGTCCGGCGCTTCGCGCCAGGCGGGCAGGTCCAGGCAGCGGACGGTGCCGGAGAGTTCGGCGTGCTGCGGGATGACGTTGCAGGCGTGGCCGGCCTCGATACGGCCCCAGGTGACGGCGAGCCCGGAGCGGGCGTCGACGCGGCGCGCGAGCAGCGCGGGGACCTCGGTGGCGACCTTGGCGGCGGCGGTGACCAGGTCGGTGGTGAGATGCGGGCGGGCGGTGTGGCCGCCGGGCCCGTCGAGGGCGATCTCCAGCCGGTCACAGGCGGAGGTGATCGGTCCTGGCCGCAGTCCGATCGTTCCGGCGTCGACCTTGGGGTCGCAGTGCACGGCGATGATCGATCCGACGCCGTCCAGGACCCCGGACTCGATGGCGTCGGCGGCGCCGCCGGGCAGGACCTCCTCGGCGGGCTGGAAGATCAGCCGTACGGGGGACGGCAGCAGCCCCTGGCGGTCCAGGTCGGCGAGGACGAGCCCGGCGCCCAGGACGGCGGCGGTGTGCACGTCGTGCCCGCAGGCGTGCGCGCGGTCGGGCACGGTGGAGCGGTACGGAACGCCGGTCTTGGTGTCCGGGATGGGCAGACCATCGATATCGGCGCGCAGGGCGAGCATGGGGCGCGCGGGGTCCGGTGTGCCGATGTCGCAGACGAGCCCGGTACCGGTGTGCAGCACGCGCGGCTCAAGGCCCGCCTGCTCCAGCCGGCGCTTGAGCGCCGCGGTGGTCCGGAACTCCTGGTTCCCCAGCTCGGGGTGCATGTGCATGTCCCGGCGGAAGGCGATCAGCTCGGCGCGCAGGGCGTCGGGCAGCGTGCCGGGGAGGGCCGGGTGGGTCGCTTCCCCGGGCTGATCGGTCTCGGACTCGCAGGACATCAACTGGCTCACCTGTCGAAGAGTAGGCCCCTTTATCGATCAACCAACCATGGATCAACAAAATTTCAGCCACTCAGGGGAAGAAACCTGGCGGCGGTGTGCATGCCAGAAAGACAGAGTGGGTATACCGGCACCTTCCGACTCGGCGGTCGTCACGCTCGGAAGCCGCACGGTTCAGAGATCGTCCGGCAGAATCCTGAAGTGCGTGTACCGGCCGCCCAGCGGCCGGACCGTCCGGAAGTCGCGGATGTCCCGGGTGAGGACCGCATCCGTGTCGTACTCGGCCGCCAGGGCGACGTTCACGGCGCCCACGAGGTCAAGGTCCAGGGACCGGTAACGGGACCGTACCGAGAGCGCGGCGTCGAGGAGTTCCGGCCCTGACGGGGCAAGGACCAGCCGCATCTGCCGGACCCGCTCCGTCAGTGAACGCAGAATCCCGTCAGCCGCGGAACGCCCCGCCCGGCTGGTGGCCACCTGGTGCACCTCGGTCAGCGCAAGGGGTGTGGCGACCAGGAGCGCGCAGTTCTCGGCAGCCTTCCTGGCTTCCAGGTGACTCGGGTCGGAGCGGTTGAAGAGAACGAGCAGCCCGGAAGTGTCGGCGACGGCGATCACGCCGCGTGCCCGCCGTTGCGCCGCTCACGGGCCTCGCACCCGTCGGCCACCGCTGTGCGGACGTCGTCCCGGGTGATCGGGCCCCCCAGGTCGAAGGTCTCCTCGTCGGTGACGAACGGTTCGTCCCACACCCGATGGGCCAGGGCGATCCGATGGATGCCCTCACGGATTATCTCGGCTTCCGACACGCCCAGCCGGGCCGCGGCAGCCTTGATCAGGGCGAGATCGGCGTCATCGGCATAGACGTTGGTGCGCTTCAGTGCCATACCTTCGATGGTACAGCTCCTGTACCAGCCTCCTGCGCCCCGGCCCGGTTCGTACGACGGCGGCCGGCCCGCCACCCGTGGAGGGGAGCGGGCCGGGCCGGTGCCGGTGCCGGGTCAGGCCGGTGACGGCAGCCTCGGGAGGCGGTGGACGTCGCGGGCCGTGCCCGTGACTCCGGAGAGGAAGCCCTGTGCGCGGGGCGAGGCCGTCTCCTTGAGCCATTCCGGGGCTATGTCGCAGACCGCGACCCGTACGCCCGTGCCCGCGAGGGCCAGCGGCAGGGTGTGGACCACTGTGGACGGGAAGCTCAGCACCGTACGGCCGATCGGGCCGCGGCGGGCGATCAGCTCCAGGGGCAGGTCGGGGCGGACGATCTCCAGGCCCGTCGCCGCGTGCAGCTTGTGGAGCTTGTCGACGTTCTCGCGCCGGTGGGCGAAGTAGCGCGTCGCGCCGTGGGTGCGGGCGAGCGCGATGACCGCCTCGGTGTACTGGTCGGCGTCGACCACGCCCGTCTCGACCAGCGAGGTGCCGACCATGTCGGCGCCGGTCGTGATCCGGGGCGGCCCGAAGGTCGCGCGGGTCCAGGCGAAGGTGTTGGCCGTCACGGTGATGCCGTCCGGCACCCCCTCGACCGGCATCGAGGTGAAGACCTCGACCGAACGGGCGGCCGACGGGGTGAGGCGGCGGCGCGCGGCCGCGGTGACCGGTGCCAGGACCAGTTCCCGCGGCCCGCGCGAGCCGCCCCGCCGGTGCCAGCGCACCAGGCGTTCGCCCCGGGCGATCTGCCCGACGAACTCCATCGTCGCGGTGCCGTCGTCGACGACCGTCAGCTCCTTGGTGGGGACCAGGGCCAGCAGGAGCTGTACGTACCGGGAGAACGGGTCACCGATGACGACCCGGTCCGCCTTGCGCAGCAGCGGTGCCAGCTCCCGTACCGTCCGCAGCGGCGCCCCGGCCCCGCCGCGCGCCTCCTGCCAGCGCACCGTGAAGCCCTCGTCGCGGGCCAGCTCGGCCACCCGGCGGAGCTGACCGCGCGACATGGGGTCGGTGGGCGACAGGACGATGACGGTGAGCGCGTCACCCGTCCCGCTGAGGTGCGCCCACTCCAGCACGTTGAGAAGCTGGACCGGGCTCTCCACGAAGGCGATCGTGGGGGCGGCGGGGGTGTCGGAGAGAAGGACGCCCGCGGGCGCGGAAGCCGTCGCGGCCACTGTCTCGCTCTGGTACGGGGAGCTGCCCCCGCCGGCACCGGTCATGGCGTCAGACCGCGACCGGCTCGGCGGCCTCGGCGACGACGCCCGCGACGCGGCGGAGCTTCTTCATCGGGCCGAGCTCCGACTCGTACACCTTCTTGACACCGTCACCGAGGGACGCCTCGATGGTGCGGATGTCGCGGACGAGGCGCGTCAGGCCCTGCGGCTCGACGGAGGCCGCCTGGTCCGAGCCCCACATGGCGCGGTCCAGGGTGATGTGGCGCTCGACGAACGTGGCGCCGAGGGCGACGGCGGCGAGGGTGGTCTGGAGACCGGTCTCGTGGCCGCTGTAGCCGATCGGGACGTTCGGGAACTCGGCCTGGAGGGTGTTGATGACCCGCAGGTTGAGCTCCTCGGCCTTGGCCGGGTACGTCGAGGTGGCGTGGCAGAGCAGGATGTTCTCGCTGCCGAGGACCTCGACCGCGTGGCGGATCTGCTTCGGCGTCGACATGCCGGTGGAGAGGATGACGGTGCGGCCGGTGGCACGCAGGGCGCGCAGCAGCTCGTCGTCGGTGAGGGAGGCGGAGGCCACCTTGTGGGCGGGCACGTCGAACTTCTCCAGGAAGGTGACGGCCTCGGTGTCCCACGGGGAGGCGAACCAGTCGATGCCGCGCTTGGCGCAGTGCTCGGCGATGGTGCGGTACTCGTCCTCGCCGAACTCGACGCGGTGGCGGTAGTCGATGTACGTCATCCGGCCCCAGGGGGTGTCCCGCTCGATGTCCCACTGGTCGCGCGGGGTGCAGATCTCCGGGGTGCGCTTCTGGAACTTGACCGCGTCACAGCCCGCCTCGGCGGCCACGTCGATCAGGGCCAGGGCGTTGTCCAGCTCACCGTTGTGGTTGATGCCGATCTCGCCCGTGATGTAGACGGGGCGGCCGGGACCGGCGGTCCGGGTACCGAAGTTCCGCAGACGGGAAGGGGAGTTGGTGCTCATGGCGGTGCGTCCTTACTTGTTGACTGTGTGGAGGGTGTGGGGGTTCACGGGGGCGGTGGGGGTGGTGGAGAGCCCCGGGCCGAGCAGCCAGGTGGCGATCTCCCTGACGGCTCCCTCACCGCCGGGCGTGGTCGTGACGGCGCGCGCCGCGGCGCGTACCTCGTCGTGGGCGCTCGCGACGGCCACCGGCCAGCCGGCGAGGCCGAAGCAGGGCAGGTCGTTGACGTCGTTGCCGACGTAGAGGACCCGTTCGGGCGCGATGCCGTGCTCGTCGCACCACTGCTTGAGCGCCAGGTCCTTGCGGTCGATGCCGTGCAGGACCGGGACCTGGAGCTTGCGGGCGCGGGCCGCGACGACCGGGTTCCGCTCGGTGGAGAGGATGAGCAGTTCGAGGCCGGAGCGGCGCAGCGCGGCGATCCCGAGGCCGTCGCCGCGGTGCACGGCGACCGTTTCGCGGCCGTCGGAGTCGATGTGGACCTTGTCGTCGGTCTGCGTCCCGTCGAAGTCGAGGACGACGGCGTCGACATCGTCGTACGAGGGGAGGACCTGCGGGTCGAGGAGCGGCGCGAGGAGCCGGGCGCGGGCCAGGTCGTGCGGGTCGTCGATCTCCAGCACCCGCGCGGGGTCGGTGGGGACGAGCGCGGTGCGGCCGAAGAAGCGGTGGCGCGCGGCGCGGAAGCCGTCGGCGCGCATCGCGTAGGCGGCGCCGGTCTCCAGGTACTCCTGGGGGCGGTCCTGGCGGCGCGGCCGGTTCGCCTTGTCGTGGTTGACGCCGTAGCCGTCCGGTTCGGTGCGGCCGGCGCCGTCCTGGCGCCAGACGAAGCCGTGGGTGGGCGCGACGGTCAGCGCGGTGTCGGCGCCGTCCTCGGTGACGGCGCCGGTGACGCCGTCCAGGTCATCGGCCGTGAGGAAGGGGCTGGTGCACTGCACCAGCAGCACCACCTCGGGGTCGGTGGCGCCCTGGCCGCGGGTCGCGCCGTACGCGTCCATCGCGTGCAGGACGGCGTCCTCGCTGGTCGCGGTGTCCCCCGCGATCGCGGCGGGGCGCAGGACGACCTCGGCGCCGGCCGTGCGGGCCGCCTCGGCGATCAGCGCGTCGTCGGTCGAGACGACGATGTCGGTGACGCGCCGGGCCGCCAGACAGGCGCGGACCGCGCGGACGACGAGGGGGACGCCGCCGACGGCGGCGAGGTTCTTGGCGGGTACGCCCTTGGATCCGCCGCGTGCGGGGATCACCGCGAGGACGGTCATCAGTACTCCGTAGGGGGTCGGGTGTGCGCGGCTCGTGCGATGACAGGTCGTGCGGGGGTGTCCGGGCGGCCGGCGGGGGCGGGGGTGCGTCCCGTACGCGCGGTCACAGCTCGCCCATCCGGCGGATGACCGGCGCCACGCGCTGCACCCCGTGCCGGTACGCGCCGCGCGCCGCGCCCCGTACCGCCTCGCGCACCACGCGCCGCACCCCGCCCGCGCTGTTGTCGGCGGTTCTGGCGGCGGCGGGCAGCGGGGTCCCGTCCGCCGCGAGGTGGTAGCGGGCGAGGAGGCCCGGCAGGTATCCGGGGGCGGTCGTGGCCGTGTAGTACGGGCTGATCTCCGGGAGTTCCCCGGCGGAGGCCCGCTCGGTCAGCTCGGTGACGCGCGTGCGCGCCGCGTCGAAGGCGTGGGCGTACGAGCCGTCGGCGGCCACGCCCTGCCGGTCGGCCCACCGGGCGTCGGGGACGGGGCGTCCGCCGCCGTCGAGCTGGTCCCAGGAGGCCAGGCAGCCCGAGCCGATGAAGTGGTGGTTGCCGAGCGGCTCGCGCACCCCGAAGTCGGTGAGGATCGCGGTGGGCACGGAGCGGTGCAGGGACTCCAGGGCGGCCGTCGAGGAGACGGTGACCAGCAGATCCGTACGGTCCAGGACCTCGCCCATGTTCCCGTACACCAGCCGGAAGTTGTCCGGCAGTCCGCCGGGCACCTTCTCGGCGAGGCGCTGGTAGGGGAACTCCTCGATGTGCGTGGTGTGCTCGCCGGGCTTGCTGCGCAGCTTGAGCAGCACCTCGCGGCGCGGGTGGAGCCTGGCGTGCTCGACGAGGCGGCGCAGCAGGTACGTACGGTCGGCGCGGGTCGCCGGCACGGAGGGCTGCGCGGCGAAGACGAGCGTGTCGCGCCCCTCTTCCGGCTGGTAGCGCTCGCCGCCGAGGAACGGCAGGGCCGCCTCGGTGACGGAGGAGGCGTCGGCGCCCACCCCCTCGTACACGGCGCGGAACCGCTCCGCGTCGTACAGGGAGTTGGCGAGGACGACGTCCGCGCCGTGCCGCAGCAGCAGCCCGTCCGAGAGCTTCTCGTAGACGACGCCGACGTAGCCGGTGACGACGACGGGCCGGTCCGCGAGTCTCAGCGCGGCTATGCCATGCAGCATCGCCTGGACGGCGCCGCCGACGAGCGCCAGCACGACGATGTCGTACGACTCCTCGCGCAGGGCCCGCAGGAAGGCGGTCCCGGTCACCTCGCGCAGGGCGTCGGCGTCCGCGCCGACCTCCGCGAGCTGGCGGGCGGTGGGCGTGGCCCGGCCGCGCAGCAGGAAGCCGCTGAGCTCTGTGGGGCGGTCGTCCGGGGCGATGCGGCGCGCGGTGAGCGCGCCCCACTTCCACCGGGTGTCGGAGTCGGCGAGCACGGCGACCCGGACCGCTTGGCTGATACGTGATGGCACGTCGAGGACGTTAGGAAGCCATTCCGTTTGTCGGCCCAACTCAATGGCAATGGAGGGTTAACAACACGTCTACGAATGGCGTCGCACCCCGGGAAATGCCCGGAACAACGGGCGGCTCCGGCCGATTCACTGTTCCGACACTCTTCGTTCATCCGGCGTGCCCCGCGAAGTCAGCCCTGGTGACGGCATGCCGCCTAGCGTCACTCGGGTGGTGAAGCTCTCTGTTGTCGTGCCGTTCTACAACGTGCGGACATATGCCCCCGAAACTTTGCGGAGTCTGCAGGCGAATACGCGTGCCGACTTCGAATTCCTGCTTGTCGACGATTGTTCGGCGGACGGTACCGGCGAAATCCTGGACCGTGCGGAACGCGAACTCCCCGGCGCCAGGGTGATCAGACATGAGCGGAACGGAGGACTCGCCACCGCGCGGAACACCGGACTGGACGCCGCGACAGGTACGTACATCACCTACCTGGACGGCGACGACTGGGTGGCTCCCGGCTACTTCGAGCAACTGCTCGCCGCGGCCGAGGAGCTGGGCTGCGACTTCGTCCGTACCGACCATGTGCAGTTCACCGGGAAGTCCCGGGCGGTGCACCGGGTCCCGGTCGGCCGGCGCTCCACGGTGCTCGACCCGCGGGACGCGATCCTGCCCGCCGACCGGTCCACCTCGGTCGACTACGCCTACGCGTGGGCCGGGATCTACCACCGCCGGCTGGTCGACCGCGGGCTGCTGCACTTCACGGACGGGCTGCGCACCGCCGAGGACCGGCCCTGGATCTGGAAGCTGCACCGGGAGGCGGAGTCCTTCGCCGCGGTGAGCCTGCACGGGGTGTTCTACCGGCGCGGGGTCACCTCCTCGCTCACCCAGATCGGTGATGTCAGGCAGCTCGACTTCATCCGGGCCTTCGACCAGGTGGTGGCGGAGACGGCCGCCGACCGGGACGCGGATCTGCTGCTGCCGAAGGCCGTACGGACGTACTGCGCGGTCATGGCCCACCACCTTGGCTCCATCGAGAGGTTCGAACCGCCCGTGGCACGCAAACTCCGCTCGCTCAGCGCGGCGGCCCTCCGGCGCATTCCGGCGCCCCTCCTCACGGAGACACTGGACTCGATGGACGCCACGCGGGCCGGGCGGCTGCGCCGGGTCCGCCGCCGTCCGATCGCGCAGCGGGGACCGGAGGCAGCCTGATGAGCATGTCGGCCAAGGGCACCACGCAGCTCTTCTTCGCCTGCACGCAGTACGCGGCGGCGACCGTCACGGCGGCCGTCCGGGCCGGGCTCTTCGGCCCGCGCTCGGAGCACCGCCGGATCCTGGTGATCAGCGACACCTCGTCCTCCCCCGAGCTGGCCACCGCGCTGGACACGCTCCCCGGGTTCCGCCCGCTGCGGCCGGAGTACGACGAGATCCGCTCCTGGAACGACTTCGTACGCCCCTTCCACCCGGCCGGCTGGTCCCCGCGCGAGCAGGACGCCACGCTGTGGCAGCGGGCCGTCCGGGAGGCATGGGGGCTCGGCGACGCGCCGGTGGAGATCGCCTGCGAGTCGATCCAGGCCAATCCGTCCCAGGCGGTCGCGGCCATCTTCGGGGACAGCCCGCTCCATGTGTACGCGGACGGGCTGATGAGTTACGGGCCCACCCGGAGCAAGCTCGACCCGCTGATCGGGGGGCGCGTCGAACGGCTGCTGCACCTGGATCTCGTACCGGGCCTGAAGCCGCTGCTGCTGACGGAGTTCGGCGTCGAGCCGCAGATCATCCCGGACGAGACCTTCGTGAAGGTGCTCGCGGAGATAGCGGACGCGGAGAGCGCGGCGGACGCGAAGCTGGACGCGCTCGCGAACGGTGACGCCGCCGACGAGCCGCCCGCGCTGATCCTCGGCCAGTACCTCTCCGCGCTCGACATCCTCACCGTGGCGGAGGAGGAGGAACTGCATCTGGGGATGGTCAGGGGCGCGATCGCCCGGGGCCACCGGAACGTCGTCTTCAAGCCCCACCCCTCGGCGCCCGCGCAGTGGTCGCGGACGCTGGAGGAGGAGGCCGCTGTCCTCGGGGCGAACCTGACGGTACGGTCGGGCCCCGTGCTGGCCGAGGTGCTGTACCAGCGGCTGCGCCCCGCCCTCGTCATCGCCTGCTTCTCCACGGCCCTGTTCACGGCGAAGGCGTTCTACGGGCTGCCGGTCGCGCGGACGGGCACGGAACTGCTGCTGGAGCGGCTGGCCCCGTACCAGAACAGCAACCGCGTCCCGGTGACGATCGTGGACGCGCTGCTGCCGCCCCTGGAGGACGGCGCGGGCACGGAGGGTACGGGCGCGGGTACGGGTACGGGCGCCGCCCCGGGCGAGCCCGCCCCGTACGAGCCGTACGAGCGGCTGTCCGAGCTGGTCGCGGCCGTCGGGTTCGCGATGCAGCCGCAGATCTACCGGAGTCTGCGCCCGGCCGCCGAGGGCTTCCTCTCCCGGCATCTGACCCCGCGCACCTCGGTCTACTTCAAACGCCGCAGGCTCGCGGTGCTGGCGCTGCCCGGTGGCGTTCCCACCCAGCTCGCCTTCATTCCGCGCAACGCGACGGTACGCAGGGTCGCCCGGCACGCACGCTCGTTCAAGAGGGCGGCCCTGGGCTGAGCAGGCGGCCGTACGGGGCCGTAGGCGGTTGACACGGCCGTAGGCGGTTGCACGCGGCCGTAGGCGGTTTGCACGGCAGGACACGGGAGGCGGGGCGTTGCGACGGAACGCGGCGCTCCGCCTCCCGTGATCCGTACGCGGCGCGAGTTCATCCATTCCACGATCGACGCATCGACGCAGGGACGAAACGGAACCCCGGAATGACTCAGACGACCCTGGCCAAAGCACCGGAACCGGCGCCCGGGCCAGTGGACCCCCCGGCCCCCGCCGCGCCCCCCGCGAAGGGGGACCGCCTGCGCGCCCTGGACGGCCTGCGGATCCTCGCCGCCCTGATGGTGTGCACCTTCCACTACGCGGGGAAGGGGCAGGTGGGACACGCGTGGGGCCAGTCCCCCAAGGAGCTCTTCCCCGATCTGTCGGCGGTCGCCACCTACGGCTCACTGGGGGTGCAGCTCTTCTTCGTCATCAGCGGTTTCGTCATCTGCATGAGCAGTTGGGGCCGTTCGCTCGGTGACTTCTTCCGCTCCCGCGTCTCCCGCCTCTACCCGGCCTACTGGGCGGCCATCGTCCTCACCACCGCCGCGTGCGTCGCCCTGCCGTCGGTCATCGAACCCCTGCGCCTCGACGAGGTGCTGGTGAACCTGACGATGCTCCAGCAGCCGATGGGGGTGGACCGGGTCCTCGGCGTGTGCTGGACCCTGTGGGTCGAGGCGCGCTTCTACCTGCTCTTCGCGCTCTTCGTGGTGTGGAAGGGCGTCACGTACCGCCGGGTCGTCATCTTCTGCTGCCTGTGGACGGTGGCGGGGGTGTTCGCCCGCGTCGCCGACAACCCGCTCACCGACGAACTGGTCATGCGCGACCACGCGCCGTTCTTCATCGGCGGCCTCGCGCTCTACCTGATCCACCGTTACGGCAGCGATCTCCTGCTCTGGTCGATCGTCGCCACCAGTTGGCTGCTCGGGCAGCGCTACTCGACCACCGCGCTGTGGGACCCGAACGCGACCAACGTCTTCCAGGAGCGCTCCCCCTACGTGATCCTGCTCCTGGTCACCCTCGCCTTCGGCGCGGTGGCGGCCGTGGCCCTCGGCTGGCTGCGGTGGGCGAACTGGCGCTGGCTGACCTTCGCCGGGGCGCTCACGTACCCCTTCTACCTGATCCACGAACACCTCGGCTGGTTCGTGATCGCCGCCTACCACCAGAAGTTCGGCCTGGACGCGCGGCTCACGTTCGTCGCCACGATCGTCTCGCTGCTCGCGGTCGCCTGGCTGATCCACCGGCTGGTGGAGAAACCGGTCGGCCCGCGCATGAAGCGCCTGATGAAGCAGCAGGCCGAGCGGGTGCGGGCGTAGCGGGGACCCGATCGGCCTGACGGAATGGCTGACGCGGGTGGGCCGCCCCTACACTCCACACAACGCCGCGTAACGCGTCGTGACGGCCGATCCACAGGGAGTGCGCATGAAGGCGAACAAGGGCGACCGGCTGGTCATGCACGGCAGGGTGGTCGGCAAGCAGGACCGCGTCGTGGAGATCGTGGAGGTGCTGGGCCCGGAGGGCACGCCGCCCTTCCGGGTACGCGCCGCTGACGGCCACGAGACGATCATGTCGCCGGGCCCCGACACCATGGTCGAACACCGCAAGGGCAACGACTGACACCCCGGAGCCGCGCCCGCCGGCGGGCGGTTCAGTGCGCGATGGTGTCGATCAGCTCCCGCGCACCCTGGCGCAGCAGCGCGAGGGCGACGGACGCGCCGAGATCGGCCGGGCTGAGCAGCCCGGCCCACTCGTGGGCGTTGAGCACGGTCTTGCCGTCCGGGGTGAAGACACAGGCGCGCAGCGAGAGGTCGCCGTTGGGGCGGGCGGTGGCGTATCCGGCGATGGGGCTGTTGCAGTGCCCCTGGAGGACGTGCAGGAACATCCGCTCGGCCGTCGTCTCGCGGTAGGTGTCCGGGTCTCCGAGGCCGCTGACCGCGTCGATGAGCACCGTGTCGTCCTCACGGCACTGGAGGGCGAGGACCCCGGCGCCGATGGGCGGGCACATCGTCTCGGGCGACAGGATCTCCGTGATCACGTCAGCGCGGCCGATCCGCTCCAGCCCGGCGGCGGCGAGCAGCAGCGCGTCGGCCTCCCCCGCGGCGAGCTTCTCCAGCCTGCGGTTGGCGTTGCCCCGGAACGGGACGCACTCCAGATGCGGGTGGGAGGCGGCGAGTTGGGCGACCCGGCGCACGGACGACGTACCGATCCGCGTCCCTTCGGGAAGCTGGTCGAGGGTCAGCCCGCCGGGGTGGATCAGGGCGTCGCGGATGTCGTCCCGCTTGAGGAACGCCGCGAACGTCGTCCCCGCGGGCAGCGGCCGGTCCGCCGGTACGTCCTTGACGCAGTGCACCGCGAGATCCGCCTCGCCCGCGAGGAGCGCGGCGTCGACCTCCTTGGTGAAGGCGCCCTTGCCCTCGACCAGGGAGAGGTCGCCCATCCACTTGTCACCGGTGGTCTTGACCGGCACGACCTCGGTCGCCGTGCCGGGATGGAGCACCCCCAGCTCGGCACGGACCCGCTCCACCTGGGCCAGGGCCATGGGCGAGTCGCGGGAGACGATACGGATCAGCTCAGGAGCGGACATGCCTCCACGATAGACCGCCCGAGGGCCACCCCAGGACCGCCGTCGGGTGGACGCCACGGCCCCCGGGCGCCGTCAGACGCTGCTGAGCGAGAGCTTCGCCGCGAAGCCCAGGAACATCGCCCCGGCCGCCGTCGTCATCCCCGCCGAGAGGCGCTTACGGCGGCGGAAGGCCGCCGCGAGGCGCGTACCGCCGAATATGAGCGCCGAGAGGTAGAGGGCGCTGGCCGCGTTGGCGAGGAGGCCGAGGAGGACGAACGAGAGGGCGGGGTGGGCGTAGCCGGGGTCGACGAACTGGACGAAGAAGGAGATGAAGAACAGGATCGCCTTCGGGTTGAGCAGACTGATCATCAGTGCCTTGCGGTACGGTCGCTCGGCCGCCGGGGCCGTCTCCCGTCCGCCGTCGGCCCCCGCCTCGTCGCGTTCGTGCCGGGCGCGCCACATCGACCACGCGGCGCGCAGCATCCCGACGGCCAGCCAGGTCAGATAGCCGGCGCCCGCGTACTTCACGATGCCGAACAGCACGGCGTTCGCCTGGAGCAGCGAGGCGACGCCCGCCGCGGAGAGCACCATCAGGACCGTGTCACCGCACCAGACGCCCGCGGCGGCCTGGTAGCCCGCGCGTACCCCTCGGCGGGCCGCGACCGAGAGCACGTAGAGCGAGTTCGGGCCCGGCAGCAGAACGATCAGGACGAGGCCGACGAGATAGGTCGGCAGATCAGTGACACCCAACATGTACCGGAGTGTCGCATACGAGTTCGATGCCGCGCCGGGGGAATCCGGCTGCCGGACACCGCCCCCGAAACCGGCGGAACACCTCAGTACGCGTCCACCGGAACGTACGTCCCCCACACCTCCCGCAGCGCGTCGCAGACCTCCCCCACCGTCGCCCGCGCCCGGAGCGCCGTCCGCATCGGGTGGAGCACATTGGCGGTGCCCGCCGCCGCCTCCCGCAGCTCCGCGAGCGCCGTCCGTACCGCCGTCGCGTCCCGCTCCGCGCGCAGCCGCGCCAGCCGCGCCGCCTGCCGGGTCTCGATCTCCGGGTCGAGCCGCAGCGGGGTGTACGGCTCCTCCTCGTCCAGGGTGTACCGGTTCACACCGACGACCACCCGCTCGCCGCTCTCCGTCTGCCGGGCCACGGCGTACGCGGCGCGCTCGATCTCGCCCTTCTGGAAGCCCCGTTCGATGGCGCCGACCGCGCCGCCCATGTCCTCGATCCGGGTCATCAGCGCGAGCGCGGCGGCCTCCACGCCGTCCGTCAGCCGCTCGACGGCGTACGAGCCGGCGAACGGGTCGACGGTCGCGGTGACGTCCGTCTCGTACGCCAGCACCTGCTGGGTACGGAGCGCGAGGCGCGCCGCCTTGTCGGAGGGGAGCGCGAGGGCCTCGTCGTAGGAGTTGGTGTGCAGCGACTGCGTGCCGCCGAGGACCGCCGCGAGGCCCTGGACCGCGACCCGGACGAGATTGGTCTCCGGCTGCTGCGCGGTGAGCTGTACGCCCGCCGTCTGGGTGTGGAAGCGCAGCATCAGCGACCGGGGGTTCCGCGCGCCGAACTCCTCGCGCATGATCCGGGCCCAGATCCGGCGCGCGGCCCGGAACTTGGCCACCTCTTCGAGGAGCGTGGTCCGCGCGACGAAGAAGAAGGAGAGCCGGGGCGCGAAGTCGTCCACCGCCATGCCGGCGGCGAGGGCCGTCCGTACGTACGCGATGGCGTCGGCCAGCGTGAACGCGATCTCCTGCGCGGGCGTGGCCCCGGCCTCCGCCATGTGGTAGCCGGAGATCGAGATGGTGTTCCACCGCGGGATCTCGGCGCGGCAGTACCGGAAGAGGTCGGCGACCAGCCGCAGGGAGGGCTCCGGCGGGAAGATGTAGGTGCCGCGCGCGATGTACTCCTTCAGTACGTCGTTCTGGACGGTCCCCGTCAGCTCCCGTGCCGGAACGCCCTGTTCCTCCGCGACCAGTTGGTAGAGGAGCAGCAGCACGGCGGCGGGCGCGTTGATCGTCATCGAGGTGGAGACCTCGCCGAGCGGGATCCCGTCGAACAGCACCCGCATGTCGTCGATCGAGTCGATCGCGACGCCGACCCTGCCGACCTCGCCGCGCGCCAGGGGCGCGTCGCTGTCGTACCCCATCTGCGTCGGCAGGTCGAAGGCGACGGAGAGGCCGGTCGTGCCGTGCGCGATGAGCCGCCGGTAGCGGGCGTTGGACTCGGCGGCGGTGCCGAACCCGGCGTACTGCCGCATCGTCCACGGCCGGCCGGTGTACATCGTCGGATGGACGCCCCGGGTGAAGGGGTACGCGCCGGGCTCGCCCAGCTTCTCGGCGGGGTCCCAGCCGGCCAGCGCGCCGGGCCCGTACACCGGCTCGACGGGCAGCCCGCTCTCGGTGACCCTGACGCCCCGTCCGGCGCCGGGTCCACGGGCCGGGTCCGGCACGGGATCCGGCGTCGGGTCTGATGTGGGATCCGGCGTCGGGTCTGACGTGGAATCTGGCGTCGGGTCCGGCGTGGGATCTGCCGTGGGATCCGTCATGGGATGCCGCCTCCCGTCGCTGACCGCCGGTCACTACGGACTGTAGCGGCGGCCGGTCGTCCGCGCGCGCCCGGAAGTCGCCCGCGCGCCCGGGAATTCGGGAGTTACGGGCACACGGGCGGCGCCGGCGCGGGATCATGTCACTCCGGTCACTCCGGTCCGGCAGCGCGCCGGGAACCGTCTTCTTCTCTTCGGGGAGCCGCGAAGATGCTCACGACATCCGCCCTGTGCAGAGGGTTCGCCACGGCCGCCGTACTGGCCGTGAGCGTGGGTTGTACGGTGCAGCCGGGCACGGGCGAGCCGGCGGCCGACGCCAAGGGCGGGGACTCCCTGGGGGTGAGCGTCGGCCCGCTGCCCGAGCGGACCACGGCCACGCCCACCCCGCCCCCGCCCGCCCCGACGGCCGCGTCGGCCCGCCCCGCCACCGACCGGACGGCGCCCCCGGCACCCACGACCGCACCGCACGAGGCCCCGCCGCCGAGCCCGAGTCCGTCGCGGACCGCGCCCCCGACCCTGATGGCGACCGGCGGCCAGAGCGACCAGGTGCGCGAACTCCAGGCCCGGTTGGGCCAGATCGGTTACTTCGACCGCGCGCCCACCGGCTACTACGGCTCCGTCACCGCCGGGGCGGTCTCGGCCTTCCAGGACAGACGAGGGCTGCCGAGGACCGGCGCGACGGACACCGTCACCTGGCAGCGGCTCCTCGGCATGACCCGCACACCGACGGCCGACGAACTCACCCCGCCCACCACCAAGCCGGTCGCCAAGCCCGATCCGCGATGCATGAAGGGGCGGGTGATGTGCATCAGCAAGACGAGCAGCACGCTCTCCTGGATGATCAACGGGAAAATAGAATCGTCGATGGACGTGCGCTTCGGCTCGGAGTACACCCCCACGCGCGAGGGGACCTTCGAGGTCGGCTGGAAGTCCCGGCACCATGTCTCGACGCTGTACGACTCCCCGATGCCGTACGCGATGTTCTTCAGCGGCGGCCAGGCGGTGCACTACTCGGAGGACTTCGCGGCCCGCGGCTACTCGGGCGCCTCGCACGGCTGCGTCAACGTCCGGGACGAGAAGAAGATCGCCGCCCTCTACGCACAGGTCAAGACGGGCGACAAGGTCGTCGTCTACTGGTGAAGAGGGGCGCGGGCGGGACCGGGGGAACGTGTCCCGCCCGCGCCGATGCGCTGAGCCGAAGGTACGGGGGGAACCCCGGCTCGATGCGCTGCCGATGACCAGTCGGCTCACTCTTTACTGCGCCATGGCCCGGAAAAGTGTCACACCGGACGCCGCGGCATCGGAGAACAGCAGGTCAGGACGGGTCCGGGCGGTCGGACGGAGCCGCCTCGCTCGCCACCGGGTCCGCCGGGTCCGTCACGGTATCCGTCGCGGCGTCCGTCGGGCGCCGCGATGTCTCCGGCACCGGTGTCCCGTACGGGGGAGGCGCGGTGGTCGGCAGGGTCGGTGGCGCGGGGGTGAGCTGCGGCTGCCCGCTCTCTCCCTGGCCGCCTTCTTCTCCCTGCCCGCCTTCCTCCCCGTGCCCGCCTTCCTCGCCCTGACCACCCTGATCGCCCTGTCCGCCCTGACCTCCGTGGCTGCCGAAGCCGTTCCGGTCCTTGCCGCCGCCGTTCCGGTCCTTCCCGCCGCCGCCCCGCAGGTCGCCGTCGAGCAGCCGGTCGCAGTAGCGCTTCGTACCCCCGGGCTCGTCGGCCGCCGAGTCCAGTGCCTTCCTTCGCTCGGAGTCGATCGCGCCGCTGCGGTAGTCGCGGCAGGCGTCGACGGTCTCGCGGTACCAGGCGCCGGACGCCGGGTCCGTGTTCGGGACGAACCCCTCGCTCCGGCCGTCCGCCGACCCGGCCGGGGTGTCCTCGTCCCCCTCGGCCTCGCCCCGGGCCGCATCGGCCGTCGAGCCCGGCGCCGAGGGGGTGGCGGAGGGGGAAGCGGGCGTGCGCTGGCCCGCGCCGTCCGCGCTCGGGCGGTCCGAGGGCGGTGCGGACCGGTCGTGGCCGCGGTCGGCGGAGTCGGAGGACAGCGGCCTCGGGGAGACGCCCGCCGAGACGGAGCCGGCGGGCCCGTGGCCAGGGCCGCCGAAGAACGAGGGCAGCACGGTGGCGCCCGCCGCGACGGTGAGCCCGCCCAGCGCGCAGCCGGCCACCGCGACGACCAGACCCCGCCTCAGCGGACGGCCGCGCCGCCGCGCCCGTACGGTCCCGGGCGCCAGGGCGAGCCGTACCGTACCCAGCAGATCCGTGCCGCCTTCGGCCTCGCCGGCCTGCCGGAAGGCGGCCAGGGCGGCCGCCTCGCCGGGCAGTTCCTCATCGTTTGCGTACGTGACGGCGGACATGTCCCGCAGTGCCCCGGAGAGCCGTTCCCGCCGGGCCCGCGCATACGCGTCCGGGTCCTCGACAGGGTCACCGCGCAGCAGTCTCTCCGCCGCGTCCTTGTCGAGCCACGCGTCCCGCTCGTCGGCCATCACATGTCCTTCTGCGTCCGCAGGCGCGAATACGTCACACCTGTGGAAGCGGCGGCTCCCGGTCGTGGGCTGCGCTGCGGAGGTACGGCGGCCAGCCCCGCAGGGCGGCCGGCGTCGCCCGGAGCGCCGTCGGCGGAGGCACCGGAAGCGTCACCGGGGCCGCCGTCCGCCCCGGCGTCCGCGTCGAGGAGTTCGGCCAGGCGCTTGAGCCCGCGGTGCGCGGCCGTCCGTACCGCACCCGGGCGCTTGCCCAGGGTCTTGGCCGCGCTCTTCGCGTCGAGCCCGACCACCACCCGCAACACCACGGCCTCGGCCTGGTCCTGGGGGAGCTGGGCGATCAGCTCCATCGTCCGGCCGGTCGCGAGGGCCTCCATGGCCTCGTCCGCCGTGTCCGAGTCGGCCGCCCGGCCCGTCAGTTCCGTCTCGTCGGCGCCGATGGCGGGGCGTCTGCCGCGCATCCGGAGGTGGTCGAGGGCGCGGTTACGGGCGATGCGCGCCGCCCAGCCGCGGAAGCGGTCGGCGTCGCCGGTGAAGCGGTCGAGGTCGCGGGCGATCTGGAGCCATGCCTCCGAGGCCACGTCCTCGGCGTCCGGCTCGCCGACGAGTGTCCGTAGGTAGCCCAACAACCGCGGGTGCACCGCGCGATACACAGTACGGAAGGCGTTCTCGTCCCCGTCCTGCGCCGCCAGCACCGCGGTGGTCAGCTCCGCGTCGTCCCCCAGCACTCCCACAACCTGTCCCGAAATCGCGGCCCGTCGCCGCCGCGCCACCCCACGCGCTCCTGCACGCTACGGCCTTACCCGGTCCGCGTCCACGCCTAGTACAACCTGCAACAACTTGCTGGCGTTATGAGGTGTGACACAAAACGCCTCCGCGGCGCTGATACGAGTACGGGGTCGTGCTGCGGCTCCGGCGGACGACGACCGGGGCCTCTCCTGTGGGGGGTGGCGGCCCCGGTCGTCCTCACGTTCGTCCGCAAGGAACTGGCTCGTAGCGGTGTCGTCCGGCCGGACTGACACCGGTGGGTCCCGCCGACTGCCTTGCCCCGGGTCCACCTGCCGCCACCGGCACAGACGTGCCCGCAGCCCGATCGGGAGATCATGCGCGACGGGGGGTGAAGAGCATGACCCAGTGGTCGTTCTCGGGGTCGTGCAGCATCTCGCTGTCGAACGCGAGCAGACCTCTCGCCGGATGGTTGACGCGCTTCGTCGCGGACCTCCATGTGCCGATCTCTCCTCGGTCCCAGTGGCGGCTGAACTCGGGGCTGCTCGTCGACAGCTCGCGAAACAGAGACCGAAGACGCTCATCCTCCGGGTAGAGACTGAGTGCTTTGCGCAGTTCGGCGGCGGACACTCGGGACAGTTGCTCCGCTCCCTCGTTCCCGAGCACCTCGCGGAGTCCCGCCGACGTGAACGCCTGGTGGACGATGTTGTGGCCGTACTCGAACCGCACGACCTCGCGGCCCTGCGCCGTATCGGCACGGCGGTCGACGCCGCCATCAAGCGCGGGAACCCCCCCCCCCCCCCCCGCGGCCGCCACGACGCCGCCTCCGCCCGGAACAGCGACGCACCAGGCTGACGTCCACGAGGGGCACGAGCCCGGTATCACCGACGACGGGACGTCACCGGGTGCGGGAGATCGAGCACCAGGCCAGTGAGCCCAACGTCCGGCGGGTGCTCTCGCATCGGCACCTGGCGGACGGTCTCGGCTCCGTCAGCGGTGTGACCGGCCGAGTGTGGCGGTGTCGATGACGTACCGGTAGCGGGCCTCGGCGGCGACGACCTGGTCGTACGCCTCGTTGATCCGGTCGGCCGGGATGACCTCGACCTCCGGCGTGATGCCGTGCTGGGCACAGAAGTTGAGGACTTCCTGCGTCTCGGCGATGCCGCCGATGCCCGAGCCGGCGAAGGACAGCCGGTTGGTGAACGTCATGAAGACGGAGATGGGCAGCGGTTCGGCGAAGGCGCCGACGTTGACCCACACGCCGTCCAGGGTGAGCATCGGCATCAGCCGGTTGAGGTCCACGGGCTGGGGGACGGTGTTGACGACCAGGTCGAAGGTGTGCGCCAGCTTGTCGAGCGTGGACTGCTCGGTGGTGAGGTGGAAGTGGTCGGCGCCGAACCGGCGGGCGTCGCGCTTCTTGCCCGGTGTGCGGGAGAGGACGGTGACCTCGGCGCCGAGCGCGTGGGCGATCTGGACGCCCATGTGGCCCAGTCCGCCCAGGCCGTTGATGGCCACCTTCGTGCCGCGGCCGGCGCGCCAGTGCTTGAGCGGCGAGTACGTGGTGACGCCGGCGCACAGGATGGGCGCGGCCTTCTCCAGCGGGATGCTCTTCGGGATCTTCAGGACGAAGTCCTCGTCGACGACGACGTGGGTGGAGTAGCCGCCCTGGGTGATGGTGCCGTCCCGGTCGACGCTGCCGTAGGTCTGGACGTTGCCGTTGAGGCAGTACTGCTCCAGGCCCTTGCGGCAGTTGGCGCACGTACGGCAGGAGTTGACCATGCAGCCGACGCCGACGCGGTCGCCGGCGCGGTGCCGGGAGACCTTGCTCCCGACCTGGGTGACGATGCCCGCGATCTCGTGGCCGGGGACGAGGGGATAGGTCTGCGGGCCCCAGTGGCCCCGTACGGTGTGGATGTCGGAGTGGCAGATACCGGCGAACTTGATCTCGATCAGCACATCGCGCGGACCTACGGCGCGGCGCCGGATCGTGGTCGGTACCAGTGACTCGGTGGCCGAAGGAGCGGTGTACGCGGGGACGTTGAACGGCTTGTCCCCGGCGACGGCCGCCCCGGCGGGCGGAGTCGCGGTCGCGGCGCCCCCGCCGGTGCGGTCGGTGGTGAAACCGGTCAGCGGCGCCACCGTCGCCGCGGCGGCAGAGGTGCGGAGTACGGATCGGCGGTTCCAGTTGCTGCGTGTGGCAGACATGGCTGTCATCCTTCATCTCGATGGGATTTCAGGGCGGCGAGCATCATCAGGGCGGGCAGCGGGGCACGGGCCGTCACCGGAATATCCGTTCCGGGCAAGCCCTTACTCCCCCGCTCGGCGGCCTTCGCCCTGGCTGCTGCCGGTGGAGCGGTACTCGGCGGCCCGGCTAGAACCAGGACGGTCCGGCGTTGACGTAAGGAGCCTCCAGGACGGCTGCTTCCTCGTCGGTCAACCGGAGTGCGAGTGCGTCGACGGCCTGTTCCAGATGGTGCGGCTCGGTGGCTCCGACGATCGGGGCCGAGACCAGCGAGTTGCGCAGGACCCAGGCGAGTGCGACCTGGGCCATGGTCACGCCGCGGGTTTCGGCGAGTCGCTGGACGGCGTTGATGACCGGTCCGTCGTGCGGGTTGTCGAAGGACCGCACGACGTGGTCGGTGCGGGAACGCGTACTCTGCTCGCCGACGGGGCGGGCGAGGCGGCCCTTTCCGTTGGGAGAGTAGGGGACCAGACCTACGCCCATGTCGCCGCACATGGCCATGAGTTCGGGTTCGTCCTGGCGGCGCAGCAGGTTGTACTGGTTCTGCATGGACACGAAGCGGGTCCATCCGCCGAGGTCGGCTGCGTGCTGGAGTTTGGCGAACTGCCAGGCGTACATGGACGAGGCGCCGATGTAGCGGACCTTTCCGGCCCTGACGACGTCGTGCAGTGCCTCCATGGTCTCTTCGACCGGTGTCTCGTCGTCGTACCGGTGGATCTGGTAGAGGTCGATGTAGTCGGTGCCCAGCCGGGACAGGGAGGCGTCGACCTGTTCGAGGATCGCCTTGCGGGACAGGCCCTCGCCGCCGGGGCCGTCGTGCATCTTCCCGCGGACCTTGGTGGCGAGCACGATGTCCTCGCGCCGGGAGTACTCGTCGATGGCGCGGCCGACGATGTCCTCGGAGGTGCCGGCCTGGTAGACGTTGGCGGTGTCCCAGAAGGTGATACCCAGCTCGACGGCCTGCCGGAAGAACGGTCCCGCGGTGTCCTCGGTCAGCGCCCAGGGATGGGCTCCGGGGACGGTGGGGTCGCCGTAACTCATGCACCCCAGGGCGAGTCGGCTCACCTTCAGACCGGTGGTGCCGAGACGGACGTACTCCATGGTGACGCTCCTTACAGGTCGCGGGGGCCGTGCCGGGGCGGTCGCGGTACGAGGGGGGTGCCGCCCCGGACAGGACCTAGTGGGTGGTGTAGCCGCCGTCGACGGGCAGGGCGACGCCGAGGACGAAGCCGGCGGCGGGGCTGCACAGCCACACGGCGGCCGCGGCGACCTCTTCGGCCTGGCCGAGACGGCCGATGGGCTGCTGCTTCATGATCTCGGCCATGGCTTCAGCCTGGCCTTCGAGCATGTCGGCGACCATCGGGGTCTCGATGACGCCGGGGCAGATGGCGTTGATGCGGATGCCCCGGGGGGCGTACTCGACCGCGGCGCTCTTGGTCAGGCCGATCACGCCGTGCTTGGAGGCGTGGTAGGCGGCGCGCTCGGGCAGCCCGACCAGTCCGCCCAGCGAGGAGCAGTTGACGATCGCGCCGGAGCCCTGGGTCCGCATCTGGCGCAGTTCGTGCTTCTGGGCGGCCCAGACGCCGCGCAGGTTGACGGCGTTGACGCGGTCGAAATCCTCGGCGCTCTCGTCGGCGGCGTCCGAGGGCGGGGCCTGGATTCCGGCGTTGTTGAACGCCATGTCCAGGCGGCCGTACGTGTCCACCGCGCTCTGGACCATGGCGGCGGCCTGGTCCTCGTCGGTCACGTCGCACACCACGCCGATGGCCTGGTGGCCGGCGTCGGTGAGTTCCTTGGCGGCGTTCTGGACGGCGTCCTTGTTGACGTCGGCCAGGACGACGGCGGCGCCGGCCTCGGCGAAGGCGCGGGCGGCGGCCAGGCCCATGCCGGAGGCCGCGCCGGTGACCAGGGCGACCTGGCCTTCGAAGTTGTACTGCGGGTTCACGGGAAGGATTCCAATCTCCGGACGGTACGGGTGCCGGCCGGTGCTGCGTGGACTTTCGGGGGTGCGCTTCGTGTGTCAGGGGCGCAGGAGGGCCTTGATGGCGCGACGCTCGTCCATGGCCTTGTAGCCCTCGGCGGCCTGGTCCAGGGGCAGTTCCAGGTCGAAGACCTTGCCCGGGTTGATCCGGCCGTCCAGGACGCGCCGGATGAGGTCGGGCAGGAAGGCGCGGACCGGTGCGGGGCCGCCGCGCAGGGCGACGTGGGAGAAGAACAGTTCCTCGCCGTCGATCCGCACGCCGTGCGGGACGCCGACGAAACCGACGTGGCCGCCGGGGCGGGTGGAGTTCAGGGACTGCCGCATGGAGTCGGCGGTGCCCACACACTCCAGGACGGCATCCGCGCCGATGCCGCCGGTCAGCGCCTTGACCCGGGCGACGCCTTCCTCGCCGCGCTCGGCGATGATGTCGGTGGCGCCGAACTCGCGGGCCAGCTTCTGCCGCGGCTCGTGCCGGGACATGGCGATGATCCGCCCGGCTCCCAGTTCCTTGGCGGCGATGACCGCACACAGCCCGACCGCGCCGTCGCCGACCACCACGACGGTGTCGCCCGGCTCGACCTGGGCGGCGACGGCCGCGTACCAGCCGGTGCCCATCACGTCGGAGCAGGCCAGCAGGCTGGGCAGGTGCTCGTCCGCGACATCGCCGGGGACATGGACGAGGGTGCCGTCGGCGAGCGGGACACGGACGTACTCGGCCTGGGCGCCGCCGACGAACTCGCGGTGCAGGCAGTTGGTCTGGTAGCCGTTCTCGCAGTGGGGGCAGGTGTTGTCGGAGGCGAAGAACGATCCGACGACAAGCTGGCCGGGCTTGACACCGGTCACCTCGCTGCCGACCTCTTCGACGATGCCGACGTACTCGTGACCGCCGGGCGTGGGCCCGGCGACCTCGTTGATGCCGCGGTAGTCCCACAGGTCCGAGCCGCACACGCAGGTCACGACGGTGCGGATCACCGCATCGGTGGGCTGCTGGAGGGCGGGCCTGGGCCGGTCTTCGACCCGGACGTCACGGGGGGCGTACAGCACAGTTGCGCGCATGGTTCTTTCCGTAGTCGCGAGAGGTGCGTGGCGGGGCGCCGCAGGGTCGCGGGCGCCCGCGGAGGTCAGGGGGTGCGGGCGGGGCGGCGGGGGCCGGTGTACTCGTCATCCGTGACGTGCTCCAGCCAGTCGACCTCGTCGCCCTCCCACAGCGCGATGTGTGTCATGAACCGGTCCGGGGCCGCGCCGTGCCAGTGCTCCTCACCGGCCGGGGTGAAGATCACGTCCCCGGGGTGGGCCTCGACGATCTCGCCGCGGGCCTGGATCAGGGCGATGCCCTCCACGATGTAGAGGGTCTGGCCCAGGCCGTGGGAGTGCCACGCGGTCCGGGCGCCGGGAGCGAAGCGCACCATGTTCGCCCGCGTACGGGAGGGGCCCTCACCGCGGTGGATCACATCCGCCCACGCATCCCCGGTGAACATCTCCGCCGGCAGCTTCACTGTCGCCGGGGGCTGGATGATCTCCATGATCGTCTCCTTGCATACGCTCTGTCGTGGTCGGGCCACGCACTGGTGGAGGCAGAGGGGCCGGGGCCGGCTCAGGAGTCGGTCAGGACGCCGCGTGCGACCGTGAGCGCGGACATGGCCTTGGGCCACCCGGCGTAGAACGCCAGGTGCGTGACCGTCTCGACCAGCTCCTTGTCGCCCACCCCGTTCTCGCGGGCCTTGCCCAGGTGGAAGGCGAGCTGCTCGGTACTGCCGCTGGTGATCAGGCTGGCCACGGTCACGAGGCTGCGGTCACGGGCGGACAGGTCCGGGTTCTCCCACACCTGCCCGAACAGGACGTCCTCGCTGTATCCGGCCAGCGCCGGGGCAAGATCCCCGAACTGCTCACGCGCCCCCACGGTCTGCTTGTTCTCCGACATCGAAGGCTCCTTTCCTCGGACGCCCGGCGCGTCCCCGACGACTGGCCGGGGAACGGGCATCCGGCTTCCATTCCGCTCCGCGGTCACGGTGTGCGCCACCGGAGCGGGCGGTCGGCCGGTTTGTCGGCCCGCTGTCGAGGAAACAGCGGCTCGCAGGCGCACGGAAGGACCCGTCAATGCGTGTACTCGCAGTGCACCTCTCCCGCGCCAGGATCGTCGTAGCCTCGATGACATGGACAACCGAAGCGAGGTCCGCGCGTTCCTCACCAGCCGCCGCGCCAAGATCACCCCACAGCAGGTCGGTCTTCCGGACTCCGGGCACCGACGGGTCAAAGGGCTGCGGCGCGAAGAGGTCGCGATGCTCGCCGGGGTCAGCGCCGAGTACTACGCCCGGATGGAACGCGGCAGCCTCTCCGGCGCCTCCGAAGCCGTCCTCGACTCCCTTGCCCGCGCCCTCCGGCTGGACGACTCCGAGCGCGCCCACCTCATGGACCTGGCTCGCAGCGCCGGCACCACCCGCCGCCCCGCACGCCGCCGCGCCGCACAGTCCGTCCGGCCCGCCTTGCGGCAGCTCCTCGACGCGATGACCGACGCGCCCGCCTTCATCCGCAACGGCCGCCTCGACATCCTGGCCGCCAACCGCCTCGGCAAAGCTCTCTACTGGCCCCTGTTCCAGGACCCCGCCCGGCCGGTCAACATCGCCCGCTACCAGTTCCTCAATCCCGCCGCCGGCGAATACATGACCGAACTGGGCGCCCAGCGGGCCGCAGCCGCCGCCCTCCTGCGCACCGAGGCAGGCCAGGACCCGTACAACCGTGACCTCAGCGACCTGATCGGGGAGCTGTCCACCCGGAGTGAAGCCTTCCGCTCCCTGTGGGCCGCCCACGACGTGCGCCTGCACCACACCGGTGTCAAACGCTTCCACCACCCCGGCGTGGGCGACCTGACCCTCACCTTCGAAGCCCTGCCCGTTCCCACCGACCCCGGCCTCACCCTCACCGCCCTGAGCGCCGGACCCGGTACCCCCGCCCAGGACGCGCTCAAGCTCCTCGCCACCTGGTTCGCCACCCTCGACCACGACGAGGCAGCGTCGCCCGCCCCCACCGGCAGCGAACACACCGTGTGACCACGCGCCGCCTCAGGTCGGGCGTTGGGCGCCTTGTGCCTGGTTGCCACAGCGCGCACATGGGCGCTACCGGGCCGGCCGGATCCACAGCAGGCGGTCGGCGGTGTCGGACCTGGTCGTGGCGCGCGGGGAGGTGTTCGTCGAGGTCACATAGACGCCGTCCTGGTAGGGCAGCACGGCGCGCGCCCGCTCCCCGGAGCTGAAGACCGGCTCCAGCCCGTCCTTGTCCTCGTCGGCCGCGTAGAGGATCTGGGCGCCGAGCGCCGCCACGAGCAGATCATTGCCCGCGAAGGCGATGCCGGACGGCGCCCATGTGCTGTCGCCGGAGCTGATGAAGGGAGCCTCCATGCCCGCCCGCCGGCTGTCGTCCTGGACGAGCGGCCACCCGTAATTGCCGCCGGGGACGATGCGGTTGATCTCGTCGTGGGCGGACTCGCCGTGCTCCGCGGAGTAGAGCCGGCCGTCGCTGTCCCAGGCCAGCCCCTGAGGGTTGCGGTGCCCGTAGGAGTAGACGTAGGAGTCGTCGAAGGGATTGCCCGCCGCTGGCCGGCCTTCGAGATCCATCCTGAGGATCTTCCCGGCCAGGCTGTCCCTGTCCTGCGGGAAGTCCTCGTTGTGGACCCAGCCCGTGGTGGCGTACAGATTGCCGTCGGGCCCGATCGCGAGCCGTCCCCCGTTGTACAGCTCGTGTCCGGGGATGCCGTCGAGCAGGCTGCGCGTCTCCGTCCACGTCGTCCCGTCGTAGTGGACCTGGGCTATCCGGTTCGCGAGGGCGGATCCCTCGGCGTACGTGTAGTAGATGTACGCGGTACCGGTGTCGGCGAAGTCGTCGGCGAGGGCGAGTCCCATCAGCCCGCTGCCGCCGTCGTGCCGGACGGGGTCCGAGGTGCGCACCTCGGACCGTTCGAGGTTGCCGTCCACGTCGATCGTCGCGAGGGTGCCCTCGACCTCGGTCACGATCAGTGTGCCGTCGGAGATCCTGACTTCCCAGGGGTAGTTCAGTTCGTCGCTGACGACCGTGACGTTCCAGTCGTCGGTGGTCAGCCCGGTCAGGCCGGGGCCGGTGTAGTCGCTGCCGGCCGCCGGGTCCGGTCCGGTGTAGGAGGACGAGGTCCGGGGCGTCTCCCGCTCGGTCGCGGGTGCTGAACAGGCCGCCAGGGTGAGCACGGTGGTGAGGGCGAGGGCGAGGTGTCTCTTCATGGGATTGTCTCCAAGAGGTGTGCCGGGCGGACAACAGCGCCGGGGGCCTGCCTGGACGCCCCGCCGCTGCCGGAGAGGCATTTCCTGAACCGGCAGCTCGACGCCGGGGCGGTCGGGCCCCGGGTGGTGACGCCGCCGTTCCGGCCTGCGCTCTCGTGGGGTCACGTGCGTGAGTTCAGAACGTCCTTGGCCACAGGCAAGGCGGAGAAGACCCTGGGCCAGCCGGCGTAGAAGGCGAGCTGGTTGAGCATTTCACCGGCTTGGGCCGACGTCAGTCCGTTGTCCATGGCCCGGCCCAGGTGGTACGTGAGCTGTTCCGACTGCCCGTTGGTGATCAGCGAGACCACGGTCACCAGGCTGCGGTCCCGCGGCCTGAGGTCGGGGCGGAGCCACAGGTCCCGGAAAACGACATCGCGGGTGCTCTCGACGACTCCCGGAGACACCGCATCGAAGTCGGAGCGGACATCATCGTCGCGAGTCTTCTCGGCTTCCTGGTCCAACGGCAGCAGATCGGGCTGAACCGCGGGGAGCTCGGACTTCTTGACGCCTCGCTCGTCGAAGACGCTCCTGATGCCCGGGATCGCCGCTCGCGCGTTCTGCCAGCCGCTGTAGAACGCCAGGTGTGTGACGGCTTCGGAGATCTCGCGCGGCCTCACGCCGTCGCCGATCGCCTTGTCGACGTAGAAGGGAAGCTCGGCGGTGTGCCCGCCGGCGATCATGTGGGCGACCGTCACGAGGCTCCGATCGCGGTCCGAGAGCCCCGGGCGCTGCCAGAGCCGCAGGACGTCCTTCTTGTGGTACGCGTCCAGCGCAGGAGCCACGTCCCCGACATCCGCCATGGCAGTTGTGGAACCGGCCTGGCTCTTCTCGGTGTCGTCCTCCGTCGCACTGCACCCCACCAGGGCTACCAGGGCGGTCACGACGGCGATGCTCGGCAGTACACGGTGCTTCACTGGTGAACCTCTGCTTCTCGGGGGGCGACGGCGCTCAAGGTGGCGTGCGGCGCCCGGCGAATGCGATGCCGGCGCACGGGCCGGATGCCGGCTCCAGCACCGCGACAGGTGACAAGATCGAGGACATCGCAGGTCAACCGCGCGTGGAAGGACCTGATGTGAGGTGTATTGGCAGTACATCCCATCGCGGGAACTCTCGACGGAACCTCAACGGCATCCCTGGCCGTACCGCCGGAGGAGCTCGACCCAAAGTCCTGGCGGGCAGGAAAGCGTGATCGTGCCGGCACAGGCCGGGCCCCGGCACCTGATGTCGGCGGGCTCGGGTCACGGGCGCGAGAGAGCGCTTCAGGCGGTGCCCCGAGCGGGGGAACGCCGGGCGACCGGGGAGGGACCGGTCGCTACGACGCCCGGTCCTCCGTGCGAGGTACCGATCGAGACCGGCCGCCGTCCTGGTCGGTGGAGGCCGCCCAACTGGCGAGTAGTTTCAGGCCGTCGTGGGATGCGGTGCCGGGCTCGGCGCTCATGGCGACGAGCGTCAGACCTGGATCGGTCGAAACGGGCAGGGACTCGAAGCCGAGGCTGAGGGGGCCCACGGCCGGATGACGGAATCTCTTGGTCCCGCTCCGGTGGAGCTGGACGTCATGCGCGGCCCACAGGGCACGGAACTCCTCGCTGCGGGTGGAGAGTTCCCCGATGAGCGCGGTGAGGTCCGGGTTGTACGGGTCAAGTCCCGCCTCGGTGTGCAGGAGCGCCACCGTGGCAGCGGACATGGACTCCAGGTCGGGCAGGAAGTCGGCGGCGGCGGGGTCCAGGAAACCGAACCTGGCAAGGTTCGCAGGCTGGACGGGGCTGCGGAGCACCGGCCGGTACAGAGCCTGGCCGAGCCGGTTGGTGGCGAGGATGTCCAGGCGGCCGTTGCGGATGAACGCGGGGGCTTCCGTCATCGCGTCAAGGAGGTTCCGCAGGGCCGGACGGATCGGCCGCGGGGGGCGCCGGTGCTGCTTGCGACCGGTGGAGTTCGCCGTCCGTGCCAGATCGAGCAGGTGTGCGCACTCGGCTTCGTCGAGTTGCAGGGCCCGCACGAGCGAGTCGAGCACGGATTGGGAGACGCCGACGAGGTTGCCGCGCTCAAGCCGGGCGTAATACTCCACACTCACCCCGGCGAGCGAGGCGACCTCCTCCCTCCGCAGGCCAGGAACGCGCCGGTTGCCACCGTACGAGGGCAATCCGGCCTGCTGCGGAGTGATCTTGCCACGCCGACTCGTCAGGAACCTGCGGATCTCCCTGCGGTGGTCCATGCCGTCGAGGCTACGTCGACCCGCACCGTCGTGGGGTGTCCTGTCAGTACACCCATCCGCAGGCCCTCCCACGCCACCGCGGACTGCGGTTTCGTCATGGACAGCCGCGGAGCACAGCGGTGGACGGCTGGCCCGCCACTGTCAGGCAAGGAGATACGGCCCGGCGCCACGGCGGAAGGAATCGCAGGAGCGGGCGGACCGGTCCGGGGGACTGCCGTCCGCCGGCGAAGCCCACTGAGACAGGACGTGACCACATGCGGTTGCCGAGCAGCCGGTTGAACCGGCGCACCGTACTTCGATCCGCCGCGGCCCTGACCGTACCCCTGCCGCTCGTGGCGGCCAGTGGCGGCATCAGCAGTGCGGCAACACCGAGGAGGAACAGCATGGAGCTATTGGAGAAGCGGCCGACCGGAAAGGGACCGGCGGAGAATTTCGCGGGAGACGTCTGGTTCGATGTCATCCACCAGGGCGAAGAGCCCTCCCGCGCGCGGGCGAACATGGTCCGCTTCGCTCCCGGCGCCCGCTCCGCCTGGCACTCGCACGGCCTGGGGCAGACCCTCTACATCGTCGAAGGCATCGCCCTCATCCAGTCCCGCGGCGGCAAGATTCTCGAAGCCCACCCCGGCGACATCGTCTACACACCGCCTGGCGAGCAGCACTGGCACGGTGCCGCGCCCGACCACTTCATGACGCACCTTGCACTGTGGGAGAACCCCGGTCCGGGCGGCGGTCCGGAAAACACATGGCTGGAGCACGTGCGTGAGGCCGAATACAACGGCCCGCGCGACAGCACCCGTTGTTGAGCCGGAGCAGCGCCACGGTATGACCTCGCACCGGACACGTCTCGGTGGCCGACGGTTCAGCGGGACATCCGGGCATCATTTCGTGCCCTGCCGCCACGGAGAGCCTGGGCGTTGGTCATCGCGACCCCGCCGAGCACGACCGCGCCGCCTGTCGCTTCCGCGACGGTGAACGGCTTCCCGAGCGCGACGGAGATGAGCACGGTGAAGACCGTGATCAAGTTCAGGAACACTCCAGCGCGCTCGGGCGGGATCGTCGTCAGGGCTCGGTTCCACAGCGCGGCGGAGATGACCGATCAGCGATACAAGTGCTTGCGGGGCGGTACTCGTGATCGGCGGAATGCCGGTGCCGCGGCGGCCGGTAAGGGTGTACTCGGTCCATGGATCGCGGCGGTGGTACTGGTACGCGTCGCGGTCACGCCCTGCCCCGGACGTGCGCGTCGGGCATCGCCAGCCCCTTTGTGCGCCGCACCCGATGACCGCCACGGGCTCATCCGGGTTCACGGGCCGTGACGGCCGACACGGGGGTCTGTTCGCGCAGGCACCAGTCGAGTGCGGCCGGCCAAGGGCCGTAACCGTCCCCGGGGGTGATGTGGCCGGCGGCGGGGAGGACGTCGCAGTCCAGGCCGAGCGCGGCGCTCCACGCGCGCGGGTCGGCGGGCGCGTACGGATCGGTCGCCGAGACGACCACATGCGGCGGCCTGGTCGACGCGGCGGCGAGGAGTTCACGGTCGACGCGCTCAAGCTTGAACTCCTCATTGCCGTTGGCCGCGGTGAACGCCTGGTCACCGAGCGGGGACACCAGCAGCACCCGAGTGACGCGCAGGTCGGCGCGCAGGGTCTGGGCGGCCCGCAGCCACAGGGCGCAGCCGAGGGAGTGACACACCACGACGCGCTCCTGATCGCCGAGTTGAGCCAGCTCGGCGTGGAGGAGATCGATCCATTCGCCCATCGACGGCTGCTCGGGCGCGGGGAACTGCGGATAGAGCACCTGCTCGCCCCGCCGGCGCAGGGCCTCGGTCAACCACCACAGCCAGTGTTGCCGCGGGCGACGGTGCTGCACGCCGTGCACCATGAGGAAGCGCCGCGCGGGCGGAGGCGAGGACGGAGGAGGGCCGGGCATCTCAGTCATGTGTCTCCTCGTCCCGGCCCTGATCGCTTAACCCTTTAAGCGCGCGCAATCGGTTAGGTCGGCTGTAGGTTGACCCACACACCTATAACCTGTCAAGCCATACAGGCTGGTTAGAAGCCACGGAGGGGGCTAGCGCTGCCGGACGGAGCGCGCGTACGCGTCGGTGATGGGCTCGGCGTGTGCTTCCGCATGGCCGGAGGCGGCGATGGAATCCAGTGCCCGCTGGAGTACGACGGTGTCCTCCAGGGTGTGGATCTCGGTGATCCTGCCCCACTTCAGACACATGAACTGGGTCATGATGTTGTCGTAGCGCGTGCCGTCGGGCAGCGGGCCGCCGATACGTACCCGGGTCGCCACCCTGGTCAGCCAGGGGCCGCCGGAGATGACGATGTCCAGCGGCTCGAATCCGGCGCCGGGAAACAGCCGGAAGACCCGCTGCCACCACAGGCTCATCGCCTCGACCGTATGCCGCTCGCCGGAGAGCGCGTGCTCACCGTGGAACACGTAGGTGAATTCGGGTGCCAGCGTGTCCACCATGGACTGCCAGTTCCCCGCGTTGATATCGGAAAAGGCTTGACGGAGCTTTGCGGCAACGATTCGGTGGTACACCGGCTACCTCTCTCCAGCGTGCGATCCGCTTTGTGTCACAGCCCCTTCACACGGCATTCCTGAATGGCATGCGGTCAGCGTCTCCATCGCCACCACGCTACCCCCGCACAGGAATACCCCGACGATCCGGGCGGCGGAACCGGCCCCTCCGCCGCCTCCGCCGCCACCGCCACCACCGCCGCCACCGCCACCGCCACCGTCAACTCCGTGCCCGCGCCCTGCGGGAGACCACGGCGCGCAGCACCCGCTGGCCCTCGGTCGACAGGTCCATCGCCCGGCGCATCGCGCCCGCGTCCCCCGCCGGGTCGCCCAGGATCTCCAGGATCCGTATCTGGCGCCGCAGTTCACCGGCGACCAGCGGACCGACGCCGTCGCCGCCCTCCGTACTGTCCACCGCGTCGGCGACGGCCGCCGGGTCCTCGCGGCAGCGCAGCAGCCACTCCGCCGCGGCGGCGCTGCCGCTCTCGCCGACCGCGTCGAGCTTCTGGTGGATCTCCAGCGCGACGACGGAGCAGGTGTCCGCCCAGACCCGCAGCGGCTCGGCCTCCCAGTGGGACGGCGCGGAGCCGAGCATCGTCCGTACGAGCGCGAGGGTGACGCCCGCGGCCCCCGAGGCACCCGGATCCGGCTCGGGCTCCGCCGCGATCACCGCGTCCAGGGCGCCGCGCGCCTCCGCCAGCCGGTCCGGCCACTCCGTCTCACCGGCCGCCGCGCCCGCCCACAGCGGACGCAGCGCGTCGGTCTCCCCGGCCGAGGGGGGCAGGCACCGGTCGAGGCAGGCCAGACCGCTGGTGGCGAGGCCCCGCTCGTCCGCTTGCGCGATCAGTTTCACCAGGCTCATGAATGTCTCCCGTCGCGGACGCAGTACTGACCAGTACTGCGCCGGTCCGCCGGAAAATGTCACCACGAGTCGCGCGTAGACCGCCCATAGGCCATGGAACGCCCATGCATGCATCAACCATCTTTCAATGGCCCGCCCTGAACACGTCAGACCCGGGCGCCGGTCGCCCTCGCGTGCTGCATACGGGTCAGCTTCCGTACGAAGAGCAGGGCGAGCACGGCGGCGACGATGTCCAGCAGGTCCACGGCGAAGAGCACGGCGGCGGCCTGCCGGATCTCCTCGGCCTCCTCCGCCGTGTCGTACACGCGGGAGGCGTACCGCCCCAGGACCAGCGTGCAGACCCACGCCGTCCACCAGGCGTTGACGAGGGCGTACGACACCCGGGGCGCCCCGCCGTCCGGTCCTGGGAGGGTGCTCGCCGCCCAGATGTCGCCGGCGACCCGGCGCGGCAGCAGGAAGTTGGCGAACGGGACGAACCAGCCGCCGATGGCCCAGCCGGCGGACATGCGGTGGGCGCTCGGGTCGAAGACGTCCGCGTTCCTCCGTACCCGGTGGAACCAGACGAGGAAGACGACGGCCGTGGCGACGACCGCGGCGACCTGCGCCACCCCTGACGCGGAGTAGAGCAGGTCGGCACGGTCCAGGTCCTCGTCCGTGAAGGCGTCGAAGTCCTCGTTGATGATGTCGGTCGTCAGTCCGTGCACCCGGGCGCCCGCCAGGAGTGCGAAGAGGTCCGTGGCGATGACGGCGCAGAACAGGGCGACCAGCGCCTTGCCGAGCCCGACCGGCGAGGCGAGCCGGGGCCCGCCGGGCATCGGCATCGGCATGGGCATGGGCATGGGCGTGGGCATCGGGGCTCGCGGAGGGATCGGCGCGGGAGCTTGCGGCGGGACCGGCCCCGCCGCGGCGCACTCGGCGCAGAGCCCTTCCGTGGTGGTCGCGGCTCTGGCGCGGCACTGGGAACACAGCATGGAAAAACAAACCCCCCGAGGCCCGAAGGCGGGCCCTCCCCCAGGCCCCGCGGGCCTGTTCCGCGCCCACCCAGGGCGCCCGCGGAACATATGTGCCCCGCGGGCGCCCTGTCCACCAGGTTCCGGATCCGCCAGGTTCCGGATCCAGCAGGTTCCGGATCCGCCAGGTTCCGGATCCGCCACGTTCCGGCCGGTCTCAGACGCCGAGCTTCTCCGCGAGCGCCTTGAACGCGCTCCAGCTCAGCGTGGGCTTGTCCGGGTTCCACAGTTTCTGGGACACGGCGGCCAGCGGCAGCTTGATGCCCTGGGCGACCTGGGCCTCGGTCTGGGCGTTCGGGAAGTCGCCCCAGATGGCGAACATGCCGCCCTGGATCTGCTGCGAGTACCGCTCGGGCACCGGCTTCGTGCCGCGCAGGACCAGCGGGGTCCAGTCCTCGTAGATCCGCTTCCCGGTCGGGTAGACGAAGTCGTTCGGCTGGCCGAGCACGTAGTAGAGGTACTCGTCGTTGAAGTTCACGACCTTGCGTCCCTCACTCAGGTACGCGACCGGCTCGCGCGCCCCGAGCTCCTTGCCCGTCCAGTACTGGACCTCCATGTCCGGGTCGGCCTTCACGACACCGCCCTTGAACAGGCCGTCGTTCCAGACCTTGAGCTTCTTGCCGTACGGGCCGAGCGCCTTGCCCCGGGCGTTCGTCCAGGCCGTCGTCAGGTCCTGGATCCGCCCGTTCGCGCCGTACTTCTGGACCGCGAGCCGCGCCAGCTTCGGGTACGAGGACTCGGGGTTCGGGACCACCAGGGCCTGGTACTCGTCCGCGCCGAGGTTCCACCACTGGCCGGGGAAGAGCTGGGCGAACTCGCTCTGGAGGTCGTCCACGATCTTCGCCGCGGCCGGCTGGGAGATGTCGATCGCGCCCTGGGTCGGCTTCCCGTTGACGTTGCGGAGCTGGAGGGAGGGGTGCGCGCGCATCACGGCGCCGAGGTGTCCGGGCGAGTCGATCTCCGGGACGACGGTGATGTGCAGCCGGTCGGCGAGCGCCAGGATCCGGCGGACCTGGGCCTTGGTGAGGTGCTGCCGGGAGACGATCTCGGGGTGGGTCGTCGACTCGATCCGGAACCCCTGGTCGTCGGAGAAGTGCAGGCCGAGCTGGTTGAGCTTGAGGTCGGCCATCTCGCGCAGCCGGTCCTCGATCCACCCCGGCGTGTAGTACTTGCGGGCGATGTCGAGGTTGAGCCCGCGCTGCGGGCGGGCGGGAGCGTCCTTCACGACGCCTTCCGGCATGGTGCCCTGGGCGCGTACGGCCTGCTTGAGCGTGCGGGTGCCGTAGAAGACCCCGGCCTGGTCAGGCCCGGTGATCCGGACCTTGTTGTCGCGGGCGGTGAGGGTGTACGACTCGGCGGCGCCGCTGCCGCTCGCGAGAGCGAGCTCGACATCGCCGGCCCGGGCGGCGACCGCGCCCCGGTAGGAGATCTTCAGCTCCTGGGAGAGCAGCTTCCCCTCGTCGGCCAGCCCCTCACTGCCCTTGGCTATGACGACACCGCTGTTCGGGGCGGGTTTCCAGCCGGGGCCTCTGGCCGCCTCGTGCTTCCGTACGGACGGTATGGACTCCGGTGCCGTGGAGAGCGGATAGGACCGTGTGGGTGAGGGCGTGGCGCTCGCGGCGGAGCGGCCCGTCGTGTTGTCCGAGGAGCCGGCGGTTCCGCTCCCTGAGTCGCAGCCCGCGACGGTGACGGCGGTGGCCAGGGCTACGGCCGCCGCGCCGGCGGCCCGGGTGCCCGGGGATGACCACATCACTCAAACCTCCTCTGTGCGGATGTACGGCATACGCGCGACACGATTACGGCGAAGGTCCCACGGAGGCGTCCATTCCGCGCGCCGAAACTCTCCCATCCGGGTGAATATCGCGCAGCCGTCGGACGTCTCGCTCAAGGCATCGATAACGTTTACGACGCATCCGCCCCTCCGAGCTCAACCTTTTCGCGTGCGATCGCGTCTGCCTCTGTGCGGGTCACATGTGCAGACCGTATGTGCGGGTCGTGCAGGGCCGTACGCGCAGGTCAGCCGTACGCGCATGTACCCCGCACAGGTCACCCGCACCTGTCGCCCGCACCCGCACCATGTCACCCGCAACACGTGACCCGCACCTGTCGTACCACCCGCCACACACCAAGATCGCCACATCACGCCATTCCCCCGGCATGCGCCTGCGGGGTATGTGCCCGACCGCCGCAGTCCCACCGCGTTCGAGGAGCCTCCGCTGTCCCGCGCATCAGACGCCGGCCACCCGGACGGCCTCCCCTGTCCGACCGGGCTCGCCCGCTTCAACGCCGCCCCGCAGGCCGACGCCGAAGCCGCGCTGCTCACCTGCTGCGGCAGCCGCCGCTGGGCCCGGCGCGTCGCCGCACACCGCCCGTACCCCGATCTCGACTCCCTGCTGGCCGCCTCCGACGAGGCCGGTTACGACCTCCCGGTGGCCGACCTCACCGAGGCGCTCGCCGCCGAGTCCTCCGCCGTACCGCCGCACCCGGCGCCGCCCGCAGCGACGACCGCGCTGCGCGCCGCGCACGCCGCGTACGAGAGCAGCTTCGGGCACGCGTTCGTGATCAGCCTCGACGGCCACCGGCCCGAGGAGCACCTGGACCACGTACTGGCCGGAATCCGCACCCGGCTCTCGCACGACCCCGACCTGGAGCGCTCCGTCTCCGCCGACGAGCTGCGGCGACTCGCCCGGGGCCGGATCGTCCGGCTGCTCTCCGGACCGGCCGGCCCTCCCGGGCGGACCCAGGGCCCGCCGGACCCGCGTACGCCGGAATCCGGTACGGCGACCCCGTACGGTGCGGGACCGTTCGGGCTGCTCAGGGCGGAGCGATAGCCCGTCCGTGGCTGTTTGATTGCCTGTTTGATCACATCTATGGGACCCCACGCGAAGGAACCGACAAGTCGTCGCTACCATTGCCGGGGCCGGTGGACCGTACCCGGCCGGGCGCGACCGACACCACTGTGCTTGATTGAGTAGAAGATGGCGGCCGGCCCCGATCCCCGCTCCCGGAGGGCTTTTCCGTGCCGGCTGGAACGCTGTACCGCGGCCGGGAAGGAATGTGGTCGTGGGTGGCTCATCGAGTCACCGGCGTGCTCATCTTCTTCTTCCTGTTCGTACACGTGCTGGACACCGCTCTCGTCCGCGTCTCGCCAGAGGCGTACGACGATGTCGTGGCGACCTACAAGACGCCGCTCGTGGCGTTGCTCGAATACGGCCTGGTGGCCGCGATCCTCTTCCACGCGCTCAACGGCCTGCGTGTCATCGCCGTGGACTTCTGGGCCAAGGGCCCCCGCTACCAGAAGCAGATGCTCTGGTCCGTCGTGGGCATCTGGATCGTCCTGATGGTCGGCGCCCTCTACCCCGTGCTCGGCCACGCCGTACGCGAAGTCTTCGGGAGCTGAGAGTTCTGATGTCCACCGACACCACGCCCGCTTCCGCGATCAGTCCCGTCGAGGGCGAGAGCCTCTACGACGTGGACAACCCGGCTCCGCTCATCGAGCCGCCGCGCAAACGCACCGGCAAGACCCCCAAGTCGACCCGCGGCAACTTCGAGATGGTCGCGTGGCTCTTCATGCGCCTGTCCGGAGTCGTCCTCGTCGTCCTGGTCATCGGCCACCTGCTCATCCAGCTCGTGCTGGACGGCGGCGTGTCCAAGATCGGCTTCGCCTTCGTGGCCGGCCGCTGGGCCTCCCCGTTCTGGCAGGTCTGGGATCTGCTGATGCTCTGGCTCGCCATGCTGCACGGCGCCAACGGCCTCCGCACGATCATCAACGACTACGCGGAGCGTGCCAACACGCGCCTGTGGCTCAAGGGCCTGCTGTACACCGCCACGGTGTTCACCATCCTTCTGGGCTCGCTGGTGATCTTCACCTTCGACCCGAACATCCGCTAGAGCCGGGGCAGACGAGACCAATGAAGATCCACAAGTACGACACCGTCATCGTCGGCGCCGGTGGCGCCGGTATGCGCGCGGCCATCGAGTCGACCAAGCGCAGCCGCACGGCGGTGCTGACGAAGCTCTACCCGACCCGCTCCCACACGGGCGCGGCGCAGGGCGGCATGGCCGCCGCGCTCGCCAACGTGGAGGAGGACAACTGGGAGTGGCACACCTTCGACACGATCAAGGGCGGCGACTACCTGGTCGACCAGGACGCCGCCGAGATCCTGGCGAAGGAGGCCATCGACGCGGTCCTCGACCTGGAGAAGATGGGCCTGCCGTTCAACCGCACCCCGGACGGCACCATCGACCAGCGCCGCTTCGGCGGCCACTCCCGTAACCACGGCGAGGCGCCGGTCCGCCGGTCCTGCTACGCCGCGGACCGCACGGGCCACATGATCCTCCAGACGCTGTACCAGAACTGCGTCAAGGAGGGCGTGGAGTTCTTCAACGAGTTCTACGTCCTCGACCAGCTCCTCACCGAGGTCGACGGGGTCAAGAAGTCGGCGGGCGTCGTCGCGTACGAGCTCGCCACCGGCGAGATCCACGTCTTCCAGGCGAAGTCGGTCATCTACGCGTCCGGCGGCACCGGCAAGTTCTTCAAGGTGACCTCGAACGCGCACACCCTGACCGGTGACGGCCAGGCCGCGTGCTACCGCCGCGGGCTGCCGCTGGAGGACATGGAGTTCTTCCAGTTCCACCCGACGGGCATCTGGCGCATGGGCATCCTGCTGACGGAGGGCGCCCGCGGTGAGGGCGGCATCCTCCGCAACAAGGACGGTGAGCGCTTCATGGAGAAGTACGCGCCCGTCATGAAGGACCTCGCCTCGCGTGACGTCGTCTCGCGCTCCATCTACACGGAGATCCGCGAGGGCCGCGGCTGCGGTCCCGAGGGCGACCACGTCTACCTGGACCTGACGCACCTGCCGCCGGAGCAGCTCGACGCCAAGCTGCCCGACATCACGGAGTTCGCGCGGACCTACCTGGGCATCGAGCCGTACACGGACCCGATCCCGATCCAGCCCACCGCGCACTACGCCATGGGCGGCATCCCCACCAACGTCCAGGGCGAGGTCCTCCTCGACAACACGACGGTCGTCCCCGGCCTGTACGCGGCCGGCGAGGTCGCCTGTGTGTCGGTGCACGGCGCCAACCGCCTGGGCACCAACTCGCTGCTCGACATCAACGTCTTCGGCCGCAGGTCGGGCATCGCCGCGGCCGAGTACGCGGCGAAGAACGACTTCGTCGAGCTGCCCGAGGACCCGGCGTCGCTGGTCGAGGCCCAGGTCGAGCGGTTGCGCGCGTCCACGGGCAAGGAGCGGGTCGCCGCGCTGCGCCTGGAGCTCCAGGAGTGCATGGACGCCAACGTGATGGTGTTCCGTACGGAGCAGACGATCAAGACGGCCGTCGAGAAGATCGGCGAGCTGCGCGAGCGCTACCTGAACGTCTCCGTCCAGGACAAGGGCAAGCGGTTCAACACGGACCTGCTGGAGGCCGTCGAGCTGGGCAACCTGCTCGACCTGGCCGAGGTGATGGCCGTCTCCGCGCTCGCCCGCAAGGAGTCCCGCGGCGGTCACTACCGCGAGGACTTCCCCAACCGTGACGACGTGAACTTCATGCGCCACACCATGGCGTACCGCGAGGTCGGCGACGACGGCAACGAGTCCATCCGTCTCGACTACAAGCCGGTCGTCCAGACCCGCTACCAGCCGATGGAGCGTAAGTACTGATGGCTACCCCGACCCTGGACAAGCTCAGCGCGCTGGAGGCGGACTCCACCTCCTCGCACCTCATCGCGGTCACGTTCCGGATCCGTCGGTTCAACCCCGAGGTCTCCGCGGAGGCCGAGTGGCAGGACTTCCAGATCGAGATCGATCCGAAGGAGCGCGTGCTCGACGCCCTCCACAAGATCAAGTGGGATGTCGACGGCACGCTGACGTTCCGGCGCTCCTGCGCGCACGGCATCTGCGGCTCCGACGCGATGCGGATCAACGGCCGCAACCGGCTGGCGTGCAAGACGCTGATCAAGGACATCATCTCGACGGACAAGACCGGCGCGGTCACCAAGCCGGTCACGGTCGAGGCCATCAAGGGGCTGACGGTCCTCAAGGACCTGATCGTCGACATGGACCCGTTCTTCCAGGCGTACCGCGACGTGATGCCCTTCCTGGTCACCAGCGGCAACGAGCCGACCCGCGAGCGCCTGCAGTCCGCCGAGGACCGCGAGCGCTTCGACGACACCACCAAGTGCATCCTGTGCGCCGCGTGCACGTCGTCCTGCCCGGTGTTCTGGAACGACGGGCAGTACTTCGGCCCGGCCGCGATCGTCAACGCGCACCGCTTCATCTTCGACTCGCGTGACGAGGCGGGCGAGCAGCGCCTGGAGATCCTCAACGACAAGGACGGCGTGTGGCGTTGCCGCACGACGTTCAACTGCACGGACGCCTGCCCACGCGGTATCGAGGTCACGAAGGCGATCCAGGAAGTCAAGCGCGCGCTGATCACGCGCCGCTTCTGACCCCGTCAGGGGTCACCTGGCCCGAGGCCCGTTCCCGTACGCACGCCGTACGGGAACGGGCCTTCGGTGTGTCAGGATCGGGACGAGGAAGCCGAGGCGGCCCCACCGGGGCAGGGGAAGCGGGGAAAGAGATGAGCGAACCGAATCCGTACGCGGACGGTGAGTACACCTGGGGTCCGGCCCAGCAGCCCGGTCCCGGCATCCCGGCAGCGGGCAAGCCAGGACCGTACACGCCGGGAACCCCGCAGTACGACTTCCCGCCTCCGACCCTCGCCGACGGCCAGTCGCTCGCACCTCCGGGATACGGCTTCCCCCCGCCGCAGGGCTACTCCCCGGCCCCGACGATCGGTCCGGGCCCCGGCGGCGGCGCGCCCCTGCTGGCGATCGGGGACATCACGGTCACGGGCGACTCGATCATCACCCCTTCGGGCACGATGCCGCTGAAGGGCGCGGTCTGGAACGCGACGGACATGTCCCGCACGGAGGAGAAGATCCCCACGCACGCCATCGTGCTGGCGGTCGTCTTCGGCCTGCTCTGCCTGGTCGGCCTCTTCTTCCTCCTGATGAAGGAGAAGCGGACGACGGGCTTCATCCAGGTCATGGTCAGCAGCGGCGGCCGGCACCACTCGACGATGATCCCGGCGATGGGCCCGGAGTCCTTCCAGATGGTCATGGGCCAGATCAACTACGCACGGTCGCTGAGCAACATGTAAGCCTTCCCGCAGCGAAGCGCCGGGCTGTGGGTGTGGGGGTGCGCTGTTTGCGGGCGGGTTCGGGCCGGGTCTGTCGGGGTGGGCCGGTGGTGTTTCACGGCGGGCGGTCCGCCATGGAACACCCCCGGCCCAGCACGCCACCGCTACCCATCACCCCTCGCCGCAGGCGACGGGTCGTAGTCCGGGCACTTCGGGCTGCCGCACTTGCACGGCGGCCACTTCAGCGCCGACCCGGGCGCCAGGTCGGCGCCGTCCACGCCGGGAACACCCTTCCGCACCACGAGGACGCCATCCGTCCCGAACGTGGCGATCAACAGGGAAAGGCGTCGCCGCGCCTCACTGCCTGGTCCGGCCAACTCGTCCGAGTCGTCCGTCGTCGTATCGATGGCTTGCTCACACACAGGGATGTACCTTCCGTTACCAGTGCTCGCTTTCTGCACTCAAGCTTCGGCGTGTGTGAGCACGTCCAACAGACAGGCAAGCTGGACGCTGATGGCTGTCCAGCGGAGATTCGGGGGTTCACGTGACTGTCGAAAACGAAACCGAAGAGACGGCCGACCCGACCCTCTCCCCTCTCGCTCATTTCGGCGCCGAGGTACGGCTTGAGCGCGAGCGCCTGGGAATCACGCGCGAAGCACTCGGGAAGCAGGCATGCTGCGGTTACTCACTCGTGGCAAAGATCGAATCCGGGAAGCGCGTACCGCCGCTGAACTTCGCGGAGGCGTGCGACCGGATGTTCCCGTACGCCAACGGACGCTTCGTCAGGCTCTGGCCGCTTGCCTTGCGGTGGGCCTTTCCGCCGTGGTTCCGCAGGTATGTCGAACTGGAATGGACGGCCACCTCGTTGCACATGTTCCACCCGCAGTTGGTGCCTGGCATCGTGCAGACGGAGGAGTACGCGCGGGCAGTGCTGCGTACGGGGCGCCCGGTCAACCTCGAAGCCCTGGTGACCGCCCGTGTCGAGCGTCAGCGTGTCCTGGAACGGGAGGAGCCGACCCGGTTGTGGCTCGTCCTGAACGAGTTCGTCCTACGGAACACCGTGGGCAGTGAGGCTGTGATGCGTGAGCAGCTCTCCCACCTCTTAGCCCTGGCCCGCAAGCCGCCGCACGTGGTGCAGATCATGCCGACCAGCAGCAGCAACCACCTTGTGGCTAGCCCTTTTGGCCTGTTGTCATTCGACGAGGGAGCTTCCGACGTCGTCCACGTGGACGGGTTCCCACGGGGCTACCTTCTGGCGGAGACTGACGATGTGGCAGCAGCAAACGGTGCCTATGATCTGCTGAAGGCCATGGCCGCGCCACCGGACGAGTCCGCGGAAATGATCGACTCCATCATGAAGGACTGCTACTCATGACCAAGCCCGCCACCATCCCCGAAGCTAACTGGCGAAGTTCCACGTTCAGCCAGAGCAACGGCGGCGAGTGCGTCCAGGTCGCCGACGGCGTCGCCCACGCCATCCCCGTCAGGGACTCCAAGACACCCGAAGGCCCGCACCTCACCTTCCCGCACGCCACCTTCGGCGCCTTCGTCCACGCCGTACGCCGGGGCGAGTTCGGAACCTCCTGATCGCGCACCCCTGCCGGGCACCGGTGACGGGAGCTGTGACGGCGGGGCGTGCGCCAGGCACGCCCCGTCGTCGTCCGTGTGAGTGCGGGCCTCAGGCCGCCGCCGCGGACGTCCGTTCCTCCTCGTCCCGGTGGATCGGTGTGCCCGATCCGGTGAGCGGCAGGCCCGTGCCGCCGCGTCGGGCCGCGATGATCTCCGCCGCGATGGACAGGGCGGTCTCCTCCGGCGTACGGGCGCCGAGGTCGAGCCCGATCGGCGAGTGCAGCCGGGCCAGCTCCCGGTCGTCCAGGCCCGCTTCGCGCAGTCTCCGGTCGCGGTCCTCGTGCGTGCGGCGTGAGCCCATCGCGCCGACGTACGCCACCGGCAGCCGCAGCGCCGTCTCCAGCAGGGGCACGTCGAACTTGGCGTCGTGGGTGAGCACGCACAGCACGGTGCGCTCGTCGGTCGACGTGCTCCACAGGTAGCGGTGCGGCCAGTCGACCACGACCTCGTCCGCCTCGGGGAAGCGGGCCGGGGTGGCGAAGACCGGCCGGGCGTCGCACAGGGTCACCCGGTATCCCAGGAACTTCCCCGCGCGGACGAGCGCCCCGGCGAAGTCCACCGCGCCGAACACGATCATGCGCGGCGGCGGCACGCTCGACTCGACGAACAGGGTGAGACCGCCGGGGCAGTGGGTCCCGTCCTCCGAGAGGCCGACCGTGCCGGTGCGGCCCGCCTCCAGCAGGGCGCGCGCCTCGGCCGCCGCGGTGCGGTCCAGTCGCGGATGACCGGCCAGCGTGCCCTCGTACGTGCCGTCGGTGCGTACGAGCAGAGCCTGGCCCAGGAGGTCGGCCGGGCCCCGGACCACCCGGGCCAGGGCGGTCGGCCCGCCCCGGGCGGCGGACGCCAGCGCCGCGGCGAACACCGCCCTGACGGGTGCCCGCGCGGTGACCGGGGTGACCATGACCTCCACGGTCCCGCCGCAGGTCAGCCCGACCGCGAAGGCGTCCTCGTCGCTGTAGCCGAACCGTTCGGTCACCGTACGGCCGTCGCCCAGCGCCTGGAGGCAGAGCTCGTACACCGCTCCCTCCACGCAGCCGCCGGAGACCGAACCGATCACCGTGCCGTCGCTGTCGACGGCGAGGGCGGCGCCGGGACCGCGCGGCGCGCTGCCGCCGACGGCCACGACGGTGGCCACCGCGAAGTCCCGGCCCTCCGCCGTCCAACGGTCCAGTTCCTCGGCGATGTCAAGCATCCGGCGCTCCGCCGGTGGCCCGCAGCACCCGGTCGGGCCGGATGGGCAGGTTCCGGTGGCGTACGCCCGTCGCGTGCCAGACCGCGTTGGCGACGGCGGCCGCGGCGCCCACGATGCCGATCTCGCCGACGCCCTTGATACCGACCGGGTCGTCCGGGTCCGGGTCGTCCACCCAGTCGGCCTCGACCTGCGCCACGTCGGCGTGCGCGGCGAAGTGGTAGCCGGCGAGGTCGGCGCCGACATGGGCGCCCAGATTGCCGTCGCGGACGGCCTCCTCGTGCAGGGCCATGGAGATGCCCCAGATCATGCCGCCGACGAGCTGGTTGCGCGCCGTGAGCGGGTTGACGATACGGCCGGCCGCGAAGATGCCGAGCATGCGCCGCACACGCACCTCGCCGGTCGCCACGTCCACGGCGACCTCGGCGAACTGCGCCCCGAAGGAGTGCCGTTCCCTGGGCGGCAGGGCGCCGACGGCGGTGGAGGTGTCCGAGCGCGCCGTGATGCCCTCGGGCGGCACGGTGCCGCCCAGGGCGAGCTGCTCCCGCAGGTCGCGCGCGGCGAGGTTGACCGCCCACGCCCAGGAGCGGGTGCCCATGGAGCCACCCGCGATCATCGCCGGGCCGAAGTCGCTGTCGCCGATCCGCACCCGGACCCGGTCCGGCGTGGTGTCCAGCGCGTCGGCGGCGATCAGGGTGAGCGCGGTGCGCGCGCCGGTGCCGATGTCCGCGGCGGAGATCCGCACAGTGAAGGTGGAGTCGGCCTCGGCGGTCACGGCCGCCGTGGAGGGCGCGGCCCCGGCGCCGAAGGAGGCCGCCGCCGTACCGGTGCCGAGCAGCCAGCGTCCGTCCCGGCGCAGGCCGGGGCGCGGGTCACGGTCGGCCCAGCCGAAGCGCCGGGCGCCCTCCTGGAAGCAGGCGACCAGATTGCGGCTGCCGAAGGGGAGCCCGGAGACGGGGCCCTTGTCGGGCTCGTTGCGCAGGCGCAGGTCGATCGGGTCGACGCCGCACTTCTCGGCGAGTTCGTCGAGCGCGGCCTCCAGCGCGTACGAGCCGGGCGCCTCGCCGGGCGCGCGCATCCAGGTGGGGCTGGGCACGTCGAGTCGTACGACCCGGTTGGCGGTGTGGTGGGCGTCGGCGTCGTACATCACCCGGGCCACCCCGGCGCTCGGCTCGACGAACTCGTGCACCGTGGAGGTGGCGCTCAGCGAGTCGTGCGCCAGGGCGCGCAGCCGGCCGTCCGCGTCGGCGCCCAGCCTGACCCGCTGCGCGGTGGGGCTGCGGTGGCCCGCCAGCGTGAACATCTGGCGGCGCGTCATGACGAGGCGGACCGGGCGCCGCAGGACGGTCGTGGCCATGACCGCGCCCACCTGGTGGGCGCGGACGCCCTTGCTGCCGAAGCCGCCGCCGATGTGCTCGGAGCGGACCCGTACCGAGGAGGGGTCGAGCGAGAACATCTGGGCCAGCTCGTTCTGGACCCAGGTGGTGCCCTGGTTGGAGTCGACGATCTCCAGCCGGCCGTCGTCCCACCGGGCGGTCGCCGCGTGCGGCTCCATCGAGCTGTGGTGTTCCTCCGGCGTGGTGTACTCGGCGTCCAGGACGACGGCGGACGCGGCGAGCTCGGCCTCCAGGTCGCCCTTCTCCGTCACCGCCGGCATGTGGCCCTCCGCCGCGTAGGCGTCCGGGCGGTCCCCGGTGAAGGCGACGTCGTGCGGCTCCTGTTCGTACCGTACGACCAGCGTCTGGGCCGCCTCCCTGGCCTGTTCGGACGTCTCGGCGACGACCAGGGCCACCGGCCAGCCCGCGTGCGGTACCCGGTCGTGCTGGAAGAGGGCGGCGGTCGGGTCCGGGCGGCCCAGCATGCCGACGTAGTCGGTCTCCACGCGGGGGGCGTTGCCGTGGTGCAGCACGCTGAGGACCCCGGGCATGCGCAGGACGGGACCGTCCTCGACGGAGCTGATCCGGCCGCGGGCGACGGTGGAGAGCACCAGCCAGCCGTGGGCGAGCTCGTCGAAGGGGATCTCGCCCGCGTAGCGGGCGGCTCCGGTGACCTTGTCCCGGCCCTCCACCCGGGTGTGCGCGGTGCCGACGGAGCGGAGCGCGGCGGTGGCCGCGGTGGTGGTGGTCATCGGGCGGCCTCCTCGGTGAGTTCGCTGAGCACGGCGACCACGAGGTTGCGCATCAGGGTCACCTTGTACGCGTTGCCGGGCAGCGGCCGGGCGGCGGCCAGTTCGGCGTCGGCGGCGGCGGCGAAGGTCACGGCGTCGGCCGGTGCGCCGGTGAGCACGCGTTCGGCGGCCGTGGCGCGCCAGGGCCGGGAAGCGACCGCCCCGAGGGCCAGGCGCGCCTCCCGTACGACGCCGTCCCGGACGTCGAGCGCGGCGGCGACCGAGCCGATGGCGAACGCGTAACTGGCGCGCTCGCGCACCTTGCGATAGCGCGAGTGCGCGGCCACGGGGGCCGGCGGCAGGGTCACGCCGGTGATCAGCGCCCCCGGCGGCAGGGCGGTCTCCCGGTGCGGGGTGTCGCCCACGGGCAGGTAGAGCCCGCCGATCGGCGTCTCACCGGGCCCGCTCGCGGTCTCGTACGAGACGACGGCGTCGAAGGCGGTCAGCGCCACGCCGAGGTCCGAGGGGTGCACGGCCACGCAGTGCTCGGAGGCGCCCAGGACGGCGTGGTTGTGGTGCTCACCGCTGACGGCGGGGCAACCGCTGCCGGGTTCGCGCTTGTTGCACGGCTTGGTGATGTCGGTGAAGTAGCCGCAGCGGGTGCGCTGGAGCAGGTTGCCGCCGACCGTGGCCATGTTACGGAGCTGCCCGGAGGCACCGGCGAGCACGGCCTGCGCCAGCGCCGGGTAGCGGCGCCGGACCTCGGGGTGGGCGGCGAGATCGCTGTTGGTGACGGTCGCGCCGACGCGCAGCCCGCCGTCCGGCGCCGACTCGATGCCGTCCAGGGGCAGTTCGCGGATGTCGACGAGGCGGCCCGGCCGCTCCACGCCGGTCTTCATCAGGTCGACGAGGTTGGTGCCGCCGCCGACGAACCGCGCGTCCGGATCGGCGTCGAGCAGCGCGACCGCGCCCGCGACGTCGTGCGCGCGCTGGTAACCGAACTCCCTCATGCGGCGTGCTCCTCACCGGTCGCGACGGGCGCGTCTGCCGCGGCCGCTCGGGCGACCGCCCGGACGATCGACACGTACGCGCCGCAGCGGCACAGGTTGCCGCTCATCCGCTCGCGGATCTCCTCGGGGGTCAGCGGTGGCGGCCCGGCCTCGGGGCGGACATCGCCGGTGGCGGCGCTCGGCCAGCCCGCGGCGTGCTCCTCGATCACGGCGATGGCCGAACATATCTGGCCCGGCGTGCAGTAGCCGCACTGGTAGCCGTCCAGGTCGAGGAACGCCTGCTGCACGGGGTGCAGCCGGTCGCCGTCGGCGACCCCTTCTATGGTGGTGATCTCACGGCCCTCGGCCGCGACCGCGAGCTGTAAGCAGGAGACGGCCCGGCGGCCGTCGATCAGTACCGTGCAGGCACCGCACTGTCCCTGGTCGCAGCCCTTCTTGGTGCCGGTCAGATCGAGGCGCTCGCGCAGCGCGTCGAGCAGGGTGGTGCGGTGGTCGACGGAGAGCGCGTGCTTCTCGCCGTTGATGTTCAGCGTGACGGCGCTGTGCGTCGACGTGGGGGGCGGGGCCATGAACAGCCTTCTTTCGCAGATCCGGAGCGCGTTGTACGAGTCGGTGCGGTACGAGTCGGTACGAGTCGGTGCGGTACGGGGCGATGCTGTGCGGTACGGGGTGGCGCTGTACGGGCCGGTGCGGGCTTGTCATCATGCGGACAAGGGGAAGGATCCCCGGGGCGGTCGGTCGTCACCGGCCCGGATCACGTCCGTCCCCGGACCGGACCCAAGTGGACAATTGTCCACTACTGGGAGAACGTAGTGGACAATTGTCCGCTCAGCAAGGGCGAGTTCCGGAACCGGGCTCACGAGGAGGACGAGTGCAGCAGAAGAAGGAACCACCTCTGCGCTCGGATGCGCAGCGCAACCGCGAACGCATCCTGGACGTGGCCCTGACCGAACTGACGCGGTGCGCGGACGCCCCGTTGAGCCTGATCGCCAAAAAGGCGTGCGTCGGGCAGGGCACGTTCTACCGCAACTTCCCCAACCGCGAGTCCCTGGTCCTGGAGATCTACCGCCACGAGATGCAGCAGGTCGCCGACTCCGCGGCCCAACTGCTCCAGGACCGGGAGCCGGACCGCGCCCTGCGGGAGTGGATGGACCACCTCGCCCGGTTCGCCATGGCCAAGGCCGGTCTCGCGGACGCCATCCGCCAGGCCACCAGCGCCCCGGGGAGCCCGGGGAAACCGGCCCCCACCCCCGTGGCCGACGCGGCCGAGGCGCTGCTGCGGGCCGGCGAGAAGGCCGGCACCATCCGCCCAGGAGTGACCGGCGAGGACTTCATCCTGCTCATCGCCGGCCTCTGGATGATCGATCCGGTCGGCGAGTGGCAGCCGCAGGTCACCCGGCTCCTGGACCTCGTCATGGCCGGGCTGCGGACGGGCGCGCCCTAGGTTCGCCCTGGGGTCGCCCTGGGTTCGCCCTGGGCGCCTCCCGTGCGGATCACCCCGGAACAAACGGCCTCCGAACGCCCACGACCATCGAGAACGCCGCGTTCATCTAGGCTCAGGCAGCGTGAAGGACGAGAAGGATCAGAAGGACGCCAAGGCCCCCGCCACGCCCAAGAGCGAGCAGACCCGCACGCTCATCCTGGAGACCGCGCTACGGCTCTTCCAGGAGCGCGGTTACGACAGAACGACCATGCGGGCCATCGCCCAGGAGGCCGAGGTCTCCGTCGGGAACGCGTATTACTACTTCTCCTCCAAGGAACATCTCGTCCAGGGCTTCTACGACCGGATCGCCACCGAGCACCGTGTGGCGATCCGGCCCGTGCTCGACCGGGAGACCGGTCTGGAGGCGCGGCTCGGCGGGGTGCTGACCGCGTGGCTGGAGATCGCGGAGCCGTACCACGAGTTCGCCGCCCAGTTCTTCAAGAACGCCGCCGACCCGGACAGCCCGCTGAGCCCCTTCTCGCCCGAGTCGGAGCCCACCCGGGAGGCGGCCATCTCCGTGCACCGGGAGGTGCTGGCCGGCTCCACCGCCAAGGTCGACGCCGAACTGGCGCCCTCGCTGCCCGAGTTGATGTGGCTGGCCCAGATGGGCCTGGTCCTGTACTGGGTGTACGACCGCTCGCAGGACAGCGAGCGCAGCCACCGCCTCGCCCTGCGCGGCGCCCGGCTCGTCGCGCGCGGCGCGGCGCTCTCCCGCTTCCGGGTGCTCCGGCCGCTCGTACGCGAGGTCCACGAGCTGTTCACGGACTTCCTGCCGGGCATGGCCCAGGTGGCAGCGGCCCGTAAGAACGGCAAGGACAGCGGCGGCACGAAGGAGAAGGTCAAGGAGAAGAGCGGGGAGAAGACCGGGGGGAAGAGCGGCGACTGACCTGGGCCCTCAGAGCCGGCCCAGCCGCCACAGCCGCCAGATGCCCGTACCGTCCGAGAGGTACTGCGAGCCCGTCACGTCCTCGGTGCTCAGGACGTAGTCCTTCTTCTGCCAGAGCGGCACGATCGGCACGTCCTGGGCCACCGTCCGCTGCAAGGACTTGAAGTCCTGCGCGGCGCGGCCCCGTTCGCCGTACCGCTGCGTGGAGCGGATCAGTTCGTCGACCCGGTCGTCCGTGTAGCCGTTGTGCAGGATCGAGCCGCGCCCGATCAGGGGCTGGATGAAGTTGTCGGGGTCGGGGAAGTCCGGCACCCAGCCGATGGTGTACGCGTCGAACTCGCCCTTGGAGTAGCCCTTCTGGAACTCCGTCCACTCGTTCTCGACGACCGTCACCTTGAAGAGCCCGGTCGCTTCGAGCTGGCGGCGCAGCTCGGCCGCCTCCGGCGCCGCCGCGCCGCCCTGCGCGTATCCGAGCGTGAAGCTGACCGGCGTCTGCACCCCCGCGTCCTCCAGGAGGGCGCGGGCGCGCGCGGTGTCCGGCTCCGGGTAGGCGTCGAAGAACGGGGTGCTGTGGGAGGTGATGCCCTGCGGGATCAGCGAGTAGAGCGGCTCGACCGTCGACGCGTACACACCGGAGACGACCCGCGGCCGGTCGACCACGGCGGCGATCGCCCGGCGCACCGCCTTGTCGGCCATCGGCGACCCGGAACGCGTGTTGAGGACGAGGTTGCGGATGGCGGCGCTGTCCGACTCGTTGACCCGTACGCCGTCCCCGCCGCCGTCCAGCCCGGCGATCACGGACGGCGGGAGCTGGCGGTGGGTGACCTCGACCGTACGGGCCTGCCAGGCGTCGGCGAGCGCGTCGGAGGTCTTGAAGTACTCGATGTCCACCGGGCCGCCGGTCGCCTCGATCGCGCCCCGGTAATCGGGGTTGGGCTCCAGGTGGGCGGAGGAGCCCGGCAGGTACTGGTCGAGGAGGTACGGTCCCGAGCCGCCGACCTTGTCACCGGCGAGCAGCGCGTCCGCCGGGTACTGGGTGCGGTCGACGATCGCGCCGGCCCCGGTGGCCACCTTGAGCGGGAACGTCGCGTCGCGCGAGCGGAGTTGGAACGTGACCGTCTGCCCGTCCGCCACCACCGACTTGAGCGTGGCGAAGAGCGGCGCGGGGCCGGCGTCCGCCTTGATGGCGAGGACGCGGTCGAAGGAGTACTTGACGTCCTCCGCGGTCATCGTCGCGCCACTGGGAAAGCGGATGCCGTCCCGCAACTGGCAGCGGTAGGTGGTGAGTTCCGTACCGGTGAAGCCGCAGGAGCGGGCCGCGTCCGGTACGGGGGTGATCGAGGCGGGTGCGAACGTCAGCAACGACTGGTAGATGTTGCTGAACAGCGCCCAGGATCCCGCGTCGTACGCCCCCGCCGGGTCGAGCGACGAGACGACGTCCGTCGTACCGACGGTGATCGGTTTCGTATCCGCCCGGTTGGACGGCAGTAGCTGCCAGCCGCCCACTCCCGCGGCCACCAGAACCAGACATGTGATGAGTATCCGCACCCGGACCGACCGCATCGCTGTGCCCCTCTGTCACGCCCACCCCTGACCGTGATGGCGCTCACCCAACCACAAAGGTCTCCACCTGTGGAAGGGAAATCGGCGCTCTCCCGGGCAACAGTCACGTTAAGCCGAGAACACTCGCGAGTAGGGGCGAGGCAGGGGCGGGGGAGAGCGCCCGCGGGGGTCACGCCTGGCGTGAGGCGAGCTCCACGACGGTGATGTCGGAGGGCGCGCCGACCCGTACGGGAGGACCCCAGGCGCCCGCGCCGCGCGACACGTAGAGCTGGGTGTCCTGGTACCGCTCAAGACCGGCGACGGTGGGGTTGGCGAAGCCCGCGATGAGGTTGCCGGGCCAGAGCTGGCCGCCGTGGGTGTGGCCGGAGAGCTGGAGGTCGACGCCGTGGCGTACGGCGTCGTGGATGACGACGGGCTGGTGCGCGAGGAGCACGGAGGCCCTGGCCGGGTCGCGGTCCCCGAGCGCCTTGACGAAGTCGGGGCCCGCGCCCTCGGTCTCGCCCGCGATGTCGTTGACCCCGGCGAGATCGAACCCGGCGATCTCGACGCGCTCGTTCTCCAGGGGCCGCAGCCCCAGTTCGCGTACGTGGTCGATCCAGGCGCTCGCGTCCGAGTAGTACTCGTGGTTGCCGGTCACGAAGAAGGAGCCGTGCGGGGCCTCCAGACCGACGAGGGGTTCGGCGGCCGGGCCCAGGTCCTGGACGCTGCCGTCGACCATGTCACCGACGACGGCGATCAGATCGGGCCGGGTGGAGTTGATCGCACGGACGATGCGCCGGGTGTGGGCGCTGCCCAGGATCGGGCCGAGGTGGATGTCGCTGACGACGGCGATACGGAAGCCGTGGGCGGCGCGCGGCAGCTTGGCGAGCGGAACGGTGACGCGCTTGACGCTCGGGCCGCGCAGGACGCCGTACGTGCCGTACCCGACGGTGGCGAGCGCGGCGGTGGCGGCGGCGCCGCCGACGGCACGCGAGACGAACAGACGGCGGGAGGGGCCGGAGGAGCTGGAGGGAGCCGAGGGTCCGGAGGGAGCGGCGGCGGAGGGGACCGTGGCGGCGGGGGCGGAAGGCGGGGCGATCGGCTCCGCCTCCGTCTCCGTCGCCGCCTCCGTCTTGGTCGCTGTCCCCGCCTTCGTCGCTGTCCCCGTCTTCGCGGCGGCGCCCGGCTCCGTGGTGCTCGGCTCTTCGGCGCCCGGCCCCGTGGTGCTCGGCTCGGCGGTGCTCGGCTCCGAGGTCGTCCGCTCCGTGGCGGCCTCGTCCTGTGGCCCTGTCGGAGTAGTCGGCTCCGGTGTCTTCGCCGTCGCGTCCCGCCGGGCCAGGAAGCGCCGCAGCGCCGGGCGGGCCGCCTCGGCCACCACCAGCGCCAGCACCAGGTACAGCAGGGTCGCCAGCCACAGGAATCCCGGCCAGGCCAGGATCTGCTGGAGCAGGAAGGGCGCCCCCGAACGGCTCGAACTCATTGCGCCGACGGAGAGAACAGGCAGCAGAATGATCGCAACCGTTCCCAGCCTGCGGGCGGCCCCGGGCGCCGACGTCGTGTCGCGCACCAGGCGCCGCCACACGTACCAGTGCGCCGCGACCAGTACCGCGACGGCCGCGAGTCCCGTCAGAACGACCACGACAACCACGAAGAACGCGCCCCCTATACCTGTTGTTCGGGCTGTTCGCGCCGGAGTGCGCGGACGCCACGGAACCCGATCACGCCGATCGTCGTCCCCAGAAGAAAGGACACGACGGCGAGCGTCAGGTGCACCCAGAAATATCCCGTCGGGTCACCGGCGTCGTCGAAGGCGAGCCCGCTGCCGTCCTGCCAGAGATTTTTCACGAAAGTGATCCAGATGAACCAGCTCCAGACCCCGAACACGAGCAGGAACCAGGACACGGGGCGGCTGAGCTTCATGGATTCAGTATCGCCGTCGCCCTCCGGGCGGCGGCAGCGGGGTCCGGGAGATCCGCCGGTGTCTCCATCCGTGGCTGATGCATGTACGTTCTCGGTCGTGCCCGCTCTGAAAAAGACCGCCGTGACGGTCCTCGCCGCCGCTCTGCTGCCCGTTCTGACCGCTCTGCCCGCCTCGGCGGCCACCGCGGCGCCCGACGCGCCCGAGGCTCCCGCGGCTCCCACGGCCTCCGCCGACAGCAGGGCCGACGCGCCCGGCAAGAAGCAGCCGAAGCCGCCCGCCTCGATGTCCACGGTCGGCGGGGCGCTGCTCGGCAAGGCGGGTACGCAGGTGAACCTCGGCGCGGGTGTGCCGGTGCTGCCGAAGAAGCTGAGCGGCCGGTCCTGGATCGTCGCGGACGCCGAGTCCGGTGACGTACTGGCGTCGCACAACGCGCACTGGCGGCTGCCGCCCGCCTCCACGCTCAAGATGCTCTTCGCGGACACGCTGCTGCCGAAGCTGCCCGCGACGGAGGAGTACAAGGTCACCAACGCCGACCTCATGGGGGTGGGCGCGGGCAGCAGTCTGGTGGGGGTGAAGGAAGACCTCACGTACTCCGTCCACGACCTGTGGCTGGGCGTCTTCCTGCGCTCCGGCAACGACGCCGTCCATGTGCTCTCCGCCATGAACGGCGGGGTGGAGAAGACGGTCGGGCAGATGCAGGCGCAGGCCGACGAGCTGCAGGCGCTGGACACCCATGTGGTCACGCCCGACGGCTACGACGAGAAGGGCCAGGTCTCCAGCGCGTACGACCTCACGCTGATCGCCCGCTCCGGCCTCCAGAAGAAGGAGTTCCGGGAGTACAGCTCGACGCAGTCGGCCAAGTTCCCCGGCGAGTTCTCCAAGCCGAAGGAGGGCGAGAAGAAGGAGGGCTTCAAGCCCGTACGGGAGAACTTCGAGATCCAGAACACCAACCGGCTGCTGACCGGTGCGGGCGGGGTCGCCCAGTACCGGGGCATCGCGGGGGTGAAGAACGGCAGCACCACGCACGCCGGGAACACCTTCACCGGGGTCGCCGAGCGCGACGGCAAGAAGCTGCTGGTCACGGTCATGAACCCGTCGTCCACCGAGGCCCACGCGGTCTACCAGGAGACGGCCCGGCTGCTGGACTGGGGCTTCGCGGCGAGCGGCAAGGTGAAGCCGGTCGGGGTGCTGGTGCCGCCGAAGTCGGCCCGTACGAGCCCGTCCCCGGACTCCACGCAGGTGGGGACGGACACGGGGGCCGACGGCCACGCCAGCACCGTGGCGGCGGCGAACGGCGGTACGGGCGGGGCCGGGACCGCGCTCGGCATCACGGGCGGGGCGCTGGTCCTGCTCGCGGGTACGGGGTACCTGGTCAACCGGCGCTGGCCGCTGCGCCGTCCGCGCGGGTAGCGCCGCCGTACGCGCCGTTCCCGTCCTCCTCTTCGGATGCCTCGCCGGGGGCCTCCTCGGTCGGTTCCGTCTCCTCCTCGGGCTTGCTCCGCGTCGCCGTCCAGGCGGCGCAGAACAGCAGCAGCTTCGCCGTGAAGTTGATCCAGAGCAGCAGCGCCACCGGCACCCCGAACGCGCCGTACATGCTCTTCGTCGCCACGCCCCTCATGTAGCCGCCGAGCAGCAGCTTCAGCAGTTCGAAGCCGACGGCGCCGATCAGCGCGGCGACGACGAGCCGGCGGCGCGGCGGGTGGACGCGGGGCAGCAGCGTCAGGACGTACAGGAGCAGCAGGAAATCGGCCAGCACCGCCACCACGAGGGCGGCGGCCTGGAGCAGTACGCCGCCCGCCCCGCCCTCGGGGATGCCGAGCTTGTCGGCGCTCCAGCCGACGGCCGTCGAGCCGAGCCCCGAGGCGCCCAGCGAGGCGAGCCCGACCGCGCCGAGGCCCAGCAGGACCACGCCGTCCTTGCCCTTGAGGAGAAAGGGGTTGCCGTCCTGCGGGTCCTCCAGCTCCCAGACGGCCCGCAGGCACTCCCGCATCGAGCCGATCCAGCCGATGCCGGTGAAGAGCAGCAGCGCGCCCGCCACCAGCCCGACCGTGCCCGCGTTGGCGACGAGGGCGTTGAGGTCGAGCTGCTGCGAGATGCCGGGGACCTGCTTCGCGATGCTCTCCTGGAGCCGGTCGAGTTGGCCCTGGCTGAGCAGCGCGGCGCCGATCGCCGCGCCCACGGTGATCAGCGGGAAGAGCGCGAGGAAGCTGATGAACGTGATGGCGGCGGCGAGCCGCGTCCAGTGGACCCGGTCGAGCCTCTCGTACGAGCGCCAGGCGTGGGTCCGCATCAGCCGTGCCACGACCGGACCGATGACAGGGAGGTTTTTCAGCCAGTCCATGAGGAGGTGTCTACCCCCATTCATACGAGTATCCCTGCGGGCATCGCGACAAGAGCGCGCAAGAGTGAGATATAGGGCGATCCTGGCGATACGGTCGCGTTCATGCGCTCACCGATGAAGGACGCCTCCGGCACCTCGCCCGCCTCCGGTATCCCGCGGTCCCTGCTCGTCCTCGGCGGTACGTCGGAGATCGGCCTGGCCACCGCGCGCCGGCTGATCGTCCGCGGCACCCGTACGGTCTGGCTGGCGGGCCGCTCCTCCCCCGCGCTGGAGGCCGCCGCTGCCGGGCTGCGGACCACGTGCGGCGCGGAGGTCCGCACCGTCGCCTTCGACGCCCTGGACCCCGCCGCGCACGCGGAGTCGCTGGGGAAGGTCTTCGCGGAGGGCCCGGTCGACCTGGTGCTGCTGGCCTTCGGGGTCCTGGGCGACCAGGCGCGGGACGAGGCGGATCCGCCGACGGCGGCCCGGGTGGCGCAGACGAACTACACGGGCGGGGTCTCGGCCGGGCTGGTGTGCGCGGCGGCCCTTCAGGCGCAGGGGCACGGCGCGCTGGTGGTGCTCTCCTCGGTGGCCGCGGAGCGGGCCCGGCGCGCCGACTTCATCTACGGGTCGAGCAAGGCGGGTCTGGACGCGTTCACGCAGGGGCTGGGGGACGCGATGCAGGGCACGGGGGTACGGGTCATGGTCGTACGGCCCGGCTTCGTACGGCCGTGGACGCCGGCGCGGCCCGGCCTGCCCCGGCCGGCCGACGCGCAGGCGCCGACGGCCCTGACGCTGGCGACGACGCCCGGGGAGGTGGCCGTGGCCGTCGAGGCGGGGCTGCGGCGGGGGGCGGAGACGGTGTGGGTGCCGGGGGCGCTGCGGGTGCTGGCGACGGCGCTGCGGGTGCTGCCGCGCGGGCTCTTCCGCAGGCTGCCGATCTGAGCCCGCCTTACGGTGCCCATCTGAGCCCGTCCTGCCCGTCTGAGCCCGCCTTACGGGTTACGGGCTCAGGGGGGCGGGGTGGTCGGCGGGGGTGGTTTGGGAGGGCACCGGGGGCGTCTCCGTACCGCCGCCGAACGCGTACTCCTGCACCTTGCGCCAGACGCCGTCCGTGCCCTGTTCGTAGAGCGCGAAGGAGGTGCAGCTCCACTGCGCCCCGTACTCCGACAGCTCTTCGTAGGCCCGGTCCATCGCCTCTTCCGCGATGCCGTGCGCGACGGTCACATGCGGGTGGTACGGGAACTGGAGCTCGCGCACGAGCGGCCCCGAGGAGTCCCTGACCCGCTTCTGGAGCCAGGCGCAGGCCGACGCGCCCTCGACGACCTGGATGAAGACGACCGGGGAGAGCGGGCGGAACGTACCGGTGCCCGAGAGCCGCATGGGGAAGGGGCGGCCGGCCGACGCGACGGCGGCGAGATGCGCCTCGATCGCGGGCAGCGTCGACGCGTCCACCTCGGTGGGCGGCAGCAGCGTGACATGCGTGGGGATGGCGTGCGCGGCGGTGTCACCGAAGCTCGCACGCCGCTCCTGGATCAGAGTGCCGTAGGGCTCCGGGACCGCGATCGAAACGCCGAGCGTTACGGTCCCCACGTCGTTCTCCTCAGTCTCTGTGCCGATGTGCCGATGTTGTCGATCTGTTTCCGCCGGCCGTCTCTGCCGGCCGTCCCTGTCGCCCGCGCCGCCCGCCAGTGTGACGGTCGCACGGCCGTGCTGGCCACCGCTCGCCGGACCGGGGGCCGGCATCAGTACATGGCGTAACCGTCCGACGTACCCACGTCACACGGATTCGTCCATACGGTCGCCCCGCCGGCCCCCGGTTTCCGGCACCTGGCTCAGTGCTTGGCCGGCAGGAAGCCGACTCTCCCGTACGCCTGGGCCAGCGTCTCCCCGGCGACCGTGCGGGCCTTCTCCGCGCCCTCGGCCAGGATGGCGTCCAACGTCTCGGGGTCGTCCAGATATTCCTGCGTACGGTTCCGGAAGGGTGTGACGAATTCGACCATCACCTCGGCCAGGTCCGTCTTCAGCGCGCCGTACCCCTTGCCCTCGTAGCGCAGCTCAAGATCGGCGACGGACGTGTCCGTGAGCGTGGAGTAGATCGTGAGCAGATTGCTCACGCCGGGCTTGGCCGCCGCGTCGAAGCGGATCTCCGTGCCGGTGTCCGTGACGGCGCTCTTGATCTTCTTCGCCGTCGTCTTCGGCTCGTCGAGCAGGTTGATCAGGCCCTTCGGCGTGGACGCCGACTTGCTCATCTTGATCGCGGGGTCCTGGAGGTCGTAGATCTTGGCGACCTCCTTGACGATGTGCGGCGCCGGGACCGTGAACGTCGGTCCGAAGCGGGAGTTGAAGCGCTCCGCGAGGTCACGGGTCAGCTCGATGTGCTGGCGCTGGTCCTCACCGACCGGGACGGCGTCGGCCTGGTAGAGCAGGATGTCCGCGACCTGGAGGATCGGGTACGTGAAGAGGCCGACCGTGGCGCGGTCCGAGCCTTCCTTGGCCGACTTGTCCTTGAACTGCGTCATCCGGGACGCCTCGCCGAAGCCCGCGATGCAGTTCATGACCCAGGCGAGCTGGGCGTGCTCGGGAACATGGCTCTGCACGAAGAGCGTGCAGCGCTGCGGGTCGAGCCCGGCGGCCAGGAGCTGGGCGGCGGCCAGCCGCGTGTTGGCGCGCAGCGCGGCGGGGTCCTGCGGAACGGTGATCGCGTGCAGGTCCACGACCACGTAGAACGCGTCATGGGACTCCTGCAGCGCGACGTACTGACGCACCGCACCGAGGTAGTTCCCGAGGTGGAACGAGCCTGCGGTGGGCTGGATTCCGGAGAGGGCACGAGGACGATCAGAGGCCATGCTCAGCATTGTCTCAGGTGGGACCGACAGCTCGAAACGGATCTCCGGAGAGGGCGGGGAGACGACACGGCGGTAGGCCGGTGGACGGAGGTCGGAAGACTCAACCTGTTCAATCAGGTGCCGTTACGGGCAAGCTTTCATCGTCCGGACTGCGTGCGACGAAAGAAAGTGGGGCTCTGCCCCCCTCGGAGCAGCAGCGCTTGCCAGCTTGCCCTGACCGATCGGAGAGACCCGTGTCGACAACGGAGAGCGCCATCGCCTCGGCGGAGGCCCACAGTGCGCACAACTACCATCCGCTGCCCGTCGTCGTCGCCTCGGCGGACGGCGCCTGGATGACGGATGTCGAGGGGCGGCGCTTCCTCGACATGCTCGCCGGGTACTCGGCGCTCAACTTCGGCCATGGCAACCGGCGGCTCATCGAGGCCGCCAAGGCCCAGTTGGACAAGGTGACGCTGACGTCCCGGGCCTTCCACCACGACCGCTTCGCGGAGTTCTGTACGGAGCTGGCCGACCTGTGCGGCATGGAGATGGTCCTGCCGATGAACACCGGCGCGGAAGCGGTGGAGACGGCGGTGAAGACCGCCAGGAAGTGGGGGTACCGCGTCAAGGGCGTGCCCGACGGCAGGGCGAAGATCGTCGTGGCGGGCAACAACTTCCACGGCCGTACGACGACGATCATCAGCTTCTCCACGGACGCGGAGGCCCGCGCGGACTTCGGTCCGTACACCCCGGGGTTCGAGATCGTGCCGTACGGCGACCTCACGGCCATGGAGGAGGCGCTGACCGACAACACCGTGGCCGTGCTGCTGGAGCCGATCCAGGGCGAGGCCGGGGTGCTGGTCCCGCCGCCCGGCTATCTCGCCGGGGTGCGCGCGCTGACCCGGGAGCGGAACGTGCTCTTCATCGCGGACGAGATCCAGTCGGGGCTCGGCAGGACGGGCACGACCTTCGCCTGCGAGCACGAGAACGTGGTGCCGGACATGTACGTGCTCGGCAAGGCGCTCGGCGGCGGGGTGGTCCCGGTGTCGGCGGTGGTCTCCTCGGCGGCGGTGCTGGGTGTGCACAGGCCCGGCGAGCACGGGTCGACGTTCGGCGGGAACCCGCTGGCCTGCGCGGTGGCACTGGAGGTCATCGCGATGCTGCGGACCGGTGAGTTCCAGCAGCGGGCGACGGAGCTGGGCGACCACCTCCACCGGGAGCTGGGGCTGCTGACGGCCGGTGGGGCGGTGGCGGCGGTACGCGGCCGGGGGCTGTGGGCCGGCGTGGACATCGTGCCGACGCACGGGACGGGCCGGGAGATCTCGGAGCGGCTGATGGACCGGGGAGTCCTGGTGAAGGACACGCACGGCTCCACGATCCGGATCGCCCCACCGCTGGTGATCAGCAAGGAGGACCTGGACTGGGGGCTCGACCAGTTGCGGGCGGTGCTTGCGGAGTAGGGGGTACGGGGCGGAGGGTCGCGGGGGGCGCGGTGCGGCGCGGTACCTGCGTACGGGCGTACGGGGCGCTGGCGCCGTACGCCCGTACGCCCGTACGCCGGATCAGCGCGCGGTGGCCCGGGGCGTCGCGGTCGGAGCCGGGGCTGGAACCTCGGCCTGAACCTGCGGCTGCGGCCGGGCCCTGGCTTCCTGTTCCGCTCTCCAGCGCCGGTTGTTCCTCTCCCGCCGGCTCTTCGCCCCCTTCAGGCTGATCTCGCCCGCCGCGACCTTCCGCCGCATCTGCGCGGCGAACAGGGACGGCTCCACCGCCGGCGCGGCGGGCCCGCGCTCGTCCTGGACGTACGGCTCGAACACGCCGCTCGCCAGGCAGCGCATCACATGGGCCTTGAGCGCGCCCCGCCGCTGCGAGTGGTTCGCCCACTCCGGGTCGAGCGAGCGGCTGCCCACCGGCGTGCCGAACGGCTCCATCTGCCGGCGGATCCACGCGTACTCCCGTGGGTGACGGCGCGCCAGCTCCGCGCGTACCTCCACCTCCACCGCGTACCAGGGGGCGCGCAGGCGCTCCTGGCGGGCCCGGCAGTCCTCGGTGAGCCGGCGGACGATCCGGGCCAGCTCGGTCAGCCGGTACTGCAACGCCACATAGAAGCGGCGGCTGTTGAGGAGCGTGTAGACCTCCTGGCCGGTCAGGGCCGAGATGTCCCCCAGGTCGCCGAGGACGGTCGTGGAGTCGGCGCGCGCCCGGTCCACCAGCTCCGTCAGCAGGTCGTGGACGGCCGCCTCCCAGCGGCGCAGCAGCAGGGGGTGCCGTAACGCCGTGCTGCGTTCCTCCTGCTCCTTGGCGTCGTTGGCGACCACGAGCCGGAACGCCTGGTCGGGGGCGGCCATCAGGCGGGCCACGTCCGCCGTGACCAGCGGATCGATCAGCTTGGCGCGGCAGGCGATCTCGATGCCGTGCAGCGCGTTCCGCGCGGGCTCCTGGTACGGGGCGTCCTCGGGGATGCCGCGCTCCGCGCACAGCGCCCTGCGCACCGCGTCGGCCTCGTCGCCGTAGGCTCCGCGCAGCCAGGACCGGGCGGTGAAGACGGCGTCGCACATGTTCTGCCACTCGCGGCCGGCCCGCTGGTTCTCGTCCTGGTAGCCCCGCCGTACCCGGCGCGCCTCCGTCAGGCGGGTCTGGACCTGTTCGAGCCGCCGCTGGTTGGCGCGCAGCCGTTCGTCGCCCCGGTACCGCAGCCGCTCGCAGGCGATCTGCAGCTCACCGGCCGCGAAGGTCAGCGCGTCCAGCCAGTCGTGGTGCATCTCCGGCGAGCGCAGCCACGCGGAGGTGGTGTCCCGGGTCTTTCTCAGGAACGCGTCCGCGAGGGCGGCGCGGACGAAGACCTCGAAACTCGCGGCGCTCGCGTCGGCGACTTCCTGCGTGGGGCGGGAGGCGCAGTCCCCGACGGAGAGCAGCTCCGCGCGGGGACCGGGGACCAGTGACTTGCGCATGCCGGGACGGTACGGCGCACGGCCCCCGGGCGTGTCGGGATCGGCGAAAAGAGAACCCGATCCGGTGAACAGGGGCCGCCCCAGGTCATGTTGGCAGAATGACGTGGGGCAGGAAGCGCGCGTACTCGTCCGTGATCAGGCCCGCCGACTCGCGGATGCCGAGCCCCGCCGCCTCGTCCCCGACCACCCACGCGCCGAGGACGACGTGGTTGCCGTCGAAGGCGGGCAGCGGGGCCAGTTCCTGGTAGCAGCACGCCTCGTCCCGTACCACCGGAGGCTTTCCCGGCCCGTGGAGGGTGACCCCGGCGCCCTCGCGGCCCAGCAGCGGCTTGGCGGCATAGCCGCGGGAGGCGGCGAGTTCGCGGGGTCCGTCGAGGTGGGCGGCGAGGAGGTGGGGGTGGCCGGGGTTCAGCTCCCAGAGGATCGCGAGGAGCGCCTTGTTGGAGAGGAGCATCTTCCAGGCGGGTTCGATCCAGCAGGTGGCGCCCGTACCGCCGCCGTTGTCGAGGGTGTCCAGGACCTGCGGGCCGAAGCGGTCGGTGGTCAGCCACTCCCAGGGGTAGAGCTTGAAGCAGGTACGGATGTACCGGAGCCGGTCGTCGACGAAGCGGCCGGAGAGCCGGTCCCAGCCGATCTCCTCGACGGAGAGCGCCTCGGTGTCCAGGCCGGCCTGTGCGGCGGTCTCGCGCAGATAGGCGACGGTCATGAGGTCCTCGCCCAGTTCGTCGCCGTCGGAGTGCGCGAAGTGCACGGGGCCCGCCGGGAGCAGGGCGGCCTGCTGCCGCCAGGCGTCGACGAGGCGTTCGTGGAGGGAGTTCCACTGGTCGGCGCCGGGGAAACGGTCCTCCATCCAGAACCACTGGGCGCTCGCGGCCTCGACCAGCGAGGTGGGCGTGTCGGCGTTGTACTCCAGCATCTTCGCCGGACCCGTGCCGTCGTAGTGCAGGTCGAACCGTCCGTACAGGGAGGGCAGTTCGGCGCGCCGCCGCCAGGACTCGGAGATCAGCCCGGCCAGCCGGGGGTCGGTGATGCCCAGGTCGGCGAAGCGGTCGTGCGTCACGATGTGCGCGGCGGCGTCCAGGCAGAGGGCGTGCAGCTCCTCGACGACCTCTTCGAGGGCCTCCACCTCGGGCAGGGTGAAGGTGTAGTAGGCGCTCTCGTCCCAGTACGGGCGCAGGGAGCCGTCCGGGTAGCGGGTGAGCGGGTAGACGACGCCCTGCTCCTCGACGGTGCGCTGCCAGTCGGGGCGCGGGGCGATGGTGTGACGTTTCATCAGCCGCCGCCGGACCCGGAACTGGAGCAGCCGAAGCCACCGCGGTCGACCGCCGACTTGTCGAAGCTGCCGCCGTCGACCTTGCCCTTGCTGCTGTTGCCGCCGTAGTAGTACGAGCCGCTGCCGCCGCTCTTGCACTGGGAGCTGGGCAGGGTCTCCTTGGTCGTCCGGTCGGCGCACCGCTTGTCGGGCTCCGAGCCGCAGGACGTGAGCGCGAGCGCCAGCACCCCCATGGACCCCAGCACGACCGTGCTCGACCTCAACTTCCGCTGCCGTGCGGTCATGTGCCGCACCTCCCCCGTGGTGTTCGATTCCGGCCAGGTGGCCATCCGAACACATTAGATGGCCGGTTCGGTCCGCTGTAAGGAAGGTGCGCCGCTTCTGGCGAGTAGATGACAGGGGGTAAGCAGAGCGTTGCCCGGAGCGATGGTGATGCGCGACGATATCTCCGTATCTCCTCTCCCCAATGGCAAGCGCAGGAAGTAGCCGTGGACACCTTGGAGCCCGTGGACATCGACGCGTACCGGCGGCGGCTCGTGGCCGAGATAACGTCCCGTGGCTGCTGGCCGGAGGAATCCCCCTGGGTCCGCGCGGCCGTTGACGCCGTGCCCCGGGATCTGTTCGCGCCGGAGCGGGTCTGGGTGTGGGGCGGCGAGGAGTACATGTCGGTGGACCGGGCCGCCGATCACCGGGCGTGGGCGGACGCCGTGTACGCGGGGGTGTACGACTCCACGGTCATCCAGGTCACCGACGGCCTGCCCACGTCCAGCCTGTCCTGTGTCTCGGTCGTGGCCGACATGCTCGACTCGCTGATGCCCGAACCCGGCCACCGGGTGCTCGAACTCGGCACGGGGGCGGGGTGGAACGCCGCGCTGCTCGGGGTGCGCGCGGGCGACGGGCGGGTCGCCAGTGTGGAGTTCGACGCCGAACTCGCCGCCGCCGCGCAGGAGCGGATCAAGAACGCGGGCGCGGAGGTGTCGGTACGGGTGGGCGACGGGGCGCTCGGGCTGCCGGAAGAGGCGCCGTACGACCGGCTGATCGCGACCTACGCGGTGGAGGAGGTGCCCTGGGCCTGGGTGGAGCAGACCCGCCCCGGCGGCCGGATCGTCACCCCGTGGGGCCGTCTCGGCCATGTCGCGCTCACGGTGGCCGGCGACGGGCGGTCCGCCTCCGGCTGGATGCATGGCCTGGGGATGTTCATGCCCAGCCGGTACGCCGCCGGTCAGGGCCGGGCGTTCCACGAGATCCGCGACGCGGTCCCGCCGGAGGCCGAGTCCCCCTTCCCCAGGGATCCGCGAGCGCTCGCGGACGGGAATCTGCTCTTCGTCCTGCGGGTGCTGCTCCCCGACGTACGGATCACCACGGAGACCGGCGGGGCCGACGGCACCGGCACGACCGCCCGGCTGCACGACGGCCGTTCGTCCTGGGCGATCCTCGCCGGGACGGCGGCCGGGACGGCCGTGGCCCGGCAGGGCGGGCCACGGCGGCTGGCCGATGACGTCGTACGGGCGTGGCGGAGGTGGCAGGACGCGGGGGCGCCGTCGCTCGACGACTTCGGCATGACGCGGGTGCCGGACGCGCAGTACATCTGGAGCGGAGACCGGCACACCGGCCCCCGCTGGGGGCCCGGGTAGCCCGGACCCGCCGCGCGAGGACTGAGCGGTACGGGGAGGAGCCTCCCCGTACCGCTCATGTCGTCACTTCTTCGGGAGCCACTTCTTCCACGTCGACTCGTTCGCCTTGACCCACTTCTCCGCCGCCTTCTCCGGCGTGAGCTTCTGCTCCGCGATCATCAGGGCGACGTCGTTCTGTGCCTCGGTCGTCCAGGCGAAGTTCTTCAGCAGTGTCGCCGCGCCGCCGCCCTTCTTCGCGAAGTCCGCGTTCAGGTACTTCTGGAGCGGGGTGTGCGGATAGGCGCAGGCGACCTTCTTCGCGTCGGCGTCGCAGCCCTCCTTGTACTCCGGGAGCTTGACCTCGGTCATCGGGACCTTCTGGAACAGCCACTGCGGCGTGTACCAGTAGGTGAGGAAGGGCTTCTTCTCCTTGGCGAACTGCTCCATCTGGGTGATCTGCGCCGCCTCCGACCCCGCGAAGACGACCTGGTAGTCCAGCTTCAGGTTGTTCACCAGCGCCTTGTCGTTGGTGACGTACGAGGGCGAACCGTCCAGCAACTGGCCCTTGCCGCCGCTCTCCGGGGTGCGGAACTGGTCGGCGTACTTGTTGAGGTTGCGCCAGTCGGTCACGTCCGGGTGCTGCTTCGCGAAGTACGTGGGGACGAACCAGCCGATGTGGCCGGTGACCCCGAGCCCACCGCCCGGGGTGATCGTCTTCTTGTCCTTGACGTACCGCTGTTCCTGTTCGGGGTGGCCCCAGTCCTCCAGGATCGCGTCGACCCGGCCCTGGCTGAGGGCGTCCCACGCGGGGACCTCGTCGACCTGGACGGTGTCCACGCGGTAGCCCAGCTCGTGTTCGAGCAGATACGTCGCCACGGCCACGTTGGCCTGCGCCCCGACCCACGACTGCACGGAGAGCGTGACGGTCTTCGAGCCCTGCGCGTTGGCGTACGGCGACGCCTGCTTGGTCATGTCGGCCGCGCCGCAGCCGGTGACGGCCAGCAGGGCGGTCGCCGAGGCGAGGACCCCGGCCGTCCGGATACGCGTACGGATGTGCGTCATGTCAGGCCCCCTTCCTGTCTCCGCCACGGCGTTCCGTGGGCTGGGTCACCCGGTCCAGCATCAGGCCGAGGCAGACGATGGCCGCGCCCGCGACCAGGCCGGTCGCCAGGTCGCCCTGGGCCAGGCCGAACACCACGTCGTAACCGAGCGCACCGCCGCCGACCAGGCCGCCGATGATGACGACGGCGAGGACGAGGACCACGCCCTGGTTGAGCGCGAGGCGCAGCGCGGGGCCGGCGAGGGGCAGTTGGACCTGGCGCAGTTGCTGGCCGCTGGTCGCGCCGAGGGAGCGCGCGGACTCCAGCGCCGCCGGGTCGACCTGGCGGAGCCCCTGGGTGGTGATGCGGACGACGGCGGGCAGCGCGTAGACGACGGCGGCGGCGACCGCCGGGGCGCGGCCCACGCCGAAGAGCGCGACCACGGGGATCAGGTAGACGAACTGCGGCAACGTCTGGAAGACGTCCAGGACGGGCCGGAGCAGTGCCTCGAAGCGGGCGCTGCGGGCCGCCGCGATCCCGGTGGCGAAGCCGATGACCAGGGTGACCGCGACGGCGGCCAGCACCTGGGAGAGCGTGTCCAGCGACGGCTTCCACACGCCGAGCACGCCGATGGCGGCCAGGGCGAGGACGGCGGTGAGCGCGGTCTGCCAGGTGCCGATGAGCAGGGCGAGCGCGGCGACGACCAGCAGCAGCGCCCACCAGGGCAGCGCCTGGAGTCCGCCGCGCAGCGGGTCGAGCACCCAGGTGGTGAAGTGGCCGGCCCAGTCGGCGGTGCCGCCGATGACGGGGACGCCGGAGTAGAGGTGGGCGGTCATCCAGTCGACGGCGCTGTTGACGGGCTCGGCGATGTTGGCGATCCAGCTCTCGGGCCAGTCGAGCCGGCCCGCGAGGCGTCCGGCGAACGCGACGAGGGCGGCGGCCACGACCACGGCGGCCCAGCCGAGCCATCCGGTACGCAGCCGGCCGGCCGCCGAGGAGGCGGGGGGCCGGTCGAGGCCGGAGCCCGCGGCGGCGGTCGTCCGGTCGAGGACCACGGCGAGCAGCACGATCGGCAGCCCGGCGGCGAGCGCCGCGCCGACGTCGACCGAGGCCAGCGCCTGGTAGACGCGGTCGCCGAGCCCTCCGGCGCCGATCACGGACGCGATGACGGCCATCGACAGAGCCATCATGATCGTCTGGTTGAGGCCGAGGAGGAGCTGCTTGCGGGCGAGCGGCAGGCGCGCGGTCAGCAGCCGCTGCCTGGCTGTCGCGCCGAGCGAGGTGACGGCTTCCATCACGCCGCCGTCGGCGTCGCGCAGGCCGAGCGCGGTGAGCCGGGCCATCGGCGGAGCGGCGTACACGACGGTCGCGAGGACCGCCGCGGGGACGCCGATGCCGAAGATCAGCACGACGGGCAGCAGATAGGCGAAGGCCGGCAGTACCTGCATGGTGTCGAGTACGGGGCGCAGCACGCGGTGCAGCCGGTCGGAGAGTCCGGCGGCGAGCCCGAGGAGCGCGCCGACCACGACGGAAGCGGCGACGGCGACGATCATCAGCGAGAGCGTCTGCATCGTCGGTATCCACATGCCGAGCACCCCGCACAGGGCGACGGAGACGGCCGCGGTGAGGGCGAGCCGGACACCCGCGACGCGCCAGGCGATCAGGCCGGCCGCCGCGGTGACCCCGGCCCAGCCCATGGCGAGCAGCAGCAGGTAGACGCCGCGTACGGAGAGGACGACGGCGTTGCTGAGGTAGCCGAAGAAGTAGAGGAAGAGCGGGTGGCTGTCGCGGTTGTCGATGATCCAGTCGCTGGCGCTGCCGAGCGGGGCGGAGAGGTCGACGGTCAGCGCCTCGGGCCAGACGGTGCCGGGCCAGCGGGTGAGGGCCAGCGGGACGAGGACGGCGGCGAACACCGCGAGCAGCAGGAGCTTGCCGAGCCCGGGGCGGCGCCGCAGCGTGGCCGCGAGGCCGGCGGCCGACGCCGAAGTCCCCGAGGTCCCGGGGCCACCGGGGCCGCCGGAGCCTCCCGGGGTCCCTTGGGGGCCGGTGGGCTCCGAGCCGGTGCGGGCGGTCGTGCCGGTGGCGGCGGTCATCGTAGGGCCGCCTCTCCGTTCTCCGGCCGCGCCGCCGCGTCCGTACCGGAGGCACCGGAGGCACCGGAGGCACCGAAAGCGCCGGAGACGTCGCTGGTTCCCGCGACCACCCCGAGCAGGCACGCGTGGTCGACGACGCCGATGAGCCTGCCTCCGTCGACCACCCGCGCCGTGGCCTCGCCGGAGCGGGCCACCGCCTCGATCGCCTCGGAGACGGTCGCGGTCGGGGCGAGCGCCGGGCCCGCGCCGGCGTCCCCGGAGCCACTGGGCCGCATGGCCGCCCGTACGGTGATGACCTGTTCGCGGGGTACGTCGCGGACGAAGTCCCGTACGTACGCGTCGGCCGGGTGCCCGACGATCTCCTCGGGCGTGCCGAGCTGCACGATCCGGCCGTCGCGCATCAGCGCGATGCGGTCGCCGAGGCGCAGCGCCTCGTTGAGGTCGTGGGTGATGAAGACCATCGTGCGGCCCTCCTCGCGGTGCAGCCGGATGACCTCTTCCTGCATCTCGCGGCGGATCAGCGGGTCGAGCGCGCTGAACGGCTCGTCGAAGAGGAGCACCTGCGGGTCGACGGCGAGCGCGCGGGCCAGCCCGACACGCTGCTGCTGACCTCCGGAGAGCTGCCCCGGCCTGCGGTCCTCCAGGCCGTCGAGGCCGACCTTGGAGACGACCTCGGCGGCCTTCTCGCGGCGCTCGGCGCGGCCCATGCCCTGGATCTCCAGGCCGTAGGCGACATTGTCGAGGACGGAGCGGTGCGGCAGCAGGCCGAAGTGCTGGAAGACCATGGCGGCCCGGTGCCTGCGCAGGGCGCGCAGCCGGGTCCTGTCCATCGACAGGACGTCCTCGCCGTCGATGGCGATCTCGCCGGACGTGGGCTCGATGAGCCGGGTCAGACAGCGTACGAGCGTGGACTTGCCGGAGCCCGACAGGCCCATGACGACGAAGACCTCGCCCTTGCGGACGTCGAAGGAGACATCGCGTACGGCGGCGGTACAGCCGGTGCGTTCGCGCAGCTCGGAGGGGGTGAGCGCGGCGAGTTCCGGGTCGGCGGGCACCCGGGGTGCCTGGGGGCCGAAGACCTTCCACAGGTCGCGTACGGCGAAGACCGGCGGCCGGTCCGTACGGCTCCCGCCTTCCGTGGTGGCCTTGGTGTGGTCGAGTTCACTCATCGGATCAGCCCTTTCTCCTCGGTGGCTGCCCCCATGAGCAGTTCGGCGCACTTCTCCCCGACCATCAGGACCCCGATCATCGGGTTCACCGCGGGCATCGTCGGGAAGACCGACGCGTCGGCGATACGGATGGATTCGAGTCCCCGGATCCGCAGATCGGGTGCGACGACGGCCTGTTCATCGGTGGCGGCACCCATCCGGCAGGTACCGGCGGGGTGGTACACGGTGTGGGCGCACTTACGGGCGTACTCGCTCAGTTCCTCGTCGGAGGTGACCTCCGGGCCCGGCGCGACCTCGCGCTTGAGCCAGGTCGACAGCGGTGCGGCGGCGGCGACCCGGCGCGCGATTCTGATGCCGTCGACGAGCGTGCGGCCGTCGTAGTCGTCCTCGTCGGTGAAGTAGCGGAAGTCCAGGGCGGGTTTGACCGCCGGATCCGCGCTCGTGAGGTAGAGCCGGCCGCGGCTGCGCGGCTTGGGGATGTTCGGGGTCATCGACACGCCGTGCGCGGGGCGTTCGTACCCGAGGCGCTCCGGGTTGTCGGTGAAGGGGATCTGGTAGAAGTGGAACATCAGGTCCGGGCCCTCGGCCTCCGGGTCGCGCCGGACGAACAGCCCCGCGTCGGAGTCCATCGCCGAGTTCTCCGGGATCGGCCCGTCGGTCTCCCAGACGATCACCGACTCGGGGTGGTCGAGCAGGTTCTCGCCGACACCCGGCAGGTCGTGGACGACGGGGATGCCCAGCTTCTCCAGGTCGGCGCGCGGGCCGATGCCGGAGTGCAGCAGCAGCCGGGGCGTGTCGACGGCGCCGGCGCAGACGACGACCTCGGCGCGGGCCTCGATCAGCCTCTCCTCGCCGTCCGCCGTCCGCACCCGTACGCCGGTGGCACGGGTGCCCGCCAGCTCCAGCCGGTACGCCCAGGTCTCCAGCAGCAGATGGAGGTTGGGGCGGTCGAGGAAGGGGTGGAGGTAGGCGACGGAGGCGGAGGAGCGCTTGTTGTTCTCCGGGTGGTACGCGAGGTCGAAGAAGCCGACGCCCTCGTGGAAGGGCTTCTTGTTGAAGCCCTCCACCCGCGGGACGTCCAGCGCCGCCTGCGCCGCGTCGACGAAGTCGCGGGCGATGGCGTTGCGGTCCCGCTCGTCGACCGGTACGACGTTGTTGCGCAGCCGGGGGAAGTACGGGTCCATGGAGCCCGCGTCCCAGCCCTCGGCGCCCGCCGCCGCCCACTCGTCCCAGTCGGACGGCAGCGGCTTGAACGCGATGAGCGTGTTGTGCGAGGAGCAGCCGCCCAGCACCCGGGCGCGGCTGTGCCGGATGTGCGAGTTGCCGCGCGGCTGCTCGGTCGTCGGGTAGTCGTAGTCCAGCTCGCCGCCCAGCAGGCCCATCCAGCGCCGCAGGGTGAGCACGTCCTCGCGGTCGACGTCGGAGGGGCCGCCTTCGATGACGGCGACGGTGACCTCGGGGTTCTCGGTGAGCCGGGAGGCGATCACCGAGCCCGCCGTACCGCCGCCGACGACGACGTAGTCGTACACGGCCGGGGCGGCGGAGGCGGCGGGGTCCGCCGCGCCCGCCGCGCCCGCCGGGTCCGTCGTCCGCGTCGTCTCCGCCGTGCCCGTCCTGTCCGTCATGCCCATGGGTGGTCTGCTCCTCTGCTGGAGGGTCGTACGAGGTTCTTGCGGCGCTGTTCCAGCGCGGTTCCGGGGCTGTTCCGGTGCTGTTCCGGGGCCCTTGGGTGGGCCCTGGGTGATCCAGGGCGCCGGGGGCTCCGGGGGCTCCGGTACGCGTCCGGTCGCGTCAGCCCTTGAACCAGCGGACCGGGCTCGGCGCGAGGTTCTGGTAGACGTGCTTGGCCTCGCGGTACTCGGCGAGTCCCGCGGGTCCCAGCTCGCGCCCGACGCCGGACTTGCCGAAACCGCCCCACTCGGCCTGCGGGAGGTACGGGTGGAAGTCGTTGATCCATACGGTGCCGTGCCGCAGCCGGCCGGCCACGCGCCGCGCGCGCCCCGCGTCCGCGCTCCACACGCCGCCCGCGAGCCCGTACTCGGTGTCGTTGGCGAGGGCGACCGCCTCGTCCTCCGTACGGAAGGTCTCGACCGTCAGGACGGGGCCGAAGACCTCTTCCCGTACGACGCGCATCTCGCGGTGGCACTGGTCGAGGACGGTCGGCTCGTAGAAGTAGCCGCCGTCGGGGCGCACCTCGGACGTCTCGGGGCGCTTGCCGCCGGAGCGCAGGACGGCGCCCTCGGCGAGCGCGGAGGCCACGTACTCCTCGGTCTTGGCGAGCTGCTGCGCGGAGACCAGCGGGCCGCACTCCACGCCGTCCTCGGTGCCCCGGCCGAGCCGGATCCGTTCGGCACGGCGGGCGAGTTCCGCGACGAAGCGCTCGCGCAGCGACTCCTCGATGATCAGGCGCGAACCGGCGGAGCAGACCTGGCCGCTGTGGATGAAGGCGGCGTTCAGCGCCTGGTCGACGGCGGTGTCGAAGCCCTCGTCGGTGGCGCACGCGTCCGCGAAGACGACGTTCGGGTTCTTGCCGCCGAGTTCGAGGGCGACCTTCTTCACACCGGGGGCCGCCGCCTGCATCACCTTCGTACCGCTGCTGAGGCCGCCGGTGAACGAGACGAGGTCCACGTCGGGGTGGGCGGAGAGCCGGGCGCCGACCGGGTCACCGGCGCCGGTGACGAGGTTGGCGACGCCGGGCGGCAGGCCCGCCTCGGCGAGCAGGTCGATGAGGTCGACCGTGGAGAGCGGGGTGATCTCGCTCGGCTTGATCACGAAGGTGTTGCCCGCGGCGAGCGCCGGGGCGATCTTCCAGCTCGCCTGGAGCAGCGGGTAGTTCCAGGGGGTGATCAGCGCGCAGACGCCGACCGGCTCATGGACGACCACGCTGTGGACGGTGTCCGAGCCGGCGTCGACGACCCGGCCGCCGCTCTCGTTCATCACGAGGTCCGCGAAGTAGCGGAAGGCGTCGGCGACGCAGTCGACGTCGACACGCCCCTCTTCGAGGGTCTTGCCCGAGTCCCTGCTCTCCAGCAGCGCTATCTTCTCGCGGTTGCGTATCAGCAGGTCGGCGGTCCTGCGCAGCAGCGCGGCCCGCTCGGCGACCGGGGTACGCGGCCACGAGCCGTGGTCGAAGGCCGCACGTGCGGCGGCGACCGCGGCGTCGGTGTCCTGGGCCCCGCCCTCGGACACGACGGCGAGCACCGTCGCGTCGGCGGGGTCGAGGATGTCCCGCGTGGCGCCGGACGCGGCTTCACGCCACTTTCCGTCCACATGAATCGTCTGTTGTGCCGACACGTCGCGTATTGCCTTCCATTCCCGGAACATTCCTCACCAGCGACAACTGGCGATTCAGGCATCTGCCCAAGGGGGTGGAAAGCATGCGTACGGCGTGACCGAAAGTGCTCTGTATCTCTTTCGCCCGCGCCGTACGCCGGTCCGCGGCTGCCGCGGTCAGTCGTCGGCGGGCTCGTCCCGCGCCTGGAGACCGGCCAGCCACAGCGGCACCAGCCAGTGCACGGCCAGGGCCACGACCAGGGCGTACGACAGCGACACCGTCACGTCCCGGTCCCCGAGCGCGTGGAGCACGATGAAGACGAAGGCGCCCCCCAGCAGCAGGCGGAGGGTGACTCCGTGGGCGCGCGCCCTGATCAGGTCGCGCTCGGCGCGCTGGCGCTCGTCCAGCATCCGGCCGCGCAGCTCCAGCAGTCCGCGCGTGGCGCCGTTGAGGACGCCGGTCGCCAGGCACCAGGGCAGGAGCAGCCCGATCATCACGAAGAGCGGCCAGGTCAGGTCCATGGCCTGTGCCACGCCCCAGGAGCCGACCATGAGAGCGGTCAGCGCGACATGGGCGCCGACGACCAGCCTCCTGCGGGCTGCCGTCGCGTGGAACGGCCGGGCCTCGCCCCGGTTCATCAGCGCGTACATGCGCCGGTCGTGCGTCGTGGGCGCCGCTGCCGGTGCCGGTGTCTCGCGTGCGGTCATCACTGCTTCCTCCCGTAGACCTCGTGCGTGAGCGGGCTGAACGGTTCGAGGGAGAACAGCGCCTCCACGGGGAGGCTGAAGTACTCCGCGATCCTCAAGGCCAGGTCGAGGCTGGGGTTGTACTGCCCGCGCTCGATGTAGCCGACGGTCTGGTAGTGGGCTCCCACTGCCTCGGCCAACTGCTGACGGGACACTTTCCGTTCAGCCCTCACCACGGCCAACCTGTTGTGCACCTGCTCGCTCATGTATAAGAAGTACTACATTTATGAGGACGTTGACAACTTCGATGACAACTTCGACGGGCCGGTGGACCGGCAGACTGGCGGACCGGCGGACCAGAAAGGCCCCGTACCGCCGGTGGTCCGGCGGTACGGGGCCTTTCGTGAAGCGGTGAAGCAAGGGTGGTGCGGGGCGTGCGGTGCGGTCAGAGCAGACCGAGCTCGCGCACGGCGTCGCGCTCCTCCGCCAGCTCCTTGACCGAGGCGTCGATCCGGGTGCGCGAGAAGTCGTTGATGTCCAGGCCCTGGACGATCTCGTACACGCCGTTCTTCGTGGTGACGGGGAAGGAGGAGATCAGGCCCTCCGGCACACCGTAGGAACCGTCCGACGGGATGCCCATCGAGGTCCAGTCGCCCTCGGCGGTGCCGTTGACCCACGTGTGGACGTGGTCGATGGCCGCGTTGGCGGCGGACGCGGCCGAGGACGCGCCACGGGCCTCGATGATCGCCGCGCCGCGCTTGGCGACGGTCGGGATGAAGGTGTCGGCGAGCCACGCCTCGTCGTTGACGGCCTCGGCGGCGTTCTTGCCGGCGATCTCCGCGTGGAAGATGTCCGGGTACTGCGTGGCGGAGTGGTTGCCCCAGATCGTCAGCCGCTTGATGTCGGAGACGGCGGCGCCCGTCTTGGCCGCGAGCTGCGAGATGGCGCGGTTGTGGTCGAGGCGCGTCATCGCGGTGAAGCGGTCGCGGGGTACGTCCGGGGCGGCGGCCTGCGCGATGAGCGCGTTGGTGTTGGCCGGGTTGCCCACGACGAGGACCTTGATGTCGTCGGCGGCGTGGTCGTTGATCGCCTTGCCCTGCGGCTTGAAGATGCCGCCGTTGGCGGAGAGCAGGTCGCCGCGCTCCATGCCCTTCGTACGGGGGCGGGCGCCGACCAGCAGGGCGACGTTCGCGCCGTCGAAGCCGACGTTCGGGTCATCGGTGATCTCGATGCCGCTGAGCAGCGGGAAGGCGCAGTCGTCCAGCTCCATCGCGGTGCCCTCGGCGGCCTTGAGGCCCTGAGGGATCTCCAGGAGACGCAGCTTGACCGGCACGTCCGCGCCGAGGAGCTGGCCGGAGGCGATGCGGAAGAGCAGCGCGTAACCGATCTGGCCGGCCGCGCCGGTGACGGTGACATTCACGGGAGTGCGGGTCATGGCGGTCTCCGTAAGACAGTCTGGCGGTGGGGGTCCCTGCCCCTGATGCGGGACATCTCCACAGCGCCGCTCCGTACGCCGGCCGGTGATCGACCGCCCGTCATCCGAATCTTGACGTGAAGAGATATCCGGCGCCAGGCTATCCGACCCGGGGCGGCCCGCACCCACGCCCCCTCAGTGGCGCGGCTCACGGCACAACGGGCGTCGATGCGGGTATACGTACGGGTTATCCGCCGGTCGCTTCGCCGCTGGGCGCTTCTCCATCGGTCGCTTCTCCGCCGGGCGCTTCTCCATCGGGCGTGGTGCAGCCCGTCTCGCCGGTCGTGAGCGTCGCGCACGCCTTGACGCTCGCCGCGTCCGGCGCCGCGGACATCGCGGTGTACCCGTTGGTGTTGGTCTCCACCGAACCGCTCTGCCCCTGGCCCCGGCCCTTCGCCGGGTCTATCCGTATCTCGTCACCCAGGGCGGCCTGCGTTATCCGCGCCCAGGCGGCGCCGCAGGTCTTGCTGTAGCGGACCTCGACCAGTGCCGTGCCGACCGTGGCGCTGGCGACGGTCTCGGCGAACTCGCCACCGCAGCCCATGTCTTCCGGGTCCTTGCCCGCGCACGCGTCACCGGCGCACTTCACCCCTTCGGGCAGTACCGGTTCGCTGGTGGACGGCTCGGGCGCGGGTGCCTTGGCGACCGCCTTGCCGTCGCCGTCACCACCGAGGCTGGTGAGCGTGAACGCGGCGGCGACCACCACCAGGGCGCCGACGACCCCGGACACGAAGACCGCCACCTTGCGCCGGCCGCCCTTGCCGCTCTTGCCGCCCCTGCCCCCCTTGCCGTCGGGGACCGGACCGCCCGGATCGCCCGGACCGCCCGAAACGGAGCCGGGCGGGGAGTGCGGCGCCCCCTGGGTTCCGTACGCCCCATGTGCCCCGCGCGCCCCGCGTGTTCCCTGCGTTCGGTGCGCTCCCTGCGGTCCCTGCGCTCCTTGCGGTCCCTGTGGGGGTACGGTGCTCCGTCCGCGGCCGGAGCCGACCGCCGCGCCGCCGCCCGAGGCGCCGGCCGCCCCGACGACCGGATTCTTACCGGAATCGGCAAGTGCTGTCCGCGCCTGGGAGATACGGATCGCTTCCATGGTCATGTCGTGGCGCATCTCGGAACGGCTCCAAGCCCGCTCCGCCAGCTCCCACATCGTGGTCAGATGCACCTGATGCGTGCCGGTGACCTCGGCCAGCGCGACGACCGCGCCCTTGGGCGGGAGCAGCCGCCCGCTCAGATAGCGCTCCCACGACGTCTTGCTGTAGCCGGTTCTGTCCGCCACGGCGGCGATGCTCAGACCACTGCGGTCGACGAGCCTGCGCAACTGGCTGGTGAACTCGCTGACCTCCGGGTCGAGCCCTTCCGGTAGCGCCTTCCAACGAGGCATTCCGCCTCCCCCTTGTCCCCCCGCACGTGCCTGATGAGCCCCGCGCTGTGCCTGCTCCCCCGCGCTGACTGCTCCCCCGCCCCGCGGCCGGCCCGGCTTCCCCTGCCGGTGGACCGCCGTGGAAGGCGCACCCGGCCAGGATGCCAGGTCCTGGGTGCGCCACGCACGGGAGCATTCGGGGCCGCACGCACGCGTCAATGCGCGCCCCCGGCCCGAACACCGCCCCAGTCTCCCATCCGTCGCGCACTCATCACACCATGGCGGAATGGTCACTTCCGTACCACAGGCGCCAACAGGAGCCCGGGAGTTGCCCGTCTAGGGCCGCTGCCAGTCGAAGCACTCCTCGGAGCTGTTCGCCTCAGAGCCTTTCGTCTCGGAGCCGTTCACCTCTGAGCCTTTCACCTCTGAGCCGTTCGCCTCGGTACCGAGGCAGATCCGGGCCGAGGCCGCGTTGCCGTCGCCCGCGATGGCCGTGGAGAGGTAGCTCGCGGCGGCGCGTGTGTCCCGCACCACGATCCGCTGGGCCTGTTCGCCCGGCACCCGCAGTTCCGCGTACTCCCCCACCCGCAGCCCGGTCGTCCGCAGCCACAGGGCGCGGCAGGTCTCCCCGTACCGGAGTTCCAGCCGCTGTCCGCCCGAGGCCGTGAACGTGGAGAGGTTCTTCACCACGTCCCCGACCGCGCAGAACATCTTCCCGGGGTTGAGTCCCACGCAGGCCGCGCCGACGCACTTGGGGTCCACCGGATTCGCCGTACCCCATTCCGCGGCGACCGGGGGCCGCCCGCCCGACGCCCCGACGCCCTCGCCGACGTCCGGCCGGCCGACGACCAGCGCGGTGACGGCGGCTCCCGCCACCGCGCCGCCGACGAGCAGCCAGACCGCGAGGCGTCCACCGCGACCGCCACGCCCGCCGCGCCGGTCACGGTCGTCCCGACCGGCCGGTGCGGCTACGGGTACGGGTACGGGTGCAGGAGCGGCGACCGAGGCGGCGGGAGCGGGGGCGGCGGAGGCGGCGGGGACCGTGCCCGCCCGGCCGCTCCAGGCGGCGTCGGACAGTTCCCAGAGGGCGAGCAACCGGTCGGCCGGCTCGCGCGCCAGCGCGCACAGCACCGTGACCGCCGTCCTCGGCACGGGCTTCGTACCGTTGAGGTAGCGCTGCCAGGACGACTTGCTGTACGGCGTCCGCGCGGCCAGCGCCGCCAGACTCAGCCCCGTACTCTCCCGTAACGCGCTCAACTCCGCGGCCAGCCGGGCACATTCGGCGGCCACCGGTCGTGCCCCGCTCATCGGCGCAGCTCCCCCCAGGTGTCGGGGCCGACGATGCCGTCGTCCACCAGTCCGCGCGAGGACTGGAACTTCCGTACCTCTTCCTTGGTGCCCACGCCGTACAGCCCGTCGATCTCTCCCGGGTCGAAGCCGTGCTTGCGCAGCAGACACTGCACCTCGACGACGTCGCGGCCGTTGCCGTTGAGATCGACCAGGGCCTCGCGGGTCACGCTGTGCCCGGCGTAGGCGGCGCCGTCCTTGCGGTCGTTGGTGCATTCGTACGTACGACCGGGGGCATAGGAGATGGCTGTGGGCGCGCGCGCCGGCTCGTCGTCGTCCGGCGCGAGCAGTAGCCCGGCGCCGAAGGAGGCGGCCATGGCGACGAGTGCGCCGACGACCGCCCACCACAGCGGAACCACGCGCCGGGGCCGGGAAAGGGACCGGGACGGCGGCTCGCCGGCCTCTCCGCCTTCCTCTTCCTCCGGCCCTGCTTCCGTCTTCTCGGTCTCCGCCGTCTCCGGCCCTGCTTCCGTCCCGGGCGCGGCCCGCCCGTTGGCCTCGGCGGCCACCTCGTGCAGGACGAGCAGCCGGGTCGGATCCGCCCCGCACGCCCTGGCCAGTTCTTCGACGGCCCCCCTGGGCACCGGCTGCTTCCCGTTGAGGTAGCGCTCCCAGGAGGAGCGGCTGTATCCGGTCTTCGCCGCCAGCCCGGTGAGTCCGAGACCGGATCGGTCCTTGAGCCGCCGTAGTTGCACGAGAAGCTGTAAGTCCTTCTCCGGTAACTCCGAAGGCAATTCCTTCCAACGCGGCATGTCCACCTCATGCGTTATCGGATGTCCGGGGTCCCTCCCCACACCCTGTCCTCCCCAGGGCGCCCCCCACCGAACGCGCGGTTCCCCGCCCCACCGCGTTCCGGCCACCTCCGTACCCCTCCCGGAGCACGCCGGACCGTCCCACAACGTCCCACCGCGTCCCACGGTGCGACGCGTCCCCGCAGGTCAACACGGCACCCGTCCCAGGAGGGCCCATTTCCCCGGATCGGTCTGGCGGCGGATCGACGTGACGCGGAACAGTCTGTGGTGCACACCGGGCGGCGCGGTCCACCCCGCGCCGCCCCCTTCACATCAACGGGGAGAACTCGAATGAACGTACGCAGGAACATCGCTCTCGCCGCCACCGTGGCAGCCTTCAGCGGCCTCGCCGTCGCCGGGCCGGCCACTGGCGCCTTCGCCTCCTCGCAGGGCGAGCGGGCGCAGACCGCCGTGAGCCAGGAGGCGGGCGTGCTGGCCGCCTGCCCGAAGGGCGAGTACGCACACAAGGCGCTCGCGGGCGGCGTCCGCGGCTGGACGGCGAACTACAGCAACACCATGACCGCCGTCATCGGCGTGGGCAACTCGGGCAACCATGTCACCGAGGCGCAGTGCATGCTCGTCGGCTGGGGCTTCGACCCGAAGGGCGTGGACGGCGTCTTCGGGGCCGGCACCGCGGCAGCCGTCAAGAAGTTCCAGAGCGACCAGAAGATCTCGGCCGACGGCGTCGTCGGCAAGAACACCTGGAGCCGACTGCGCAACCCCAAGTGATCCGCCTCATCGCGTGATCGCACCGCACACCACGGCGGCCCGTCCTCCTCGGGGGAGAGGACGGACCGCCGTCACGCGTGTACGGGGCCGATCGCCGGCCCGCGGCGACCTGCCACCGCCACTGCCACCGCTTGCGCTACCGCTACCGCACGGTGAAGTGCAGGGTGTCCTCCAGGAACGGGATCTCCAGCCACGGCTTCGGCTGTGTCATCAGCGAGAGCAGCACGATCGCCACGCCGAGCAGCCCGTACGTGAGCATGTCGGTGAAGCGCGAGCGCACGGCGAGCATGCCGACGGACGGCAGGACACGCCGCAGGACCGCGCCGCCGATGAGGGCGATACCGATCAGGATCGTGCCGATACGGAACGCTTCCGCGAAGGGGTGCAGGCCGACGATCAGCAGCCCGAGTCCGGTCGTCCCGAGCACGCTGAGCAGCGGCCACTGGCGGGCGGGCGCCGGGGCGTCCCGGGGCGCGGCACGGCCGCCGCCCTCGGGGGGCGCGGTGTCGCGGGTGAGCGAGAACCGCCTGCCGGGCTCGGCCTCGTCGGTCTCGCCGGCCTCGGCCGCCTCGCCGGGCGCGTCCGGGGTGTCGGCCGTATCGGAGCCGTCCGCGGCCTCGGGACGGTGCTCGTCGGCAGCCTCGGCCCGTTCCGTACCGCCCGTATCGCCCGTATCGCTTGTGCCGCTCGTACCGCTCGTACCGGTACGCGCACCGTTGCCCGTGTCCGCGTCCGGACCCGTGTCCCGGCTCGTGCCAGCACCCATCATTCGGCGTCCTTGAGCGTACGCTCCGCCGCCTCGACGACATTGACGAGAAGCTGCGCGCGGGTCATCGGCCCGACGCCGCCCGGGTTGGGCGAGATCCACGCCGCCACGTCCGCGACGCCCGGGTGGACATCGCCGACGATCTTGCCGTTCTCGTCCCGGCTGACGCCGACGTCGAGGACGACCGCGCCCTCCTTGACGTCCTCGGGGTTGATGATGTGCGGCACGCCCGCCGCCGCCACGATGATGTCGGCCTGCTTGAGCAGCGCCGGCAGGTCGCGGGTGCCGGTGTGGCACTGGGTGACGGTCGCGTTCTCGGTCTTACGGGTCAGCAGCAGGGGAATCGACCGGCCCACGGTGATCCCGCGCCCGACGACCACGACATGCGCGCCGTTGATCTCGACGCCGTGGTGGCGCAGGAGCTGGATGATGCCGTACGGGGTGCAGGGCAGCGGCCCCGTCTCGTTGAGCACCAGTCGGCCGAGGCTCATCGGGTGCAGCCCGTCGGCGTCCTTGGCCGGGTCCATCAGCTCCAGCACCCGGTGGGTGTCGATGCCCTTGGGCAACGGCAGTTGCACGATGTAACCCGTGCACTCGGGGTTGGCGTTCAGCTCAGCGACGACCGCCTCGATCTCCTCCTGCGTGGCGGTGTCGGGCAGCTCGCGCTGGATGGAGGCGATGCCGACCTGCGCGCAGTCGCGGTGCTTGCCGTTGACGTACCAGCGGCTGCCCGGGTCGTCCCCGACCAGCAGGGTCCCGAGTCCGGGCGTGACACCCCGCTCCTTGAGGGCCGCCACGCGGACGGTGAGATCGGACTTGATCACGGCTGCGGTGGCCTTGCCATCGAGAATCTGGGCGCTCATGCCCCCATCCTCGCGGAAGACCCCTCCCCGGTTCCAATCCGCGTCCTTGTGCGACCACGGTCCGGTCCCGATCCGACCGCGGTCCGGTCCCGATCCGACCGCGGTCCGGTCCCGATCCGACCACGGTCCGGTCCCGATCCGACCGCGGTCCGGCCGTGGTCCGACCGCGCTCGCACACGTACCCGCACGCTCGCCACGCGTAGCGCACACGCCCGCACACGCATCCGCACGAGACGTTGCACTTGCACAACACCTGTGAAGGCGACTGGACAAAACCGTGTGTTGATAACACGATTGCGTCGCAGTGCGGCCGGCGTCGGGGGGCAGACCGCTCAGACCGCTCAGACCTGAGATTTTCCTCCACGCGGGCCATTCCGTCCCCGCACCACCAACGGAGGAACCCCGTCATGAGCTTCGGCGACCCGAACAACCCCTACGGCCAGCAGGGCCAGCAGCCCGGTTACGGCCAGCCCCAGGGTCCGCCGCCGGGCCAGCAGCCGGGGTACGGCTACCCGCAGGGCCAGCCCCAGCAGCCTCCCGGCTACGGCTACCCGTCCCCGCCGCAGGCTCCCATGGGGTTCGGCTACCCCGGTGGCCAGATGGAGATGCCCGGTCTGATGAAGGCCGCGCGCGTCATGCTCTTCATCTTCGCCGGTTTCCAGATTCTCGCGGGGCTCATCATCGGCGTCGCCTTCGGTCTCCTCAGCGACGCCGCCGACTCGATGGACTCGTCGGGCGCCGGCGCCGGGGCCCTGGCGGGTATCGGCATAGGCGCCGGCGTGGCGCTCCTGGCCATCGGCGCCCTCTCGATCTTCCTGGGCGTCAAGTTCGCCACCGGCGGCACCGGTATCCGTGTGACGACGATCGTCTACGCCTCGCTCGCGCTCCTCGGCGGCCTCGGCAACCTGGCCAACGGCGGTTCCGGTGCCTTCGGCGGGATCATCTCGCTCGCGTGCAGCGGGGTCATCCTGGCCGCGATGGTCAACGGCCAGGCGTCCGCGTGGTTCAACCGCCCGCGCTACTGACGCGTCGCCAGTGCGCCGCTTAGGAACGCGCCGCTCAGGCACGCCACGTACAGCAGAACCGCCGAAGGCCGCGGTCTCCCGGAAGGGAGAACGCGGCCTTCGGCGTCGGCCGGTCCACGCGGGCCGCGGCGCCGCCCCGTGCCCGGTCATGGGTCGGTGCCCGGTCATGGGTCGGTGCCGGTGGGCAGGTCAGTGGAAGAAGTGGCGCGTCCCCGTGAAGTACATGGTCGCGCCCGCCTTCCGCGCCGCCTCGATCGTCAGCTCGTCGCGGACCGAGCCACCCGGCTGGACCACGGCCCTGACGCCCGCGTTCAGCAGGATCTCCAGCCCGTCGGGGAACGGGAAGAACGCGTCGGACGCGGCGTACGCGCCGCTCGCCCGCTCCTCCCCCGCCCGCTCCACCGCGAGCTTCGCGGAGTCGACGCGGTTGACCTGGCCCATGCCGACGCCCACCGAGGCGCCGCCCTTGGCGAGCAGGATCGCGTTGGACTTGACCGCGCGGCACGCCTTCCAGGCGAAGGACAGTTCGCGCAGCTCGGCCTCGGAGAGCGCCTCGCCGGTCGCCAGCGTCCAGTTCGCCGGGTCGTCACCGTCGGCCTGGAGCCGGTCGGTGACCTGGAGCAGCGTCCCGCCGTCGATCGGCTTGACCTCCACGGAGGCGGCCGGGGCCTCGGGGCAGCGCAGCACACGGATGTTCTTCTTGCGGGCCAGCACCTCGACGGCGCCGTCCTCGTACCCCGGCGCGACGATGACCTCGGTGAAGATCTCCGCGACCTGCTCGGCCATCGCGACGGAGACCGGGCGGTTGACGGCGATCACGCCGCCGAACGCGGAGAGCGGGTCGCACTCGTGCGCCTTGCGGTGCGCCTCCGCGACATCGTCGCCGATGGCGATCCCGCACGGGTTGGCGTGCTTGATGATCGCGACGCAGGGCTCGGAGTGGTCGTACGCGGCACGGCGCGCGGCGTCCGTGTCCGTGTAGTTGTTGTACGACATCTCCTTGCCGTGAAGCTGCTCCGCCTCCGCGAGCCCGCCCTCACCGGCGGTGTAGAGCGCGGCCGGCTGGTGCGGGTTCTCGCCGTAGCGCAGCACGTTCTTGCGCGCGTACGTGGAGCCCAGGAAGTCGGGGAAACCGGAGTCGTCGGCCGCGGCGTAGTCGTCCGCGAACCAGGAGGCCACGGCCACGTCGTACGCCGCGGTGTGCTGGAACGCCTCCGCCGCGAGCCGCTTGCGCGTCGTCAGGTCGAAGCCGCCGTCGCGTACGGCGCCGAGGACGTCCGCGTACCGCTCGGGGCTGGTGACGACCGCGACCGAGGGGTGGTTCTTGGCGGCGGCGCGGACCATCGAGGGGCCGCCGATGTCGATCTGCTCGACGCACTCGTCGGGGGTGGCGCCGGAGGCGACCGTCTCGCGGAACGGGTACAGGTTCACGACGACCAGGTCGAACGGCTCGACCCCCAGCTCGGCGAGCTGCTCGCGGTGGGAGTCGAGGCGCAGGTCGGCGAGGATCCCGGCGTGGACGCGCGGGTGCAGCGTCTTGACGCGGCCGTCGAGGCACTCGGGGAAGCCGGTCAGCTCCTCGACCTTGGTCACCGGCACACCGGCGGCGGCGATCCTCCCGGCGGTGGAGCCGGTCGAGACGAGGGTGACGCCCGCCTCGTGCAGACCGCGTGCCAGCTCCTCCAGGCCCGTCTTGTCGTAGACGCTGACCAGTGCGCGGCGGATGGGCCGCTTCGTGCCCTGATTATTCACCGACGTATACCTTTCGTCCCTCGATGCGATAGCCGTGCCGGGCCAGTGTCCCCACGGCCTCGACGAGCAGGCGTCGCTCGACTTCCTTGATGCGCTCATGGAGAGCGTCTTCGTCGTCCTCGTCCCGGACCTCGACCACGCCCTGCGCGATGATCGGGCCGGTGTCGACACCGTCGTCGACGAAGTGGACCGTGCAGCCGGTGACCTTCACGCCGTGGGCGAGCGCGTCGCGTACGCCGTGGGCACCGGGAAAGCTGGGGAGCAGCGCGGGATGCGTGTTGACGCACCGGCCGCCGAAGCGGGCCAGGAACTCCTTCCCCAGGATCTTCATGAAGCCCGCCGAGACCACGAGGTCCGGCTCGTACGCCGCTGTCGCCTCCGCGAACGCCGCGTCCCACGCCTCGCGTGTCCCGTACTCCTTCACCCGGTGCACGAAGGTCGGCAGCCCGGCGCGCTCGGCGCGCTCCAGACCGGCGATGTCCCCGCGGTCGGCCCCGACCGCGACGATCCGGGCGCCGAAGCCCTCGGGGTCGTCGCCGATGGCGTCGAGCAGGGCCTGCAGATTCGTACCGGATCCGGAGACCAGGACCACGAGCCGGGCCGGGGCGGCGGAGGACCGGGGGGCGGGGGGCGGGGAGGCCACAGCGGGCGCCTTTCTCGGAGCGAGCACAGCCTCGCGGGGCGTGCGGCGTTGTACGGACGGCGACTTGGCGTGGTCGTACGGCTTTGTGTGGTCGTACGAACGAGTCACGTTCCCCGATACGGGGAACTCTACGAAGGAGCCGACCGTCAGCAACGATACCGGCACACCGAGCGGCCCCCACGGGACGGGGGCCCGGCCGGGAGGTAGCGTCTGGGGACAGGGTTCGTCTCCGGGACGGGCCCGTACAGGACAAGACCCCCGCGCGACGGGTCTGAGGGGAAGACGTTCACCACATGCAGGACCGACGCCGCCGCACGGCACTCCACCTCCCGCCGCCCTCTGGGCCGGTGCTGCTGCCGCGGGAACGCCAGTCCTCCTCCACCGGCCCTTCGTCGGGCTCCCAGGAGCCCCAGGGATCGTCCGGTACGTCCGGTACCTCCGGCGCGCCCGGCTCCAACGGCGCGTCCGGTGCCTCCGGGGCCGGCGGTTCCTCCGACGACAATCCGTTCGCACCGCCGCCCGAGGGCAGGCCCGACCAGCCGTGGCAGCCCCGGCGCCCCGAGAACGGCGACGGACAGGACGGGCAGGACGGCGACTCCGGCGGCTCCGGCCGCGGCGGCTGGGGCAGCCAGTGGAGCAGCCGCCAGCCCGGCCGCTCCTCGGGAGGCTTCGGCAGCCGCCCCAGCGGTCAGGGCAACGGACAGAACGGGCCGAACGGAGCGGCCAACGGCCAGGACGGCTCCGAGACCGGCCGCGGCGGTGGACCGCGCTGGGACCCGACGGACCCGGCCCAGCGCCGCGCCCGCTACGCCCTGCTCGGCGGGATGTGGGCCTTCTTCTTCGCGCTGTTCGACCTCCCCGAGATCGCCCTCCTCCTCGGCGCACTCGCGGTCTACTGGGGCGCCAGCGCCCTGCGGGCCAAGGCCAAGAAGCCGTCGGACGGCACCTCCGCCCCCGGCGCCGGACAGCCGGCCCCGACGGACGGCCCCGACCAGGCGGGGCAGCCCGCCCCGTCCGGTCAGATCGCGACCAGGTCGCTGACCACGGCGGCGGTGAGCGGACTGGTGACGGCCGGACTCGCCCTGGCGATCGTGGCGACGACCTTCACCGTGCAGCTCGTCTACCGCGACTACTACACCTGCGTGAACGACGCGCTGACGAAGACGGGGCAGCTCTCCTGCAACGATCTGCTGCCGCGTTCCCTGGAGCCCGTCTTCGGCGTCAAGGAGTAAGGGCAGAGGAGCAAGGGGGTACGGGAGTACGGGGCAGGAGGTCAGGAGGCACCCTCCTGGGTGTGGTCGATCCGCGGCTGATCGGTCCCGGTCCGGTCGGTCCGGGGCGGGTGTGCCTCGGTCCGGGGCGGGTGTGCCGCCGTCCGGTCGGTCCGGGGCGGGACCGGTGGCGCCGCCGGGAAGTCGGCCATCAGTCCGCCCGACGCCTCCTTGAACGCGGCCCACCGCACCTCCCGCGCCCCACGCTCGTGCCAGGCGTCGGCCGCCAGGAAGTCGTACGGCTCGTCGTCCGGGCCTGCCCCCTCCGCCTCGTGCGCCGTCCTCGCGTCCCCGGTCTCCGGACCACCGCCCGCCCAGGGTGCGGCGCCGGGCGCGGCCGGTACGGCGTCCTGACCACGCGCCGCGGCGGTCTCCCCCGTACCGCTCCGCAGCCCCAGCCACCACAGCGGCGCCCGCCACCACGGCGGAAGCGCCGGCTCCGCGACGCCCGGAGCCACCAGCGTCGCGGCCTTCTTCCCCGCTCTTCTCCCCGTCTGCTTTCCCGTCCTCTCCCCCGCCTTCTTCCCGGCTCTCCTCGCCGCCTTGCCCGCTTCCTTCTCCGCCCTCCGCCGGGCCTTCCTCTCCGCTCGGCTCATCCGCCCCGTTTCCCGTACGTCCTTCGCCCGCCGCTTCCTGAGCCGCCAGGCCCGGAGCAGCAGCGCCGTCGGTACGCCGAGGGCCACCGTCCACACCAGCGCGGCGGCGCCCGTCAGCCACCAGACCGGGCCGAACGCGGCCAGCCGCCCGTTGCCCAGCGGCCCGCCCGCCATCGCCGCCAGGAACGCCGTCAGAACGGCACAGGCCGCACCCCCGAGTGCCGTTCCCAGCGCCGTGCTCCGCGCGCTCCACGCCTCCTCCCGTACGGCGAAGGGCGGCGCGGCCACCCGGAGGGTGAACCAGGCGATCACCGGCCCCACGACGGCGGGTACGGCCGCCACGGCCCAGTTCAGCGGCGTGCCCGGCCCCTCGGGCACCGCCGCGAGGAGCGGGAAGGACGGGAGCGCGGGGCTGCCCAGCACGCCGAACGGCGTGACCGTCGCGCCCGTACCGAGCACGAAGCCGGGGCCCAGCGCGTACGCCACTCCCCAGATCGCGGCGTTGGGCACCAGCGCCAGCCCCAGCAGCAGGAGCGCGAACCGCCCGGACCAGTCAGCGGCGAGCTGGACGAAGGACGCGTGCGCCGGGGCGCTGTGCCAGCCGAGCGAGACCCCGGCCAGCAGCGCACCACCTCCCGTCAGCAGCAAAGCGCCCGCCGCGCCGGAGCGCAGGGCGACCCGCGTCCTGGTGCGCGCCAGCGCCGTCCGGGCGCCCCGGGGCAGCCACATGGGCAGCGGTCCGAGCGGGCGCCCGCTCGCCGTCCACGCCCCCGCGGTCGCTGACAGGAGCGTCAGGACGGGCAGGGTGAGCAGCGCGCGCAGCGGATGCGCGGTGAGCGGCCCGCCCGCCGCGTAGAACACGGCGGCCCCGCCGACGAGCAGATATCCGCAGCTCACCGTGGACACGGCACCGAGCGCGGTGAGTTGCGGACGTCCCTCCTCCGGTTCGAGGGTGTCCCGCGCCGCGCGGTGGACGAGCCAGACCGGCAGGGCCACGAGCAGCAGTGGCATGACGCCGAGCGGGGCGGGGACGCCGGAGAGGGTCTCGGGGCGTACCAGCTCGATGCCGTGCGCCAGCAGCCAGAGCCCTGCCGCCACATGGAGGGCAGCGCCCGCTCCGCCGTCCGGGTACGGCGAGGCGATCCACATCGTCGTCAGAAGTACGGCGAGCGCGCCGAGTCCGAGGCCCGCGGCGATGGCTCCACGGAGGAAAGAGGCGGTCAGCGCGGCGGCGCGGCCGCGGTCGACGGCCGAGGCCGAGGACAACGGTGTGCCGCGATCGGTCAATTGGGTCACAACGCAATGTTGCCCACGACACGCGCTTTATCTGCGTAACAGGCGAATACTCGCCATGTCGCTCAATATACGCTTATGTGCTTTTTCGCCCATTACCGTGCTGCGGGGAGTCCCTCATGACCCAGAACACCACGCAGAGCACCCCGCAGCCCGCCCCGGACGGCGCTTCCGACGCGGCGCTCCCCGCCCCGAAGGAGCGGCGCCGGCTGCGCGAGGCGAAGGCGATGACCGAGAAGCAGGCGGCCACCGCCGTGGGCGTCACCCGCGCCACGATCCGGTCCTGGGAGACCGGCCGTACGACGCCACGCGGGCGCAAGGGGGAGGTCTACGCCAAGCTGCTGGCGGGCATCGCGGCCGAACTGCGGCAGACGGAGGAACGGGCGCGGCGCATCGAGAGGGCGGCGGTACGGGCGGCGCAGGAACGGTCGGCCGCGCGGCACCACCACAGCACCTCAGCGGCGGCGCCCCAGGACCGTACGGGAGCGGCACCGGCCCAGGAAGCCGAGCCCGTCGCGTCGGCAGCCGTATCCGCGTCCGCGCCGGCGCCTGTATCCGCGCCGACACCCGTATCCGAGGCCACGCCCGCGCCCATGCCCGCGACGCCGGCCGAGGCCACGCCCGCCGTGGAGCCCGGCGTGGTCCCCGTCGCGTTCAGCGGTGCGGCCGTCGCCTCGCTCACGCCCGACCAGGCGTTCGACGCGCTGTACGCGTGCACCGCGCCCGCCCTCGTACGCCAGGCGTATCTGCTCACCGGACGGCGCGCCCTCTCCCAGGAGTCCGTCGAGCGCGCCTTCCACTGCGCGTGGGAGAGCTGGCCCCGGGTCGCGGTCGACCGGGACCCGGTGGGCTGGGTGCGGGCCACCGCGCACGAGTACGCGATGTCGCCCTGGCACCGGCTGCGCCGCGCGCACCGCCGCCCCGACCCGGTCCGCGGCGAGCAGGAGAGCCCCGACGGCCGGACGCTGCGGGAGGCGCTGCTGGCCCTGCCGCCCTCGTACCGCCGCACGCTGCTGCTCTACGACGGGCTCGGGCTCGACCTGCCGGAGACCGCCGCCGAGACGGAGGCATCCACCCCGGCCACCGCGCACCGGCTGATGCGCGCCCGTAAAGCGGTCTCCGTACGCGTGCCCGAACTGGCCGACACGGATCTGCTGCACGAGCGGCTGGGCGCGCTGGTGCGCGCGGTGACCGTTCCGGAGATCGCGTCGGCGCGGGCCGTACGGGACGGCAGCGAGCGGCGGGCCAAGATCTGGACGCGCGCGGCGATCGCCTTCACGGTGCTGATCATCGGGGCCACGAGTTTCACGCTGGCCACCGCTCCGCGGCAGTACGACCCGCCGCAGTCGCCGGGCGAGCAGGTCGGCGGTGTCCCCACGCCGAGCGGTCCCGAACGGCTCAGCCCGCAGGATCTGCGCCTGCGCAATATGCTCCGCGCCGCGCCGATGAACGGTCCGCACCGGCTCGTACCCCTGGCACGCTGACCGGTCGGGCGTACCGGAGACGTCCCCCACGCGCGTGGGCCCGCACCCGGAAAGGGGTGCGGGCCCACGCGCGTGGTGGTCCGTGCGGAGGTGACGGATCAGCCGGCGAGGATGGCGCGGGCGAGCCCGGCCGTCTCGGTCGGCGTCTTGCCGACCTTCACACCGGCGGCCTCCAGGGCCTCCTTCTTCGCCTGGGCCGTGCCGGAGGAGCCGGAGACGATGGCGCCGGCGTGGCCCATGGTCTTGCCCTCGGGCGCGGTGAAGCCCGCGACGTAGCCGACGACCGGCTTCGTGACGTTCTTCGCGATGAAGTCGGCCGCACGCTCCTCGGCGTCGCCGCCGATCTCACCGATCATGACGATGAGGTCGGTCTCGGGGTCGGCCTCGAACGCGGCGAGCGCGTCGATGTGCGTCGTGCCGATGACCGGGTCGCCACCGATGCCGACGGCGGACGAGAAGCCGATGTCGCGCAGCTCGTACATCATCTGGTAGGTCAGCGTGCCGGACTTGGACACGAGGCCGATGCGGCCGGGCTTGGTGATGTCGCCCGGGATGATGCCGGCGTTGGACTGGCCGGGGGTGATCAGGCCGGGGCAGTTCGGGCCGATGATCCGGGTCTTGTTGCCCTTGCTGCCCGCGTACGCCCAGAAGGCGGCCGAGTCGTGGACCGCGATGCCCTCGGTGATCACGACGGCCAGGCCGATCCCGGCGTCGATCGCCTCGATGACGGCGGCCTTGGCGAAGGCCGGCGGCACGAAGACGACGGAGACGTCGGCACCGGTCTTCTCCATGGCCTCGGCCACGGAGCCGAAGACGGGTACGTCGGTGCCGTCGAAGTCGACGGACGTACCGGCCTTGCGCGGGTTGACACCGCCGACGATGTTGGTGCCGTCGGCGAGCATGAGCTTGGTGTGCTTCATGCCGGTGGCGCCGGTCATGCCTTGGACGATGACCTTGCTTTCCTTGGTCAGGAAAATAGCCATGGTTGTGGTTTCCCTCGTCCCTTACTTGGCCGCGGCCAGCTCGGCGGCCTTGTCGGCCGCGCCGTCCATGGTGTCCACGCGCTGCACGAGCGGGTGGTTGGCGTCGGACAGGATCTTGCGACCCAGCTCCGCGTTGTTGCCGTCGAGCCGCACGACCAGCGGCTTCGTGACGTCCTCGCCCTTGGTCTTCAGCAGTTCGAGGGCCTGGACGATGCCGTTGGCGACCTCGTCGCACGCGGTGATGCCACCGAAGACGTTGACGAACACGGACTTGACGTCCGGGTCGCCGAGGATGATCTCCAGGCCGTTGGCCATGACCTCGGCGGACGCGCCACCGCCGATGTCGAGGAAGTTGGCGGGCTTGACGCCGCCGTGGTTCTCACCGGCGTACGCGACGACGTCGAGGGTCGACATGACCAGACCCGCGCCGTTGCCGATGATGCCGACCTCGCCGTCGAGCTTGACGTAGTTGAGGTTCTTGGCCTTGGCGGCGGCCTCAAGAGGGTTGGCCGCGGCCTTGTCCTCCAGCGCGTCGTGCTCGGGCTGACGGAAGTCCGCGTTCTCGTCGAGCGAGACCTTGCCGTCGAGCGCGATGATCTTGCCGTCGCCGGACTTGATCAGCGGGTTGACCTCGACAAGGAGGGCGTCCTCCTTGATGAAGACGGTCCACAGCTTCTGCAGAACGTCGGCGACCTGGTCCGCGATCTCGGCCGGGAACTTCGCGGCGGCGACGATCTCGGCGGCCTTCTCGGGCGTGCAGCCCTCGTTGGCGTCGACCGGGATCTTGGCGAGCGCGTCGGGGTTCTCCTCCGCGACGACCTCGATCTCCACGCCGCCCTCGACGGACGCCATCGCGAGGAAGGTGCGGTTGGTGCGGTCCAGCAGGAAGGAGACGTAGTACTCCTCCGCGATGTCCGCGGTCTGGGCCAGCATCACCTTGTGGACCGTGTGGCCCTTGATGTCCATGCCCAGAATCTGACCGGCCTTCTCGACGGCGTCGGCCGGGTCGGAGGCCAGCTTCACGCCGCCCGCCTTACCGCGTCCGCCGACCTTGACCTGCGCCTTGACGACGGCCTTGCCGCCGAGACGCTCGGTCACCTCGTGGGCGGCCTCGGGCGTTTCGATGACTTCACCGGCCAGCACCGGTACGCCGTGCTTGGCGAAGAGGTCCCTCGCCTGGTACTCGAACAGGTCCACGCGTGTCCGTCCCTTTGTCTTTTAACCGCAGCCTGGTGATCGCGGGTTCGTTGTCTGCGTGGGCGTGCCGCGAAGGGCAACGTGACTGCGCTGTCACTGAGGAAGGCGTACGCGGTGTCCGGTACGCGGCATGTCCGCCTCGCAGGTTATCCCCGTGGGACGTGGGTCCCTAAATCACAGATCACAGATGAGCGGTGATACCTGTCACAGAGCGGTGATACCCGTCACAACCCGCACGGCTGCCCGCATGCCCGGACCGTTGGTCTGTACACGTTCACCCGGCCGGCAGGTCGGTGTCCGGTACGGGCAAGGGGCGCTTCTCGATCGCCGCGGCCATCACCTCGGGGAAGAGGTCGGGCGTGCAGGCGAAGGCCGGAGCGCCCAGCTCGGCGAGGGCCGCCGCGTGCTCCTGGTCGTACGCCGGGGCCCCCTCGTCCGAGAGCGCGAGCAGCGCCACGAACTGCACCCCGGACGCCTTCATCGCGGCGACCCGCTTCAGCATCTCGTCCCGTATCCCGCCCTCGTAGAGGTCGCTGATCAGGACGACCACGGTGTCGGCGGGGCGGGTGATCCGCGACTGGCAGTAGGCGAGCGCGCGGTTGATGTCCGTGCCCCCACCGAGCTGGGTGCCGAACAGGACATCCACCGGGTCGTCGAGCTGGTCGGTGAGGTCGACCACCGCCGTGTCGAAGACGACGAGACGGGTGTCGAGGGAGCGCATGGAGGCCAGGACGGCACCGAAGACGGAGGCGTGGACGACGGACGCGGCCATCGACCCCGACTGGTCGATGCACAGGACGACGTCCTTCTTCACCGACCGCGCGGCCCTGCCGTACCCGATCAGCCGCTCGGGCACGATCGTGCCCTGCTCCGGGAGGTAGTTCTTCAGGTTCGCCCGGATCGTACGGTCCCAGTCGATGTCCCGGTGGCGTGGCCGGCTGATCCGCGCTGAGCGGTCGAGCGCGCCGGTCAGGGTGGCCCTGGTGCGGGTGGCGAGCCGCTTCTCCAGGTCCTCCACCACCTTGCGGACGACGGCGCGCGCGGTCTCCTTGGTCGTCTCCGGCATCGCCTTGTTCAGCGAGAGCAGGGTGCCGACGAGATGGACGTCCGCCTCGACGGCCTCCAGCATCTCCGGTTCGAGCAGCAGCGCGGCGAGCCCGAGCCGGTCGATGGCGTCCCGCTGCATGATCTGGACGACGGAGGTGGGGAAGTACGTACGGATGTCGCCCAGCCAGCGGGCGACGGACGGCGCGGAGCCGCCCAGACCGGCGGACCGGCCGGCGCTCCCGCCGCTTCCGCCTCCTCCGCTCCTGTCGCTGCCCCGGCCGCCGTACAGCGCGGTCAGGGCGCCGTCCATCGCCGCGTCCTGACCGGCGAGCGCCCGCCCCGTGCCGTCGGCCCCCTCCCCGCCGAGCACCATCCGCCAGCGGCGCAGCCGCTCGTCGGCCGCCGTGTCGTCCCGTGTCGTGTCGTCCCGTGCCGCGCCGTCCGGTGCCGTGTCCTTCGCCTCGTGCGTCGCCGCGCTCATGGTCGTGTTCGATGTCATGTCCCCGCCCCCACCAGGTCGTTGTCGTCGCGGTCGGCGCCCAGCAGCAGGCGGAGCACCGGCAGTACGGCGTCGGCGCGCGCCGTGTCCAGCCCGGGGCCGAAGCCCGGCGCGGTGGCCTCGGCCGCCGTCGGCCCCGGGGCGGCAGGACCGCGCCGGACCAGCTCGCCCAGGGTGCGGCGGACGCCCGGTTCGTACGCCGAGAAGGTGCGGCGCAGCAGCGGCAGCACATCGGTGAACGCGTCGGGCGCCACCCCGGTCAGCCAGGCGTCGACCAGGCCGAGGAGGCGTTCGTCATGGATCAGCAGCATCCCCCCACCGGACCCGGCCCCCGGTGATCTCCCGGGCGCACCGCCGACGAAGCCCTCCACCCAGGCGGCGGCGTCGGCGGGCGGGGTGCCGGGCGACAGGGCGAGCCCCATCAACCGGGCCGCCTCGTCCTCCGCGAGCCGTCCGTCGTCCAGCAGCAGCCGGGCGGCCCGCCCCCGGATCCCGCCGGGCACGCTGTCCCGCCCGGCGAGCCTGACCAGCACGGCCTCCCAGCGTCCGGCGAGGCCCCGTCCCCCGGGCTCCTCTTCGGGGCGCCCGGATTCCGCTGCGGGGCGCCCGGAGCCCGCCGTCAGCAGCGCTATCGCGGTGTGGACGCTGTCGAGATGGCCGCGCATCTGCGCGGCGCCGTCCGCGTCGAGCCCCGCGCACGCGGGCGGCAGGCCGACGCAGATCCGCTCCGCGAGGCCGGCCGCGACCTCGCCGAGGGCGCCGGTGTCGGTGGACCGTACGTCGCCGTACCGCAGCGAGCGGGCCAGCGCGGGCAGCGCCTCGGCGAGCCGGCCGATGTCGGCGTCGAGCGCGGCGCGGTCGGCGAGGGCGCGCATCACCACGGGCAGGGCGTCGGGCAGCGCGGCCCGCAGACAGCGCTCCGCGAGGGCCGTGACCTCGCTGAGCGCGGTCGCCGCCAGGGCGCGCGCCTCGGCCCTGGCGGTGGCGGCGGCGAGCACCGTCGTGCCCCAGACACCGGCTTCCGCGACCCGTACGTACAGCTCCGGCTCCCAGCTCAGCCGCCAGCTCTCGCGGAACGTGCCCGTGCTCCCCCGTCCCGCGGCCGCCTCGCCCCAGGGGATGTCCAGCAGCCGCAGCCGGTGCAGCAGGGCGCTCTTCGCCGTGTCGGTCTCCTTGCGGAGGTCGAGGTCCAGCTCGCGCTCCGAGGCTTCCGGCTTGAGCCGCAGCGAGCGCTGGAGCCGGGTGAGGTCGCGCTGGAGCGGGACGGCGGGCGCCGTGTCGGGGACCTCGCCGAGCGTGTCGCCGACGATCAGCCGGTCCTGGATGAGGCCGAGCGGCACCGCGGAGCCCTCGCACATCACGGCCTGCACGGAGTCGACGGTCTCCGTGAGCCCGGCCAGCGGACGGCCGCGCAGCACGGCGAGGGTCCGCGCCAGCCGTACCGCCTCGATGACATGGGCGGAGGAGACGACGCGGTCCTCCTCCCGCAGCAGCCCGGCGACCTTGGTGAGCCAGCGTTCGACGGGCCGGTCGGGCGCGCTGAAGAGGTGTCCGTACCAGCCGGGCGAGTCGATGCCCGCTCCGTACCCGCTGTGGCGGGCGAGCCTGCGGTGGGTCCAGGGCACCCAGGTGATGTCGGTCCTGACCTTGGGCAGGCCCTTGAGCAGCGCGCGGTCGGCGGCGAGGGTGGTCTTCGCGCGCAGCGCCGGTACGTGCCAGGCGCCGCAGACGACGGCGACCGCTCCGTCCCCGAACTCCTTGCGGGCGGCACGGAGCTGGATGCGCATATGGGCCTCGCGGACGAGATCCCGCCGGTGTCCGCCGGAGCCGTACGCCTCGCGCAGCTCGCCCATGGCCTCCGCGACCGCCTCGAACGGCGCGAAGGGGTCGTCCGTACGCCCGGGGGCCCGGTGCTCGACCACGTCCTCCCACCAGCGCTCGGGGTCGTCGTACCCGGCGGTCCTGGCGAGTACGGCGAGCGGGTCGATCCGCACCCCCTCGCCCCCGTCGCCCCCGTCATCCCCCTTGCCCCCGTCGTCCCTGTCGTCCCCCGCATTCGCCGTACCGTCGTCGGACGCCAGCGAGTGGGCCGCCGGCAGATCGATGAAGCGGACCGGCACGTCGTGCGCGAGCGCCCAGCGGATCGCCACCCACTCCGGGGAGAACTCCGCCAGCGGCCAGAACGCGGCGCGTCCCGGGTCGTCCACGGCGTGCGCGAGGAGCGCCACGGGTGGCCGCATCGCCTCGTCGGCGGCGAGCGGCAGCAACGCGTCGCCCTCGGGCGGGCCTTCGATCAGTACGACGCCCGGCGCCGCCGCGTCGAGAGCACCTCGTACCGCCCGCGCGGATCCGGGCCCGTGGTGCCGGACCCCGAGCAGCAGCGGCCCCGCCGCGCGCGGGACGGCCGTGGTCACGCGCTCACCTCGCGGCAGGCGCGGTAGAAGTCCTTCCAGCCGTCGCGCTCGCGGACGACCGTCTCCACGTACTCCTGCCAGATCACCCGGTCCGCCGCGGGGTCGCGGACGACCGCGCCGAGGATCCCGGCCGCCACGTCGCCCGGCCGCAGCACCCCGTCGCCGAAGTGGGCGGCGAGCGCGAGGCCGCCTGTGACGACGGAGATCGCCTCGGCCGTGGAGAGCGTCCCGGAGGGGGACTTGAGCTTCGTACGGCCGTCGGTCGTGACGCCGTCGCGCAGTTCGCGGAAGACCGTGACGACCCGGCGGATCTCGTGGATGCCCTCGGGGCCGGCCGGCAGGTCGAGGGAGCGGCCCATCTCCCCGACGCGCCGGGAGACGATGTCGACCTCGGCCTCCGGGGTGGCGGGCAGCGGCAGGACGACCGTGTTGAAGCGGCGGCGCAGCGCGCTGGAGAGGTCGTTGACGCCCCGGTCGCGGTCGTTGGCCGTGGCGATCAGGTTGAAGCCGCGGACGGCCTGGACCTCCTCGCCCAGCTCGGGGATCGGGAGCGTCTTCTCGGACAGGATCGTGATGAGCGAGTCCTGTACGTCGGCGGGGATACGGGTCAGCTCCTCGACCCGCGCGGTCATGCCGTCGGACATGGCCCGCATCACGGGGCTGGGCACCAGCGCGTCGCGGCTGGGGCCGTTGGCGAGGAGCTGGGCGTAGTTCCAGCCGTAGCGGATCGCCTCTTCGGGCGTCCCCGCCGTGCCCTGCACCAGCAGGGTCGAGTCGCCGCTGACGGCCGCCGCGAGATGTTCGGAGACCCAGGTCTTGGCGGTGCCGGGCACGCCGAGGAGGAGCAGCGCGCGGTCGGTGGCGAGCGTGGTGACCGCGACCTCGACGATCCGGCGCGGCCCCACGTACTTCGGCGTGATCACCGTCCCGTCGGGCAGCGTGCCGCCGAGGAGATAGGTGGCCACGGCCCAGGGCGAGAGGCGCCAGCGGGCGGGCCGCTGCCGGTCGTCGGCCGCGGCCAGCGCCGCCAGTTCCTGGGCGAACGCGTCCTCCGCGTGCGGGCGCAGGGCCGTGTCGCCGGTGGCCCCGGCCGTGGTCGCGGCGGTTTCGGGCATGGTCATGGATCCCCCTCCAGATCGGTCGACCTGTTGTGGATCCCACGGTGCACCACGCCACTGACAATCGGCCGTCTGCGCAGGTCAGAGCCGATCTGCCCGCCGCCACGACCGGAGTTGGCCGACGGCGGCGGGGGGGGTGCCGGGCGCCGGGCGGGAGCGCCCCGGCGCCGGGCGGGGGTCACCCCGCGATCGGGGAGACCGCGACGCAGCCGCCGGCCGCGGCCTTGCCCGCGTCCGTCTCCTCCTTGATGACCTCGCCCTTGTAAAGGATCTTGCAGGTGACCTCGGCCTCGGCGCCCAGCGCGACCGGCATGACGGCGGGCGGCATGATGCCGCGGAGCGTCACCGTCTTCTTCCAGGGCAGCGTGGGCTTCTCGACCGTCTCGATCTTCGGCTCCATGGCCTCGCCCCCGCCGCCGTGGAAGTCGATCGTGTCGATGTTCTTGCCCGTGACCTCGTAGGTGACCTCGTACGTCTCGTTGACGGCCTTGTCGACCTCGTCGGTCACGGCCTTGTCGACCCGCTCCGTGGCCTCGGAGCAGGCGCCGAGGCCCAGCGCGAGGCCGGTGACGGCGAGGGTCGAGACGGCGGCGCGGACGGTACGGCCGGTGCGGGTGAGGCGTGAGGTGCGGGCGATGCGGTTCATTGGTGATTCCCCCGGGATGTGGCACAGAAACTGCCCGAGTATAGCAAGGGCAACGCACGGTCACATGCCGTGGGAACGGTCGAATTCGCAGGTCAGGGCGATTGTCAGTGGGGCCGTCTAGCGTCGTGGGCATGAATCAGACGGGGGTGCGCTGGACGTCGGAACAGGTGCTTGCTCTGGCTCCTGACGAGGCGTCACGCAGGGCGGGCGACAAGCTGGGCACGGCGGGGCCGTGGTCGGACACGGGGTGCGACGCCGCGGGCGCCGTGTGGGGGCTGTGCAAGGGCAGCGGCAGCAAGCCGTACCGGACGGTGGTGGACACGACGGGCCCGGCCTGCAACTGCTCCTGCCCGAGCCGGAAGTTCCCGTGCAAGCACGCGCTGGGCCTGCTGCTGCTCTGGGCGGTGGACGGAGCGACCGTGGCGCGGAGTGCCGAGGCGCCGCCCGGCTGGGCCGGGGAATGGCTCGACGCGCGCCGGACGCGGCAGGCGGAGAAGACGGCCCCACCGGCGAGGACCGCCGACCCGGAGGCCGCCCGGCGCAGGGCGGAGCGGCGGGCCGCGCGGATCACCTCGGGGGCCACGGAGTTGGAGCAGCGGCTGACGGATCTGCTGCGCGGTGGCCTCGCGGCGGCCGAGCAGTCGGGTTACGGGCTGTGGGAGGAGACGGCGGCGCGGATGGTCGACGCACAGGCGCCGGGGCTGGCGGGCCGGGTGCGGGAGTTGGGGGCGATACCGGGCTCGGGTCCCGGCTGGCCGGTGCGGCTGCTGGAGGAGTCCGCGCTGCTGCATCTGCTGAACACGGCGTGGCTCGGGCTCGACCGGCTGCCCGAACCGCTGGCGACGACGGTCCGTACCCGCGTCGGCCTCCCCTCGCCCGCCGGAGGACCACCGGTCCGGGACCACTGGCTGGTCCTGGCGCAGTACGACGCGTCGGACGGCAAACTCGTCACCCGCCGGATCCGGTTGTACGGACGGGACTCGGGGCGCTCGGCGCTGCTGCTCTCCTTCGGCGCGGCCGGCCGCGCGCCGGAACTGGCGCTGCCGGTGGGGACGATGATCGACGCCGAGATCGTTCCGCATCCGGGCGCCGGGCAGCTCCGGGCGGACTGGGGCGAGCGGTTCGGCGCCCCGGTCCTCGTCGGGGAACCGCCGCCGGGCGGTTCCGTGGCGGCGGCGATCGAGGCGTACGGGGCGGCGCTGCGCGTCGATCCCTGGCTGGAGGCGTGTCCGGTGACGCTGCGCGATGTCATACCCGTCCCCGGGGCGGGCGGCGGCTGGCAACTGGCCGACGCCGACGGCGGATCCGCGCTGCCGGTCGCGCCCGTCTCCCTCGGGCACCCCGGGCTGTGGAGGCTGGCCGCGCTCTCCGGCGGCGGCCCGGTCACGGTCTTCGGCGAGTGCGGCCACCGCGGCTTCCGGCCGCTCACGGCCTGGTCGGCGGAGATACCGGGGACGGTTCCGCTCACCTGAAGGTGTCCACGCCCCGGAGGCCCGACGCGACGTACGGACGGAGTATCCCGATGACCAAGACGCCCGACACGCCCCGCACACCGCCCACGACCCGCACCCCAACGGCAACGACAACCCCAACGGCAACGGCAACGACGACAACGGCGCCCTGGGAGTCCTCCTGGGAAGGGCTCGTCACCTCGGCGCTGCTCGGCACCGACCGCCGTATGCCGCCCGCGGAGGCCCTGGCCCCCGGCAAGGACGCCCCGGTCGCCCTGCTGGACGCCGCCGCGCTGCACACCGTACGGCGTAGGGCGGGGCTGCTGCCCGCGACCGCCGCCGCGCCCCCGCCCCGCGCGCCCCACGACGGCCGCGCGCGGCTGCCCACGGCGGCGGAGCGGCGCCTCATGCGGCTGCTGGCCGACCGGGCGGCGCCCACGGGCGGCGGGGGCCGTCGCGGTACGGCGCCCGACCTCACGGAGCTGCTGCCGCAGTGGCTCGCCGCGGCCAACGCGCACGGTTACGCCGTGCCCGCGCCGCTGCTGCCCGCGCTGCTGGACGCGGCCCGCGCGCGGACCGATCTGCGGCCGCAGGCCCTGGCGTTCGCCGGGCCGCGTGCGCTCTGGCTCGCCCGGCTCAATCCGGAGTGGAAGTTCGCGCTGCGCGGGGCGTCCGGCGGCGCCGTACTGCCCGCCGCACAGGACCCGGAGGCGATGCGGCGGCTCTGGGAGGAGGGCCTGTTCGCCGAGCGGATCGCGCTGCTCTCCGCCGTACGGGCCAGGGACGCGGAGACGGCGCGCGCGCTGCTCGCCTCGACCTGGCCGACCGAGCGCGCCGAGGACCGGCTGATGTTCCTCGACTCCCTGCGTGACGGGCTGACCGAGGCGGACGAGCCCTTCCTGGAACAGGCGTTGTCGGACCGCAGCCGCACTGTGCGCTCCACCGCGGCCGAGCTGCTCTCCGCGCTCCCCGGTTCCGCGCTCGCGGGCCGAATGGCGTCCCGCGCGGCCACCTGCGTCGGCATGGACCGTACGGGCGGCGGACAGGTCATCACGGTCGAGGCGCCCCACGAATGTGACGCGGACATGCAGCACGACGGAGTGGTCCCCGCGCCGCCCGGCGGCCGGGGCGAACGGTCCTGGTGGCTGGGTCAGTTGGTGGAGGCGGCCCCGCTGTCGGGGTGGCCGGCCAGGCTCGGCGGCCGGACCCCCGAGGAGATCGTCGCCCTGCCCGTCCTGGACGGCTGGGCGGACGAACTGCACGCCGCGTGGTGCCGGGCGGCCGTACGGCAGGGGGACGCGCGCTGGTCGGCCGCGCTGCTGGGGTCACCCACCGCCCCGCCCGACGCCGGCCCCGGCACGACATCGCTCGCCGAGCGCGCGAAGCTGCTCGCCACCCTGCCCGAGGCCGAACGGGCCGACTGGGTGGCCGCGTTCATCGCCGCGCACGGCCTGCCGGAGGCGTTCCAGTTGCTCGGGGGCTGCGCGGTGCCCTGGTCGGGCGCGCTCGGCCGGTCGGTCGTGGACGCGCTCGACATCGCGAGGGACGCGGGCAGCTACCCCTGGAGCTTCAGCGGCGTCATGGGCCTCGCGGAACGCTGCCTGGACCCGGCGGAGGTGAGCAGGCTGGAACTGCTCACGGCGACCCCCGACGAACCGGAAGGCGCCTCACCGGGCGCGGGCGGCTACTGGTCGGAGGCGTTCCAGCGCCTGGTGTCCACCCTGCGTCTGCGCGCCCTGATGCTCGCCGAACTGGAACCCGTACAAGGGCCCACCCAGCCGGTGCCGGCGAAGGAAGCGATACGGGAGCCGATACGCGACCACGAGGCGCTGGAGGTGTAGGGCCCCGTCACGCGCCCGCGGGCTGGCGGACATTGTCCTTGACCCAGGTGACGATCGACGTCGTCGTCGCCCCCGGGGTGAAGATCTCCGCGACGCCCTTCTCCTTCAGCGGGGCGATGTCCGCGTCCGGGATGATGCCGCCGCCGAAGACCTTGATGTCCGCCGCGTCCCGCTCCTTCAGCAGGTCGATCACCTTCGCGAAGAGCGTGTTGTGGGCGCCGGAGAGGATGGACAGGCCGATCGCGTCGGCGTCCTCCTGGATCGCGGTGTCCACGATCTGCTCGGGCGTCTGGTGGAGCCCGGTGTAGATGACCTCCATCCCCGCGTCGCGCAGGGCCCGGGCGATCACCTTGGCCCCCCGGTCGTGCCCGTCGAGCCCCGGCTTGGCGACCACCACACGGATCGGACCTGTCACACCCATCGCTGCCTCCACATACCGACTGCGCCGTCATTGGCACGGGCCCCGCGCCCGCCAAGGCTCGGAGTAGTGAACGAACGTTATCCACAGCATCCCGCAACCAGCCGTTTCGCGGAGGCCGCCGAGGGGGAAATCACACATGGGACATGTTCGCTTTGCGCCGTTCCGTCACCACCCGGCCCACCCGACCGGGCAGGAACGGGCGCAAGGGGAGCCGCGGACGGAGCCGTCTCGACCCGGCGGCTCCCGGCATGTCGCCGTGGCGCCCCATGAGGGCATACGGGGGACAGAGCCGCCTCCCGTATGCCGTTCGGAGGTCGGCCAATGAAGGTCACGCCGTTCGCGCCGTTCGCACCCCTCCTGACGCCCTTTCTGCGCCAACTGAGCCGCGTACGCCCGGCGAATCCGGCCGCCGCACCCCTGCGCCTCACCGCACCCCTGCGCCTCACCGCCCCGCTGCGTGCGGGCGCGCTCGACCTGGCCATCTTCACCGGGCATCTCTTCCTCTATCCGGCCGGAATCGTCCAGGAGCGCCGCGCCGCCCCCCTGCCGCCCGAGGCGTCCCCGCTGCCCACCGAGGGCCGCTCCCACCCGCCGGTCGTCCTGCTGCACGGCTTCGTGGACAACCGGTCCGTCTTCGTCCTGCTGCGCCGCTCCCTGGCCCGGCACGGCTGGCAGCATCTCGTCTCGCTCAACTACTCGCCGCTGACCTGCGACATCCGTACGGCCGCCGAGCTGCTGGACCGCCACATCGAGGAGATCTGCGCCCGCACCGGCCACCGGCGGGTCGATGTCGTCGGGCACAGCCTGGGCGGCCTGATCGCCCGGTACTACGTACAGCGCATGGGCGGTGACAGCCGGGTACGTACGCTGATCACGCTGGGCACGCCCCACGAGGGCACGACGGCCGTACCGCTCGCCGACGCCCATCCCGTCGTACGGCAGATGCGCCCCGGATCGCCGGTCATCGAGGAGTTGCGGCAGCCCGCGCCCGGCTGCCGGACGCGGTTCGTGAGCTTCTGGAGCGATGCCGACCCCCTGATGGCGCCGGTCGCCACGGCCAGAATCGAACATCCGGACCTCCTCGTGGAGAACGTCCTGGTGAGCGGTGTCGGTCATCTCGCCCTGCCGATTCATCCGGGGGTGGCCGCCGGGATCCGGCACGCGCTCGAAGAAGCCGCGCCCATGGGCGGTTCCGGTGAAGGTTCCGTGCCGACACCCCCGGCCGAGGGGTCCGGATCCGCCTCCGTCGCCTGATCCGGACCGCCTCGCCCCACCCTCGCACTCGAACGTATTTCGAACGTATGGCCAAGCCTGCGCCCACAGTTCGCCGAAACACGGCCGAATGCCCGTTTCCGCAAAGCACGAAACTCGCGGAAGATTGTCGCCGTCGCATACCGCCGGGTACAGTCGCGGCCACTGCTTTCCCTCTGGGGCCCTTTCCACAAAGGACCGGATTTCCCAGAGCCTGGTTCTGCTGCCGAGGCGAGAGAGAAGTTGGTGAACGACCAGCACGCCCACGCCGGGTACCCCTCTTACGACGGTTACCAGAACGGCAGCTTCGAGACAGATCCCCTCTTCGGCTCCCTGCCGGACGGTTCGGGTGGCGCGAGTGGCTACGGCGACGCTTCCGCCGCCACCGGCCAGTACGCGACCGTGCAGGTCGACCAAGTGCAGGGCGACCACCTCCAGGTGGGACACCCGCAGGCCGGGCACTCCGGCCAGTACGACAGCGGCCAGTGGGACACCGGCGCCCACCACCAGGCCACCGGGTACGACGCGTACGGCACGCAGGCGTACGACACCAGCGGCCAGTGGCCCACCGTCACCCCCGACGCCCCCGCCGACAGCGGCTATCCCCAGGACGCCACGGGCGAGTGGGGTTCGGGCGCCTGGCACCAGGTCGTCCAGCCGAACAACAGCCCTGGCGACACGGGCCAGTTCGACAACACGCCGTTCGACGGCACCCCGTACGGCGGCTACGACACGCCCGGGGCGACAGCGACGGCCACGTTCGACCCCGCACAACTCGCCGCACTCGAAACCGCACAGTTCGAAGCGGCCCAGTTCGAAGCGGCACCGTTCGCCTACGAGGCGACCGCTCAGTGGTCGGCTTCGACCTTCGACACCGGTTCGTACGACGCCACCGCCTGGAACGGATCGGGTACGGCGCACGAGGACACCTCGTACGCGTACGGCGCCCCCGGCCCCGAGCCTGAACGGGCCTTCGACGCGGAGCCCGGTTACGAGGCGGACCCCGGCTACACCGCGGAGCCGGGCTACGGCGCGGACCCGGCCTACGAGACCGAGCACGGCTACGAGACCGTGGCCACCGAGACGGACGCCGCGTCGGAGACCGGCTCCGGCCCCGGCCCCGAGGCGGAACACCGCACGGGCGCCGATGACTTCGCCCCGGAGTCCGAGAGCCCCGTGGAACCGGCCGCTCCGGACGACGACCCCGACGCGCTGCACACGGCGGCCACGATGGCCACACCCGCGGTGACGATCACCCCCCGTCCCGTCCGCCGGGCCGGCGGCGCCGGCAACGGCAGCCGAGGCCGGCGCCGTACCCCCGCCAAGCGCTCGGCCCTCCTCACCGTCGCCGTGCCCTCCGCCTGTGTGATGGGCGTCGCCGGCATCGCCGCCGCCTCCGTCGGCGGACTCACCGGCGAGGACACCAAGGACGACTCCACGACGACGGCCTCCGCCGAGGACACCGCCTCCGCCAAGCCCGTCGCCGCGGCGGCCAACAACAAGCTGGACACGCAGCTCGCCGCGCTCAGCGCCGACGCCCGCGACTTCGGCGACCGTGCCAGCCGCACGCAGGAGCGGATCGACCTCCAGGAACGGAAAGCGGAGGAGCGGAAGCGGGCCGCGCAAGAGGCGGCGCGCAAGGAGGCGGCCCGCCCCAAGTTCGCCCTCCCCGTCTCGCAGAACGGACTCAGCGCGTACTACGGCCAGGCCGGCGTCAACTGGATGTCCATGCACACCGGGATCGACTTCCCCGTGTCGTACGGCACGCCCGTCATGGCCGCGACCGACGGCACCGTACGCACGCAGTACAACAGCGCCTACGGCAACATGGCCATCGTGACCGCCGCAGACGGCACGGAGACCTGGTACTGCCACCTCAGCAGCACGAAGATCCGTTCCGGTTCGGTCAAGGCCGGTGATGTGATCGCCTACTCGGGCAACTCCGGCAACTCCACCGGACCGCACCTGCACTTCGAGGTACGGCCCGGCGGCGGCTCCGCGATCGACCCGCTGTCCTGGCTCCGCAGCCACGGCCTCGACCCGACGTAGCCTCGACCCGGCCCAGCTTCAACCCGACGTAACGGAGCGGGCGAGGGCGCGCCGACGGCCGAAGTCGTCGGCGCCGTGCCGCACCAACCCGGAACGGCCGCCGTGCCTACAACTTCTCGACCGGCGCGTACCGCAGCAGCAGCCGCTTGGGCTTGACGTCCCCGAAGTCGACCGTCGCCTGCGCGTCCGCGCCCACGCCCGTCACCTCCATGACCGTGCCGAGGCCGAACTGGTCGTGCGTGACCCGGTCCCCCACCGCCAGCGCGATCACCGGCTTGTCGCTCGCACGCCGCGTGGCGAAGCCCGAGGGACCGCCGCCCGACCGCGAGCGGGACGCGGAGGAGGAGAGCGACGAGGTGATCCCGGACGTCGGACCCGCCGGGATCTGCGCGCCGGTCCGCTTCCACTCCAGGTGGTGTCCCGGGATCTCCTCCAGGAACCGCGACGCCGGGTTGTACGAGGGCTGTCCCCAGGCGCTGCGCATCGACGACCGCGTCAGATAGAGCCGTTCGCGGGCGCGCGTGATGCCGACGTACGCGAGGCGGCGCTCCTCCTCCAGCTCCTTCGTCTGCCCGAGGGCGCGCATGTGCGGGAAGACGCCGTCCTCCATGCCCGACAGGAACACCACCGGGAATTCGAGGCCCTTGGCGGTGTGCAGCGTCATCAGGGTGATGACACCGGAGCCGTCCTCGTCCTCGTCGGGGATCTGGTCGGAGTCGGCGACGAGCGCGACCTTCTCCAGGAACTCGGCGAGGGTCGGGGTCGCGGCCGGGGCGGCGGCAGCGTCCGTACCGTCCCCGTCGCCCTCTCCCTCCGTGCCGTCGTCGTCGGCACGCGCGGCGGCCTGGCTGCGCTCCTGTTCGAACTCCAGCGCCACCGAGGCCAGTTCCTGCAAGTTCTCGATCCGCGTCTCGTCCTGCGGGTCGGTCGACGCCTGAAGCTCCGCCAGATAGCCGGTCCGTTCGAGCACGGCCTCCAGGACCGTGGCGGGCCCCGCGCCCGACTCGACGATGGTGCGCAACTCCTCCATCAGCGTGTTGAAGCGCTTGACGGCGTTGGCGGAGCGGGCCGCCATGCCGTACGCCTCGTCCACGCGCCGCAGCGCCTGCGGGAAGGTGATCTTCTCCCGGAGCGCGAGGGCGTCGATCATGGCCTCCGCGCGGTCCCCGATACCGCGCTTGGGCACATTGAGGATCCGGCGCAGCGGTACGTTGTCCTCCGGATTGGCGAGGACCCGCAGATAGGCCAGGACGTCGCGGACCTCCTTGCGCTCGTAGAAGCGCACTCCGCCGACGACCTTGTACGGCAGGCCGACCCGGATGAAGATCTCCTCGAAGACGCGGGACTGCGCGTTCGTCCGGTAGAAGACGGCGACATCGCCCGCCTTGGCCTCGCCCGCGTCCGTCAGCCGGTCGATCTCGTCGGCGACGAACTGCGCCTCGTCGTGCTCCGTGTCCGCGACGTAGCCGGTGATCTGGGCGCCGGCGCCGGCCTTGGTCCACAGGTTCTTCGGGCGGCGGCTCTCGTTGCGCTCGATGACCGCGTTGGCGGCGCTGAGGATCGTCTGGGTGGAGCGGTAGTTCTGCTCCAGCAGGATCGTCGTCGCGTCCGGGTAGTCCTCCTCGAACTGGAGGATGTTGCGGATGGTGGCGCCGCGGAAGGCGTAGATCGACTGGTCGGCGTCGCCGACGACGCACAGCTCGGCCGGGTCCTCGCCCTCGCCGGAGGGGCCCACCAGCTCGCGTACGAGGGTGTACTGCGCGTGGTTCGTGTCCTGGTACTCGTCCACCAGGACGTGCCGGAAGCGGCGCCGGTAGTGCTCGGCGACGTCGGGGAACGCCTGGAGCAGGTGGACGGTGGTCATGATGATGTCGTCGAAGTCCAGGGCATTGGCCTCGCGCAGCCGCGCCTGGTACATCCGGTACGCCTCGGCGAGCGTTTTCTCGAAGCCGTCGACGGCCTGCCCCGCGAAGGTCTCCTCGTCGATCAGCTCGTTCTTCAGATTGGAGATCTTGGCGCTGAAGGACTTCGGCGGATAGCGCTTGGGGTCGAGATCCAGATCGCGGCAGACCAGCGCCATCAGCCGCTTCGAGTCGGCGGCGTCGTAGATCGAGAACGACGAGGTGAACCCGAGCCGCTTCGACTCGCGCCGCAGGATCCGCACGCAGGCGCTGTGGAAGGTCAGCACCCACATCGCCTGGGCGCGGGGGCCGACGAGCTGCCCGACGCGCTCCTTCATCTCGCCCGCGGCCTTGTTGGTGAAGGTGATCGCCAGTATCTGGCCGGGGTGGACGCTGCGGGTGCCGAGCAGATGCGCGATCCGGTGGGTCAGCACCCGGGTCTTGCCGGATCCGGCCCCGGCGACGATGAGCAGCGGCGATCCCGTGTGCACGACGGCCGCGCTCTGCTCCTCGTTCAGCCCTTCGAGGAGCGCGGCGGGGTCGATGACCGTACGGGGAGCGCCGTCGCGGTGGTACGGATCCCGGGCCGGGGGCACGTCGTAAGCGCCCTGGAACAGGTCGTCGGGCACCTGCTCCGGGGCGTGCTCGTCCTGGTCCTCGGGCGGCGGGGGGTGCTCGTCACCGGAGGGCTGGAGGTCGGCCAGGAAACTGTCGTCAAAGAGGCTGCTCATCGCTTAACGAGTCTAGGCCGCCGCACTGACAGTCGGCGCCGGACCGGGAAAGCCGGCCGGGGAAGTCGGCCCGGTGAGCCGTACCGGCGCGCCGGACGGTCCCGACTCACATACGCAGCGTAACGCTATACCCCGCATTGGGGCTCCTTGCACTCCACACGAGGAAATGGTCACAGAAATGTATCGGGCATATCGGCCATCCACCTTCACATCAGCGCCACATCTTGGCTAGCGTGCTCGATCAGGCAGCCCGTACCTCTGACGGCGATCCGCGCCGAGCGGGCGGCCCACGCCGAATCCGGGCTTTCCGCAAGGAAGTTCGGAACCGGGGACCCACTCTGCACGACCGGGGTGAATCGGGCCGTACGTTCGCCGTACGTTCAAGGCCCGTAGGGCAGCCTTCCGTTCCGCCCGAACCCGACAGCTAACCCGGTAGGCGGTCCACGGAAGGAGATGCCGAACTTGGCGTCGCATCGCAAGTCGCGCAGCCGTAGCGGAGAACACGTCAGCTCCCCCGCGGTCGGAGTGACGACGGCCGCCATCGCCTCGGTCACGCTGCTGTCGACGCAAAGCGCGGACGCCGCGCCCGCGGAACCCAAACCGTCCGTCGAAGAGGTGCAGAAGAAGGTCGACGCCCTGTACCGCCAGGCCGGTGGGGAGACGCAGACCTTCACCAAGGCCACCAAGGCGAAGGAGACGACGGCCAAGCAGAAGCGCGCGGTCGACCGGGTCATCGACGGCGTCGCCAGGAGCATCGACGGTGTCGCCAAGAGTGCGGACAAGCTGAACGAGGCCCGCCGTACGCTCGGTTCCTCCGTGGCCGCGCAGTCCAGGGAAGGCGCGGGCACCCCCGCGGCCGCCGTGCTGTTCGCGGACACCCCGCAGGCGCGCGTCGCGCCGGAGGGGACGACGGACCGGCTGACCGGCCGTCAGCAGGGCGCCGTCACCGCCTACCCGGCGCGGCCGACCGAGCCGCCGAAGGTACCGGGCCCGGCGGTCACGCGCCCGGAGTCGCCGGACGAGTCGCCGGAGTACCTGCGGACCAGTAAGGAGAGCATCCAGAGGAAGCTCGCCGAGGCCCGCTCGCTGCTGGCGCGGCTCACCGCTGAGGAGCAGGCGCGGCTGGCCGCCCTGGAGCGCAAGAGGGAAGAAGAGACCCGGCGCGCGGCGGAGGCGCAGGCCAAGGCGGAGGCCCGCGACAAGGCGGAGGCCGAAGCGGAGGCGGAGCGCCGGCGCGAGGCGGAACAGACTCAGGCCCAGGCCCGTCCCCGGTCGCACGCCCGGCCCTCGTCGGCCGACACGGACGCGGGCGCGAACACGATCGCGAACACGATCGCGGGCACGGACGCGGGCACGGCCGTCGGCACCGGTGCGGAGGCCGGGACGGGCGGCGACACCGCCGGTACGTACGCGGCCAAGGCGGCGAAGGTGCTCACCTTCGCCGACGCCCAGATCGGCAAGCCGTACGTCTGGGGCGCCTCGGGGCCGAGTTCGTACGACTCCTCGGGCCTGACCCAGGCGGCGTGGCGGGCGGCGGGCGTCGAACTGCCGCGCTCCACCGGCGAGCAGGTGAACGCCGGCACGCGCGTCGTCACCGATGACCTGCTCCCCGGCGACCTGGTCTTCTTCTACGACGACGCCAGCCACGCCGGCATCTACATCGGCGACGGCATGATGGTCCACGCGCCCAAGCCGGGCGCGAACGTGCGCGAGGAATCGATCTACTACATGCCGATCTACGGCAGCGTCCGCCCTGCGTGACCCTCTAGTGGCCCTCTGAGCCCGCCGGCCCTCCAGCCCGCTATAACCGGCCGGTGGCCTTCAGTGGTCCTCAGGGGCCCCTGGGCCCCCGTGAGGCGGCCGTCTCCGGCCCCGGCTTTCCGTGTCACCGGCGTCACCGGTGGTGTCCGCGCCTCGGCGCTCACCGCCGGTCGTCAGGTCCGCGCGGGAAGCCGGGGGTCAGGTCCAGAGCGTGGCGATGAGGATGTTGGCCACGGTCAGCCCGCCCACCGCGCCGAACAGCGGCTTCTCGGCGGCCTCGTCGTCCCGCTTCACGTACACGATGCCCAGGATCACGACCAGGACGGCCAGCTTGACGCCGATCTTGATGTTGTTGAGCGGCTGGTCGTCGGCCTGGTTGAGGCCCACCAGCACCATCCCCGTGATCAGCATCGTCAGCGCGCCGTGCAGCATCGGTGGGGTGAAGCGCGCCGCGCCGGCGCTCATCGCCTTCGTCTGGGTCAGAAAACCGCCGAGCAGGGCGGCTATGCCGATGATGTGCAGGGCGACGAAGACATTGATGAGTACGTCCATGCCGGGAGCGTAGCCGGGCCCTTATCACCCCGGTTCGGTGAGGTGCGGCTTACTTCCGCGATCGGTCGGGACCGTCCGGAAGGGCGCACTCCGTACAGACGATCGTGATCACGAAACGCCCCGGAACCTTCACCTCCCGCCAATACCCGCCATGCCGAGGCCATGTCGTGACCTGCGCCCTAACCTCTCGCGTACGGCCCCCTCCCCGGGCCGTACCGCGCGGCCGTACCGCACGGAATCGACGGAACCGAAGGAAACGGACCCCGCCCCCGTGGCAGCGCACCGGAACCACCGAAAACCCAGACAGCGCCCGTTCTCCCGGCAGGCCGGCCGCACCGCTGCGACGCTCGCGCTCGCCGGTGCGGCGACCGCCACAGCGGCGGGACCCGCGCACACCGAGCCCCGGCTCACCCCCGCGCAGATCAAGGCCGAGGTCGACGTGTTGTACACGCAGGCGGAGACCGCCACCGAGCAGTACAACGGCGCGAAGGCCAAGGCCGACGAGGCCCGCGCCTCGCTCGACGCGCTGCGCGACGAGGCCACGCGCAGGACGGACCGGCTCAACACCTCGCGCGGCGAACTCGGCTCGATCGCCACCGCGCAGTACCGCAGCGGCGGCCTCGACCCCGCCGTGCAGCTCGCCCTCAGCTCCCGGCCCGAGGACTACCTGGAGCGGGCCGGTCTCGCCGAGCGGGCGGGCAGTCGGCAGGCCGCCGCCGTCTCCGGGATCCGCAGGGATCTGTCGCGGATCGCCGGACTGCGCTCCCGGGCGGACACCCAGCTCGCTGATCTCACGGCCCGCCGAGCCGAGCTGGCCCGGCACAAGTCCACCATCCAGGGGAAGATCGCCTCCGCCCGGCGGCTCCTGGACGGGCTCACCGCCGAGCAGCGCGGCCAGTACCAGGGGCAGGACGGCGGGTACGCGGAGCGCGCGGACCGGGGGACGCCACGCGGTGCGGTACGGGCGCCGAACGCGCGGGCCGAGGCCGCCGTCGCCTTCGCGTACGGGGCGATCGGCAAGCCGTACGTCTGGGGCGCGACCGGCCCCGGCTCCTTCGACTGCTCGGGGCTGACGCAGGCCGCCTGGCGCGCCGCCGGGGTTGCCCTGCCCCGTACCACCTACACGCAGGTCAACACGGGCCGGCGCGTGGCGCGCTCCGAACTGGCCCCCGGTGACCTGGTGTTCTTCTACTCCGGCATCAGCCATGTCGGGATCTATGTGGGCGGCGGGCAGATGATCCACGCGCCACGGCCGGGTACGGCGGTCCGGCTCGCGTCGGTCGACGAGATGCCGTTCACGGGCGCCGCGCGCCCCGCCTGACGCCCCGGGGTGCCCTGGCGTCGCACCCCGGTCTCCGGACCGCTGTCTCCGACGGCCCATGCCGGGGTGCCCCGTCCCCTTCTCCGGTTCACGATGAGCAGCAGTAGGCCATCGGCCGGTAAAAGTGGACAGGAAAGGGGCGGTCGTGAGCCGAGCCACCGCTGTCAGTGCGACGTTCCTCGTCGTCGGCGCGCTGTTCGTCCTGGCGCCCGTGGGCGTCACCCCGAAGGGCTGCGGGGATCTGTCCGGCGGCCGGCTCTGCGTCGAGGGGCCGATCGGCGGCGCGGGCCCGTTCACCACCCGGTACGTGCGTACCGGGGTCGGGCCCGAGATCCCCGTACGCCTCGGGTACCAGCGCAAGGACGCCCGGATCACGGCCTTCCCCGGCTGGTTCGGCACCCGGCTCACCCGGCACGGCCGCGCCGAGCTGACCGGCGTCATCGACACCCGCCCCGGTGAGTGCATCCGCGGCGTACTGGACCATCAGGGGCGGCTGTACGTCACCCGCTGGCACTGCTCGTGAGCTGCGGGCGGGCGGGCCGGGCGGTCTGGGGCCGACGGCCTGTCAGACCAGTCGGCGGGCCGTCGCCCAGCGGGTCAGTTCGTGCCGGTTGGAGAGCTGGAGCTTGCGCAGGACCGCCGAGACATGGGACTCCACGGTCTTCACCGAGATGAAGAGCTGCTTGGCGATCTCCTTGTAGGCGTACCCGCGCGCGATGAGCCGGAGCACCTCGCGCTCGCGCTGGGTGAGCCGGTCCATGTCCTCGTCCACCGGGGGCGCGTCCGTCGACGCGAAGGCGTCCAGGACGAAGCCGGCCAGCCGGGGCGAGAAGACCGCGTCGCCCTCCTGGACCCGGAAGATCGAGTTGACCAGGTCCGTGCCGGTGATCGTCTTGGTGACATAGCCGCGGGCGCCGCCCCGGATCACGCCGATGACATCCTCGGCCGCGTCCGAGACCGACAGGGCCAGGAAGCGCACCGGATTCTCGGACGCCGCCATCATGGGGGCGCTGCGGCGCAGCACCTCGACCCCGCCGCCGCCCGGCAGATGGACGTCGAGCAGGACGACCTCGGGGCGGGTCGCGGTGATCACGGTGACCGCCTGGTCGACGTCGGCCGCCTCGCCGACGACCTCGACGCCCGTCTCCTCCGTACGGCCGATCTCGGCCTGGACGCCCGTACGGAACATCCGGTGGTCGTCGACGAGCACGACGCGGACGCGGCGGCCGTCCCCCGCCGGGTCACCGCTCGCCGCGGGAGTGGATTCGGCGTGTACGCCCTCGCTCATGGTCTGTGCCCCTCGCCCTTGTCGCTCCGTCGCCGTCTGCGCGGCTCTCGTACCGTACGGTCCCCTCCCGGCGACCGGTCCATCCGCGGTCAGTCGACGCGCTCCATCTCCAGCTCGACCTCCGTGCCGCCGTCGGGCACCGCGCGCAGCCGGGCCGTGCCTCCGTTGCGCTGCATGCGGCCGATGATCGACTCGCGGACGCCCATCCGGTCGTCCGGCACGGCGTCCAGGTCGAACCCGGGGCCGCGGTCGCGTACGGAGAGGAAGACCGTACGCCCGTCGACCTCCGCGAACACCTGCACGGCGCCGCCCTCGCCACCGTACTTGGCGGCGTTGACCATCGCCTCGCGCGCGGCCTGCATCTGTGCGGACAGCTTCTCGTCGAGCGGGCAGTCGCCGACGACCACGACTTCGATCGGCACTCCGTGGTAGTCCTCCACCTCGGCCGCCGTCCGCTTCACCGCGTCGGCGAGCGTGGTGGGCTCGTCCTCCTCGTCCTTGCCCGTGCCCTCCGGCTTGTAGAGCCAGGCGCGCAGCTCGCGCTCCTGGGCGCGGGCGAGCCTGCGGACCTCGCCCCCGTCGTCCGCGTTGCGCTGGATGAGGGTCAGGGTGTGGAGGACGGAGTCGTGGACATGTGCGGCGACCTCGGCACGCTCCTGCGCACGGATCCGCATCAGGCGTTCCTCGGAGAGGTCCTGGGTCATCCGGACGAGCCAGGGCCCGGCGAGCAGCGCGACCCCGGCGACGACGGCGATCGCGCCCGTCAGCACACTGCCGAACTGGGCCGCCGCGCCGCGGACCACCATGAAGACGGCGAGGCCGAGGCCGACCAGGGCGACGCCGGAGAGGCCGCGGGCGAGCTGGAGTATGCGGCGGCGGCGGCCGACCTCGGTCCAGCGGGCGCGGCGCGCGTTGTCCGCCTGCCGCCAGACGAGGACGACGCCGATGCCGATCAGCAGCATCGGCCATATGTAGCGGTCGGCGTGGCTACGGCCCAGGCTGACGTTGCCGATGAAGGTGGCCGCGCTGACGACCAGGGCGAGCAGGGCGAAGACCTGTCCCTTGTCGGGCTTGCGCAGCCGGCGTCTGCCGTCCGGGCCGGTCTCGAAGAAGGGGCGCGACTCGACGGCTCTGCCGCCGACGCCGAGCGGGACGACGATCCAGAACACGGCGTAGAGCACGGCGCCCAGGCCCTGCGAGAAGAAGAAGATGAGGAAGACGAGCCGCACCCAGGCCACCGGCAGTCCGAGATGGCCGGCGAGTCCGCGCGCGACGCCGCCGAGCATCCGGCCGTCCGCGCTGCGGTACAGCTTGCGCGGCGGCAGCTCCTCGGGCCCTGGGGCGCGGGAGTGCGGCGACGCGACGGTGCGAGGCGGTGCGGCTGGCATGCACCGATGGTCACACGGCGGGGTGTGGCAGGGCATCAGGGTCGTACCCCTGACGCGACCCTGATCCGACCCGAGGGGCCCTGGGGGGCCAATATCAGGGTCAGACCGGGGTCGTCGCCGCTGGAGACCGGGCTCGCGCACCGTCACCATGGACGTATGACCCAGCCGCCGACTCCGCCGCCGTCCTCGCCGACCGCGCCGTCCGCCGCGTCGCCCCCGCCGTCGGGCGCGACCGCGGTCACGGGCGCGCCCGTACAACTGCAGCGCAGCCCCCGGCAGAAGCTCTTCGCGGGCGTGTGCGGCGGGCTCGGGCGGTACTGCGACGTCGACCCGGTCATCTTCCGGATCGTGCTCGGTGTGCTCGCGGCCGCCGGCGGGCTCGGGCTGATCTTCTACGGCTTCGCCTGGCTGCTGATCCCGCTGGAGGGCGAGGAGGAGAACGAGGCGCGCAGGCTGCTGTCGGGGCGGGTGGACGGCGCGTCGCTGATCGCCGTGCTGCTCGCGCTGGCGGGGTGCGGGCTGTTCCTGTCGATGCTGGGCGACGGGGACACGCTGAGCTTCGCCGGGATGCTGTCGATCACGGTCGCGGGGGCGGCGGTCTGGTCCCAGCGCCGCCGCGGCACGCTGCCGGACGGCGGGCCGCTCGATCCGGTGACGGCGCATGTGGTGGCGGATGCTCCGCCGGAGACGAAGGCGCCCCCGCCGACGTCCGGCGCCCCGTCCTGGTGGCGGGACCCGATCGTGAAGGACGGCACCACGGGACCGGTGGGCACGGACTACCTGTGGGGCCCGGAGGGCTCGCCTGTGGAGGCGCGGCCCTGGAGCTGGCACAAGGGCGGGAAGGGCGGAGCGGACGGCAGGGACCGGGCCGCGTCGCGTATACGGGAGCCCCGCCCGCGGGGCCCGCGCGGGATCGCCGGGGTGGTCTTCCTGTTGGCGCTGCTGGCGGGCGGGCTCGGTACGGGGCTGTCCTGGGAGAGCCACCCGCTGAGTACGAGCCTGGAGATCGGGCTGGCCGCCGCGCTCGCGGTGTTCGGTCTGGGGATCGCGGCCAGCAGCTTCCTGGGCCGTACGGGGGTCGGCACCATCTTCCTGACGGTGGTCACGGCCGGGCTGCTCGCCGGGAGCGCCGCCCTGCCGAAGAACATCACGACGGAGTTCGCGCGCCAGGAGTGGATACCGGCGTCGGTGGCCGACGTACGGCCGCACTACGAGTTGGGGTCGGGCACCGGCGTTCTCGATCTGAGCGGGCTGTCCGTTCCGGAGGGGCGGACGGTCAGTTCGTCGGCCGAGGTGGGCGCGGGGCAGCTCAAGGTCGTCGTACCGAAGGGAGTGACGGTGAAGGTGACGGCGAAGACCGGTCTCGGGGACATCCGGCTTCCCGGCGAGCCACCGAACGACGTGGACATCTCGCCGGACCAGTCGCGGGGGCTCACCCTGGCTCCGGCCGCGGGCAGCGCCCCGGCGGGGACGCTGCGGTTGAGTCTTGAGGTCGGGCTCGGACAGGTGGAGGTGACCCGTGCTGCTTCATGAGTTCCGGCCGGGCCGGTTGATCGTGGGGCTGACGGCGCTGGCGGTGTCCGCCGCGTACGTGGGCGACGCGGCGGACGCCGGGTCGACCCCGTGGTTCGTGGCGTTCCCCATGTTGTTCTGCGGGTTGTTCCTGGCGGCCGTGGTGACCTGGTGCCACTACCGCATACGGCGCCGGCGGTCGGTGAGGAGGGCGTCCAAGGAGAACGAGGGCGCCCCGGCGAGCACGAGCGGCAGCCAGGCCATGAGATAGGGGAGGTCGTTGCCGTAGTAGTACGGCGTGGCCTGCCAGCTCACGGTGAGCCAGAGGCTGAGCGAGATCAGGGCGCCGCCGAGTGCGGCGATCCGGGTGAGGAGGCCGAACAGGGCGCCGAGGCCGACGGCGAGTTCGCCGAGGGCGATGGCGTATCCGAAGCCGGCGGGGCTCTTGAGGGCCAGGTCGACGAGGGCGGGTATCGCGGAGCTGTCGCGGACGCTCCGCATCATCTCGCCGACGGAGCCGGTGCCGGTGGCCGCGAAGAAGCCGCCCTGGGTCAGTTTGTCGACGCCCGCGTAGATGAAGGTGACGCCGAGGAAGATCCTCAGGGGCAGGAGTGCGTGGCGCGCGGCGTTCTCACGCCGGCCGAGGCGCTCGCCGCCGAGCCCTCCGTAGCCGCCCATCCGGTAGCCGTGTGTCATCGCCGGGTCCGCCTCTCCCTGTCCCGCACCACTGCCGCGAGGGCTGCTGCCCCCGCGTGCCCTGTCCCTGCATACGCAGTGAACACATCCGGCGCTCAGTGAACCAGCCGTTCGGCCGGGCGGGACGGGCCTCCTCGGAAAAGACGTGAAAACTCTTCATCAGAACAGGAGCAACAATCGGCCGGATTCGCTCAGTCCATGACTTCAATGATCACGCGACTGGTTTCGATCCCCGCCGCGGTGACGACCTGGACCTCGACGGCCCCGGGCTCCACCTCCACCGGTACGGACACGGTGAGTGAGGTGTCCGCCGGGTTGGCGAACCCTCCGGGGACGGGCACCAGCGGCACATGGACATGGACCGCGCCGATCCGGACGACCATCCGGGCCAGCCGGTCCGGGGTGCCTGCGCCGGGCGGGACGAATCCGGCGCCGCGGATCTCGATGTCGTCGCCGGTCCGGATGGGGGCATCGAGATCGCCCGCCTCCCTGGCCCGTACGACGGAGAGCACGACGGGGCGCCCGCCCTCCGCGTACTTCCCGGCGAAGTAGGTGGCGGCGGAGACACCGACGAGCAGAGCCAGCGCCCAGGGCAGATCGGGCAGTTGCTCGGGGCGCCGGGCGAGCCGTACGGCGGCGAAGACGACGGCGACGGCGTTCACCAGCGTGTACTGGATATCGGTGAAGCTGCCGCGCCCGGCGTCGTCGCAGAGCAGATCGGCGAGCCGGGGCCGGTCGGCGCGTACCTTCTGCAGCCGCTGGCCCAGGACCCGTACGGACACCACACGGCGGACGACGACGGCGATGGCGCACACGACGGCGAGCACGGTGACGAGGCCGGCGCCCCGGGCCAGTTCGAGCCCGGCGATCAGTTCGTCGCGGTGGTCGGGACCGGAGGCGCCCGCGAGCTGGAGGGCGAGGAAGAGCACGGCGAAGACGACGAGCAGCACCCAGGCGGAGGCGACGGTCCGCGAGGTCGAGAGCCGGTTGTCCTCGCCGATCAGCGGTGCGAGCAGCCCGCCGCGGGCGCGGTGCAGCCACGCGGACGCGGTCAGCAGTCCCGCGCAGACGAGGGCGGAGATCAGCCCGGCCGTCCGCGCCAGGGTCCAGCCGGCACCGATCGCGGTCACCGTCTGGGCCAGCAGGAGCAGCACGACGCAGCCCCAGGCGCCGAACAGCGTGTGCCGCCAGACGGTGTGCAGCCAGGCGTCCCCCGCCTCGCGGCTGCGGTCCGCCACGGCGCGGGCGGACTGGGTGAGTTCGTCGGAGACCCACTGGCGGGAGGCGCCCACGGAGTGCGCGACGGCGGCGGGCAGCCCCTGCCCGGCGGCCAGTTCGTCGCGCTTCGCCAGAAACGCGGCCACGGCCCGCCGGTGCCCTTCCCGAGCCCCGTGCGGACAGTCCCCACACGCACAGCCACCGCCGTGCGCGCCCTGCCGCACCTCTTGCACCGCCACGCCGATTGCCGCCTTCCCCGCCCCGAGTCCCGCCTCAGTGAACTTCCTTGCACCGCAGGGAAATTGTCCCGTACGAAGGGAGGGATACGCAGAGTTTGCCGGGTCGGTGAGGGTGACAACATCGTTACGGTGTTGACCCGCGAGGCTCAGTCCTCGACGGAGCGACGCCTGTTGATCGCGGTCAGGTCGATCGTGATCGGGAACGACAACGCCGCCACCCAAACGAATGAGCGACGGCATCGGCGTTGACCTGCGGGAGTTCCTGATCGGGATCAGAAGACTCGGTCAGAGGACCCGACCCGGAGACCCGACCCGGAGACCTGACCCGGAGACCTGACCCGGAGACCTGATCAGGGGACCTGGGGGATCACTCCCATTCGATGGTGCCCGGGGGCTTGCTCGTCACGTCGAGGACGACGCGGTTGACGTCCCGGACCTCGTTGGTGATGCGGGTGGAGATCTTCGCCAGTACGTCGTACGGCATCCGCGTCCAGTCCGCGGTCATCGCGTCCTCCGAGGAGACCGGCCGCAGCACGATCGGGTGGCCGTAGGTCCGGCCGTCGCCCTGGACGCCCACGGAGCGTACGTCGGCGAGAAGGACCACCGGGCACTGCCAGATGTCGCGGTCCAGGCCCGCCGCCGTCAGCTCCTCGCGGGCGATCGCGTCCGCGTCGCGCAGCAGGTCGAGGCGGTCGCGCGTGACCTCGCCGACGATACGGATGCCCAGGCCGGGGCCCGGGAACGGCTGGCGCTGGACGATCTCGTCCGGCAGGCCGAGCTGCTGGCCGACCATCCGGACCTCGTCCTTGAACAGCTTGCGCAGCGGCTCGATGAGCTGGAACTCGATGTCGTCGGGGAGCCCGCCGACATTGTGGTGCGACTTGATGTTGGCGGTGCCGGTGCCGCCGCCGGACTCCACGACGTCCGGGTAGAGCGTGCCCTGCACGAGGAACGCGACGTCCTCGCCCTCCGCGCCCGCCTCCGCGACGATCTCCGCCTGGGCCTGCTCGAAGACCCGGATGAACTCCCGGCCGATGATCTTCCGCTTCTGCTCGGGGTCGGAGACCCCGGCCAGCGCCGTGAGGAAGCGCTCCTCGGCGTCGACCACCTGGAGCTGTACGCCCGTCGCGGCGACGAAGTCCTTCTCGACCTGCTCGGTCTCGCCCTTGCGCATCAGGCCGTGGTCGACGTACACGCAGGTGAGCTGCGACCCGATGGCCTTCTGCACCAGCGCGGCGGCCACGGCCGAGTCCACGCCGCCGGACAGCCCGCAGATGGCGCGCTTGGTGCCGACCTGCTCACGGATGAGCGCGACCTGCTCGTCCACCACGTTGGCGGTGGTCCAGTTCGGCTCGATGCCGGCGCCCCGGTAGAGGAAGTGCTCCAGGACCTGCTGTCCGTACGTGGAGTGCATCACCTCGGGGTGGTGCTGCACCCCGTACAGCTTCTTCTCGTCGTTCTCGAACGCGGCGACCGGTACGACGTCCGTGGACGCGGTGACGGTGAACCCCTCGGGCGCGGCCGAGCAGGCGTCGCCGTGCGACATCCAGACGGACTGCTCGGCGGGGGTGCCCGCGAAGAGCGTGGAGTCGGTCCGGGAGACGCTCAGGGCGGTACGGCCGTACTCACGCGCGCCCGTGTTGTCGACGGTCCCGCCGAGCGTGGTCGCCATGAGCTGGAAGCCGTAGCACATGCCGAAGACGGGGACACCGGCCTCGAAGAGCGCGCGGTCGACGCTCGGCGCGTTCTCCGCGTACACGGAGGACGGGCCTCCGGAGAGGATGATCGCCTTGGGGTTCCTGGCCAGCATCTCGGCCACGGGCATCGTGGACGGGACGATCTCGCTGTAGACCCGGGCCTCGCGGACGCGGCGGGCGATGAGCTGGGCGTACTGCGCGCCGAAGTCGACGACGAGTACGACGTCGGGGGCGGCGGGGGGTGCTGCTGGCACGGGGCGGCCTTCCGGCGGAGGTGTGACGAGAGCTCGATGCTGTTCTCCCGATTCTAACGGGGGGCGGTGAGGGGTCGGGGACGGATCGCCCCCGGGCCGATGACAGGCACACCCAGGGCACACCCGGCCTGCCCCTCACCCGGCCCGTCCCCTCACCCGGCCTCGTCTCACCATCCGGCCCCGCTTTGCCGTCCGCCGGGGCACCGGGTCCATACTGTGCGCATGCGGAAGCAGCTCACCTTCGTCTTTACCTATGGCACCGGCCCGTCCGGCTGCCATGGTCGTGCTGCTTGAGCTGACAAGCGACTTCCCAGGCGCCCCGGGCCGACAAGGCCCGGGGCGCCTGTCGCGTTCGGGGCCGTACGGCTCAGGGCCCCCGAACCGACAAGGACCCCGTCATGACCTCCGACACGACCACCACCGCCCCTGACGCAACCACCGCCCCGGACACGACCGCCGCCCACGAGAACACCGGTGCCCGCACCACCGAGGCCGCCTCGCTCATCGGCGGCGCACGCGAACGTATCGACGCGCTGGACGACCGCATCATCGGCCTCGTCCAGGAACGGATGGCGATCTCGGCCGTGATCCAGGACGCCCGGATCACCTCAGGGGGCCGCCGCGTCAATCTCTCCCGGGAGATGGAGATCCTCGCCCGCTACCGGGACGCCCTCGGCAAACCGGGCACGGCGCTGGCGATGACGCTGCTGGAACTGAGCCGCGGCCGCGTCTGACCGCCTCCCCTCCGGCCGGCGCCCGGGTGCGTATCTGCGTTCGGGCACCGCTCTCACCCGTACGGCGCGTGACCGCCCCCGGCGCCCTTCGTTGGGCCGTACGGGCACGCAGCGCACTTCATCGCAATCGGGAGAAGGACCGCGTGGCTCCGCCGGGGCGTGCGACGTGTGTACGTCGTGGGACCTCGTCCCGGCGCCCGTGACCGGAGGGCAGGGGACAGCCACCCGGTCGCCAGAGGAACGGCCGGTTCCGGGGACGCCCGGAGCCGGCCGTCGTGCGTCGGGCCGCCGGGCATCGGAACGCCGCGTACAGCGCACAGAGCGTGACGCAGACCACTTAAGGATTCTGTGAAGATCGCTGCAACCATTCCCCCGGGTCACAGGTCTTGCATGCGAAACCACCGGCCTCACCCGTGCCCCCAGATCATGGGGGAGGGCGCTGAAGCCGGAGAGGGCGCTGCACTCGGAGGGGGGTGCAGCGCCTTTCTGTGTTCGCGGCGGCCCGAGCTCAGGAATTCCTTCTGCGCGGGACCGTCGGCATCCCCAGGAACGGCAGCTTCAGCTCGCCGAACGCGCCCTCCGGAACCACCGGTGACCGCGGCTCCACGGGCGCGAGCCGTACGTACGCCGTCCCCTCGCTCCCCTCTGCTCCCTCAGCGACCTGGTCCGGGCGCGGGTCACGCTCGCCCTTGTTCGGCCAGAAGGACATGGCGCGCTCCGCCTGCGCCGTGATCGTCAGCGACGGGTTCACCCCCAGGTTGGCCGAGACCGCCGAGCCGTCGACCACCGAGATCCCGGGGTGTCCGTACAGCCGGTGGTACGGGTCGATCACGCCTTCCCGTGCCGATGCCCCGATGACACATCCGCCCAGGAAGTGCGCGGTCAGCGGTGTGCCCATCAGCTCGCCCACGTTGCTGCCCGCGAAGCCGTTGATCTCCTCGGCCACGAGGGTCGCGGCACGCGTCGCCTCGGGTATCTGCTTCGGGTTGGGGGCGCCGTGGCCCTGGCGGGCGGTGAGCAGTCCTTTGCCCACCCCGCCGGGCTTGCGGTACGTGGTGAGGGAGTTGTCCAGCGACTGCATGACCAGTCCGATGATCGTCCGTTCCGACCATTTGCGGTACCAGAGCGACCGGAGCAGCAGCACCGGATGGCGCGCGGCGTGCCCGAGCCAGCCCCGTACCCGGTGGTCGCCGTACGGCACCTGGAGCACGCAGAGCGCGCCCATCGCGTTGGAGCCCTTCCCGTACCGCACGGGCTCGATGTGGGTGGTGGCGTTCGGGTGGATGGAGGACGTGATGGCGACGCCCCGGGTGAAGTCCGCCTTCGGCGCGCCGTGGCGTGCGCGGTAGCGCCGGTCCAGGGTCTGCGCGCCCACCAGCGCCTCGGAGTTGGTACGGGTCAGCTCCCCCAGCCGGGGTGAGAGGCGCGGCAGCAGGCCCCGGTCGCGCATCGTGTGCAGGAGGGTCTGGGTGCCGTACGTACCGGCCGCGATCACGACGTGACGGGCCCGGAGCACTTTCCCGGGTCCGCCGGTACTTCCTTTTGTACGGCTTGTGCTGCCTTTACTGCTTGTACGGCCCTTGCGCCGTTGGTCCGTCGGCACGGTGGTGACGCGGAGACCGTGCCCCTCGTCCTCCGTGACAGCGGTCACCGAGGTCATGGGGTGGATGATCGCTCCGGCCCGCTCCGCCAGGTGCAGGTAGTTCTCGGTGAGGGTGTTCTTCGCGCCGTGCCGGCAGCCCGTCATGCACTCGCCGCACTCGGTGCAGGCGCGCCGCGCCGGTCCCGCGCCGCCGAAGTACGGGTCGTCCACCGTCGCCCCGGGCCGGGCCGCGACCGTATCGGCACCGCCTTCGGCGTCCTTGCCGTCACCGAAGAAGACGCCGACCGGGGCGAGGTGGAAGCTGTCGCCCACGCCCATCGCCTCGGCCGCCGCCTTGAGGTGGACGTCCGAGGGGGTCGTCGTCGGATTGAGCCGTACGCCGAGCATGCGCCGCGCCTGGTCGTAGTACGGCTTCAGCTCCTGCTCCCAGTCGGTGATGGCCGACCACTGCGGGTCCTCGAAGAAGGCGGCGGGCGGCACGTAGAGCGTGTTGGCGTAGTTGAGCGAGCCGCCGCCGACCCCGGCGCCCGCCAGCACCATCACGTTGCCGAGCAGATGGACGCGCTGGATGCCGTACAGGCCGAGGGCCGGGGCCCAGAGGTAGTTCCTGATGTCCCAGGAGTTCTTGGGGAGCGTCTCACGGGTGAAACGGCGGCCGGCCTCCAGGACGCCGACCCGGTACCCCTTCTCGGTCAGCCGCAGCGCGGAGACCGAGCCGCCGAAACCGGAGCCGACCACGATCACGTCGTAGTCGTACGCGTCGTCATACGCGTCGTAGTCATGCGCGTTGCCGTCGTGCGCGTTGCCGTACGCGTCGTGGTCGTCCGTCTGTGACATCGGCTCTCCTCGTTGAGAACTCCCGCGTCCGCGGGGCCTACCGCAGCCGCAACGCCTTCATGACCCGCAGGCTCCCGCTCATGAAGGCCGCGTACTTCTCGTCGGCCATGCCGAGGAACGGCGCCATCGGCATGATCCGCTGCTCCGCCACCGTCTGGGCCTCGGTGTACTTGAGGATGCCCTCGGAGCCATGCCGCCGGCCCAGACCGGACTGCTTCATTCCGCCCATCGGCGCCTGGGCGCTGCCGTACGCCGACGCATACCCCTCGTTGATGTTGACGGTGCCCGTGAGCAGCCGGGCCGCGATCGCGTGGCCGCGGCGGGAGTCCCGCGTCCAGACGCTCGCGTTGAGGCCGTACGGCGTGTCGTTGGCGCGGTCGACCACGTCGTCCTCGTCGCTGAAGCGGTAGAGCGAGACGACCGGGCCGAAGGTCTCCTCCGCGCACACCGCCATCGGCGCCTCGACGCCTTCGAGGATGGTCGGCTCGTGGAAGAAGGGCCCGATGTCGGGGCGCGCGACGCCGCCAGCGACGACCGTGGCGCCCTTGGCGACGGCCTCCTCCACGTGGCTGACGGTGGCCGTCAACTGCCGCTCCCCCACGAGGGATCCCATGTCGGCGCCGTACGCGAGCGCGCTGCCGAGCCGCATCGCCTTCGTACGGGCGACGAACCGCTCCACGAACGCGTCGGCGACCGATTCGTGCACGTACACCCGCTCGATGGAGATGCAGAGCTGGCCCGCCGAGGAGAAGCAGGCGCGCACCGCGCCCGCCGCGGCCTTCTCGATGTCCGCGTCGGCCAGCACCAGCATGGCGTTCTTGCCTCCCAGTTCGAGGGAGACGCCGACGAGCCGGTCCGCCGCGCCCCTGGCCACCTCGCGGCCGGTTCTGGTGGAGCCGGTGAACGAGACGTAGTCCGCGTGCCGGACCACCTCGGGGCCGACGACGGGCCCCTCCCCGAGGACGACCTGGAAGACCTCGGCGGGCAGCCCGGCCTCGACCAGCAGGTCACGGGCCCACAGCGCGGTGAGCGCGGTCTCCGTGTCGGGCTTCATGACGACGGCGTTCCCGGCGACGAACGCGGGCAGCGCGTCCCCGACGGACAGCTCCAGCGGATAGTTCCACGGCGCGATCTGGCCGACGACCCCGCGCGGCCGGCGCGCCTCGCTGACCTTGGTCAGCAGCGGTACGGCTCCGGTGTGGCGCCTGGTGTTCAGGTACGCGGCGGCCTGGCGCCCGTAGTGCCGGGCGGCCACCGCGACCGCCTGGACCTCCTCGTGGGCGTGCAGCCTGGCCTTGCCGGTCTCCAGTTGGATCAGGTCGAGCACCTCGGCCTGGCGCTCCAGGAGGAGATCGTGGAAGCGGAGCAGCACGGCCGCCCGCTGCCGTACGGGGAGGGCGGCCCAGACCGGCTGGGCGGCGCGGGCCCGCTCGTAGGCGGCTGCCACGTCCTCGGGGGTGGACTCGGGCAGGTCGGCCAGCTTCTCCCCGGTGAACGGGGTGTGGTTGGCGGTACGGCCGGAGCCGACGACGCCGCGCGTGAGCTGGGCGATCACCTCGGGCGTGACCACATCGGCCGCCGTGCGCACCCCGGTCGGGGTGGGGGCCACGGGGTTGGTGCCGGGGGCACTGCCGGAGCCGGAACCGGGTCCGGCGGGGGCGGAGGTGGGGGTGGAGACCTGCGAGTCCGTCATGGAGCCGAGCGTATTCCGTGGACGAGACTTTGAATACCCGGCAGTAACAGCCAATCAGCGCACGGGATCCGGTACGGATGTCCGCGCCGGTACGAAGGAATCGAGCGCGGCGTCGAACTGGCCGCGCGCGGTGTCCAGCTTGTTCAGCGGGGCCGAGACCCAGACGTCGTACATCCGCCCGGCCTCCTCCCAGCACAGGTCGAAGGTGTGGCGCTCCCCCTCGGCCGGGGTGAACCCGTCCCAGGTGAACTCCCAGAGCGCGGCCCGGAATCCGTTGTGCGTGGTCGGGGTGACGCCGCCGTCGTGATACCCGGGGTTGGTGTGGGCGCCCTTCTCGTCCGCCTGGCGCATGGACGCCACCGGGCCACCGGGGATCTGTTCCTGGACGCGGATGCCGATCCTGAGGGACTTGTCCCGCGACATGTAGTAGACGCGTTTGTCGTCGTGGGAGCGGATGTGTCCGTCGGGCACGGCGAGGGTGAAGCCCATGGGGTCGTGGACGGAGTGATAGCCCTCGGGCGCGGTGGGCCATGGGGAAGTGGTCAGGGAGGAGGGCGGGAGCGAGGGCGAAGGGGAATGCGGGGTTCCGGCCTGGTTGGCGGGCGTGGCGCTCGCGGTCGTCAGGCTCTCGGTCGTACGGCTCTCGGTCGTACGGCGGTCTCCCCTGTTGTCCTGGAGCAGGACCGTGGCCACGGCGCCACCACCGGCGAGCACGCAGGCCAGGGCGCCGGCGGCGAGCGCGGTGCGGTTACGGCGCGGGGTGCGGGCGGCATCCGGGGCGGGCTGCCGCGCCCCGGACACGGGAACGGGGCCGGGGGCAGGGACAGGGACGGGCAGCGGCCGGTCGGCGGTCGGCGCGTCCTCGGCTCCGGCGGCAGGAGCGGGAGCCGGCGCCGGAGTTGGAGCAGGAGCCCGAGGCGGAGGGGGAACGGGACCGGGAACAGGACCGGGAGGGGAAGGAGAAGGGGAAGGGGAAGGGAAAGCGGAAGGGAAAGCGGAAGGCGCCTGGAGCGGCGTGCCCGTCGTGACGTACTCCGTCAGCAGCCGTTCCGCCTCCGCCGCGTCCAGTCGGTCCTCCGGATCCCGCTCCAGCAGCCCCCGTACGAGCGGCAGCAGCGGTTCCGCCGCGGCGGGCGGTCTGATCTCGTCGGCCACCACCGCGTGCAGCACGCCGGGCAGCGAGTCGCGGCGGAAGGGCGACTCGCCGCTGAGCATCGCGCACAGCAGGACACCGAGCGACCAGAGGTCGGAGGCGGGGCCCGCCGCCTGGGCGTTCAATACCCGTTCCGGTGCCGTGTACTCGGGCGAGCCGACGAACACACCCGGATCAGTGATCGTCGTGGCGCCGACGAGACGTGCGATCCCGAAGTCGGTCAGCACGACCCGGCCCGTGGTCTCCTCCAACAGCACGTTGGCGGGCTTGAGATCGCGGTGCAGCACCCCGAGACCGTGCGCCGCGCGTAACGCGCTCAGCAGCGCGAGCGCGACCCGCGCCGCCTCACGCGGTGCGAGGGTGCCCGTCCTGAGCCGGTCGGCGAGCGAACCGCCCTCGACCAGTTCCATGACGATGTACGGACGGCCGTCCTCCTGGACGACGTCGTGGACGACCACGACATGCGGATGCTTGACGCGGGCCACCGCACGCGCCTCGCGCAGCGTCGTCGCGTTCGGGCCGCCCGGACCGTGGGGGCCGTCCCGGTGGTCGTGGCCGTCGTGCGTGGCGTGCAGTTCCTTGACGGCGACGGACCGGCCGAGCAGTTCGTCCTCCGCCCGCCACACGGTGCCCATGCCGCCGCGCCCCAGCCTCATCCCCAGCCGGTACCGTCCGGCGATCAGCCGGCCGTCGGGCGGACCGCCATCCCCTGCGGGCATGTCCCGCACCTCCCGTTCACCCCGTACGCCCCGTGCGCCGCGTGCGCCCCGTGCGCCCCGTGCGCCGCGCTCAGCCGCCGGAGCCCGCGGAATCGCCGGATCCGGCGGGCGGCTCCTGCCAGCTTCGCAGTACGGCGTCGAACTGCTTGCGCGTCTCGGTCCAGTCTTCCTCAGGACCGGACATGTAGATCGCGTATTCCGTGCCGCTGTCGTCCGAGTGGTAAATCTGGTCGATGGCGTGCCGCCTGCCCGGATGGGCACCCTTCTCCAACCAGGTGAACTCCCAGATCGCGGCCTTCTCCTTGTCCCGGTACCGATTGGCCTCAAGCTGTATCGAGTTGTACTCCAGCCGCTGCCGCAGGCTCTCCTGCATGTTCTGCATGTGCTGGGCCGGGGTCTCGAAGTCGGGCTTGGCGATGCTGATCCGCAGCAGGTGCAGCCCACCGTCCGGGCTGTAGTCGATCTGCTGGCTGTCCGTCAGCCGCGTCCAGTCCTCGGGCAGGCTGACGCTGAACCCCTCCGGCGCCTTGACGCGCTTCCACCCCTCTTCGGTGGAGCTGGTGGTGTCATCGGCGGACCCGCCGCCGTCCGACTGTCCGGCCGAGGCGTTCGTTCCCGCGGAGCCGCCCGTTCCGTCCGCGGTGTCCGAGCCGCCGCCGGAGAACTTCAGGGCGGCGAAGCCGGCGCCACCGCCGAGGACCGCCGCCGCCACGACGGCCACCACCGCCGTACGCCAACGACCACGCCGCCCCGGACCGCCCCGGGCGGTCGCGGACGCCGGTGACGGCCCCGACGGCGGTACGGGTACGGACGCGGTCACGACGGCGGGCATCGGCGCGGCCGGGGGCAGATGCCCCGTACCGAGGCCGCCGGAACTACCGAGGCCGCCGGAACTACCGGAGCCGCCGGAGCTACCGGAACGCCCGGCGTGCGCCGCGTACTCCTCGTTCCCTGCGTGCCCGGCGTGCGCCGGGGTGTCCTTCGGCAGGGGGCGGGTCGCGGCGTACGTCGGTGCCTCGCTCCGCGGGTCCGGTGCGCCCGGTGCGCCGGACCCGTCCGGTGTCCGGCCCTCGGCCACCTCGCGGAGCAGGCGCGCGCACTCGGCCATGTCCGGCCGTTCCGCCGGGTCCTTGCGGAGCAGCGCGGCGATGACGGGGGCGAGGGGGCCCGCGTGGTCGGGTGGGGCCGGCTCGTCCGCGACGACGGCCTGCATCGTGGTCAGCGGGGTGCCGCGGCGGAACGGCGAGATCCCCTGCACGGCCGTGTAGAGCGTGACGCCCAGCGACCAGAGGTCGGAGGCGGGGCCGGGGTCCTTGCCGCGTACCCGCTCGGGTGCCAGATAGTCGATGGAGCCGACCAGTTCGCCCGTTCTGGTGATCGTCGAGTCGCCCTCGATGGCCGCTATGCCGAAGTCGGTGATCAGGACGCGGCCGTTCCGCGCGAGCAGGACGTTGCCCGGCTTCACATCGCGGTGCAGCACCCCGGCGGAGTGCGCGGCGCGCAGCGCGTCGAGGACCGCGAGGCCGATCCTGGCCACCTCGCGGGGGTCGAGCCGGCCGGACTCCTTCACGGCGTCCGCGAGAGAGGGGCCGTCGACGTACTGCATGACGATCCACGGCCGGTCGTCGTGGTCGAGGACATCGTGGACGGTGACGACGCCGGGGTGGCTGATCCGGGCGGCGGCGCGCGCCTCCTTCTGCGTGCGCTGGTGCAGTACGGCGCGGTCCGCCTCGGAGGCGTAACGCCCCGCGGTCAGCTCCTTGATGGCGACCGTGCGGTGCAGCACCTCGTCATGGGCGCGCCACACCTTGCCCATGCCGCCACGGCCGATGGCCTCGCCCAGGCGGTAACGCCCGGCGAGCACCGGTCCGTTGCCGACGCCCTGTCCGGACATGCCGGTTCCGGCCCTTCCCGTCCCGGCCGTTCCCGTAGCCGCGCCTGAACCCGCGCCCGCGCCTGTGCTCGCGCCCGTACTCTGCGAATGCTCCACGTCCCAGCCCCGTTCCTTGGGATCACAGGGTACGGAGGGAACACAGTGACGGGAAACCTCGGGTCGTCTCAGCCGGTGACGCGGTAGGCGCCGGTGGCCTGTTGATAGATCTCGGACACCTGGTCGCGCTGGTCGTCCGGGCCGATGACCTGCACGATGTGGTACCTCCCTTCGATGATCATCGCGAGGTTCCTGACATAGACCTGGCGTCCGCTGCTGTCCTGCCAGGTGTACTGACCCTCCGCCATGGCCTGGCGGCCCACGTCGATCCGGCGCAGTCCGGTGGCGCTGGACCAGGAGGAGTCGCGGAAGGGCTGGAGCTCCCGCTCCTTGTCGCGCTGATAGGCCAGCGGATCGTCGCCGTTGTCGGCCACGCTGTCCCGGCCGGGGACCACGATCAGCGTGAAGTCGCCTCCGACGTAGCGGACTTGGCCGCTGTCGTTGATGGGGCGCCGCTGCCAGTCCTTGTCGACCGCCGTACGGAACCCCTCGGTGTCGTCCCGCAGCGCGTAACCGTCGGCGACATCGGCCGCGGGCCCGGAGGTCCCCGGCGCGGACGTGTTGGGCTCCTCCGCCGGGCTGTTGGAGGCGGGGGCGTCGTCCGTCGGGGACCGCGGCGCGGACGACACGCTCGGGGACGCCTCGCCGACGCTCTGCCCCTTCTGCTCGGTGGTGTCCGCCTTGGGCAGGAACACCACGGCGTATCCGACGGCCAGCACGAGGAGGAGCAGGATCAGCAACAGCAGGTTGCGGCCGAGGGAACGGGGGCCGCGCCCCTTGTCGTCGCGGTCCTGGCGATCGTCCCACCGGTCGGCGGACCTGCCGCCCGACCGGCCGCCCGGCCTGCCCACGGGGCCGTCGTCCAGCCTGCTGTCCGGGCGGTCGTCGAGACGGTCCTGCCGGTGGAACATCGCCTCGGTCTCGGGGCGCAGCGGGGCTTCGTACGCCTCGTACCGCCCCGGCTCCTCCACGCCGGCCCCGGCGGACTTCTGGACCTTCCCGGCCCGTCCCGCCTTCTCCTTGCGCTCGTTGCCCTTCTTCTGACGGTGCCGTCCGTGGCCCAGGTCCCGGCGGCGCCGCTTGCGGACCAGCTCGCCGCGGCGCCGCTTTATCGGCAGCTTCGTGGCGTCCTCGGACAGCAGCGGTACGACGTCCAGACCGGCCTCGGGCTCGGGCGCCGACCGTACGAGCGAGCGCAGCCAGCCGCGCAGCTCCTCGAAGTCCGGCCGCTCGGTCGGGTCCTGACGCAGCAGCGACTCGACGACGGGCCGCAGCGGGCCGCACTCCTCGGCGAACGCGGGCGGCTCGGCGCAGACGAGCTGCACCAGCTCTATGGCGCTCTCCTCGGGATACGGGGCATGGCCCTGCACCGCGCGGTAGAGCAGCGCGCCGAGCGCCCACAGGTCGGTGGCGGGGCCGATGGGCGGCGCGAGCTGCCAGTTCTCGTGTACGGGGCCGGCCTGCTCGGGCGACCAGCGCTCGGTGACCGCGCCGACGACGGCGATCCTGGCCTGCCGGGCGCGCTCGGCGGCGAGGGGGGTGGCCGGGCCGCGGTAGGCGGGCGAGGCGCTGCTCGCCATGACCTCGTCCCACCGGCCGCCGCCGCCTCCGCCCGCGACGGCGGGGAGCCGGAGCGACTGCCGCTGCGCGTCGGCGTGCAGGGCGTCGTGGGCGCCGAGGCTCTGCCGGCCGCCCCCGCCGTCGCTCCTGCCGCCGGACCCGGAACCGGGGCCCCTGTACGGGGTGTCACCGCCGCCCCGGGCCATGACCAGGTCGGTACCGGGCCGCTGGTCCGCATCGCCCTGCACGGGGATGCCGGACACGGGGATGCCGGAGGTGGTGCCGGAGGTGGCGCCGCCCCCGAGGGAGCCCCCGGAGTCGGAGCCGTACGGTCCCGAGCGGCCGTACGGCGCGGAGCCGCCGCCCGGGACGCCGCCGCCCGGGATGCCTCCGCCGCCCGCGGGGACGGAGCCGGAGGCGTCGTTCCAGGGCGCCGGGCCGTCGCGCCAGGTTCCGGCGAGCCGGGGGCGGTAGGGGGTGGGCGGGTCGTCGTCCTCGTCCGCGTCGGCGTCACCGTCCGGGTCGGCCGAGAAGCCGCGCGGCTGGGCCCACCAGTCCGGGTCGGGGCCGGTGTCGCGCGGCGCTTCCCGGGGCCCGTTCCCCGTACCGCTGCCCAGGTCGGAGGTGCTGGTGCCGGTGCTGGTACCGGTGCCGGTACCGGCACCGGTGCCCTGTTCCGGGAGCGGCGGCACCGGGGTCCTGCCGGAGTTCTGGTCCTCGCCGGCCAGGGCGGCGGCGCGGGCGCCCGCGCGGTACGCGGCGATGGCGCCGGCGCGCGCGGCGCGGATGTCTCCCGAGGCGTTCCCGCTGGGCAGCGCGGGCTGGCCGTCGAACGGGGCGGGCACGCCCGGGGTGGCGCCCTGCGGCCGGGGGAAGGCGCCGGACGTACCGGACGACGTGTCGTCCCCGTACGGGCTCTCCGGGCGCGCACGCTCCAGCTCCGCGTGGCCGGAGGCGCCGGGCACCCCCACGGTCGGGCCCGGGTCGTACGCCGGTCCCTGGCGCGCGGTGCCGGGCACTCCCCCGGACGGCGCGAACCCGTCGGGCAGTTCGGGCCGCCCCTGGGACCCGAGGGCGTCCTGCCGGTCCCCCGAACGGTCCTGATGGCCCTGGGGCCCCGACCGCCCTGTGTCATTGACCGGATCCGGCCCTTGACCCGGGTTCCGGCCCTGGCCCTCGCCCGGGTGGAAATCGGGCTCCGGGTCCGGGTCCGGTGGTTCCGGCACCGGCGCGTAGCCGCACAGGGCCTCCTCGGCCGCGCCCGCCGCGAGCCCGGTCAGCACGACCCGCCCGTCGTCACAGACGAGCACCGTACGGACGGTGATGTTCCGGTGGGTCCAGCCGTGCGCGTGCACCACCCGTACGGCCGTGAGCACGTCGGAGGCGATCTCGGCCGCCCGGAACGGGTTCAGCGGCTTCTCGGCGAGCAGCGCGGCCAGCGGTCTGGCGGCGACGAGTTCACTCACTATCCAGAGCGAACCGGCCTCCGCGAAGACGTCGAAGACCTGGTCGAGACGCGGATGATCGGGGATCTGGGCGGCGCTCTGCGCGGCCTCGATGGCCCGCCGCACCGCCGGATCCGTAGCCTTGCGTGCCGTACGCCCGTGGACGCGCCGCGACGCGCCGCCGTCGGCCTCCACGACCTCGGCCTCCACGACCTCCGGCAGCGGCACCTGCCTGACGAGGACTTCCTGTCCGCTGTACGTGTCGAACGCGCGCGTCTCGACGAGGTCGTACTCGTCGGAGGGCGGCAACGGCAGGCGATAGCGGTCTGCGAGCACTCGACCCGCGTATTCGTCCACGACGCCTCCCCACAAACAGGCCGTCTCCTGGTCACGGAGACCCGCGAAACCGCCAATTCCGGTCGTTTACCGGCTCATTGTGGATGCGTACGGTTCGCGAGTTCTCACGATACGTGGCGGCGGGGGAACATGCCGCAGGGTCGCGGCAACCCGCTGCGGAACGTTCGCATCCGGTATTCCGCATCCTTCCCGCCCGCGGCCGGAACTCACCAGTCCGGTCCGCCCGCTCAGTCCTTGGGCGCGAACGTGGCGTGCGCCGTCTCCCGGAGGGTCTTGCACTCGGTGTCGTCCCACTCGCTCGCCTTGCAGCTCACCATGATCGAGTAACCGTGGGTGCTGTCGATCTTGAAGCCCCGGTTGAGCACCCGTATCTGCTGGCCGCCCTGCTGACGCTCGAACTCCCAGTCGGCGGCGGTCGGGTAGCCGTTGAACTCGATCTCCTTGATACCGAGGAGCTTGTAGTTGCTGCTACTGCGCGCGACGGCCGGCTCGGCCCCTCGCCACGCCGCCGCGGCGTCGTCCGTGGGCTGGGCGTTGAAGTCGATCTGGACGCGCGGGAAGGAGCCGCTGGACTTGTTGTATATGCCGCCGGAGTTCACACCGGCTATGTCGGTCCGCCGGAAGCCCTCGGGCATCGCCATCGAGAAGCGGAACCGGCCGTCGCTGACGGTGGTGTACCCCTCGGGCAGCTCCCCCGCTTTCCCGCCGCCGCTGCCGCCACTGTCTCCGCCGCCCTCGCCGTCGTCGTCGGAGTCGCCCGACGAGCCCGCGTCGGAGCCCGAGTCGTCGTCCTCCTCGTCCGAACCGCCGGTGGCGGCGGCGCCCTTGCCGTCCGCGGCCGCGCTCTTGCCCGCGTCCGGGCTGCTCTTCACGCTGTCGGACTTGGGGACGACCGGTGCCTGACTACCGCCGGTGGCCTTGCCCGCGCCCGCGTCCTTCTCGTCGTCACCGGTCAGGGCGACGACCAGGACCGTGGAGATCAGGGCCACCGCGGCGACGACCGCGATGATCACCAGCGTGCGCCGGGGCACCACGTCGGTGAGCGACGCGCGCGGCGTGGCCGGCCGGTACGGAGCCGCCGCGGGCTCCGGCCGGGGCCCGGCCGCCGCGGAGGCGGACGCGGTGGCCGCCGGGCCGACGGAGGCCGACGCCGCCACGGGCACCGCGGTCCTGCGGGCGGAGCGCAGCGCGCCGCGCACCCGGTCGCTCCCCGACTCCCCGGCGGGCTTACGGCCCGTACGCTCGGCCGGTTCCTCGGGCAGCGGAGGCATCGGGACGACGCGGGTGGCGTCGAGCGGCGGCTCCGGCTCCGCCTCGGGCGCCTGGACGATGTCCTCCAGGAGGGCCCGCGCTCCCGCGTCGTCGAGCCGCTGCTCGGGGTCCTTGGCGAGCAGCCCGTAGATGACCTCGGTGAGCGCGCCCGCGTTCTTCGGCGGGTCGAGCGGCTCGGTCATCACGGCGGTCAGCGTGGCGATCGCCGAGCCCTTGTCGTACGGAGGACAGCCCTCGACCGACGCGTACAGCAGGCCGCCGAGCGACCAGAGGTCGGCGGCGGGCCCCGGCTTGTGGCCGCGGGCGCGCTCCGGCGAGATGTAGGAGGGGGCACCGACGAGCATGCCGGTCGAGGTGACCGACGGGTCTCCCTCGACCTGGGCGATGCCGAAGTCGGTGAGCACGACGCGGCCGTCCTCGGCGATCAGTACGTTGGACGGCTTCACATCGCGGTGCAGGATGCCCTCGCGGTGCGCCGAGCGCAGCACGTCGAGGATGGCGAGCCCGACCTCGGCGGCCCGTCGCGGCGTCAGGAGACCGTCCTCGCGCACGGCTTCGGCCAGGGACTTGCCCTCGACCAGCTCCATGACGATCCACGGCCGGTCGTCCTCGTCCACGACGTCGAAGACCGTCACCGCGCCGCTGTTGCGGATCCGGGCGATCGCCTTGGCCTCGCGCAGCGTGCGCGTGATGAGCCGGCGCTTCTCGTCCTCGTCGATGCTGGAGGGGAAGCGGAGTTCCTTCACCGCGACCGTACGGCCCAGCGTCTCGTCGAGGGCGCGCCACACCGTGCCCATGCCACCGCGCCCGAGCACCCCGCCGAGCCGGTACCTGCCCGCGAGCAGACGCCCTTCCGGGCTGCCGTCGGCGCTCTTCCCCGCGTCCTGCCGAGGTTCCTTCGCCGTGTCCCGCGACTGCTCCGACTCCGACATGCGTCCCCTCTGCGATCCCTGATCCTGGCCCGCGACTGCCCTCACCGCGCGGTGCCGTAACGCGCCCTGGCAGAGCCTTCATTGTCCCTCATTCCGGGACAGCCACTGCTCCCGGGTCCGGCGTCCGCCACGGCGGGGCCCGACGAAGGAACCCCCACCCTGCCACTACCCCGGGCCCGGCCCAGCACCCCGCCGGTCAGGCACCCGTTCGAAAACGGAACGGATACCCGGTAACGGGTGAGCCTGCTGTGACGTGTGGTGTCAGAGAGGGAGTTACGGGAGTATCCCCCACGCGGGCGCCCCCGCCTGCACCGAGGCCGAGTTGACGCTCCCGAACGCCCTCGGCCCCGCCCTCCGGCCACCACCGGCGCACGCTGCCCACGCGCGCCTGTGATCAGTACGGCACACAGCCGCCGATGACTCAACTCCCCGGGGCGACCGGCCCGTGCCCGTCTGAGCCCGACTCACTTGAGCCCGGCTCAGACGGGCCCGGCTAAGACGAGCTCGGATCGGACGGGCCCGGGTCGGACGGGCCCGAGTCGGACGGGCACGGGTCGGACGGGCCCGGCTCAGCTCGGCACGATGTCCGGAGCCCCCAGCCGTGCCGCGTCCGCCGTCTGGTCGTCCGGCTGACGCTGCGACTCGCGCTCCGCCTCCACCCGCTTCTCGTAGTGCTCCACCTCCCGTTCGATCTGGCCCTTGTCCCACCCCAGCACCGGCGCCATCAGCTCCGCGCACTCCCGGGCGCTGCGCGTCCCCCGGTCGAAGGTCTCGATCGAGATCCGCGTCCGCCGCGTCAGTACGTCGTCGAGGTGGCGCGCCCCTTCGTGCGACGCCGCGTACACCACCTCCGCGCGCAGATAGTCCTCCGCGCCGCCCAGCGGCTCGCCGAGCCCCGGATCGGCGGCGATCAGCTCCAGCAACTCCTCGACCAGCGTGCCGTAGCGGTTCAGGAGGTGCTCCACGCGCGCCACATGGATGCCCGTACGCTCCGCCATCCTGGCCCGCGCGTTCCACAGCGCGTGGTACCCCTCGGCGCCGAGCAGCGGCACGTCTTCCGTGACGCACTCGGCCACCCGCTGATCGAGGCCGTGCACCGCCTCGTCCACCGCGTCCTTGGCCATCACCCGGTACGTCGTGTACTTGCCGCCGGCCACGACGACCATGCCGGGCACCGGATGGGCGACCGTGTGCTCGCGCGAGAGCTTGCTCGTCGCGTCGGACTCCCCGGCGAGCAGCGGGCGCAGCCCCGCGTACACCCCCTGGACGTCATCCCTGGTCAGCGGCGTGTGCAGCACCGCGTTGACATGTTCGAGCAGGTAGTCGATATCGGCGCTGGAGGCCGCGGGATGGGCCTTGTCCAGGTCCCAGTCGGTGTCCGTGGTCCCCACGATCCAGTGGCGGCCCCAGGGGATGACGAAGAGCACGGACTTCTCCGTCCGCAGGATCAGTCCCGTGGTCGAGTGGATCCGGTCCTTGGGAACGACGAGGTGGATGCCCTTGGAGGCGCGGACGTGGAACTGTCCGCGCTCGGCGATCAGCGCCTGGGTGTCGTCCGTCCACACCCCGGTCGCGTTGACGACCTGCTTCGCCCGGATCTCGTACTCCGCGGCCCCGCCCCGCGTCGAGCTCTCCACGTCCCGCACCCGGGCGCCGACGACCCGCTCGCCCTCCCGCAGGAAGCCGACGACGCGCGCCCGGCCGGCGACGTGCGCACCGTACGTGGCGGCCGTGCGGACCAGGGTGGCCACGTAGCGCGCGTCGTCCATCTGGGCGTCGTAGTACTGGAGGGCGCCGACCAGGGCGCCCTTCTTCAGGCAGGGCGCCACCTGGAGGGCGTGCCGCCGGGAGAGGTGGCGGTGGACCGGCAGGCCCCTGCCGTGCCCGGACGAGACGGACATCGCGTCGTACAGCGCGACGCCCGAGCCCGCGTAGAACCGCTCCCAGCCCTTGTGCTTCAGCGGGTACAGGAACGGCACGGGCTTCACGAGGTGGGGCGCCAGCTTCTCCAGCAGCAGCCCCCGCTCCTTGAGGGCTTCCCGCACGAGCGTGAAGTCGAGCATCTCCAGGTAGCGCAGACCTCCGTGGATCAGCTTGCTCGATCTGCTCGATGTGCCGGACGCCCAGTCCCGCGCCTCCACGAGGCCGGTCGCCAGGCCCCGGGTCGCGGCGTCGAGAGCGGTCCCGGCTCCAACCACGCCCGCGCCCACGACCAGTACGTCCAGTTCACGCTCCGCCATCGCCGCGAGCGCTTGGACGCGCTCCGCAGGTCCCAGTGTCGCTGTCCTCACCGCTTGCCTCCCGTCGTCCCCCAGGTGGTCGGGCTCACGTCTCGATTCTGTCCGCACTCACCGACTTCAGCCACCGGCTGTGGATAACCCTGGCCGGACCGCCGGGCGGCGAGCGGCGAGCGGGCGACAGGGCGACTCCCCGGCCACGCAATGCCGCATAACGGTCATATTTACGCCTAGTCTGACATTGCGCTCGCCCGTTCTGTCCACAGGGCTTGCGCTCACTGTCCACTCCGGCTAAGGGAAGGACGGCCACCGCCATGCCCGCAGATCTCGCCGTCATCGGACTCGGTCATCTCGGACTGCCCCTCGCCCAGGCCGCCGTAGCCGCCGGGATCCAGACCATCGGCTTCGACACCGACCCGCGCCCCGTCGCGGAGCTGGCCGCCGGCCACACCCCCGTCGACGGCCCGCTCACCCCCTCCGACGTCCGCCGGATGCTCGCCGGCGGTTTCCGGCCCACCACCAACCCGACCGAGCTGGGCCGGGTCCGTACCGCCGTGATCTGCGCGCCCACCCCCCTCGGCGCCGACCGCACCCCCGATCTGACCGCCGTCGGCGAGGCGGCCCGCGCGCTCGCCGCCAAGCTGCGCCCGCACACCACCGTGCTGCTGGAGTCGCCCGCCGCGCCCGGCACCACGGAGGGCTTCCTGCGCACCACCCTGGAGGAGGGCTCGGGGCTGCGCGCGGGCCGCGACTTCCACCTCGCGTACTCGCCGGGCCGGCTCGACCCCGGCAACCGCACCCACGGCTTCGCCAACACACCCAAGGTGATCGGCGGCCTCACCCCCGCGTGCACCGAGTCCGCCGCCGCCTTCTACGGCCGGCTGACCGACAAGGTCGTACGGGCGCGGGGCCCGCGCGAGGCCGAGACCGTCAAGCTCCTCGAAACCAACTTCCGGCACGTCAACATCGCCCTCGTCAACGAGATGGCCGTGCTCTGCCACGACCTCGGCGTGGACCTCTGGGACGTCATCCGCTGCGCCGAGACCAAGCCCTTCGGCTTCCAGGCGTTCCGGCCGGGCCCCGGGGTCGGCGGCCACGGCGTGCCGATGGACCCCAGCTACCTGCCGCACGCGGGCCGCACGCCCGGCCATCCGCTGCGGATGGTCGGCCTCGCCCAGGAGATCAACGACCGGATGCCGCAGTACGTCATCCAGCGCTGCGCCGCCCTCCTCAACGAGCACGGCAAGTCGGCGCGCGCGGCCCGGGTGCTGCTCCTGGGCGTCACCTACAAGCCGGACCTCGCCGACCAGGAGAGCTCACCGGCCACGGAGATCGCCTGCCGGCTGATGGATCTGGGCGCGGCGGTCAGCTACCACGATCCGTACGTCCCCGACTGGCGCGTACGCGAACAGCCCGTACCGCGCGCGGACTCCCTCTACGAGGCCGCCGCCAACGCGGATCTGACGGTGCTGCTCCAGCACCACCGTACGTACGACCTCCAGGGCCTGGCGGTCAAGGCGCAGCTCCTGCTGGACACAAGAGGGGCGAGCCCGGCGGGCGCCGCTTACCGGCTCTGAGCCCACCGGAGCCCCACGGAGCCCTTCAGGGCGCCTCCTCCAGGGAATTGTCCGGCCGGTTGTCGGACCTGGCTGCTACTGTCCGGGGCTGTCGTGCGCAAGTCATGCGCGCGCCATTTTCCCTGGGGGGATCTTTCACCATGAGCCAGCCCGTTCCGCCACCCGGCAACCCCTTCGCCCCCGGCGCCGTACCACCCGCGCCGTTCGCCCCGCCGCCCGCGCCCGCCCGCGACGCCATCGGGCTCGGCCTGGCGGCGGCCCTGGTCACCGCTCTCGTCGCCGCCGGTGTCTACGGCGGGATCGCCGGGGCCATCGAGCGGGAGATCGGCTGGGCGGCCATCGGCGTGGGCTACCTGATCGGGCTCGTCGCCGGCAAGGTGGGCGGCGCCAACCCCGTCCTGCCGGTCGTCAGCGGCGTGCTGGCGCTCGGCGCCGTCTACCTCGGCCAGATCGTGGGCATCGCGATCATCGTCGCCAAGGAGCTGAACGTGTCCGCGACGGACGTCTTCCTCGACCACTTCGGTCTGCTGACCGATGCCTGGAACGAGGGCAAGGACGTCATGACGTTCCTCTTCTTCGCCCTGGCCGCCTTCGCCGCGTTCTCCGGCGCCAAGAAGGCCACTTCCTGACGCGGACAGCATGAAGGCCGCCTCCTAGGAGGCGGCCTTCACCGAAAAACGCACTACTGGCCCGCGTTCAGCGGCAGCACCCAGCGACAGTGTTCAGCGGCGGTGCTGCGAGTCCGCGACCGTCACCTCGACGCGCTGGAACTCCTTCAGCTCGCTGTAGCCCGTCGTCGCCATCGCCCGCTTCAGAGCGCCGAAGAAGTTCATCGACCCGTCCGGGATGTGCGAGGGGCCCGTCAGGACCTCCTCCGTCGTGCCGACGATGCCCAGGTCCACCAGCTTGCCGCGCGGCACGTCCTCGTGGACGGCCTCCATGCCCCAGTGCCGCCCCTTGCCGGGCGCGTCCGTGGCCCGCGCCAGCGGGGAGCCGATCATCACCGAGTCCGCGCCGCACGCGATCGCCTTCGGCAGGTCGCCGGACCAGCCGACGCCGCCGTCCGCGATGACGTGCACGTACCGGCCGCCGGACTCGTCCATGTAGTCGCGGCGGGCCGCCGCGACGTCCGCGACGGCCGTCGCCATCGGGACCTGGATGCCCAGCACGTTACGGGTGGTGTGCGCCGCGCCGCCGCCGAAGCCGACCAGCACGCCCGCCGCTCCCGTACGCATCAGGTGCAGCGCTGCGGTGTACGTGGCGCAGCCGCCGACGATGACCGGGACGTCCAGCTCGTAGATGAACTGCTTCAGGTTGAGCGGCTCGGCGGCGCCCGAGACATGCTCGGCGGAGACCGTCGTACCGCGGATCACGAAGATGTCGACCCCGGCGTCCACGACGGCCTTGGAGAACTGCGCGGTGCGCTGCGGCGAGAGCGCGGCGGCCGTGACGACGCCCGAGTCCCGCACCTCCTTGATGCGCTGGCCGATCAGCTCTTCCTTGATCGGCTCGGCGTAGATCTCCTGGAGCCTGCGGTTGGCGCTCGACTCGTCCAGCTCGGCGATCTCGTCGAGCAGCGGCTCGGGGTCCTCGTACCGGGTCCACAGACCCTCCAGGTTGAGGACGCCCAGACCGCCCATCTCGCCGATGCGGATGGCGGTGCGCGGCGAGACCACGGAGTCCATCGGAGCGGCCAGGAACGGCAGCTCGAACCGGTAGGCGTCGATCTGCCAGGCGATCGAGACCTCCTTCGGGTCCCGGGTGCGCCGGCTGGGGACGACGGCGATGTCGTCGAAGGCGTACGCCCTGCGGCCGCGCTTGCCGCGCCCGATCTCGATCTCAGTCACGATGTGTGGCCTTTCCCTCTACGTCTGCCGTCCCAGTATCCCCGTGGTCACACCGCAAGGAGGACCTGGGTGAAGTCGACCACGTGGGCGTCAGCGGCCCGTGTAGTTCGGCGCCTCGACGGTCATCTGGATGTCGTGCGGGTGGCTCTCCTTGAGGCCCGCCGACGTGATCCGTACGAAGCGGCCCTTGCGCTCCATCTCGTCGATGGACGCCGCGCCCACGTACCCCATCGTCTGGCGCAGTCCGCCGACGAGCTGGTGCAGTACGGCGGAGAGGGGGCCGCGGTAGGGGACCTGGCCCTCGATGCCCTCGGGGACGAGCTTGTCGTCGGCGGCGACCTCGGCCTGGAAGTAGCGGTCCTTCGAGAAGGAACGGCCCTGGCCGCGCGACTGCATCGCGCCGAGCGAGCCCATGCCCCGGTACGACTTGAACTGCTTGCCGTTGATGAACTGCAGCTCGCCCGGCGACTCCTCGCACCCGGCGAGCAGGCTGCCCAGCATGACCGTGCTGGCCCCGGCGGCGAGCGCCTTGCCGATGTCGCCGGAGTACTGGAGGCCGCCGTCGCCGATGACCGGGATCCCGGCCGCCTGGCACGCCACGGCCGCCTCGTAGATCGCGGTGACCTGCGGGACGCCGATGCCGGCGACGACCCGGGTCGTACAGATGGAGCCCGGGCCCACGCCGACCTTGACACCGTCCACACCCGCGTCGATCAGCGCCTGGGCGCCGTCCCGGGTGGCGACGTTGCCGCCGATGATGTCGACGGGAACACTCGACTTGATCTTGGACATCCAGCCCAGCGCGTTGCTGTTGTGGCCGTGCGAGGTGTCCACCACGAGGAAGTCGACACCCGCCGCGACCAGCGCCTGGGCGCGCTCCAGCGCCTCCGGGCTGGCGCCGACGGCCGCGCCGACGAGCAGCCTGCCCTCGCCGTCCTTGGCCGCGTTCGGGTACTTCTCGGCCTTGACGAAGTCCTTGACCGTGATCAGGCCCTTGAGGATGCCCGCGTCGTCGACCAGCGGCAGCTTCTCGATCTTGTGACGGCGCAGAAGCTGCATGGCGTCCACGCCGGAGATGCCGACCTTGCCCGTGACCAGCGGCATCGGGGTCATGACCTCGCGCACCTGGCGCGTGCGGTCCGCCTCGAAGGCCATGTCACGGTTGGTGACGATGCCGAGCAGCTTGCCCCCGCGGTCGGTGACCGGGACGCCGCTGATCCGGAACTTGGCGCAGAGCTGGTCCGCCTCGGCGAGCGTCGCGTCCGGGTGGACCGTGATCGGGTCGGTCACCATGCCGGACTCGGAGCGCTTCACCAGGTCGACCTGGTTGGCCTGGTCGGCGATGGAGAGGTTGCGGTGCAGCACCCCGACGCCGCCCTGCCGCGCCATGGCGATCGCCATGCGGGCCTCGGTGACCTTGTCCATCGCCGCGGAGAGCAGCGGGATGTTCACCTTGACGTTCCGCGAGACCAGAGACGCGGTGTCCACCTGGTTCGGCAGCACTTCCGAGGCGCCCGGCAGCAGCAGCACGTCGTCGTATGTCAGCCCGAGCGTCGCGAATTTCTCGGGCACTCCGTCGACGTTTGCAGTCATGACACCTTCCCCAAATGGCCTTGATCGGTGCGGATGTCCATGCTAACGGCCTCTGCGGGCCTCTCATTCCACGCTTGAGATCACCGATCCGGCTTTGTACGTTCGTACGGCAAACGGCCCCGTACGCGCAAACGCGCGCCCCCGCCGCGCCGGGGCGCGTCCGGGGGGCGCGTCCGCTCACTGCTCCGCGAGCGCCCGCAGTCTGCTCAGCGCGCGGTGCTGGGCGACCCGTACCGCTCCCGGGGACATGCCCAGCATCTGCCCGGTCTCCTCCGCGGTGAGCCCGACCGCAACCCGCAGAACCAGCAGCTCGCGCTGGTTCTCCGGCAGGTTGGCCAGCAGTTTCTTGGCCCATTCGGCATCGCTGCTGAGCAGCGCGCGCTCCTCGGGGCCCAGCGAGTCGTCGGGCCGCTCGGGCATCTCGTCGGACGGTACGGCCGTGGATCCGGGGTGCCGCATGGCGGCCCGCTGGAGGTCGGCGACCTTGTGTCCGGCGATGGCGAAGACGAACGCCTCGAAGGGCCGTCCGGTGTCGCGGTAGCGCGGCAGCGCCATGAGCACGGCGACGCAGACCTCCTGCGCGAGGTCCTCGACGAAGTGGCGCGCGTCACCCGGCAGCCGGTTGAGTCTCGTACGGCAGTAGCGCAGCGCGAGCGGGTGTACGCGGGCCAGAAGATCGTGCGTCGCCCGTTCGTCACCGTCGACGGCGCGGTGAACGAGCGCACCAATCACCGTGGGCTCGTCTTCGCGCATCGGTCCATGGTGCCTTGGCGGCTGCTGATCGGTGGCACTGCGTCCGTAGTTGTGCACCGAAGCGTTATGAGCGGGTGCGGCAGAACTCATCTCCTGCGCTCTCCCCTCGCGCTCGTCCGACTCGTCCCCGTGGAAGTCCACATCTCAAGGATGCGGCATAGCGCGGGAAACGGGTGTGTACGGGCGTACGTTGCCTCACCGGGCGCCCGGAACGCACCTCGCCGAGCGCCGCGCATCGCGCCGGAGCACCGGCTCGCCCGCCGTCGGAGACCGCCGGCGGGCGAGTGATCGGGGCCGGTCGTACGTCAGCGGACCAGGCCCCAGCGGAAGCCGAGCGCCACCGCGTGCGCCCGGTCGGAGGCGCCGAGTTTCTTGAAGAGCCGCCGGGCGTGCGTCTTGACCGTGTCCTCCGAAAGGAACAGCTCACGGCCGATCTCGGCGTTGGAGCGGCCGTGGCTCATGCCTTCGAGCACCTGGATCTCGCGTGCCGTGAGCGTCGGCGCGGCGCCCATCTCGGCCGACCTGAGCCGGCGCGGGGCGAGCCGCCAGGTCGGGTCGGCGAGCGCCTGCGTGACCGTCGCGCGCAGTTCGGCGCGCGAGGCGTCCTTGTGCAGATAGCCGCGGGCCCCGGCGGCGACCGCGAGCGCGACCCCGTCCAGATCCTCCGCGACCGTGAGCATGATGATCCGGGCGCCGGGGTCGGCCGAGAGCAGTCGGCGGACGGTCTCGACCCCCCCGAGCCCGGGCATCCGTACGTCCATCAGAATGAGATCCGACCGATCGGCACCCCAGCGGCGGAGGACTTCCTCGCCGTTGGCCGCGGTCGTCACGCGCTCGACACCGGGCACGGTCGCGACCGCGCGGCGAAGCGCCTCTCGGGCAAGCGGGGAGTCGTCGCAGACGAGGACGGATGTCATGACCGTCCTCCGCAGCTAGTGCGCGTCACCTTGAGCCTCCAGGCTGGGTACATATCGTCACCTGTGCGATTGACGCTCTCGGACATGTGCCCGATCGCTCATTCTCTCAATCGCCTCGCACATTCAACGACGGTCACTCGAAAGAGTTACGGGTCCGACGACCGAGTTCGGCACTCCCCGTAAGTGGTCGCACACGGAGGAGAGCGACGGGAAGTCTTCCGGTGTCCGGTCAGAGCTATGCCCCATTTAGCGGCTTTTCTTCACTTTTGCTGGTGTCTGTGGCTAGATTCGCAATGAGTCATATTTACATCTACTTACATAGTAGATGTACGGTCGGGAGCACCGGCGCGGGTACGCGCCGGGCTCGTACCCGGCGTCCAAGCGGCCCGTATCCGCCTCAGCACGGTTTCAAGGGGACATGAGCAATGGCAGATTTCTCCCGCCTTCCCGGACCGAACGCAGATCTGTGGGACTGGCAGCTCCTCGCGGCTTGTCGTGGTGTGGACAGTTCGCTCTTCTTCCACCCGGAGGGGGAAAGGGGCGCGGCACGAAGCGCGCGTGAGAACTCGGCGAAAGAGGTGTGCATGCGGTGCCCGGTCCGCGCGGAGTGCGCGGCGCACGCACTGGCGGTACGGGAGCCGTACGGCGTGTGGGGCGGGCTGACCGAGGACGAGCGTGAGGAGCTGATGGGGCGGGCGCGCACCCGGCTGATCACGGCGCACGCCTCCGCGCCGTCCCCCACGTCGTCGCCCGCATCGACATCGGCTTCCGCGGCCGGGTCGGGTCCGGGCGGGGGCCCGGGGCCCGGGGAGCATCACCATCACCGGGTGGAGTGAACACGGCCTCCCCCTAAGGAAGAAACGTTTCTGCACGCCTCCCGCACCTCTGCGGAGGCGGATTCCCGCGCGCCCGCGATTCAGCGTGAGGCGGCGAGGGCGAGCTGGTCCAGCATGGCCGCGACGGCCGGGACCTGCGCCAGGTCCGGCAGCGTGAGCGCGACGATCTCCCGTTCCACGGACGGCTCGACCGTCAGTGCCCGCACGCCTTCGGTACGGACCGACTCCATCGCCAGCTCCGGCAGCATCGCCACCCCGAGCCCCGCAGCGACCAGCCCGACCACGGCCGGATAGTCGTCGGTCGCGAAGTCGATCCGGGGCGCGAACCCCGCCGCTCCGCAGGCGTCGACGAGTTGGGTACGGCAGCGCGGGCACCCCGCGATCCACGACTCGCCGGCGAACTCACCGAGCGCGGCCCGGTCCGAGTCCGCGAGCCGGTGGTCCTCGGGGACGAGGCCCACGAGCCGGTCCCTCAGCAACGGCCGGACGACCAGGTCGTCCCACTCCGCGGCCGAACCGCCGTACCGGAACGCCAGCGCCACATCGCAGTCGCCGTCCCGCAGCATCGCCGCCGAGCTGGGCGGCTCCGCCTCGACGAGCGAGACACGGGTGCCGGGGTGGGCGGCGCGCAGGGCCGCCAGCGCGGTGGGGACGAGGGTGGAGCTGCCGCTCGGGAAGGAGACCAGCCGGACCCGGCCCGCGCGCAGCCCGGCGATGGCGGCCATCTCCTCCTCCGCGGCGGTGAGCCCGGCGAGGATCCCGGTCGCGTGCCGTACGAGCGCTTCACCCGCCTGGGTCAACCGCGTCTCGCGCCCCGTCCGGACGATCAGCGGCGTCCGCGCGGAGGATTCGAGCGCCTTCATCTGCTGGCTGACGGCCGGCTGCGTACACCCCAGCTCGCGCGCGGCGGCCGAGAAGGAGCCGGTGGCGGCCACGGCGCGCAGCACGCGGAGATGGCGGGCCTCGATCATTCCTCGCATGTCACGAATATAAGTGATCCTTGGGGGTATCGATCAGAATTGAGTGGATCGCTTGAGTGGGGGGTGGTTAGCGTGTGGGGCATGAAGCTTCTGACCGTGAATGTGGGGCGGCCGAAGGCCGTGGAGTACACGGACGCGCCCGGCGGTGCCACGGGGATCGACAAGCGCCCGACCGAGGGTCCCGTCCGGGTGGCCGACCCGGGTCCCAAGGGGGAAGGCGCGAGCGGGCTCTCCGGGGACACGGTCGGCGATCTGCGTCATCACGGCGGCAGCGACCAGGCGGTGTACGCGTTCGCGCGGGAGGATCTCGACTTCTGGGAGCGCGAGTTGGGGCGGCCGATCCCCAACGGCACCTTCGGCGAGAATCTGACGACGTCCGGCCTCGACATCACGGGCGCGCGGATCGGGGAGCGCTGGCGGATCGGTTCCGAGGTGGTGCTGGAGACGACGAGCGGGCGGATTCCGTGCCGTACGTTCCAGTCCTGGCTGGGCGAGAAGGGCTGGGTCAGGCGGTTCACGCGGGAGGCGGTGACGGGCGCCTATCTGCGGGTCATCACTCCGGGCGAGATCCGCGCGGGTGACCCGATCGAGGTGGTCCACCGACCGGACCACGAGGTGACGGTGAGCCTGGCGTTCCGGGCGGTCACGACGGAGCGTGAGCTGCTGCCGCGCATCCTCGCGGCCGGGGAGGCGCTGCACGGGGAGGAGTTGAGAACCGCGCGGGAGTATGTGGAGAAGCACGGCGGGCGCGGGTAGGTCCGATCGTCGTCCGGCCGGGGCGGGCCGGGGTGGGGCGGCCGGATCTGGACAGGGCCCGGGCCACCGCGGCGCAGGCACTACCGTGCGCGTATGACGACTGCTCTGATTACGGGCTCGACGGCGGGCATCGGCGCCGCCTTCGCGCGGCGGCTGGCGGCGGACGGGCACAATCTCGTGCTCGTGGCCCGCGACACCGAGCGCCTGCGTGACCAGGCCACCGAACTGCACGACCTGCACGGCATCGAGGCCGAGGTGCTGACCGCCGACCTGTCCACGGACGCCGGGATCGAGGCAGTGGAGAAGCGGCTCTCTGACCGCAGACACGCGGTGGATCTGCTGGTCAACAACGCGGGCTTCGGGAACAAGGGCCGTTTCCTCGACGTCTCGATGGCCGACGAGCTGACGATGCTGAAGGTGCACTGCGAGGCGGTGCTGCGGCTGACGTCGGCCGGGGTCAGCGGCATGAAGACGCGCGGGCGGGGCGGGGTCGTCAATGTGTCGTCGGTCGCCGCGTTCGTGCCGCGCGGGACGTACGGCGCGTCGAAGGCGTGGGTCGTGCAGTTCACCCAGGGCGTGGCGCGGGATCTGACGGGGACGGGGGTACGGCTGATGGCGCTGTGCCCCGGTTTCGTACGGACCGAGTTCCATGACCGGGCCGGGATGGGCACGGACAACATCCCGGGGTGGATGTGGCTGGACGCGGACAAGCTGGTGACGGCCGCGCTGGCGGATCTGGCGCGCGGGAAGACCGTGTCCGTACCGGATCCGCGGTACAAGGCGCTGATGGGCATGGTCAAACTGGCCCCGCGCGGGCTGCTCGGCGGGGTCACCTCGAAGACGGGGCGCAAGTACGGCCCGCAGTAACGCGCGGCACCGAAGCACACCGAAACACGAAGCGACACCGCGGCGACAGCGAGGCCCGGCACCCCTCCAGGGGTACCGGGCCCGGCTGCTTCTCGCGCGGAAGCGGCGGCGGTTCGGCCGACCGCGACGCGAACCTCAGTGGCTGTGGCCGTGGCCGCCGTGGCCGGCGTCGGCCTCTTCCTCGGCCGGCTTCTCGACGACCAGGGTCTCGGTCGTGAGCAGCAGCGCGGCGATGGAAGCGGCGTTCTCCAGGGCGGAGCGCGTGACCTTGACCGGGTCGATGACGCCGGCCTTCACCAGGTCGACGTACTCGCCGGTGGAGGCGTTGAAGCCGTGGCCCTTGTCCAGCTCCGCCACCTTCGAGGTGATGACGTAGCCCTCAAGACCGGCGTTCTCGGCGATCCAGCGCAGCGGCTCGACGACGGCGCGGCGGACGACCGCGACACCGGTGGCCTCGTCGCCCTCCTTGCCGAGGTTGCCCTCCAGCACCTTGGCGGCGTGCACCAGAGCGGAGCCACCACCGGAGACGATGCCCTCCTCGACCGCGGCGCGGGTCGCGGAGATGGCGTCCTCCAGACGGTGCTTCTTCTCCTTCAGCTCCACCTCGGTGGCGGCGCCGACGCGGATCACGCACACGCCGCCGGCCAGCTTCGCGAGGCGCTCCTGGAGCTTCTCGCGGTCCCAGTCGGAGTCCGTGGACTCGATCTCGGCCTTGATCTGGTTGACACGGCCGGTGATCTCGTCGGCGGCACCCGCACCGTCGACGATGGTCGTGTCGTCCTTGGTGACGGTCACGCGGCGGGCGGAGCCCAGCACGTCCAGACCGGCCTGGTCGAGCTTGAGGCCGACCTCCTCGGCGATGACGGTCGCACCGGTGAGGGTGGCGATGTCGCCGAGCATGGCCTTGCGGCGGTCACCGAAGCCGGGGGCCTTGACCGCGACCGCGTTGAACGTGCCGCGGATCTTGTTGACGACGAGGGTGGAGAGCGCCTCGCCCTCGACATCCTCGGCGATGATCAGCAGCGGCTTGGAGCTGCCGCCCTGGATGACCTTCTCCAGCAGCGGGAGCAGGTCCTGGATCGAGCCGATCTTGCCCTGGTGGATCAGGATGTACGGGTCGTCGAGGACGGCCTCCATACGCTCCTGGTCGGTCACCATGTAGGGGGACAGGTAGCCCTTGTCGAAGGCCATGCCCTCGGTGAAGTCCAGCTCCAGGCCGAAGGTGTTGGACTCCTCGACGGTGATGACACCGTCCTTGCCGACCTTGTCCATCGCCTCGGCGATGAGCTCGCCGACCTGCTCGTCCTGCGCGGAGAGCGCGGCGACGGCGGCGATGTCGGACTTGTCGTCGATCGGGCGGGCGGTCGCGAGCAGCTCGTCGGAGACGGCCTTGACCGCGGCGTCGATGCCCTTCTTCAGGGAGGCCGGGGAAGCGCCCGCGGCGACGTTGCGCAGGCCCTCGCGGACCAGCGCCTGGGCCAGCACGGTGGCGGTGGTGGTGCCGTCACCCGCGATGTCGTTGGTCTTGGTCGCCACCTCCTTCACGAGCTGGGCACCCAGGTTCTCGTACGGGTCGTCGAGCTCGACCTCGCGAGCGATCGTGACACCGTCGTTGGTGATGGTGGGGGCGCCGAACTTCTTGTCGATGACGACGTTGCGGCCCTTGGGGCCGATCGTCACCTTCACCGTGTCGGCAAGCTTGTTGACGCCGCGCTCAAGGGCGCGACGGGCGTCCTCGTCGAACTTCAGGATCTTCGCCATGGGAGCTTCTCTGTCCTCTCAAATGAGCTGCGCCCCTGTCCACCCGGCATTCGCAGGGGGGCCAGGGGCGCAGCTCAAAAGCAAAAGTAAATCTTGGGTGAGTTACTTCTCGATGATCGCGAGCACGTCGCGAGCCGAGAGGACGAGGTACTCCTCGCCGCTGTACTTCACCTCGGTGCCGCCGTACTTGCTGTACAGAACGACATCGCCGACGGAAACGTCGAGCGGAAGCCGCTCGCCGTTCTCGAAACGGCCCGGGCCCACAGCCAGGACGACGCCCTCCTGGGGCTTCTCCTTGGCGGTGTCCGGGATAACCAGGCCAGAGGCCGTGGTCTGCTCGGCGTCGAGCGGCTGGACCACAATGCGGTCCTCGAGCGGCTTGATGGCAACCTTGGTGCTGGCGGTCGTCACGATCCGACCTCCCCCTTCGGAGATCTCACGGGGTTAACTGTCTGAGGGTGGCGACCAGATGGACCCGTCGTCGCGGGTGCCGGATCCGTCAGTCGCGCTTTGGCACTCTCCAGTGGGGAGTGCCAGACCTGACACTATGGCCGCGATTAGCACTCGGTCAAGCGGAGTGCCAATACGGATGCTCGCGGCGCGCCCTCACGACAGGGAAACGCGAGCAGAAGGGGCATGGTTCCGCACGCGGGTACGGACCTGGACAGCACGTACGACGCGGCGCGTACGACACGGCTCGTACGACACAGCACGTACGACGCGGCGTTCACGGGTCAGTCGGTATCGGTACGGAGCGCCTCCCGGGCCGACGCCCCATGAGCCGCCTCGTGAGCCGCTCCGTGAGCCACGCCGTGGACCGCCCCCGGGGCCGCCCCCGAGTCCGCCGCGCGGGCCAGCCGCGCCGCACCCCGGCACTTCGCCGTCCGCGCCCCCGTCCGTCCCGGCGGCGCGGGGCGCCCGCAGTCACGGCGTACGACAACGGCGCGCGAGACCGGCTCCGGCGCCCCCGGCGCCTCCCGGACCCCCGGGCCGACCCGCTGCGCCGCCTTGCGCCCGAGCCGTTCGATGGGGTCCACCGACTGCGCACAGCCGGCGGTGAGGAGCGCACCGGCCGCCAGCACTCCGGCCAGCAGCCGGTGCCCGGGTCTCATACGTAGTCCTCCAGCCTGGCCACGGCGTACCCCTTGTCCGTGATCACCTTCATCGCGTGCCGGATCATGTCGGGCATGGTGCCCTTCCAGTCCTCGCGGCCACGGAAGTGCGTGAGCACGATGTCGCCGGGGTGCAGGTCCCGGTCCCACTCGCGCCACTCCATGTGGTCGGGGTACGCCTCGGCGGTCCAGAGCGGTACGGCCCGCGCACCGCAGCTCTTGGCGGCACGCAGCGTGTCGTGGTTGTAGTTGCCGTACGGCGGCCGGAAGAGCGTGGGGCGCTTTCCGTACCGCTTCTCCAGCTTGTCCTGCTGGTCGCAGATCTCGGTACGCTGCTCCTCGTAGGAGAGTCCGGGCAGGTAGGGGTGGTTGAGCGTGTGGTTCTGGATGGTGACCCCACGGTCCTGCATCTGCTTGAAGTACCCGTAGTTGTCGTTGATGACGTAGTCGCTGAGGAAGGCGGTGTACGGGATCTTCAGCTCGGTCATCATCCGCAGCAGGTCGGGGTCCTTCTCCGAACCGTCGTCCATCGTCAGGAAGACGACCCGGTCCTTGACCGGGACCGTGGTGAAGACGGGGGGCAGGTTCTCGCCCTCCTCCTCGTCCTCGATCTCGAAGCCCTTCCGGTTGGTGATCTCCGGCTTGACGGCGGGCGCGGGGGGCGCGGCCAGGGGCGTACTGGCGAGCCCCCACTTCTTCGCCGCGACGGCGCGCGCGGCCTGCGTACGGCGCGTCTGCTCGGCATACGAGAGCGTCCCCGCGCCGCCCTCCCGCTGACCGTCGGGCGCGCCGGGCGCCGCCTTGCCGTGCTCGCCGTGGTCGCCGGGCCGGCCGTGCGCCGCCGTGGCTCCCGGCTCACCGGCCCCGGAGGCGCAGCCCGAGCCGACCGCGGCGACGAGCAGCGTCGCCAGGGCTGCGGCGCACCGTCTTCCGCGCCGGGACCCGGTGTTCCGGGGCGCCCCCGTGGCAACTCGCGCCCCAACTACTTCCTTTTGTTCCTTTTGTCTTACTAGCTGCATGGCGCCGCATCCTGTCAGCGCGCGGCGCCTCCGCCCGGCCGACAGCGCCGCCCGACGCACACCAACCCCCCGCCTGGCCCACAATGGACCGGATGACCGACCGCGCCCCCTCCCCCGCCACCGCCTCGCCGCTCGCGCCCCTGCTCTCCCCCGAGGGCCAGGCCCTCCTCGCCGAGCTGCGCGACCACGACCCCGCAGGGGAACTCGCCCTCGCGACCCGGCTGCGCCGCGACCACCCGGCCGAGCTGGTCTCGGCGGCGCTGGCCCAGGCGCGGCTGCGCCAGCGCGCGGTGGCCAAGTTCGGCGCGGCGGACGCGTACCGCATGTACTTCACGCCCAACGGCGTCGAACAGGCCACGCGCGGCTCCGTCGCCGCCTACCGGGCGGCCAGGTTCCGTACCCTCGCGGCACCGGGGAACGGGGACGACGCGCCCCGGATCACGGACCTCTGCTGCGGCATCGGCGGCGACGCGATCGAGCTGGCGCGCGCGGGCTTCGCCGTCCGTGCCGTCGATCTCGACCCGGTGACCTGCGAGATGGCCCGTACGAACGTGACCACCCTGGCCCCCGGCGGACCGCCGGTGACCGTGACCCGCGCGGACGTCCTGGAGTACGACCTGACCGCGGCCGGAACCCTCTTCATCGACCCGGCACGGCGCGGCGGCCGGGGCAGGATCTTCGACCCGGAGGCGTACTCGCCGCCGCTGTCCTGGGCGGTCGAGGCGGTACGGCGGGTGGGCGCGGGCGCGATCAAGATCGCGCCAGGCATCCCGCACGAGTTGGTCCCGGACGACTTCGAGGCGGAGTGGATCTCGGACGGCGGCGATGTGAAGGAGGCGGTGCTCTGGTACGCGGGCGACCGAGCCCCGACAGCGCCGGCAGCCCCGACGGCACCGGCAGCACCGACGGCACCAGCAGCACCGACGGCACCCACCGCAACATCCGTCGCCCCGGTCACTCCCGGCACCCGCCGCGCCACCCTCCTCTCCCCACGCACCACCCCAGCCTCCCCCACCACCCTCGCGGGACGCGGCCTGCCCGACCCGCCCGTCCGCGCGGTCGGCCGTTTCCTGTACGAACCGGACGGCGCCGTCATCCGCGCGCACCTCGTCGCCGAGGTCGCCGAGGAGCTGGACGGGGGCCTGATCGACGAGACGATCGCGTACATCACCGCCGACGAACCACGCCCCACCCCGTACGCCACCGCCTACGAGATCACCGACGAACTCCCCTTCAACCTCAAGAAGCTCAAGGCGCTGCTGCGCGCCCGCGAGGTCGGCGTCCTGACGGTGAAGAAGCGCGGCTCGGCAGTGGAACCGGAAGAACTGCGCCGCCGCCTCAAACTCAAGGGCCCGCACGCCACGACGGTCTTCCTGACCCGCGTGTCCGGCGCTCCGACGATGCTCCTGGGCCACCCGGTCTCCGCTTAAGCCCCCATCGCGGTGACGCTCCAGGACGTTGCCCTGTTGCGTTGCCCTGTGTCGCCGTGCTCGCGGTCTCGTTCCGCGGCCCGCGCCCGTCAGCCGAGGTCCGTCAGTTCGTCCGCGTAGATCTGGGAGAGCGGCTGGGGGCCGACGTACTGCTGGCAGTTGCACTGTCTGAGTTCGTACCGCAGCGGCTTCTTGTTCTCGTCCCACTCCGTCGGGACCTCGACGTCCTCGTGGCACTTGCCCTGGCGGTCATGTTTCGCCAGATGGTGTGAGCAGCCGCAGACGGGCTCCGGGAGCTTCTGGGCCTCTTCCAGCGCCTGGCGCTCGGCCTGGCGCTCGCCCTCCGCCAGCTTGAAGCGTTCGATTTTTCGTTCGTGCCGGGTCTTGAGCGCGGTCCGGCCTGTATCGGCCACCCAGCCGAACCCGCCCACGATGAAGAAGACGAAAATCCACCAAAGCCAGTCCATCCGCCGCCCCTTACCCCTGAATGGCGCATGCGTTCCCTCCTCAGGATAGGACCGTCGGCGTAGGAACCGCCTCAGCGATGCGAGCCGCCGCCCCTGCGGGCCGGGACCGGCTGGTGGAACTGCGCTGACCAGCGGCGCTGCGCGAGCGCCTGAGTGAGGCCGAGAATTCCAATGAGCAGGACCGTGCCCCCGAGCCCGACCTGGTACGTCGTGCCGCTCACCTTCGACGTCCTCTCCGACGCCTCGGCCAGGGCGATCCCCACCAGGCCCACCCCCGCCAGACAGAGCGCCACCGACGGCAGGAGCCACAGCACCGACCTGCGGTGCGACAGGGACTGCGCCTCGCCCACGGGCGCGGGGTCGAGGTCCGCCCACTCCTCCAGCCGCAGCCGTATGACGCGGCCCTTCCGCAGCCAGAATCCGAGGGCGATCGCCGCGGGCACCAGCAGGATCGCCGCGAGGACCAGGGCCACGATTCCGCCCACGGGGTCGAAGCCGCCCTCGCCGAAGCTCTGGATGGCCAGCCCGACCGACGCCCAGCCCAGCACGGCGACCGCCCCCAGCAGCCACAGCAGCAACAGCCGCGCGATCCCCAGACCGCGTCTGCTCAGCTCCGCCAGGGCCATGGACCGGTCGGCGAGGCGTGCCGCTTCGTCGGGCCAGGCGCGCAGTTCCTCGGACGGCGGGGGTGGCGGCAGGGGGCGGCGGGGGATCATGCGGCAGAGGGTAGCGGGGCGGTGTGGGGGCGCTCCGTCCGGGAGCCGGTTCGGCCGGGATGCCCTGTGGTCACAGGCGTCGTGGCGCTCTTAAGTCCGGTGCGGGCCGGGGCGTACGGCGGTAGCGTCGGCCTCTCCGCCTGCGTGAGCCCGTACGTCCCGTACCGGCTCAACTCCGTACGAGCTCAAGTCCGTACGTCCGTACCTCCGTACCTCCGCACGTCCCCACGTCCCTCTGTCCGTGACCGCGACGGGAGCCGCCATGACCTCAGCCACCGAACGCACCGTCCCGCCCGCCACCGCCGGCGAGCGCGAGATGCTGCGCGGCTATCTCGACTTCCACCGCGCGACCCTCGTCCTGAAGACGGACGGCCTCTCCGACGAGGAGCTGCGCCGCTGTTCGACGCCGCCCTCCACGCTCTCCCTGCTCGGTCTGGTCCGGCACATGGCGGAGGTGGAACGCGCCTGGTTCCGCCGTGTGATCAACGAGGAGGACGTCCCGCTCGTCTGGTCGGCCGAGGGCGACTTCCAGGTGGCGTACGACGCGCGTACGGCCACCCGCGAGGAGGCGTTCGCCGCCTGGCGTACGGAGGTGGAGCACGCCCGCCGGATCGAGGCGGCGGCCGAGTCGCTGGACGTCGCGGTCTACGCGCCGCGCGCGGAGCAGGAGGTGTCGCTGCGGATGGTGATGCTGCACCTCATCCACGAGTACGCCCGCCACAACGGCCACGCCGATCTCCTCCGCGAGGCCATCGACGGCTCGGTGGGCGTCTGACCTCGGACCTCGCGGTGGGCGTCTGAGCTCGGACCTCGGTACGGGGTGTGGCCCGCCGTGCCCGGACACGAGCGCCGCAGGGGGCTCAGCGGGCCGCCGCCGGTACGACCAGCCGGACCGCCCAGCGGTAGTGCCCCACCGCCCGCGCCACCCCGATCAGCCCGGCGATCCACAGGACGGTGCCCGCGCCCATCGCGTACGCGACCTCCATGTACGTGTCCTCGCCGCGCTCGGCCGTGGCCGGGACGACGAACGCGATCCACAGCCCCGTGGCGCCCGCCGCGAACGACGTCAGCAGCCAGCTCAGGCTGCGCCCCGCCATCCGCAGGCGCGCGTCGCCCTCCGGGTCGCTGTCCAGCGCCGCCCACTGGGTCATCAGCCCGCGCATCGTGCGCTCCTTGCGGACCGACAGTCCGAGGAAGACCCCCGCCGTGATCAACGCGCCCAGCCCGACCGCCAGGACGGGCATGGCGATCATGGCGCTGATCGGGTCGTCGCTCCCGTTCGCGAACGAGACCAGCACCCCGCCGACCAGGCCCCATCCGAACTGCACCCCCAGCACCAGCGCCCAGAAGGCCACCAGCGCGGCCGGTCCGAGGCTGCGTCCGCCGAGATACGCGAGCACCCCGGCCCGGTCCGCGAGCAGGGCCGCCCGGTCGGGCCAGGAGCGCAGGTGCGCGGGGGGCGGGGGCGGCGGGAGAGGCGTGCGGCGTGACATGTGCACGAGGCTACCGACCGGGCCCCGGGCGCCGGCGGCCGCGTCGAACCCGCCGGAATCACCGTCCCTTGCGCCGGAGCAGGTCCCGGATGTACTTCCGCGAGGCGGTCGGGGAGAGGGCCGCCGCGGTGAGCTCGTCCCACACTCGCGCGTACACCTCGACGTCGCTCCGCCGCTCCAGCAGCGTTCCGCCGGTGACATGCTCCAACCATGTGACGTCGATGGAGGGTTCGCCCCGGAGCGAGAACAGCGTGAACGGCGTGTACTGCTCGGCGGGGATCACCGCGTCGAGGGGCAGGATCCGGAGGTCGACGGTGCTTCGCCGGCCCATGTCCAGCAGGTGTTCGAGCTGCTCCCCGGCCACCTCCCGCGAGGCGCTGATGCGGTGCAGGACGGCCGCCTCGATGATCGTGCACAGCCGGAAGTCCTGCTGCGGGTCGAGGAGTTCCTGCCGTCTGGTCCGCGTCTCGACCAGCGGGGTGATCTCCTCGGCGGGAAAGCGCGCTTCGAACATCTCCCGCATGTACGCGCCGGTCTGGAGCAGTCCGGGGATCACCGCCGGGTCGTACTCGCGCACCAGGTCGGAGTCCGCCTCCAGCGTGAGGTAATCGCGAAGTGAGTCGTGGAGCACGGGGCCTTCGCCGTTCCACCAGTCGACTTTGTGAATCTCCTTGGCGAGCCGTTTGATGCTCGCGATGTACGCGGCGTCGTCAATTCCGTAGAACTCCAGCAGGACCGTCAGATCGAGCGGCCTTATGCCTCGTTTGCCGTTCTCGATCTGCGAGATCTTCGGCTGCCCGCACTGGAGCTTGTCGGCGATGTCCTGGACTTTGTATGCCCGTTCGAGACGGAGCCGCTTCAACTCGTTGCCGAGCCGCCGGCTGCGCATCGTAGGCATGTCGCTGTGCGTCATACACCCATCGTGACGTGCCACTTCTCCGCGCAGAGATGCCTTCGGGGCGGATTCACCCGTCAGTATGAAGCGACAGCGGAATATCTTGCCCGCTCAGCAGAATCGATTTCGCCGCGCACCCGGACGGACTGGGACGTATTCGCCGTGAACTGGTAGAAACAATGGCGTCATCACAAACACGCCGGTGGCCGCCGCGGCCTCCTCGTCACACCGACCGAGGCCCATCTGTCCGTCACCGTCAGTGATTTCGCTACGGCCGTTCCAGCGAAGAGAGCCCGTTCCTCCACGGCGGAGGACGGCCGAGGGCTGATGCTGATCGGGGACCCGGAACGAGAGCGCAAGGAGTTGAGCTGACTGTGGCTGTCGAAGAGAGCGCCATCATCAAGGAGTTGAACCACTACCTGCTTGGCCACCCTGACGAGACGTCGGCGACGATGCCCCTGTTCGACGCGTTGCTCGACCACTCCAGGCAGGGCCTGTGCCTGCACCACGGGAGCTGCCCGGTGGTCAGGGCCGGCGCCATCCTGATGGACGAGCAGGGGCGGGCGCTCGCCCTGCGGTACGGCGACGCCTGGGGGTTCGCCGAGGGCGCCCCCGACCCCTCGGACCAGTCGCTCAGCCGCACCGCGAGCCGCGTGCTGGAGGAGTTCGCGGGCGTCCGGAACGTCTGGACGGCGCCCGGCGAGGAGGGCCCGATCCTGGTCGACGCCTCGCCCGCCGCGCCCGAGGACGGCCGGCGCACCCGGTACGGCTTCCGCTATCTCTTCCGGGCGCACTCGCGCGTCCTCGTCCCGGCGATGGCCGCGCTGGGCCGGGCGCGCTGGACCTCGCTGGACGAGATCGGGCCGCCGCTGCTCCGTACGCGGCTGAGGGACCGGCTGGCGGTGTCGAGATGAGCCCGACCGCGCAGCAAGTGGCTTACGTGGTCGCCGTGTTGGCGCTGGGCGCCTCGCTGGCGCTGGCCATCTGGCGGAGCTGACAGGCGCTCGGGGGCTACGGGGCTACGGACCCTGCTGGGTTACGGCTCTCCCCGCGCCCCGGGCCCGAGTTCGACGGCGCGGCGCCTGAGCAGTTCCCGCTCGCGTTCGTTACGGGTGAGCCCGGCCGCCCGTTCGAACTCGGCCCGCGCCTGGTCCGTACGCCCCAGCCTGGCCAGCAGATCGCCCCGGACGCTGGGGAGCAGGTGGTACGTCTTCAGCGCCGGGTCGTCGGCGAGGGCGTCCACCAGCGCGAGTCCGGCCGCCGGGCCCTCGGCCAGGGAGACGGCGACGGCGCGGTTGAGCTCGACCACCGGGGAGGGCGTGAGCGCGGCGAGCCGGCCGTAGAGGACGGCGATCGCGGACCAGTCGGTCTCCTCGTACGCCACCGCGCGGGCGTGGCACGCGGCGATGGCCGCCTGGAGGGCGTAGGGCCCCGGCGCGGCGCCCGTACGCGCGGCGAGGGAGCCCGCGTGGGTGAGGGCGGCGAAGCCGCGGCGGACGAGGAGCTGGTTCCAGCGGGACCGGTTCTGGTCGGCGAGCAGGACGGGCGCGCCGTCCGGTCCCGTACGGGCGGGCACCCGGGACGCCTGGAGCTCCAGCAGGGCGGCGAGCGCGTGCACCTCGGGCTCGTCGGGCATCAGGCCGGCGAGGACACGGGCGAGGCGCAGGGCGTCCTCGCAGAGGCCGGGGCGCAGCCAGTCGTCGCCCGCGGTGGCCGAGTAACCCTCGTTGAACACCAGGTAGATGACCTCCAGGACGGAGGAGAGCCGCGCCGCGCGATCCGTGCCGTACGGCACCTCGAAGGGCACGCCCGCCTTGGCGAGGCCGCGCTTGGCGCGCACGATGCGCTGGGCGACGGTCGCCTCCGGGGCGAGGAAGGCGCGGGCGATCTCGGCGGTGGTGAGTCCGCCGAGGAGACGCAGGGTGAGGGCGATACGGGCCTCTGTGGAGAGGACGGGGTGACAGGCGGTGAAGATGAGGCGGAGGAGGTCGTCGTCGATGTCCTCCTCGATCCCGATCCCGCCCCCGGCCACGCTGCCCCCGGCCCCGCCCCCACTGCCCCCGGTCCCGCCCCCGCTGCCCCCGTCGCTCCCGTCGCCGGGGCCGGAATCCGGGCCGGGGCCGGTCAGCGCGGCCTCGGGGGTCTCGGGGCCCGGGGCGTCCGCCAGGGCGCGGCCGACCTCGGCGAGCTTGCGGGCGTACGTCTCGCGGCGGCGTACGAGGTCGATCGCCCGGTGTCTGGCGGTGGCCATGAGCCAGGCCCCCGGTCGGTCAGGGACGCCCGACTCCGGCCACTGCTCCAGCGCCGCGACGAGCGCGTCCTGCGCGATCTCCTCGGCGATGCCGATGTCGCGCACGATGCGGGCGACCACCGCGATGATCTTCGCGGACTCGATCCTGAAGACCGCCTCCACCGCGCGGTCCGCGACGCTCACGACCTCCGCGCCGGCCCGCCCGTCCCGCCCGGCCCGCCCGTCCGGTCCGTCTGCCCCATCTGCCCTCACGGGCACCCATCAGAGCACACCCACCGGACGGGGGCGCGGCGAACCCTTGCGGGAGGGTCCCCGGGAGGCGCTGCCCGCCGGTTACTCGGCGATCTGCCGGACCTCGCAGGTGACGTCGTACTCGTCCTCGTGCACCTCCACGAAGCGCCGCGCCCACTCGACGGCCTCGGCCTTGTCCTTCGCCTGCATGAGCGCGTACCCGCCGATGACCTCCTTGGCCTCGGTGAACGGCCCGTCGGTGACGGTGGTCGTCCCGCCGTGGTGACGGACCCGCACCCCGTCGGAGGTCGGCGTCAGCCCGGCGGTGTCGAGCATGACGCCGGCCTTGGTGATCTCCTCCAGCAGCGCGCCCATGCGCTGCTGGAGCTCGGGGCTGGGGCCGCCGGCGGGTGCGGTGGCCTCGTCGATACGGACCAGGGAGAGATAGCGCGGCATGGTGACTCCTCGGGTAGGGAGCGGGCTGTTTCCCGCCTCTCACCTCTTACGTCGAACGGGAGACGCCCGGATCGACACACGCCGGGAAATTCTTTCGAAGATCTTTCTGACCTGCCGTGGGCGCGGGTACCCACGAGCGCGCACAACCGCGGGTGCGGGCGCGGCGCGGCGCTGCGCCTTCGGGCAAGGCCCGTCGCCCTCGCGGTCGGCAATCGTGCCCCTGAGCCGCTGCTCATCGTGCCCGCCCGCCTCTAGGGTCGGCAGTGTGAGCCTATGGACTTCCCTCGAACCTGCATCGACGACCATGGACGCGGGCGCGACCAGGACCGTGACGCTGCGGCTGCGCAACACCGGTGACGTCGTCGATGAGTACCGTTTCGTCCCGGTCGGCGACCTCTCGCCGTACGCCACCGTCGAGCCCGCCACCCTGCGGCTCTACCCCGGCACCACCGGTACCGTCGCCGTCACCTTCGCCCCGCCGCGCACCCCCGACTCCACCGCGGGGCCGCATCCGTACGGGGTGCAGGTCGTGCCCACGGAACATCCGGACGCCACGACGGTGACCGAGGGCAACATCACCATCACCCCCTTCACGGAGCTGCACGCCGAACTCGTGCCGCCGACCGTCAAGGGCCGGTTCCGGGGGCGGCCCAAGCTGGCCGTCGACAACCTCGGCAACGTCAAACTCACCGCGTCCATCAGCGGCAGCGACAACGGCGATCAGCTCTCGTACGAGATCCTGCCCGGCAGCGTCCAGATCGAGCCGGGCCGCGCCGCGTTCATCAAGGCGACGCTGAAGCCGCGTCAGATCACCTGGGCGGGGCAGAAGCAGGACCGGCCGTACACGCTGGACATCCGCAGGTCGGGCGCGGAGCCCACACCGGTGGAAGGGACGTACGTGCAGCGCGGCGTCCTGCCGTACTGGCTGATGACGGTGCTGAGCCTGCTGCTGGTGCTCACCATCACCGGGCTGATCATGTGGTTCAACTACAGGCCGGCCGTGCGGAGCCTGGCCCAGGAGAAGACCGCACCGGTCGCCGCCCAGTCCATCAAGCCCTCCGAACCCGCGGCACCGAAGCTGCCCGAGGCCCCCGCCACGCCGGAGACCCCGGCACAGCCGTCGCCGGAGGCGGACGACGGGGACGGTGGCGGCGAGAAGGACTCCGGCGGGGGTGAGGAGAAGGAGAAGAAGGACCCGGCGTCGCGTACCCGCGTCCAGATACGGGACATCCGGACGGACAAGTGCGCCGACATCCTCGGCCGGGACAAGGGCACGGTGAACGGGGCGGTGCAGCACTCGCTCTGCAACCCCCCGGACGAGGACAACCAGTTGTGGAACCTTGAGGTGCGCTACAAGAACAAGAGCCCCAAGGGGACCAGCCTGTTCCAGATCAGGAACGTCAAGGACGAGCTGTGCATGGACATGGGGGATTACGCGGCCGTGGCGTCCGGGACGAACATCGGCGAGTTCCACTGCGACGGCACCACCAGCGACAACCAGCTCTGGTGGCTCGACCTCCAGCCCAACGGCGACGACACCCTGTCCCACTACTGGATACGCAACTTCGCCAGCGACAACATGTGCCTGAAGCTGAAGCGCTTCGACCCTGCTGTCGACGACTACGGCAAGGACGCGCCGCTCGCGGTCATGAAGTGCACCGAGGGCGACGGCGGGGCCTGGAAGTTCATCACGGAGAAGCGCGCCAAGGAGCTGGCGGAGCAGACCGGATAAGGCCCCACCGCCACCCACCTCGCGCGGGAGGCGACGTTACGGGCGGGACGCGCCCCCGCCCGTACGGCCGGGGCCGTGCAGCTCGCCCAGCGCCGTCCGCAGCTCATCAGCGGTAAGGGGTTCGCCCGGCAACGGGCGGGCCCCTTCCGCGCGCAGGCCGTCCAGGAAGAGCGCCAGCAGCCGCCGCCAGGATCCGGGCGCGGCGCTCTCCGCCGCCGGTACGGCGCGGCCCAGCGCCGCCAGCGCGAACAGCACGTCCTCGACCGACAGGTCCCCGCGTACGGTGCCGTCCTCGCGGCACCGCGTCAGCAGGGCGTCGATCGTCCCGGCGTTGTGGAGGTGCAGCGCCTCCAGCGTGGGAACGCCGGGCATGGCCGTGGTCATCAGGTCCGTGACACCCCGGTCCGTGGCCAGCCCCTCGAAGGTGCGCTCCACATAGGCCGTCAGCCCCGCCCACGGATCCGCCGCCGCGCGGGCGCGCTCCCCCGCCTCGATGGTCGCCGCGAGCCCTTCGCCGAAGACGGCCTCGATCAGCGCGGCCCGGTCGGGGAAGCGCCGGTAGAGCGTGGCGTTGCCGACATCGGCCCTGCGGGCGATCACATCGAGCGGGGCCTCGACGCCCTGCTCGGCGTAGACCGCGCGGGCGGCGGCGATCACCCGCTCCCGGTTGCGCTGCGCGTCCTGTCTCACGGCCGTACCGTACCGTGGGCGCCCCAACCGTGGAGCACTCCCCACTTCCTGTTATCGTCGAACCCGATAAGTGGGGAGACCTCCCCGCTTAAGGTTCGGACCCGGGAGCCCACCATGCCCACCGACCCCATCAACCCCATCAACCCCACAACCCGTACGGCCCCCACCGGCGACGGGATACGCGCCGAGGACGCCGGCGCCGAGGACCTCGCCCTGGGCGACTGGCCCGGCTTCACCGCCGACCCGTACCCCCGCTACGCGCGGCTCCGTACCGCCGGCAGCGTCCACCCCGTGAGCCTCCCCCTCGGCGCGCCGCAGTGGCTCGTCACCGACGGCGCCACCTCCCGCACCGCCCTCGCCGACACCGCGCGGCTGCGCAACGACATCCGGCACTCCTCCTCCTGGAAGAGCGACGGCGGCCATGCCGTCGGCCGCAACATGCTCCAGGTCGACCCGCCCGACCACACCCGGCTGCGCCGCCTGGTGGCCCGGGAGTTCACCGCGCACCGCGTACGGGCGCTGCGCCCCCGCGTGCAGGAGATCGCCGACGGGCTGCTCGACGCCATGGAGGGGGACGGCCGCGCCGATCTCGTCGACGCGTACGGCTTCCCGCTGCCGGTCACGGTCATCTGCGAGCTGCTGGGCGTCCCGGCCGCCGACCGGGGTCCGTTCCGCGCCTGGTCGGCGGCGGTCGTCGATCCGACCGCCCCGGACGCCGCGCAGCGGGCCAACCAGGAGATGACGGCGTACTTCCTCGGCCTCATCGAGGAGAAGCGCGCGCTCCCGGCCGGGGCCGCGGAGAGCGATCTGCTGCACGCGGTGATCCACTCCACCGACGGGGAGGACGGCGAGGGCCTCGACACCGAGGAACTGCTCGGCATGGCCTTCGTGCTGCTGGTCGCCGGGCACGAGACCACCGCGCACCTGATCTCCAGCGCCGTCCACCACCTGCTGCGCCACCCCGACCAGCTCGCCGCGCTGCGCGCCGACTGGACGCTGCTGGACGGCGCGATCGAGGAGACGCTGCGGTACGAGCCGCCCGTACAGGCCACGTCGTACCGGCACACCGCCGAACCCGTCACGCTCGGCGGGACCCGGATCGCCAAGGGCGAGCCCGTCATGTTCTCCATCGCGGCGGCCAACCGCGACCCCGAGCGCTTCCCCGACCCGGACCGCTTCGACATCCACCGCGACCCGGCCGTCACCCGCGGCCACCTCGCCTTCGGCCACGGCATCCACCACTGCCTGGGCGCCCCACTGGCCCGCCTGGAGGGCGCCATCGCCCTGCGCACCCTCCTGGAACGCTTCCCGGCACTGACCCTGGACGACGAGGCAGCGTCCCCCGACTGGCGCCCCGGCCTGCTCCGCGGCCTGAACCGGCTGCCGGTCCGCTGGTAGCGGGTCCGCCGGCAGCCTGTTCTCCGGCCGCTCGTCCGCGCGCGGACGAGCGGGATCTCACTCCTCGCCGAGCGCCTCGAACCGCCAGCGGTGGACCGGCCGGGCGATCAGGTCAGGGGCCGGGTCGGGGAGTTCGGGGAGGTCGGTGTCGTACGCGCCGTCCCACCAGGTGATGACCAGGACGCGGTCCCCCGGGGCCCGGAACAGTTCGCGGCGCTGTGGCGCGTACGGCAGTTCGTACGCGCCGGCCCACGCCAGCAGCTCCCCGCCCCGGCCGGACGCGGCCCTGGCCTCCCACATCAGCGCGACCGTCATGTGTGCCTCATGAGTACAGGTTGTCCTTCGCCAGCTCGTGAACGTGGTCGTGATCGTGGCTGTGGCCGTGGCCGTGGTCGTGGTCGTGGTCGTGCGGGGGCGCCGGTACGTGCGGCTCCGTCACCGGCAGCGACGAGTCCGCCGAGAGCGCCCAGTCCGACGCCGGCCGCCCCCGCGCCACCATCTCCGCGCCCAGCGCCGCCACCATCGCCCCGTTGTCCGTGCACAGCCCGGGGCGCGGCACCCGCAGCCGGATACCCGCGCGCTCGCACCGCTCCTGCGCGAGTGCGCGCAGCCGGGAGTTGGCCGCGACCCCGCCGCCGATCATCAGGTGGTCGACGCCCTCGTCCTTGCAGGCGCGGACGGCCTTGCGCGTCAGTACGTCGACCACCGCCTCCTGGAAGGAGGCCGCCACGTCCCGTACGGGCACCTCCTCGCCCGCCGCCCGCTTCGCCTCGATCCAGCGCGCCACGGACGTCTTCAGCCCGGAGAAGGAGAAGTCGTACGGGGCGTCGCGCGGCCCGGTCAGCCCGCGCGGGAACGCTATGGCGGCCGGGTCTCCCTCGCGGGCCAGCCGGTCGATCACCGGGCCGCCGGGGAAGCCGAGGTGCAGCACGCGGGCGATCTTGTCGAACGCCTCGCCCGCCGCGTCGTCGATCGTGGCGCCCATCGGCCGTACGTCGCTGGTGATGTCCGGCGCGAGCAGCAGCGACGAGTGGCCGCCGCTGACCAGCAGCGCCATCGTGGGCTCGGGCAGCGGGCCGTGTTCGAGCTGGTCGACGCAGATGTGCGAGGCCAGGTGGTTGACGCCGTACAGCGGCTTGCCGAGGGCGTACGCGTACGCCTTGGCCGCCGAGACACCGACCAGCAGCGCGCCGGCGAGCCCCGGTCCGGCCGTCACGGCGATCCCGTCGAGGTCGCGTGCGGTGACCCCGGCCTCCTTCAGCGCGCGCCCGATCGTCGGAACCATCGCCTCCAGATGCGCGCGGGAGGCGACCTCGGGCACCACGCCGCCGAAGCGCGCGTGCTCGTCGACGCTCGACGCGATGGCGTCGGCGAGCAGCGTCGTACCGCGCACGATGCCGACGCCTGTCTCGTCGCAGGAGGTCTCGATGCCGAGGACGAGCGGTTCGTCAGCCATGGTTCTCAGTTCCTGCCGTCTCTGTTCCGTCTGCCGTCTCTGCTGCGTCTGTTCCGGCTGTTCCGTCTGCCTCGTCCGCGTCCTGGGCGCGGAAGCGCATGACGAGCGCGTCGACATTGCCCGGCTGGTAGTAGCCGCGGCGGAAGCCGATCGGCTCGAAGCCGAACCGCTCGTACAGCTTCTGCGCCCGCGCGTTGTCCACCCGTACCTCCAGCAGCACCTCTTCGCACTCGAAGGCGGTGGCGTGCTGGAGGAGGTCGGTGAGGAGCCGGGAGCCGAGGCCGGTGCCCCACTGGTCGCGGGCGGCGGCGATGGTCTGTACGTCGCCGAGGCCACCGGCGGCGGCCAGCCCGGCGTACCCGACGATCTTCCCGCCGCCCCGGCTCTCGGCGACCACGTAACGCCGCGTCGCCCGCGGGCCGCGCGCGTGCGCCAGCTCCGACCAGAACATCCCCGGTGACCAGGCGTCCTCGGGGAACAGCTCGCGTTCGAGCGCGAGTACCGGCTCGATGTCCCACCAGCGCATCTCCCGCAGGACGACGGAGGTGGCGGCGGAGGTGGCGGAATCCGGGGAGGCGGTCACTTCGGGGTGACCACCTTGTAGTTCTTGGGCACCTGCGCGTCGGGCCGCCGCAGGTAGAGCGGCAGCGGCGCCAGGAACTCGCCGCCCGCGGCCAGTCTCTCGGCGGCCAGCGCGGCGAGCGCCTCCGCCGACTGGTGCTCGGGGGCCCGCGCGTCCGGGAAGACGTCCGGGTAGAGCAGCGCCCCGGCGCCCACCACGGGCAGGTCCGCGACCTGCTCGGCGAGGTCGGCGGGGCGGTCCACCGCGGGCTCGGTCAGCCGCGTACGGGCGTCCGCGTACCGCGCCCAGTAGACCTCCTTGCGGCGCGCGTCCGTGGCCACCACGAACGGCTCCGTCAGTCCGGACGCGTACGCCAGCCCGTCCAGGGTGCAGAGCCCGCGCACCGGGACGCCGAGGGCCGAGCCGAAGGTCAGGGCGGTCACCAGGCCGACCCGCAGCCCGGTGTACGGTCCGGGCCCGACCCCGACGATCACCTCCGTCACGTCGTCGAGTTTCCGGCCGGCCCGGGCGAGGACCCGGTCGACGGCGGGCAGCAGCAGCTCCCCATGGCGGCGGGCGTCGGTCCGGCGCTCGGCGGCCAGGACGGAGGAACCGTCGTGGAGGGCGACGGTGACGGCGGGCGTGGCGGTATCAACGGCGAGCAGAAGCACGCAAACAGCCTACGGCTCCCGGCGCCGGGGCACGGCGCCCTGCCCCGTCACCCCGCTGCTGCTAACGTCACCACGGAGTCATACGTACGAGAGGTGGATCAAGGTGTCCAGGAGCAGCTCGGGAATCGTGGCCGGGCTCACCGCAGCGGCTGTCGCCGTGGTCGGTTTCCTCGCCTTCCAGGCATCGGCGAACGTCCCCGACACCCTCGGGAAGCCCACAAAAGCGGCCCCCAGCTCCTTGCCCTCCTCCTCCGGCGCCCCCGCGCAGAAGCCGAAGGACCCGATGGCCGTACCGGCCGACTCGGGCACGGGGGAACGGGTCGTCTACGCGCTGGCCGACCGGCGGGTGTGGCTGGTGGACGAGAAGGGCCGGTCGACCCGGACGTTCGCGGTCATGCCGAGCACGGTCAGCCCGCCCCCCGGCTCGTACACGGTGACCTCGCGGTCCGGCTCCGTGACCGGCTCGGACGGCGTACGGATCGAGCACGTGGTGCGCTTCACGACCGTCGAGAACGTGGCGATCGGGTTCAGCGCGGCGGTCGACGGCACGCTCACCAGCCCCGACCCGACCCTGAAGACGGGCGGGGTCAGGATGAAGGTGGGGGACGGGAACGCGATGTGGACGTTCGCGACGGTCGGCTCGAAGGTCGAAGTGGTCCCGTAGCCGTCCCGTAGTTCCCGACAGCCGGCTTTACGTCTGTTACGCGGCGTCGCGCTCCCGCGCGGCGCCGCACCGCTGTTCGCCGCTCTCCCGCAGCAGCTCCAGCCCGGTGTCCTGCCGCGCGTCCGGCTCGGGCGCACGCGGCGGCGTGGAGACGGCCGCCGCCGCGGCGCAGGACGCCAGCAGGTCTTTCATGGGGACGGACGACGGCGACAGCGACCGCGTCAGATACGACGAGGGCCGCGGACGGATGTCACGCTCGGGCGCCGGCATGGGTGCCTCCTGGGGCTCCGGGGGCAGGCATGGTTAGGTAGACCTAACCAAGTCTCCCCACCATGTGACCACGCACGGCAGGGCACGCGCAACATTTTGCCGACGTCTTGTCGGAATGTACGGAACGACTGACCGAATCACCGTCCACCGGGCCGGTGAGGCTCCTACGGGGCCAGCGAGGCCAGGTCCGCGTCCGCCCACCGGGCGCCGAGGCCGGTCAGGGTGACGGTGCGCCGGTCGTCCTCCTCGGCCGGCGCGGGGTCGGACCCGCCCACGACCCGGTCGATGACCACGTGCAGCCGGTCGTCCGACAGCTCCTCGACCTTGCCGTCGCCCCACTCCACGACCACCACGGAGTCCGGCAGCGAGACATCGAGGTCCAGGTCCTCCATCTCGTCGAGACCGCCGCCGAGCCGGTACGCGTCGACGTGGACCAGCGCGGGCCCGCCGGTCAGGGAGGGGTGGACACGGGCGATCACGAAGGTCGGGGAGGTGACGGCCCCCCGCACCCCGAGGCCCTCACCGAGGCCGCGCGTCAGGGTCGTCTTGCCGGCGCCCAGCTCGCCGGTGAGCATCACCAGGTCGCCGGGGCGGAGCAGCGCGGCGAGGCGCAGGCCCAGCTCCGTCATCCGTTCGGGCGAACCGATGGTGAGGGTGAGGGTGACAGAGGCCGTGACAGAGGCGTCACGGGCGTCACGGGCCTCGGGGGCGTCCGGGGACGCGGGAGTGGCAGGTGGGACAGGACTGTCGGCAGGGGCGGCGGCGACGTCGTCAGGCGCCGGGCTGTGCGGTGCTTCCATGCGTCCCCACGTTAGACGGTGCGGGCACCGCCCCGACCCGTACCAGCAGGTCGGCCAGCCGGTCCGTGACGACCTCCGGGTGCTCCAGTATCACCAGGTGGCCCCCGTCGGGCACGATCACCAGCTCCGCGTCGGGCAGCAGATCGCCGATGGCCTCGCTGTGCGAGCTGGGGGTCACGAGGTCGTTCTCCCCCGCCAGCACCAGCGCCGGGACCTCCAGGAAGGCGGGCAGCGCCGTCGCCTTGTCGTGCTCGGTGAAGGCCGGGTAGAACTCCGCGACGACATCGATCGGGGTGGATTCCAGCAGCCGTTCCGCGAACCGCGCGACGGCCGGGTCCACGTCCTTCGAGCTGAACGAGTACCGCTTGATCACCCCCGCGGAGATCTCCGCCGTGGCCCGCCGCCCCCGCTCGACCAGCTCGGCCTGCGAGCCGAGCGCCCGCAGCACGCCGGGGAGCACACTGCGCACGACGTTCACGCCCAGGGTCGGCAGCCCGTAGGTGACCTCGGCGAGCTTTCCGCTCGACGTGCCGATGAACGCGACGCCGACGACCCGGTCCCGTATCAGCTCAGGGAACTGGTCGGCGAGCGCCATCACCGTCATGCCGCCCATGGAGTGGCCGACCAGCACCAGCGGCCCGTCGGGCGCCGCGGCGTCGATGACGGCCTTCAGGTCGCGGCCGAGCTGGTCGATCGTGACCGGTACGGGGTCGGGCCCGAGCTGGGCGGCGCCCCGGGCGGAGCGGCCGTGGCTGCGCTGGTCCCAGTGGACGGTACGGACGAGGCCGCGCAGCGCGGCGCGCTGGAAGTGCCAGACGTCCTGGTTGAGGCAGAAGCCGTGGCTGAAGACGACGGTGACCGGCGCGGGCGCCTTCCGGCCGAAGAGCCGCCGCCGGCGCGGCCCTGCGGCGCCGTCCGCCCCGGTCTCCTCCCCCGGGGTGGCGTCGTCCACCTCGTAGTACAGCTCCGTACCGTCGTCCGCGAGGGCCCGGCCCGGGGTGCCGCGCAGGGCGCCGTACGGGCCCGCCGCGTCCAGCGCGAGCCGCGCCTTCCTGCGGATGCCGCGCCCGACGGTCATCCTCTCGATCGCCACACCGGCGGCGGCCCCGGCGGCGATCACGCCTATGGCGGCGCCCGCGATCCCCGTCGCCCTGCGCCAGTTGCCGCTCTCGCTCACGGTGCGCCCCCCGTCGTCGGCCCCGTCGGCCCGGTCCCTGTCGGCTCGGTGCCTGTCGGCTCGGTGGTGGGACCGTCCGGATCAGCATGCCCGCTGTCGTTCAGGTAGACGCGGGGGACGCGGGAACCGATGCGTGTGACGATCTCGTACGCGATGGTCCCCGCGGCCTGTGCCCAGTCCTCCGCGGTCGGCTCGCCCCGGTCGCCGGGGCCGAAGAGGACGGCGGTCGCGCCCGGTTCGGGCGTGTCGCCGCCGAGGTCGACGACGAACTGGTCCATCGCGACCCGCCCGGCGACGGTCCGCCGCACCCCGCCGACCTGCACGGGGCCGCGACCGGAGGCGTGCCGGGGGATGCCGTCCGCGTAACCCAGCGGGATCAGGCCGAGGGTGGTCTCCTCGGGCGTGACGTAGTGGTGGCCGTAACTGACGCCGTGCCCCTTCGGCACCCGCTTGACCAGCGCCACGGACGCGGAGAGCGTCATGACGGGGCGCAGCCCGAAGTCCTCGGGGGTGCCCAGGTCCGGGCTGGGCGAGATGCCGTACAGGGCGATGCCCGTCCGGACGAGGTCGAAGGACGACTCGGGGACGGTGAGCGCGGCGGCCGAGTTGGCGATGTGCCGCACCTCGGGCTCGACGCCGGCCTTCTCGGCGTACGTCACGACCTCGTGGAAGACCTCCAACTGGGCGGCGATCGACGGGTGTCCGGGCTCGTCGGCGCAGGCGAAGTGCGACCAGAGCCCGGTGACCCGGACCTCGCCGGCGGCCTGCGCGGCGAGGGCGGCGCCGACGAGTTCCGGCCAGTCGGCGGGCGGGCAGCCGTTGCGGCCGAGCCCGGTGTCGGCCTTGAGCTGGATCCGCGCGGGCCGCCCGGCCGCGCGCGCGGCGGCGGTCACCTCGCGCAGCGCCCACAGCCCGCTGACGGACATGTCGAGATCGGCCTCGATCCCTTCCCGCCAGGGATCGCCGGGCGTCCACAGCCAGCACATCACCCGTCCGCCGATCCCGGCGGCGCGCAGCGCGAGCGCCTCGTGAGGGGTGGCGGTCCCCAGCCAGGTGGCCCCGGCGGCGCGGGCGGCGCGGGCGACGGGCAGCATGCCGTGTCCGTACGCGTCGGACTTCACGACAGCCATCACCGCGACGCCGTCCCCCACCCGGGAGCGCAACGCGCGCACATTGCCCCGCAGGGCGGCGAGATCGACTTCGGCCCGCGCCCGCAGGGTCGCCGAGGTCTGCATGATTCCGGTCATCGCGCCCAGTGTCTCAGGCCCGGTGCCCCGGTTCGCCGTCCGAGCCGTTCGCGCCGTGCGAGAGCCGTGCGAGAGCCGTGCGAGAGCCGTGAGCTCACGGCGACGACGCGTCCCCCACCACGTTGCGCCACGCCTCCCCCACGCCCGCCGCCACGTCGTCCGCCGCCACCGGCGCGCCGTGCGCGGCCAGGCGGGCCGCCAAGCCGTGCAGGTAGGCCGCCACCGAGGCCGCGTCGCGGGCCGGGAGGCCGGTGGCGAGGAGGGAGCCCGCGAGGCCGGAGAGGACGTCGCCGCTGCCGGCCGTGGCCAGCCAGGCGGTACCCGTGGGGTTGACGCGGACCGGGGTCTGCGGGTCCGGGGCGGCGACCAGGGTCGTCGAGCCCTTCAGCAGGGCCGTCACGCCGTACCGGGCGGCCAGTTCCCGTACGGCGGCCAGCCGGCCCGCCTCCACCTCGGCGCGGGGGACGGAGAGCAGGGCCGCCGCCTCGCCCGCGTGCGGGGTGATCAGGGTCCCGGCGGTACGGCGCCCCGCCGCCTCCGGGGTGACATGGCGCAGGCCGTCCGCGTCGACCAGGACCGGGACGTCCGAGGCCAGGACCTCGGCCACCGCCGAGCGCGCCCACGAGCCCTCGCCGAGCCCCGGGCCCACCACCCACGCCTGGACGCGGCCCGCCTCCGACGGCGGGCCCTCGTGGACCAGCGTCTCCGGGAAGCGGGCGAGGACCGCCTCGCTGCCGGGGCCCACGTACCGTACGGCGCCCGCGCCGCCGCGCAGCGCGCCCGACACGGCGAGGACCGCCGCGCCCGGGTAGCGCGCCGAACCGGCGACGACACCGATGACACCGCGCCGGTACTTGTCGCTCTCGCCCGTCGGTACGGGCAGCAGCCGCGCCACGTCCTCGTGTTGCAGCGCCTCCAGCTCCGGGACGGACGGCAGGTACGGGCCGAGGCCGATGTCCACGAGCCGCAGGGCGCCCGCGTGTTCGTGCGCCGGGTCGATGAGCAGGCCCGGCTTGTACGTGCCGAAGGTGACCGTCGCGTCCGCGCGCACCGCCCGGTCCGCCGCCTCGACCTCCCCGCTGTCCGCCTCGACGCCGCTCGGCAGGTCGACGGCGACGATCACCGCGCCCGCGCCCCTGGCCGCCCGTACCACCGGCACCGCGTCGGGCCGCAGCCCGCCGTGGCCGCCGATGCCGGTGATGCCGTCCAGCACCAGATCGGCGGCGGCCAGTACCTCGTAGGGGTCGTCCGCGACCCGGCCGCCCGCGCCGAGCAGCGCCGTCAGCCCGCCCTCGTGCGCCCGGCCGGGGGCGAGGAGCACCGCCGTGACCCCGGCGCCCCTGCGGGCCAGCCGCGCCCCGGCGTACAGGGCGTCCCCGCCGTTGTCGCCGCTGCCGACGAGCAGGACGACGCGCGCCCCGTACACCCGGCCGAGCAGATCCTTCAGCAGCCCGGCGCAGGCGGCGGCGAGACCGGCGGCGGCGCGCTGCATCAGCGTGCCCTCCGGCAGCCGCGCCATCAGCTCGCGCTCGGCGTTCCTCACGGTCTCCACGCTGTAGGCGGTACGCATCAGCCCTGCTCTCTCTCCTCGACCCCCGTTCGCCTGCCTGCCGTCAACCCTCCGCGATGACCACGGCGGACGCCACCCCCGCGTCGTGGCTGAGCGAGACGTGCCAGCTCCGTACGCCCAACTCGGCGGCGCGCGCGGCCACCGTCCCGGTCACCCGCAGCCGTGGCTGCCCGGTCTCCTCCACGTACACCTCGGCGTCCGTCCAGTGCAGCCCGCCGGGCGCGCCGAGCGCCTTCGCCAGGGCCTCCTTCGCGGCGAACCGCGCCGCCAGGGAGGCCGTACCGCGCCGCTCGCCGCTGGGGAGCAGCAACTCGCTCGCCAGGAAGAGCCGGTCGGCCAGTTGCGGGGTGCGCCGCAGCGACTCCCCGAACCGGTCGATCTCCGCGACGTCGATCCCCACCCCGATGATCACTCCACTGTCTCCCCTCACACACTTACTCGCTCACTCCACCGCTCACTCCACGGTGACCGACTTCGCCAGGTTCCTCGGCTGGTCCACCTCGTTGCCCCGCGCCGTCGCCAGCTCGCACGCGAACACCTGCAACGGCACGGTCGCGACCAGTGGCTGAAGCAGCGTAGGCGTCGCCGGGATGCGGATGAGATGGTCCGCGTACGGCACCACCGCCTCGTCCCCCTCCTCCGCGATCACGATCGTGCGCGCGCCCCGCGCCCGGATCTCCTGGATGTTCGAGACGATCTTGCCGTGCAGCACCGACCGCCCGCGCGGCGACGGTACGACGACGACCACCGGCAGGTCCGGCTCGATCAGCGCGATCGGGCCGTGCTTCAGCTCGCCCGCCGCGAACCCCTCCGCGTGCATGTACGCGAGTTCCTTGAGCTTGAGCGCGCCCTCCAGGGCCACCGGATACCCCACGTGCCGGCCCAGGAACAGCACCGTCCGCTTGTCCTTCAGGGTGCGCGCCAGGGCCCGTACCGGCTCCATCGTGGCGAGGACGCGCTCCACCTCGCCCGCGATCCGCCCCAGGTCACGGACGACGTCCCGGATCTCGTCGCCCCATTTCGTGCCGCGCCGCTGCCCCAGGTAGAGCGCGACCAGGTAGCAGGCGACGAGCTGGGTCAGGAACGCCTTGGTCGACGCGACGGCGACCTCGGGGCCCGCGTGCGTGTAGAGGACAGCGTCGGACTCCCTGGGGATGGTCGAGCCGTTGGTGTTGCAGATGGCCAGCACCTTCGCGCCCTGCTCGCGGGCGTGCCGCAGCGCCATCAGCGTGTCCATCGTCTCGCCGGACTGCGAGATCGCGACGACGAGCGTGCGCCGGTCCAGGATCGGGTCGCGGTAGCGGAACTCGCTGGCCAGCTCGACCTCGCAGGGGAGCCGTGTCCAGTGCTCGATGGCGTACTTGGCGATCAGCCCGGCGTGGAAGGCCGTACCGCACGCCACGATGACGACCTTGTCCGCCTCGCGCAGCACGGCCGCCGGGATCCGCACCTCGTCGAGGGTGAGCGCGCCCTCGGCGTCGATCCGGCCCAGCAGCGTGTCGGCGACGGCCTTCGGCTGCTCGGCGATCTCCTTGAGCATGAAGGAGGCGTAGCCGTCCTTCTCGGCTGCGGAGGCGTCCCAGTCCACGTGGTACGAGCGGACCTCGGCCGGGGCGCCGTCGAAGTCCGTGACGGTCACGGAGTCGCGGCGGGCCTCCACCACCTGGTCCTGGCCCAGCTCGATCGCGGAGCGCGTGTGGGCGATGAACGCGGCGACGTCGGAGGCGAGGAACGACTCGCCCTCCCCGACCCCGACCACCAGCGGCGAGTTGCGGCGCGCGCCGACGACGACGTCCGGCGCGTCCGCGTGGACGGCGACGAGGGTGAAGGCGCCCTCCAGCCGGCGGCACACCCGGCGCATCGACTCGGCGAGGTCGCCGCAGGAGGAGAACGCCTCGGCGAGGAGGTGCGAGACGACCTCGGTGTCGGTGTCGGAGCCCAGGTCGTGGCCGCGTTCGGCCAGCTCGGCGCGGAGGGCGGCGAAGTTCTCGATGATCCCGTTGTGGACGACGGCGACGCGGCCCGCGTTGTCGAGGTGGGGGTGGGCGTTGGCGTCGGTGGGGCCGCCGTGGGTGGCCCAGCGGGTGTGGCCGATGCCGGTGACACCGCTCGGCAGCGGGCTCTCCACCAGCGTCTTCTCCAGGTTGAGGAGCTTGCCCGCCTTCTTGGCCGCGGCGAGCCCACCGCCGGAGAGGACGGCGACCCCGGCGGAGTCGTACCCCCGGTACTCCAGGCGCTTGAGACCCGCGATGACCACATCGAGCGCCGACTGCCCGCCCACGTACCCCACGATTCCGCACATATCGTTCCCTTCCTGGCCGTTACTTACGATTCCTTACGATTCCCGACGATTACTTACTGTTTCCACCTCGTCGGACGGCATCGTCGCAGACCGCGCACCGGGGGGCGGGGACCTCACGTACACGCCACAGGAAAGCCACACGCCCCGCCCTCCCCCCACAGGGGCCCGGCCGCCACGTGACCGACCCCACCCCCGGCGGCCTCCCCCGGCCGCCGGTCGCGCCGGACAATGGCCAGGTGATCACCTCGCCGACGTCACCGCCGTCACGGAGCACCGCCCGCCGGACCGACCACGGGCCGACGCCCTACGTCGACCTCACCCGGGCCGAGTGGAGCGCGCTGCGCGACAAGACCCCGCTGCCGCTGACCGCCGAGGAGGTCGAGCGGCTGCGCGGGCTCGGGGACGTCATCGACCTGGACGAGGTACGCGACGTCTACCTCCCGCTCTCCCGGCTGCTCAACCTGTACGTCCAGTCCACCGCCGGGCTCCGCGGCGCCCTGAACACCTTCCTCGGGGACGCGGGCAACGGGCACGGCGCGCAGCGCGGCACCCCGTTCGTCATAGGCGTCGCCGGGAGCGTGGCCGTGGGCAAGTCGACCGTGGCCCGGCTCCTCCAGGCGCTGCTGGCCCGCTGGCCGGAGCACCCGCGGGTCGAACTCGTCACCACCGACGGCTTCCTGTACCCGATGAAGGAGCTCCAGGCGCGCGGGCTGATGTCGCGCAAGGGGTTCCCCGAGTCGTTCGACCGGCGGGCGCTGACCCGGTTCGTCGCGGACATCAAGGCGGGCAGGGACGAGGTCACCGCGCCCGTCTACTCGCACCTCATCTACGACATCGTGCCGGGCGAGGTGCTCACCGTACGGCGCCCCGACATCCTCATCGTGGAGGGGCTGAACGTCCTCCAGCCCGCGCTGCCCGGCAAGGACGGCAGGACGCGCGTCGGGCTCGCCGACTACTTCGACTTCAGCGTGTACGTCGACGCGCGCCCCGAGGACATCGAGAGCTGGTACCTCAACCGGTTCCGCAAGCTCCGTGAGACGGCCTTCCAGGACCCGTCGTCGTACTTCAGGAAGTACACCCAGGTCTCCGAGGAGGAAGCTCTGGAGTACGCCCGTACGACCTGGCAGACCATCAACAGGCCCAACCTCCTGGAGAACGTGGCACCCACCCGGGGCCGCGCCACACTGGTGCTGCGCAAGGGCCCGGACCACAAGGTGCAGCGGCTCTCCCTGCGCAAGCTCTGACACCTGCTCACTTCCGAGACTTTGAGGAGCGGCCGGCGTGCTGCATCTGCGTCTGCTCGTACCGGCCGACCGTACGGACGAGGTGGTACGGGCCGTCGAGTCCACCGTCGGCACCGCGCACCTGGCCGTAGTCCCCGGCGCCGCCCGCGACCCGCACGGCGACCTGATCCTGTGCGACGTGGCGCGCGAGGCGGGCGACGAGCTGATCGGGGTGCTGCGCGGCCTCGGTATCGACGAGTCCGGTTCGATCTCCGTGGGGAACATCGACCTGTCGCTCTCGAAGCGCGGGGACGTGGCGGAGGAGGAGGCGCCGGGCGAGGGCGCCGACGCCGTGCTGTGGGAGCACCTGGAGGAGGTGACGCACGAGGAGTCCACCCTCTCGGTCACCTATCTGGCGTTCCTGACCCTCGCGACGATGATCGCTGCCTGTGGTGTGGTGCTGGACAACGCGATCCTGATCGTCGGCGCGATGGCGGTGGGCCCGGAGTTCGGCCCGCTGGCGGGCGTCTGTACGGCGCTGGTGCAGCGCGCCCCGCGCCTGGCGTGGCGTTCGCTGGTCGCGGTGCTCGTCGGGTTCGCGGTGGCGATGGCGCTGACGACGGTGTTCGGCCTGGCGATGGACGGCTTCGGGCTCTTCTCGGAGTCGATGCTGAAGGCGGACCGCCCGAACACCTCGTTCATCTGGAACCCTGACCTGTTCTCCCTGGTGGTCGCGGCCCTCGCGGGCGCGGCGGGCATGCTCTCGCTGACCTCGGCGAAGTCGGGCGCGCTGGTCGGGGTCGCCATCTCCGTGACGACGGTCCCCGCGGCGGCCAACGCGGCGGTCGCCCTCGGGTACGGCGACTTCGGCCAGGTCTGGGGCTCCACCGGCCAGCTCCTGCTGAACCTGGCGGGCATCGTCGCCGCGGGCACGCTCACGCTGCTCACGCAGAAGGCGTTCTGGGCGGTGACCCGGCCCCGCCGGGCCCGTACGGACCACCGGCGGGGCCGCTCAGCGGTGAATCAGTGACGCACCCGCTCAGGGGGCGGCGAGCGCCCGCCGCATCCACCGCAGCCGGGCCGCCTTCACGTCGCGGGTGATCCGGGTCTTCGGCGCGTCGCCGTGGAACCCGTGGAAACCACCGGGCCAGACATGGAGTTCGGCGCGGCCCCCGGCCAGCCAGACGCGGGAGGCGTAGTCGACGTCCTCGGAGCGGAACGTCTCCGCGGACCCCACCTCGATGTACAGGGGCGGCAGCCCCGACAGATCTCTGGCGCGGGCGGGCGCGGCGTACGGGGAGACCCCCGGCTTCCCCATCCGGTCGCCGAGCAGCGAGCTCCAGCCGGTGTGGTTGGAGGCCCGGTCCCAGGTGCCGACCCCGGCCATCTGGTGGCTGGACGGGGTGTTGTTACGGTCGTCCAGCATCGGCGCCATCAGGAGCTGCCCGGCCGGCTCGGGGCCGCCCCGGTCCCGCGCCATCAACGCCAGCGCCGCGGCGATCCCGCCACCCGCGCTGCTGCCGACGGTGAAGATCCGGTCGCGGTCGATGCCCAGCTCACGCGCGTGCCGGGCGGTCCAGACGAGCCCCGCGTACGAGTCCTCCACGGGCGCGGGGTGGGGGTGTTCGGGGGCGAGCCGGTACTCGACGGAGACCACGACAAGGCCGCCCAGTTCGTGCGCCAGATCGAGCCGGTCGGGTATCCCGAGCCGGTTGTCACCGCTGACCATGCCACCGCCGTGCACGCAGTAGAGGGCGGGCAGCAGCGCGGCGGACGGGCGCTGCGCACCGGCGGGCCGGCAGATCAGCAGCGAGATGTCGGGCGCCCCGGCCGGCCCCGGCACGGAACGCTCCTCGAACGTGAAGGTGCCCTGGCGCCGTAACTCCGCGTCGGTGGGGCGCTGCTGGGCCATGATCTCGCGGGCGAGGGGGATCAGCTCGGGCGTGAGGACGGTGGTGCTCTCGGGGTTCAGCTCCAGTACGACGGCCAGTTCGGGGTCGAAGGGCGGCGGGGTGACGGTCATCGGCTCTCCCGTGTTCGGATTTCCCGGCTTCGGGCGCGGCCCGTGGCGCCGCCCGCGGTGACACACCTAGGGGCTCAGGGCCAGGGGCGGCTGCGGACAGGACACGTACGCGTCGCTCCCGACGCACCGTAACCACCGCCCCCACTCCCCCGCACCCACGGCGATCCGGCCACCGCCCGGCCGAAATCGGGGGACGGGATCGGTGGGACGGGCCGGAGCGACGGGGCGGCCGACTGTCGGTTCAGTCAAGGGTGGCGAGGTGGTCGGCGTCGCCTCCCCGCCACTCGATGAGGAAGATCGTCGCGTCGTCGCTGGTGATACCACCTCGTCCCTGCTTCAGGGAGTAGGAGAGCGCGCGCACCACCGACCGCACCGCCGTGTGGTCACGGACGGCGCGGTTGGTCCACTCGATGAGCTGTTCCTCGCCGAACGGTTCCCCGCCGTCCTGGTGTTCCTCGATCAGCCCGTCGGTGAAACACAGCAGCCGGTCCCCGGGCCGCAGCCTCCGCTCACTGACCACCGGCTCCTCACCGCCGAAGCCGACCGGCAGGGTGGTCGGGCTCTCCAGCCGGTCCACCACGACGCGGTCACGGATCAGCAGAGGGGCCGGGTGGCCGGCGTTGACCCATTGCAGTTGGCCCGTGGCGATGTTCAGGCACATCATCTGCGCGGTGACGAAGTGGTCGTGGCCGAACTGCTCGTTGATGGCCCTGTCCATGAACGCGTACACCTGGGACAGCCCGGTGTTGGCCCGCCGGGTGTGGCGGTAGGCGCCGATGGCCACCGTCGCCATGGTCGCCGCGTCCAGGCCGTGGCCCATCGCGTCGATCATGGCCACGTGAAGGATGTCGCCGTTGAGGGCGTAGTCGAAGCTGTCGCCCGCCACGTCGTACGCAGGCTCCAGGATCCCGGCCACCTCGACCTGCGGAACGGTCATCGACAGCGGCGGCAGCAACGACCACTGGATCTCGGCGGCCACACTCATCGGGGAGCTGCGCCGGGCCTGGAAGAACAGATCGGTGTACGCGTCCTTGGTGACGATCATGTCCGCGACCAGCCCGGCAAGCCTGCGCAGCAGCCGCCGGTCGTCGTCATCGACACTGTCCAGGGTGACGGCCATGGCCCCGACCTGGTCACTGCCGTCCAGCAGGGGCAGATACATCCGCACACTGCCACCGGGGCCGTCCGGGGCGTCCGGGGCGACGGGGCTGCCCTGGACGCCGTACGGCACCTCCACCGTTCTGCGGGTCAGGAACGCCGTGCCCGCGGGTGAGTTCTCGACCGGTTCAGGACGGCCCACCGTCAGCCCCCGGCCGGGCAGCGGAACCAGCAGCATCTGCTCGTAGTCCTGCAAGAGGATCGAGAGGTCCCGGCCACCGACCCTGGCCACCTCCTCCGCGACGAGCGGGGCGATCAACTGCGGCGGCATCTCATGGGCCCGGTCCAGCAGCACACCCAACAGCCGCTCGCCGAACCCCTCCGACCGGTCGACCTCAGCCTTGCCCGGTGTTCGCCCGCCTTCGGCCATCGCTGCTCGTATCCCTTCGTACCGCGGCATGGGAATGCGGTGGGTGGGCGGTCGCCGCACAGCCTGACACCGCCAACCGGCCCAACGGCCCGATTACGCCGGAGGCGGCATGTCGCCCCCGGCGCCCCGGCCCGACGCCCCCGCCCCGGCCCTTGCCGCAAGACCCCCGGGTACGCGCTACACGGGGTCCGCCGGGTCCACGCGGCAGGGCGTCCCGGCGTCGCTCCCCGGTGCGGTGGCCGGGTCGGGCAGGAGCAGGCGGAAGGCGCAGCCGGCGCCGGGGCGGTTGTCCAGTTCGAGCCGTCCGCCGTGTGCCGCCGCGATGGCCCCGGCGATGGCCAGTCCGAGCCCGGAGCCGGGTTCCGGCCGGGTCTCGAACCCCGGTGCGGCGGGGTGTCCCGACGGCGTCGCGCGGTAGAAGCGGTCGAAGACACGCGGTGCTTCGCCGGGCTCGATGCCCGGCCCCTCGTCGGCGACCTCGATGACGCTGACGGGCGTGCCGGGCGGCAGCGGCGGTCCGCTGCCGAGCCCGCTCCCGGGGACGCGTGTGGGGGTACGGGTGGCACCGACCCTGACGTGGACCGCGCTGCCGACGGGCGTGTGGACGCAGGCGTTGGAGAGCAGATTGCCCAGTACCTGGGCGAGTTGGTGGGGGTCGCCGGGCGTCTCGATGACGTCGAGGTCACGGGCGGGCGCGGCGAGGTGGGTGGTGAGCGGCTCCAGGGTGATGGTGCGGTCGGGGTGGCGTATCGCGGTGGTGGCGATGGCGTCGGCCGCCAGGGAGAGCAGGTCGACGGGTTCGCGGTGCGCGGCCGGGGTGTCGCCGAGCTTGGCGAGGAGGAACAGGTCGTCCACGAGACGGCTCATGCGGTCGGCGTTGTGCGCGATCAGGGCGTGTGCCTCGTGGCGCCGCCGGCCGGACACGCCGGGCTCGTCCAGGAGGAGCTCGGCGAACCCCTGGATGGCGGTGAGCGGGGTGCGCAGTTCATGTCCCGCGTCCGCCATGAAGTGGCGTAGCTGCGCTTCGGAGGCTGCCCTGCGGTGCAGGGCGGTGCGCAGCCGGTCGAGCATGGTGTTGAGGGCCAGGCCGAGCCGGCCGACCTCGGTGTCCGGGTCCGCCACGGGGACGTTGAGCAGGGCGCCCTCGGTGATGTGCTGGGCGGTGTGCTCGACGCGGGTGAGCGGGCGCAGCCCCAGACGGACAGCGCCGTTGCCCAGGGCGACCACTCCGACGGCGACGGCGGCCCCGAGACCGAGGCTGAGCCAGAGGAGCTTGGCGGTGGCGCCGTCCACGGTGTCCAGGGGCAGGGCGACGACGGCGCGCATACGGTCGGGCCCGGAGTGGACGACCACTCGCCAGCCGGACCCGGCACCACCGTCCTCGGCGGGCAGGGTGCTCGGCCGCCCGACGGCCAGGCCCAGCTCCGCCGCCCGCTCCGGGAGCCGGGGCCCCGCGCCGTCACCGCTGCCCAGGGAGACCCGCAGCAGCTTTCCGTTCCCGTCGTAGAAGAAGACGCGGTAGTCGGAGGGCAGCGCGTTGTCCGGGCTCGGCGGCCGGAGGGTGCCGTCGGCGGCGAGGTCCTCGTAGACACGGCCCGGGGGCCGGAAGTGCGAGACCCGGTCGTCGACCTGGTCGGTGAGCCAGCCGCGCAGCACGGTCAGCCCGGCGAACTGGCACAGCAGGACCGCGCTGGTGGCCAGCAGCCCGGCGATCAGGACGAGGCGGCTGCGCAGGGAGCGCGGGCGCAGCCGGTACGGCCATCTCACCGGGCGCCCGCGTGCGTCTCGTCGCGCGGCAGGCGCAGGCAGTAGCCGACCCCGCGCACGGTGTGGATCAGTACCGGCGGCTCGCGGTCGATCCTGCGGCGCAGGTTCTTGACGTACGTGTCGACGATGCGGGTGTCGCCGGAGAAGTCGTACCGCCAGACCTGCTGAAGGATCTCGGCCTTCTTCAGAACGCGCTCCGGGTGCGCCATCAGGCAGGCCAGCAGCCGGAACTCGGTCGGCGACAGCTTCAGGAGGTGGCCGGCGCGCCGTACCTCGTGGGTGACCTCGTCCAGGGTGAGGTCGGCGTAGCGCAGAGGCGGGCGGGCGCCGGTGGCGGAGGCGGGTGCGTTGCTGCGGCGCAGGATGGCGCGGATGCGCAGCAGTACCTCCTGGATGTGGAAGGGCTTGGTGACGTAGTCGTCGCCGCCGGAGCTGAGGCCGATGATGCGGTCCTCGACCCCGTTCCGGGCGGTGAGGAACAGCACCGGTGTGTAGACACCCTGGGCGCGCAGGTCGCGGGTGAACCGGAAACCGTCCGTGTCGGGCAGCATGACGTCCAGGACGATCAAATGAGGTCGGCGGTTACCGGCCTCGAACATGCCCTCCTGCCCGCTGGCCGCGCTCACCACGTCGTAACCGGCGACGCCGAGCGTGGAGGTGAGCAGGGTGCGGATGCTGGCGTCGTCCTCCACGACCAGGACGGTGTGCCCCGCGGCGGGTGTACGTGTGGGGGTGTACGGGTCGATCACGTTCGGTCACCTCGGAATACGGCAGGTCGAGCCGGATCAGGACAGGTCCTGGTCGTGCGACGCAAGGGTAGGGAGCGAACCTGTGCGCGCGGCCGTCAAGACCGCGTGTACGGCTGGCTCCGGCATCCCGGGCGGGTGCCCCCGGTGCCCTCGGGGCGGGGGGCGGCTCGGGATGCCGGGGCTCTCAGCCGGTCACCGCCTTGTCCTCGGCCAGGGCCGCGGTACGGTCGGTGACGGTCTCGGTGAGCTCGGCCAGGGCGGTGTCCAGCTCCGTGGAGCCGGCGCCCGCCGAGCGGGCCTGTTCCGCGATGACCTTCAGCTCCTTCGCCGCCGCGCCGGAGCCGTAGAACTTCTCGTACAGCTCGCGGTACGCCTTCTTGTAGACGCCGTCGAGGGCGTCGGAGTCGAGGAACTTGGTCTTCAGGACGTGCTGCGCGAAGCCCCTGCCGCCTCCCCCGGGTCCTCCGGCTTCCCCGGGTCCTCCTCCGTCCACGCCCGCGCCGCCTCCGGGGAATCCGGAGGGCATTCCCTCCGGCATGCCCTGGGGCATGCCCTCCGGCGCGCCTTCGGGCATTCCCTCCGCCGTCGCCTGGGGCATGCCGCCCATGCCGATCGAGTCGTCCGGCCCGGCGGCCGCGTCCCCGCTGAAGGTCAGGTTGTAGTCCCAGCCCAGGACGGAGAACTTCCCGGTGTCCAGGTCGTACCACAGAAGGTAGTTCTTGCCGGGCCCCGCCATGTCGTCGAAGTTCAGCAGCAGGTTCTGCGTGGCCACGTAGGCGGCCAGGGAGTCGACCTCCACGTACCGGTCGAGGTCGTCGGCGAACTCCTCGTCCGAGGCGCTGTCGGCCCACTTGATGAGCTTCATCACCGGTTCGAGGTCCTGGCTGCCCTTCTTGTTGAGCTGCTTGAAGGAACGCTCGTACTCGGTCGGGTCGTCACCGCGGTACTCGAAGCTGCCGCTCGCCCTGGCCTTGTACAGCACGCCGTTGCCGTCGGCGATACCGTCGGCGTAGTCGGTGTCGGGTGCCTCGACCATGAGGCGGGCGACGGCGGGCCGGTTGTTCACGGTCAGCTCGGTGAAGCTGTAGCGCTCGGCCTTCTGCCCGCTCTCCTCGGTCAGGGACAGCGACAGCGCCTCGTTGAGGGGCACCTGTCCGTTGCTGCCGGGACGGAGCGAGATCTCCCGCTCGCCCTGGTACGCGCGTCCTTCGACGTACTCGTCGATCTTGACGAGCCAGGGCAGTTCCTCGGGCTTCTTCTCGGACAGGTTGTACTGCACCATCCCACCGGGACCACCCATCCCACCGAGACCACCGGCCCCACCAGCCCCACCGGTTCCACCAGCCCCACCGGTTCCGCCGGTTCCGCCGGTTCCGCCGGGACCGCCGCCTGCCGTCTGGCCCTGGCCGCGGTCCCGGCCTCCGGCGGCGCCGGGGGCGCCGGCCGGAGCGCCCTGCGCGCCGTCGGGCAGGTTCCGGCCGCCACCGGGCCCGCCCTTGTTCCCGCGCAGGGACGACAACGTGGAGTTCCCTTTGAGGCGGATCCCGACATCGTTGAGGTAGACACCGTCGATGACGAGGTCGGCCTCGATGTAGTCCTTGGTCCCGTCCTCCTTGAACTCCTTCATCATCTTGTCGAAGTCGGTCTGCTGGTACGTGAGTTGCACGGTGTGCGGCACCGAGGTGTCGTACAGACCCACCGTCCCCGTGACGTCGTCGGTGACGGCATCCGCCTCGACGCGCGAGGACGACGTCACGTAGGGGGAGATCCGCGCATCGCCGAGGAAGGCGACCGTCACGGCGAGCCCGACGCCCAGCGCCGCGGTCGGCTTCCAGTGGTGGCGCAGCCGGACGGGCAGCCGGTCCCGCAGCCGCCGGCTCCGCCGCGTGGTGCTCGTACCGCTCATCACAGGTCCGTCGTGTCGTAACCGGTCAGTACCGTGACCCGCTGACCGGACGTCCGTTCCTGGAGCGCGCCGACCAGGTCGCCCGGTTCGGCGCCCTTCTTCAGACGCACCGTGTAGAAGACCTCGTTCAGCGCGCCGCCGCGGATGGTCTCCGTGCTCACCAGCTCGAACTCGCTCGTGTACTTGATCAGCACGTCACGGATCTGCGGGGTGTGGTCCTCACCGGCCGGGACCTGGACCTTGACGACCTGCCGCTGCACGTTCAGCGCGAACCAGTCGAACTTGAACATCACCAGGATGACGGCGCAGACCACCACGGCGCCGACCGCGGCCAGGGTGTAGAACCGGGCGCCACAGGCCATCCCGATCGCCATCGCCAGGAAGATGAAGCCGACGTCCCTGGTCTCCTTGACCGCGTTACGGAAGCGGACCACGGACAACGCGCCGACCAGCGAGAACGCCCGCGCCAGGTTCGAGCCGACGACCAGCATGATCAGGGCGACGATCATGCCGACGATGACGAGGGTCTGCACGTAGGACTGGCTGTAGGAGACATTGCGGTGCGTGTACCGGTACACGTAACCGATCAGCGTGGACAGAAGGAACGACAGCGCCATCGCCGCCACGACGTCCGCCACGCTGAACGTGCCGCTCAGTTCCTGCAGATCGAGATCGAAATTCACTGTGCTCCTACTTTCCATGGCGCATCGTGCTGCGCCGGCCGCCCCTGGGGCGGCTGCTCTTCGGTGAGGGTGGGCGGCGGGTAGTCCGCCTCGTCGACGTGGAAGACCGAACGCGGGGCCAGCCCGAACGCCTCGATGGACTGCACGTACTTCGAGATCCGCACCAGGTTGAGATTGCGCCGCGCGGCCAGATCGGTGATCCAGTGCGGAGTGCGTTCGTTCACCTTGATCTCCATGACCGACAGGTGCGGCGGGATGGTGAAGCGGTTCTCCGGCGTCGCGATGCCGAAGTCGAAGTCCCGGTCCCGGCCGCGGACACGACGGTCGAAGGTGACGCGCAGACCGGTGTCCGCGGCCCGTCCGACCAGGGCTTCGCGCTGATAGCCGGTGATCGCGGTGGGTTGCAGGTTCAGCCGGACGATCAGTTCGAGAACCTCCTGGACGAAGGCGCTCTCCTTCGCCGAGTGGTTCACCAGCTCCCGGCCGTCGCACAACTGCCGTGCCACGCCGTAGGGAAGGGTGATACGGCGCTTCTGCGTGACCCGGTTGACGCGCTGCTTGATCTCCACGCAGACCGGCGAGGCGTCGGTGACCCCGTCGAGGTTGCCGTAGTGGCGGATGCGCAGCTTGCGGCGGAACTTCAGGCCCTCGATCTTCTCCCAGTAGAACCGGAGTTGAGGAGTGTCGTAGTACAGGCTCCACACGCCGTACCCGCCGACCGGGCTGTGCAGGTCCCGGTCCATCCGCTCGGCCAGCTCGTCCCGGATCTCCGCGGCCTGCTCGACCGGGACCAGGTACTTCAGCTCGAACCTGTTGAACGCGTGCAGCCGGCTGGCCACATGCAGCGGCTCCGCGTCCACGCGGTCCCGGGCGGTGTCGGCCTCCGTCCGGACCTCCGCCGCCTGGACTCCGTCCGTCTGGCCCGGGTCTGCCCGGAGCGGTTCTGCCCGGCCCTCACGCGCCGCGGCTGTCTTCGACAGGAACACCATGCGCCTCCTTGCTCATACGTTGCGGACCGACCGGCCTGGCACACGCAACCAACGGCGCATGAGGAGCCCATGAGAATCACGGGGTTATTTCAGGAGTCTTCGCAGAGTCGGAAGCATGAATTCCAGGTGGCCGGGCGACAGGCGGGAGAGGGGGCGCCCTCCCCCTGCTTCACGAGGTAGCCCCCGTGCCGCTGCACCACCAGCCCTGCACCTTCCGCTACGGCCGCAGATCACGGCCGGTTCTCGACCGGCTCCCCTCGGCTGGCTGGTCATCGGCTGGCGCCTCGGGAGCGTCATGCCCAGGAGCATCGCGGCCCCCACTGCCGGAATCGCCTGCTGGGCCTGGCTGTCCATGCCGCACGCGATGCCCATCAACAGTTGGCTGCGTCGCCTGGGCGGCTACATCGACGGTCTCTCGTCCGTCACCGACGCACGCACCCCGGCGGTGTACCTGGTGCCGTGGGGCGTGGTCACCATGGTCCTCGCGCACGCGGCCGGACCGGTGGTGGGAATGGACGTCGCCCGCAACGTCACACTGCTGCCGGCCCTCGCGCTTCTCACGCGCCGCAGCGCCAACGAGGCCACGGCGGCAGCGGCAGGGCTGATGTTCCTGACCACCAACGTCGCCCTCGGCCGCGCCTACAACCCGGACGGCCACACGACGCACACGTGGCGGGCGGTCGCCCTCTACCCGTCCAGCAGCATGGCCGCATGGCTGGCGGCGACCGCCCTGTTCGCGCTCGCGCTCCGGCTGGCGTCCTCACGGGCTCGGGCCACTCGCTGACGTCCCGAACCGGGCCTCTGGCGGGCGGCAGCGTTACCGCTGCCAGAGGCCCGACTGCGTACCGGCGACGAACTCGGCCCAGGCGGCGGCGGGGACGACGAGCGCGGGGCCGGCCTTGCGCTTGGAGTCGCGGATACCTACGTGGGCTATCGGCCTGAGGTCTGCAACCTCTACGCAGTTGGTGCCGTTCTCCGAACTGTACGAAGACTTGAACCACGCTGCTTCACACACGAGTTGAGACATGTCGCAGTGCATCATGGGTTAGATCTCTCGTGCTAGTCGTTGTAGGAACGCCACTGTCTCACCGGGGGCGAGAGCACCGGCCCGCAGGGCATCGAACTTGCGGGTGAAGCCCCAGATCTCCGTGTCCTTGTCGCCGAGGCGCGATCCGTCAGCCGCATCGGATTGGACGACCGTTGGCATCGGGGCCGCGAAGTCGAGCAGCGCAAAGTTGTAGCTACAGCGGTAGGTCGAGATGTTTACAGGCAGGATCTGGACCGTCACATTGTCCATTTGCGCGAGCCTGGTGATCTCCTCGTATTGCTCCCGCATCACATCAGGTCCGCCGATGACTCGCCGCAGGGTGGCCTCGTCCAGAATGGCCCACAGCTCCAAGGGACTGTGCTCACGCGTCAGCACTTCCTTTCGCTGCATCCGGATCTGGGTGTGTCGCTCCACGAACTCGGTGGTCGTCTCCTCGACGGACTTGGCCGTCTGGAACATCTCCCGGGCGTAGCGCTCTGTCTGCAACAGCCCGTAGACAACGTCAGGTTGCCAGGCGCGAACATTGCGGGCGCCACTTTCCAAGCCGATGAACATACTCATGCCCGACGGCATGACACTGCGGTAGATGGACCACCAGCCGCGATTGAGCGAGTCACGGTGGATGTCCACCAGGAAGTTCACGTCTTCCTCGTCCACCACCCCGTAGTGGTCGAGCAGGTCCTTCAGGTCCTGGACCTTCGGCAGACCGGTCAGCCCGTTCTCCACGCGTTGCAACTTGGAGGGCGAGAACGTCAACCCGTCCACCGCCTGAGCAAGGGTGAACCCGGCCTTGTCCCGCAACTGCCTCAACTCCCATCCGAGTTGCATGCGTCGGACAGTAGGTCCCGTTGGAGCTGCCACGTGTGTACCTCCGTGGTGAGAGAGCCTGCCGCATCGCGGCGCCTGTTGTGAGTCTGACGCCCCATGTCCTCCATGCACAGGCTTGAGCGCGTTCGATCACATATACCAATTCGTGTGGGGCACCCACTTCTCCTTGCCGATTGCGGGCTCCGCACCCCAGGCTTGGGCGAGTTACCGAACCATCACCAACGGTAATCGCCAGGCGAATTGCCCCATCGGGGGCGTGTGCCCAGAGAACAGAACCACCGCCGGGAGACCCCCATGCCTCTTCCCCCCAGCAACCCCGCTCGCCCCGCCCGCCCCGTTCGCCCGCCGCGCATAAAGACCGCCATGGAGCCTCGGCCCGTGCTCCCCTCCCCCCTCGGGCATCCCTCCTACAGCCAGACCATGCCTTGCGCCCCCGAGTCCGCGCGCCGGGCCAGACTCCTTGTGGGCGCCGCCTGCACCACGTGGGGGTTGCCCGGGCTCGCGGACGCCGCCGCGCTCGTCGTGTCCGAGCTGATCGGCAACTCCGTACGGCACAGCGGCAGTCGGCTGGTACGCGTGCTGGTCTCCTTGCCCGAGCCAGGGCGGGTCCGGGTCGCAGTCGTGGACAAGTCCCGCACGCCGCCCGCGCCTCGGGCCATGGACGACAGCGCGGAGGACGGGCGCGGGCTCGTCGTCGTCGAGGCGCTGGCCGACCGGTGGGGGACGGAACTCCTGCGGTGGGGGAAACGCGTGTGGGTTGAGCTGTGCCCGGAGACGGACGGCGGGGAGTGAGCCCACGCGGGGGCACCACCCCGCCCAGCCGCCGCCAGGTGCTGCTGGACGCGGCCCTGACCAGCCTGACGACCGCCGCGATCCTCGCCGCCCTGGGGTACAGGTACGGCTCCATACCCGGCCCTGGGGCGGACCCCGATGCCGAAGTATCGCCAGACCTCGGCCGGCCGGGTTCGAGAGGGCGCCGCAGGCCCGCCCCCTCCCTGGTTCGATGATCGCGGCTCCGGGGTGGGTCCCAGGCTGCCGGGCCGGTTCGCCCTGCGGGGCGCGCGGCAGTGGAGTGGGGCGGTGACGGCTTTCGTCAAGCGTCTACCGACCGGATGACGGCCGGGCTTCATGCCCCGCTGGTCACCCGCCGTGGTGGGGAGGCCAGATGGGCTCGGGGCGGCGGTGCGTGTGCCCGGAGTTCCGGATCGGGGTGCCGGGAGCACGCAGGAATGGAGCAACGGACGGACAACCCGTCAGCCGGGTGGGGCAAATTGGGGCATATCCTGCGCCTTATGGGTGGGGGTGCGCCCGATCGGTCTTGCTGAGGGCCCCCTGGCCTGCGGCGTCTGGTGGGGCGCCTCGGTGTCGGTCGTCTGTCGGGGCTGTCGGTTCGGTGTCGGTGGTCTGTCGGGGGAGGTCTGGAGCCTTGACGGAGGTCCTGCCGGTGCCCATCCGGCAGGCATCCGACAGGCAAGGAATCAGCATGACCACTGACGTCACGATCATCGGTGCCGGGCTCGGCGGCCTTACGCTCGCCCGCGTCCTGCATGTGCACGGCATCCCGGCCACGGTCTACGAGGCGGAGTCCTCGCCGACGGCGCGCACGCAGGGCGGGATGCTCGACATCCACGACTACAACGGCCAACTGGCCGTGCGTGCGGCCGGTCTGATGGATGAGTTCCACAGCATCATCCTGGAGGGCCATGAGGCGATGCGGGTCCTCGATTGGGAGGGGAACGTCCGGCTCGACCAGACCGACGACGGGACGGGCGGGCGCCCCGAGGTGCAGCGCGGGGAGCTGCGGCAGATGCTGCTCGACTCGCTTCCCGCCGGCACCGTCCGGTGGGGGCACAAGGTCCGTGGTGTCCGTGGCCTGGGCGGGGGCCGCCACGAGGTGGCCTTCGCCGACGGCGGGACGGTGGTCACGAGCCTGCTGGTGGGCGCGGACGGCGCCTGGTCGCGCGTGCGGCCGGTGGTCTCCGACGCCGTGCCCGCGTACACCGGGATGTCGTTCGTCGAGACCTACCTGTTCGACGCCGACACACGGCACCCCGCTGCCGCGAAGGCGGTCGGCGGTGGGGCGATGTTCGCCCTCGATCCGGGCACGAGGCAGATCGCGGCTCACCGGGAGAAGGACGGGACCCTCCACACCTACGTGATGCTGTCCAAGCCGCAGGACTGGTTCGCCGGCATCGACTTCACCGATTCCGCAGCGGCTGCGGTTCGGATCGCGCAGGAGTTCGAGGGCTGGGCCCCGGAGCTCACCGCCCTGATCACCGACAGCGACACCGCGCCGGTTCTGCGTCCCCACTTCACCCTGCCGGTCGGACACCGGTGGGAGCGGACACCGGGCGTGACTCTGGTCGGCGACGCCGCCCACCTCATCCCCCCGAACGGCGAAGGCGCCAACCTGGCCATGCTGGACGGCGCCGAACTCGGCGAGGCCCTCGCCGCGCACCCCGGTGATGTCGAGACCGCCCTCACCGAGTACGAGCGGGCGATGTTCCCTCGCAGCGCCGCAGTCGGCGAGGCCGAAGCCGAAACCCCTGACAATCCCTCACTCGAAGACCTGGTCAACTTCTTCACTCGGGACGAGTAGATCCAGGTCAGGCGTACGCCCAGCCGCTGTTCGAGCCGCTGGATCTGCCGACTCGGCGGTGCCCTTCCGGGACATCGCCGAGGCCATCGCCCGACAGTTCAACATCCCCACCCTCAGCCTGCCCCCGAGGAAGCACCCCGGCACTTCGCCGACTTCCTCGCCCACCTGCGCGTTGACACAGGAACAGTTCGGCTGGACGCCCAAGCACACCGGTCTGATCGCGGACATCGAGGACGACCACTACTTCGCCCGCAGTAACGGAACAACGGACGGCCAACCCCCCAATCACCCCGGGCATAGCGGGGCATAACGCATGCCTTTCGGATAAGGCAGCGCCCCATCCACCCACGGCGGGTGACCAGCGGGGCATGAAGCCCAGCACACAGCCGGTCGACGGACGCTTGACGAAACGCGCCACCACCCCACTCCACTACCGCGCGCCCCGCAGGGCGAACAACCCGCAAGCCTGGAACGGAGCGGAGGCACATCGGTGTTTCCCAGGGGACCCCTCCCCCCCGCCCCCTCCCCACTGCCCTTCCAGCGGCGCAGGGGTGTGAGTCAAGGGTGGCCGAAGGCCATCGGCGAAGCCGACGCGACAAAGGAGCGCCCTTGACGCACACCCCGGAGTCGCGATCATCGAACCAGGGAGGGGGCGGGCCACTCCCCACCACACACCCCCGCCCCAAGCCCCCCCCAGGCCCCCAGGCCCCCAGGGCGGCAGGTCAGACAACCAGCGCTACGACCTCGGCGCCGTCGGGATGTAGTCGAAGTTCGGGGTGAGCGTGCCGAACAGGGCGCCCACGGGCGGGGCTTCGCCGCCGGTGACCGAGGCGAACAGGCGGGACGCCTCCGCCGTGAGGTAGAACGGCGCCTGCTTGATGCGGAAGCCGGTGAAGCTCGGGCGGGCGCCCAGCATGACCTCGGCGTAGGTGGATTCCGCGATGACGACCTCGTCGGAGATCGGCACGCCGTCGACCTCGACGCCGGCCGAGTACGCGGGCGTCGGCATCACACGGATGTACGTCGGCTTCAGCGTGATGGTCTTGCCGGAGGCCACGTGGTGGAAGCGGAGGCCGCCCGGGTAGAAGATGCGCCCCCGGATGTCGAGACCGTCACCGGCCGTCGAGCCGATCGGCATGCTGAAGCCCTTGCGGTCCGCGTCCATCGCGAACGGGGTGATGGCCTCCAGCGTGATGCCCTCGCGCTCCATCCAGGACAGCGCGTCGGCGCCGAGCGCGATCTGGGCGTCGCCCCACGGGGAGATGTACGCGCCCGGGAACGGTGCGGCGACGGACGCCGCCCGGTGGGCGGCGGCGGGCTGCTGCGCGGTGGCCGAGGTCAGGCCGAGCGGCAGGGAGAGGGCCGCGACAGCGGCGAGGACGGTGAGACGTCGAAGGCCGTGCATGGGCATAAGAGCGTTTCCTCTTCTTTGATGGGGAGAGCGGCCACGGGCGATCGCCCAGCCTGGCCCAACAGGCTTATCCGACAAGCGCGTTCATGGAGATCCGAACGCACGCGCCTCCCTGCCGGGCCACGCCAATCCATGCATAGATATAAACCAGGGCAAACCACCACTGAGCCGTACGGAGGAAAACCGTCACGCGAAGGGGGTGCACCGGCCCGTGCGGGCGCCTCAAGATCATCGGAGACTCCACTCTGGGGCCCACACCCACCTCGGCACTGGAGAGACGCGCATGCCCCGAAACGTCAGGGAACCCGGAGAGCCACGATTCAGCCGGTCGTCACGGCGGCGCCTCACCGCCCTCGCCGTCGCCCTCGCCGCGCTCACCGCCGGCGCCCTGTCCGGCCCGTTCACCGGCACCGGCGAGGCGGGCGGTCACATCGACTCCCCGTCGACCCTGCTCGACCCCGCGACGGACCTGACCGACCTCTACGCCTTCACCAGCCCCGAGAACGCGGACCTCGTCACTCTGATCGCCAGCGTCCGCCCCCTCCAGGCGCCCGGCACCGCCGCCAACGCGCTCGTGGACTTCCCGTTCGCCACCGGCGCGCGGTACGAGATCCACGCGGACGCGGACGGCGACGGGGCGCCCGACACCACGTACCGCTGGACCTTCCGTGACGAGGACCGCCGACCCTTCGGGATGGGCCCCAAGGTCGGTCCGCTGCCGGTGACCTCGCTCGACGACCGGTCGCTCGGCATCCGCCAGAAGTACACGCTGGAGAAGGTCACGGCGGGCGGCGCCACCGAGACGCTGCTGCGTGACGCGATCGCCTCTCCCACCCACACCGGCCGGTTCCTGATGCCGGCCTACGACCGGCTGCGGAACCAGGCGATCCGCCAACTCCCGGGCGGCGGAAGGACGCTGGCCACCCATGCGGCGGACTCGTTCAAGTTCGACACCCAGGTCCTCGGCCCGTACGTGCTCGGCACGCGCGGCCCCGTACCGGGCTGGCTGCCCGACGCCCAGCCGCTGTCGGTGCTCAATGTGAACAGCCTCGTGCTCCAGGTGCCCAAGCGGGACATCGCTCTGAAGGGCGACCCCGCGCGCAACCCGGTCGTCGGCCTCTGGGCGTCCGTCTCCCGGCCCGGCGCGGATCTGAGCCGGAGCCTCGCGACCCAGGCCCCCTCCTTCCGGCAGGTGGCCCGGCAGGGCAACCCGCACCTCCCGCTCGCGCTCTTCGGCACCACCGTCGGGCTGTCCAAGCCCGGTGGCCCCGAGGACCGGTTCCAGACCCGCGTGCCGAAGGACGACCGGCAGGACGCTGCCTTCATGGCCGCCACGCTCGACCCCGTACCGCCGCACCACTTCGAGAGCGCCCAGGGCCACAAGGCGCCGGCGACTCCGCGCCTCGACATCCAGGCTCTGCTCATGAAGGGCATCGGCAAGGACAAGGCCAACGGCGCCGCCTTCGGCTTCGACCTCAACGCCCACACGATGAACGCCGACGCCGACCCGGCCCGCATCGTGCTCGCCGAGGAGCTGCGGCTGAACCTCTCCACTCCGGTCACCGCCGCGCCGAAGACGTACGGGGTCCTCGACGGGGACCTCCAGGGCTTCCCGAACGGGCGGCGCCTCAACGACCACGTCGACGGGCCGCTGCTCCGCATGCTGGCGGGCGAACCCGCGAAGCCCGCGCCCGCCGGTCTGGTGCCGGATCCGGTCGTCCGGCTGGAGCCCGCCGACGCGCAGTCCACGTTCCCGTATCTCAACCTCCCGCACGCGGGCCCGTGAGGCGTCGGATCACCTTGAAGACACTGATCAGCGCCGTGGGTGGAGCGGCGGCCGTGGCCGGGTGTGTGGCGGGACTGCTGTGGCTCGGTCCCTCCCCCGCCCGGCCGGGGGCCACCGCTCCGGCCGCCGCCACCGCCACCACCGGCACGGACAACGCGGGCGGAGGTTCAAGGGACAGGGACACGGCAGGCTCCGGCTCCGGCTCCGGCTCCGGGGATACGGTCGACGCCGCCCGGCGCCGTACGGAGGCGTACCCCGACGACCCCACCGCCTGGACCGTTCTCGCGCGCGCCGCGATCGAGCGGGCCCGCACCACCCTCGACGCGGGCCCGCTCGACATCGCCGACCAGGCGCTGCGCCGCTCGCTCGCCCTCGACGGCAGCCGCAACTACGGCGCGGTGACCGGTCTGGGCATGCTCGCCAACGCCCGGCACGAGTTCGCCGAGGCACGCGAACACGCGCTGCGCGGTACGCGGATGGCGCCCGACCGGCCGGACGCCTACGCCGTACTGGCGGACGCCGAGATCCAGCTCGGCCACTACCCGGCGGCGCGGGCGGCCGTGCAGCGGCTGCTCGACATCGCCCCGGCGAGCGCCGCGTACAGCAGGGCCGCGTACGACCTGGAGACCCACGGCAGGCCCACCGACGCGGCCATCGCGCTCCGGCGGGCCGTCGACAGCGCGGCGACCCCGGACGAACGGGCCTTCGCCGAGGCCCGCCTCGGTGATCTGCTCGGGTCCGGGGGCGACCTGGACAAGGCCGAACGGCACTACCGGCGCGCCCTGGACGCCGTCCCCGACCACCCCTACGGGCAGGCCGGGATCGCCCGGGTGACCGCCGCGCGCGGCGAGACGGACGCGGCCCGCGCGCTGTACGGGAAGCTGGTCGCGCGGACGCCGTTGCCGCAGTTCCTGCTGGAGGCCGTGGAGGTGCGCCGGGCGTCCGGGGCGCCGGGGCTGGGCGGCGAGGGGGCGGCGCTGGCGGCGCAGGTGCGGCTGGCGCGCGCGGACGGCGGTCCCGTCGACCCGCATCTCGCCCTCTACGCGGCCGATCACGGCGATCCGCAGGTCGCTGTGGAGCTGATGCGCAGGGAGTGGCAGCACACGCGCGGTGTCGTCGTCGCCGACGCGCTGGGGTGGGCGCTGCACCGTGCGGGGCGGTCCGAGGAGGCCCTTCCGTACGCGGTCCGGGCGGCCGGGACAGGCTGGCGCAACGCGCTGTTCCGCTACCACCGGGGCGCGATCGAGCGGGAGTTGGGGATGCCGGAGGCGGCCGGTCATCTGCGCGAGGCCACCGCCCTCAACCCGCACTTCACCCCGCCACCGCCCCGCGCCGAGAGGAACGACTGATGCCGGGCCTCCGCCGTACGGCGCCCCTGCTGGCCCTGCTCACCCTGCTGACCTGCGTGACCGTACCGACGGCCCACGCCCACCCGCTGGGCAACTTCAGTGTCAACCACCACGACGGGCTGCGGCTCTCGCACGACCGGATCGAGGACACCGCCGTCGTCGACAGCGCGGAGATCCCCACCGCGCAGGACCAGGACGCCACGGACACCGACCGGGACGGCGCCGTCTCCCCCGCCGAGGCCGCGCACCGGGCCGCCGAGCGGTGCGCCGAACTGGCGGGCCGTACCAGGGTTTCGGTACGCGGCGAACCCGCCGTCTGGCGTACGGGCCGCTCCACCCTGACGTACGGGAAGGGGGCGGCCGGTCTGCCGGTCGCCCGGCTGACCTGCGCGCTGCGGGCCGACGCCGCGCTCTCCCGGCCGTCCGACGTCGCCTTCGCCTCGGGGGCGGAGGCGGCGCGGACCGGCTGGAAGGAGATCACCGCCGTCGCGGGGGACGGGGTACGGCTGGCGGCGTCGCCCGTTCCGGCGCGGAGCCCGAGCGAGGTGCTGCGGCGGTATCCGACGGGCGAGGGCGAGCGGCCGCTCGACGTGACCGGTGCGACGTTCCGTACGGAGCCGGGCGCGGCGGCCGGTCCCGTAGCGGCGGACGGCCCCGCGGCAGCGGCGGACGCGGCGCCCGCCGTGCAGGCCGTGGCCCGGGACGCGGTCCTCTTCCCCGCGCTGGAGAACCGGCTCACCGGCCTGACCGCGGGCCGGGACCTCACCCTGCCGGTCGGTCTCCTCGCCGTGCTGCTGACCCTGCTCCTCGGCGCGGGCCACGCCGCCCTCCCCGGCCACGCCAAACTCGCGGTCGCCGCCTGTCTGGCCCGCCGGGAGGGCGGCGTACGGGCGGCGCTGGCGGTCGGGGCGACGGTGACGGTGACCCACACGGCCGGGGTCCTGGCCATGGGGCTGGCGCTGACCGCGGGCGGCGGATTCCTCGGGGAACGGCTGCTGGGCTGGCTGGGGGCGGTCAGCGGCGCGGTGATCGCGGCGCTGGGGACGGTGCTGGTGGTGACGGCGGTACGGACGTTACGGACGGGGCGACCGTCCGCACACTGGCATCACGGCCACAGCCACAGCCACACCCACAGCCACCCGCACACCCACCCGCACGGGCACGAGCACCCGCACCCGCACGCCCACGGACACAACGCCGACACCGACGCCGACACCGGCGCCCACGCCCCCAAGCCCCGCCGCGGCGGGCTTCCCGCACTCCTCGGCGTGGGGCTCGCGGGCGGGCTGGTGCCCAGCCCGTCCGCCCTCGTCGTGCTGCTCGGCGCCGTGGCCCTGAGCCGTACGTCCTTCGGGGTCCTGCTCGTCGTCGGCTACGGCGTCGGCATGGCGCTCACCCTGACCGCGGCCGGGCTGCTGCTCGCGGGCGGCGGGAGCCGGCTCGCCGCCCTGGGCGAGCGCCGCCTTCCGGCGCTGCGCCGCTGGACCCCGTACGGCACGGTCCTGACCGCGTTCGCCGTCCTGGCCGTGGGCATCGGCCTCACCCTGCGCAGCCTGCTCTGAGGCCGGTGCCCGCTGCCGGGGCGGCGGTCAGCCCAGCGCCGACTTCACCGCGTCCGCGAGCCGCCCCGCCACCGAGCGCGCCTGCTCGATGTCGGCCGCCTCGACCATGACCCGTACCAGCGGTTCCGTGCCCGAGGGGCGGAGCAGGACGCGGCCGGTGGAGCCCAGGTCGCGTTCGGCCTCCGACACCGCCGAGGCCAGTTCCGCGGAGGTCTTCACCCGCGCCTTGTCGACGTCGGGCACATTGATCAGCACCTGCGGCAGCCGCTGCATGACGCCCGCCAGGTCGGCCAGTGTGCGGCCGGTCGCGGCGACGCGGGCGGCCAGCATCAGGCCGGTCAGGGTGCCGTCGCCGGTGGTGGCGTGGTCGAGGACGATGACGTGGCCCGACTGCTCGCCGCCGAGGGCGTAGCCGTGCTCCTTCATCGACTCCAGGACGTAGCGATCGCCGACCGCCGTCTCGACCATGCGGATGCCCTCGCGCTCCATCGCCATCTTGAAGCCGAGGTTCGACATGACCGTACCGACCACGGCGTCGCCCCGCAGGGTGCCCGCCTCGCGCATCGCGAGGGCCAGGACGGCGAGGATCTGGTCGCCGTCGACCTCCTCGCCTGCGCCGTCCACGGCGAGGCAGCGGTCCGCGTCGCCGTCGTGGGCGATGCCGAAGTCCGCGCCGTGCTCGACGACGGCCGCCTTCAGCAGCCCGAGGTGGGTGGAGCCGCAGCCGTCGTTGATGTTCAGGCCGTCCGGCTCCGAGCCGATGGTGATGACCTCGGCGCCCGCGCGGGCGAACGCCTCGGGCGAGACCCGGGCCGCCGCGCCGTGCGCCTCGTCCAGGACGACCGTGAGGCCGTCGAGCCGGTTGGGCAGCACACCGATCAGGTGTGCCACGTACTGATCGAATCCTTCGTCGTACGAGCGGACCCGGCCGACGCCGCCGCCGGTCGGCCGCGCCCACGGCTCGCCGGTGCTGTGCTGCTCGTACAGCGTCTCGATACGGTCCTCCAGCTCGTCGGCGAGCTTGTGCCCGCCCCGCGCGAAGAACTTGATGCCGTTGTCGGGCATGGCGTTGTGACTCGCGGAGAGCATCACGCCGAGGTCGGCGCCCAGCACACCGGTGAGATACGCCACCGCGGGGGTGGGCAGCACACCGACGCGCAGGACGTCCACGCCCGCGCTCGCGAGACCCGCCACCACGGCGGCCTCCAGGAACTCGCCCGAGGCGCGGGGATCCCGGCCGACCACGGCCGTGGGCCGGTGCCCCTCGAACGTCCCCACCTCGCCGAGCACGTGCGCCGCCGCGACCGACAGGCCGAGCGCCAGCTCAGCCGTCAGATCGGCGTTGGCGACACCGCGCACGCCATCCGTGCCGAAGAGTCGTCCCACAGCTCTCCCTCCGAGAAACGCCGGAGTGGCGCCAGTGCCACCCCGAACGAAAGCGCTCCGAAATTGATCCGAAAATGCAAAGCCCTGCACATACACGTAAGCCCATTGAGCACCGGCTGCACTCTCATGCACCCTGAATGCTGTTATACGCCCGCGGCTCGCGATAAACGAACGCCCCGGCGGCACGGAGTGCCGCCGGGGCGAACGGTAGGCCGAAAGGCTGTGAAACAGCCGAACCAGCCGTCGTGCGATTTAGCGCTTGCTGTACTGCGGCGCCTTGCGGGCCTTCTTGAGACCGGCCTTCTTGCGCTCGACCGCACGGTCGTCGCGGCTCAGGAAGCCGGCCTTCTTCAGCGTGGCGCGGTTGTTGTCCACGTCCGCCTCGTTCAGCGAGCGGGCCACGCCGAGGCGCAGGGCGCCGGCCTGACCGGAGACGCCGCCACCGGAGATACGGGCGATGACGTCGTAGCGGTTGTCGAGCTCAAGCACCTTGAAGGGCTCGTTGACAGCCTGCTGGTGCACCTTGTTGGGGAAGTACTCCTCAAGGGTGCGACCGTTGATCTTCCACTTGCCGGTGCCCGGGACGATCCGGACGCGGGCGATGGCGTTCTTGCGACGGCCCAGGCCGGCCGCCGGCTGCGGGTCGCCGAAGCGGCCGGCGAGCGACTCGGAGGTGTACTCACCCTCGACGGGGACCTCCGACTCGAAGGTCGTCACGGCGTCAAAGGTCTCTTCGACCTCGGCGCCTTCGACGGGGGTCTCTGCAGTGGTCTCGGCCACGATGCTCCTCAGATTTCTTTTCGTCTTAGGGGGTGGCCGGAACTACTGCGCGACCTGGGTGATCTCGAACGGCACCGGCTGCTGGGCAGCGTGCGGGTGCTGGTCGCCCGAGTAGACCTTCAGCTTCGAGATCATCTGACGGCCCAGGGTGTTCTTGGGGATCATGCCCTTGATGGCCTTCTCGACGGCCTTCTCGGGGTTCTTCGCCATCAGCTCGTCGTAGCGGACGGAACGCAGACCACCCGGGTAACCGGAGTGGCGGTACGCCATCTTCTGGGTCTTCTTGTTGCCGGACAGGTGCACCTTGTCCGCGTTGATGATGATGACGAAGTCACCGGTGTCAACGTGCGGCGCGTAGATCGGCTTGTGCTTGCCGCGCAGAAGGTTGGCGGCGGTGGTCGCCAGACGGCCCAGGACGATGTCCTGCGCGTCGATGATGTGCCACTGGCGCGTCACATCGCCGGGCTTGGGGCTGTACGTACGCACGGTCGTATGCCTTCGCTTCTTCAGTGATGAGGTTCCCGCAGCCCGCGAGGGTTGAGGGACGGGTCCTGACAAGGCCACCCGGACGATCACGACAGCCCTGGTGATGCGACGGGGACGCAACCCGTGCACCTACCGCTGTCCATCGGCCCGGTGAACCGGCGTAAGGGCCCCTCGCGTGAGAACGACCAAGCCAATACGCATAACGAACCAGCAGAATACCGCCGCCGCCCCGTACGGGTCAAAACGGGGGCCGTACCCCCGCACGCACCGGGACAACCCCCCACATCACCGCACCCGTACCCGTACCCGGCACCACTACCGCGCCCGTACCACCCTGCGCTCGTCCCACACCGGCTCCGGCGTCTCCCGTACGACCCCGTCGGAGCCGAAGACCAGATAGCGATCGAACGAACGTGCGAACCAGCGGTCGTGGGTCACCGCCAGCACCGTCCCCTCGTACGCCTCCAGGCCCTCCTGGAGCGCCTCCGCCGACTCCAGGTCCAGGTTGTCCGTCGGCTCGTCCAGCAGCAGCGCCGTCGTGCCCGCCAGCTCCAGCAGCAGGATCTGGAAGCGCGCCTGCTGGCCGCCGGAGAGCTTGTCGAAGGGCTGGTCGCCCTGGCGCTCCAGCTCGTACCGGCGCAGCACGCTCATCGCGCCGCCCCGGTCCTTCGCGTACTCCGTCCACAGGATGTCGACGAGCGGGCGCCCCAGCAGCTCCGGGTGCGCGTGTGTCTGCGCGAAGTGCCCCGGCACCACCCGTGCGCCGAGCTTCCACTCACCCTCGTGCCGGACGTCCTCGCCGGCCAGCAGCCGCAGGAAGTGCGACTTGCCGGAGCCGTTCGAGCCGAGGACGGCCACCCGCTCGCCGTAGAAGATCTCCAGCGAGAACGGCTTCATCAGGCCGGCCAGCTCCAGATTCTTGCAGGTCACCGCCCGTACGCCGGTGCGGCCGCCGCGCAGCCGCATGGTGATCTCCTGCTCGCGCGGCGGCTCGGGCGGCGGCCCGGCCTCCTCGTACTTCCGCAGCCGGGTCTGCGCCGCCGCGTACCGGGACGCCATCTCGTGGCTGATCGAGGCCGCCTGCCGCAGGTTGACCACCAGCCGCTTGAGCTGCGCGTGCTTCTCCTCCCAGCGCCGCTTCAACTCCTCGAACCGGGCGAACCGCTCCCGCCGCGCCTCGTGGTACGTGCCGAACCCGGCGCCGTGCACCCACACGTCGGAGCCGCCGGGCCCCGGCTCCACGCTGACGATCTTCTGGGCGGCCGTGGCCAGCAGCTCCCGGTCGTGGGAGATGAAGAGGACCGTCTTACGGGTCTCCTTCAGCTTCTCCTCCAGCCAGCGCTTGCCCGGCACGTCCAGATAGTTGTCCGGCTCGTCGAGGAGCAGCACCTCGTCGGGGCCGCGCAGCAGCGCCTCCAGCACCAGCCGCTTCTGCTCGCCGCCGCTGAGCGTGCGCAGGGCACGGAACTGGGCCTTGTCGTACGGGATGCCGAGCGCCGCCGTCGTACAGATGTCCCAGAGCGTCTCGGCCTCGTAGCCGCGCGCCTCCGCCCAGTCGCTGAGCGCCTGCGCGTACGCCATCTGCGCGGCCTCGTCGTCGACCGTCATGATCCCGTGCTCGGCCCGGTCCACGGCCTCCGCGGCCTCCCGGATCCGGGGCTGTGAGACCGAGACCAGCAGGTCACGGACCGTACGCTCGTCGCGCCCCGTGCCGTCGTCCCGTACCGACCCCACGAACTGGGACATCACACCGAGCCCGCCGCTGACGGTCACCGTCCCGCCGTGCGGCTGCAACTCCCCCGCGATCATCCGCAACAGCGTCGTCTTTCCCGCGCCGTTGGCCCCCACGAGGGCGACGACGGCGCCTTCCGCGACGCGGAACGAGGCGTCGGCGAGCAGCACCCGCCCGTCGGGGAGGTAGTACTCCAGGTGCGCTGCCTCTACATGTCCCATGCTCCGCATTGTCGGCGTAGGTGGGGCCAGGACCCAAACCGGTTTTGGCGGCCCGTACCGTACCGCCCGACGGTCTAAACTGCGCGGCATGAGCTTTGGGCATGGGCAGGGGGGGCAGGGCCCTTCGTGGGGCGGCCCCGGTTCACCGGACCACGATCCGTACGGGGCACGGCAGTCGCAGGGCGGGTACGGATCCCAGGACCCGTACGAGCCGCCGGCCTCGGACCGGTACGACACACAGACACCCGACTGGGCGGCGCTGGCCGACGCGTCCGCCGCCCGGGGCCGCCGTAAGCGCTGGCTGATGATCGGCGGCGGGGTGCTCGCGACCGGCGCCGTCGCCGCGATCGTCGCGACGGCCGTCGTCTCGATGAACGGCAGCGGCACCGACAACGGTACGGAGAACACCGCGGGCCAACTCCCGACCTCCGGCACCGACGTGCCGAACCAGAACGGCGAGCCCGCCCCGTCCTTCCCGTCGGCCGCGCCGCTGCCGCCGCCGGATCCGAAGGACTTCATATCCAGCGCCGACAAGGACAAGGCCCCGCTCGGCGAGGACACCCTGTTCCCCGGCAAGAAGCTGACGATGGGCGACCGCGTCTATCTCAAGGCCGCCACGACCTCCACCACCAACTGCGCCGCCGCGACCCAGGGCGCGCTGGGCTCCGTACTCGCGTCGAACAGTTGCGACCAGGTCATCCGCGCCACGTACCACAAGGACGGGGTGGCCGTCACGGTCGGCGTCGCCGTCTTCGAGCGGGAGGCCCAGGCGCTGAAGGCCAAGGACCAGGCGCAGGGCGGCATCGCCTCGCTCTCCGGCTCCGGGGTCGACACCTTCTGCCGGGCGCCGTCGATCTGCCTCAAGACCACCAACTCGTACGGCCGGTACGTCTACTTCACCGTCGGCGGCTTCATGAACGGCAAGAACGTCGCCAAGACCGACAAGGGCGTCTACGCGACCTGCGACGACCTCGCGGAGTTCACCTTCCGCCAGATCCTCGGCCGGGGGCAGGCGCAGGCGTCGGCGGCGGCCACGGAGCCCGTAACCCAGTAGCCCCATTTGCGTTCACCTGAGTATGTTTCACAGAGACTGCACAGGATGATCACAGGGGAGAGCCGATGACGGCCGTCAAGATCACCGTGGTGGTGCCGACCTACAACTCGGGACCCCACATCGAGCCGCTCGTCGACTCACTGCTCCGGCAGACCATGCCCCGCGACGCGTTCGAGGTCCTGTTCGTCGACGACGGCTCGACCGACGGGACCCCGGCGCGCCTCGCGGCCCTCGCCGCCGAGCACCCCCACTTCCGTACCGTCTCCATCCCCAACTCCGGCTGGCCCGGCCGCCCCCGCAACGTCGGCGTGGCCCAGGCGAACGGCGCGTACGTGCAGTTCGCCGACCACGACGACCGGCTGGCGCCCGAGGCGCTGGAGCGGCTGTACGCGATGGCCGAGCGCAACGGCTCCGACATCCTCATCGGGAAGGTCGCGAGCAACTTCCGGGCCAGGGGCGTTCCGTACGCCCTGATGAGCCGTACGCACGAGTCCTGCACGGTGTGGAACGCGCCGCTGATCGACAGCCTCACCCCGCACAAGATGTTCCGCACCGCGTTCCTGCGCGAGCACGGCATCGTGCACCCCGAGGGGCCGTGGATCCTGGAGGACCAGCTCTTCATGGCGCGCGCCTACCTCAAGGCGTCCGTCGTCTCCGTCCTCGGCGACTACGTCTGCTACACGTACTGGGCGCGCGACGACGCCTCCAACGCCGGTACGACCGCCATCGACCCGCGGTACTTCTACGGCAATCTGCGGCAGATCCTGGCCACCGTCGTCGCGGGCACGGAACCGGGCCCCGCGCGCGACCGGCTGCTGCGCCGCTTCTACCGCGTCGAGCTGCTGCACCGGCTCGGGGTGGAGCCCGAGGGGCCGCCGACCGATCCGCCCTTCCGGGACGACCCGTTCGACGCCGTACGGGAGCTGGCCGAGGAGTTCATGACCGACGGCGTGCACGACGGGCTGCCGGTCCTGTACCGCGTGCGGTCGACGCTGCTGCGTGCCGGCAGACCCGCCGAACTCACCGAGTTCACCCACCGCCTGCGGGAGCTGCGGGCCCACTGCGCGGTCGGAGCCACGTACTGGAACCGCGACCGCCTCAAGGCCACCTTCACCGCCCGCTTCGAGGAACACCCGGGCGGCCCGGGCCTGTTGCTGGCCCGGCGCGGGGAGCGGTACTTCCTCGCCCCGTCGCTGACCGACGGGGTGCTGGCGGAGCCCGTCGAGGTGACCGACGCGCTGAAGACGTTCAAGGCGGACGTGCTGCTGCGGCACACGGAGACCGCGCACGTGTGGCCGGTGGAGCGCGAGACCTCCCTCGTCCTGGAGGAGGAGGGTCCGGCCGCGGACGACGGTACGGTCCTGGTCCGCCCCGTCGTGCGCGGCACCCTCGCCGTGGACCCGCGGCGCGCCGCGGGCGGCCGTCCGCTGGACGACGGCACGTGGGAGGTACGGGTACGGCTCACCGGCGCCGGATTCGACCGCTACGCGACCGCGCTCGACGCCGGGGGCCGCCCGCTGACCGTACGGCGTACGGACCTGCCCCCGGCCGGGGTCAAGGTCAGCGTCGTCGTCCGGACGCCGCGCCCCGGACGGACGGCGGGCACCGCGGCGGACGTCGTACGGACCACGGGCGCCGCCGCGGACGCCCTGCGCCACACCCTCGACTCCCTGGCCGCGCAGACCCTGCCGTCCGCCGCGTTCGAAGTGATCGTGACCGAGGACCGCGACACCGGGCTCACCGACGCGACCGGGGCGTACGTCCTCTTCCTGGAGCCCGGCACGGAGGTGGACACCGAGGCGCTGGAGCGGCTGTACGCGTACGGCGTCGAGCACGACGCCGACATCGTCGCCGGGAAGCCCGCGGGCCGGGGCAGACCCGTCCCGCACGCGCTGTTCACCCGGGACCGGCCGCGGGCCACCCTCGCCAAGGACCCGCTGGCCGACAGCCTCGGCGCGGACAAGCTCTTCGACCGGGCGTTCCTCGCCCGGCACGGCCTGCGCTTCGCCCCGGCCCCCGAGGCGGGCGTCGGGGGCCGGGAGACCCTGGCCGAGCAGGCGTTCACCGCCGAGGCGACCGTCCTGGCGGGCCGCACGGCCGTCCTCGGCCGACAGGTCTGCTTCCGGTACGGCCCGGTCCCCGACGGGCCCGCCGTACCGCCCGGCGCGTTCTACCCGGCGCTGCGGGCGCTCATGGCCCGGGTCGACGCCCTCACCGAGCCGGGCGCGGCGCGCGACCGGCTGCACCGGCGCTGGCTGCGTCTGGAGCTGCTGGAGCGGCTGAGCGGGACGGAGCTGCTCGACCTCGACGACTCCGCCCGGCGCGTCCTGTTCGACGCGATCCGCGAGGTGGTCGAGGACGGCCTCTCCCCCACCGCGGGCGCGGCGCTGCCCGCCGTACGCCGGGTCGCGCTCACCCTGATCGCCGACGGCCGCCCCGACGCGCTCACGGCGCTCGTGCGCTGGGAGACCTCGATCGGCTGCCACGCCCGCCTGGACCGGGTGAGCAGCCCGGACGACACCACGCTCCGGGTCGCCTTCACCGCGCATCTGCGGACGGCGGAGGGTCCGCTGGACGTGTCACCGCCGGACGGGGAGGCGCGGCGCTTCCTGGCCCCGGTGGGGCTCGACGGGCCCCTGCCCGGCCTCTTCGCCCGCGAACCGCTCACCTCGGGTGCGCGCCCCGACCAGGCGTCCGCCGTGCTGGTCCTGCGCGCCCGCGAGAGCGGCAAGGAGCACAAGGTGGCCACGGAGTGCACCGTCGCCTACACCGGGGGCAGCGGGCTGAGCATCACGGGGACGGCGTCGCTCACGGCGGCCGGGCTGCGCGCCGGCGTCTGGGACGCCTCCGTACGGCTGACCGCGCTCGGCTGGACGAAGTCCGCCCGGCTCGGCGCGGACCGGGGCCCGGACGTGCCCGAGGAGCTTCCGGCGGCGGCCCGGATCGCCCCGTACTGGACCACGCCCGGCGGGGAGCTGTCCTTCCGCGTCACCACACCGCGCCCGGCCGGTCCGCGGCCCCGGATACTGCTGCACCGGGTGAGCCGCCGGCTACGCGGCGCGAGCCAGCCCCAGGGCCGCTGAGGCCGCTGGCGTCACTGAGGCTGCTGGGGCCGCTGGCGTCGCTGCTGCTGGGGCCGCTGGCGTCGCTGAGGCCGCTAGCAGCCCGCGCAGCTCTCCGCCGTACCGCCCAGCGTCCGCTTGTTGCGGGCCTGGCGGTTGCGCGCGCCCAGCAGCTCGTCGGCCGGGTAGCCGACCTCCTCCAGCGTCAGCCCGTGCGGGCGTACGACATGCACCGCCGAGTCCCGTACGCCCGCCGCCAGGACCTTCGCCGGCCACTCCACCGGCCGGTGGCCGTCGCCGACGAAGAGCAGTGCGCCCACCAGCGAGCGCACCATGTTGTGGCAGAAGGCGTCGGCGCGCACGGTCGCGGTGATGACACCGCTCGCGTCCCGCACCCACTCCAGCCGCTGAAGCGTACGGATCGTCGTGGCGCCCTCGCGCCGCTTGCAGTACGCGGCGAAGTCGTGCTCCCCGAGCAGCCCGGCCGACGCCGCGTTCATGGCGGCCACGTCCAGCGTCCAGTCGTGCCAGAGCACATGGCCGCGCAGCAGCGGGTCGACGCCCCCGGGGTGGTCGGTGACGCGGTAGGCGTACCGGCGCCAGATCGCCGAGAAGCGCGCGTTGAAGCCCGCCGGTGCCTCCTCGGCCCGCCAGACCCGTACGTCGTGCGGCAGCCGCCCCGCGAGGCGCCGCAGCAGCCGCTCGCGGTGCTCCTCCCAGACGTCCAGCGGAAGGTCCACGTGGGCGACCTGGCCGCGCGCGTGCACGCCCGCGTCGGTCCGCCCGGCCACGGTCAGGTCGTACGTACGGGAGGAGCGCGTCACCGTGCGGAGCGCGTCCTCGATCTCGCCCTGGACCGTGCGCCGGGTGCGCTGCCTGGCCCAGCCGGAGAAGTCCTTGCCGTCGTAGCTGAGGTCCAGCCGTACCCGTACGTGACCGGCCGCCGGGCCCTCGGGGTTCTGAGGGCCCTCGGAGCTCTCGGGGTTCCCGGGGCCGTCGGCCTTCTCGGGGTTCTCGCTCACCTGCACACCTGTCCGATCCTCTCCCAACGGAAAAACGGAACGGGCCCGCCCCCCTGAGGGAGCGGACCCGTCCGTACAGCCGACCGCAGGACTCAGGCGTCCTTGGACTCGGCCTCGTCCTTGGCCTCGGCGGCGGGCTTGGCGTCCTCGACGGTCTCGGCCGGAGCCTCGTCCTTCTTGAGGGCGTCTTCCTTCACCGCGCGCTTCGTCGCGGCCTCGGCCTCACCGGTGGCCTCCTGCGCCACGGTCAGGGCCTCGACCAGCTCGATGACCGCCATCGGGGCGTTGTCGCCACGACGGTTGCCGATCTTCGTGATGCGGGTGTAACCACCGGGGCGGTTCTCGTACCGCGGGGCGATCTCGGTGAAGAGCGTGTGGACGATGCTCTTGTCCGTGATCGACTCCAGGACCAGGCGACGGTTGTGGATGTCGCCCTTCTTCGCCTTGGTGATGAAGCGCTCCGCGACGGGACGCAGGCGGCGGGCCTTGGCCTCGGTCGTGGTGATGCGGCCGTGCTCGAAGAGCGACTTCGCGAGGTTCGCGAGGAGCAGCTTCTCGTGCGCGGCGCTGCCGCCCAGACGGGCACCCTTGGTGGGCTGCGGCATGGTGTTTCTCCTTGTGTCTGCACCGGCCGTATCAGGTACCGGTGTCAGTTCCCACGAGGCGGTCGCCCCGCGGAAGCGAAATCAGCTCAGCACGTCTCCGTACGTGAGCTCAGAGCCGCTCAGTACTGCTCGGTCTCCACGAAACCGGCGTCCGCGTCGTCCTCGGCGCCGAAGGCGTCCGCGGCGGCGGTCGGGTCGAATCCGGGCGGGCTGTCCTTGAGCGCGAGGCCCATGCCGGCCAGCTTCGCCTTGACCTCGTCGATCGACTTGGCGCCGAAGTTGCGGATGTCGAGCAGGTCCGCCTCGGAACGGGCCACGAGCTCACCCACGGAGTGGATGCCCTCGCGCTTGAGGCAGTTGTACGACCGAACGGTGAGCTCCAGCTCCTCGATCGGCAGGGCGAGATCGGCGGCGAGCGCGGCGTCCGTCGGCGACGGGCCCATGTCGATGCCCTCGGCGTCGATGTTCAGCTCGCGCGCCAGACCGAACAGCTCGACCAGCGTCTTACCGGCGGACGCCATGGCGTCACGCGGCCGCATGGCCTGCTTGGTCTCGACGTCGACGATCAGCTTGTCGAAGTCGGTGCGCTGCTCGACACGGGTCGCCTCGACCTTGTACGTGACCTTGAGCACCGGCGAGTAGATGGAGTCGACCGGGATACGGCCGATCTCCTGGCCGACCTGCTTGTTCTGGACGGCGGAGACGTAGCCGCGACCGCGCTCGACGGTCAGCTCCATCTCCAGCTTGCCCTTGCCGTTCAGCGTGGCGAGGACGAGGTCCGGGTTGTGCACCTCGACACCGGCCGGCGGGGCGATGTCCGCCGCCGTGACCAGGCCGGGACCCTGCTTGCGCAGGTACATCACGACCGGCTCGTCGTGCTCCGAGGAGACGACGAGCTGCTTGATGTTGAGGATGAGGTCGGTGACGTCCTCCTTGACGCCCGGCACGGTGGTGAACTCGTGCAGGACCCCGTCGATCCGGATGCTCGTGACGGCGGCACCGGGGATCGAGGAGAGGAGCGTGCGGCGGAGCGAGTTGCCGAGGGTGTAGCCGAAGCCCGGCTCCAGCGGCTCGATCACGAACCGGGAGCGGTATTCGTCGACGACCTCTTCGGTCAGCGACGGACGCTGAGCGATAAGCATGGGTGATTCCTTCAGTTGGGGACGCCCGCTATTTGACGTCCATCAATACTGACAAGGGTACGGGCGGCACGACGCGAAAGCGCCGTACCGCCCGCAACCTCAAGACGGCCGAGCCTCAGACGCGGCGGCGCTTGGGGGGACGGCAGCCGTTGTGCGGGGTGGGGGTGACGTCCTGGATCGAGCCCACCTCCAGGCCGGTGGCCTGGAGCGAGCGGATCGCGGTCTCACGGCCGGAGCCGGGACCCTTGACGAAGACGTCGACCTTGCGCATGCCGTGCTCCTGCGCGCGACGGGCGGCCGACTCGGCGGCCATCTGCGCGGCGAAGGGGGTGGACTTGCGCGAGCCCTTGAAGCCGACGTGGCCGGCGGAGGCCCAGGAGATCACGTTGCCCGAGGGGTCCGTGATCGAGACGATCGTGTTGTTGAACGTGCTCTTGATGTGGGCGTGCCCGTGAGCGACGTTCTTCTTTTCCTTGCGGCGCACCTTCTTGGCAGCGCCCTGACGACCCTTGGGGGGCATCTATTTCTCCTACAGGGAGGTGGTCGGTCCTACAGCGAAGACCGCTGGTGAGCGTCCGGCTGAGGACTACTTCTTGCCCGGCTTCTTCTTGCCGGCGATCGCGCGACGCGGACCCTTGCGGGTACGGGCGTTCGTGCTGGTGCGCTGACCGTGCACCGGCAGGCCGCGGCGGTGACGCAGACCCTGGTAGCAGCCGATCTCGACCTTGCGGCGGATGTCGGCGGCGATCTCGCGACGGAGGTCACCCTCGGTCTTGAGGTTGGCGTCGACGTACTCGCGGATCTTGACGAGGTCTTCCTCGGCAAGGTCACGGACGCGAACGTTCGCGTCGACGCCGACGGCGGCGAGGGTCTCCTTGGACCGGGTGCGCCCGATACCGAAGACGTAGGTGAGGGCGACCTCGACGCGCTTGTCGCGCGGGAGGTCAACGCCTGCGAGGCGTGCCATTCATGGCTCCTGATGTGTCGGAGGTCTACCGCAGTGTCTGTCCCGGCTGCCGTACGGAATCCGTACGGTCCGGGTCCCCGGCCTCCGCCGGAGGTGTCGGTCCCATCGACTGGGAGCCGGACACTGCGTCATTACGTTTGCTCGCGTCGCGCGAAGTACTGCGAGGTGCTGGGGGGTCTTGCGTCAGCCCTGGCGCTGCTTGTGGCGCAGGTTGTCGCAGATGACCATGACCCGGCCGTGACGGCGGATCACCTTGCACTTGTCGCAGATCTTCTTGACGCTCGGCTTGACCTTCATGGGATTGAGGTTCTCCGGGTCAGTGCGCACGTCCGGTTGAAGGGACGTCCACAAGATCTACTTGTATCGGTAGACGATCCGGCCACGCGTCAGGTCGTACGGAGACAGCTCCACCACGACCCGGTCATCGGGAAGGATTCGGATGTAGTGCATCCGCATCTTCCCGCTGATGTGCGCGAGGACCTTGTGACCGTTCTGCAGCTCCACCTTGAACATGGCGTTCGGGAGGGACTCGATCACGGTGCCCTCAATTTCGATGGCACCTTGCTTCTTGGCCACGCTTCGCCCTTCGAATCGGCTACCTTGATCGATTCTGGCAATCGCATGAGGACACACGGGTACACCAGAGCCGACGCGTCAGTCTACGGGAGCACACACGAAAAGACGAATCCGTTCAGTTTGCCCACCGTGGAAGATCTTTAAGCAACAGCCCTACGCGAGCGGGTCCGGCGCCGCCGTGACACCCAGCTCCGCCAGCTTCGCCTTACCGCCGTCCGGGGCGGTGAGGACGAGGGGGCCCTCCTCCGTCAGCGCCACCGAGTGCTCCCAGTGCGAGGACCAGGTCCCGTCGGTCGTGATGACCGTCCAGTCGTCCTCCAGCACCTGCGTACGGGGCGTGCCGAGGGAGACCATCGGCTCGATCGCCAGGCAGAAGCCGGGGATCAGCTTGGGGCCCTTGCCGCGCTTGCGGGTGACGTAGTTCAGCAGGTGGGGGTCCATGTGCATCTCGGTGCCGATGCCGTGGCCGCCGTACTCCTCGATGATCCCGTACTTGCCGCCGCCGGGACGCGGCTGGCGCCTGATGTACGTCTCGATCGCGCGGGAGACGTCGATGAGGCGGTTGCCGGCCCGCATCGCCGCGATGCCCGCCCACATCGACTCCTCGGTCACCCGGGACAGCTCGACCAGCTCCGGAGCGTGACCGGTGCCGACGAAGGCCGTGAAGGCCGCGTCACCGTGCCAGCCGTCGATGATCGCGCCCGCGTCGACGGAGATGATGTCGCCGTCCTTGAGGACCGTCGTGTCGTCGGGGATGCCGTGGACGACCACCTCGTTGACCGAGGTGCAGATCGTCGCGGGGAACCCGCCGTACCCGAGGAAGTTCGGCTTCGCGCCGTGCTCGGCGAGGACCTTGCGGGCGACCTGGTCGAGATCCCGGGTGGTGGCGCCGGGCACCGCCGCCTCGCCGGTGGCCGCGTGCACGGCGGCGACGACCAGCCCCGCCTCGCGCATCTTCGCGATCTGCTCGGGGGTCTTGATCTCCACCATGCCTGTGCCTTCCACCTGACTGTCAGAGAATCGATACGCCGGGCCGGTGTCCCTCTCGGCGGGCCCGGCCCTGCGGTGCCTGCTCAACAGTACGGCCGTGGTGCCCAGGGGACACCACGGCCGTACCGCGTACTGCTGAGGCTGCGAGGCCCGGTCAGGTCTGCGAGGCCGGGTCGCGCTCCAGGGCCGCCATCGCACGCTCGGTCACCTCGGTGACCTTGCCGAGCGCCGAGATCGTCACGACCAGGCTCTGCGCCCGGTAGTGGTCGATGATCGGCTCGGTCTGCGTGTGGTAGACCTCCAGCCGCGTCCGTACGGTCTCCTCGGAGTCGTCGTCCCGCTGGTACAGCTCGCCGCCGCAGGCGTCACAGACGCCTTCCTGCTTCGGCGGGCTGTACGTCACGTGGAAGACGTGCGCGCTGTCGTTGCGGCAGATGCGCCGGCCGGCGATCCGCTTCACGACCTCCTCCTCGGGGACCTCCAGGTCCAGTACGGCGTCGAGGTGCACGCCGTCCGCCGTGAGCGCCTTGTCGAGCGCCTTCGCCTGCGACACATTGCGCGGGAAGCCGTCCAGCAGGAAGCCGTTCTCGGCGTCCGGCTGGGCCATGCGGTCCTGCGCCATCGCGATGGTGACCTCGTCGGGCACGAGATTCCCGGCGTCCATGAACGCCTTCGCCTGTTTGCCGAGGTCGGTGCCCTGGCTGATGTTGGCGCGGAACAGGTCGCCCGTGGAGATGTGCGGGATCGACAGGTTCTTGGCAAGGTACGCGGCCTGCGTTCCCTTGCCGGCACCGGGCGGTCCGACGAGGACGATTCGCATCAGCGGAGGAACCCTTCGTAATTGCGCTGCTGAAGCTGGCTCTCGATCTGCTTGACGGTCTCCAGCCCCACACCCACGATGATCAGGATGCTCGTCCCGCCGAACGGGAAGTTCTGGTTGGCACCGCCGAAGCCCGCCAACGCCATCGTCGGTACGAGAGCGATCAGCCCCAGGTACAGCGAGCCCGGCCAAGTGATCCTGTTGAGCACGTAGCTCAGGTACTCGGCCGTGGGCCGGCCTGCCCGGATACCCGGGATGAACCCACCATACTTCTTCATGTTGTCGGCGACTTCTTCGGGGTTGAACGAGATCGCCACATAGAAGAAGGCGAAGAAGACGATCAACAGGAAGTACGTCGCGATGTAGTACGGGTGGTCGCCCTTGACGAAGTGGGCCTCGATCCAGGTCTTCCACGCCGAGTTCCCGCTGGAGAACTGCGCGACCAGAGCCGGGATGTAGAGCAGCGACGACGCGAAGATGACGGGGATCACACCCGCCTGGTTCACCTTCAGCGGGATGTACGTCGACGTACCGCCGTACGACCGGCGGCCGATCATGCGCTTCGCGTACTGCACGGGGATACGGCGCTGGGCCTGCTCGACGAAGACGACGAGGCCGACCATCACGAAGCCGATCAGGATGACCGTGCCGAACTCGATCCAGCCGTCCGCGAGCGTGCCGCTCTGCTTGATGGCCCACAGCGCGCCGGGGAAGCCCGCGGCGATCGAGATGAACATGAGGATGGACATGCCGTTGCCGATGCCGCGGTCGGTGATCAGCTCACCGAGCCACATGACGGCAGCGGTGCCCGCGGTCATGGTGATCACCATGACGACCGTGACGAAGATCGACTGGTCGGGGACGATCTGCGACGCGACCGGGCAGCCGCTGAACAGCGCGCCGCTGCGTGCGGTGGCCACCAGTCCGGTGCCCTGGAGCACGGCGAGGGCGACGGTCAGATAACGGGTGTACTGAGTGATCTTCGCCTGGCCGGACTGGCCCTCTTTCTTGAGGGCCTCCAGCCGGGGGATGACCACGGTCAGGAGCTGCAGAATGATGCTCGCGGTGATGTACGGCATGATGCCGAGCGCGAAGATCGTGATCTGCAGCAGCGCCCCGCCGCTGAACATGTTCACCAAGCCGAACAGGCTGTTGTTGCCCTTCTGGGCCGCGTCGACACAGATCTGGACATTCGCGTAGCTGACGCCGGGCACGGGCACATGCGCCCCGAGCCGGTACAGCACGATGATGCCGAGTGTGAAGAGCAGCTTCTTGCGCAGGTCGGGCGTCTTGAACGCCCGGGCGAACGCGGTGAGCACGGTGCCTCCTGCGACCCCCGCGCTACTGCGTCAGAGGTGACGGTATTGAGGATCGACGGATACGGAACGAGCGGGTCCCGGAGCGCGAGCCCCGGGTCCGGGGAGCGAGCCCCCGGCTTCGTACAGCAACAATGCACGCCACCTTACCGGCGACAGTGCCCCCCTAGGAACGACCAACCGGGGATGCCCCATGGAAGAGGCATCCCCGGTCGGATGTTCAGGCCATCGAGTTGTCTCAGACGAGCTCGGTGACGGTGCCGCCGGCGGCGGCGATCTTCTCCTTGGCGGAGCCGGAAACGGCGTCAACCGAAACCTGCAGCGCCACGGTGATCTCGCCCTGGCCCAGGACCTTGACGAGGCTGTTCTTGCGCACCGCACCCTTGGTGACCAGGTCGGCCACCGTGACCTCGCCGCCCTCGGGGTAGAGAGCGGAGAGCTTGTCCAGGTTCACGACCTGGTACTCGGTGCGGAACGGGTTCTTGAAGCCCTTCAGCTTCGGGAGGCGCATGTGGAGGGGCATCTGCCCACCCTCGAAGCGCTCCGGAACCTGGTAGCGGGCCTTGGTGCCCTTGGTACCACGACCTGCGGTCTTACCCTTGGACGCCTCACCACGACCCACACGGGTCTTGGCGGTCTTGGCGCCCGGGGCAGGACGGAGGTTGTGGGCCTTCAGCGGGCCGTTGTTCTCGGCCATGTCAGTCGACCTCCTCGACCGTGACGAGGTGCCGCACGGTGTTGGCCATGCCGCGGAACTCGGGACGGTCCTCCTTGACCACCACGTCGTTCAGGCGCTTCAGCCCGAGCGAACGCAGCGTGTCACGGTGGTTCTGCTTGCTGCCGATGTACGACTTCGTCTGCGTGATCTTGAGACGGGCCATTACGCACCCGCTCCCGCACGCGCACGGAGCAGAGCGGCCGGGGCGACGTCCTCAAGGGGCAGACCACGGCGAGCCGCGATCTCCTCGGGACGCTGCAGACCCTGGAGGGCCGCCACCGTCGCGTGCACGATGTTGATCGCGTTGTCCGAGCCGAGCGACTTCGACAGGATGTCGTGCACGCCCGCGCACTCCAGCACGGCACGCACCGGGCCACCGGCGATAACGCCGGTACCGGGGGAAGCCGGCTTGAGCAGAACGACGCCCGCCGCCTTCTCGCCCTGGATCGGGTGAGGGATGGTGCCCTGGATACGGGGGACCTTGAAGAAGTGCTTCTTGGCCTCCTCAACACCCTTGGCGATGGCGGCCGGCACCTCCTTGGCCTTGCCGTAACCGACACCTACGGTGCCGTCACCATCGCCCACCACGACCAGCGCGGTGAAGCTGAAGCGACGACCACCCTTCACAACCTTGGCGACACGGTTGATCGCGACGACGCGCTCAACGTAAGCGGTCTTCTCGGCGGCAGCGCCACCGTCGCGACCCTTCCGGTCCCGCCGCTCGCCGCCACCGGCACCGCTTCCGCGGCGCTGGGGTCCAGCCATTGGATTTACCTCTCTCTGTTACGTCCGTTAGTCCCGGAACCGGGGCCTAGAACTTCAGCCCGGCTTCGCGGGCGGCGTCAGCCAGAGCGGCAATGCGCCCGGCGTACCTGTTGCCACCACGGTCGAACACGACGGCCTCGACACCCGCGGCCTTGGCGCGCTCGGCGACCAGGGCGCCGACCTTCTGCGCCTGGGCGCTCTTGTCGCCCTCCCCACCGCGGATCGAGGTGTCCAGGGTCGACGCCGACGCGAGCGTGTGGCCCGCGATGTCGTCGATGACCTGCGCCACGATGTTGCGGTTGGAGCGCGTCACGACGAGGCGAGGACGCTCCGGCGTACCGGAGACGTGCTTGCGCACGCGGATGTGGCGGCGCTTGATGGCGGCGCGCTTGTACGCGTCACCCTTGGCGATCTTTACACCGTATGCCATGGCTTACTTACCCGCCTTTCCGACCTTGCGGCGGATGACCTCGCCCGCGTACTTGACGCCCTTGGCCTTGTACGGGTCGGGCTTCCGCAGCTTGCGGATGTTAGCGGCGACCTCGCCGACCTTCTGCTTGTCGATGCCCTCGACGGTGAACTTCGTGGGCGTCTCGACCTTGAAGGTGATGCCCTCGGGGGCCTCGATGAGGATCGGGTGGCTGTAGCCCAGGGCGAACTCCAGGTTGGAGCCCTTCGCCTGGACGCGGTAACCGACACCGCTGATTTCGAGCGCCTTGATGTATCCCTGGGTCACGCCGGTGATCATGTTCGCCACCAGCGTGCGGGACAGGCCGTGCAGGGCCTTGTTCTGACGCTCGTCGTTGGGGCGCAGCACCGAGAGGGTGCCGTCCTCGCCCTTGGTGACCTCGATCGGCGCGGCGACGGTGTGCGAGAGGGAGCCCTTGGGGCCCTTCACCGCTACCGTGCGGCCATCGATGGTGACGTCCACACCGGCGGGAACCTGGATGGGGAGCTTGCCGATTCGCGACATGAGCTTTTCCTCCGTTCCCGACTACCAGACGTAGGCGAGGACTTCCCCACCTACGCCCTTCTTGCCTGCCTGCTGGCCGGTCAGGAGACCGTGGGACGTGGAGATGATCGCCACGCCCAGGCCGCCGAGGACCTTCGGCAGGTTGGTGGACTTCGCGTACACGCGCAGACCCGGCTTGGAGATGCGCTTGATGCCGGCGATCGAACGCTCGCGGTTCGGGCCGAACTTCAGCTCCAGGACGAGGTTCTTGCCGACCTCGGCGTCCTCGACCTTCCAGCCGGTGATGAAGCCCTCCTGCTGGAGGATCTCCGCGATGTGCGACTTGATCTTGCTGTGCGGCATCACGACGTCGTCGTGGTATGCCGAGTTCGCGTTACGCAGACGCGTGAGCATGTCTGCGATGGGATCAGTCATGGTCATGAATTGGCCTTCGGCCTCTCTCGCCGGGGTTTCCTGTATGCGCCATCCCTCTCCCCGATCAGAGTCGGGACGGGTGCGGTGCGGGGACCTACGGCGTAGTAAGTCAGTCATGGACGGCGGGCGCCCAACCCCACAAGCCTACGGCATGTGGAGGAGGGCTCCCACCAACCAAATTGCTTACCGAGAGCGTCGGGTAATTCCCTTTACGGGAACTACCAGGAGCTCTTGGTCACGCCCGGCAGCTCGCCACGGTGGGCCATCTCACGAAGGCACACGCGGCACAGGCCGAACTTGCGGTAGACGGAGTGGGGCCGGCCGCAGCGCTGGCAGCGGGTGTAACCGCGCACGCCGAACTTCGGCTTACGGGCGGCCTTAGCGATCAGAGCCTTCTTCGCCACGGTCAGTTCTCCTTGAACGGGAAGCCGAGGTGACGAAGGAGGGCACGACCCTCGTCGTCGTTGGTCGCCGTGGTGACCACGGTGATGTCCATGCCCCGGACCCGGTCGATCTTGTCCTGGTCGATCTCGTGGAACATGACCTGCTCCGTGAGACCGAAGGTGTAGTTGCCACGGCCGTCGAACTGCTTCGGCGACAGGCCGCGGAAGTCACGGATACGCGGAAGCGCGAGCGACAGCGTACGGTCCAGGAACTCCCACATGCGGTCACCGCGGAGGGTGACGTGGCAGCCGATCGGCTGCCCCTCGCGCAGCTTGAACTGCGCGATCGACTTGCGGGCCTTGGTGACGGACGGCTTCTGGCCGGTGATCGTGGTGAGGTCCTTGATGGCACCCTCGATCAGCTTGGAGTCGCGGGCGGCGTCGCCCACACCCATGTTGACCACGATCTTGACGAGGCCGGGGATCTGCATGACGTTCTCGTACGAGAACTCCTCACGCAGCTTTCCGGCGATCTCCTCGCGGTAGCGCAGCTTCAGACGCGGCGCGGTAGTGGTCGCAGTCATCAGATGTCCTCACCGGTCCGCTTGGCAACGCGGATCTTGTTGCCCTCGTCGTCAAAGCGGTAGCCGACGCGGGTAACGACCTTCTTGCCGTCCTTCTCCACGACGAGCTGAACGTTGCTCACGTGGATGGGGGCTTCGGTGGTCACGATGCCACCGGTCTGCGAACCGCGAGCCGTCTGGCCGGCCTTGGTGTGCTTCTTGACCCGGTTGACACCCTCGACGAGAACACGGTCCTGCGTGGGGAAGGCCACGATGACCTTGCCCTGCTTGCCCTTGTCCTTACCGGTGATGACCTGAACCAGGTCGCCCTTCTTGATCTTCATGCTTACAGCACCTCCGGCGCGAGCGAGATGATCTTCATGAACTTCTTCTCGCGCAGCTCACGGCCCACCGGGCCGAAGATACGGGTGCCGCGAGGGTCGCCGTCGTTCTTCAGAATGACGGCGGCGTTCTCGTCGAAGCGGATGTACGAGCCGTCCTGACGACGACGCTCCTTGACGGTGCGAACGATGACCGCCTTGACGACGTCACCCTTCTTCACGTTGCCACCGGGGATCGCGTCCTTGACGGTGGCGACGATGACGTCACCGATGCCCGCGTAGCGGCGACCCGAGCCACCGAGAACACGGATGGTGAGAATTTCCTTCGCACCCGTGTTGTCGGCGACGCGCAGTCGCGACTCCTGCTGGATCACGTCTATCTCCTGATCGTCTGCCGGTTCCCGGCGGGGAAACGCGAGTCACTCGCGCTTCCCCGCCGAGCCTGGCGGAACTGTTCCGAGGGGAAACCCCCTCGGAGGGGGACCTGCTGGTGTTACTTGGCCTTCTCGAGGATCTCGACGATGCGCCACCGCTTCGTGGCGGACTGCGGCCGGGTCTCCATCAGGAGGACGCGGTCGCCGACGCCGGCGGCGTTCTGCTCGTCGTGGGCCTTGAGCTTGTTCGTACGGCGGATGACCTTGCCGTACAGAGCGTGCTTGACGCGGTCCTCGACAGCGACGACGACGGTCTTGTCCATCTTGTCGCTGACGACGAGACCCTCACGGGTCTTGCGGTCTCCGCGTGCGGCCTTGGTCTCGGTCACGTTGTTCTCAGTCATCAGGCGCTCTCCACCGTCTCGATGCCCAGCTCGCGCTCACGCATCAGGGTGTAGATCCGCGCGATGTCCTTGCGCACGAGCTTCAGCCGCCCGTGGTTTTCGAGCTGACCGGTCGCCGCCTGGAAGCGGAGGTTGAACAGCTCTTCCTTGGCCTCGCGGAGCTTGTCGACAAGCTCCTCGTTGCCCAGCTCGCGCAGTTCGGACGCCTTGGTCACGGCCGCCATCACGACTCACCTGCCTCGCGCCGAACGATCCGGCACTTCATCGGAAGCTTGTGAGCAGCGCGGGTAAGCGCCTCACGCGCAATCTTCTCGTTCGGGTAGGACAGCTCGAACATCACGCGACCCGGCTTGACGTTCGCGATCCACCACTCGGGGGAACCCTTACCGGAACCCATGCGGGTCTCGGCGGGCTTCTTCGTGAGCGGACGGTCCGGGTAGATGTTGATCCAGACCTTGCCGCCACGCTTGATGTGACGCGTCATGGCGATACGAGCGGACTCGATCTGCCGGTTCGTCACGTACGCGGGGGTCAGCGCCTGGATGCCGTACTCGCCGAACGCAACCTGCGTTCCACCCTTGGACATACCGCTGCGCTTGGGGTGGTGCTGCTTGCGGTGCTTGACCCTACGGGGGATCAGCATTTCGGTCAGGCCTCCGTTCCGCCGGTAGAAGAGGTCGTCGCCTCAGCGGCCGGAGCAGCGGCGGCGTCGGCCTTGGGGGCCTCGGCTGCCGGGCTCTGCTGCGGCTTGCGGCCACGTCCGCCACGCTCGCCACCGCGGCCACCACGGCCGGCGGGACGGTCGTTGCCGCCACCACGGGCGGGACGGTTGCCGGCGCGCGCCGCGGCGTTCTCGGCGCGGACCTCGGCGATGTTCTTGACGTCGCCCTTGTAGATCCAGACCTTCACACCGATGCGGCCGAAGGTCGTCTTGGCCTCGAAGAAGCCGTAGTCGACGTTGGCACGGAGCGTGTGCAGGGGCACACGGCCCTCGCGGTAGAACTCCGAGCGGGACATCTCGGCGCCGCCGAGACGGCCACCGCACTGGATCTTGATGCCCTTGGCGCCGGCCTTCATCGTCGACTGCATGCTCTTACGCATGGCGCGACGGAAGGAGACACGCGAGGAGAGCTGCTCGGCCACGGCCTGGGCCACGAGCTGAGCGTCCACCTCGGGGTTCTTGACCTCAAGGATGTTGAGCTGGACCTGCTTGCCGGTCAGCTTCTCCAGCTCGCCGCGGATACGGTCGGCCTCGGCGCCGCGGCGGCCGATGACGATGCCCGGACGCGCGGTGTGGATGTCGACGCGGACTCGGTCACGGGTGCGCTCGATCTCCACCTTGGAGATGCCGGCCCGCTCCATGCCCTTCGTCATCATGCGACGAATGGCAACGTCTTCCTTGACGTAGTCCTTGTACAGCTTGTCGGCGTACCAACGGGACTTGAAGTCCGTGGTGATACCGAGCCGGAACCCATGCGGGTTAACCTTCTGGCCCATTACCGGGTTCCTTCCTTGCTGCTGACGACCACGGTGATGTGGCTGGTCCGCTTACGGATCCGGTAGGCACGACCCTGCGCGCGCGGCCGGAACCGCTTCAGGGTCGGACCCTCGTCCACGTACGCCTCGCTGATGATCAGCGAATTGGCGTCGGTGTGGTCGTAGTTGTGCGCGGCGTTGGCAATGGCGCTGTCCAGCACCTTGCCGACCGGCACGCTCGCGGCCTGCGGGGCGAAGCGCAGGACCGCCTGAGCCTCCGTGGCATCCATGCCACGGATGAGGTCCACCACGCGGCGGGCCTTCATGGGCGTGACGCGGATGTACCGCGCCTGGGCCCTGGCTTCCATGGTTGTCCCTTCGGTGTAAGTCATAGTCAGTCACCCCGCGCTAGCGGCGCTTCGACTTCCGGTCGTCCTTGACGTGGCCGCGGAAGGTGCGAGTCGGCGAGAACTCGCCGAGCTTGTGGCCGACCATGGACTCGGTGACGAACACCGGGACATGAATCTTGCCGTTGTGCACCGCGATCGTGTGGCCGAGCATGGCCGGGACGATCATCGAGCGACGGGACCAGGTCTTGATGACGTTCTTGGTGCCTGCCTCGTTCTGTACGTCCACCTTCTTGATGAGGTGTCCGTCGACGAAGGGCCCCTTCTTGAGACTGCGCGGCATCTAAACCCGCTCCTAGCGCTTCTTGTTCGTCTTGCGGCGGCGGACGATGTACTTGCTGCTTGCCTTCTTCGGCGAGCGAGTACGACCCTCCTTCTGACCCCACGGGCTGACCGGGTGGCGACCACCGGAGGTCTTGCCCTCACCACCACCGTGCGGGTGGTCGACCGGGTTCATCGCGACACCGCGGACGGTCGGGCGGACGCCCTTCCAGCGCATACGGCCGGCCTTGCCCCAGTTGATGTTCGACTGCTCGGCGTTACCGACCTCGCCGATGGTGGCGCGGCAGCGGACGTCGACCAGCCGGATCTCGCCGGACGGCATGCGGAGGTGGGCCATGGAGCCCTCCTTCGCCAGGAGCTGCACGGAGGCACCCGCGGAACGGGCGAACTTCGCGCCGCCGCCGGGCCGCAGCTCGATGGCGTGGATGGTCGTACCGACCGGGATGTTGCGCAGCGCCAGGTTGTTGCCGGGCTTGATGTCGGCGGCCGGACCGTTCTCGACACGGGCGCCCTGCGCCAGGCCACGGGGGGCGATGATGTAGCGCTTCTCGCCGTCCGCGTAGTGGAGCAGCGCGATGCGCGCGGTGCGGTTCGGGTCGTACTCGATGTGCGCGACCTTGGCAGGCACGCCGTCCTTGTCGTGACGACGGAAGTCGATCACGCGGTAGGCGCGCTTGTGGCCACCACCCTGGTGGCGAACGGTCACACGACCGGCGTTGTTACGGCCGCCCTTGCTGTGCAGCGGGCGGACCAGCGACTTCTCCGGCGTGGACCGCGTGATCTCGACAAAGTCGGCGACGCTGGAGCCACGACGGCCCGGGGTCGTCGGCTTGTACTTGCGGATACCCATTGTCTCTCAGTCCTCGGAAGAATTCCGGATCCTGGACGTCTCGACCTCCGTCAGGAGGTCGGTCCGCCGAAGATGTCGATACGGTCGCCCTCAGCGAGGGTCACGATGGCGCGCTTGGTGTTGGCGCGCTTACCGAAACCGGTGCGGGTGCGCTTGCGCTTGCCCTGACGGTTGATCGTGTTGACCCCGGCGACCTTGACCGAGAAGACCGCTTCCACGGCCTGCTTGATCTGGGTCTTGTTGGCCGTGGGCGCCACGATGAACGTGTACTTGTTCTCGTCGAGCAGCGCGTAGCTCTTCTCGGACACAACCGGCTTGACAAGAATGTCGCGGTGGTCGTGGAAGGTCTTGCTGGTGATCTCGGCCATCAGGCTTCGCTCCCCTCGTTGTCATCGGCCTTCTGGGGGCCAGACACGAAGGACTCGAAAGCGGCCTGGGTGAAGACCACGTCGTCGGAGACGATCACGTCGTACGTGTTGAGCTGGCCCGGCGCCAGGATGTGCACCTGGGGCAGGTTGCGGGCGGAGAGCCACGCGGCCTCGTCGGCCTGCTCGACGACCAGGAGCACGTTCTTCCGCTCGCTGATCTTGCCCAGCAGGGTCTTCGCGGCCTTGGTGGACACCGCGTCCTCGACCAGGCCGGAGACGACGTGGATACGAGAGTGACGGGCCCGGTCGGTGAGGGCACCGCGCAGGGCGGCGGCCTTCATCTTCTTCGGGGTCCGCTGCGAGTAGTCACGCGGCACGGGGCCGTGGACGACGCCACCACCGGCGAACTGCGGAGCGCGGGTCGAACCCTGACGGGCGCGGCCGGTGCCCTTCTGGCGGTACGGCTTCTTGCCACCGCCACGGACTTCGCCGCGGGTCTTGGTCTTGTGCGTGCCCTGTCGGGCAGCGGCCAGCTGGGCGACAACGACCTGGTGGATCAGCGGAATGCTGACCTTGGCGTCGAAGATCTCCGAAGGGAGTTCGACGGTCCCGGCCTTGTCGCCTGCCGGCGAAAGGATGTCAACGGTGCTCATCAGTTACCTCAGGCCCCCTTGGCCGCGGTACGGACCAGGACGAGGCCGCCGTTCGGACCAGGAACCGCGCCCTTGATCAGGAGCAGGCCCTTCTCCGCGTCAACGGCGTGAACGGTCAGGTTCTGGGTGGTGACCCGCTCGTTGCCCATACGGCCCGCCATGCGGAGGCCCTTGAACACACGGCCCGGGGTGGCGCAGCCACCGATGGAACCGGGAGAGCGGTGCTTGCGCTGGGTGCCGTGACCGGCGCCGAGGCCCTTGAAGTTGTGACGCTTCATGACACCGGCGAAGCCCTTGCCCTTGCTCTTGCCCGTGACGTCGACCTTGACGCCGGACTCGAACGTGGCGGCGGTGATCTCCTGGCCGAGCGTGTACTCGCTCGCGTCGGAGGTCCGCAGCTCCACCAGGTGGCGGCGGGGGGTCACGTCGGCCTTGGCGAAGTGGCCCTTGAGGGGCTTGTTCACCTTGCGCGGGTCGATCTCGCCGAAGGCGATCTGGACCGACTCGTAGCCGTCGGAGTCATTCGTACGGACCTGGGTCACGACGCAGGGTCCGGCCTTCACCACGGTCACCGGGACGACACGGTTGTTCTCGTCCCAGACCTGGGTCATGCCGAGCTTCTCGCCCAGGACACCCTTGATCTGCTTTGCCATCTCTTCCGCGCCTCTCAGAGCTTGATCTCGATGTCAACGCCGGCCGGAAGGTCCAGGCGCATCAGCGAGTCAACGGTCTTGGGCGTCGGGTCGAGGATGTCGATCAGGCGCTTGTGCGTGCGCATCTCGAAGTGCTCGCGCGAGTCCTTGTACTTGTGCGGCGACTTGATGACGCAGTACACGTTCTTCTCAGTGGGCAGCGGCACCGGGCCCGCGACCGACGCACCAGTACGCGTCACCGTCTCGACGATCTTCTTCGCCGAGGAATCGATGACCTCGTGGTCGTAGGCCTTGAGCCGGATGCGGATCTTCTGTCCCGCCATGGCTGCTTCGTAGTCCTGTCTCTCGTAACGCTCTGGGACCCGGTGGTTCCGGGCTCTTCTCCGACCCACGCGGTCGGGCGTGTCGCGTCCCCGTCCACGAAAATCTCCCGAAGGATTTTCCCTGCCAGGGGTGCGGGCCCAACGTCCGCGAACCGGGGAGAACCGCGGGTGATTCGCGTTCCGCCACCGGGAGCCTGGCCGGTACCCCGCTGACACTTCCCGGAAGATTCCCGTACGTCCGGCCCCAGCGCTGCCCCGTAAGGCAGTTGGAGACGACGAGTACTGTGGGACTCGCTTCCGGTCCTCCCGGCGGGAGGCGCGCAGCATTGGCACTCAACCGAGCAACCTGAACAGTGTGCCATAGGCGCGTCGGCCCTGGCCAATCAGGGCCCAGAAGCGTACCCCACCTCCGGATCGGCGAATCTCCGCCACCCGAACAGGCCGCCGAGCGGGCACACACGGAAACGTAACCGTCACTCTCGGTGAATGTGCGGGCCGCCCTGATCCGCGAGCACCCGGCCCCATCGATGGAGGAGACACCGTGCTGGGCCTGCTGGGCTTCTACGACGAACTCGACGACCTCCCGGACCGACCGAACGGATCCGTGCACGACGCCGTCCGGCCCACCGGCGAGCCGGACGAGGCCGGCCTGGTCGCCTATCTGGACGCCGGCCATGCCCTCATCGACGTCATGGAAGGAGGGCGCGACGTCATCACCGGGCTCGGCCACCGGCACTCCGCGGGCTGCTCATCACTGCTCACCGACGGCACCTGGCTCTGGCGCCTGGACTTCCCCCACTACGTCGAGACGCACCATGTCGTGCTGCCCGAGTCCTTCACGGAGCACGTACGGGGCCAGGGCTATCGGATGCCCGCCCTCGCCACGGAGCGGTTCGCCCCTCATTACAACGAGACCATGCCGCTGGTCGGCTGGACCTCTCTGGTCCCGTGGCGGTCGGCTGCGACCGTGCTCGAACCACCACAACGAGCCGTCGAGAGCCGGACCCGGTTCGGCGAGGCGATGCTCGCCCGGGCCCGGAACCGGCCGCACGGCCGTTGGGGCAAGCCCCGTAAACCGAGACGCACTTGAGGCGAGCCGGGTCAGGCGGTCCGGTGGGGCGGGTTGGCCAGAAGGTGCAGTAGGTGAGCCGGAAACGCTCTGGGAAAGCACTCCCCTCCAGGCAACCCTGGTCTAGACCAAGGCACCTACCACCGTTCGAAGGGTTGCTCGCATGTCCCCCACCACAGCCACGACCCGGAACAACGCCCCCACCCGCCCCCGCGCCGCCCGCACCGCGGCAGCGCTGACCGCGGCCTCGTCCCTGCTCGCCCTGGGCGCGGTCGCCGCCACCGCCGCCCCGGCCGCGGCGGCGCCCAGCGGCGCGCAGGCCACCGGCCAGGCCACCTGGTACAACACCGGCCTCGGCGCGTGTGGTTGGTTCAACAACGACAGTGAGCTGGTCGTGGCGATCTCGACCACGCTGTACGGCAACTACCCCAACCCCAACAACTCGCCCCAGTGCGGACGGCAGATCCGGGTCAACGGCCCGCTCGGCTCCGTCGTCGTGAGAGTCGTGGACAAGTGCATGAGCTGCGCCACCAACGACGTGGACCTCAGCCCCACCGCGTTCTCCCGGATCGGCGATCTCAACGCCGGCCGGATCAACGTGAGCTGGGACTGGGTCTGACCCTAGGCACGGGCACACGTGGCGGCCGGGGCGTACGCGCCCCGGCCCCTCCCCGGCGGGGTGCCGACTTCACCGCGGCGTCCTCCGCCGGGCCATGGGTGCGACAGGCGGAGCGCTGAGCCGCTGGATGGGGAGGGGCGGGGCCGCGGGACGCCAAGCCCACAGCCGAGCTCATCGTCCACCCACGGCCGCCCGGCCTGGGCGTGGGCGACGCCCCAGTACACCGGCGTCGAGCTTATATAGATTTCTGTATAGTCAGAGACGTGGACCCGTGGCGGATTGAGATCGAACCGGAGGTCCGGCAGTGGCTGGAGCTCCTGACGGACGCGCATTACGACAAAGCCGAACGCGCTGCCGACATGCTCGCGGCCCAGCCGACCACTTTGGGGGAGCCTTATGCCCGTCACCTCGGTGGCAAGGTGCGAGAGCTGCGATTCACCATGGACGGCAATGCCGTCCGCATCACCTACTGGCTCGCTCCTGACCGGCGCATTGTGCTGTTGACCGTGTTCCGTAAGACCAGGCAGCGCGAGGACGCCGAAGTCGAGCGGGCCCAGCAGGTGCAGAAGGTGTGCGAGGCGGACCACGACCCTGCCAGGCACAGCTATGACCGGACGAAGGAGGAGAACCCGTGAACCACTCCCAGTGGAAGACCCGCCGGACCAGGAAGCTTCTGGGGGAATCGGTCGACGAGTCTCGCGCCTATGTCGAAGCCGGGTATGCGTTCGGGCTGGGCCAGGCTGTCTACGACCGGCGCACTGCGCTCGGGCTTTCGCAGGCCGAGCTGGCGCGGAGGGCCGAGATGACCCAGCCGCAGATCTCCCACATCGAGGGCGGTGACTCCGTGCCGACCTTGTCTCTGCTCACCCGGCTCGCCAAAGCCTTGGACGCGTCAATGACCATCGATCTTGATGGGGACACGTCCGCCTTCGCCTTCACCCCCCACGATCACCATCAGTCGGAGGCCACACCGGCGGACGGACGGCATTCGGCGGCTTGAGGCACGGTCACACGTACGCCCCTCGGTCCACCACGGGGCCGACTTCACGTACGCGTCAGGCCGCGACTGCCACGAAGGCGGCCCACGCCTCGGCGGCGGAGCCGAGGTGGGGGCGGTCGATGGCCTTGGAGTCGCGGACCAGGACCGCCGCGTGCGGCGCCGCGCAGACCTCGACGCAGTCGTTGTCGTTGCTGCCGCTGTAACTGCTCTTGAACCACTGCGGGTCGGTCGGGTTCCCGGTCGACGGCTCGCGGGTCATGTCTCTCCCAGCGCTTTCTCGATTCGCCGATGCGTGGGGCGTTGTGCCGGGGCCGCCGCCCTGCAAGACCGTGTGGGCCGAACTCGCCCTGGCGCCGGGAGCCCGCAGCCCGGAAACCCTGGCTTCGGTGGACTGCGCGGGATGTGGTCGCGGAGGTCGAGCGGCTCGACCTGCGTGATGTCGTTCTCGTCGGGCACAGCTACGCGGGGATCCCCGTCGGGCCGCGTGAACTGGCGCGGATCCTGGCGGCGGCCGTCGTCGGCCGGTGACGGACCCCCGGCCCGGGAACCGCGCGGTGCGCGGGCGGTTCCCGGGCCGGGGGGGGCGTCCGGTGTCAGTCCTGGCTTACTACGTTCTTGCCGGGGCCGCCGGAGAGGGTGTCCGTGCCGGCGCCGCCGTACAGTTTGTCGTCGCCGCTGTTCCCGTAGATCGTGTCGTCGCCGTCGTCCCCGTACAGGACGTCGTTGCCCTTGCCTCCGTAGACGAAGTCGTTCCCGGCGTCGCCGTGGATCGTGTCGTCGCCGTCGCCGCCGGTCAGGCTCTGGCCTTCCGCGCCGCCGTGGATCTCGTCGCTGCCGGTACCGCCGTCGACGTCGCCCTGGGCGTAGATCGTGTCGTCGCCCGCGCCGCCCTGCGCGATGGTGCCGTCTGCCGCGTGGATCGTGTCGTTGTCGTCGCCGCCGAGCGCCACCGTGACCTCCCCCACCGTGAGGGTGTCGTCGCCCGCGCCGCCGATGACGCCGTTGCCCTGGACGCCGCCGGACTCGGTCAGCGTGTCCTTGCCTGCGCCCAGGTCGGTCGAGGCGAAGTAGTACGCCTGGTCGGTCCTGTTGGTGTACGTGACGACATCGTCGCCGTCGCCGAGGGACATCCTGAGAGTGGCGTACGGGTCCTGGCTCTCCAGTGTGGCCACCGTGCAGGAGACCTTCGTGCGGTCCGTGCCGCTGGGGTAGGTGCAGCCGCTGCCCGCGCTGATCGTGACGACGTCGTCGATGACGTACGTGATGTTCTCCCCGGCCTTCGAGGCGGTGACGGCCGGCTTGTTGGTCTGGCCGGAGGCGGCCGTGTAGACGACCGACCTGCCGTCGAGCGCGGCGGTGGCCGACGGCGCGGCGGCACTGGCCGTACCGGCGAGGAGCACCGGAGCGGCCAGCCCCGCACCGAGGGCCAGGGTCAGCGCCGAGGCGGCGCGGGTGATCCGGCCACTGACATGACGAGAGGGCATTGCATAACCTCCATGAGGAGTATGTGGCTCCAACAACCATGTGGGATGGCCGAGTTATGCACTTGGTTGCCCTCTCGCGCCGTACGGATCACGTCGTCGCGCGGACGGCTCGGATGCCGCAGACCTTCGTGACCTGTGACTTCCGGTCGGACGAGCCGAATTCGGCAAGATATTTCTTCAGGTGTGGTTAAGCCTGAATTCATCTTGGGTCAGGTTGATTTCACCTTTGGTCAGGTGAATGGTGGGCTCCCTGCTTTCAGACCCCGGACCGGTCCCGGATTCGATCTGACGCCGAATCCGGAATTCCTCACGCTCAGCCGGCGTGCTTCAGGTACGCCGCCAGCTTGTCGATGAGACGGGCCGCCTCGTCCAGGGTGCGGGCCGTCTCGCCCAGCTCACCGGCGAGCAGCTCCTCCCCGCGGCCGTCCTTCGGCTCCGTGTCGGACCACGGGCCGGGGACGGTCGTGCCCCGGTAGCCGACCGGTTCGCCCCCGGCGGGTGTGCGGTAGCCGGTGAAGTCGGCGGAGTCGGGCGTCGGGCCCGTGATGATCTCACCGGCGAAGAGCTCGATCTGGGAGAGCTGGATCTCGCTGCTGCCCGCGTTGTCGGTGATGGACAGGCGGTAGTGGGTGTAGGGCGTGGTGTTGGTGAACTCGTATTCGTTCGTCTCGAAGCGCCCCCGGAAGCGTTCGCCGCTGCGGGAGTCCAGGTCCGACCAGGTGCGTCCGTCGTACGAACCGGCCAGCACCCAGTCCCGCGGATCCCGGCCCGGGGCGTCGTTCGCCGAGGTCAGCCGGTACGTGGAGACCGCGGCGGGCGGGTCGAGGACGAACTCGATGTCGGCGGTGTCCTCGTGCGCCAGCCACTTGTTGTGCGAGCTGCGGAGCAGGTTCTCCGCGATCTCCCCCGCCGCGCCGAACTCCTCGCTCGCCCGTATGCCGGTGACCGTACGGGTGACGTCGTGCAGTTCGCCGGTGGTGGCCGTCTCCACTGCGGGGGCGGCGGCCGGGCTCAGCTCGATGGACGCGGTGTTGCCGAGCCGGTCGGTCCAGGACACGCGCTCCACCGGGGTCCCGCCCGCGTCGAGCAGCAGCTTCAGCTCTCCGGACGGGGACCAGCTCTCGCCCTGGGCCTCCTCCGTCGAGAAGAGGTAGAGCGGGGCGTCGGTCGTGCCCTCGGGGTAGGCCGAGCGGTCCGTGAGGGTGCCGCGGTACTCGGCGAGCGCTCCGTCGGCTCCCCGCCAGTGCCCCTGGAACCCCGACAGATCGGCGCGCACCCCGATCGCGGCCTCCGAGCCGTCCGCGCCGCGCCAGGCGAGGTGGGCGGGGACGGCCCGGTCGCCGGCGTCGAGGTGGAACAGGAGCTGGGGTGCGGGCTGCCACACGGTGGTGCCGGGCGTGCGGCGCTCGGTGTCGAAGGTGACGACCGACCGGATGTCCGCCACCCTGGCCACGAGCGCCCGCTCGGCGCGGCCCCTGTCGTGGGCGGGGTCGACGGTGACGGCGCGCAGGCGCAGGAGCGTGTCCGCGCCTTCCGGGCTGCGTATCTCCAGGATGTTGTCGCCGGGCGCCAGCAGATCACCGGGAGCAGCGAACACGGCCTGGAACGCGGCCTGTTGGGGAGCGCCGAGGCCGCCGTCCGCCGGGACGGCCTGGCGCTCGCCGAGCGCCTTGCCGTTGAGGCTGACGTCCATCGGCACGTCGCCGCCGAGGGTGGTCACCGTGATGGCGGCCTCGGCGATCTCCTCCCGCTCGTCCACCGTGAAGTCCAGCTTGATGTATCCGCCGCCGCCCAGCGCGAGATGCGAGGAGGCGACCCCGCACCGGTGATGGGCGACGACGGCGTTCGACAGCCGGGCAGGGCGGATGGAGAAATCAGCGAAGACCGGTTCCATGTGCGTTCCTAGCGTCGTCCGGTACCGGCCCGAGCGACGCGAACCGGCGGCATTTCCCAGAACCGTACCGGCGCCCACTGACAACGCCCCGGACTTCACCGGAACGTCGACGCCGGAACGTCAACTGCGTTAACGGGTGGGGGACTTGCCGACCGATGCCGGATGTGGCCCCCGGTGGCACAGCCCAGTACCGAACGCGTATTTACGTACGGGCGGCGCCTCTTGACCCTGACGCGACGGCAACGTTTCTACTGAGGCCAGGCGCTGCGGAGCGCTCGTCGAGGAAGGACGCACCATGGCACTGCCGGAACTGATCACGGTCGAGGAGCTTTTCGGCTCACCCGAGCGCACCCGGGCCTCCATCTCGCCGGACGGCACCCGGATCGCCTGGCTCGCGCCGTGGAAGAACCGGCTGAACGTGTGGATGAGCGGCGTGGGCGGGGTGGGCGGCGTGGGCGCCGGCGTCGGCGACGCTGACGGGGACGCTGACGGGGACACCGCCGCCGATGCCGGCGCGCGGTGCGTGACCGCCGACGAGACCCGCAGCGTGATCGGCTACTTCTGGACCGACGATCCGCGCTGGCTGCTCTACACCCAGGACACCGGCGGCGACGAGAACTGGCATGTCCACCGGGTCGACCTCGCCGATCCGGACGCCCCCGTGGTCGACCTCACGCCCTTTCCCGGGGCGAAGGTCCTGGAGGTGGATCTGCCCGCCGAACGCCCCGGCAAGGCGATCGTGCAGCTCAACGCCAGGAAGGCGGAGGAGTTCGACCTGGCGGAGATCGACATCGCGACCGGTGAACTCACCGTTCTGGCCGAGAACCCGGGCCATGTGTACGGCTGGCTGTGGGGCGCCGACGGCGAGCTGTTCGCCCGTACCCTCGACGAGAAGGGCGACTTCGCGCTGTCGCGCTGGAACGCGGCGGCGGGCGAGCTGGAGCTGATCACCACCTTCGACGGCGCCGACTACCCCGTGGGGATCAACCCGTTCGAGATGGCCCCGGACCGAACCGGTGTCTGGATCGGATCCACCCGAGGCAGCGACCTCACTCGCGTGGTCCGGGTCGACCTGACCACCGGCGCGGAGACCGAGGTCGACAGCCACCCGACGCTGGACCTCGACGGGTCCCGGCGCGCCGTCGCCGGTCTGTCGTCGCCGCTGATCCGCCACCGGCGCACCGGCGCGCTGCTCGGCGTGCGCTACCTCGGGGAACGGCAGGAGATCCGACCGCTGGATCCGGACTTCGCCGCCGTGCTGCGGAGCCTGGAGGCGCTCTCCGACGGAGACCTCGGAGAGCTGTCGTCCGACGACAGCGGGCAGCGGTGGGTCGTGAACTTCGTCCACGACCGCGACCCCGAGGTCACCTACTACTACGATCACACCACCGGTGAGAGCCGGCTCCTGTTCCGCCCCTATCCGCGCCTCGCCCCGGCCACGATGGCCTCCATGAGGCCGGTGACGATCACCGCGCGGGACGGGCTGGCCCTGCCGTCGTACCTGACGCTGCCGGTGGGGATCGAGCCGTCCGCGCTGCCGATGGTGCTGCTGGTCCACGGGGGCCCCTGGCACCGGGACAGTTGGGGCTTCGACCCCGAGGTGCAGATGCTGGCCAACCGCGGCTACGCCGTGCTCCAGGTCAACTTCCGCGGCTCCGTCGGCTACGGCGCGTCCCACATGCGGGCCGCGATCGGGGAGTTCGCCGGTGCGATGCACGACGACCTGCTCGACGCCGTCGACTGGGCGGTCGCCCAGGGGTACGCCGACCCGGCCCGGATCGGCATCTTCGGCGGTTCCTACGGCGGTTACGCCGCGCTCGTCGGCGTCTCGTTCACCCCGGACCGCTTCGCCGCCGCCGTCGACTACGTCGGCGTGTCGAACCTGGCGAATGTCATGCGCTCGCTGCCCCCGTTCCTCCAGCCCGTGCTGGTCGCCAACTGGTTCCGTTACGTGGGCAACCCCGCCGATCCCGAGCAGGAGGCCGACATGCTGGCCCGCTCGCCGATCGGCCGGGTGGAGCACATCCGTACACCGCTGATGGTGGTGCAGGGCGCCAACGACCCGCGCGTCGTGAAGGCCGAGTCCGACAACATCGTCGCCGCGCTGCGGGAGCGCGGGGTCGAGGTCGAGTACATGGTCAAGGACGACGAGGGGCACGGGTTCCTGAACCCGGAGAACCGGATCGACATGTACCGAGCGGCCGACCGCTTCCTCCACCGGCACCTGGGCGGACGGTACGGGAACCACGAACCGGCCGAGTAGGGCAGGTCAGCCGGTACCCGGCCAGGGCAGGTCAGTCGGCACCCGGCCCGGAACGCGTCCGCCGGGCTCCGGTGAGCAGGTGGCGGGCGAGTTCGACATGCGGGTGGTCGGGGCCGAGGACGCGCTCCCGGTCGGTGAGCACGCGTTCGTGCAGGGCGACGGCACGGCCGAGATCGTTCGCCTGCTCCAGGGTGCAGGCGAGGTTGCTGCGGGCGGTGAGGGTCTCGGGGTGGTCGGGGCCGAAGTGCCGTTCGTACTCCGCCAATGACTGCTCGTGCAGGGCGACGGCCTGGGGCAGCTCGCCGGCCGCCCTGCAGGAACTGGCCAGGTTCGCCCGCGCGTTGAGGGTCTGGGGGTGGTCCCGCCCGACGGTGCGTTCGTAGTCCCCGAGGTTGCGCCGGTTGAGTTCCAGGGCGCGGCGCGTCTCTCCCCGCAGGGTGTACAGGTACGCGAGATTGCCCCGGGCCACCAGGGTGTCCAGGTGATCCGGGCCGAGAACACGCTCACAGTCGGCGACATTGCGCAGGTGGAGGGGGAGGGCGCCCTCCAGGTCGCCGGCCGCGCGGTGGGCACTCGCCCGGACGCTGCGGGCCGCCATGGTGGCCGGGTCGTCCGGGCCGCAGATCCGCGCGTACGCGTCGACCGCGCGCCGGGAGCAGGAGATCGCCTGGCCGATGTGGCCCTCACCCTGCAGGAAACCGGATGCCAGAAAGCAGATGTCGGCCGTGGCCCGGGTGTCCTGCTCGGGCTTCACCAGGGCGAGCAGGGCGTGGATGTGCGGCAGCAGCTCCCGCCAGCGTCCCCAGCCGGTGACGTCGAAGACGGGATCGCCGGGGAGCGACTGCCGCATCACGCCCTCGGACCGTTCCCGGGCCGCGGTGATCAGCTCGGCCGCGCGGTTCGGATCGGCGGGGTCGGGGGTACGGGCCACGGCCCGCACCAGACGGTGCAGGGAGAAGGTCCCCCGGGTCAGCGTGATCATGCTGTACGTGTGCAACAGGGCGAGGGCATCGTCCACCACGAACGGATCGGCGTGCAGGAGGTACGCCAGGTCACGCGGTACGGGTTCGGAGGAGAACCAGGCGAAGGCGCGCAGGATCTCCCCCGCGAGGGGGCTCTCCGCGGTGATGGCCTGGAGGGAGAGCTGCCAGATGCGGGCGACCGTACGGTGGTTACGGTCCTCGCCCGCCGCTCCCCCGGACCCGCGCGTGGACGCTGACGCCGCGAACATCCGGGCGGGGTAGCGGCGCAGGCGCTCCAGGTAGATGGCCGGGGTGATCGCCGTGTATTCGATGTAGGCGGCGGCCTGCTCCAGGGCCAACGGCAGATGGCCCAGTTCGGTGGCGATCTCCTCAAGGAGGGCTCCGTCGGAGTCGACGGAGTCGACGGCGTTGGGGTCGGCGGAGTCGCCGGTGAGGCGCACCAGCATGTCCACCGCGGCGTCGGCGGGCAGCGTACTCAGCACCAGCGGCCTGGCGAGCCGGCGCCATCCCGTGGAGCGACGGCTGGTGATGAGGTGGCGGCCGGAGCTGAGCGGGCCGATGACCGGTTCCAGGTCGTGGGGTGATTCGGCGTTGTCGAAGACCAGCAGCCAACCCTCGTGCGCCTGGAGCCAGTTGATCGCCCAGGTGGCGTTCTCGGCGCTGCTCGCGGAGGCGAGGTTCCCGTACGGGTCGAGGCCGGCCGCGAGCCCGGCCAGCGCGCCGGTGATGCTGCTGGGGGTCTCCGCGGGAATCCACCAGACAGGGTTGTAGCGGTCCCGGTGGCGGTGGGCGAAGTGGAGGGCGAGCGTGCTCTTGCCGACGCCGCCCAGGCCGTACACCACGGACGGCGTCGTCGGGAGCGCGTCGTTCACGGCCGCGTGGAGTTCGGCCATGTCCGACTGCCGGTCGACGAAGACAGGGCTGGGCGGGGCCGGCAGATTGGTCAGCGCGCCGGGTGCCACGACGTCGGCGGGCGCTCTGAGGGCCGCTGCGGGCAGGTGGACGGTGCGGTTGTCGATCGCGGCGCCGTCGCCCGTACTGATGATGCCGTAGTTGGTGCCCGCCGCTGCCGCACGGTCTCCGGAGGCGGAGCCGGAGGCGCCGATGGGATCGGACGGACCGGTCATCGCTGGATGGTGGTGTCGCTGCCCGTGCTGATGATCCCGGAGTTGTTCTGTACGGCCACGGCGCCCGCACCGGAGGCGGTGAAGGACGTACCGGCGGCCGGAAGCATACGGGCGATCTCCGCCGCCAGCTCCGGATCGTCGAGGAGGGCCCGCTTGACGTGCGCGCGCAGCAGAGCCTGGAAGTCCTCGTCGTCCGGTGTCCGGGCCAGGTCGGCGACGGCGCCCTCGATGGCCTCGCGGCTCTCGTCCCGGTTCCACAGACGCTGCACGATCCGGCGCCCCAGGGAGACCGTGGCATCGGCGGCCGTATCGGTGGATCTGGTCAACACCGCGGTGCCGTAAGCACCGACCGCTGCCGTGATGTACGGCGTCACCTCACCGGCGACGACCAGAGCGTCCATGATGTGTCCCCCTTGCCCAGCATCCTCGGATACGCGGAATTACGCGGAATCATGGCACGGAACGACCCGCCCCCCATGTCACCCCTGAGCGTCGGCCGGGCCCTGCCCCGCCTCCACGCGCTGCCACGCCGCCGCGAACAGCTCGGGCAGCGTGCCCGTGGGCAGCGCGACGTCCAGCACCTTCTCCCCGTCGTGGGACAGCCGGACCTCGTGCAGATCCGTCTTCCACCGCTCCATCGGCGGCTGGGGCCGCGCCGCGTGGATCCACTCCCCCGGCAGGAAGACCCCGCGCCCGGCTCGGGGCCGCTTGTCCGCCACCACCAATTCCTGTTCCAGCAGCGCGGATACGGCAGCGCGGTGCCGGGCCGGCGACCAGGCGTTCCAGCGGCGCACGTTGCGGTCGGTCGGCTCGGTGAGCGTCAGCAACTGGAGGTAGAGGGCCGCCGGGTCCTCGTCCACCCCGAGCCGGTCCGCCACCCGCCGTACCAACTCCGGTGCGCAGGCCCGCGGATCGGACTCGTACCGGCCCGGCGCCAGGGCGTCGCCCGCGATCCGCTCCATCACCCGGTCGCACACCTCGCCCCGTACCCAGTCGCCCCGCCAGTACAGCGTGCCGTCCCGCCCGAGCACCGTGGACAGCAGCTCGGAGCGGTGGTCGTGGCCCGCCATGAGCAGGCGCAGGATCCGTACGACCTCGGGCGCACCGGCCCGGACCGGGTCTCCGGCGGGCAGATCCGCGTAGACCCAGGGCAGGGCGAAGAAGACGGAGTCGAGCAGTCTGCTCGCGTCCCACTCCGAGTGCAGATCCCAGGCCGTGAGGACGGTGTCCGCGTGCTCGGGGCGCGGCGGCCGGTTGAGGAGATCGGCTCCGGCGGGCAGCGGGGCCGTCTCCGGTGCCAGGAAGAGTCCGCAGAGGTCGGTCGCGGACAGCCACAGGTCCCGGTTGCCGAACGGCGGCGTGGCCAGATCCACCGCCGCCTCCCACGTCCGTACGGGCGCCACGGCGCGTACACCCTGCTGCTCGCGCCAGGCGTGCGCCGTGCGCGCGGCCAGCCGGCGCGGACCGCCCGGCTCCCACAGGTCGGCGGGGTCGTCGGGGAGTACGTCGGCGAGCAGGGCGAGCCGGTCCGCGTCCCTGAGCCGTATCAGCTCGTGGCGGGCGTCGTCGGCCTGCCCGGTCTTGAGGCCCAGCACCCGGCGCTCGTCGTTGTCGAGGAACGGCGTGTAGTAGCCGCTCGCCCCCGGATTCCCCGCCAGTACGAGCGCCGCCGCGCCCCGGCCCATGCCCGTCGCCTCGCTCAGCTCCACGACCGCCTCGGCGTCCCAGGCCATCGGCCCGCGCTCACGGACGAGCGCCACCAGCCGGCGGAGCTGCTCGGGCGTGCCCCAGCCACGCGGGGTGTCGGCCGCCTCCAGCACCTCGCCGAGCTCCTCGGCGAGCGACGGCGTGGCCGCGTCGCCGGTCCGGATCTCCAGGAACCGGCGCCCGCCGCCCAACGCGTGGGGCCAGTACCCGGCCACCACCGCTCCGTGCTCGCCGCGCAGGCCCAAGGGGCCTTCCTGGCCCAGCAGTCCCGTACGGAAACGGACCGAGGGGCCGGGAGCCTGAGGGGAGCCGGGGGCGGAGGCGGAAGCGGCGAAGGGGCTCTCCGCCCAGACCTCCAGGAGGTTCAGCAGGGCCGCGCGCCGGGGCGGGCGGGTCGACGGGGCCGCCGCGCGCAGGGCGATCGCGCCGATGCGCCCGACGAACCGCACCCAGGAACTGTCCCCGACCGGCCGCGGCCCGACCTCACCGGCGGGCGGCGCCCAGGTCCCGGCGAGGAACCGGCCGGCGCGCTCGATGCCCACGAAGGAGTCCCCGTGCCACATGCCCGTACCGCCGATGAGGCCCTGAAGCCCCGCCGTGACGGCGAACCTGTCCCACTCCCCGGCGATCCAGGGGGCGGCGCCGGGCGCGGTGCGGTCGTCGGTGTGGAGTTCGGCGCGGGGTTCGGTGCGGGGTTCGGTGCGGTCGGTGATCTCGGTCATGGCACGATCCTCGCGCACGCCACTGACAGTCCCGGCCCGGCGCCCCAAGTACGGGGTGCGCCGGGCCGGTTGTGCGACGGTTGTGCGCCAGGCGTACGTCAGGCGCGCCGCCCGCGCCGTACGGCTACGGAACACCCCCCTGCCCTCACACCACCGAGGCCACACACCGCGCGCAGCGAAAAGGGCCCGTACGACCGAAGTCGTACGGGCCCTTCACAGGTTGCTCCGAGGAGCTACCAGGTCAGATCAGCAATTACTTGTTGATCTTGGTGACCTGGCCGGCGCCGACGGTCCGGCCACCCTCACGGATGGCGAACTTGAGGCCCTCCTCCATGGCGACGGGCTGGATCAGCTCGACCGTCATGACGGTGTTGTCGCCCGGCATGACCATCTCGGTGCCCTCGGGGAGGGTCACGACGCCGGTCACGTCCGTGGTACGGAAGTAGAACTGCGGGCGGTAGTTGTTGAAGAAGGGGGTGTGACGGCCACCCTCGTCCTTCGACAGGATGTAGGCCTGGGCCTCGAAGCTGGTGTGCGGCGTGACCGAACCCGGCTTGATGATGACCTGGCCGCGCTCGACGTCCTCGCGCTTGATGCCACGGAGGAGCAGACCGACGTTCTCGCCCGCCTGGCCCTCGTCGAGCAGCTTGCGGAACATCTCGATGCCGGTGACCGTGGTGGTGGTCTTCTCGGTCTTGATACCGACGATGTCGACGGTCTCGTTGACCTTGAGGACACCACGCTCGATACGACCGGTGACGACGGTGCCACGACCGGTGATCGTGAAGACGTCCTCGATCGGCATCAGGAACGGCTTGTCGACGTCGCGCTCGGGCTGCGGGATCGACTCGTCGACGGCCTTCATCAGGTCGAGGACGGTCTTGCCCCACTCGGCGTCGCCCTCAAGGGCCTTGAGCGCCGAGACCTTGACGACCGGAAGGTCGTCGCCCGGGAACTCGTACTCGGAGAGCAGCTCACGGACCTCGAGCTCGACGAGCTCAAGGATCTCCTCGTCGTCCACCATGTCGGCCTTGTTCAGCGCGACAACGATGTACGGCACGCCGACCTGGCGGGCCAGGAGCACGTGCTCCTTGGTCTGCGGCATCGGGCCGTCGGTGGCCGCGACCACGAGGATGGCGCCGTCCATCTGCGCCGCACCCGTGATCATGTTCTTGATGTAGTCCGCGTGACCAGGGCAGTCGACGTGCGCGTAGTGACGCGACTCCGTCTGGTACTCGACGTGCGCGATCGAGATCGTGATACCGCGCTGGCGCTCCTCAGGAGCCTTGTCGATCTGGTCGAAGGCCGAGGCCTCGTTCAGGTCCGGGTACGCGTCATGCAGCACCTTGGTAATGGCGGCCGTGAGGGTCGTCTTACCGTGGTCGATGTGACCGATGGTGCCGATGTTGACGTGCGGCTTAGTCCGCTCGAACTTCGCCTTCGCCACTGGGGTCCTCCTGGAGTGGTTCTGTACGCCTTACTCATCGGCGCCAGGTGATCTTTGCTGGGATACCGGGGCCCGGACCTCCCCGCCGCATGTGATTGCGGCGGGGAACCCCAGGGCTTGCCGGTGACAAGCCTAAAGCGTGGACTCGGTCGAGTTACTCGCCCTTGGCCTTCGCGATGATCTCCTCGGCGACGTTCCGGGGAACCTCGGCGTAGGAGTCGAACTGCATCGAGTAGCTTGCGCGACCCGAGGTCTTGCTGCGGAGGTCTCCGACGTAGCCGAACATCTCCGAAAGCGGCACCAGACCCTTGATGACCTTGGCGTTCGCCCGGTCCTCCATGGACTGGATCTGCCCACGGCGGGAGTTGATGTCGCCGATCACATCGCCCATGTAGTCCTCGGGCGTGGTGACCTCGACGGACATCATCGGCTCAAGGAGTACGGGAGACGCCTTGCGGGCGGCTTCCTTGAACGCCTGCGAACCGGCGATCTTGAAGGCCAGCTCGGAGGAGTCGACCTCGTGGTAGCCACCGTCGAGCAGCGTGAGGCGCACGCCGGTCATCTCGTAACCGGCCAGGATGCCGAACTGCATGGCCTCCTGCGCACCCGCGTCCACCGAAGGGATGTACTCCTTCGGGATACGCCCACCGGTGACCTTGTTCACGAACTCGTACGGGACGTCGCCGTCCGTAATGGGTTCGACCATGATCTGCACCTTGGCGAACTGCCCGGTGCCACCGGTCTGCTTCTTGTGCGTGTAGTCCACGCGCTCGACGGTCTTGCGGATCGTCTCACGGTAGGCGACCTGCGGCTTACCGACGTTCGCCTCGACGCGGAACTCGCGCCGCATGCGGTCGACCAGCACCTCAAGGTGGAGCTCGCCCATACCGCCGATGACGGTCTGGCCGGTCTCCTCGTTGCTGTGCACCTGGAAGGAGGGGTCCTCCTCCGCGAGCCGCTGGATGGCCACACCCAGCTTCTCCTGGTCACCCTTGGACTTGGGCTCGATCGCGACCTCGATCACCGGCGCCGGGAAGTCCATGGACTCCAGGATCACCGGGTTCTTGTCGTCGCACAGCGTCTCACCGGTGGTGGTCTGCTTCAGGCCCATGACGGCGACGATGTCGCCGGCGCCCACCGACTCGATCTCCTCACGCTTGTTCGCGTGCATACGGTAGATCTTGCCGATGCGCTCCTTGCGGCCCTTCACCGAGTTCAGCACCGCGGTGCCGGACTCCAGCTTGCCGGAGTACACCCGGACGAAGGTGAGCTTGCCGAGGTGCGGGTCGCTCATGATCTTGAACGCCAGCGCCGACAGCGGCTCGTCCACGGAGGGCTTGCGCGCGACGACCTTCTCCGGGTCCTTCACGTCGTGGCCCTCGATGGCCTCGACGTCCAGGGGGGTCGGGAGGTAGCGCACGACCGCGTCGAGCAGGGGCTGAACGCCCTTGTTCTTGAACGCGGTGCCGCAGAAGACCGGGGTGATGGTGGTGCCGTCGGACTTGCCGGAGGCGATGGTGATACGACGGATCGCCGCGTAGAGCTGCTCCACGGTGGGCTCGACGCCCTCCAGGTACAGCTCCATCAGCTCGTCGTCGTTCTCCGAGACGACCTCAAGCAGCTTGCCGCGCCACTCCTCGGCCGCCTCGGTGTGCGTCGCGGGGATGTCGACGATGTCGTACATCTCGCCCTTGGCGGCCTCGGCGGACCAGACAAAGGCTTTCATCGTCACGAGGTCGACGACGCCCTTGAAGTCCATCTCGGCACCGATCGGAAGCTGCATCACGATCGGAACCGCGCCGAGGCGGTCCTCGATCATGTCGACGCAGCGGTGGAACTCCGCGCCGGTCCGGTCGAGCTTGTTGACGAAGCAGATGCGGGGCACGCCGTAACGGTCGGCCTGGCGCCATACGGTCTCGGACTGCGGCTCCACACCGGCGACACCGTCGAACACGGTGACGGCACCGTCGAGGACGCGGAGCGAACGCTCCACCTCGACCGTGAAGTCCACGTGACCCGGGGTGTCGATGATGTTGATGGTGTGGTCGACGTCGTCGAGCGGCCAGTGACAGGTCGTCGCGGCGGACGTGATGGTGATGCCGCGCTCCTGCTCCTGCTCCATCCAGTCCATCGTGGCAGCGCCGTCGTGGACCTCACCGATCTTGTAGCTCACACCGGTGTAGAACAGGATGCGCTCGGTGGTCGTCGTCTTGCCCGCGTCGATGTGGGCCATGATCCCGATGTTGCGGACCTTGGCCAGGTCAAGCGAAGTGGTGGCCATAAGGCTCAATCTTCTCTCGGTCTCGATGGGGGGAGCGACTACCAGCGGTAGTGCGCGAAGGCCTTGTTGGACTCGGCCATCTTGTGCGTGTCCTCACGCTTCTTGACCGAGGCGCCGAGACCGTTGGAGGCGTCGAGCAGCTCGTTCATGAGGCGTTCGGTCATCGTCTTCTCGCGACGGGCGCGGGAGTAACCCACGACCCAGCGCAGGGCGAGGGTGGCGGCGCGACCGGGCTTGACCTCGATCGGCACCTGGTAGGTGGCGCCACCGACACGGCGGGACTTGACCTCAAGCGTGGGCTTGACGTTCTCAAGCGCGCGCTTCAGCGTGATGACCGGGTCGTTGCCGGTCTTCTCGCGGAGGCCCTCCATGGCGCCGTACACGATCCGCTCGGCGGTGGAACGCTTGCCGTTGAGCAGAAGCTTGTTGATCAGTGACGTGACAAGAGGAGAACCGTAGACCGGGTCGATGATGACCGGGCGCTTCGGGGCGGGGCCCTTACGAGGCATTCTTACTTCTCCTTCTTGGCGCCGTAGCGGCTGCGGGCCTGCTTGCGGTTCTTGACACCCTGGGTGTCCAGGGAACCGCGGATGATCTTGTAACGAACACCCGGCAGGTCCTTCACACGGCCACCGCGCACGAGCACGATCGAGTGCTCCTGCAGGTTGTGTCCCTCACCCGGAATGTAGGCCGTGACCTCGATGCCGGAGGTCAGACGCACACGCGCGACCTTCCGGAGGGCCGAGTTCGGCTTCTTCGGGGTGGTCGTGAAGACACGCGTGCAGACGCCGCGACGCTGAGGGGATCCCTCAAGAGCGGGCGTCTTGTTCTTCTCGACCTTGTCCTGCCGGCCCTTCCGGACCAGCTGCTGGATCGTAGGCACTACTTCTCCGGTTTCTGTGTGCCGTTAGTGGAACTAACCTGGAACACCACCGACCCACGCGGTCGGGTGTGTCGAATACTGCAAAGCCCTCGCCGAAAGCGAGGAAGGCGCAGATTGCGGTGGCCCGTACTCGAACTCCTCGTGCGGCTGAGGACACGCACAGGAGCCCAGGCACACCCCAGGCACAAGGTCTGAGCGTACCTACCTCATCGACTCCGGTCAAAACAAATGCCCACGCACGGGATGCGCCCGGGATGCACCCGGGATACGTACGGGGTACGTACGGCACGCGCGGAGGACGGCCCTCACGACCCGGCCCGTTTCAGCCGTCCGGACGGGCCGGGGACGGCCCCTCGGGATCACGCTCCCGGGGCTGCTCCCGGGGCTGCTCACGGGAGCGCGGCTGCTCACCGGCCGGACCGCGCCGTACCCGCTTCCCCAGGCTACGGGGAGAACCGAGCCGGGGGATGGTGGGCACCCGCGAGCTGGGGTTCTTGGGTACGAGACCGGCGGTGGCGGAGCGGGAGACATCGGCGCCGGGCGACGGCTCGGGGGCGGACGACGGCTCGACGGCGGACGCACCGGCCCCGGCGGACGGCTCCGGCGGGACGTCGCCCCGGGGCGGGGGCTTGGACGAGGACTTGGGCGAGGGCTTGGCCGGGGTCTTGGGCGGGGTCTTGGGCGGGGGCGGCTCCGCGTTTCCCCGGTGGACCAAGCGCAGCCGCGGCGGGCTCGGCCGCGTACCGGCCCGCTCCCGCTCCGCCTCGTACGCGGCCACGGCGTCGCGCCAGCCGTCCGCGTACGCCTTGATCTCCCGCTCCCCCAGTTCGTCCCGCGTCACCAGCAGGAGATCTTCCGGCCGATGGCGCTCCAGACGGTCGTGGAGCCGGGCCAGCAGGCCCGGGAGATCGAGCGACGGGTCCGCCGGCTCCGGGGAATCCGGCGGCGGCAGCGGCTCATGCGGTGGGGACTCCTGCGGTGACGGGGACGCCTGCGGTGGCCGGGAAGCGTCGGACGGCACCGGCGGCATGGAGGGTGTCGGCGGCATGGAAGGCGTCGGCATGGAAGGCGTCGGCAGATTCGGCGGAATTGACGGGCTCGGCGGCTTCACGCGGTCGGCGTTGCCGCGCACCCGCCTGCCGGCACGCCGCTGCCGGGTTCTTTCCTCCCCCTCGGCCACGCCGTCCCTCTTTCGCGTCGCGCGTCAGCGGCCTCCGTCGGTCGCGTCGGTCGCGTCGGCCACATCGGCCGCGACCATCCGCGCACCCTGGGGGATCGACCTCCGCGTCCGTGCAGCGCAGCCCAAATCACCCTACTACCCGACCGCGGCCGGGAGGGAGAGCGGATCGGGACGCTCCGGGCCCCGGCGCGGCGCCCGCCCGGCACGGCCCGCGGTCACTCCGAGGCGAGCGGAGTGCGGTCCGTGCCACGGGCAGCCGGGGGCGGCAGGAACTGCCCGGCGATCCTGATGAACATCTCGCGCTGCTCCTCCGGTACGCCGAGCCCGATCGCGGCCTCCTCGATGGTGAGCCGGCGCACCTCGTACGGGCCGGATCCCGCCCCGTCCGCGAGCTGCTGCGGATCCGGCAGGGGCAGATCGCTCTCGGTCAGCCGACCGGAACGGATCAGCATGTCCCGTACGGGAACACCGAGCACGCGGGCGAGCCGCCGGGTCGTCTCCAGGTCCGGCATGCTCTGGCGGTGCAGAAGTCTGGTGACGGCCGCCCGGTGCACTCCGGCCTCGTCGGCCAGCCGGGACTTGCCTCCGCCTCGCGGACTGTCGATGTCGAAGCCGCGCCGGCGGATCAGCTCTTCGACCCAGGCGGCGAACTGATCAAGGTCACTGGTGGTCATGGGTGGGGCGCCTCCCTCCGAAGCCGAACCAGCGTATCGCGCTTGCGCGCACGGAATTATGCGCGAGTAAGACACCAAGTGTGCGGATTCGGAAAAGACCCCTCCCCTCCCATCCCAGCCACCCCCCAGCCACCTCCCGACCCACTCCCGACCGACTCCGGGCCCATTCCCGGCCCACCCCCGAACCACTCCCGACCCCCTCCGGGATCGGCGGGAGGAACTCACACTTAAAGATGATTGCGCGCGAGCGCGCAACGTGTCAGGGTCGGTATCGCGACACGGAGTGACCAGGAGGTCACCGCCCTGCCGCGGGACTCGGATCCGCCTGTACCGGATCCGTACCCGGCCGCCCGGATCCATCCGGGCGGCCGTGTCCACCCGGCTCCGTTCCGCCCGGGCCTGCCGCCCGGTCCCGTCCTGCCCTGGGAGAGCGCCCATGTCCGTCACCAGCCGCACCACCAGCCACCACGACATCCCCCGCCCCGGTCCCGGCCACCACACCGGGACCGAGACCCACGCCGACACGCCCCCGGGAAGGGCCGCGGCGGACGCCGCCGCCCTCTGGCTGGATTTACTGAACCGTCAGTTCCCGGAGCTGCTGACCGAACTGGTCCCCGGCCCCGGCACCACCACGGCCGGTGACCGCCCGCACCGCACCCCGGACCGGCTCGCCGCGGACTCCGCACGCGTCCGCGCCGAGCGAAGAGACGCCCTGCTCGTCGAGCAGCGCCACGGTCTCGCCGTCCCCGGCCACTCCACCGCCCCGCTGCGGCTGCACATCTCGGACGCGATCCGCGACATCACCGACGGGGTCGTCGAGTTGGAGGAGGCCGTCCACGACAAGCTGGCCCTCGGCCGCCCGCGCCGCGCGACGGTGCCCGAGCGGCTGGAGCGGCTGGCCCGGCTGCTGGACCGTATCGCCGCCCATCGGGTACTCGCGGCACACGTACGGGACGAGACCCGCCGCATGGCCCGGCGCTGCGGACGCGCGCTCGGCGATACGGAACCGATGGCGCGGGTCGGGGGCCGCTGCCCCTGGTGCGACTCGGTGTCCCTGCGCGCCTTCCCGTCCCGGGGAGCGGTGCTGTGCGTCAACCCGGCCTGCCGGTGCGACGCCGGGGAGTGCGACTGCCGTACGGATCCGGCCTACCGGCACCTCTGGGAGCGGGACGCCTGGGCGCGGCTCGCGGCCTCGACGGGCGGCGACGCGCGGGAGATGGCCGAGGCGGTGTCGGAGAACCCGGCGGACGGGACCGCGCGGTGACCACTTCCAACGCCTCCACCACCCCCGCCACCTCCACCGCCCCCACGACCCCCCTGATCACGGGCGCGCTGGCGGCCGGCGAGGTCGAGGTGGCCCCGGCGACCATCCGCAAGTGGGTCCAGCTCGGCCATCTCACCCCGGCCGGGAGCCGGGGCCGCGCCCTGCTCTACCGGCTGGAGGACGTGTTCGCCGCGGAACGCGCGGCGCACGGACGAAGCCCCTCACCGACCGGCTGACCCCGGATCCCCATACGCCACAAACCCCGCACCCGCCCCCGCCCCGCCCCTCCCCCGAGCCGGCCGCCCTCATCGCCTCACCTCGCCACCGTGCGAGGGAGGGAGGGCGGCCGGCTCTTTCGTCGCGTGGCCGGGTCAGAACACCCGGGGCCCGTACGGCTCTTCAGGGCCCTCCGCAGGGGCGAGTTCCGCAGGTTCCGCGGGTCCCGCAGGTGCCCCGGGTGCCCCGGGTCCCGCGGTTTCCGTACGGGCCGCGGGCACCCCCGTACCACCGACGAGAGCGACGGCCTCCTGCCAGCCGCCGGTGAATCCGCGTACCTCCGCCTCGACGGCGATCCGGGCGCCGACCTTCACGGCCACCGCCGTGAGCGTCCGGGCCATCTCGCCGGTGTAGGTACCGGATTCACCCGCCTCGGCCGCCACCTCCACGACCACGGCGACGATCTCGCTCAGCCGCCCCTGCGCATCGCTCTCGTGCTCCCCGCTCATGTCACCGCCACCTTCTCGAATGCGTGTTCGATACGCAGCGTATCGCCCGCAAGCCCTGAGTGACCACCGGGAACCCGATCGATTCCGGACCGTCACTAATTGCGCGCTCACACGCACTAGTTGCGCTCTCGCTCGACATCGATCACAATGGGTGCAGCGGCGGAGCTGTGCCCACCTCCCTCCGGGGTGCAGCTCCGCCGCTGGCGTTCCCGGGGCCTGTGGCTCCGACCGCGGACCCGACCCCAACGAACAGGAGTGATATGCCGTCATGAGCACTCCCCCGAGTACGTTTCCCGACGTGGAGGCCATCGTCGTGGAGCTTCTCTCCGACCGGCCCGAACTGGCCGACGCCACGGTGGACGAGACTCCGCCGCCCGGCTTCGACGGCACCCAGAAGGCCGTGATCGTCTCGCGCCGGGGCGGCGCCTGGATCGACGATCTCCACCTGGACCTGCCGCTGATCGAGCTGGAGTGCTACGGGCCGGACAAGCCCACGGCACATCTGCTGGCCAACGCGGCCCGGGCCGAACTCCTCAAGGCGCGCGGCACCCGGTACGGCCCCACGATGATCACCGATGTCGTGGAGGCGGACGGACCGCGCTGGCTGCCCGAATACCTCTATCCCGCGGCGAACCGCTACCTCTGCGTCATGCGGTTCTCGATGCGTACGGACTGATCCCGGCCCTTCCGGGGCACTTCCGGGGCACTTCCGGGACCCTTCCGGCCGCGTACACCCCACCGCGCACACCCCACAGACAAGGCCCTGCCACCCGGCGGGGCCTTTGCCGTACCCACGGCAGCACCACCCAACCCAGCACACCCATCACCTCACATCACACGAACACCTCATCCAAGGAGCCCTCATGGCATCTGCGAACGACTCCTCCCAGATCCGTATCGCCGGCACCGGCCGCCTCTTCGTCGCCGCGGCGGGCGCGAGCGCGCCGGCCAACTTCGCGACCGACTGGGACCCCCAGGTGTGGAAGGACCTGGGCTACACCTCCACCGACGGCGTCACCTTCGCCAAGAAGGACAAGCTGGACCCGGTCGAGACCTGGCAGTCCGTCAGCCCGGCCCGCTTCATCTACGCGGACCGCGACCTGACGCTGAAGTTCTCGATGCTCCAGTTCAACGAGGCGACGCTGCCGTTCTTCATGGGCGGCGACGCCGTCGAGCCGGTGGCCAGCGCGGAGGGCGTCTTCTCGTACGCCATCCCGGACGGCCCGCAGTTCGACGAGCGGGCCCTCGGCCTGGAGTTCACCGACGGTACGGACGTGACGTACCGCTTCGTCATCCCGCGCGGCCAGGTCACCGCGTCGGACGACATCAAGCTGGCCCGCAAGGCCGCCGCGCTGCTCGGCGTCACCTTCACCGCGCTCGCCGCGAAGGAGGGCGAGCCGCTGGCCACCTTCCTGATGAAGGACCCGGCGTACGCGTCGCCGGTGGCTTAAGAGCTCAGGGGCGGGGCCTGACCGGCCCCGCCCCGTCCCCCTCCCCACGCCCCTCACCTCATCGGCAGGAGAAACACATGACGACTTCCTTCAACGTCAACGCGGCGCGGGCCCAGCGCCTCGAAGCGCTCGGCCGCACCTGGTCCTTCGAGCTGGACGGCGACACCTTCGAACTCCCCACCGAACTGAGCCGCGCCACCGCCAAGGCCCTGCGCGGCCTGGACGACAACGACGTGGACGGCCTGCTGGGACTCCTGCTGGGCGAACAGCAGTTCACCCGCTTCGCCCGGCACGACATCACCGTCCAGGACATCGCCGCGATCCTGGAGGCGTACGGCAAGGAGACCGGGCTCGGCCTGGGGGAAGGCTGAGCCTCGTCGCGTTCGTAGAAGAACACGCCGAGGCCCTGGAAGCCGACCTCCTCCGGCACTACGGCGTGGACCTGCTCGACTGGCACCGCGGCCGGCTCACCAGCCGCCGGCTCGCGGTGCTGGTCAAGCACATGCCACGCGACAGCGCCCTCACCCACGAACTCCACGGCGAGGAAGCCGAATGGTCGGTCACCGACCACCTCCTCGCCGCCGCGGTCGACCACCTGGCCGCCGCCAACTGGATGTTCGCCACGGTCAACACCGACGAATCCGCCGACGCACCGGACCCCCCACACCCGGTCCCCCGCCCCGGCGACCCCACCCCGGCCGACGCCACAACGAACCCACCCCCGCCGGAACCAGAACCTCCGACCCACGCCGACCTGACCCGCTTCTTCCACTGACCCGGGCTCGCGCTTCACCCCACGCGCGCGATAAACAGGAGCGCGCCGGCCATTCCGCCCGCGAGCCCTACCGCTGAATCGACCAGGAAAAGCAGCCAGTGCGCCTTCTCTTGCCGGGTCTCCGGCACAAGCCGTCGCTCGTTCACACGGTCCGGCGAGATGCCTCGCTCCCGGAGCAGCCTTTTACGCTTACTGGTCGAATCAGGAAGCTCTTCGAGCACCCAGAAAAGATCCCGGAAGTAGCCCCGGGGATCTTCTCGGATCGCCTTCACCACGTCACGCAGAAGGAAGAGGGAAACTCCGGCGAGCAGCAGCGCCCACACTCCGTGCATGACGGCTGTCCCCGTGTCGCGCACGCTCAGCGCGTTCGTGGCGAAAGCGACGGCCGAAGCCGTGGGGCCCACCATAAAGGGAACGATCATGACGCCCCCCAGGGGGCCGGTCCAGCCCTTACGTTTCGACACCCGGTCGACGGCGAGTATCCCCAGCACGACGCCCGAAGCTCCCGCACCGATCGCCCCACGGCCCTCACACGAGTTGCCGAACCGGGGACCGCAGCCCTCCCGGAACAGGTTGAACACCTCCACCAGGCAGGTGATACCCCAGGAGAGCAGAAAGAGCGAACCCACGGTCAGCAGGTGCTGCACAAACAAAAAGCCGCCGGAGACCGCCCGCCCGACGGGCGGTCCACCCGCCCCCGCCGCGTCGGCGCCCCGTCGCAGAGAAATCCCAGAGCCGAGGCGCTTTCCTTTTGAAAACATTTCACACCCTCCGACATGACCACGGACACAGCTTTTCAGAAGGCGAAACGGAACACAGCCGCCGCGATCAGCATGACAGCGAGCAGGCACTGAAAAAAGACCCCTGTATACCGAGAGTCCCGGGATTCCAGGTAATGCACACTCTCTGCTCGTTGCGGATCCTCGGGGTCAAACAGGATCTGCATGTACTGCCCGACTCGCGGCGGCGGCTGCGGCGCCCGCACCAGAATGCTGATTTCCGTACCCGGCCAGGGAACAAACAGGCAGTTGATACGCCTCACCGTGAGACCCCCCAGGTACAGGCGTTCCTCGCAGAGCGCAGTCGCCTCCACGCCTCTCTCTCGAAGAGACCTCCTCTTGAGCTGCAAGGGAATTTCAGCGAGCGCTGCGACCCCCACAGGAATCGCGAACACGAGCATCGGTATCCAGAATTCCGAAATATCTGGGCTTGATCGCATCAAATCCCCCCACCGAGATTAACCAGCACAGCACAGCACAGCACAAATCAAGCGAGTTCCGGCCGTTCAGAACGTGAACAAGAGCCCTGTCGCAGGCGCCAGAAAGAGTGCGACACCTATAGAGAGTATGAGCGTGTCGTAGCCGACCCGATTAGCCGCTTCGAACGAAAGCATCGCGCGCCGGGAGTTCTGAGGGTCATACAGGATTTCCACAACGTCCCCCACCTCGACCGGCGCAACCGTATATTTCGAGGACTTGACGGAAGCCCTCATCCCATCCCCCGCCGAGTACTCACAGATAACCCCGACATATCCTCCGGCCGGCCAGTAGTGATTCACGCACTCACCCTCGACACGCCTCCCAGAGCGTTCCAGTCCTCGCCCTTTACGTAAAGCGTAAAGGTTGACGAAGACCACCACGAGAGGCGGCAAGGCGAACATGACAAGCATAAACCTGATGACATTCACAGGTGCTCCTGCAGTCGATGGCATGGAGATGGGCCGCCGCCCTCATTTTCGCGGCGCCCGGTGGGGCTCTGCCGGGTAAGACCCCCCCGAGCCCCACCGCCCTGGCCGGCTTCTTCAGCCGAAGCGTATGACCCCGTACAGCGACAGCAGGACTCCGACGATCGCGAAGAAAGCGGTGACCGGGAGAGTGGGAAGGCGAGGCGCCTTGTCCACGAGATGCATCCGATGCGGATGCTTCGGGTCGTACACGACCTCGACCTGGTGCCCGACCCGAATCCCCAGGGACTTCCCCCGTACCGATCCTTCGGCGACCTTCCCGTTCCGGACTACCGGACCCATGTCATAGATCGTTTCGCCGAACTCCCCCGACCGGGACCCTTTACATGTGACGAAGGCCCGCTCACGACGCTTGAGCCCCCGCAGGTCGGAAACAAGGAGGGCCATTCCGAAACAGAAAAATCCTAAACCGCTGAAAAGAACCCAGTAGAGCACTGATTTTCCTTACTTTTCGCGAAATCTCATGATCCCGGGAGTGAATACCGATGAGCACAGGAAAGGGGGATCCCCATGGGAAGTGAAATGCAACCGGAAGTCGCGGGGAAGCTCCACTCACTGCAGGAGACCAAGGCCGACACCAGTTTCGTCGTGGAGGAGCTCAAGAAGAGGGCGGAAATCACCTACGTCGACAAGCTCCGGAAGGACGTCGACAAGAAGTGGGCCGAAAAAGAGAAGGAGGACAGCGAATGGAAATTCGAGTGGAACAAGGTTCTCGAAATCGCCATCATCGCCCAAGCTCTCACCGTATTTAAACTGGAAATTCCACCTCTCATAAACACCGAAGCTCTGGGCGACACCTTGCTGGGGAGATTCGGAATCACCCGGAACAAGTGGGGTGTGTTGTGGAGAGGGAAGAGCGACACGGACATCCTGTTCAAGTCCGTCGAACGTCTTCAGGCCATGACCACCGGAGCACACGAGAAGATCCACCATTCGAATCGCCGGATCAACACCCTCGAAACCAAAATGGGCCGCGCCGGAAGCGCGTCCCGAACCACCCGCAGCGAGATCCAGCGGGCGGCCCGGCCGGGTGCCTCGGGCAGTGAACTCGACCAGCTCGCGCGGCTCGAACGGCATGTCGCGGCGCTGGCGCAGGCCCTGGGCTGAGCCTCACCACCCCTCGGGCACCTCCACTCCCCCCAACCCGCCACCTAAAGATTGGACGCAACGTGTCTCTTGTACAAGCCCTGGGGCGCGCTTCGGGTTCTCTCCGGGGACTCACATCAGGGATCAACTCAGCGACCCGCGCCGCCGACGGGCTCCGGCAGAAGGCCACGTCCGGGGAAGCCGGGCTCAAGAAGCTTCAGGGGGGTGCCCAGTCCTCCGCGCGGGAGCTGAGCACCCTGAAGACCAGGGCCGACAGTGCCGCCAAGTCGCTCACCAAGGCCGGGCAGGCCGGGCAGAAGGGCGGGACGCAGGTCGGGAAGTTCAAGTCCGGGGCCGACAAGGCGTCCAAGGGTATGGACGGGCTGAACAAGTCGATGAAGGGCAACCTCATCGGCGTGCTGCTCGGGCTGCTCGCGCCGTTGATCGAGAAGGTCGTAGAGACGGCCGCCCGCTCGAAGACCATGCAGAAGGTCATGAAGACGGCCTTCGACGCGATCAAGAAGGTCATCAGCGCGGTCATGAAGGCGATCGGCCCGATCATGAAGAAGGCCGGCTCGCTGATCAAGTCGGTCTGGAACGGGATCAAGTCGGCGGTCTCCACCGTCGTCAAGGCCGTCGGCACGGTCATCAGGACGTACTTCAACGCCTGGAAGAAGGTCATCACCACGGCGATGAACGCCGTCAAGAGCGTGATCTCCAGCGTCTGGAACGGCGTCAAGAAGATCATCTCCCCGGTCGTCTCCTGGATCAGGAACGTCGTCCCGCAGGCGTTCAGCGCCGTCAAGAGCAAGCTCTCCAGCATCTGGGGCGGCCTCAAGGGGATCGCCTCCCGGGCCTTCAACTCCGTGAAGAGCGCGGTGAAGTCGCCGCTCAACGGGGTGATCGACCTCATCAACACGGCCATCAGGAAGCTCAACGGCATCAAGGTCTCGATCCCCGGCTGGGTCCCCGGTGTCGGCGGCAAGACCTTCGGGGTGAACCTGCCGACCATTCCGCGGCTGGCCGAGGGCGGCATCGTCACCCCCCGGCGCGGCGGTGTGGCAGCCCTGGTCGCGGAGGCCGGGGAGGCCGAGGCCGTACTGCCGCTGTCCAAGCTCGACCGGCTGCTGCGCCACACCGCCCGTCAGGGCCGGGCTCAGGCGTTCGGGGCCGGGGCCGTGGGCGGCGGGCTGCTCATCGAGAACTACCACGAGGCGGCCGGCAGCGATCTCCGGGAGACCGCGATGGCGCTGATGTTCCTGTCCAAGGCGCGCGGATGAGCGCCGCGGCGGCGAGCCCCGGCGCGGCGGCCGGCCGGGATCCGCTCGCCGGTGTCGGCCCCGCCCTCGCCGCCTTCCGTACCCAGCTCGGCCAGGGCGGGCGCGCACTCCAGTCGCTGCGGCAGAACGTTCAGCGGTCCGCCACCGCGGCCGGCCGGATCAGGTCCGGTGCCGAGAGCGCCACGAGCGGGCTCCGGCAGGTCAAGGGGCGTGCCGAGACCGCCGGGCAGGCGCTCACCAAGGTCGGCAGATCGGCCGGGAGCGCCGGCACCCAGGTGCGTACGGGCGGCTCCAGGGCCAAGGGCGTCGCGGGGGCGCTGTCGCCCCTGGCCACCGGCAGCGGGCTGTTCGGCGGGCTGGCGGGAAAGCTCGGCTCCGGCGCGGGCACCGTCTCCAAGATCATGGGGCCGTTCGCGACGGGGCTCACCGTCGCCGCCGGGGCCATGACCGCCGTCAATGTCGCCCTGCGCGCCAATCCGCTGGGCTTCGTCATCGGCCTGATCACCCCGATCGCCGCGTATCTGATCGATCTGGCCGTCAACTCCCAGACCGGTCAGCGGATCATGAAGCAGGTCTTCGACCAGGCGCTGAAGGTGATCCAGGGGATCTGGGCCTTTCTGGGCCCGGTCGTGAGGCTGTACGCGAAGACCGTCTCCGCCGCCTTCAGCACCGTACGCAACGTCATCGGCGGGGTGCTGAAGGTGCTCGGCCCCGCGCTGTCCCAGGGCTTCGGCCGGGCCCGCAGCGCCGTCTCCACCGCGACCCGCGCCCTCACCGGGCTGTTCCGTTCGGCGTGGAACGGTCTGAAATCCGGCGTCCGGCCGGTGCTGAACTGGATCACCAGGGACATCCCGCGCGGCTTTCAGCGGGTGAAGGACGCCCTGTCCCGGGCCTTGAACGGCATGGGCGACTTCGTCACCAGCGCCATGCAGGCACTGCTCTCCGTCATCAAGGGCCCTCTCAACGGCCTGATCTCGTTCGCCAACTGGGTCATCGACGGCCTCAACAAGCTCAGCTTCTCCGTTCTCGGCAAGAAGTTCGGGGTGAACCTCCCGAAGATCCCGCAGCTCGCCGAAGGCGGCGTCGTCCTGCCCTCGGGCGGCGGCCCGCACTCCGGCGCCGTACTCCCGCTGTCCGCGCTCGACCGGCTGCGGCCCGCCGAGCCGGGACACGGCCCGTCCACCGGCCGCTCGGCGCACCGCACCGTCCTGCCCTGCTACCACGAGCCCGAGGGGCGCAGCGCGCTGGTCATCGCCGGGGACCTGCTGTTCCTGAACCGGACCGCCGCATGAGTACCCACACCGGCGCCCGCTACGGCTCCCTTACGAAATGAGGTGACGGCCCATGGCCGAGACCACAACCGCATACCAGGAAGATCCTTCCCCCGGCTCACTGATCACCCGCGACGGGCAGATCCAGTGGGCCGGACTGCTTCTCGGTCCCGGTACCCCGTTCGAGATCGATCGCGCCGGCCTCAGCGGCTGGGACGATCTGCCCGGCATCGACGTCGGTGATGTGCCCCGCCCCGACCAGCACGGTTCCTGGCCCGGCTCGCGCTGGGCGCAGCCCCGGCTGGTCGACGCGACCGTCTGGCTGCTGCCCGCGTCCCGGGCGAACGCGCGTGCCACCCTCGGCGAGTTCCGGTCCGGCACCGGGCTGGACGGCGCCGAACGGTGGCTCGCGGTCCGGCTGCACGGGGAGACCCTGGCGGTACGGGCCCGGATCAGCCGGCGTGTCGTACCGCAGGACCGTTCCTTCCTGGTGAACGGCACGTCGAAGACCAGCCTTCAGTGGACCGCCACCGATCCGCGCCGCTTCGGCACGGACGAACAGGGGGCACGGACCGGTCTGCCCTCCGCCGAGCCGGGCGTCGACTGGCCGGACGGCGGGCTGGACTGGCCGCTGGACTGGGGTACGGCCGGTTCGAACGGCTCCCTCACCGCCGTCAACTCCGGGGATACGGCGGCCCATCCGCTGATCGAGTTCCGCGGGCCCGTGCAGCGTCCCTCGCTGACCAGGCTGTCCGACGGGCGCCGGCTCCAGTACGACATCACGCTCGCCGCCGACGACGTCCTGACCGTGGACACCTGGACCGGGACGGTGGTCCTCAACGGCACCGCCTCGCGTCTCTACACGGCCACCGCGGCCTCGGCCCCCGAGCAGTTGTTCCTCCTGGAGCCCGGCGAGACCTCGCTGGCCTTCCGCTCCGAGGACGCCGCGCCGGACCCGGCGGCGCAGACGACGGTGCGGTGGCGCCACTCCCACTGGTGACGCACGCCCCCGTACGCCCCGCCCTACCGGTGACGCACGCCCCCGTACGCCCCGTACACCCCGCCACACCCCACCCATCCGCAGAGGAGACCTCATGCCCATCCGTTCCGCATGGCTGCTCAACCGCTCCGCCGACGGCACCGCCACCGGCCAGTCCCGTACCGACACCCGGCTCGCGCCGCTCGGCGCCATGACCCCGTCCGGCCAGCTCACCACCCGCGGCGGCGTGCTGCCCGGCTCGCCGGACGGCAGGTACGTCCTGTCCGGGCTGTACGTGTACGGGGAGTCGGCCGGGATGACCGCGACCGTCGCCTCGGGCCGTGCCGTCGTGCACAGCAGCGAGGCAGCCGGTTCCTACCCCGTCGCGGTCACCGAGTACACCCCGCTCCTCCTCGCCGACGGCGACCCGGCCAACCCGCGGCTCGACCTCGTGGTGCTGCGGGTGTACGACGAGACGCAGGACGCCGGGGGACGTACGGAGGCCGCCCTGGAGGTCGTCCAGGGCACCCCGTCGCCCACCCCCGCCGCCCCGGCGATCCCGGCCGCCTCCCTGGCGCTGGCCACCGTCCGGGTGCCGGCGGGCGCCTCGGCGGGCAGCGGCGGGATCGACTGGTCCTCGGCCGTCTCCGATCTGCGCCGTACCACGGTCGCGGTCGGCGGCATCCTGCCGGAGGAGTGGGCCCGCGCCATCCCGGGCGCCTACCCGGGCCAGTACCGGGACATCGGTGAGGGCGGTCTCCAGCGCTGGGACGGTACGGCCTGGCAGCCGTACCCGCCGCTGCCGCGCTGGCGGGACTGGACGCCGGTCTGGACGACGTCCAGCGGCCTGGCGACACCGTCGTACGGCAACGCGGCGCTGCGGTGCCGTTACGTCCAGACGGGGACCGTGGTGCACGGGTCGTTCGACATCGTCTTCGGTACGACCACCCGGTTCGGCACCGGCGCCGCCTCCACCGACAACTGGCGCTTCAGCCTGCCGGTGACGGCCGCCGCGGGCTCGCAGGCCGCGGGCTTCGCCGGTCTCGTGGGCACCACCAACAAGGACCGGTACATGGCCCGGGTCCGGCTCACCACCACCAGGACGCTGGAGCTGGAGATGGCCTCCGGTTCGGCCGGGACCCTGGCGGGCCCGTTCGGCGGCATCGTGGACGCCCTCACCCCGTGGCCCTGGACCGACACCATGCGGATCTCCGGCACCTTCACCTACGAGGCGGCGGAGGCGGCCCTGTGACGCCGACGCCGATGCCCTCGGGGGCGCTCAGGACCCCCGGCACCGCCGTCTACCGCGCCCTGTTCTGCGATCTGCGCACCGACCAGGTGCTCGACGTACTCCCGCTCACCGACGCGAAGTTCGACGACTTCATCGGGAAGGCCGGTTCCCTCACCGCGACGATCCCGCTGGCCGACGCGGCCCTCGCCGAACGGACACGGGACGCGCTGGTGCCCGGCCGTACGGCGGTCTGGCTGGAGCGGAACGGGGACATCTGGTGGGGCGGCGTGCTGTGGACCAGTACCCCGCAGATGGACGAACAGGGCCGGCTGACCGTCCAGTTCCAGGCCGGCACCTTCGACTCGTACCTCGATCACCGGATCCTCTCCGCCGACCTGGTCGGCGCGGGCACCGAGCAGTTCGACATCGTCCGGCTGCTGATCGACCACGTACAGGAGCAGCCCGGCGGGGACATCGGGATCCGGTACGGGACCGAGACGTCCGGGATACGGAGGGACTTCGCGTACGCCTACAGCGGGCTGGCCCGGGTCAAGGAACTGCTCGACAAGCTCTGCCAGTTCGACGACGGGTTCGAGTGGCGGATCCACTGCTACCGCGACACGGAGGGAAAGCGCGTCAAACAGCTTCAACTCGGCCATCCGGTGATCACCACCGGTCGTACGGAGATCGTCCTCGATCATCCGGGTCCGGTGCACACCTACAGCCTGCCGTCGGACTCGACCGTGCAGGCCAACGTGTGGGTGGCGCGCGGCGAGTCGAGCAACAGCGACCAGTCGCAGGAGTCCGAGCCGCTGACCGTGAGCGTGGTCAGCGACGAGGACATCGCGGGCGGCTGGCCCCGGCTGGAGCAGACCTCGGACCACACCTCGGTGAACGACGCGGCCGCTCTCGGCTCCCTCGCCCGCGCCGAGCTGTCCCGCCACCGCGTCCCGGAGACGATCCCGGAGCTGACGGTGTGGATGGACGGCCGGATCACGCCCGCGCTGATGGGCGCCCGGATCCGGCTGCGCGTCCACGACCTGTGGCACCCCGGCGGCTCGGACACCCGGTTCCGGGTCGTCGGGCTCGCCGTCAATCCGCCGCAGCGGGCCAAGCCCGAGACGGCCACGCTCTACCTGGAAGGGATGTGACACCGTGGCGATCATCCCCGTCGACCTGCTGGACCGGATCCGGACGCTGGAGCGGCAGGTACGCGACCTGATGGGCAGCGCCAACACCCGCCCGGCGATGAACCAGATCCTGGGCGGCGACGTCGTCATCGGCGACGGCGGCCGGCTGCGGGTGCGCACCGGCCAGGGCGACGACCTGCTCTACCTGGGCCGGGTCCAGCCCGACCGCGCCGAGGGGGCCCCGCAACAGGGCCTGATGGTACGGAGGGACGACGGCTCCCTCGCCCTGACCGTCTGGACCGGCACCCCGGACACGCTGCCCGTCCAGCCGGTCCAGATCCTCGACCGCAAGGGCAATGTGGTCGTCGCCGACGACGCCGTGGGACACGGGCTGGCCAGGCCCTATGTGCCCTACCCGCTGCCGCAGCCGGTCGCCGCCGACCGGTGGGAGTCCACCGGCGCGACCGACTGGGCGACGCTGTACCGGGGTACGGGCATCGCCCAGCACGCGCGCCTGTACTGCCGGATCGCCGCCGAGAGCGCCGGGAGGGCCGAGCTGCGGCTGACGGCCGACGGCGTCCAGGTGGGGCCGGCCGGTGACGCGCGCGGCCTGGAGTTCACGGCGGTCCTGGACGTGGCGTACGACGCGACCGTCACCTTCGAGGTGCAGGCGCGGGTCCTCGCGGCGGGCGACACCGTGCGCTGCCGGCCCCTCGCCCTGTACGGCGTGCAGTCCTGACGTACGGCCGCGCGTGACGGGCCGTACGAGCCCCGCGTCCCGACAGTTACGGCCCCACGTGACGGGCCGTATGACCCGGCGTCCCGCGCGGTACGGCCCCGCGTCCCGACCGTACGGCTCCCCCTGTGCGCGTCCCGACCGTACGGCTCCCCCGTGCGCGCCCCGACCATCCCCCTCCCAAGGAGGTACCCGAGTGCTGCCCGAATCCATTCCCACGGTGACCGTCACCGCGCGCTATCTGACGCCGGACGGCAACCCCATGACCGGCCAGGTCGAGTTCCGGCCGCCGGCCCTCCTCACCCACGCCGAGGCCGACCTCTTCCTCGGCGGGCCGACGCGGGCGACGCTGGACGGCGAGGGCGCGATCAGGGTGGTGCTGCCCGCCACCGACGGTCCCGGCTGGAACCCCGAAGGGTGGACGTACACCGTCACCGAGAAGCTGGGCGCCCTGGCCCGGCCGCGCACGTACCGGATCGTGCTCGCCACCGGCCAGGAGACCGTCGACCTCGCCGATCTCGCCCCGGTGGACCCGGCCACCCCCAACTACGTGGCGGTACCGGGGCCGGCCGGGCCCGCCGGGGCACCGGGGCCGGCCGGGCCCGCGGGCGAGCCCGGAGCCGTACATTCCGTCAACGGTCACGGCGAGCCCGACATCACCCTCACCGCCGCCGACGTGGCCGCGGTACCGGCCGCGGCGGCCGGCGCCCGGGGCGGCGTGGCCACCCTGGGCGCGGACGGGCTCGTTCCGCTCGGCCAGCTCCCCGCCGCCTCCGGCGGAGCGGTCGCCTCGGTCAACGGCAGGTCCGGCGCGGTCGTCCTCACCGCCGCCGACGTCGGCGCCCTGGACGCGCCCGCCGCCGACCTGCGCTATCTGCGGCTCGGCGGCGCGCCGGTCACCTCCGTCAACGAACGTACGGGGGCGGTCGCGCTCACCGCCGGTGACGTGGGCGCCGTCGCGGCCGGGTCCGCGGTGCTGCTGGACGGGAACCAGACGGTCCAGGGCACCAAGACCTTCGCCGCCCCGCCCGCCACCACCGCCAACCCGGCCACCGCCGACCAGTTGGTCCGGCGCGGCTACCTGGACACGGTCGCCGGGGCGGGCACCTGGTCACCGGCCGCGATGGGCTTCTCCGGCTGGGCGTTCGACCCGGCGGCGGCCTCCGGCAGCACCGTCCAGTACTGCATCAACGGCTGGGTGTACCTGATCGGCATCCCGCTGCACGCGGCCACCACCGTACGGAACGTGGTCTTCTACGTGCCCGGTTACGCGGGGACCGGCCTCAGCGCCAGCTCGTTCGCCGGGCTGTACACGGCGGCCGGGGCCCGCGTCGGCCTGACCGCTCCCCTGACCACCCCGATCAAGGCCACCGAGGGGCAGACCGTCGTCTGCCCGCTGACCAGCGCGTACAACGCCGCCGCCGGCAACTACTGGGTGGCCCTCCTGATCAACGGGCCCAACCCCAGCAACAGCGGTCCCGCCTTCATGCGGGGCTCCAGCATGGGTGAGACCCCCGGCGGGAGCGCCCGGATGCCGGGGTCGTTCATCCGCCACGGCCGGATGAACGTGACCGGCCAGACCTCGCTGCCGGCCTCCTTCACCCCCTCGACCGTGGTCGCCGACTCCAACGCCATCTGGGCCGCCCTGTCCTGACCGCCCGCCCGCCCCGTACCACCGCCCGCCCCACGTGTGCCCCGTACCGGAAGGGCCGGTACGGGGCACACGCGTCCGGCCGTCCACCACCCGAAAGGAAACCTCATGGCCACCCCGCTCTCCGCCGACCAGATGGTCACCGCCCTGCGCGCCGAGGGCGTCACCGTCGTCGAACACCCCGGCTGGCGCACCCACCACCGCAACCACAAGGGCGCCTGGGGCCCGCTGAACGGCGTGATGATCCACCACACCGTCACCAGTGGCACCACCAGCTCCGTCGCCCTCTGCTACCGCGGCTACGCCGCCCTGCCGGGACCGCTCTGCCACGGCGTCATCGCCAAGGACGGCACCGTCCACCTGATCGGTAACGGCCGCGCCAACCACGCGGGCGGCGGCGATCCGGCCGTACTCCGGCGGGTGGTCGAGGAGGACTACGGAGAACGCCCGCCCGCGCCCCGCCACCACGAGGGGAGCACCGGCGCCGCCGACGGCAACGCGCACTTCTACGGCTTCGAGTGCGTCAACCTCGGCGACGGGAAGGACCCCTGGCCCACGGCCCAGCTCACCGCGATCGAACGGGTCTCCGCCGCGATCTGCCGCGCCCACGGCTGGAGCGCGAAGAGCGTGATCGGGCATACGGAGTGGTCCGACCAGAAGGTCGACCCGCGCGGATTCACCATGGCCTCCCTGCGCACCCGGATCGCCACCCGGCTCGGCGCGGCGCCCGCACCCCCGGCCCCTGTACCCCCGACGCCGACATCACCGACGCCGCCGAAGACCACCACCCCGCGCCACCAGCCGTTCCCCGGCGCCGCGTTCTTCACCGAGCGCCGCAGCTCGCCCGTGATCACCGCCATGGGCCGGCGGCTCGTCGCCGAGGGCTGCTCCGCCTACACGGTCGGCCCGGGACCGCGGTGGACCGAGGCCGACCGGCGCTCGTACGCCGCCTGGCAGCGCAAGCTCGGCTTCCGCGGCGCCGACGCGGACGGCAGACCGGGACAGACCTCGTGGACCGCGCTGAAGGTCCCGTACACCGACTGAAGGAGGGTGCCCATGACCGACACCGAAGCGAACAGCCCGGTCACCGTCGCCGTCGAACTGGAGCGGCTGCGCGGCACGCTGGAGGCGGGGTTCGCCCGCACCGACGGCTCGCTGGCGCTCCTCGTGCAGCGCAGTGACCAGACCGACCGGCAGCTCGCCGACCACGAGGCGCGGCTGGACTCCCTGGAGCGCGCCCGCTGGCCGCTCGCGAACATCGCCGCGCTGACGGCCACCTGCGGACTCGCCGTCGCCGCCTGGGAGCTGGCCGTACGGTGACCGCGCGGCCCGCGGAAACGCCGGAGGGCGGCCACCCCGTACGGGATGGCCGCCCTCCGTCCGCTCACGCCTTACTGGTTGTACGGACCGTAGTCGTAGTCCTCCAGCGGTACGGCCTGGCCGGAGCCCGTGCCGAACGGCGAGTAGTCGATGTCGTCGTAGCCGACGGCCGAGTACATCGCGGCCTTGGCCTCCTCGGTCGGCTCGACCCGGATGTTGCGGTAGCGGGACAGGCCCGTACCGGCCGGGATGAGCTTACCGATGATGACGTTCTCCTTGAGGCCGATCAGGGAGTCCGACTTGGCGTTGATCGCCGCGTCGGTCAGGACCCTGGTCGTCTCCTGGAAGGACGCCGCCGACAGCCACGACTCGGTGGCCAGCGACGCCTTGGTGATACCCATGAGCTGCGGACGGCCGGAGGCCGGGTGGCCGCCTTCCGTGACCACACGGCGGTTCTCGGTCTCGAACTTCGACCGCTCCACCAGCTCGCCGGGCAGCAGCTCCGCGTCGCCGGACTCGATGATCGTCACGCGGCGCAGCATCTGCCGGATGATGATCTCGATGTGCTTGTCGTGGATCGACACGCCCTGCGAGTTGTAGACCTTCTGGACCTCGCCGACCAGGTGGACCTGGACCGCGCGCTGACCGAGGATCCGCAGCACGTCGTGCGGGTTGGTGGCACCGACGGTGAGCTTCTGGCCCACCTGGACGGCGTCGCCCTCGCCCACGAGCAGACGGGCACGCTTCGAGATCGGGAACGGCGTCTCGTCGCTGCCGTCGTCCGGGGTGACGACGATCTTCTTGGTCTTCTCGGTCTCCTCGATACGGACGCGGCCCGCCGCCTCCGAGATCGGGGCGACACCCTTGGGCGTACGGGCCTCGAAGAGCTCGACGACTCGGGGCAGACCCTGCGTGATGTCGTCACCGGCCACACCACCGGTGTGGAAGGTACGCATCGTGAGCTGGGTACCGGGCTCACCGATGGACTGGGCGGCGATGATGCCGACCGCCTCACCGATGTCGACCAGCTTGCCGGTGGCCAGCGAGCGGCCGTAGCAGAAGGCACAGGTGCCGACCGCGGACTCGCAGGTCAGGACCGAGCGGGTCTTGACCTCCTCGACCCCGGCTGCCACGACGGCGTCGATCAGGACATCGCCCAGGTCGACGTTTGCCGGCGCGATGACCTTGCCGTCGACGACGACGTCCTCGGCGAGCATCCGCGCGTACACGGACGTCTCGACGTCCTCCGCCTTGCGCAGCACACCGTCGGCGCCGCGCTCGGCGATCCGCAGCTTCAGACCGCGGTCGGTGCCGCAGTCCTCCTCGCGGATGATGACGTCCTGCGAGACGTCCACCAGACGACGGGTCAGGTAACCCGAGTCGGCGGTACGCAGGGCGGTGTCGGCCAGACCCTTACGGGCACCGTGGGTGGAGATGAAGTACTCCAGCACGGACAGACCTTCACGGAAGGACGCCTTGATGGGACGCGGGATCGTCTCGTTCTTGGCGTTGGACACCAGACCACGCATACCGGCGATCTGACGCATCTGCATCATGTTTCCACGAGCACCCGAGTTGACCATCATGAAGATGGGGTTGGTCTTCGGGAAGTTCGCGTTCATCGCCTCGGCGACCTCGTTGGTCGCCTTGGTCCAGATCGCGATGAGCTCCTGGGTGCGCTCGTCCTTGGTGATCAGACCGCGCTCGTACTGCTTCTGGACCTTCTCGTCCTGCGCCTCGTAACCCTGGACGATCGCCTTCTTCGCCTCGGGCACGACGACGTCCGAGATGGCGACGGTGACGCCGGAACGGGTCGCCCAGAAGAAGCCGGCCGCCTTCAGGTTGTCGAGCGTCGCCGCCACGATGACCTTGGGGTAGCGCTCGGCGAGGTCGTTGACGATCTCGGAGAGCTGCTTCTTGCCGACCGAGTAGTCGACGAACGGGTAGTCCTCGGGCAGCAGCTCGTTGAAGAGCGCGCGGCCCAGGGTCGTCCGCAGCCGGAACGGGTCGCCCTGCTGCCACGGCACCGCGGTGCCGTCGGTGTCGGCCTCCTCGGAGACCGGCGGGGTCCAGCCGCGCGGCGGGATGGTGCCCACCGGGAAGCGGATGTCGACCTTGGCCTGGAGCGACAGCTCGCGGTTGTCGAACGCCATGGTGGCCTCGGCGGTGGAGCCGAAGGACCGGCCCTCGCCCTTGACGACGCGCTCTTCCTCGTCCGTGGTGAGGAAGAAGAGGCCGAGCACCATGTCCTGGGTGGGCATGGTGACCGGACGGCCGTCGGCCGGCTTGAGGATGTTGTTCGAGGACAGCATCAGGATGCGGGCCTCGGCCTGCGCCTCCGCGGAGAGCGGCAGGTGGACGGCCATCTGGTCACCGTCGAAGTCCGCGTTGAACGCGGTGCAGACGAGCGGGTGGATCTGGATGGCCTTGCCCTCGACGAGCTGCGGCTCGAACGCCTGGATACCCAGACGGTGCAGGGTGGGCGCACGGTTCAGCAGCACCGGGTGCTCGGCGATGACCTCTTCGAGCACGTCGTACACGACCGTACGGCCGCGCTCGACCATGCGCTTCGCCGACTTGATGTTCTGCGCGTGGTTCAGGTCCACCAGGCGCTTCATCACGAACGGCTTGAAGAGCTCCAGCGCCATGGCCTTCGGCAGACCGCACTGGTGCAGCTTGAGCTGCGGGCCGACGACGATCACTGAACGGGCCGAGTAGTCGACACGCTTGCCGAGCAGGTTCTGACGGAAACGGCCCTGCTTGCCCTTGAGCATGTCGCTCAGGGACTTCAGCGGGCGGTTACCGGGACCGGTGACCGGACGGCCGCGGCGGCCGTTGTCGAACAGCGCGTCGACGGCCTCCTGGAGCATCCGCTTCTCGTTGTTCACGATGATCTCGGGGGCACCGAGGTCGAGGAGACGCTTGAGGCGGTTGTTCCGGTTGATCACACGGCGGTACAGGTCGTTCAGGTCGGAGGTCGCGAAGCGGCCACCGTCGAGCTGCACCATCGGACGCAGGTCCGGCGGGATCACCGGCACGCAGTCCAGCACCATGCCCTTGGGGCTGTTGCTGGTCTGGAGGAACGCGGAGACGACCTTGAGGCGCTTGAGCGCACGGGTCTTCTTCTGTCCCTTGCCGGTACGGATGATCTCGCGGAGGCGCTCGGCCTCCTCGTCCAGGTCGAAGGACTCCAGGCGCTTCTGCAGCGCGGCGGCGCCCATCGAACCGTCGAAGTAGGTGCCGAAGCGGTCGCGCAGCTCGCGGTAGAGCAGCTCGTCGCCCTCCAGGTCCTGGACCTTGAGGTTCTTGAAGCGGTTCCACACCTCGTCGAGACGGTCGATCTCGCGCTGCGCGCGGTCCCGGAGCTGCTTCATCTCGCGCTCGGCGCCTTCGCGCACCTTGCGGCGGACGTCGGCCTTGGCGCCCTCGGCCTCCAGCTCGGCCAGGTCGGTCTCGAGCTTCTTGGCGCGGGCTTCGAGGTCGGAGTCGCGACGGTTCTCGGTCTGCTGGCGCTCGACGGAGACATGCGCCTCCAGCGACGGCAGATCGCGCGTACGGCGCTCCTCGTCCACGAACGTGATCATGTACGCGGCGAAGTAGATGACCTTTTCGAGGTCCTTCGGCGCGAGGTCGAGCAGGTACCCGAGGCGTGAGGGCACGCCCTTGAAGTACCAGATGTGGGTGACGGGAGCGGCCAGCTCAATGTGGCCCATCCGCTCACGGCGCACCTTGGCGCGCGTGACTTCCACGCCACAGCGCTCACAGATGATGCCCTTGAAGCGGACACGCTTGTACTTGCCGCAGTAGCACTCCCAGTCCCGGGTCGGACCGAAGATCTTCTCGCAGAAGAGTCCGTCCTTCTCGGGCTTGAGCGTGCGGTAGTTGATGGTCTCCGGCTTCTTCACTTCGCCGTGCGACCAGGTCCGGATGTCGTCCGCGGTGGCAAGGCCGATCCGCAGCTCGTCGAAGAAGTTGACGTCGAGCACTTGTCGTCAATCCCTCTTTCGGGGGTTCGAGCCCCTCGCGTCAGCGAGTAGATGGGGCACTTCAGCAATGGTCTGAACGGGTCCGGGGAGAGCCGGCCGGATCGGGGATCCGGCCGGCGAACCCGTCAGACCTCTTCGACGCTGCTCGGCTCTCGCCGGGACAGGTCGATACCGAGCTCCTCCGCCGCGCGGAAGACGTCCTCGTCCGTGTCGCGCATCTCGATGGACATGCCGTCCGAGGACAGCACCTCCACGTTGAGGCAGAGCGACTGCATTTCCTTGATGAGCACCTTGAAGGACTCGGGAATGCCGGGCTCAGGGATGTTCTCGCCCTTGACGATGGCCTCGTAGACCTTCACGCGGCCGGTCACGTCGTCGGACTTGATCGTCAGCAGCTCCTGGAGGGCGTACGCGGCGCCGTAAGCCTCCAGCGCCCACACCTCCATCTCACCGAAGCGCTGGCCACCGAACTGAGCCTTACCACCCAGCGGCTGCTGGGTGATCATCGAGTACGGGCCGGTCGAGCGGGCGTGCAGCTTGTCGTCGACCAGGTGGTGGAGCTTGAGGATGTACATGTACCCGATCGAGATCGGGTCCGGGAACGGCTCACCGGAGCGGCCGTCGAACATCCGGGCCTTACCGGAGCCCTTGACCATCCGCTCGCCGTCGCGGTTCGGGATCGTGGACTCGAAGAGACCCGAGATCTCGTCCTCGCGGGCACCGTCGAAGACCGGGGTGGCGACGTTGGTGCCGGGCGCGACCTCGTCGGCGCCGATGGACTTCAGCCGCTCCATCCACTCCTCGTTGCCCTCGACCTTCCAGCCCTGGCTGGCGAGCCAGCCGAGGTGGATCTCCAGGACCTGTCCCGGGTTCATTCGGGACGGGACACCCAGCGGGTTGAGGATGATGTCGACCGGGGTGCCGTCCTCCAGGAACGGCATGTCCTCGATCGGCAGGATCTTCGAGATGACGCCCTTGTTGCCGTGACGGCCGGCGAGCTTGTCGCCGTCCGTGATCTTGCGCTTCTGGGCGACGTAGACGCGGACGAGCTGGTTGACGCCGGGCGGCAGCTCGTCGCCCTCCTCGCGGTCGAAGACGCGGACGCCGATGACCTTGCCGACCTCGCCGTGCGGCACCTTCAGCGAGGTGTCGCGGACCTCACGGGCCTTCTCGCCGAAGATCGCGCGGAGCAGGCGCTCCTCCGGGGTCAGCTCGGTCTCACCCTTGGGCGTGACCTTGCCGACCAGGATGTCCCCGGCGACGACCTCGGCACCGATACGGATGATGCCGCGCTCGTCGAGGTCCGCGAGGACCTCCTCGGAGACGTTCGGGATGTCCCGGGTGATCTCCTCGGGGCCGAGCTTGGTGTCCCGGGCGTCGACCTCGTGCTCCTCGATGTGGATCGAGGAGAGGACGTCGTCCTGGACCAGCCGCTGGCTGAGGATGATCGCGTCTTCGTAGTTGTGGCCCTCCCACGGCATGAACGCCACGAGGAGGTTCTTGCCGAGCGCCATCTCACCCTGCTGGGTGGCGGGCCCGTCGGCGAGGACCTGGCTCTCGACGACCCGGTCGCCCTCGTTGACGACAACCTTCTGGTTGACCGAGGTGCCCTGGTTGGAGCGGGAGAACTTGGCGATGCGGTACGTGGTGTACGTACCGTCGTCGTTGGCGACGGTGATGTAGTCCGCGGAGACCTCCTGGACCACACCTTCCTTCTCCGCCTTGACGACGTCACCGGCGTCGACCGCGCAGCGGTACTCCATGCCGGTGCCGACGAGCGGCGCCTCGGACGTGATCAGGGGCACGGCCTGACGCATCATGTTCGCGCCCATGAGGGCACGGTTGGCGTCGTCGTGCTCCAGGAACGGGATCATCGCGGTCGCGACCGACACCATCTGGCGCGGCGAGACGTCCATGTAGTCGACGTCGTCGCCGGGGATGTAGTCGACCTCGCCGCCACGGCGGCGGACCAGCACGCGGGGCTCCGTGAAACGCATCTCCTCGGAGAGCGTCGCGTTGGCCTGCGCGATGACGAAGCGGTCTTCCTCGTCGGCGGTCAGGTAGTCGACGTCGTCGGTGACGACGCCCTCGACGACCTTGCGGTACGGCGTCTCCACGAAGCCGAACGCGTTGACCCGGCCGTACGAGGCGAGCGAGCCGATCAGACCGATGTTCGGGCCTTCAGGGGTCTCGATCGGGCACATGCGGCCGTAGTGCGACGGGTGCACGTCACGGACCTCGAAGCCGGCCCGCTCACGCGAGAGACCACCCGGGCCGAGCGCCGACAGACGGCGCTTGTGGGTGAGCCCCGACAGCGGGTTGTTCTGGTCCATGAACTGCGAGAGCTGGCTGGTGCCGAAGAACTCCTTGATGGAGGCGACGACCGGCCGGATGTTGATCAGGGTCTGCGGCGTGATCGCCTCGACGTCCTGAGTCGTCATGCGCTCACGCACGACGCGCTCCATCCTCGCCAGACCCGTACGGACCTGGTTCTGGATGAGCTCGCCGACGTTACGCAGACGACGGTTGCCGAAGTGGTCGATGTCGTCGGTCTCGACGACGATCTGGGTGCCGCTCTCGCCGACCGTCTCGGTCTCGCCGGCGTGCAGCTTGACCAGGTACTTGATGGTCGCGATGACGTCGTCGGTGGTGAGGACGCCGGCGTCCAGCGGCTCGTCGGCGCCGAGCTTCTTGTTCACCTTGTAGCGGCCGACCTTCGCGAGGTCGTAGCGCTTCGGGTTGAAGTAGAGGTTCTCGAGCAGCGTCTGGGCCGCCTCGCGCGTCGGGGGCTCGCCCGGACGCAGCTTGCGGTAGATGTCGAGGAGCGCGTCGTCCTGCCCCTGGGTGTGGTCCTTCTCCAGGGTGGCGCGCATGGACTCGTACTCGCCGAACTCCTCCAGGATCTGCTCGGTCGTCCAACCGAGAGCCTTGAGGAGGACGGTCACGGACTGCTTGCGCTTGCGGTCGATGCGGACACCGACCATGTCGCGCTTGTCGATCTCCATCTCCAGCCAGGCACCCCGGGACGGGATGATCTTGGCGGAGAAGATGTCCTTGTCGGACGTCTTGTCGATGGAGGAGTCGAAGTAGACACCCGGCGAGCGGACGAGCTGCGACACCACGACACGCTCGGTGCCGTTGATGACGAAGGTGCCCTTGTTCGTCATGAGCGGGAAATCGCCCATGAAGACCGTCTGGGACTTGATCTCGCCGGTCTCGTTGTTGGTGAACTCTGCGGTCACGAAGAGCGGGGCGGCGAACGTGAAGTCGCGGTCCTTGCACTCGTCGATCGAATTCTTCGAGGGCTCGAAGCGGTGGTCGCGGAAGGTCAGCGACATCGACCCGGAGAAGTCCTCGATCGGGGAGATCTCCTCGAAGATCTCCTCCAGACCGGACTTCCTGGGGACGTCCTGCCCACTCTCGACAGCCGCCTCGACACGAGCCTTCCAGGCGGGGTTGCCGAGCAGCCAGTCGAAGCTCTCGGTCTGAAGCGCCAGAAGGTTCGGAACCTCAAGCGGCTCCTTGATCTTTGCAAAGGAGATGCGCAGCGGGGCAGTGCTTGCGCCGTTGTTCGTATTCGTGGTCGAGGCGTTGCGCGAGGCGGCCAAGAGGGGGTCCTTCCGAGGGCTCGGACTCACTACGCGCGTACCGGTGTCCCAAGCTGGACATCGAGAGGGAAAGCCCAGTTCAGAGCTTTTCTTTCACCGATGCTCATGCGAGGGGGTGCCCCTGGTGACGGGCAGGGAGCAGCTAACAGGCAGCGCAAAGGGTCAGTGTAGCCACTTGGCACACTGATGTCCAGAGCGGGTTTTCCGACACCCTCGTTGTTCTCAACACCCTTGTCTCAACCACTGCGAGCCTCGCGCCGCAGGCGCACACCTTTACTGCCCTCTTCGTCACCGATCCATGCCTCGGATGCGGATCGATTGTGACGACGCGTCCTGAGAATTGCGCGCTCCGTGCGGTTCGTCAAGGCCCCCCACCCCATGCGGAAGGTCACTGGGCGTACGGCGGCACGGCGATGATCACGATACTCGCCGACGGCCGAAGAGCAAGGCACCCCCTGCGGGAACGCGGAAGGGCGACCACCCGACTGGGTGATCGCCCTTCATGTCAACGCCGCGCCGACGGGACCCCGCGTGGGGGGCCCTACGGCGCCGGGACTGCCTCCGTGTCCGCCCGAGCCCCTCGCGGGGCCCTCAGCGGCCGGTGACGGACCCGTACGGGGTCACTTGACCTCGACGGAGGCGCCGGCGGCCTTGAGGGACTCGGCAGCCTTCTCGGCGGCCTCCTTGGCGACCTTCTCGACGACGGGCTTGGGGGCGCCGTCCACGAGGTCCTTGGCCTCCTTGAGGCCCAGGGAGGTGAGCTCGCGCACAACCTTGATGACCTGGATCTTCTTCTCGCCGGCACCCGTGAGGATGACGTCAAACTCGTCCTGGACCTCTTCGGCCTCGGCGGCGACAGCGGCGCCACCGGCGGCGGCAGCGGCGACCGGGGCGGCGGCCGTGACGTCGAACTTCTCCTCGAAGGCCTTCACGAAGCCGGAGAGCTCGATGAGGGTCATGTCCTCGAACTGCGCGAGCAGCTCGTCCTGGGTGAGCTTCGCCATGATGGCGGTCCTTCCACTAATTCGGCTGGTGCCGTATGTACAGTTCCGCGGGCGTACCGGCCCGCTGTGACCGACCGGGTGTGATCACCCGGGACCGAGCGTGATTACTCGGAGTCGGCCTCGACGGGGGCCGGCGTACCGGCACCGTCCTGCTCTTCCTTCTGGGCACGAAGAGCTTCCGCGGTGCGGACGAACTTCGACGGAAGCGCCTGGAAGAGAGCGGCAGCCTGCGACTGCTTGCCCTTCATGGCACCGGCCAGCTTGGAAAGCAGAACCTCACGGGACTCGAGGTCCGCGAGCTTCTTGATCTCGTCGGCGCTGAGCGCCTTGCCGTCAAGGACACCGCCCTTGATGACGAGATTCGGGTTCTCCTTGGCGAAGTCACGAAGACCCTTGGCCGACTCCACCGGGTCACCGGTGACGAAGGCAACCGCCGTCGGACCCGCGAACAGGTCGTCCAGCGTGTTGATCCCGGCCTCGTTGGCCGCGATCTTGGTCAGCGTGTTCTTCACCACGGCGTACTGGGCGTTCTCACCGAGAGAACGACGCAGCTCCTTGAGCTGCGCCACGGTGAGACCCCGGTACTCGGTCAGCACGGCGGCGTTCGAGCTGCGGAACTGATCCGCCAGCTCGGCTACCGCGGCAGCCTTGTCGGGCCTTGCCATGAGCGTCGGCCTCCTTCCGGGTGATGAGGACCGCTCAGAAGGGGCTGGGCAAAACGAAACGCCCCGGCGCAGGCGCACGGGGCGTAGCTCGACCGAATGGGATCCGGGAGCTTTCCACAGTCACCTACGCGGGTCGTCCGCAGCTAGCGGATCCTTCGGCCGCCGCACCCTCTTACGAGCACACGGCAACGACCAGCGGTCTTTGGCTTCTGGGGAAGAATACGTGAGGGTGGTGCGGTACGGCAAATCAGCTTGCGGCGCCCGCGGTGGACTCGTCGCCCAGGCCCGCCATCATCTCGGCGAGGTCGAAGGTCTCACCGGCCGGCGGGGCCGTGACCTGCGTCTTCGCCCCGTAGTCCGAGTAGTGCGTGGAGATCTTCATCGTGCCCTCGGTGGTCTTCATGCCGATGTCCATCTTCACCGGGTAGTTGTCCTCGTTGACCCAGACCTCGGTGTCGTACGTCTCCATGCCCGACTTCTTCAACGAGTCGATGAGGGCCTTGCGCTCCTGCGCGTCGAGGACGGCGAGCGAGTCGTTGGACTTCATCATCTCGTCGACGCTCAGCGTGCCCTTGTAGTGCTCGGCGTCGACGCCGTCCACCTTCTCGGAGCCGACATGCTTGAGCTGCGGCGAGTCGAGCAGCAGGGCGAGCTGCTGGGCCGGGTCCTGGTTCATGTTCTCCAGGCCGCCGGTCATCTGCTTCTCCAGCGCCTTGTCACCCGACGCCTCGGCCACGGCGGCCACGTCGAGCTTCATCCAGCGCTTGCCCTCCATCTCCTTGGCGGCCTCGGCGCCCATGTCCATGTACATGACGTCGTCGACCCAGACCATGCGGATCTCCGAGAGACCGGAGGTCTCCGCGCTCAGCGCGTCGCCCTTCATCGTCATGTCCATCAGGCTCGGGTCCCACCCCATGACCCCGGACATCTCGATGTCGCCCTTGACCATGCCCGTCGACTCCGGCATCGACAGCGTCATCCGGACCTTGGCGGACTTCGCCTCGGAGGTCTTCTTGTAGGCCGCGGTGATGACCTCGGAGGCGCTGGACCCGGCCGGGGCCTTCTCGGCCGCCGGTGCGCTCTTCTTCTCCGTACCGCCGTCGCCCTGACACCCCGCGACACCGGCCATGACGGCCACCGCGGTCAGACAGACGCCCCCGCGCTTCCATACGGACGTGTTCATGAGTCCCACCCCTTGTCGTACGTTCAACTGCTGTGAACGGTAACGCACAGGTCTGACACAGCCTCGTACCCCGAAAGCCGGGCCCCGCACCTCCGGAGAGGTGCGGGGCCCGGCTTTCGTGCGTACGGTGCGACCCGCGGCTGCCGTCAGAGTCAGACGGAGGCCGGGTCCTCCTCGACGAGGAGGTTACGGGTGCGGTTGGCGTCCAGCGGAACGCCGGGGCCCATCGTGGTGGCCAGCGTGGCCTTCTTGATGTAGCGGCCCTTGGCGGAGGACGGCTTGAGACGGAGGATCTCCTCCAGCGCCGCGGCGTAGTTCTCGACCAGCTTCGTCTCGTCGAAGGAGACCTTGCCGATGATGAAGTGCAGGTTCGAGTGCTTGTCGACGCGGAACTCGATCTTGCCGCCCTTGATGTCGTTCACAGCCTTCGTGACATCGGGGGTGACGGTGCCGGTCTTCGGGTTCGGCATCAGACCACGCGGGCCGAGGACGCGGCCGAGGCGGCCGACCTTGCCCATGAGGTCCGGGGTGGCGACGACGGCGTCGAAGTCCAGACGGCCCTTCGAGACCTCGTCGATCAGTTCGTCGGCGCCGACGATGTCGGCGCCCGCGGCACGCGCGGCCTCGGCACGGTCACCGGTCGCGAAGACCAGGACCCGGGCGGTCTTGCCGGTGCCGTGCGGAAGGTTCACGGTGCCACGGACCATCTGGTCGGCCTTGCGCGGGTCGACGCCCAGACGCATGGCCACCTCGACGGTGCCGTCGAACTTGGTGGTGGTGGTGTCCTTGGCGATACGGACGGCTTCGAGCGGGGCGTACGTACGCTCCCGGTCGATCTTCGCGTCCGCGCCGCGGAGAGCCTTGCTGCGCTTCACTTCTTCTCCTGGTGTTTCTTCAGGTGTGGAGTTCGTGGTGCGGGCCGCGCTCGGCCCTCCCACTGGGGTGTGCCCTGCTGGGTCAGCCCTCGACCGTGATGCCCATGGAACGGGCGGTGCCGGCGATGATCTTCTCGGCGGCGTCCAGGTCGTTGGCATTCAGGTCGGGCATCTTGGTCGTGGCGATGTCGCGCACCTGGTCGCGGGTGAGCTTCGCGACCTTCTTGACGTGCGGCTCGCCGGAGCCCTTGTCCACACCAGCGGCCTTGAGGATCAGCTTGGCGGCCGGCGGAGTCTTGGTGATGAAGGTGAAGGAGCGGTCCTCGTAGACCGTGATCTCCACCGGCACGACCATGCCACGCTGCGACTCGGTCGCGGCGTTGTAGGCCTTGCAGAACTCCATGATGTTGACGCCGTGCTGGCCCAGCGCGGGGCCGACCGGCGGAGCCGGGTTGGCCGCGCCGGCACTGATCTGGAGCTTGATGAGCCCCGTGACCTTCTTCTTCTTGGGAGGCATTGCTCTCTCCGGGTCCATTTGAGAGTTTTCAGCCCGCCGTCCGGTCATCCGGATGGAGGCATACCGCACAACGATAACGGGTATAGCCGTACGGCCAAAAACCGACAGGTCAGACAGGCGTGAACCCCTGTCTGACCTGTCGGAAGTAGGTGTTCCGGAAGAAGGATCAGTTCTTCTGGATCTGGTCGAAGCTCAGCTCGACCGGGGTCTCGCGACCGAAGATCTCGACCAGGCCCTTGACCTTCTTCGAGTCCGCGTTGATCTCGTTGATCGTCGCCTGGAGGGTGGCGAAGGGGCCGTCGGTGACGGTGACCGAGTCGCCGACCTCGAAGTCCAACACCTGGACCTCGACCTTGCGCGACGGCGCGGGCTTGCCCTCGGCCTCGGCCGCCTCGCGGGCGGCCTTCTCCTCGGCCTCCGGGGCGAGCATCTTGACGATCTCGTCCAGGGTCAGCGGGTACGGGTCGTAGGCGTTGCCCACGAAGCCGGTGACGCCGGGGGTGTTGCGGACGACGCCCCAGGACTCGTTCGTCAGGTCCATACGGACGAGAACGTACCCGGGAAGCTTGTTCTGGCGGACGTTCTTACGCTCGCCGTTCTTGATCTGGACGATCTCTTCCTCGGGGACTTCAGCCTGGTAGATGAATTCCTCGACGTTGAGCGAGACGGCGCGCTGCTCCAGGTTGGCCTTCACGCGCTTCTCGTAGCCCGCGTAGGTGTGGATCACGTACCACTCGCCGGGCAGCCCGCGGAGTTCGTCACGGAGGGCGGCGACCGGGTCGGCAGGGGCCTCGGCGACGGCTTCCGCCTCGTCGTCGGCCTCGTCGTCAGCGGCCTCGTCGTCCGCTTCCGCGGAGTCCTCGGCTGCCTCTTCGGTCTCGTCCTCGACGTGCAGCGCGGCCTCTTCGGCCGGCTCGCCCGCGGCGACGTCAGCGGCTTCGGCCTGGTCTGGCTCGACAGCGTCCGCCGCCTCGACGATGTCGGTCTGGTCCTCTCGGGACTCCACCGACTCGCTGGCGTCGTTCAGTTTCGGGTCAGACACGGTGGCTGCTTCTTCCTGGCTCAATGGGTGGAACACGCGAAAGGGGCGCCGCACGGGGCGCCCTTCGCGGGATCAGCCGAAGACGTACTTGATTGCTTGCTGGAAGCCATAGTCAATCACGGTCACCAGACCGATCATGACGACCACGAAGACAATCACCACGGTGGTGTACGTCGTTAGCTGGTTGCGAGTCGGCCAGACGACCTTGCGCAGCTCGGCGACGATCTGTCGGTAGAAGAGCGCGAGACGGCCCAGGGGGCCCTTCTTGCCGCGCTTTCCGCCCTTGCGGGGCTTCTTCGACTCGGCGGACTCATCGTCGGCATCAGGCTTGTCGATGGAGCCCACGGCATCCGCCACTCTCTCTCACCTGATTCCGGGTCGTGACCGTGCCGCGCCCGGGGGAGCCGCACGGCGATGCATTGAATGTACGTACATGCGCACACATCCTGGCGAAGATGTGTGTAGCAGGGCCGGAGGGACTTGAACCCCCAACCGCTGGTTTTGGAGACCAGTGCTCTACCAATTGAGCTACGACCCTTTGCGTTCTCCCTCAACCTACCGCATACGACCGGATGCACGGAGTGCCCGGTACGTCTTCGGAGCTGAAGGCCAACGACCAGTGAGTGTACGTGGTCATGGGCCGTGCGTCGAACAGCTTCCCCCTGGAGCCTCAGAGGGACGTCACGGGGACGTCGCGCGAAGCGATCATCCTCTGATGCGTCCATCCGCCCGTCCCCTTTCTGTTCAGAGCATGAAACGTGTGTGCCACGGAGGTTTCAGGTCTGGGACCATGGGCCCCATGAGCCCTGCAACCCCTCCCACCGAGCGCCGGGTCTCCGCCCGCATCGGCGCGATCTCCGAGTCCGCGACCCTCGCCGTGGACGCCAAGGCCAAGGCCCTGAAGGCCGCCGGGCGTCCGGTGATCGGCTTCGGCGCGGGCGAGCCCGACTTCCCGACCCCCGGCTACATCGTGGACGCCGCGGTCGAGGCTTGCCGTAACCCCAGGTTCCACCGCTACACGCCGGCCGGCGGACTCCCCGAGCTGAAGGCCGCCATCGCCGCGAAGACGCTCCGCGACTCCGGTTACGAGGTCGACGCGTCCCAGGTCCTCGTCACCAACGGCGGCAAGCAGGCCATCTACGAGGCGTTCGCCGCCATCCTGGACCCGGGCGACGAGGTCATCGTCCCGGCTCCGTACTGGACGACCTACCCCGAGTCGATCCGGCTGGCCGGCGGTGTCCCGGTAGAGGTCGTGGCCGACGAGACCACGGGCTACCGCGTCTCCGTCGAGCAGTTGGAGGCCGCCCGTACGGAGCGTACGAAGGTCGTGCTCTTCGTCTCGCCGTCCAACCCGACGGGCGCCGTCTACAGCGAGGCCGACACCGAGGCCATCGGCCGCTGGGCCGTCGAGCACGGCCTGTGGGTGCTGACGGACGAGATCTACGAGCACCTCGTCTACGGCGACGCCGCCTTCACCTCGCTGCCGGCCGTCGTCCCCGAGCTGCGCGACAAGTGCATCGTCGTCAACGGCGTGGCCAAGACGTACGCCATGACCGGCTGGCGGGTGGGCTGGGTCATCGGCCCCAAGGACGTGGTCAAGGCCGCGACCAACCTCCAGTCGCACGCCACGTCCAACGTCTCCAACGTCGCGCAGGCCGCCGCCCTCGCCGCCGTCTCCGGCGACCTGGAGGCCGTGGCCGAGATGCGGACCGCCTTCGACCGGCGCCGCAGGACGATCGTCCGGATGCTCAACGAGATCGACGGCGTGCTCTGCCCGGAGCCCGAGGGCGCCTTCTACGTCTACCCGTCGGTGAAGGCCCTGCTCGGCAAGGAGATCCGCGGCACCCGCCCGGCGACCTCCGTCGAGCTGGCCGCGCTGATCCTGGACGAGGCCGAGGTCGCGGTCGTCCCGGGCGAGGCGTTCGGCACGCCCGGGTATCTGCGGCTGTCCTACGCGCTCGGTGACGAGGATCTCGCCGAGGGCGTCGGGCGTCTCCAGAAGCTGCTGGCCGAGGCCAAGGACTGACGCCTCCGCACGCTCCCACCAGCGACTGAACGGGTCTCCGGCCACCGGCCGGGGACCCGTTTCCCTTCCGTATCCGCGTTCGGACAAGATCTCGATCGGGGAAAGTGGCTGCCGGTGGCTCTTTTCATGCGGCAAAATCCATGGATGGAGAGCACCACCCCCCGCCCCAGGGACCTCAGCCTGCTGCCCAAGGCCCATCTGCATCTGCACTTCACGGGTTCGATGCGGCCGGCGACCCTGCTCGAACTCGCCGACAAGTACGGCGTCCATCTCCCCGACGCGCTGACCGGCGGCGAGCCCCCGAAGCTGCGCGCCACCGACGAACGCGGCTGGTTCCGCTTCCAGCGGCTGTACGACATCGCCCGGTCCTGTCTGCGGACGCCCGAGGACATCCAGCGGCTGGTGCGCGAGGCCGCCGAGGAGGACGTACGGGACGGCTCCGGCTGGCTGGAGATCCAGGTCGACCCCACCTCGTACGCCCCGCACCTGGGCGGACTGATCCCGGCGATGGAGATCATCCTGGACGCCGTGGACGCCGCGTCCAGGGAGACCGGGCTCGGGATGCGCGTGCTGGTCGCGGCGAACCGGATGAAGCACCCGCTGGAGGCCAGGACCCTGGCCCGGCTCGCGGTGCGGTACGCGGACCGGGGCGTCGTCGGCTTCGGGCTCTCCAACGACGAGCGCCGGGGCATGGCCAGGGACTTCGACCGGGCCTTCGCGATCGCCAGGGACGGGGGGCTGCTGGCCGCGCCGCACGGCGGCGAGCTGACGGGGCCCGCGTCCGTACGGGACTGCCTGGACGACCTGAGCGCCTCCCGGATCGGGCACGGCGTCCGCGCCGCGGAGGACCCCAGGCTGCTGCGCAAGCTCGCGGAGCGCGGGGTGACCTGCGAGGTCTGCCCGTCCTCGAACGTCGCGCTGGGCGTCTACGAGAAGCCCGAGGACGTCCCCCTGCGCACACTGTTCGACGCCGGGGTCCCGATGGCGCTGGGCGCTGACGACCCGCTGCTCTTCGGCTCCCGGCTGGCGGCGCAGTACGAACTGGCGCGGCTCCACCAGAACTTCGCCGACGCGGAACTGGCCGAGCTGGCCCGTCAGTCGGTACGGGGCTCCGCGGCGCCGTCCGCGGTCCAGGAGAAGCTGCTGGCGGGGATCGACGCCTGGCTGGCTTCCTGACCCCCCGCCGGTGGCGCCGGGGCCTCAGAGGCTGACGCCCACCGTCACCGGTTCGTTGACCAGGGTGATCCCGAAGGCGTCGTACACCCCGGCGACGACCTCGCGCGCGAGGGCGAGCAGGTCCTCCGTGCGCGCGGCGCCCCGGTTGGTGAGGGCGAGGGTGTGCTTGGTGGAGATCCTGGCCGGGCCCGTGCCGTACCCCTTGGTGAAACCGGCCCGGTCGATCAGCCACGCCGCCGAGGTCTTCGTGCGCCCCTCCCCCTCCGGGAAGCCGGGGGGTGTCACGTCGTCGCCGAGGCGGGCCCTGACGCGCGCGGTGAACTCCGCGTACTGGCGGTCGGTGAGGATCGGGTTGGTGAAGAACGACCCCGCGGACCAGGTGTCGTGGTCCTCCGGGTCGAGCACCATGCCCTTGCCGGCCCGCAGCTTGAGGACGGTGTCCCTGGCGGTGGCCGCGGGGACCCGGTCGCCGGGCTCGACACCGAGGGCGCGGGCGGTCTCGGCGTACTTGAGAGGGGCGGAGAGGCCGTCGGCGTCCTCCAGGCCGAAGCGGACCCGCAGCACCACCCAGCGCCCGGGGTGCTGCTTGAAGCGGCTGTGACGGTATGAGAAGCCGCACTCGGCGCCGGTGAGCGTCACGGTCTCGCGGGCGGCGCGGTCGTACGCGACGACCTCGGTGACGGTCGTGGAGACCTCCTGGCCGTACGCGCCGACGTTCTGGATCGGGGTGGCGCCGGCCGAGCCCGGGATGCCGGCCAGGCACTCGACGCCCGCGAGGCCCGCTTCGACGGTCCGGGCGACTGCGTCGGTCCAGACCTCACCGGCGGCCAGTTCCAGCGCCGTACCGTCGAGCGTGAAGCCCTTGGTGGCGATGCGCAGGGCCGTGCCGTCGAAGCCCCGGTCGCCGATGACCAGGTTGCTGCCGCCGCCGATGATCAGGAGCGGGGTGCCCGCGTCGTCCGCCTCCCGTACGGCGGCGATCACCTCGTCGTCGGTGACGGCGGTGACGAGCCGGGCCGCGGGACCGCCGAGGCGGAAGGTGGTCAGGGGGGCGAGAGGGGCGTCGCGGAGTTCGTGCACGGGCACCAGCGTAAGGGGTGAATTGCCACACCCAGGGAGCTCGCCCAGGAAGCGGTAAGGGGCGCCCGGCCATTGCGGGCGCCCCTTACCTGCGGCCTGTAGGCCGGTGGTGCGTGTGTCAGGCGAGCCGGACGACGGCGCGGGCCATACCCAGCACCTTCTGCCCCGCGCTCATCGCCGTCAGGTCCACGCGGACCCGGCCCTCCTCCAGCTTCGCCGCGACCTTCGCGCTGACCTCGACCAGCGCGCCCGTCTCGTCGTTGGGCACGACGACGGGCTTGGTGAAGCGGACGCCGTACTCGACGACGGCCCCCGGGTCGCCGACCCAGTCGGTCACCACACGGATCGCCTCGGCCATGGTGAACATGCCGTGGGCGATGACGTCGGGGAGGCCGACCTCCTTGGCGAACTTCTCGTTCCAGTGGATCGGGTTGAAGTCCCCGGAGGCACCGGCGTACCGCACCAGCGTGGCGCGGGTGACGGGGAAGCTCCGCGCCGGCAGCTCCGTACCGACCTCGACGTCGTCGTAACCGATCTTCGCGGTCATCGCTCTCACGCCCCCTCGGCGGCGCGCGCCACCAGCTTGGTCCACGCGGTCACCACGTGCTCGCCGGCCTCGTCGTGCACCTCACCGCGTACGTCGATGATGTCGTTCCCGGCGAGGGACTTGATCGCCTGGATGGTGGAGGTGACGCTCAGCCGGTCCCCCGCGCGCACGGGGCGGGTGTACGCGAACTTCTGGTCGCCGTGGACGACCCTGCTGTAGTCCAGACCGAGCTGCGGATCGGCGACGACCTCGCCGGCCGCCTTGAACGTGATCGCGAACACGAAGGTCGGCGGGGCGATCAGATCGGTGTGCCCGAGCGCCTTGGCGGCCTCCGGGTCGGTGTACGCCGGATTGGGGTCGCCCACCGCCTCGGCGAACTCACGGATCTTCTCCCGGCCGACCTCGTACGGCGCGGTGGGCGGATAGCTCCGCCCCACGAAGGACTGATCGAGCGCCACTGACTCGCTCCCTCCCTGATGTAAGTGACCACTACAAACGACGCGAGGCCGTCCCCAACCGGGGACGGCCTCGCGTACGAGCCTGATTCAGCGCGTTTCGCGGTGCGCGGTGTGCGAGTTGCAGCGCGGGCAGTGCTTCTTCATCTCAAGACGGTCCGGGTTGTTACGCCGGTTCTTCTTGGTGATGTAGTTCCGCTCCTTGCACTCCACGCAGGCCAGCGTGATCTTCGGGCGGACGTCGGTGGCAGCCACGTGAGTGCTCCTTGGACGGACAACGGATGAAAGGATGAACGCATAAAAGAGTAGCCGATCGAAGGACCGACCCCACAATCGGCTACTTTTGTGTAGCGGTGACCGGACTTGAACCGGTGACACAGCGATTATGAGCCGCTTGCTCTACCGACTGAGCTACACCGCTTCGATGCTGGATCTCCTCGCCCGAAGGCGAGGATCACCGAACATCTGAGCCCCAATACGGAATCGAACCGTAGACCTTCTCCTTACCATGGAGACGCTCTACCGACTGAGCTATTGGGGCGAGCGATGAAGACATTACACGGTCGCCCGCCGATCGCCCAAATCCGTTTCGTGGCCCGTCGCCCCAGGTGTCCCACCCCGTGTCACACGCCACTTCCGGCCCCGGTTCGACCTGGTCGCGGCGCCCGTCCGGGCGGCTCCCCGCGGGCTCGCCGGTACGACTATTTCGCTCCTCCGCGAAGCCCGGCCGGGGCGCCCCTAGGCTCGGCTCCGCGCTCCGTGATCTTGCACGCGGCGCGGACCACCTCCCCCAGGAGCCCGATGCCCGACAGCCAGCCGCAGCCGCCCGACGGGGCCACGGCCGACACCCCCGCGCTCGTGCTCTGCGGCGCCCGGCTCGCCGACGGCCGCATCGTCGACGTACGGATCGGCGCGGGCCGGATCGAAGCCGTGGGCACGGCGGGCAGCCTCCCGCCGGGCGGCGCCTCGCGCGTGGACCTCGGCGGCTATCTGCTGCTGCCCGCCCCCGCCGAACCGCACGCCCACAGCGACACCGCGCTCACCGCCGACCGCGCCGCCGAGCGGCCCGTCCCGTACACCTCCGAGGACGTGCAGCGGCGCGCCACCGAGGCCGCGCTCCTCCAGCTCGGCCACGGCGCGACCGCGCTGCGTTCCCACGTACGCATCGGCGACGCCCAGGAGCTGGGCCGGCTCGCCGCGGTCCTCCAGGCGCGGCGCTCGCTGCGCGGGCTCGCCGATCTGACCGCCGTGGCCGTGCCCCGGCTGCTGACCGGGCTCGCGGGCGCCGACGGGCTCGCGATGCTGCGCGACGCGGTGACGATGGGCGCCGGGGTGGTCGGCGGCTGCCCGGACCTCGACCCCGATCCGACGGGGTACGTGGAGGCGGTGCTGGAGGTCGCGGCGGAGCACGGCTGCCCCGTCGACCTGCACACGGAGGGCGCCGAACCGGCCAGGATCGCGCGGCTCGCGGCGCTGGCGGGCGGGGTGCCGGCCGGGGTGACGCTCGGCCCGTGCGCGGGGCTGGCCGCGCTGCCCGCCGAGGTGGCGGCGCGGGCAGCCGACCAGTTGGCGGCGGCCGGGGTGACGGTGGTCTGCCTGCCGCAGGGCGGCTGCGGGGGCCTGGAGCGGCGCGGCACGGAGCGGGTGGGCGGGGCGCGCGGGGTGGCCCCCGTGAGGCTGCTGCGGGCGGCCGGCGTACGGCTCGCGGCGGGCGGCGGGGCGCTGCGGGACGTGTCGAACCCGGTGGGGCGCGGGGATCCGCTGGAGGCCGCGTACCTGCTGGCCTCGCAGGGCGGGGTGCGCGCGGCGGACGCGTACGGCGCGGTGAGCGGGGCGGCGCGGGCGGTGATGGGGCTGCCGGAGGTACGGGTGGAGGCGGGCTTCCCCGCGGAGCTGCTGGCGGTGCGCGGGGAGCGGATCGAGGGGGTGCTGTCGCTCGCGTACAGCAGGATCGTGATCCACCGGGGGCGGGTGGTGGCGCGGACGAGTGCGGTACGGGAGTACTGCGACTCGGCCGAGGCGGGCGGGCCGGAGCTGCCGCGCCAGGGCCGGCCGGGCGGGGGCCCGTGAGCGGGGGCGCGCCCGTGCGGCGGGGCGCGACGGCGCGACGTACGGTCGTGAGCATGCGAATCGTGATTGCCGGAGGACATGGTCAGATCGCGCTGCGGCTGGAGCGTCTGCTCGCCGCGCGCGGACACGGGGTGGCGGGCATCATCCGCGACCCCGGTCAGGCGGAGGAGTTGCGGGCCCTGGGCGCCGAACCGGTCGTCCTGGACCTGGAGTCGGCCTCGGTCGAGGAGGTGGCGGAGGTGCTGGCGGGCGCGGACGCCGCGGTGTTCGCGGCGGGCGCGGGCGGCGGCAGCGGCGCGGCCCGCAAGGAGACGGTGGATCTCGGCGCGGCGGTGCTCTTCGCGGACGCTGCGGAGCGCGCGGGCGTACGCCGTCACGTGGTCGTCTCGTCGATGGGCGCCGACCCGGACCATCGGGGCGACGAGGTCTTCGACGCGTACCAGCGTGCCAAGGGCGCGGCGGACGTCTCCGTACGGTCGCGGTCCGGGCTGGACTGGACGATCCTGCGGCCGGGCGCGCTGACGAACGACGCGGGTACGGGCCTGGTCACGCTGGCGGAGTCGACGGGGCGGGGCGCGGTGCCGCGCGACGACGTGGCGGCGGTGCTGGCGGAGCTGCTGGAGGCGCCGGGCACGGTGGGCCGGACGCTGGAGCTGATCGGCGGCGCGGTCCCGGTGGCGGACGCGGTGAAGGCGGCGGCCAACGGCGGCTGACCGTACGCGAATGGCCCCTTCCTAAGGAAGGGGCCATCTCGATCGCGTGGCGGCGCCAGGATTCGAACCTGGGAAGGCTAAGCCGGCGGATTTACAGTCCGCTCCCATTGGCCACTCGGGCACACCGCCATGGGATGTCGCTGCCGTCCGAGCTGCCCTTTTCGGGGCCGTGCTCCTTGGCAACGACGTAAACGATACCCGATGCCAGGGGGTGCTCCGCCACCGGATTGTTCCGCGCTCGGGGCGGTCCCGGGTGACTAGGCTTTACGGCGACGGCGTCGGCGGCACCTCGACTGCGCCCGGCGACAACCGGCAGCACAGCAGCACCCATACAGGCAGACAGACCGATACAAGGAGCCACAGGACATGGCCGACTCCAGTTTCGACATCGTCTCGAAGGTCGAGCGGCAGGAGATCGACAACGCCCTCAACCAGGCCGCGAAGGAGATCTCGCAGCGCTACGACTTCAAGAACGTGGGGGCCTCGATCGACTGGTCCGGCGAGAAGATCCTGATGCAGGCGAACTCCGAGGAGCGGGTCAGCGCGATCCTCGACGTCTTCCAGTCCAAGCTGATCAAGCGCGGCATCTCCCTGAAGGCGCTGGACGCCGGCGAGCCGCAGTTGTCCGGCAAGGAGTACAAGATCTTCGCGTCGATCGAGGAGGGCATCTCCCAGGACAACGCCAAGAAGGTCGCGAAGATCATCCGCGATGAGGGCCCGAAGGGCATCAAGGCGCAGGTGCAGGGCGACGAGCTGCGGGTCAGCTCGAAGAGCCGTGACGACCTCCAGACCGTGATCGCCCTGCTGAAGGGGCACGACTTCGACTTCGCGCTCCAGTTCGTCAACTACCGCTGAGGACGGCGGTTCGGGGACCGCGCCCGGAGGGTGGGTGCGGTGTCCGAATACCGCCAGCTTCGCGGGTTCCGGGGGCGCAGACTCGTCACTGAGCGGTCGTTGAAACACACCGCGTGGAGAGGAACGAGTGATGACAGTCACCTTGAACACCTTGAACAGCTCGAACAGCTCGAAAGCCTTGAGCGCCTTGAGCGCGACCACCTTGTACACCACGGTCGACAGCCCCCTGGGCGAGGTACTCCTGGCCGGTGTGGAGTCCGCCACGGCACCGGGCGGTGTGGCGCTCGCCTCCCTCTCCCTGCCGGGGCAGAAGGGCGCGGCGGTCGTCCAGGACGACTGGGTCCGCGCGCCCGAGGCGTTCGCCGGGATCGTGGGGCAGCTCCGGGCGTACTTCGCCGGTACGTCGACGGGCTTCGACATCGAGTACGCGGCCGGCGGCACGGAGTTCCAGCGCCGGGTCTGGGCCGCGGTGGACGCCATCCCGTACGGCGTGACGGTGACATACGGGCAGATCGCGGCGCGGGTCGGCGCGTCGGGCGCGGGGGTGCGGGCCGTGGGGACGGCGATCGGGCGCAATCCGCTGCTCGTCGTACGGCCGTGTCACCGCGTGATCGGCGCGGACGGGGCGCTGCGCGGGTACGCGGCCGGGCTGGAGCGCAAGGAGCGGCTCCTCGGCCTGGAGGGCGCGCCGGCGGCATGAGCACCGGCGCGGCGGGAGGCGCCGTCACGGGCGAAGGGCCGGGCGGGGAGGGGCTGTTCCCCGAGCCGTTCGCGACGGGCCGGGCGCGTACGGTCGTGGCGCCCGGGGCCGTGCATGTCCCGGGCTGGCTGTCGGCCGAGCGGCAGCGGGAGTTGGTGGCGGTCTGCCGGGGGTGGGCGCGGGGGCCGGTGCCGATCCGGCACACGGTGCTGCCGAGCGGTGGCGTGATGTCCGTACAGACGGTGTGTGTCGGCTGGCACTGGCGGCCCTACCGGTACACGCGGAGCGCGGGGGACGTGAACGGCGCGCGGGTCGCGGAGTTCCCGTCCTGGCTGACCGAGTTGGGGCGCGCGGCGCTCGTGGACGCGTACGGCGATCCGGCGGCCGGTGCCGCGTACGCCCCGGACACGGCGCTGATCAACTTCTACGATGGCGACGCGCGGATGGGGATGCACCAGGACAAGGACGAGAGGTCCGCGGCGCCGGTGGTCTCCCTGAGCATCGGCGACAGTTGTGTCTTCCGGTTCGGCACCGCGGAGGGCCGGGGCCGCCCGTACACGGATGTGCGGCTCGCCTCCGGTGACCTCTTCGTCTTCGGAGGGGAGTCGCGCTTCGCGTACCACGGGGTGCCCAAGGTGTATCCGGGGACGGCGGGGCCGGGGACGGGGATGAGCGGCGGCCGGCTCAACATCACCCTGCGCGAGACGGGCCTGACGGACCCTTCCGGGACCTGAGGCCCGCCCGCAGGCGAGGACCCGCCCGCGAGGCCCGCCCGCCGGTTCAGCGGGACCGTGAGTGGCCGAAGAGGAGCCGGTAGACGACGAGCAGGACGAGCGCGCCACCGATGGCGGCGATCCAGGTGGCCCCGTCGTAGAAGTCGTTGCTGATCGGCCGGTCGAGCCATTTCGCCGAGATCCAGCCGCCGATGAAGGCTCCCGCGATCCCGATGAGGGTCGTCCCGATCAGCCCGCCGGGGTCCCGGCCGGGCAGCAGAATCTTGGCGGCGGCGCCGGCGAGAAGTCCGAGAATGATCCAGCTTATGACACCCATGCCCTGAACCTGCCTTTCTTGCGGTATCGCCCTCAATGACGCCGCAGAGGCGGGCCGTGGTTGCGATGCGTACGGTGCTCAGCAGCCCGGGGCGCGAGGCACGGCCGGACGGACTCCTGATGCTGAGTGATCAACTACCCAGCATTCCCTGGGGCATACGTCCGCATTCGGTAACAGCCCCGAGGGTGTCGTCGGGGCTGCCGGGCATGCCGGGGCTGTTCGAGGATCCGTCAGCGGGCGGTGAAGGGCTGGTCCGTGGAGACGATCTCCTTGCCGAGCGGCATCAGGGAGAGCGGGATCAGCTTGAAGTTGGCCAGGCCCAGGGGGATGCCGATGATCGTGACGCACTGGAGGACGCCGGTGACGATGTGGCCGAGCGCGAGCCACCAGCCCGCGAGGACCAGCCACAGGACGTTGCCGACGCACGAGGGCGCGCCGGCGCCGGGGCGGTCGACCGCTGTGTAGCCGAAGGGCCACAGCGCGTAGACGCCGATACGGAAGGCCGCCACGCCGAAGGGTATGCCGATGATCGTGACGCACAGCAGGACGCCCGCCAGCATGTACCCGAGGAAGAGCCAGAAACCGCTCAGGACGAGCCAGATAATGTTCAGGATTGTCTTCATGCTCGCGGACCTGCCATCTGTTCTAGTCGGGCGATGCGCTCCGCCATCGGCGGATGCGTGGAGAACAGTTTCGAGAATCCCCGACCTGGACGGAAGGGGTTCGCGATCATCATGTGGCTGGCTGTCTCGATCCGCGGTTCGGCCGGCAGCGGAAGCTGTTTCGTTCCGGCTTCCAGCTTACGCAACGCGCTCGCCAGAGCGAGCGGGTCGCCCGTGAGCTGGGCTCCGGACGCGTCCGCCTCGTACTCGCGTGAACGGCTCACGGCGAGCTGGATGACGGAGGCCGCGAGCGGCCCCAGGATCATGATCAGGAGCATGCCGAAGACGCCGGGGCCGTCGTCGTCGTCCGAGCGGCCTATGGGGATGAGCCAGGCGAAGTTCACCAGGAACATCACCACGGACGCGAGGGCTCCGGCGACCGACGAGATCAGGATGTCGCGGTTGTAGACATGGCTCAGCTCGTGGCCGAGGACCCCGCGCAGCTCCCGCTCGTCCAGGATCTGGAGGATCCCGTCCGTACAGCAGACGGCCGCGTTGCGCGGGTTGCGGCCGGTGGCGAACGCGTTGGGCGCCTGTGTGGGTGAGATGTACAGGCGCGGCATGGGCTGGCGCGCGGCCGTCGACAGCTCACGGACGATGCGGTAGAGCTGCGGCGCCTCGAATTCGCTGACGGGGCGTGCGCGCATCGCGCGTAGAGCCAGCTTGTCGCTGTTCCAGTACGCGTACGCGTTGGTGCCGACCGCCACGACGAGCGCGACGATCAGACCCGTACTGCCGAAGAGACTGCCGATCGCGATGATGAGTGCGGACAATCCCCCGAGGAGTACTGCGGTCCTGAGCCCGTTGTGCCGGCGGTGCACGGTACGCCCTCCAAGTCATGCGGCAGGGGAACCCTTTTGCCTGGTGCTGCTCCACTCTCCAGTGGACCCTTCCGTACAGGTCAACGCGAGGCGGGCGGTCCGGGTTCCCTGGGGTCTCTCGTTCGGGTCTGGCTGGATCAGGGAGCGGGTTCTGGTGCCGTGGATCGCAAGGCGGAGGAGGGAGGCGACGCGGAGCGTCGTGGACCGACGACAACACCGCGAGGCGCGGCACCAGGGCACGCGAGCCCAGCCAGACCCGAACGAGAGGCCCTAGCACCCGGACGGGGGCGTAGGCCGTCCGGGTGGTGGTGGCTTTCCGGTCGTGGCTTTCTCTCAGAAGAGGCTGACGCCGGCGAAGCGCAGGACCAGTTGCGGCGCGCCCGAGAGGGCGATGCCCGCGGCGGCGGTCAGCGCGATGGCCACGGTGAGGGCGGGCGCCGGGGTCAGGGCGGCCGTACCCGTGTCGGCGGTCACCGCCGTGGGGGCGTCGGCGCTTTCCGGCTGCCCCTCCGGGGAGCGGAAGAGGACCGCCGTCCACTGGAGGTAGTAGTAGAGCGCCACGACGACGTTGAGGGCCATGACGACGGCCAGCCAGCCCAGTCCCGCGTCGACCGCCGCGGAGAAGACGGTGACCTTGGCGAACAGGCCGATGATGCCCGGCGGCAGCCCGGCCAGGCAGAGCAGGAAGAAGCCCATCGCGAGCGCGGCGAGCGGCCGGCGGGCGTAGAGGCCCTGGTAGTCGGCGATGCGGTTCAGCGGCTTCGTACGGACCACGAGCGCGACGACGGCGAACGCGCCGAGGTTGACGACGGCGTACATCAGGGCGTACGCGACGGTGGAGCCGATCCGGTCCGTCCCGCCGCCCCCGCCGCCGCTCGCGTCCCCTCCCCCGCCGTACGCGGCGGCGGCGATCGGCACCAGGAGGTAGCCGGCCTGGGCCACGGACGACCAGGCCAGCAGCCGTACGGCGCTCCACTTGCGCGTGGCGGACTGCCGGAGTGCGGCCACATTGCCGAGCGTCATCGTCAACGCGGCGAGGACGGCGAGGACCGGCCCCCATACGGCGTGGTACGAGGGGAACGCGACAACGGTCACCAGGATGAGGCCGGAGAAGCCGACGGCCTTGCCGACCACGGACAGATAGGCGGCGATGGGCAGCGGCGCGCCCACATAGGTGTCGGGCACCCAGAAGTGGAAGGGCGCGGCGGCCGTCTTGAAGGCGAAGCCGACGAGGGTGAGGGCGACGCCCGCCTCGGCGAGGGTGGAGAGCTGTCCGGGGACCTCGTCCAGCTTCGTGGCGATCTCGGTCAGGTGCATGGTGCCGGTGGCCGCGTACACGAAGCTGACGCCCAGCAGCATGACGGCGGTCGCGGTGACCGAGGAGAGGAAGAACTTCAGCGCGGCCTCGGAGGAGAGCCGGTCGCCGCGCCGGAGCCCGACCAGGGCGAAGGCGGGCAGGGAGGCCACTTCGAGCGCGACGACGAGGGTGGCCAGGTCGCGCGCGGCGGGCAGCAGCGCCGCGCCGGCCGCCGAGGCGAGCAGCAGGAACCAGAACTCGCCCGCGGGGAGCTGGCGCGTGTCGTGGTACGAGAGCAGCGCGGTGAGCAGCGCCCCTCCGAGCACCAGGAGCTGGATGACCAGCGCGAAGTGGTCCGCGGTGTAGCTGCACACATCCGGTGCGGTGGTGAGGCAGAAGGTGGCGCGGTCGCCGTCGCGCAGCGGCAGGAGCGTGCCGAGCGCCGCGACGAGGCCGGCGATCGCGAGACCGCCGAGGAGCGGCTTGCGGTGGTCCGGTACGAAGAGGTCGGCGACCAGGATGATCAGGGCGACCACCGCCACGAGGGTGGGGGGCGCGATCGCGAGCCAGTCGACGGACTGGACGAGGCCGGCGGCGGCGCCGGCGCTCTCGGCGGCCACGGTCACGACTTGCCTCCTGCGAGGAGCTTCTGCACGGCGGGGTCGGTGAGGCCGAGGAGGACCGCGGGCCAGAGACCGGCGAGGACGGTCAGTGCGACGAGCGGGGTCCAGGCGGCGATCTCGTAGGTCTGTACATCGGCCACGTCGGGGAAGTGCGGTGCGCCCGCGCCCGTGGTTCCCGGGGTGTCCCGCGTTTCCTCGGCCTTCCCGGGTTCCGCGGCGCCTTCCGGCTCGTGGGGCGGCACGCCCATGCAGACGCGGCGCACGACGACCAGCAGGTACGCGGCGGTGAGCAGGGTGCCGAAGGCGGCGACGGCCATGAAGGTGAGGAAGGCGGGGCGGCTCAGCCCCTCCGCCGGGTCGAACGCGCCGAACAGGGCGAGCATCTCGCCCCAGAACCCGGCGAGCCCCGGCAGGCCGAGCGAGGCGACCGCGGCGAAGGCGAGCAGCCCGCCGAGGCGGGGGGCGCGGCCGTACAGCGCGGCGCCGGTCGCTCCGGCGAGGGTGTCGAGGTCGGCGGTGCCGTACCGGTCCTTGAGGGCTCCGACCAGGAAGAACAGCAGGCCGGTGATGAGGCCGTGGGCGATGTTGGCGAAGAGCGCGCCGTTCACGCCGGTGGGCGTCATCGTCGCGATGCCGAGCAGGACGAAGCCCATGTGGCCGACGGAGGAGTAGGCGATCAGCCGTTTGAGATCGCCGCCCGCGCCCCGCTTGGCGAGGGCGAGGCAGGCGAGGGAGCCGTAGATGATGCCGACGACGGCGAAGGCGGCGAGGTACGGGGCGAAGACCCGCATTCCGTCGGGGGCGATGGGCAGGACGATCCGGACGAATCCGTACGTACCCATCTTGAGCAGGACGCCGGCGAGGAGGACGGATCCGACGGTCGGCGCGGCGGTGTGGGCGTCCGGCAGCCAACTGTGCAGGGGCCACATCGGGGTCTTGACCGCGAGCCCGAGACCGATCGCCAGAACGGCGGTGACCTGCACGGATGTGCTGAGACCTGAGCCGTTGTCAGTGGCGAGTGCCATCATGTCGAATGTGCCGGCCTTGACCCCGATGAGGAGCAGGCCGAGCAGCATGACGACGGATCCGAGCAGTGTGTAGAGGATGAATTTCCAGGCGGCGGCCTGCCGGCCGCCGGTGACGCCTTCCGAGCCGCCCCAGCGGGCGATCAGGAAGTACATCGGGATCAGCACCATCTCGAAGGCCAGGAAGAACAGGATCAGATCGAGGACGGCGAAGGTCGCGAGCGTGCCGGATTCGAGCACGAGCAGCAGGGCGACGAATGCCTTGGGCGAGGGGCCCTTGGGCATCTTGAAGTAGCTGTAGAGCGCGCAGAGGAAGGTCAGCAGCGCGGTCAGGACCAGAAGGGGGAGTGAGATGCCGTCGACACCGAGGTGGATCCGCACGTCCAGTGCCGCGATCCAACTGATGTCCGTGGTGGCCTGCATCCTCGACGGCTGGTCGTGGTCGAAGCCGAGCGCGAGGACGATCGCGGCGATGAGGATCGCGCCGGTCACGGTCACGCCGTGGCGCAGGACGGCCTGGTCGGGGCTGCTGCCGCGCAGCCCGGGCGGGGCCGGGAGCAGGGCCGCGACGGCGCCGACGAGCGGGCCGACGATGATCAACGCGAGAAGGAACTGCATCACGGACTCACTGATATCGATCACGGCTCACGCTCCGGCGGCGACGAGTACGGCGGCGATCGCCAGGACGACGGAGCCGGCCAGCAGGGCGCTGAGATAGGTCTGCACATTGCCGGTCTGGGCACGGCGTACGGCGCTGCCCAGCCAGCGGGTGCCGGTGCCCGCGCCGCGTACGTAGGTGTCGACCACCTCGCGGTCCAGGAAGCGGACCAGCTCGGCGGCGGCCAGGACGGGGCGTACGAACAGGCGGTGGTAGACGGCGTCGAGATGGAAGCCGGAGGCCGCGTGGCGGTGGAGCGGGCCCAGCACCAGCCGTCCGGGGTCCGCCGGGTCGTCGGCCGCCGAGATGGAGCCGTAGGTGGCGGTGTGGGTCTCGATGGCCTCCGCCTCGGTGAGCGCGGGCTCGGTGTGCGGATGCGCGGTGACGGCGCCCATCGGCGTACGGGCGGCGAGCGCCGTGGTGTGGCGCCAGCAGCCGTAGACGATCAGGCCGCCGGCGAGACCCGCGCCGGTGCCCAGGACGGAGGTGGTGAGGTTCGGGGCGAGGCTGTGGCCGTCGAACCACTCGGCGAGATATCCGACGGTCAGACCGAAACCGAGGGAGGGAAGGGCCAGCACCCACAGGACGGCGCTCATGGACACGGGCTGTCTGCCGTGGTCGGGGGCCTCGGTGCCGTGGCCGCGGAAGGCCAGCAGCCAGAGGCGGGTGGCGTACGCGGCGGTGAGCAGGGCGGTGAGGAGTCCGGCGACCAGCACCGTCCAGCCGGCGGCCCCGGGGGCGGCGGATTCGTCGAGGGCGGCGTGCTCGGCGGCGACCAGGACGGATTCCTTGGAGAAGAAACCGGCGAAGGGAGGGATCGCGGCGAGCGCGAGCAGGGCGACGGTCATCGTCCAGTACGCGTCGGGGATGCGCCGGGGCAGGCCGCGCATCCGGGACATGGTGGCCAGCGAGTTGGTGCCGGCGGCGTGGATGACGACACCGGCGCCGAGGAAGAGGAGGGCCTTGAACGCGCCGTGCGAGACGAGGTGGAAGACGGCCGCGCTCCGGTCGCCCACGGCCAGGGCGCCCGACATGTAGCCGAGCTGACCGATGGTCGAGTAGGCGAGGACCCGCTTGATGTCGTCCTGGGCGAGGGCGGCGAGCGCCGAGCCGACCATGGTGACCGCGGCCATCACTGCCAGGACGACCAGCGCCGCCTCCGAGGCGGCGAAGACGGGGAGGAGCCGGGCGACGAAGTAGATGCCTGCCGCGACCATGGTGGCGGCGTGGATCAGCGCGGAGACGGGCGTGGGGCCTGCCATCGCGTCGGGCAGCCAGGTGTGCAGCGGGAACTGGGCGGACTTGCCCGCCACTCCGGCGAGCAGCAGCAGCGCCACGAGGGTGGGGTGGTCGAGGCCGCCGTCCGCGACGGTCTTCAGGACGCCGGTGATCCGGAACGTGCCGGCGTCGGCGGCGAGCGCGAACAGACCGATCAGGAAGGGGACGTCGCCGAGCTTGGTGACCAGGAACGCCTTGAGGGAGGCGGCGCGCGCCTCGGGCGTCTCCCAGTAGTGGCCGACGAGGAAGTACGAGCAGATGCCCATGATCTCCCAGCCGACCAGCAGCACCATCAGGTCGCCCGAGTAGACGACGAGCAGCATCGCGGAGGTGAAGAGCGAGACCAGAGCGGCGTACGAGGGGTAGCGCGCGTCACCGCGCAGATAGCCCGTCGAGTAGATCTGCACGCACGACGCGACGACGCCGACGAGGACGGCGACCAGGGCCGCGAAGCCGTCGATGTGCAGGGCGAGGTCGATGGGGACCGAGCCGGTGGGGGTGAGCTGGGTCGCGGCGTCCAGCGGCGCCTTCCCGCTGCCCGCGCCACCGCCCTGGCGTACGGCCACGATCACGGCGAGCGCGGCGGCGGCCAGGGTCGGCAGAATCGCCAGGGGGCGGACGAACCCGGGGGCGGTACGGCCGAGCAGCAGCCCGGCGACGGCGCCCAGGAACGGCAGGACGGGGACGAGGACGGCGAGGGTCGTGGTGGTCACGCGGTGGCCTCAGTCTTCTGCGTCGGAGCCTGCTGCGCCGGGGTGGCGGTCCCGTCGGGCCCCTCGGCGGTGTCGCGGAGCCGGTCGATGTCCGAGGAGCCCCGGTTGCGGTAGACCATCAGCACGATGGCCAGGCCGATGCCGATCTCCGCGGCGGCGATGGCGATGACGAAGAGGGTGAGCGCCTGGCCGGTGTGGAGCGTGTCGCGGAGCCAGACGTCGAAGGCGACGAGGTTGAGGTTGACGGCGTTGAGCATCAGCTCGACGGACATCAGGACGAGGATCGCGTTGCGGCGCGCGAGCACCCCGTACAGACCGACACAGAACAGGAGGGCCGCGAGCACGGCCGGGTAGGCGAGATGCATCAGCGCCGCTCCTTGCGGGACAGGACGATCGCGCCGACGAGGGCGGCCAGCAGGAGGACGGAGAGCGCTTCGAAGGGCAGCACCCAGTTCCGGAACAGGAACGCTCCCGTGACCTCGGTGGAGCCCTGGGCCGCGCCCCGCAGGTCGATCCAGGTCGTACGGAACGCGTCGACGACGACCCAGACCAGACAGACGGCGGCGACGGCGGCCACCCCGAGCGCGAGCGGGCGGTTGCCCGAATCGGCGTCCGGGGAGTGGCCGATGGGCGCCTTGGTGAGCATCAGACCGAAGAGGAGGAGGACCACCACGGAACCGAGATAGATCAGGACCTGCACCCAGGCGATGAACTCCGCCGTCAGCAGGAGGTACTCCACGGCCAGGCCGCCGAGCGCGACGACCAGCCAGAGGGCGGCGTGCACGAGCTGCTTGGTGGTGACGGTGATCAGGGCCGCGCCGAGGGTGACCAGACCGACGAGGACGAAGGCGATCTCGACGCCGGACGGCGACAGGAAGGCGTGTCCGGTGGCCGCGGAGGCCGCCGCGGTCGCTGCGAGGCTCACTCCCCTGCCTCCCGTTCCTGCTGGGCCGCCGCGGCGAGCTTCTCCACGGCCTTGCGGGCCGCGCCGAACTCCTTGGGCTCCTCGGCGGCGGGGTCGAGCGCGGGCGGCGCCGGCACCGTCCACATCCACTCGCGGAGCTTGTCCCGCTCGTGGGTGAGTTCGAGGATGTCCGTCTCCGCGTACTCGAACTCCGGTGACCAGAACAGCGCGTCGAAAGGACAGACCTCGATACAGATACCGCAGTACATGCAGAGCGAGAAGTCGATGGCGAACCGGTCGAGGACGTTACGGCTGCGCTCGCGGCCACCGGGGGCCGCCGCCGGGACCGTCTCCTTGTGGGAGTCGATGTAGATGCACCAATCGGGGCACTCACGGGCGCAGAGCATGCAGACCGTGCAGTTCTCCTCGAACAGGCCGATCACGCCCCGGGAGCGGGGCGGGAGTTCGGGCTGCTTTTCGGGGTACTGCGCGGTGACGGTCTTCTTCGTCATCGTCCGCAGGGTGACGGCGAGGCCCTTGGCCAGGCCGGATCCGGGGATCGGGGACATGGTTAGCTGATCGCCACCTTCACGATGCCGGTGAGCGCGATCTGCGCGAGAGCGAGGGGGATGAGTACGGTCCAGGCGAGTTTCTGGAGCTGGTCCTCGCGCAGCCGCGGGTAGCTCACCCGCAGCCAGATCACGACGAAGGCGAGGACGGCGGTCTTGAGGAGGGTCCAGACCCAGCCGAGACCGTCGGCGCCGAGCGGGCCGTGCCAGCCGCCGAGGAAGAGGACGGTGGTCAGTCCGCACAGGACGACGATGCCCGCGTACTCGGCGAGCAGGAACAGGGCGAAGCGCAGCCCGGTGTACTCGGTGTAGGCGCCGAAGATGATCTCGGAGTCGGCGACCGGCATGTCGAAGGGCGGACGCTGGAGCTCCGCGAGGCCCGCGGTGAAGAAGACCAGCGCGCCGACGATCTGCCAGGGCAGCCACCACCACTGGAAGGCGTCGAGGATGCCGATCAGGGAGACGGTGCCCGCGGCCATCGCGACGGACGCGGCGGCGAGCAGCATGGGCAGTTCGTACGCGAGGAGCTGCGCGGCGGTGCGCAACCCGCCCAGGAGGGAGAACTTGTTGGCCGAGGCCCAGCCCGCCATGAGCGAGCCGAGCACACCGATGCCCATCACGGCGAGCACGAAGAAGATGCCCGCGTCGACGACCTGGCCGACCGCGCCCTCGCCGGGACCGATCGGGATCACGAGGACCACGAGGAGGTACGGGAGGAGGGAGACGGCCGGGGCGAGCTGGAAGACCCGCCGGTCGGCCTCGGCCGGGACGATGTCCTCCTTCTGCGCGAACTTCACCCCGTCCGCGACGAGTTGGGCCCAGCCGTGGAATCCGCCCGCGTGCATGGGGCCGAGGCGGCCCTGCATATGGGCCATCACCTTGTGTTCGGCCTGTCCGACCACGAGGGGGACGACCATGAACACGGCGAAGACGATGACCAGCCGGAGGGCGACGTCGAGTACGTCGTTCACGCGTCTCCTTCCGGTTCCGGTCGGTCGTTCTCGGGGCGGGGCTCGGGTTTGGGTGTGGCGTCGGGCTCGGGCTCCGCTGCCGGTTTGGCCGTCGGCTCCGGTTTGGTTGCCGACCCGGGCTCGGGTTTGGCCGTCGGCTCGGGTTCCGTGCTGGCCGGGGCCGGGCTCGGGCGGCGCCAGGGCGCGTCCGGGGCGGGCCGTTCGGGGCGCTGGGAGGTCGAGCCCTCGGAGACGCTGCGCGCCCGGCGGGCCGGGGCCGCCGGGGGCGGGGCCGCGCCCGGCGTCGTACCGGCGGCTTCGTCCGCCCCGGCGCGCGGGCGGCGCGCCGGGCGGTCACCGGCGGCAGCGGCCCCGGCGGCACGGGCGCCGCGCGCGGGGCGGGCCGGGGCCGGGGGGAGCTGGCCCTTGAGGGGGCCCCATTCGTTCGGGTCGGGGACGCCCGGCGGGAGCATCTGGCGGCGCTTGGGGCCGCCGTGCTCGGACTCGCCCGGCTCCTTGGCGCCCGGCCACGCCTTCGCGACGCGGGCCGCGAGGACGAAGTCCTTGCGCAGCGGGTGTCCTTCGAAGGTCTCGGGGAGCAGGAGCGGGACGAGGTTCGGGTGGTCGGTGAAGGCGACGCCGAACATCTCGTGCGTCTCCCGTTCGTGCCAGCCCGCGCCCGCGTAGACGCCGATGGCGGTGGGCAGGACGGCCGCGTCGTGCGGGACGGTCGTCCGGACGAGCAGGCGGCGGACCTTACCCGGTGCGACGGCGACGACGTGGGCGCAGACCCGGAAGCCCGTGCCCGGCTCGTCGACGGCGCTCAGCCAGTCGAAGTAGGTGCAGCCCAGGGTGGACCGGGCGGTTTCGAGGGCGCTGATCCAGGACGCGGCGGGCACGTCGACCGTGAGCAGGTCGTACGCCAGCTCGGCCGTGGCACCCTCGCCGAAGATCTCGGCGGCGGCGTCGGGCAGCCGGTCGTAACCGGCCGCGGCGGCCTGGTCGGAAGCGCTCACGACGCCGACTCCCCTGTCGCGCCCGTCGTACCCGGACCCGAACCGGAGTCCGGACCCGTACCCGGGGTCGGCGGGGCCGGGACCAGGCCGCTGCGCAGTGCGGCGGTGGAGGGCCTGCCGCCCGTCGCGTACCGCTCCTTGAGCGATTCGCGGGCGATCTTCTCCTGGAGCTTCAGGATGCCCTGGAGCAGCGCCTCGGGGCGCGGCGGGCAGCCCGGTACGTAGACGTCGACCGGGATGATCTGGTCGACTCCCTTCGTCACCGAGTAGGAGTCCCAGTACGGGCCGCCGCAGTTGGAGCAGGCGCCGAAGGAGATCACGTACTTGGGCTCGGGCATCTGCTCGTACAACCGCTTGACGGCCGGGGCCATCTTGTCCGTGACCGTGCCGGAGACGACCATCAGGTCCGCCTGGCGCGGCCCCGGCGCGAAGGGGATCACGCCGAGCCGGATGAAGTCGTGCCGGGCCATGGAGGCGGCGATGAACTCGATCGCGCAGCAGGCGAGTCCGAAGTTGAAGACCCAGAGGCTGTAGCGGCGGCCCCAGTTGAGGACGACCTTCATCGGCTCGGGCGCCAGCCGGGAGAGCACCCCGAGGCGTTTCGGCTCCGGCAGCGGTACGGGCACGGAGACCGGCGTGGCGCCGTCGGCCGGAACGGATCCGGAGACCGGGACGGGCCCGGAAGCCGGGACGGATCCGGAGGCCGGGACGGGCCCGGAGACCGGGACGGGCCCGGAGACCGGGGCGGATCCGGAAGCCGGGACGGATCCGGAAGCCGGGACGGGCCCGGAGGCCAGGGCGGCTCCGGGAGCCGCGGCGGGGCCTGCGGCCTGGTCGGCGGGGGTCACGTCCATTCCAGGACGCCCTTCTTCCATGCGTAGAGCAGTCCCACGGCCAGGAAGCCGAGGAAGATGAACATCTCGACCAGCGTCGTGGCCCCGTACCCGGGCGCGGCGAACACGGTCGCCCACGGGAACAGGAAGATCGAGTCGACCGCGAAGATCACGTAGAGGAACGCGTAGACGTAGTAGCGGACCTGTGTGTGGGCCCACCCCTCGCCCACCGGGTCCACCCCGCATTCGTACGTGAGCAGTTTCTCCGGCGTCGGCACCACCGGCCGCAGCAGCCGGCCAGCTCCGAAGGCGACGGCGACGAACAGCACACCGACGACCGCGAGCAGCCCGACGACCGAATAGCTCTGGAAGTAGTCCGACGCGAGAACGGTCGGTTGCGACACGTCCGCCCCTCGCTCCCTGACCTCATAGCGACTTCATCGACTTCTTCGACGATCTGTACGCACGGGAGTCTAGGCCCTGCTAAAGAATCAGTAAGCAGCCCGTCTCTCTTAGTGGGGTTATCCCCACCGTCAACTGACCCAGCCACCCCATGGCGCCCGGCTTCCGGGCCGGGCACGCTTGGTGCTTATGACCGCGAGCCTGACCGCCCACAACGGCCTCCCCGATGACGATCGGCCGCCCCCCGCGCGTTTCGCGTACGACCGGCACACCTGGAAGGAGATCGCCTATCTCCTGAGCAATCTGCCGGTGGCCGTGGCCGGTTTCGTCTACGCGACGTTCACGGTGCTCACCGGCGTGGGCCTGTCGGTGACCGTCATCGGGCTGCCGTGGCTGGTCGCCGGACTGACGGGCGCGCGGCTGCTCGGCCGGGCGGAGCGCGCGCGGGCGCGCGCGCTCCTGGGCGTACGGATCGACGAGCCGAGCCCCCTGCACGGCTCCGGGGGCCGCAGGCGCCGCCGGAAGGGACGGGCGGCCGGTGGGCGCGGCGGCTCCGAGGGCTTCTTCGGCTGGGTGTGGGCCGGGCTGAAGGACCCGGTGGCCTGGCGGACGTTGCTGTACGAGTTCATCCGGCTGCCCTGGGGGGTGCTGACGTTCTCCGTCACGCTGGTGGGGTTCGTCGTGCTCTGGCCGGTGCTGCCGCATATCGCGCGCGGGCTCACCAACGCCGACCGGGCCATGGCGCGCGGCCTGCTCTCGCCCTCCGACGAGCTGGAGCGGCGGATCGCGGAGCTGGAGTCGGACCGCGGGGTGGTCGTGGACACCGCCGCCGCCGACCTGCGCCGTATCGAACGCGACCTGCACGACGGAGCGCAGGCCCGCCTCGTCGCCCTCGCGATGGGGCTCGGGCTCGCCAAGGAGAAGCTGCTGGAGGACCCGCGGGCGGCGGCCGACATGGTGGACGAGGCGCACGGCGAGGTGAAGCTCGCCCTCCAGGAGCTGCGGGACCTCGCGCGCGGCATCCACCCGGCCGTCCTGACCGACCGGGGGCTCGACGCGGCGCTGTCGTCCATCGCGTCCCGCTGCACGGTCCCGGTGAAGGTGACCGTCGATCTGGGTGAGCGGCCCGCCGAGGCGATCGAGGGCATCGCGTACTTCACCGTCTCCGAACTGCTCCAGAACATCAGCAAGCACAGCGCGGCGCGGTCTGCGGCCGTCGACGTGTGGCGCGCGGACGACCGGCTGCTGATCCAGGTACGGGACGACGGGCGCGGCGGCGCGCGGCTGGACGGCGGTACGGGGATGTCCGGGCTGGCCGAGCGGCTCGGCGCGGTCGACGGGCTCTTCGTACTCGACTCCCCGGAGGGCGGCCCCACGGTCGTCACCGCCGAACTGCCCTGGCGTGAGCGCGGCAGGGCCTGACCCCCCGCCGCCCGCCCCCTGCGCTCGACCTCTCCCCTCTCCCCTCTCCTCTCTCCCTCCCCTGTGGGGCTCACGGACCGTCCGTGGGCCCCACACGCGCATCACGCGCACCATCGGTCACTCCACTCTCACGGGGGTGGGGAAAACCCCAGGGTGAAGAGGGATACCGGCCTCATGGTGCGGTGCCCGGCGCGCCGGGAGCATGGACGTACAGCAAGGCCCCCCTCGCACTCCTCGCCCCTCCTCGCCCCTCCTCGCGCTCCCCTCGCGCTCCCCCTCTCGCCTCGCTCCTCGCTCCTCGCCCCTCGCCCCTCGCCCCTCGCCCCTCGCCCCTCGCCCCTCGCCCGCAGACTCGCAGAACGGACACCTCAGATGGCCATCGACTACGGATCGCGGTCACGCCCCCACGTTCTCCCCCTGCCCCTGCGCGCCCCCGTCGAGGGCCGTATGTGGCGTGAGTTCGGTTATCTGCTGCTGAGCCTGCCGATCAGCGTGGCGCTGTTCGCCTACGCGGTGGCCATGACCGCCGCCGGTGCCGGGCTGCTCGTCACCTTCCTCGGCATCCCCGTGCTGGCCGCCTCGCTGGCCGGCTGCCGCGCCTTCGGCATGCTGGAGCGGACCCGCGCGCGGGCGCTGCTGGGCCTCGACGTGGCGGAGCCCGCGCCGGCCAGGGGCGAGAAGAGCGGGCTGCTGTCCTGGGTGGGCGCGATCCTGAAGAGCGGGGTGTCCTGGCGCCATCTGCTGTACGCGGTGCTGCACCTGCCGTGGGCGGCGTTCGCGTTCGTGGTCTCCGTGACGTTCTGGTGCGTGAGCTGGTCGCTGTTCCTCTATCCGCTGTACCAGTGGATGTACCCGGCCCACTGGGGCCAGCCCGGCATGGGGATCAACACCGACGGCAGCGGCTTCTATGTCGACACCCCCTTCGAGATAGCCGTCACCAGCGTCCTCGGGTTCCTGCTGGTGCTGGTCTCCCCCTGGCTGATCCGCGGGCTGACGGGCGTGGACCGGCTGATGGTGCTCGGTCTGCTCGGCCCGTCGCTGCTGGCCAGCCGGGTCTCCGAGCTGGAGTCCGACCGCGGGGTGGTCGTGGACACGGCCGCCGCCGACCTGCGCCGTATCGAACGCGACCTGCACGACGGAGCGCAGGCCCGCCTCGTCGCCCTCGCGATGGATCTGGGGCTGGCGAAGGAGAAGCTGGCGGAGGACCCGCAGGCCGCCGCCGTCATGGTGGACGAGGCGCACGGCGAGGTGAAGACGGCTCTCCAGGAGCTGCGGGACCTCGCGCGCGGCATCCACCCGGCCGTGCTCACCGACCGGGGGCTCGACGCGGCGCTCTCCGCCATCGCGTCCCGCTGCACGGTTCCGGTGGCGGTGGACGTCGACCTGCCGGCCAGGCCCGCCGCGGCGATCGAGGGCATCGCGTACTTCACCGTCTCCGAACTGCTCCAGAACGTCAGCAAGCACTCCCGGGCCCGGCGGGCCACGGTGGACGTCTGGCAGACCGAGGGCCGGCTGATGCTCCAGGTCACGGACGACGGCGTGGGCGGGGCGGACGCGGCGGCGGGCAGCGGGCTCGCCGGGCTGACGGAGCGGCTGGACGCGGTGGACGGCGTCCTGGTCGTCGACTCCCCGGCCGGCGGCCCGACGACGGTCACGGCGGAACTGCCCTGGCGCGGCTGACCGAACACGACGGGCGGAACAGGACCACGTAAGAAACGAACGAGCGGCGCGAGCGCGCACCGCCCCCGGGGCTCCGGCCTCCGGGGGCTTCCGCGTGCCGTGCCTGCCACGGCCGGGCGGAATTAGGTGCTGGTTGCCACGGCGCCATCCGAATACTGGGATGCTGGAGGACGCAGGGGCGGACACACTTCGACATGGGGGATGAAGGTCGTGGAGGACAGGGTGCGGGTGGTCATCGCCGAGGACTCAGTGCTGCTCAGGGAGGGCCTGACCCGGCTGCTGACCGACCGTGGGCACGACGTGGTCGCGGGTGTCGGTGACGGGGAGGCCCTGATCAAGACCGTCGGGGAGCTGGCGGACCGGAACACCTTGCCGGACGTGGTGGTGGCGGACGTACGGATGCCGCCGACCCACACGGACGAGGGGGTACGGGCGGCCGTGCGGCTGCGCCGGGACCATCCGGGGATAGGCGTGCTGGTGCTGTCGCAGTACGTCGAGGAGCAGTACGCCACCGAGCTGCTGGCGGGCAGCAGCTCGGGCGTCGGCTATCTGCTCAAGGACCGGGTGGCCGAGGTCCGGGAGTTCGTGGACGCCGTGGTCCGGGTGGCCAGGGGCGGTACGGCGCTGGATCCCGAGGTGGTGGCGCAGCTCCTGGGCCGGAGCCGGAAGCAGGATGTGCTGGCCGGGCTGACGCCGCGTGAGCGCGAGGTGCTCGGGCTGATGGCCGAGGGACGGACGAACTCGGCGGTCGCCAAGCAGCTCGTCGTGAGCGACGGGGCGGTGGAGAAGCATGTGAGCAACATCTTCCTGAAGCTCGGTCTTTCGCCGAGTGACGGGGATCACCGCCGGGTGCTGGCCGTGCTGACGTATCTGCGGAACTGATCGGTCCGCTCCGGGGCCGGTGACACCGTCCGCGTCCGCGCGCCGTAGGTCGTAAGCCCTACACCCAAAGACTGAGGGCGGAGCGCTCGGCGCCGGGAAGACCAAGGGGCGGATAGACCGTAACAAAAACGACAAATTGGTACGACACGGCGTCTCAAAAGAGCGTCCGCCATATGGCTGTCCCAAGGAAGGCGACCCTTACCCACGTAGGGTGGTATCCGGACTGCCGGGCGGCCGGTCAGTCCCGAGCCGCCGCCTCGTAGGGAGGTCCAGTTCAGTGACCAGCCAGGTCAGTAGCCCAGCCGAGCAGGCCGATGAGGCCAACGACGCGAGCGATCCGAGCGATTCCGGCGATGCGCGCCCGTCGGGCAGCGGCCCGACAGGCGCGACGACCGAGGGGAACGACGGCAGGGCCGGTGAGAAGGAGGTCCGCCGGCTGGAACGGGTGATCATCCGTTTCGCGGGTGACTCCGGTGACGGGATGCAGCTCACGGGTGACCGGTTCACCTCCGAGACCGCCTCGTTCGGGAACGACCTGTCGACCCTGCCGAACTTCCCCGCCGAGATCCGGGCCCCCGCCGGGACCCTGCCGGGCGTCTCCTCGTTCCAGCTCCACTTCGCCGACCACGACATCCTCACCCCGGGTGACGCGCCCAACGTGCTGGTCGCGATGAACCCGGCGGCGCTGAAGGCCAACATCGGCGACGTGCCACGCGGCGCGGACATCATCGTCAACACCGACGAGTTCACCAAGCGCCCCATGGCCAAGGTCGGTTACGCGGTCTCCCCGCTGGAGGACGGCTCGCTCGACGGCTACCAGGTCCACCCGGTGCCGCTGACGACGCTGACGATCGAGGCGCTGAAGGAGTTCGGGCTCTCCCGCAAGGAGGCGGAGCGTTCGAAGAACATGTTCGCGCTCGGTCTTCTGTCGTGGATGTACCACCGGCCGACCGAGGGTACGGAGCGCTTCCTGCGGGCCAAGTTCGCGAAGAAGCCGCAGATCGCCGAGGCGAACGTGGCCGCGTTCCGCGCGGGCTGGAACTTCGGCGAGACGACCGAGGACTTCGCGGTCAGTTACGAGGTCGCCCCGGCGGGCGCCGCGTTCCCGGCCGGCACGTACCGCAACATCTCGGGGAACCTCGCCCTGTCGTACGGTCTGGTCGCCGCCGGCCACCAGGCGGAGCTGCCGCTCTACCTCGGCTCGTACCCGATCACCCCGGCCTCCGACATCCTGCACGAGCTGTCCAAGCACAAGAACTTCGGTGTACGGACGTTCCAGGCCGAGGACGAGATCGCGGCCATCGGCGCGGCGCTCGGCGCGGCCTTCGGCGGCTCGCTCGCCGTGACGACCACCTCGGGCCCCGGCGTGGCGCTCAAGTCGGAGACGATCGGGCTCGCGGTCTCCCTGGAGCTGCCGCTGCTGGTCGTCGCCATCCAGCGTGGCGGCCCCTCCACCGGGCTGCCCACCAAGACGGAGCAGGCGGACCTGCTCCAGGCGATGTACGGGCGCAACGGTGAGGCCCCCGTCCCGGTGGTCGCGCCGCGCACCCCGGCGGACTGCTTCGACGCGGCGCTGGAGGCGGCGCGGATCGCGCTGGTCTACCGCACGCCGGTGTTCCTGCTCTCGGACGGTTACCTCGCCAACGGCTCCGAGCCCTGGCGCATCCCGGAGCAGGACGAACTCCCCGACCTGCGGGTGCGGTTCGCGACCGGCCCCAACCACGAGCTGGCCGACGGCACCGAGGTGTTCTGGCCGTACAAGCGCGACCCGCAGACGCTGGCCCGCCCCTGGGCGGTGCCCGGCACACCCGGTCTCGAACACCGGATCGGCGGTATCGAGAAGCAGGACGGCACGGGCAACATCTCGTACGACCCGGCCAACCACGACTTCATGGTCCGCACCCGTCAGGCCAAGATCGACGGCATCCAGGTCCCCGACCTGGAGGTGGACGACCCGGACGGGGCGCGCACGCTCGTCCTCGGGTGGGGGTCCACGTACGGTCCGATCACGGCGGCGGTCCGCCGGCTGCGCAAGGCGGGCGAGCCGATCGCCCAGGCCCATCTGCGCCATCTCAACCCGTTCCCGCGCAACCTGGGAGACGTTCTCGCGCGGTACGACAAGGTCGTGGTCCCGGAGATGAACCTCGGTCAGCTCGCGACGCTGCTGAGGGCGAAGTACCTGGTCGACGCCCACTCGTACAACCAGGTCAACGGCATGCCGTTCAAGGCGGAACAGCTCGCCACGGCCCTCAAGGAGGCCATTGATGTCTGAGACGACGACGTCCGACGTGGCATCGGGCGGCGCCCCGCGCCTGCCGGGTGCGCCTGGCGCGTCCGGTCCTGCGCCCCTCGCGGGCGAACTGCTGACCCTGGTCCCCAAGGCCACGGCCAAGCAGTCCATGAAGGACTTCAAGTCGGACCAGGAAGTGCGCTGGTGCCCCGGCTGCGGTGACTACGCGGTGCTGGCCGCGGTCCAGGGCTTCATGCCCGAACTGGGCCTGGCCAAGGAGAACATCGTCTTCGTCTCCGGCATCGGCTGCTCCTCCCGCTTCCCGTACTACATGAACACGTACGGGATGCACTCGATCCACGGCCGCGCCCCCGCCATCGCCACCGGGCTCGCGACCTCGCGCCGCGATCTCTCGGTGTGGGTGGTCACGGGGGACGGTGACGCGCTCTCCATCGGCGGCAACCACCTCATCCACGCGCTGCGCCGGAACGTCAATCTGAAGATCCTGCTGTTCAACAACCGGATCTACGGACTGACCAAGGGCCAGTACTCCCCCACCTCCGAGGTCGGGAAGATCACCAAGTCGACGCCGATGGGCTCGCTCGACGCGCCCTTCAACCCGGTGTCGCTGGCGATCGGCGCGGAGGCCTCGTTCGTGGCCCGTACGGTCGACTCGGACCGCAAGCACCTCACGGAGGTGCTGAGACAGGCCGCGGACCACCCCGGCACGGCGCTGGTGGAGATCTACCAGAACTGCAACATCTTCAACGACGGCGCCTTCGAGGTCCTCAAGGACAAGGAGAAGGCCGAGGAAGCCGTGATCCGGCTGGAGCACGGGCAGCCGATCCGCTTCGGCGCCGGCGGTTCGAAGGGCGTGATCCGGGACCAGGCGACCGGCGACCTCCAGGTCGTGGCCGTCACCCCGGAGAACGAGTCGCGGATCCTCGTCCACGACGCGCACACGGAGAGCCCGACCACCGCGTTCGCGCTCTCGCGGCTCGCGGACGCGGACACCCTGCACCACACGCCGATCGGTGTGCTGCGCAGCGTGCGGCGGCCGGTGTACGACACGCTGATGTCGGACCAGCTCGACGCGGCCGTCGAGCAGCGCGGCAAGGGCGATCTGGCGACGATGCTCGCCGGTGGCGACACCTGGACGGTCGTCGGCTGACGCGACCGCGTCCTCACGAGGCCCGGATCTCCCGATACGTACCCCTGGGTACGGACTACGTGCCCCTGGGTACGGACTAGGAGGTCCGGGCCTCGTCGTGCGCCCCGGCGCGCTTCTCGTCGTACACCTCGCGGGCCTTGAGGACCTCCTCCGCGCGCCGCTCCGTCCAGCGCGCCAGCGCCCACACCTGCTCGGCGGCCTCCTGCCCCAGCGCGGTCAGCGTGTAGTCGACGCGTGGCGGGATGACGGGCCTGGCGTCACGATGGACGAAGCCGTCGCGTTCCAGGGTCTGGAGGGTCTGCGCGAGCATCTTCTCGCTGACGCCGCCGATCTCGCGCCGCAGCTCGCTGAAGCGGTACGAGCGCTCCAGCAGGGCGGCGAGGACGAGCACGCCCCAGCGGCTGGTGACGTGCTCAAGGATCAGCCGGGAGGGACACACCTGCCGGTTCACATCGGGCTGCACGCGGTTCGTATCAGGCTTCACGCGGTTGATATCGGGCTTCACGCTTACGTCCATGCCAGTACCTTACTTTGAAGTGGGTACTTTCCCCAGGTTAGTGCCCTCCGTAGGGTGAGTGACAGAACGCGAAGACAGGCACAGCACCCCGCACGAACTGGAGAGACCCCCCATGAGCATCGTCGTCACCGGAGCCACCGGACACCTCGGCCGTCTGGTCATCGAGGCCCTGCTCGCCGCCGACGTCCCTGCCGACGGGATCGCCGCCGTCGTACGGAACAAGGAGAAGGCCGCGGGCCTGGTGGCGAGCGGGGTCGAGCTGCGGGTCGCCGACTACGACGACCCCGCCTCGCTGAAGAACGCCTTCCGGGCCGGCGACCGGGTGCTGCTGATCTCCAGCAGCGAGGTCGGCAAGCGCGCGGCCCAGCACGGCGCCGCCATCGACGCCGCGAAGGCGGCGGGCGTGGCCCAGCTCGCCTACACCGGTGTCCTCGGCGGCCCCGACGCCGACTTCGACCTGGCCGCCGAGCACCGGGTGACCGAGCAGCTCATCCTCGACTCGGGGCTGCCGTACACCTTCCTGCGCCACGGCTGGTACACCGAGAACTACACCGACAACCTGGCGCCCGTGCTGGAGAACGACGCCGTTCTCGCCGCCGCGGGCGAGGGCCGGGTCGCCTCCGCGACCCGCGCGGACTACGCCGCCGCGGACGCCGCCGTACTGACCGGCGACGGCCACCTGAACAAGGCGTACGAGCTGAGCGGCGACACGGCGTGGTCCTTCGCCGAGTACGCGGCGGAGCTGTCGCGCCAGACCGGCAGGACCATCGCGTACAACAGCGTGCCGGAGGAGACCCTGCGGGGGATCCTGGCCGGCGCCGGGATCCCCGAGCCGCTGCCGGCCATCCTCGCCGACGTGGACCGGGCGATCGAGCGCGGGCGCCTCGCCGCCACGCCGGGCGATCTGGCGCGGCTCGCGGGCCGGCCGACCACCCCGCTCGCCGACACGATCGCCGAGGCGCTCAAGGGCTGACGGCCCGCCAGGCCCCGTCGTTCCCGACCCGTGCCCGTCATGACCGTATGACGATACGGACATGACACCGCGCCCCGTGTCCCGCTACCGTCGTCGAGGACGAGCCGAGGACGGGCTCGCGGCGGCACGGGGCGGGGAGGGCCAGTGAAGTCGGAGAACGAACAGCGGGCGGGGCTGCTGTACGGGATCGGCGCCTACGGGATGTGGGGACTGGTCCCGATGTTCTGGCCGCTCCTCAAGCCGGCCGGGTCGATGGAGATCCTCGCCCACCGGATGGTCTGGTCGCTGGCCTTCGTGGCCGTCGCGCTGCTGGTGCTGCGCCGCTGGGCCTGGATACCGGAACTGCTCCGGCGGCCCCGCAAGTTGGCGCTCATCACGGTGGCCGCCGCCACGATCACCGTCAACTGGGGCGTCTACATCTGGTCGGTCAACGCGGGCCATGTGGTCGAGGCGTCCCTCGGGTACTTCATCAACCCCCTCGTGACCATCGCCATGGGTGTGCTGCTGCTCAAGGAGCGGCTGCGCCCCGCCCAGTGGGCAGCGGTCCTCATCGGCTTCTCGGCGGTGGTGGTGCTCGCCGTGGGGGCCGGGCGGCCCCCGTGGGTCTCGCTGACGCTGGCCTTCTCGTTCGCCACGTACGGCCTGGCCAAGAAGAAGATCAACATCGGCGGTCTGGAGTCACTGTCGGCCGAGACCACGGTGCTGTTCCTCCCCGCCCTCGGCTATCTGGTGTGGCTGAGCGCGACCGGCTCGGCCACCGTCGGCTCGGAGGGCGCCGGGCACGTCGCGCTGCTGGCGTCGACCGGGCTCGTCACCGCCGTACCGCTGATCTGCTTCGGCGCGGCGGCGATCCGCGTACCGCTGTCGACCCTGGGGCTGCTCCAGTATCTGGCGCCGGTCTTCCAGTTCCTGCTGGGCGTCCTCTACTTCCACGAGGCGATGCCCGCCGAGCGCTGGGCGGGCTTCTCGCTGGTGTGGCTGGCGCTGACGATCCTGACCTGGGACGCGCTGCGGACGGCACGCAGGACACGGGCGGAGGCGGTACGACTGGCCGCGCTCGCCCGGCAGAAGGCGAACGCCCCCGCCCCCTCGGCCACCGACCCGGCCGCCCTGCCCCTCACGCCCCCGCTCACCTCGCCGCTCACCCCCGAACCGGCGGCCGGGGACCCGGAGCGCTGACCCCCGGGGCTCACGGCGCCGCACCCCGGACCACCCGCGCCACGGCCCTTTCCGCGCATGTCAGAGCATGATCAGCAGGCGCGTCTTCGCCTTGAGCTTCCTGTTCACCGAACGGCTCTGCACGTACACCTCCAACTTGGGGTTACGGCCCGCCTTCACGGAGACGGTCCCCTGGATGCCCGTGCCGAACAGAAGGCTGCGCGCCGCGTCGCCCGTGTACGCGCGGTCGGTGTCCTTCTCGACCACGATGACTTCCTTGTCGGGCTGCACCTGAACCCGGGTGCCGAGCTGGTAGTAGCAGGACCCGCGCTCGTACGTCACGCCCGGATGCGAATCGACGAAGGCCCGGATCTCCATCTCCGTGTCGACCTTCAGGAGTCGATACGTGTCGGCCGGGACCGGTTCGAGGTTCGCCCGCACATCGTCGACGGATATGTCCTGGCCGACCGCGAACAGGTTCTTCGTACCGCGCACGCCCTGCTCGCGGCCACGGAGGAAGCTGGTGGCCGCCGCGCGCACGGTACCGATCGCCTCCTCGACACCCGCCTGGGAATCCGCGTCCCAGATGGCGATGTTCCCGGCCGGGAAGCCGTAGTTCTGAGCGGTGCGCTTCGCCAGGGAGTTGGGGACGAGGATCGCGGACGTCCAGTGGCCGGGAAGCCCGCCCATCTTCGCCGCGATCCTGTCGAGCCAGGGGCCGAGGATGGTCATGTCGCCGTTGTGCCGCCGGTCGCCGCCGGAGGCGTTCTCCTCGCCGTCCGTCACCACGATCTGGAGGAAGCTGTGCTCGCCGTACTCCTCCCAGATGTGCCCCAGGTCGTCCAGAGACTTCAGAGATGCCTCGATGAGGGCCGTGGCGCCGTTGTTGACCTTGTACAGGCCCTGCATGGACGGCAGATGCTTCACGTCCATGTCCCAGACCAGGTTCTCCACCTGGTGGTCGAAGGAGTAGAGGCTGATCCGGGTCTCATGACCGAGGCTGTCCGACTCCGCCTTCAGGCCCGCCACGAACTCGTCCACGACACGGATGAGTTGGCTCTGGTGCGGACGCATGGAACCCGAACAGTCCACGACCAGCGCGACGTGATTGACCTTGTGCTGGATCTTGTTGACGGACATGTTTCCACTCCTTCTCCGGGGTTCCCCAAGCGATGTCCCCACACTATGGGGAGGCACTGACAACGGCCCCTGACGGACGATCACCCCAGGTCAGACGGCCCACGGCCCCGACCCCGGACTCGGTACGCACACCGATACGGGCAGCACCCTGAAGAGGTAGACCCCGCTGTGGTCAGCGGCGCTGAGAGCGAACTCCCCGCCCGCGACGAGTTGGTTCCGCGCCGCCCTCTGCGCCTCGGGATCACGGCACCACGACCGGAGTTCGGCGGGCACGTCCGGCACCCGGTTTTCCGCCGGTACGAGCGTGCCCACGGGGATCCACCCGGAACGCGGATCGGGATCGAGGCCGGAGGCGATACGCCGGGCCTGACGGCGCAGAAAGGTCATGGCGTGATCCGGGGACGTCGCCTGCCGGACGGCGAGGAGGACGCGTACCCACGTACCGTTGACCGGCCCCTCGCCGACCACGGTCACGTTGTAGAGACGTACGGCCCTCACGTCCGCCTCCGGGCGGCCGGCCGCTGCTTCCGGTGCAGCTTCGCGAGGGCACGGAGCTGAGCCCGCTCCCGCGCGGTCGCCGGACGGACCGAGATCAGCGTGGCCTGCCAGGTGAGCCCCGAAGGCCGGACCAGACAGACCACGGGCCCGGCGAAGGAGCGGATGACACCCGGCATGTCCGTCCTCCGGTCGAACACCGCCATGCCCACCCAGAGTTCGTACCCGGGCGTCATGTCGCGTCCCCCGCCCGGCGGTGCGGATGCGCCGCGATCTGCCGGGCGCAGTCCATCGCGGTGGTCGTACCGATCCCGCGATGAGCGTTGTCCCGGCGACTGGCCCACCAGGCACAGAGCTCACAGCCGGGCACGGGGGCGAGGTCGACCGGGGGGTACGGCGCGGCCGGCGAGATCCCCAACCGGCGCCGCTCCACGGGGGACATGGGTTCGTTGGGGGTGGGGGCGTCTCCGGACACGGTCCGCTCCTCTCCGTAGCGATTCCACTACTCAGGGCGGTCAGCGTGGCGTAGAGTCGGGACGTCTTCAACTTATCCAGATGGACAGGCAAGTTAGGTGCCAGATGGTGAACCGAAAGGAACTGGATCCCGAGCGGTCGCCGAGTGCGGCTTTTGGGGCGCGTCTTCGCAGCTTGCGTGATGAACGCGGTTGGACTCAGGACGAGTTGGCGGAGCAAATTGGATGCTCCGGAGCTCATATTTCTGCCGTCGAAACTGGTCGGCGAACTCCAAGTCAACAGTTTGCGGCAAGTGCTGACAGGGCGTTTGGAACGGGAGATCGACTCGAACGCCAGAGCCGAGCTGTCAGGTACAGAGCCCTACTGGAGGGATTCCCGGAGTACGTCACTCATGAGGCGAGAGCGGCAGAGATCAGACTCTACGAAGTCGGTGTCATACCTGGCCTGCTCCAGACACACGAGTACGCATCGGCGCTCGGAGACAGCACGGTGATACGAGGCGTCGCCTCGCAGGAGCAAGCCGACGAACGGATTGCGCTGGTTGCCCAGCGTCAAGCGTCACTCGCACGAACCCCGCCCCCACTGGTCTTCGTGGTACTCGATGAAAGCTGCCTCCGCCGCCCCATCGGGAACAGTGCCCTCATGGACGCTCAGTTTGCTCGGCTTATCGAGTTCTCCGAGCAGCCGAACACTGTATTTCAGGTTGCCCCCTTCGACATCGGGGTTCGTCGTCCGATGAGCTTGCCGGTAACCGTGCTCACGATGCCGGATCGCTCGCTCATGTCGTACGCCGAGTCCGCTCAACGAGGCCATCTTGAGCGGGACAACACATCGGTCCTGCCCCTCCTGACGGACTACCATCAACTACAGGCCGAAGCGCTGTCGCGAGCGGCGTCCGTGGCCATGATCCGCCAGTTACGAAAGGGCACCCCGTGACGACCGAATCTCCCCGTTGGTTCACGTCCTCCTACAGCGAGAACGGCGGCCAGTGCATCGAGGTCGCTGCCAACCTCGCCGTCTCACAGGGCATAGTCCCCGTCCGGGACTCCAAGAACCCCCACGGCCCTACCCTCGCGCTCGCCCCAGACGCATGGGCGGCATTCGTCGGGGGCGTTCAGCAGGGAGCCCTCACCCCGTGACGACCGAAACCCCCCGCTGGTTCACGTCCTCCTACAGCAGCAACGGCGGTGCCTGCGTGGAGGTGGCCACCAACCTCGCCACCACACACGGCACCGTCCCCGTCCGAGACTCCAAAGACCCCCACCGGTCCGCCCTCACACTCACCCCGAGCGCATGGGCGGCATTCGTCGGGGGCGTTCAGCAGGAAGCCCTCACCCCGTGACGACCGAAACCCCCCGCTGGTTCACCTCCTCGTACAGCAACAACGGCGGTGCCTGCGTCGAGGTCGCCGCCAACCTCGCCGTCTCACACGGCATCGTCCTCGTCCGGGACTCCAAGAACCCCCACGGCCCCGCCCTGGCACTCACCCCGGGCACCTGGGGAACCTTCGTCGCCGGTCTCCGGCAAGGTGCCTTCCCGACCGCCTGAACCCCGCTCTCAGTTCCCGGTGTCGAGGTGCACCTGCTCGATGCCGTCGTCCAGGAAGGCGGCCAGGTCCTGGGCCTCGGCGTGGACCGCTTCCTGTTCCGGGGCGGTGAGGGGGCGCAGGGGGCTGACGCGGAGTCGGTGGTCGCGCGCGGTCCATGTGGCGGTGACGCGGCCGTCGACCAGGACCGTGCGGTGGCCCGCGACGGACAGGCCGAGGGTGGGCGGCGTCGATGATGCGGCTGCGGTCCTGGTAGCCGAGGATCGCGTTGTCGAAGGCCGGGAGGAACCGGACCGGCGCCGGGGTGTCCGGGTGGGGGCGGGGCGCGTCGGGCAGGTCGAGCAGTTCGCGGCCTCGTTCGTCGCGGAGGGCGACCAGTTCGCCCCGGGCCCGTGCGGCCTTGATCGCGGCGGGAAGACCGGCGAGGCCGCACCAGGCGCGCAGGTCCGCACCGGCGGCGGGCCCGTACGCGGCGAGGTAGCGGTGGAGCAGGCGCTGCCCGACGGGGTCGTCGGCGTCGGCGGGCAGGGGGTCGATGTCCCGTTCCAGCCAGGTGGCCATCGGCAGGTTGCGTACGCCCGCGGTCCGCTGCCAGAGCCCGCGGGGCGGGAGTTGGGCCATCGGGATGAGGGCCGCGACGAGCAGTTCGCCCAGGGCCCGGCGTGGTGGGCCGGGCCAGCGGTCCTCGACGGCCTGGACGAGCTCGCTCATGGTGCGGGGCTGCCCGTCGGCCATGACCGCGCGGCCCGCGGCGGCGACCTCGGCCAGGTCGATGCCGGCCAGTTCGCTCCGGTAGGTGCCCAGGACCCGCTGGCGCAGCATGGCGTCGTGGCGGGCTCGCCAGGCGAGCGCGTCGTCGGCGGTGACGAGGTGGACGGTGCGCCGCATCAGGTGGGTGCGTACCACCGTACGGCCGGTCAGCGCGTCGTCCAGCCGCTCGGGTGTGAAGCCGGACATGCGGGACCACAGCCCGGTGAAGGGTTCCTGGGGCTCCTGCGCCTGGAGGCCGCACAGGTGGGCCACCGCCTCCGCCACGGAGGTGTCGGCTCGTGTGAGCAGGTGCTGCCGGGCGAGGGTGGCCCGGTTGAGGGCGCGGGCGTCGAGGACGGTCATGGCGCGGTGACCTCGGTGCCGGTCCGTCCCAGTTTCCGGGACATGGGCTGCTCCCTGCTTCGGTGGAGTGAGTCCGCCGCGACCAGGAGCGATGCCTCCCGAACGGCTCGTACGCCACGATGGCAGGGGTGGAGGACAGGATGTGTCCTCTACTGCTGGGGCGAGGGGCGGGCCGGCCCCCTGGGCGTCATGCGGCGCCGCGCGTCATGCGGCGCCGCCGTTGGCGTAGAGGACCTGGCCGTTGATCCAGCGGGCGGGCCCGGCGAGGAAGGCGACGGTTTCCGCGATGTCGGCCGGGGTGCCGAGGCGTTCCATCGGGGACTGGGCCGCGATGGCGTCGACGACCTGCTGCGGCTTGCCGTCCAGGAACAGCGGCGTGGCGGTCGGGCCCGGCGCGACGGCGTTCACCGTCACGTCACGGCCGCGCAGTTCGCGGGCGAGGATCAGCGTCATCGCCTCGACAGCGCCCTTGGTGGCGGCGTAGGCGGCGTACGTGGGCAACTGGAGCCGGGTGACGGACGTGGAGAAGTTGACCAGCGCGCCGCCGGGGCGCAGGGTCCGGGCGGCCAGTTGGGAGACGACGAACGTTCCGCGCACATTGGTGCGGTGCATACGGTCGAAGTCGGCGAGGTCCAGCTCAGCGACCGGCGCCAGCAGCATGATGCCGGCCGTGTTCACGACCACGTCGACCCCGCCGTACCGCTGCTCGGCCGTCTCGAAGAGCGCGGCCATCTCCTGTTCGTCGGCGACATCGCCGCCGAACGCGGTCGCGGTCCCGCCGGCCGCCGTGACGGCGTCCACGACCTCCTGGGCCCGGGACGCGTCGCGGCCGTAATGCACGACCACGGCGAGGCCGTCGGCGGCCAGGCGTTCGGCGACGGCGCGGCCGATGCCCCCGGAGGCTCCGGTGACGATCGCGACGCGTGGGGTGGGTGCGGTGGTGGCGTCCATGATGTTCGGCCTCTCGTTCATTAATGGACTGTTCGTCCATTTAAAAATGTAGACTGGCCGTCCACCTACCGCAAGCCGAGGAGAGGAGTGGGACGGATGGAGCCGACGGAGCAGCCGACGGAGCAGTCGAAGGAGCCCGTCCGGCGCGGCCGGGGCAGGCGGCCCGCCGCGCAGGTGCGGCAGGCGGTGCTGGAGGCGGCCGGCGCGATCCTGTTCGAGGCGGGGCTGGCCGAGGTCACTTTCGAGAAGGTGGCCGCCCGCGCGGGCGCGAGCAAGATGACGCTGTACAAGTGGTGGTCCTCGCCGGGCGCCCTGGCCTTCGAGGCGTACTTCGCGTCCGTCGAGGACACCCTCAGGTTCGCGGACACCGGCGACATCGAGCGTGACCTCACCGCCCAGCTCCACGCCTTCGTCGGCCTGCTCACCGAACCGCCCGCCGGGCAGGTGATCGCCCAGCTCGTCGGCGCGGCGCAGACCGATCCGGCCCTGGCCGCCGCCCTCACGACGCACTACACCCATCCGCGCCGCCTCCTCGCGGTCGAGCGGCTCACCCGGGCGCAGCGCCTCGGCCAGATCCGTGCCGATGTGGACCCCCAGGTGGTGGTGGACCAGCTCTGGGGCGCCTGCTACCACCGCCTTCTGCTGCCGGACGAGGTGCTCGACACGGCTTTCGCGGACGCCCTGATCCGTAACCTCCTGCGCGGCATCCAGAGGTGAGGCAGGAGGGGGTGTCCGCTCAGCGAACACGCCTGACCGGTTCGTGCTCTTGACGCAGAGTCAAGCTCTCCCCCACCATTCACCACGCGCAGCGCACCATCAGCTTTCGCACGCTCCAGCAGCTTCAACGCCTCACGCCACTGACGTCGTGGGGCGTCTCGCACGTTCCGTCCCGTCCCCGTTCGGAATCCGGAGCCCCCACATGAAGCTCTCCGTTCCTGGAATGCGCCGCACGACCGGCCCCACGCCCGGTCCGATATCCGGCTCGGCGCCCGCCTCGGCATCCGGCTCGGCGCCCGGTCGAATACCCGGCCGCAGAACGACCGCCGCCGCGACGGCCGCGGCCACCGGGCTCGCCCTCGTCGGGCTGCTCGGCGCCGCCGCCCCGGCCCAGTCGGCGACCGCCCCGGCCCCGGCGGCCGCCTCGGCCGCCGTGCTCGCCGCGCCCGACATCCCGCTCGCCAACGTCAAGGCGCACCTCACCCAGCTCTCGTCGATCGCCGCCGCCAACGGCGGCAACCGCGCCCACGGCCGGGCCGGCTACCTCGCCTCGCTGAACTACGTGAAGGGCAAGCTGGACGCGGCCGGGTTCACCACCTCCGTACAGCAGTTCACGTCCGGCGGCGCCACCGGCTACAACTTGATCGCCGACTGGCCGGGCGGCAACGCGAACCAGATCGTCATGGCCGGCTCGCACCTCGACTCCGTCACCGCGGGCGCCGGCATGAACGACAACGGCTCCGGCTCGGCCGCCATCCTGGAGACCGCGCTCGCCGTCTCCCGCGCCCAGCTCAAGCCGACGAAGCACCTCCGGTTCGCCTGGTGGGGCGCGGAGGAGCTGGGGCTCGTCGGCTCCCGGTACTACGTGAACAACCTGCCGACCGCCGAGCGCGCGAAGATCAGCGGCTATCTGAACTTCGACATGATCGGCAGCCCGAATCCGGGCTACTTCGTCTACGACGACGACCCGACGATCGAGCAGACCTTCAAGAACTACTACGCGGGCATCGGCATCTCCACGGAGATCGAGACCGAGGGCGACGGCCGCTCCGACCACGCCCCGTTCAAGAACGTGGGCATCCCGGTCGGCGGGCTCTTCAGCGGCGCCGACTACATCAAGACGGCCGCGCAGGCGCAGAAGTGGGGCGGCACCTCGGGACGCGCCTTCGACACCTGCTACCACCGCTCGTGCGACAGCCTGTCGAACATCAACGACACCGCGCTCGACCGCAACAGCGACGCCGTCGCGTACGCGGTCTGGACGCTCTCGGGCGCCGCGTAGCCCCCGTAACCCCGCGCCCAGCACCTGCCCCTCCCGTACGCCGCCGCGCGTACGGGAGGGGCGTACGGGAGGGGCTTCGCGGTCCGGGGCGCCCTCAGGTCGTGATGTCCCGCGTGGTCAGGCGCGCCCAGGCCGCCGAGCCGAACACCGCCGCGTACAGCACCTGGAGCCCCAGGTTCTCGGCGATGCCGTCCCAGAGGACGGGCTCGCGCAGCAGGTCCGCGAAGGACAGCCAGTAGTGCGAGAAGAGATACGGCTGTACGGCGTGGAGCTGCGGGATCGCGTCCAGGATCTGCACCGTGATCAGCAGGCCGACCGTCGCCGCCATCGCCGCGATGCCGCTGTTGGTCAGGGTCGATATGAAGAGCCCGAGCGCCGCGACCCCGATCAGCGAGGCGGCCACGACCAGGGCGATCAGCCCGGCCCGCGCGATCCCCTCGCCGAAGGAGATCCGGACGCCGGAGATCGTGGTGACGTCACCGAGCGGGAAGAGCAGCGCCCCGACGGCGAGCGCGGACGCGGCCACGACCACCGTCGCGACCAGGCAGAACGCCAGGGTGGAGGCGTACTTGACCAGCAGCAGCCGGGTACGTCCCGCCGGGGCGACCAGCAGATAGCGCAGCGTCCCGCCGTTGGCCTCGCCCGCGATCGCGTCGCCCGCTATGACGCCGACGGCCATCGGGAGGAAGACCGGCAGCGTCGCGGCGAGCGCGGCGAAGACCAGGAACAGCCCGTTGTTGGTGACCTGCCCGATGAAGGCGGGCCCGCCGCCCCGGCCGCCGCCCCCTCCGCCGCCCGTCTCGATCTTCACCGCGATGCCGATGAGGACGGGGACGGCGGCGAGCACGCCCAGCAGGGCGAGGGTGCGCCAGCGGCGGAAGGTGACCGACAGCTCGGAGCGGAGCAGCCCGAACGTCCACAGCACCCGCGGTGCCGACAGCGCCCGCGTCCCCGCGTCAGCCTGCGTCCCCGTGTCGGCCCGCGTCCCTGAGTCGGCCCGCGTCCCCTCGTCGGACTGTGTCCCCGCGTCAGCCCGCGACATCGAAGCCCTCCCCCGTCAGCGCGACAAAGGCGTCCTCCAGCGAGGCGCGCTCCTGGCCGAAGGCCCGTACCCGCACCCCCGCCCGGACCAGCGCGGCGTTGAGCTCGGCCGGGTCCACCGGCTCCCCCTCGCCCGCCGGAAGCTCGCCGGTGACCCGGTCTCCCGCCACCACCACGTCCGTGACCCCGCACTCCTTCAGCACCCGGGCCGCCTCGCCCGGGTCGGGGGTCGTGACGGCGAGTGCGCCCCGGGTCCCGGCCGCCAGCTCGGCGACCGTCCCCTGGGTGATCAGCTTCCCCTGGTTCATCACGGCGACATGGGTGCAGACCTGTTCGATCTCGTCGAGGAGGTGCGAGGAGAGGAAGACCGTCGTGCCGTCCGCGGCCAGCTCCCGCACCAGCGTCCTGATCTCCCGCATGCCCTGCGGGTCGAGCCCGTTCGTCGGCTCGTCCAGCACCAGCAGGGCGCGCGGGCGCAGCAGCGCGGAGGCCAGCCCGAGCCGCTGCTTCATCCCGAGGGAGTACGCCTTCGCCTTCTTGCCCGCCGCCGCCGTCAGCCCGACCCGCTCCAGCGCCCCGGTGACCCGGGCGGCGCGGGTGCGGGGATCGGCCGTCGGGTCGGCGGAGTCGTACCGTACGAGATTGTCCCGGCCGCTCAGATGCCCGTACAGCGCGGGCCCCTCGATCAGCGCCCCCACCCTGGGCAGCACGGTGCGCGAGGCGCGCGGCATGCGGTGGCCCAGGAGCGTGGCGGATCCCGCGGTGGGCTCGATCAGGCCCATCAGCATCCGGATGGTGGTGGTCTTGCCCGAGCCGTTGGGCCCGAGGAAACCGAAGACGCTGCCCGCGGGCACCGTCAGATCGAGATGGTCGACGGCGAGCTGGCCGCCGCGGTAACGCTTGGTCAGGCCGCGCGTCTCGATGACCGTCGCCGGTACCGGTACCGCTGTCATCCCGCTCCCCCCTTCTCCCCCAGCCCATGGGCCCGTCGATGGGCCCGCTCCGTGGGCCCGTCCGTGGTGCCGTCCATGGTGCCCTCCCGAGAACGGACCGGCCCCGGTCAGCGTTCCGCCCCGCCGCGTGGTGCACACGGCGGGGCGGTCCGTCACTGCGTCACTTGGCCTGGTCGGCCGCCTTGATCAGCGCGTCCTTGGTGACCGCGCCGACGTAGACCTTGCCGTCGTCGGTCATCAGCGCGTTGACGATACGGGTCTGGAAGACCGTCCCCGATCCGAACTTCCCGGTGACCTTGTCGCCGAGCGCGTCCATGAACTGCTGCGCCTCGGCCGGGACGTCCTCCGGCTTCACCGCGCCGGCCTTGGAGTCGGCGGTGGAGTCGGCCTTCGCGCCCGCGCCACCGTCCGGTGACGACAGGGCGTACACCGTGCTCCAGCCCTTGCCGATGACCTTCACGTCGCCGTCCGAGCCGCCGAGCGCGCCCAGCGCACCGAGGCTGCCCGGCCCCAGGGGCAGCTCCTTGGCCGAGTTGTCCGCCCCGTGCTCCTTCGCCGCCTTACCGGCGTCGCTCTCCTCCGTCACCTTCGCGCCCTTGGGGGGCGTGAAGTCGAAGGTACCGGCGGCGGGCTTGGCGAAGTCGACCTTCGTGAAGCCCACGTCGACCACGGCCTTACCGCCGCTGCTCGGCGCCAGCGTGAACTTGAGCGGCGTACCCGTCTTCGCGTCCACCGCGACCGTGATGGAGCCGACCGTGGAACCGCTCTGCTTGGGCTTGATCAGCAGCCGGTACGCGTCCCGCCCGGCCACCTTCGACGTCCCGTCGACGGTCACCGAGGTCGTGTCGCCCGCGGCCTTCAGCGCCTGCTCGGCGAAGTCCTTGGGGGTGGTGGGGGCGCCCTTCGGGGCGGTCCTGTCCTTGTCCCCGGAGCCGTCGGACCCCTTGCCGCCCTTGGCGCCCTCCGGCGCGGTCGCGTGGTAGGCCGCGTTGGAGCCGCTGTCGTACGCCCACACCTCGTCGCCGTTGTGGATCAGGCTGTACTCGGAGGTGTCGTCGAGGATCGACAGCCGCTGCTTGTCGGGGCCGTCCGTCGCCACCCGCAGGGTGTGCGTGCCGGAGGCCAGCTCCGTCAGCTTCGTGCCGGGGTCCGCCGATTCGCCGCCCTGGCCCGGAGTCTCGCCCTTCGGGGCGAAGGAGCCCGCCAGGTCGCCGAGGTTGTCCAGCGCCGGGATCCCCAGGTTCGTGCTGATCTTCACCGTGCCGGAGAGCTGCTCGGTGTCCGACGCGGCGATCTTCTCGATGAGCTGCTGCGCGCTGATCTTCGGCAGTTCGGGGTCACCGGTCGCGGCGAGCGCCGGGACGAGTCCGATGGTCGCCGCGGCCACCCCCGCCACCGCGACGGGGAGCGCGTAACGTGCCGCCTTGCGGCGGGCGGCGCCGGGCTCCCTGTCTTCCTCGGTCGCCGGTGCGCTGTCGTTCGGTGCCATGTGTGCCCTACCTCCGTGGTCGGCGGCCTTCCGTCCGTTGCTCTTGTCCACTCCTCGCCGCCATTCTCACCCGAATTGGTCAGGAGTGGTGTTGTCCATCTGACCAAATCGGGGGTGCGGAAGCGTCAGACCCCGGGCGCAACTTCCCGTACTGCTCTGGGATGACATACGGATGAGACGACTCCGGCATCCCGTAGGGGACACCCCGGCGAACGAGGGACGCCTGCGCCGGGCGAGTGAGGACGGCGGGCGGGGCGGACCCAGGTACCAGAACCCACGGAAAACGGCCCGCCCCCGGCCCGTACGACCCTCAGCCCGCGCGGCCCTCGAAGCGCGCCGGCCCCGGCCCGTACGCCCCTGAACCCGTACGACCCTCAGCCCGCGCGGTGGACCACCGCGTCGCACAGCTCCATCAGCGCCGACTTCGCGTAGCACTCCGGCAGCGGCGCCAGCGCCGCGCGCGCCTCCTCCGCGTACCGCACCGTGTCCCGTCGCGCCTGCTCCAGCGCCGGATGGGCGCGCAGCAGCCGCAGGGCCTCGGTGAGGCGCCCGTCGTCCGCGAGGTCGCCGTCCAGCAGCTCGACCAGGGCCAGGTCCTCCGGTCTGCCGTGCTGCTCCGCCTGGGCGCGCAGCAGCAGCACCGGCAGCGTGGGAATGCCCTCGCGCAGGTCCGTGCCGGGCGTCTTGCCGGACTCGTGGGAGTCGCTGGCGATGTCGAGGAAGTCGTCGGCGAGCTGGAAGGCGATGCCGAGCCGCTCCCCGTACTGGGTGAGGATGTCGACGACCGTCTCGTCGGCGCCGGACATCACCGCGCCGAAGCGCCCCGCGACCGCGATCAGCGAGCCGGTCTTGCCGCCGATGACGTCGAGGTAGTGGCTGACGGGGTCGATGCCGCCGCGCGGGCCCGCGGTCTCCAGGATCTGGCCCGTCACGAGCCGTTCGAACGCCTGCGCCTGGATACGGACGGCCTCGGGGCCCAGGTCCGCCAGGATGTGCGACGCGCGGGCGAAGAGGAAATCACCCGTGAGGACGGCGACCGAGTTGTCCCACCGGGCATTGGCGCTCTCCACCCCGCGGCGTACCTCGGCCTCGTCCATGACGTCGTCGTGGTAGAGCGTCGCGAGATGCGTCAACTCGACGACGACGGCGGCCGGGACGACCCCGGGCGCGTACGGGTCGCCGAATTGTGACGCGAGCATGACCAACAGTGGCCGGAATCGTTTGCCGCCCGCCCGTACGAGGTGCTGCGCGGCCTCCGTGATGAAGGGCACCTCGCTCTTGGTGGCATCGAGGAGTCCCGCCTCGACGGCCGCCAACCCGGTCTGGACATCGGCCTCAAGAGCCTGGTCCCGCACGCTCAGCCCGAACGGCCCGACGACGGTCACGAGAGGTACTCCTGTCTGCTGACGATCACACGGATTGTCGATGTGTCGCTGCCATCACTCAAGTCAGCGTATCCGGTCGCCTTTCGATCACCATGGGCGCCTTCCCGGCTTCGCCGGTATGTTCGGGATCGACCTTTCGACCAGGAGCGGCCCTTTTGTCAGGAACGACGACCGACCTCGAAGTGAACGACGAACCACCCGACGGGCAACCCCCGCCGGGTGACGACCGCGCCTTCCTCGGCCACCCCAGGGGACTGGCGACCCTCTCGGGTCTGGAGGTCTGGGAGCGCTTCTCGTTCCTCGGCATGCAGGCCGTCCTCGTCCTCTACTTCGTCGCCACCGTCCACGACGGCGGCCTGGGCATGGCGCCCGGCACCGCCGCCTCCGTCTCGGCCGCGTACGGAACCCTCGTCTACCTGCTCTCGGTGGCCGGCGGCTGGCTCGCCGACCGCATCCTGGGCTCTTACCGCGCCGTCCTCTGGGGCGGCGTCCTGATCGCCGTCGGGCACTACGCCATGGCGGTCCCCACCGCCGCCATGACCTGGGTGGGGCTCGGCCTGATCAGCGCGGGTACGGGGCTGCTCAAGCCGAACGTCTCCGCCATGGTCGGCAAGCTCTACCGTACGGAGGACGAGCGCAGGGACGCCGGCTTCGCCCTCTACTACATGGCCATCAACATCGGCGCCTTCCTCGGCCCTCTCGTCACGGGGTGGCTCGGCGACCACGCGAGCTGGCACTGGGCGTTCTCCGCCGCGGCCGTCGGGATGACCCTCGGGCTGATCCAGTACGTGGCGGGCAGACGCCATCTCGCCGGGCGCAAACACGCCGCCGAGTTCGCACTGGCCCCCGCCGCCCTGCGCCGTGCCGTACGGCTGATGGCCGCGGGCGCGGCGGTGACGGCCGTCGTGGCCGTGGCGCTCGCCCTGGCCGGATGGCTCACCATCGGCCGCTTCGCCGACGTCCTCACCGTGCTCTCGGTGATCGCGCCCGTCGTCTACTTCGTGGTGATGTTCCGCAGCCCGCGCGTGACAGCGCGGGAGCGCGGCCGGCTCCGCCCCTATGTGGTGCTCTTCCTGGCGTCGGTGTTCTTCAACTTCATCCTCTTCCAGGCGTACTCCACGATGATCCTCCTGGCGTCGACCAACGCCGACACCTCGATCCTCGGCTTCCACTTCCCCGCGAGCTGGTACGCCTCCGCGCTCGGCGCCTTCGAGGTCGCGCTCGCGCCGGTCGTCGCCGCGGTCTGGGTACGGATGGGCCCGCGCCAGCCGCACGCCTCGAACAAGATCGCGATCGGGGTGATCCTCGGCGGGCTGTCCTTCCTGCTGATGGTCCTGCCCACATCCGGACACCACGGCGCCGACTACCGGATGGCCGCGTGGTGGATCGTCGCCTCGTACCTGCTGCTCGGCCTCGGCGACATCCTCGTGGAGACCTCCGGCCTCTCCGCCTCCACCAAGCTCGCGCCACGGGCGTTCGCCAGCCAGACCATGGCCCTCTGGTTCCTCTCCCTGGCGCTCGCCAACGGCATCCAGGCCCAGACCGTGAAGTTCTACGGGCAGGTCTCGCAGCCCGCGTACTTCGGCGTCAACGGGGCCGTCGCGGTCCTGGCGGGCCTCGCCGTGATCGCCGCCGCGCCCTGGCTGCGCCGCACGATGCACCCCGTCCACTGAGCCCCCACGCCCCCGTATCGAGGTGACCGGCATGCCCCCCACCGCCCGCACACCCTCCGTCCGCACACCCACCGTCCGCACACCCACCGTCCGTACCCCTGTCATCCGCACCGACTTCCCCTACGGGACCACCCACGAGGACGTACGGATCCCGCTCTCCGACGGCACCCTCCTCTACGCGCGCGTCTGGCGCCCCGTCACCGACGAGCCCGTCCCCGCCCTGCTCGAATACCTCCCGTACCGGCTCAGCGACTGGACGGCGCCCCGCGACCACCAGCGCCACCCCTGGTACGCGGGGCACGGCTACGCCTCCGTACGCGTCGATGTACGCGGTCACGGCAACAGCGAGGGGCTGCCCGGCGACGAATACGACGCGACCGAGCTGGCCGACGGTGTCGAGGTGATCGACTGGCTCGCCGCGCAGCCCTGGTGCACCGGGAAGGTGGGCATGTTCGGGATCTCCTGGGGCGGCTTCAACGCGCTCCAGCTCGCCGCCCTCGCCCCCGAACCGCTCAAGGCGATCGTCACCGTCTGCTCCTCCGACGACCGGTACGACAACGACGTCCACTACATGGGCGGTTCGGTCCTCGCCGTGGACATGCACGCCTGGGCGGCGACGATGCTCGCCTTCGTCTCCCGGCCGCCGGACCCGGCGTACGTGGGCGGCGCGTGGCGCGAGATGTGGCTGCGGCGCCTGGACGCCGTCGAACCGTTCCTGCACACCTGGCTGGACCACCAGACCCGCGACGCGTACTGGAAGCACGGCAGCGTCTGCGAGGAGTACGGGGCGATCCGGGCCGCCGTGCTGGCCGTGGGCGGCTGGCACGACCCGTACCGGGACACCGTGCTGCGGCTTGTCGAACACCTCGACCCCGGGCGGGTACGGGGGCTGATCGGGCCCTGGTCGCACCAGTACCCCGACCGGGGGCTGCCGCCGGGACCGGCCATCGGCTTCCTCCAGGAGACCCTGCGCTGGTGGGACCAGCATCTCAAGGACCGGGACACGGGGGTGATGGCCGAGCCGCTGCTGCGCTCCTGGATCAGCGACTCGCACCCGCCCGCGACGGTCTACCCCGAGCTGCCGGGCCGCTGGGTCGGCGACCGCGCGTGGCCCTCCCCGAACGTGACGCCGACGCCGTACTCCCTCCGGGGGGATCCGATTGTCGTCAACTCGCCACAACACACCGGTCTGGACGCGGGCCGCTACTTCCCGTTCGGCAACGACGCGGATCTGCCGCCCGACCAGCGCGACGAGGACGCCAAGTCGGCCTGCTTCGACTTCCAGGTGGCGGGCAGCACGGCGGGCGGCGAGCCGATCGAGATCCTCGGCCGCCCGCGCGTACGGCTGAGACTCCGGTCCGACGCCCCGGCCGGCCAGGTGATCGCCCGGCTGTGCGACATCGCGCCGGACGGCTCCTCCACCCTGGTCACCCGGGGCGTCCTCAACCTCTCGGCCCGCAACGGCCGCGACCGGATCGACCCGTGGCCCGAGGGCGCCACCGAGGACGTCACCTTCGAGCTGAACGGCATCGGCCACGCCTTCCCGCCCGGCCACCGCATCCGGCTCGCGGTCTCCTCCGCGTACTGGCCGTGGATCTGGCCGCAGGCCGGGTCGGCGGGCTTCACCCTCGACCCGGCGGGCAGCTCGCTCGAACTCCCCGTCCGCACACGTGGAGGGACGGAAGCGGGCGCCGACGAGGGCGCCATCTCCTTCGAACCGCCGGAGCAGGCCGAGCCGTTGGGCGTCTCCTTCCCCGCGACGCTCGACGAGGAGCGCCCCGAACGGCTGGTGGTACGGGACGTCGCCGCGGGCGTCTGGCGGCTGGAGGTCGATCCGCGCTACGGCGGCTCGCGCTTCTACCCGGACGGGCTGGAATTCTCCGAGGACGCGCGGGAGACGTACACGATCCAGGAGCGTGACCCGCTCTCCGCGCGCACGCTCTCCCATTGGACGATCCGGCTGCACCGGCCCGACCTGGCCTGGGACACCCGGGTCGAGACACGCTCCGAGATCCGCTGCGACGCGGACGACTTCATCGCCACCGACGAGGTGATCTGCCGCGTCGGCGAGGAGGTCGTCCACCACCGCACCTGGGAGAAACGAATCCCCCGCACAGCGGGCTGAGCCACCCGGCCCCGCACCCCGCCCCCACTCCGTCCCCGCCTCGCCCTCGCGCCCAATCCCCGCGCCCACCTCGGCCTTTCGGTCGATGCGAGCCTTTTATTACCGCCTCAGTCGGGCAACACCGACGTAACGTGTCCCGTATCGATCCGGAAAGCGAGGCAGCACCGATGCCCGAGCAGAGCCCGCTCGAAACGGCCGAGGGCGATCCCTTCGGCCCGCACAACCTGCCGTACGGAGTCTTCTCGACCGCCGACGAGCCCGACCGACGGCGGGTGGGGGTGCGCATCGGCGATCATGTGCTCGACGCGGGGGCGGCGGCGCTGGCGCTAGGCTCCCCGTACGCGGCGCTGCTGGCCAGGCCCAGCCTCAACCCGCTGATGGCGGCCGGGCGCACGGCCTGGCGCGATGTCCGCCGGGCGCTCACCGCCTGGGTCACGGTCCCCGCGCACCGCGTCGACATAGAGCCCCTGCTCCACCCGCTGGGCGCGGTCACCCTGCATCTGCCGTACGAGGTCGCGGACTACGTCGACTTCTACGCGAGCGAGCACCACGCCACGAACGTGGGCCGGATCTTCCGCCCCGACGGCGAGGCGCTGACCCCCAACTGGAAGCACCTCCCGATCGGTTACCACGGCCGGGCCGGCACGGTCGTCGTCTCCGGCACGGAGGTGACGCGCCCGGCGGGCCAGCGCAAGGCGCCCGCCGACCCGGCGCCGGTCTTCGGCCCTTCCACGAAGCTGGACATCGAGGCGGAGGTCGCCTTCGTCGTCGGTACGCCGTCCCCGCAGGGCTCCTCGGTGGAGCTGGCGTCCTTCCGCGACCATGTCTTCGGGCTGTCCCTCCTCAACGACTGGTCGGCGCGGGACATCCAGGCGTGGGAGTACGTGCCGCTCGGCCCGTTCCTGGGCAAGTCCTTCGCCACGTCCGTCTCGGCGTGGGTGACCCCGCTGGAGGCCCTGGACGCCGCCCGGGTGGCGCCCCCGGCCCGTACGGTCCCCGTTCTCCCCTATCTGGACGACGCGGAGGACGAGGAGCCCGGCGGCTTCGATCTGCGGATCTCGGTGGCGCTCAACGGAGAGGTGATCTCCGAGCCCCCGTTCTCCACGATGTACTGGACAGCCGCGCAGCAGCTCGCCCATCTCACGGTCAACGGCGCCTCCCTGCGCACCGGGGACGTCTTCGCGTCCGGCACGGTCAGCGGGCCCGCGCGCGAGCAGCGCGGCTGCCTGCTGGAGCTGACGTGGAACGGTACGGAGCCGATCGAACTGCCCGGCGGCAAACGCACCTTCCTGGAGGACGGCGACGAGGTCACCCTGACCGCCTGGGCCCCGGGCCCGGACGGCACGAAGGTCGGCCTGGGCGAGGTGAGGGGCCGCATCGCCGCCGCGTGAGCCATGCCCCCGTCAACGCCACGTGACCCGATCACCCGTTCGTAGGGGGTTATCCCGGTATCCGCCGGTTACGCTGGATGGAGCCGCGAGACTCCGTCCTATGGGAGCACTGATGAGCGTGGAACCCGAGACCGAGCCTGAGGCTCCGGGCCCTGACGCCCCGAGCCGCAGGTGGCCCGTCCCGCCACCAGGCGGATGGACCGGCGACGACCTGGACGAGCTTCCGAACCTGCCTCCGCACACGGAGCTGATCGACGGGAGCCTTGTTTTCGTGAGTCCGCAGACCCTTTTCCATTCGCTGGCAGTCAGCTTCTTCGAGTGGCAGCTCAGGTCGCAGGCCCCCGCCGGAATCCTTGTCCTTCGTGAATTCACGATCGACATCGACTGGCAGAACCGGCCCGAGCCGGATGTCGTCGTCTGTCACTCGAAATACATGCGTGACCACGAACAAACCCGGATCCCGGCCGAGTCGGCGCTCCTCGCGATTGAAGTGGTCTCACGGGAGTCGAGGTCACGGGACCGGGAAACCAAACCACTGAAGTACGCGCGTGCCAAGATCCCGCACTACTGGCGGGTGGAGAACAGTGGTAACGGCGAAGCCGTTGTCCACGTCTTCGAACTGGAGCCGGCCACCGGTGTCTACGTGAGCACGGGCATTTTCCGTGACTGGATGAAGGTCCCCGTCCCGTTCCCGGTGGATCTCGACCTCACCACGATCATGCCTCGACCGGACGCCGACGGCGCCTGAGCAGTGAGAACGGCCGGGCCCGGCGCCTCCCCCGAGGAGGTGCCGGGCCCGGCCGTGTGTACGCCGTACGGACGCGGTGCGCGCCCCGTGGGCGCCCAGCCGCGCCGCTACCGTACGAAGCCTCCCGCCTGGCTCGCCAGGTCGAGGAAGTACTGCGGGGCGACGCCCAGGACCAGGGTGACCAGGACGCCCACGCCGATCGCCGTCATCGTGAGGGGCGACGGCACGGCGACCGTGGGGCCCTCCGGCTTCGGCTCGCTGAAGAACATCAGCACGATGACCCGGATGTAGAAGAACGCCGCGATGGCCGAGGCGATCACACCGACCACCACCAGCGCGCCCGCGCCGCTCTCGGCCGCCGCCTTGAAGACCGCGAACTTCCCCGAGAAGCCCGAGGTCAGCGGGATCCCCGCGAAGGCCAGCAGGAAGACGGCGAAGACCGCGGCCACCAGGGGCGAACGCCGGCCGAGCCCCGCCCACTTGGACAGGTGCGTCGCCTCGCCGCCCGCGTCACGGACCAGGGTGACGACCGCGAACGCGCCGATCGTCACGAACGAGTAGGCCGCCAGATAGAAGAGGACGGACGAGATCCCGTCGCCCGTCCCCGCGATCACCCCGGCCAGGATGAAGCCGGCGTGCGCGATCGAGGAGTACGCCAGCAGCCGCTTGATGTCGGTCTGGGTGATGGCGACGATCGCGCCGCCCAGCATCGTGATGATGACGACGCCCCACATCACCGGCCGCCAGTCCCAGCGCAGGCCCGGCAGCACCACGTACAGCAGGCGCAGCAGCGCGCCGAACGCGGCGACCTTCGTCGCCGCCGCCATGAAGCCGGTGACCGGGGTGGGCGCGCCCTGGTAGACGTCCGGGGTCCACATGTGGAACGGGACGGCGCCGACCTTGAAGAGCAGCCCCATCAGGACCATCGCACCGCCGATGAGCAGCAGCGCGTCGTTGCCCATGGTGTCCGCGAGGGCCGGGCTGACGTTCTGGACCGTGCCGTCGACGACCTCGGCGATCCGGGCGTACGAGACGGAGCCCGCGTACCCGTAGAGCAGCGCGACCCCGAAGAGCAGGAACGCCGAGGAGAAGGCGCCCAGCAGGAAGTACTTGACGGCGGCTTCCTGCGACATGAGCCGCTTGCGGCGGGCGAGGGCGCACAGCAGGTAGAGCGGGAGGGAGAAGACCTCCAGCGCGATGAAGAGCGTCAGCAGGTCGTTGGCGGCCGGGAAGACCAGCATGCCGGCCACCGCGAACAGCAGCAGCGGGAAGACCTCGGTGGTGGTGAACCCGGCCTTGACCGCGGCCTTCTCGCTGTCGCTGCCCGGTACGGACGCGGCCTGCGCGACGAAGGAGTCGACCCGGTTGCCGTGCGTCTCCGGGTCGAGCCTGCGCTCGGCGAAGGTGAACACGGCGACGACGGACGCCAGCAGGATCGTGCCCTGGAGGAAGAGCGTCGGGCCGTCGATGGCGATGGCGCCCATCGCGGCGATGTGCTTCTTCGTGGTGCCGTATCCGCCCGCCGCGAGCCCGACCACCGCCGCGAAGGACGCGGCGAGGGCGACGACGGAGAGGAAGAGCTGCGCGTGGTAGCGCGCCTTGCGGGGGACGAACGCCTCGGCCAGGATGCCCAGGACCGCGGCGGCCACCACGATCAGCACGGGCGAGAGCTGCGCGTACTCGATCTTCGGGGCCGGGATCTTGGCGATCCCGTCGGCCGCCGTCGTTGTCCACAGGCTGTGGACGACAGTCGCACTCATGGAGCGGCCTCCACCTCGGGCTCGGGATCGGTCTTCTGTACGTCGGACATCGTGTGCTCCACCGCCGGGTTGACGATCTCGGTCAGCGGCTTCGGGTAGACGCCCAGGAAGAGAAGCAGCGCGATCAGCGGGGTGACGACCACCAGCTCCCGGATCCGCAGATCCGGCATGGTCCTGACCTCGTCCTTCACCGCGCCGGTCATCGTGCGCTGGTAGAGGACCAGGACGTAGAGCGCGGCGAGCACGATGCCGAAGGTGGCGATGATGCCGACCACCGGATACCGGCTGAACGTGCCGACCAGGACGAGGAATTCACTCACGAACGGGGAGAGCCCCGGCAGCGAGAGCGTGGCGAGCCCGCCGATCAGGAACGTGCCCGCGAGGACCGGGGCTACCTTCTGCACCCCGCCGTAGTCCGCGATGAGCCGCGAGCCGCGCCGCGAGATCAGGAAGCCGGCCACCAGCATCAGCGCGGCGGTGGAGATCCCGTGGTTGACCATGTAGAGCGTGGCGCCCGACTGGCCCTGGCTGGTCATCGCGAAGATGCCCATGATGATGAAGCCGAAGTGCGAGATCGACGCGTAGGCGATCAGCCGCTTCATGTCGCGCTGGCCGACCGCGAGCAGCGCCCCGTAGATGATGCTGATCAGCGCCAGCACCAGGATCGCCGGGGTGGCCCACTTGGACGCCTCGGGGAAGAGCTGGAGGCAGAAGCGGAGCATCGCGAAGGTGCCGACCTTGTCGACGACCGCGGTGATCAGTACGGCGACGGGCGCGGTGGCCTCGCCCATGGCGTTGGGCAGCCAGGTGTGCAGCGGCCAGAGCGGGGCCTTCACCGCGAAGGCGAAGAAGAAGCCGAGGAACAGCCAGCGTTCGGTGTTCGTGGCGATCGACAGGGTGCCGTTGGCCCGCGCGTCCGCGATCTCGGAGAGCGAGAAACTGCCCGCGACCACGTAGAGGCCGATGACGGCGGCCAGCATGATCAGGCCGCCGACCAGGTTGTAGAGGAGGAACTTGACGGCCGCGTACGAGCGTTGGGTCGCCGCCGCCTCGTCCCCGCCCGCATGAGCGCGGTCGCCGAAGCCGCCGATGAGGAAGTACATCGGGATGAGCATGGCTTCGAAGAGGATGTAGAAGAGGAAGACGTCGGTGGCCTCGAAGGAGAGGATCACCATCGCCTCGACCATCAGGATCAGCGCGAAGAAGCCCTGGGTCGGCCGCCAGCGGCGGTTCGGGTTCACGTCCTCCAGCGGGTCGGCGTCGTGCCAGCCCGCCAGGATCACGAACGGGACCAGCAGCGCGGTGAGCGCGAGGAGCGCCACCCCGATACCGTCCACGCCCAGTTCGTACCGCACCCCGAAGTCCGCGATCCAGGCGTGGGACTCGGTGAGCTGGTAGCGGGCGCCGCCGGGCTCGAAGCGGACCAGCACCACGGCGGCCAGTGCGAGGGTGGCGAGCGAGAAGAACAGCGCCAGCCACTTGGCGCCGGTGCGCCGGGCCGCCGGGACGGCCGCCGTGGCGATCGCCCCGATCGCGGGCAGCGCCGCCGTCGCGGTCAGAAGGGGGAACGACATATCCGGTTACACCGCCCTCATCAGCAGGGTCGCGGCGATGAGCACTGCCGTACCTCCGAACATCGAGACCGCATAGGTGCGGGCATAGCCGTTCTGCAGCTTGCGGAGCCGTCCTGAGAGTCCGCCGAACGAGGCCGCGGTCCCGTTGACCACCCCGTCGACCAGGGTGTGGTCGACGTAGACCAGGGAGCGGGTGAGGTGCTCGCCGCCGCGGACCAGGACGACGTGGTTGAAGTCGTCCTGGTAGAGATCGCGGCGGGCGGCGCGGGTGGCGAACGAGCCGCGCGGGGCGACCGCGGGGACGGGCTGACGGCCGTACCGGAACCAGGCGACGGCGACGCCGATGACCAGGACGACCATGGTGGCGCCGGTGACGGCGCCCGCGCTGATCGGCGCGTGTCCGTGGTCGTGTCCGGTGACGGGCTCCAGCCAGTGCAGGAAGCGGTCGCCGATGGAGAAGAACCCGCCGGCGAAGACCGAGCCGAACGCCAGGACGATCATGGGGATGGTCATGGACTTCGGGGACTCGTGCGGATGCGGTGGGTTGCCCTTCTCGTCGGGCTGCCAGCGCTTCTCGCCGAAGAAGGTCATCAGCATCACGCGCGTCATGTAGAACGCGGTGATCGCGGCGCCCAGCAGGGTGACGGCGCCGAGGATCCAGCCCTCCGTGCCGCCCTTGGCGAAGGCCGCCTCGATGATCTTGTCCTTGGAGAAGAAGCCGGAGAGACCGGGGAAGCCGATGATCGCGAGATAGCCGAGGCCGAAGGTGACGAAGGTGACGGGCATGTACTTCCGCAGGCCGCCGTACTTCCTCATGTCGACCTCGTCGTTCATGCCGTGCATGACCGAACCGGCGCCGAGGAAGAGCCCGGCCTTGAAGAAGCCGTGCGTCACCAGGTGCATGATCGCGAAGACATAGCCGATCGGGCCGAGGCCCGCCGCCAGGATCATGTAGCCGATCTGCGACATCGTCGAGCCCGCGAGGGCCTTCTTGATGTCGTCCTTCGCGCAACCGACGATCGCACCGAACAGCAGCGTCACCGCGCCGACCACCACGACCGCCAACTGGGCGTCCGGGGCCGCGTTGAAGATCGCGCCGGAGCGGGTGATCAGGTAGACGCCGGCGGTGACCATCGTCGCCGCGTGGATCAGGGCCGAGACCGGGGTCGGGCCCTCCATCGCGTCGCCCAGCCAGGACTGGAGCGGCACCTGGGCCGACTTGCCGCAGGCGGCCAGCAGCAGCATCAGGCCGATCGCCGTCAGCTTGCCCTCGGTCGCGTCGCCGGTGGCCGCGAAGACCGGGCCGAAGGCGAACGTCCCGAACGTCGTGAACATCAGCATGATCGCGATCGACAGACCCATGTCACCGACACGGTTGACGAGGAACGCCTTCTTCGCCGCCGTCGCCGCGCTCGGCTTGTGCTGCCAGAACCCGATGAGCAGGTACGAGGCGAGGCCCACGCCCTCCCAGCCGACGTACAGCAGCAGGTAGTTGTCCGCGAGGACCAGCAGCAGCATCGCCGCCAGGAACAGGTTCAGATAGCCGAAGAAGCGGCGCCGCCGCTCGTCGTGCTCCATGTACCCGATCGAGTAGATGTGGATCAGGGTGCCCACACCGGTGATCAGCAGGACGAAGGTCATCGACAACTGGTCGAGCTGGAAGGCGACGTCCGCCTGGAAGCCCTCGACGGGGATCCAGGAGAACAGGTGCTGGTGCAGGGAGCGGTCCTCGCCGCTCCTGCCGAGCATGTCGCCGAAGAGCACGACGCCGATCACGAAGGACGCGGCGGCCAGCAGTGTGCCGAGCCAGTGGCCCGTGCGGTCGAGCCGGCGACCGCCGCACAGCAGTACCGCCGCTCCGAGCAGAGGCGCCGCGACGAGCAGCGCAATCAAGTTCTCCACGATTCAGCGACCCCTCAGAGCTTCATCAGGCTGGCGTCGTCGACCGAGGCCGAGTGGCGGGAACGGAACAGCGAGACGATGATCGCGAGCCCGACCACGACCTCCGCGGCGGCGACGACCATCGTGAAGAACGCGATGATCTGGCCGTCGAGGTTGCCGTGCATCCGGGAGAAGGCGACGAACGCCAGGTTGCAGGCGTTGAGCATCAGCTCGACGCACATGAAGACCACGATCGCGTTCCGCCGGATCAGCACACCGGCGGCGCCGATGGTGAACAGCAGGGAGGCGAGGTAGAGGTAGTTGACCGGATTCACCGCTTGACCTCCTTGTCCGCGCGATCGGCCCCCGTACGGCCGGATCCCGTACCGCCGGAATCCGAACCGCCGGGATCCGCGGGGTCGAGGCCCCTGCGGCCCAGCCGCTCCGACGACCGCTGCTCCAGCGCCTTCAGGTCGGCGATGGCCTCGTCCGACACGTCGCGGATCTGGCCGCGGTCCTTCAGCGTCCTGCTGACCGTCAGATCGGACGTGGTGCCGTCCGGCAGCAGGCCCGCGATGTCCACCGCGTTGTGCCGGGCGTAGACACCGGGGGCGGGCAGCGGCGGCAACTGGCCGCTCCGTACCCGCGCCTCGGCCAACTCCCGCTGGGTTTTGGCCCGCTCGGTGCGCTCCCGGTGGGTGAGCACCATCGCGCCGACCGCCGCGGTGATCAGCAGCGCGCCGGTGATCTCGAAGGCGAAGACGTACTTCGTGAAGATCAGGGCGGCCAGGCCCTCGACGTTGCCGCCCGCGTTGGCCTGGCCGAGCCCCGTGAAGGAGTTCAGCGAGGCGTTGCCGATCCCCGCGACGAGCAGCACACCGAAGCCGAGCCCGCAGGCGGCGGCCCACCAGCGCTGGCCCTTCAGCGTCTCCTTGAGGGAGTCGGCCGCGGTGACACCGACCAGCATGACCACGAAGAGGAACAGCATCATGATCGCGCCGGTGTAGACGACGATCTGGACGACGCCCAGGAAGTAGGCCCCGTTGGCGAGGTAGAAGACCGCCAGGATGATCATGGTCGCGGCGAGGCAGAGCGCGCTGTGCACGGCCTTCTTCATCAGGATCGTGCAGAGCGCGCCGACCACGGCGACCGTGCCGAGGATCCAGAACTGGACGGCCTCACCGGTCGAGGTGAGCGACCCGGCGGCGAGCGAGGGCGTCAGCGGGCCCGCCACGGACGGCGCCAGGGAACTTGCCAGGAGGCTCATGCTTCGGCCCCCTCGTCCTGCGGCTTCTCACCCTTGCTGACGGCCACCTGACGGACCGTGCCGGGCGCGGCCTCCGTGACCAGTCCCCGGTAGTAGTCCTGCTCGTCCGTGCCGGGGAAGATCGAGTGCGGCGACTCGACCATGCCCTCCTCCAGGCCGGCGAGAAGCTGCTCCTTCGTATAGATGAGGCTCTCGCGGGAGCTGTCGGCGAGCTCGAACTCGTTGGTCATCGTGAGCGCCCGGGTCGGGCACGCCTCGATGCACAGGCCGCAGAAGATGCAGCGCGCGTAATTGATCTGGTAGACGCGGCCGTAGCGCTCCCCCGGGGAGTAGCGCTCCTCCTCCGCGTTGTCCGCGCCCTCCACATAGATCGCGTCCGCCGGGCAGGCCCACGCGCACAGCTCGCAGCCGATGCACTTCTCCAGGCCGTCCGGATGGCGGTTGAGCTGATGCCGGCCGTGGAAGCGCGGCGCCGTGACCTTCGGCGTCTCCGGATACTGCTCCGTCAGCCGCTTCTTGAACATGGCCTTGAAGGTCAGCCCGAAGCCGGCCACCGGATTCCGCGGCGGACGCGGGATGTCGCCGCCCGGAACGTCCTCCTGGGGGGCGTTCCCCTGCGGATCGCTCCGCTGCGGGAGGTTCTCCTGCGAAGAGTCAGACACTGCCGGCCTCCTTTCCGTCACTCTCGGTACCGTCACTCACAGTATTGACCCCGCCACTGACAATCAGCTCCCGCTCGCGTCGCGGCTGCCTGCGCGGCACCGGCGGCAGCGTCTGTCCGGGCAGCGGCGGTACGGGGAAACCGCCCGCCATCGGGTCGAAGGCCGGTGGCTCCGGTTCGTGCTCCGCCTCGGAACGCTCCTTCCTGTCGCGGAAGATGTCCGCGATGAAGGAGAGCAGCAGGAGCGCGATGATCGCCGAGGCCACGTACAGCAGGATCGTCTGGAAGGAGTAGTTCTCGTTGCGCAGCGCCCGTACGGTCGCGACGAGCATCAGCCAGAGCAGCGAGACCGGGATCAGGACCTTCCACCCGAGCTTCATGAGCTGGTCGTAGCGCACGCGGGGCAGCGTGCCGCGCAGCCAGATGAAGAAGAAGAGCAGCAGTTGGACCTTGACGACGAACCAGAGCATCGGCCACCAGCCGTGGTTCGCGCCCTCCCAGAAGGTGGAGATCGGCCACGGGGCGCGCCAGCCGCCGAGGAAGAGCGTCGTCGCGACGGCCGAGACGGTCACCATGTTGACGTACTCGGCGAGCATGAACATCGCGAACTTGATCGACGAGTACTCGGTGTTGAAGCCGCCGACCAGGTCGCCCTCGGACTCCGGCATGTCGAACGGGTTGCGGTTCGTCTCCGCCACCATCGTGATGATGTAGATGATGAAGGAGACCGGCAGCAGCAGCACGTACCAGCGGTCCGCCTGCGCCTCGACGATCGCCGAGGTCGACATCGACCCGGAGTAGAGGAACACCGAGGCGAACGCGGCGCCCATGGCGATCTCGTACGAGATCATCTGCGCGCACGAGCGCAACCCGCCGAGCAGCGGATACGTCGACCCCGAGGACCAGCCCGCGAGGACGATGCCGTAGATGCCGACCGAGGCGACCGCGAGGATGTAGAGCATCGCGATGGGCAGGTCGGTGAGTTGCATCGTGGTGCGCTGGCCGAAGATCGAGACCTCGTTGCCCGCGGGCCCGAAGGGGATCACCGCGATCGCCATGAACGCGGGGATCGCCGCGATGATCGGCGCGAGGATGTAGACGGCCTTGTCGGCGCGCTTGACGATGATGTCTTCCTTGAACATCAGCTTCGCGCCGTCGGCGAGCGACTGGAGCATGCCCCAGGGGCCGTGCCGGTTGGGGCCGATGCGCAACTGCATCCAGGCGACGACCTTGCGCTCCCACACGATGGAGAAGAGCACGGTCAGCATCAGGAACGCGAAGCAGAACACGGCCTTGACGAGCACGAGCCACCAGGGGTCGCGGCCGAACATCGACAGGTCCTCGGCGGCGAGGACGCTCCCCGGGGCCGCCGCGATTGAAGCGAAGGCGGTCATGCGCGCACCTCCGGTGCTGCGTCGGCGGGGCCGTCCTGCGAGGGGCCGGCCGGTTCCGCGGGGCCGATACGTACGAGCGTCCCCGGCAGCGAGCCGGTGTCCGCGAGGACGCCGCCTCCCGTGGAGTTCAGCGGCAGCCAGACCACCCGGTCGGGCATCGCCGTCACCGCCAGCGGAAGGGTGACCCTGCCCGCGGGTCCGGTGACGGTCAGGTCGTCGCCGTCCTTGACGCCCGTCTCGGCGGCCGTCGCGACGGAGAGCCGGGCCACCGCCGCATGGCGCGTGCCCGCCAACGCCTCGTCGCCCTGCTGGAGAAGGCCCTGGTCCAGCAGCATCCGGTGGCCTGCGAGAACCGCCTCGCCGCCGCCGGCCCTGGGCACCGGAACGGCCGATTCCGTCGGTTCGGTGGCGCGGGGGCCCTCCCAGCCGCCGAGCCGGTCGAGTTCGGCGCGTACGGCACGCAGGTCCGGCAGCGCGAAGTGCACGTCCAGGGTGTCGGCGAGCATGTGCAGCACGCGCGCGTCGCTCGGCGCGAGCCGCCGCGTCATCTGCTCCGGCTTCAGCGCCGCCTCGAACAGCCGTGTCCTGCCCTCCCAGTTGAGGAAGGAGCCGGGCTTCTCCGCGACCGCCGCGACCGGGAAGACCACATCGGCCCGCTCGGTGACCTCGCTGGGCCGCAGCTCCAGCGAGACCAGGAAGCCGACCTCGTCCAGCGCGGTCCGCGCGCCCGCCGGGTCGGGCAGGTCCGCGATCTCGACGCCCGCGACCAGCAGCGCGCCCAGCTCGCCGTTGGCGGCGGCCCGTACGATCTGGCCGGTGTCGCGGCCGTACCGGTGCGGCAGTTCGCGTACGCCCCACACCGCCGCGGTCTCCTCGCGGGCCCGCGGATCCGTGGCCGGCCGGCCACCCGGCAGCAGCGAGGGCAGCGCGCCCGCCTCCAGCGCGCCGCGCTCACCGGCCCGCCGCGGGATCCACACCAGCCGGGCGCCGGTCGCGGTGGCGGCGCGCGCCGCCGCGGTGAGCCCGCCGGGGACGGCCGCGAGCCGCTCCCCGACGACGATCACGGCGCCGGGCTCGCGCAGCGCCCGCGCCGCGGCCGTACCGTCCGCGTCGAGCCCGGTCTCCGAGGCCAGCGCGTCCAGCCACTCGGTCTCGGTGCCTGGCGCGGCGGGCAGCAGCGTGCCACCCGCCTTCGACAGGCCCCGGGTGACGTGCGTGGCCAGGGAGAACGTCCGCTGGCCGTGCTTGCGGTGCGCCTTGCGCAGCCGCAGGAAGACGCCGGGCGCCTCCTCCTCGGACTCGAAGCCCGCGAGCAGCACCGCCGGGGCGGCCTCCAGCGTGGTGTACGTGATCCCCGTGCCGTCGAGGTCATGGCCCCGGCCCGCGACGTACGCCGCGAGGAAGTCGGCCTCCTCGCCGCTGTGCACACGCGCGCGGAAGTCGATGTCGTTGGTGTCGAGGGCGACCCGCGCGAACTTGGCGTACGCGTACGCGTCCTCGACGGTGAGCCGGCCGCCCGTCAGGACGCCGGTCCTGCCCCGGGCCGCGCCCAGGCCGCGCGCCGCGGCCTCCAGCGCCTCCGGCCAGCTCGCCGGTTCGAGGACGCCGTCCGCGTTCCGCACCAGCGGGGTGGTGAGCCGGTCGGGCTTCTGCGCGTACCGGAAGCCGAAGCGGCCCTTGTCGCAGAGCCACTCCTCGTTGACCTCGGGCGCGTTGGCCGCCATCCGCCGCATGACCTTGCCGCGCCGGTGGTCCGTACGGGTCGCGCAGCCGCCCGCGCAGTGCTCGCAGACGCCCGGCGAGGAGACCAGGTCGAAGGGGCGGGAGCGGAAGCGGTACGCGGCCGAGGTGAGCGCGCCGACCGGGCAGATCTGGATGGTGTTGCCGGAGAAGTACGACTCGAAGGGGTCGCCCTCGCCGGTGCCGACCTGCTGGAGGGCGCCGCGCTCGATCAGCTCGATCATCGGGTCGCCGGCGATCTGGTTCGAGAACCGGGTGCAGCGGGCGCAGAGCACGCACCGCTCCCGGTCGAGCAGCACCTGCGTGGAGATCGGTACGGGCTTCTCGAACGTACGCTTCTTGCCCTCGAAGCGGGTGTCGGGGTCACCGACCTGCATGGCCTGGTTCTGGAGCGGGCACTCGCCGCCCTTGTCGCAGACCGGGCAGTCCAGCGGGTGGTTGATGAGCAGCAGCTCCATCACCCCGCGCTGCGCCTTCTCGGCGACCGGCGACGTCAACTGCGACTTGACGACCATGCCGTCGGTGCAGGTGATCGTGCAGGACGCCATCGGCTTGCGCTGGCCCTCGACCTCGACGATGCACTGGCGGCAGGCGCCGGCCGGGTCGAGGAGCGGATGGTCGCAGAAGCGCGGGATCTCGATGCCGAGCTGCTCGGCGGCGCGGATCACGAGCGTCCCCTTGGGGACGGAGATCTCGATGCCGTCGATCGTCAGCGAGACGAGATCCTCGGGCGGAACCGCGGCTTCACCGCCCCCGGAGGGAGCATTCGTCGTCACCGTCATGCGTTCACCTCCAGGTGCGGGTTCTGGTCTGCCCACACGGTGGACTTCGCGGGGTCGAAGGGGCAGCCCTTGCCGGTGATGTGCTGCTCGTACTCCGCGCGGAAGTACTTGAGCGAGGAGAAGATCGGGGAGGCGGCGCCGTCGCCGAGCGCGCAGAAGGACTTGCCGTTGATGTTGTCGGCGATGTCGTTGAGCTTGTCGAGGTCGGACAGCTCGCCCTTGCCCTCCTCGATGTCGCGGAGCAACTGGACCAGCCAGTACGTCCCTTCGCGGCACGGCGTGCACTTGCCGCAGGATTCATGCGCGTAGAACTCGGTCCAGCGGGTGACGGCCCGTACGACACAGGTCGTCTCGTCGAAGCACTGGAGCGCCTTCGTGCCGAGCATGGAACCGGCGGCGCCGACGCCCTCGTAGTCGAGCGGGACGTCGAGGTGCTCGTCGGTGAACATCGGGGTCGAGGAGCCGCCCGGCGTCCAGAACTTGAGGCGGTGCCCGGCCCGGATGCCGCCGCTCATGTCGAGGAGCTGGCGCAGCGTGATGCCGAGGGGGGCCTCGTACTGGCCGGGGTTGGTGACATGCCCGCTGAGCGAGTAGAGCGTGAAGCCCGGGGACTTGTCGCTGCCCATGGACTTGAACCAGTCCTTGCCCCGGTTGAGGATCGCGGGAACCGAGGCGATGGACTCGACGTTGTTCACCACAGTGGGGCAGGCGTACAGGCCCGCCACCGCCGGGAAGGGAGGACGCAGCCGGGGCTGTCCGCGACGCCCCTCCAGGGAGTCGAGCAGCGCGGTCTCCTCACCGCAGATGTACGCGCCCGCGCCCGCGTGCACGACGACATCGAGATCGAGCCCGCTGCCCAGGATGTTCGTGCCGAGGTACCCCGCCGCGTACGCCTCGCGCACCGCCTCGTGGAGCCGGCGCAGTACGGGGACGACCTCGCCGCGCAGATAGATGAAGGCCCGCTGCGAGCGGATCGCGTAACAGGCGATCACGATGCCCTCGATGAGGGAGTGCGGGTTGGCGAAGAGAAGGGGGATGTCCTTGCAGGTGCCGGGCTCCGACTCGTCCGCGTTGACGACCAGATAGTGCGGCTTGCCGTCGCCCTGCGGGATGAACTGCCACTTCATCCCGGTGGGGAAGCCGGCCCCGCCGCGCCCGCGCAGACCCGAGTCCTTGACGTACGCGATGAGGTCGTCGGGCGTCATGGCCAGCGCCTTGCGCAGCCCCTCGTACCCTTCGTGCCGCTCGTAGGTGGCCAGCGTCCAGGAGTCGGGCTGGTCCCAGAAGGCGGACAGGACGGGCGCGAGGAGCTTCTCCGGGCTCGTCCCGTTCCCGTTCTCGTTGAGCTCGGTGGCCATGGTCATCACTCCCCCTCCTCGGCTGCGGGTCCGGCCGGGTGGTCCGGGTCGGAGGCCGAGGTCTGCTGCGGCGCGTCGTGCGAGCTGAGGTGCTCGGCGCCCGGCTGGGGCGCGTCCTGCGGCTGCCGGTCCTGGGGGGCGGCGTCGCGTGGTGGCGCGTCCTGGGGGCCCCTGTCCTGGGGCTGCCGGTCCTGCGGCTGCCGGTCCTGGGGGTCCGCGCCGTCCCGGGGGCGTACCACCCGCTGCGGCGCCTCACCCCTCGCGAGCCGCAGCCCGACCAGCGAGGCGGGGCCGGCGCCGCCGGTGGCCTCGACGGCGCCGGGGCGCTCGTCGGGGAAGCCGGCCAGGATGCGCGACGTCTCCTTGTACGTGCACAGCGGCGCGCCCCGGGTGGGCGCCACGGTGTGTCCGTCGCGCAGGTCGTCGACGAGCCGCAGGGCGGTGTCCGGCGTCTGGTTGTCGAAGAACTCCCAGTTGACCATCACCACGGGCGCGAAGTCGCAGGCCGCGTTGCACTCGATGTGTTCGAGGGTGATCTTGCCGTCGGGGGTCGTCCCGTGGTTGTCGACGCCGAGGTGCGCCTTCAGCTCCTCGAAGATGGCGTCGCCGCCCATCACCGCGCAGAGCGTGTTGGTGCAGACGCCGACCTGGTACTCGCCGCCGGGCCCGCGCCGGTACATGGAGTAGAAGGTGGCGACGGCGGTGACCTCGGCGGTGGTCAGGCCGAGCTGTTCGGCGCAGAAGGCCATCCCCGTACGGGAGACGAACCCCTCCTCCGACTGCGTGAGGTGGAGCAGCGGCAGCAGCGCGGAGCGGGAGTCCGGGTAGCGGCCGATGATCTCCTTGGCGTCCCCTTCGAGCCGGGCGCGTACCTCGTCCGGGTAGGCGGGGGCGGGAAGCTGCGGCATCCCGAGGCTGACCTCGGCTTTGGGCGGTGTGGCGGTCACCGGTCGACGCCTCCCATCACGGGGTCGATGGACGCGACGGCGACGATGACGTCGGCGACCTGGCCGCCCTCGCACATCGCCGCCATGGCCTGGAGATTGGTGAAGGACGGATCGCGGAAGTGCACGCGGTACGGGCGGGTGCCCCCGTCGGAGACGACATGCGCGCCGAGTTCGCCCTTGGGCGACTCCACGGCGGCGTACGCCTGACCGGCCGGGACCCGGAAGCCCTCCGTCACCAGCTTGAAGTGATGGATCAGAGCCTCCATGGACGTGCCCATGATGTTCTTGATGTGGTCGAGGGAGTTGCCCAGGCCGTCCGGGCCGAGCGCGAGCTGCGCGGGCCAGGCGATCTTCTTGTCGGCGACCATCACCGGGCCCGGCTCCAGCCGGTCCAGGCACTGTTCGACGATCCGCAGCGACTGGCGCATCTCCTCCAGGCGGATGAGGAAGCGGCCGTACGCGTCGCAGGTGTCGGCGGTCGGGACGTCGAACTCGAACGTCTCGTAACCGCAGTACGGGTCGCTCCTGCGCAGGTCGTGCGGGAGCCCGGCGGAGCGCAGGATCGGCCCGGTGGCGCCCAGCGCCATGCAGCCGGTCAGGTCGAGATAGCCGACGTCCTGCATACGGGCCTTGAAGATCGGGTTGCCGGTGGCGAGCTGGTCGTACTCCGGCAGGTTCTTCCGCAGCGTCTTCAGCAGCTCGCGCAGGGAGTCGACGGCGCCCGGGGGGAGGTCCTGGGCGAGCCCGCCGGGACGGATGAACGCGTGGTTCATCCGCAGCCCGGTGATCATCTCGTAGGCATCGAGAATCAGTTCACGATCGCGGAATCCGTAGATCATGATCGTGGTCGCGCCCAGCTCCATCCCGCCGGTGGCGAGACAGACGAGGTGCGACGAGAGCCGGTTCAGCTCCATCAGCAGGACGCGGATGAGCGTGGCCCGGTCCGGGATGTCGTCCTCGATGCCGAGCAGCTTCTCGACGCCCAGGCAGTACGCCGTCTCGTTGAAGAACGACGTCAGGTAGTCCATGCGCGTGACGAAGGTGGTGCCCTGCGTCCAGTTGCGGAATTCGAGGTTCTTCTCGATACCGGTGTGCAGATAGCCGATGCCGCAGCGGGCCTCGGTGACGGTCTCGCCCTCGATCTCCAGGATCAGCCGCAGCACCCCGTGCGTGGAGGGGTGCTGGGGACCCATGTTGACGACGATCCGCTCGTCGTCGGCCTTGGCGGCGGACTGGACGACCTCGTCCCAGTCGCCGCCCGTGACCGTGTAGACGGTGCCCTCGGTGGTCTCCCGGGCGGAGGCGAGCGCGTCGAAGGCGTCCGGGGCGGAGTCCTGCGACGCGGAGGGGTGTGAAGTGGTCATCAGGAGTACGACCTCCGCTGGTCCGGAGCCGGGATCTGGGCGCCCTTGTACTCGACGGGGATACCGCCGAGCGGGTAGTCCTTGCGCTGCGGGAAGCCCTGCCAGTCGTCCGGCATCATGATCCGGGTCAGGGCGGGGTGGCCGTCGAAGATCAGGCCGAAGAAGTCGTACGTCTCGCGCTCGTGCCAGTCGTTGGTCGGATAGACCGCGACCAGGGACGGTACGTGCGGATCGGCGTCCGGGGCGGAGACCTCCAGGCGGATCAGCCGGCCGTGGGTGAGCGAACGCAGGTGGTAGACGGCGTGCAGCTCACGGCCCTTGTCGTCGGGGTAGTGGACGCCGGACACCCCCGTGCACAGCTCGAAGCGCAGGGCCGGGTCGTCGCGCAGGGTGCGCGCCACCTGGACGAGGTGCTCGCGCTCGATGTGGAAGGTCAGCTCGGCACGGTCGACGACCGTCTTCCCGATGGCGTTCGCGGGGACGAGGCCCTGCTCCTCCAGCGCGCCCTCCAACTCGTCGGCGATCTCGTCGAAGACCCCGCCGGGGCCGCCGTACGGGCGGGAGGAGGCGCCCGGCAGCGTCACGGTCCGTACGAGACCGCCGTAACCGGAGGTGTCCCCGCCGTTGTTGGCGCCGAACATGCCCTTCTGTACGCGGATGGGCTCGTCAGCCCGGCCGCGCGCGGAGGGAACGTTCGCCCCGGACGCCTGCTCGTCGCTCCCCGGCGCCTGCTCGCCGCTTCCGGACGGCCGGTCGCGGTGCTTGTCGTCCCCGGGCCGCCGCTCGTCATCCCCGGATCGCTGCTTGTCACTCACCGCAGCAGCCCCTTCATCTCGATCAACGGGAGCGCCTTGAGGGCCGCCTCCTCCGCCTCGCGGGCCGCTTCCTCCGCGTTGACCCCGAGCTTGGAGCTCTGGATCTTCTGGTGAAGCTTGAGAATGGCGTCCATCAGCATCTCGGGACGTGGTGGGCAGCCGGGCAGATAGATATCGACAGGGACGACATGGTCGACGCCCTGCACGATCGCGTAGTTGTTGAACATCCCGCCCGACGAGGCGCAGACCCCCATGGAGATCACCCACTTGGGGTTGGGCATCTGGTCGTAGACCTGCCTCAGGACGGGCGCCATCTTCTGGCTCACCCGCCCCGCCACGATCATCAGATCGGCCTGGCGCGGCGAGCCGCGGAAGACCTCCATGCCGAACCGCGCCAGGTCGTACCGCCCGGCGCCGGTCGTCATCATCTCGATGGCGCAGCAGGCCAGACCGAACGTCGCGGGGAAGACGGAGGACTTCCGTACCCAGCCCGATGCCTGTTCGACGGTGGTCAGCAGGAAACCGCTCGGCAGCTTCTCTTCGAGTCCCATTGGTGGCCCCTCAGCCCCTTTAGTCCCATTCCAGACCGCCGCGCCGCCACACATACGCGTAGGCGACGAAGACGGTGAGCACGAAGAGCAGCATCTCCACGAGCCCGAAAATCCCCAGGGAGTCGAAGGTGACCGCCCAGGGGTAAAGGAAGACGACCTCAATATCGAAAATGATGAAGAGCATCGCCGTCAGGTAGTACTTGATGGGGAATCGGCCGCCCCCGGCCGGCGTCGGCGTGGGCTCGATGCCGCACTCGTACGCTTCGACTTTCGCCCGGTTGTAGCGCTTTGGGCCGATAAGCGTGGCCATGACCACGGAGAAGATCGCAAACCCGGCCCCGAGGGCGCCGAGCACGAGGATGGGTGCGTAGGCATTCACGCCCCTCAGCTCCTTCCAGTCGTCCTTGACCGTTGGATCGCACCGGGCGGACCGCCTCGCCGCCTCGTCGCGGATCGCCGAAGATCGCGCACATGTGAGGCAGTTCACAAGCCCGGCTGCCCCGCATCCTATGCCCGGTGGGCTGTGATCTGCGACACGGGGTACAGCGGCGACTTTGTGATCTCCACCACCTGACGAAGGATCATGAAGCCGGATGAGGGGTGATCTTCATACGCGAAGCGGCCACGTGATCACCAGACGTGACATTCGAGCCCGTCGGTGCTGGCCAGAGGCGTGTCGCTCTATCAAGAGATGCACCGTACAAGCAAATTGGCGATGAGACACTTTCGAGTGATACGGCGCCGGGGGTCACCCGGGCGAGGGACCGGCGGGCTCCAGGTGGACCGATGTGGATATGTGCACGCATTCACGAGCAACCCGGCGCGAGCGCGGAGACACCCTCCGGGCATCCCTCGCGCGAGCGCGCGAGGGACAGAACGACCCCGGTGAAGCACCGGAAAGACCTCGACCGGGAACGCCTTACACCTCATGTGACCGGACCGACGGTCGAACAGTGACCGAGCCGTTATCTGCGAGACGGGAAAGTGACCTGCGCCACTTCACTCAACCCCCCAAAGAAGGGGGCTTGGCCATGAGTGCGAAGCAATGGTAGGCGACAGGCAATTCGGACGTTTATCGGAAAGCCCATGATCACGGCCATGATCACCCTTGCCCGGTTTGCCCGTTACGGCGTCAATAAGAGCTCGCGGAAAGCGGATTCACAGATTCCGGACGCAACTGTGGCGCACCCCACGTTTCTTGACGGGAACCCGGGCTGACCTGATAGCCGTTGGTCTCATGTCCCACACCGCTCAGATACCCAGCCATCGGAAACCCCGCAGGAGCACCCCGCGCGTCACCCTTCGGGCCGGAGTCGCCGGTGGCGTCCTCAGCACGATCGCGGTCGCAGGTGCCGCCGCGCCGGCGAACGCCGAGCCGGTGACCGAGACCATCGAAATGCCCACCCTCACCGCCGGCCTCGCCGGTGACTTCGCCCGGTCCGCCGACGCGACCCAGCGAGTGGCCAACACCCTGGACCTCCAGGCCCAGCAGGACGCCGCAGCCGCGAAGGCGGCCAAGACCGCCAAGACGGCGAAGGCGGAGGCCGAGCGCAAGGCCGAGGCCAAGCGGAAGGCCGAAGAGGCGAGAGTGAAGGCCGCCAAGGCCGCGGAGGCCGCCGAGCGCGCCTCCCGCTCCACCGAGCGCACGACGCTCGCCTCCACCTCGAACTCGGACTCCGGATCCAGCACGGGCTCGTCCTCGTCCTCGAACACGGTCTCCGAGACCACCTCGCAGGCCACCGGCTCCGCCGCGTCCGTCGTCGCCTTCGCGCAGGCGCAGGTCGGCGACGCGTACATCATGGGCTCCACGGGCCCGAACGCCTGGGACTGCTCCGGCCTCGTCCAGGCCGCGTTCAGCCAGATCGGCGTCGACCTCCCCCGCGTCTCGCAGGACCAGTCGGTGGCGGGCACGCAGGTCTCCCTGGACAACCTCCAGCCGGGCGACATCCTCTACTGGGGTGGCGCGGGCAGCGCGTACCACACGGCGATCTACATCGGCGGCGGCGAGTTCATCGGCGCGCAGAACCCGAGCAAGGGCGTCGTCAAGGCTTCCCTGGACTACGACCCGCCGAGCGGCGCGGTCCGCGTCCTCTAATACGGCCCACGCCCCACGCCCCACGCCCCACGGCGAAGACCCGCACCCCGCCCCGGGGATGCGGGCTTCCGCCGTTGAGGCGCGCCCGGGGTGCGTCGTGGCGGGTGGGCGGCCTGTCGGGGTGAGCCAGGGGTGAGCGATGGCGGGCGGTCCGCCCTCCTCCCTGGTTCGATGATCGCGGCTCCGGGGTGTGCGTCCAGGGCTCCGGCCCTGATCCTCAAGATCTGATCAAGCTCGCACTTAACCCGATCGAGTGATGGCAAGCTAACTCCTCCTGGGTAGAAGACACTTACGTCATTTCGCACCACACGCCAGACGATCCCTACATCGTCTGGCCAGGAGGAAGCTCCCCCCATGACCATAAAAGGCATCGACGTCTCGTCGTATCAGAGTTCGAACTACACCACCTCCGGCTTCGACTTCGTGTTCGTCAAAGCCACCGAAGGCACCTCGTACATCAACCCGAGGATGTCCGCCCAGGCCGCTCACGGCCGGGCGGCCGGGCTTGTTGTCGGGTTCTACCACTTCCTGCGGGGCGGGAACATGAAGGCCCAGGCCAGGTACTTCGTCGAGGAGTGTTCCAGCATCGCCTACGACCCCCTCTTCGCGGACTGGGAGGACAGCGATGTCTCCAACGCGGAGAAGGACGCCTTCCTCGCCGAGGTGAAGCGGCTGCGCGGGGAGACGCATCGCGTCGGGCTGTACTGCAACCGGGACTACTGGCTGAACCGCGACACGACCAGCAACGCGGGCGACGCCCTCTGGATCGCCGACTACGTGACCGCCGGGAAGCCCCGGATCCAGGCCGCGTGGAAGTTCCACCAGTACACCGACAGCCCGCTCGACACGAACCTCGGTCAGTTCGCCGACCGTGCCGCGCTGAAGAAGTGGGCCAGAAAGGGCTGAGGTCCCCCACCGGGTCCGGGTCCCCGCCCCGGCACCGGTCGATCCGCGCCCCGGATCCCTGCCCGTGCGCCACGACGCCGCCCTACGTCACCTCGCTCAGCCGTAGTGCCACGCGTTCGCGTGTCGCCGCAGCACGCGGATCGTCGTAAGCGGCGAGGAGTTCGAGCGCCCTCGTCCAGTGCTGTCCCGCGGTGTCTCCCTCCGTGCCTGCCTCCGCGTGACGCAGCGCCGCGCCCAGTCCTTCAAGCGCTATCGCCTCGTGCCATGCGTCGCCCAGTTCGCGGTGGACCGCGACGGCCGCACGGTGGAAGTTGACGGCCTCGTCGGGACGGCCGAGCAGCGCGTAGGTCTCCCCCGCCCCCTGCCAGGCCAGTGCCTCACGGCTTCGGTCGCCCAGCCGACCGTGCAGCATCGCCGAGCGCTGATAGGCAGTGAGCGCGTCGCCGTACCGCGTCAGCGCCCGGTGCGCGTTGCCGAGAGCGATCAGCCACCAGCCTTCCGCGACATGGCTGCGCAGATCCAGGGCGATCCGTACCGCTTCCTCGGCGGTCCGCAGGGCGTCCTGGAACTCTCCACGATCCAGGTGAATTGCGCTCAGGATCCAGAGAGCGTTGCCGATGCTACGTGCGTTCCCTCGCCGCCGGTGAAAGGACAAGGCACGCTGAAGGCGCTCGGCGGCCTCCGCAAGGCGACCGGCCTGATAGTGGGCTTGCGCGAGATTGGTGTCGGACACGGCTTGCCAGTGCGTCTCTCCCAGCTCTCCGAAGAGCTCGGATGCCTGCTCCAGCGGGGCTTCCGCGCCGGCGAGCTGTCTCTTGCGCAGATGCACCAGGCCCAGGGCATTGAGTGAATTGGCTTCTCCGTATCTGTCGTTCACCTCCTGCCGGATTTCGAGTGCCGCCTGATGGCAGGAGAGACTGTCGGCCAGCATGTTGATGTCGGTGTATGCGAATCCCAGGTCCTCCAGGAGGATGGCCTCCGCCGGGCGGTCGCCGAGGCGACGGGCGGCGGAGAGACCGATCCTGCCCATGGCCATCCAGTCCGCGGTGAGGGCGGAGGGCGCCTTCGCATTCCAAAGGATCGCCGGCAGCCGCCAGGCATGGGCGTCAAGGCCGGATGCCTCGGCTGCCCGGACCATGGGCAGAAAGTTGGCCTGCTCCTGTTCCGACCAGTCGACGGCCTGGTCGTAGTCCGCGAGGACCAGCGGTGATACGCCGTCTCCGGGAGGGTCAGTGACGAGGTGCTCCTCGTCGGGCGAGATCCACACCTGGGCCGCGTCGGACGTGTGCACGTACCATTCGAGAAGGCGGAGAAGCGCGTCCTTCCGGCCCTCCGGGGACACCTCCCGCCGCACCTGATCTCTGGCGTAGGCGCGTAAAAGGTCATGGAATTCGAACCGGTTCGGTGCTTTCTGTTCCAGGAGATGTGCGCCCATCAGTGTGTCCAGGAGTTGACGCGCACGACGCACTTCGACGCCTGCCAGGGCTGCTGCTGCTGCGGCGGAGATCCACGGCCCGGGGTGCAGCCCCAGCAAGCCGAACATCCGGGCGGCGGCCGGTGGCAGGGCGCGATAGGACCAGGCGAACACCGCGCGTACGGCCTCGGATTCTTCCTCGTCCCCGGCGCTCAGAGCGTCCCACAGCGCCGATTCGTCCCGCAGATCAGCGATCAGTTCGTCCAGCCGCATGTGTGGTTGATTGGAGGCGCGTTCGGCGGCGATGCGCAGGGCGAGTGGCAGGCGGGCACACAGCCGGGCGAGTTCGGCCAGTTGATAGCTGTCGTCGGACCGGTGGTCGGCGGTGATGGTACGGAGCAGGGCGACCGCCTCCGGCTCCGCCAGGGTGCCGAGGGTCAACCGGTCCGCACCGTCGCGGATGGTGAGTCCGGACAGCCGCCCACGGCTGGTGACGACCGTCAGGCAGCGGGCGTTCCCCGGCAGCAGCGGACGGACCTGGGCGACCGTGGCGGCATTGTCCAGGACGATCAGCATGCTGCGGTCGGCCAGCAGGGAGCGGTAGAGCGCGGCGGCGGCTTCGGGATCAGGAGGGACCGCGTCGGGCGGAGTCCCCAGCGCGATCAGGAATCGGGGCAGCAACTCCGCTGCGGTGAGCGGCGCTCCGGGATCGTAGCCACGTAGATTGGCGTAAAGATGCCCGTCGGGGAAGCGGTCTGCCACCTGGTGTGCCCAGTGCAGAGCGAGCGAGGTCTTGCCCGATCCGGCTGTGCCGACGATGACGTGTACGGAGACGTCGAAGAGTTTCCTGCGGTCGTCAGGGGGCGCCGGGCCTCCGACGCCTGACAGCGCCGTGTCCAGCTTCTGCAACTGCTCCGCGCGATTGACGAAATTCCTGATGTCCGCCGGGAGTTGGCGGGGTCTTGGGCTCTGGCCGCGGTGGCTGCCTTTGTCGTAGCCATGGAAGTGGATATCGCCGGTGACCTGTCCCGCCTGCACCACATCACGAGAGGTCCCCGACAGGTCGGAGTGTGTCCCGGCGGGGTTCGCCTGTCGGCTGCTTCTCGTGGTTCTCGGGTTCTCTTCGCCCTCACCGCTCCTGGTGATCTTCTACTCCCCTTCCACCCGAGGAGGAGGCAGATGTGCCACATGGCGATCGACGTAGGAAATGATGTCCTCGCCGTCCTCGTACAGCTCCTTGATGAAGCCTTCCCAGCGCCCGATGAGACCGGAATCGGCGAAACGAATGCCCCCGTCCAGAAGTCCGGCCTCGGTGTAGACGACCTCGTACAGAACCTGGCTTCCCAGAACGACGATCTCCGGCAGCGGAGCAGTGGCCTCCAGCGCCTTGAGCTGGTCGCCGCCGACCACACGAATCGGAAGCCCGCACTCGGCCTGAACCCGAAGGGAGTTCAACTCCCACTGGAGATACGGAGTCAGCGGCTCTTCCACGATCCGGACACGGTGGAAGACGCTGCCCCGCGCTCGGTCCTCCTGGGCGACCTGGGCCCAGTACGTGGTGCCGTTCTCCGCCATGAGCCGTAGAGCTTCGCTCCAGTCACCGCGTCGAAAGGCTTCCCAACTGGGCGAGCCCAGCTCCTCGAAATGCTGTCTCCGCTCGAACTTCCAACTGTCCCGGCCGGTGATCGTTTCGTCGCGCTGCCGGAAGTCACGTCGGTACTGGTCCAGGAGAAGCCGCTCTCCCTGATGCTCTTCAAACGTGAGAACGCTACGATCACGCATCCGCGATATCCGGCTTCGCCGCGCGCACCATGCATCCGGGGATGACGACCAGTCGCTCATCGTCAGCGATCGACGCACCTGCCGGGATACGGAGCCGGTACGCGTCCGTGAGGTCCCTGCCTACGACAGCGATGTCACCGTTGTCCAGCTCCCAGATGTCGGGGCATCCGTCTTTCCCATTGGTGACGTCCAGTTCCTCCGCCGATTTCCCTAACCGTCGTGAAAACGACGCCGACGGATCGGCCTCCCAAGGACGGGCCATGTGAACACCCTTTCGATAGGCGTCGATCACATATGAAGTGGCCTCGATTCTAGGAAACCTGACGACTCGACAGTAAGGACATGACGAGCCAACACCCCAAACTTTCGGGTGAGTTGCCGAGCCGCGTCACGCCTTCGGCGCCACCTTGGAAAGCCCGTTGATGATGCGGTCCATCGCGTCGCCGCCCGTCGGGTCCGTCAGGTTCGCCAGCATCTTGAGCGTGAATTTCATCAGCAGTGGATGCGTCAGTCCGCGTTCCGTCGCGAGTTTCATGACCTTCGGGTTGCCGATGAGCTTCACGAAGGCGCGGCCCATCGTGTAGTAGCCGCCGTAGGTGTCCTTGAGGACCTTCGGGTAGTGCAGCAGGGCCAGTTCGCGCTGGGCGGGGGTGGCGCGGGCGTGGGCCTGGACGATGACGTCCGCCGCGATCTGGCCCGACTCCATGGCGTACGCGATGCCCTCGCCGTTGAACGGGTTGACCATGCCGCCCGCGTCGCCGACCAGGAGCAGGCCCTTGGTGTAGTGCGGCTGGCGGTTGAAGGCCATCGGGAGCGCTGCGCCGCGGATCGGCATCGTCATGTTGTCGGGGGTGTAGCCCCAGTCCTCGGGCATCGACGCGCACCACGCCTTCAGCACCTCGCGCCAGTCCAGCTCCTTGTACGCGGAGGAGGAGTTGAGGATGCCGAGCCCGACGTTGGACGTACCGTCGCCCATGCCGAAGATCCAGCCGTAGCCGGGCAGCAGCTTGTCGGGGCCCGGGCCGCGTCGGTCCCACAGCTCCAGCCAGGACTCCAGGTAGTCGTCGTCGTGGCGGGGCGAGGTGAAGTACGTCCGTACCGCCACGCCCATCGGGCGGTCCTCGCGGCGGTGCAGCCCCATCGCGAGCGACAGCCGCGTCGAGTTGCCGTCGGCGGCGACGACGAGCGGCGCGTGGAAGGTGACCGGGGTCTTCTCCTCGCCCAGCTTGGCGTGGACGCCGGTGATCCGGCCCGTACGCGCGTCGGTGATCGGGGCGCCGACGTTGCAGCGCTCGTGCAGCCGGGCGCCGGCCTTCTGGGCCTGCCGGGCGAGCTGCTCGTCGAAGTCGTCGCGCTTGCGGACCAGGCCGTAGTCCGGGTACGAGGCCAGGTCCGGCCAGTCGAGCTGGAGCCGTACGCCGCCGCCGATGATCCGCAGCCCCTTGTTGCGCAGCCAGCCGGCCTCTTCGGAGATGTCGATGCCCATCGACACGAGCTGCTTGGTGGCGCGCGGGGTGAGACCGTCACCGCACACCTTCTCGCGCGGGAACGCGGTCTTCTCCAGCAACAGGACGTCCAGGCCCGCCTTGGCGAGGTAGTACGCGGTCGTGGCACCGGCCGGACCGGCTCCGACGACGATGACGTCCGCGGTGTTCTCGGAGAGGGGCTGGGGCTCGGTCACAGCGGGTTCTCCCGAAGACTCGAAATCGTGTACCGGACGGCACTGGTCCTGTGCAGTCTATGGGTGCGTACTGATCCCCCCAGTGAAGGGCTGCCGCCATGACCCATGTGACCGAACCGCTCCCCGTGGTGCAGCTCCGCGTCCCCACCGAGGAGGACGCCTTCGCCTGGCACCGCGTCTTCGACGACCCCGAGGTGATGGAGTTCCACGGCGGTACGCCGGCCGAGATGTCCGTGTACGAGGAGCTGACCGCCCGGCAGCGACGCCACGACGCCGAGCACGGTTTCTGCCTCTGGACGATGCTGGACGGGTCCGGGGAGGTGATCGGCTTCACGGGCGCCCAGCCCTGGCCGCACGCGTCGTTCGGGCCGGTGGGCGAGATCGAGATCGGGTGGCGGCTGGGCCGGGCGCACTGGGGCCGGGGGTACGTGACCGCCGCCGCGCGGACCACGCTGGAGCGGGTACGGGCGGCGGGCGTCGGCCGGGTCGTGGCGATGGTGGACTCCCGTAACGCGCGCTCGGTCGCGGTGACGCGGCGGCTGGGGATGGAACGGGCGGAGACATACGTCGGACCGGTGTCCCGGCAGGAGGCGCACTGCTACCGGTTGGAGTTGTGAGTCGAGGAGTCGAGGAGTCGAGGAGCCTATGAGTCGAGGAGCCTATGAGTGGGGCGCGCCCTTGCTCGTCGGGTGCGAGTGCCCGGAGCCGGGCCCCGAACCGTCAGGCCCGTACGCCCCGGTGCAGCGCCACGATCCCGCCCGTCAGGTTCCGCCACGCCACCTTCGACCAGCCCGCGCCCTGGAGCCGGGACGCCAGCGCGGGCTGGTCGGGCCAGTCGCGGATGGACTCGGCGAGGTAGACGTACGCGTCCGGGTTGGACGAGACGGCGCGCGCGGCCGGCGGGAGCGCCCGCATCAGGTACTCCGTGTAGACGGTCCTGAAGGGCGCCCAGGTCGGGTGCGAGAACTCGCAGATCACGATCCGGCCGCCCGGCTTCGTCACCCGGTACAGCTCGCGCAGCGCCTCGTCCGTGTCCTGGACGTTGCGCAGGCCGAAGGAGATCGTCACGGCGTCGAAGACCTCGTCGGCGAAGGGCAGCTTCGTCGCGTCGCCCGCCGTGAACGGCATCCACGCGTGCCGCTTCTTGCCCTCGCGCAGCATCCCCAGCGAGAAGTCGCACGGCACGACGTACGCGCCGGTCGCGGCGAACGCCTGGGAGGAGGTGGCCGTGCCGGCCGCCAGGTCGAGGACCCTCTCGGCCGGGCGCGCGTGCACCGCCTTGGCGACCTCCTTGCGCCATCGCCGGTCCTGGCCGAGCGAGAGCACGTCGTTCGTGAGGTCGTAGTTCTCCGCCACGTCGTCGAACATCGAGGCGACTTCGTGCGGCTGCTTGTCCAGGGAGGCTCGGGTCACGTTGTTCAGTGTGACAGGGCTGGACCCGCCGACCGGTGTCAGGGCAGCAGTCTCGGCGGTCGTTTCGCCGCCACGTCCTCCACCCACCCGAAGAGCGCCACGGCCGCCGCGATCAGCACCCAGGCGATCCCGAACTGGAACCACGCGCTGTCGAGCGGCAGGTCCCGCTCGAAGGCGGGGATGTTCCACATCACGTCGATCACCGGCACGCTCACCATCAGCGCGACCTCGTGCCAGAGATAGATCGTCACCGCGCGCGCGTTGAAGACCCGGACCACCCGGTCGGCCACGGGACGGCGCGCGAGCCACCCGAAGTCCGGCCGGAACCGCAACAGCAGCACCACGAACCCCGCGGACCACAGGGCCTGCGCGAGCGGGATGTCGTCCAGGTCGTACGTACCGTCCACCCGGTGGTGGAACGCCCACCACGCGCCGACCGCCATCACCGGGAGCGCCACCGCGACCACGCGCCCCGGGCGGAGCCGGTCGAGCACCCCGTCGCGGTGCGCGAAGCCGAGCAGCCAGCAGAAGAGGAAGACGGACAGATCGCTGAGCGCGGCGCCGAGCCGCCCGTCCGGCAGGGTCCACAGGGTCTCGAAGACCACGACCGGGACGAGCGACAGCAGGAGTACGGGGAGCGGCGCGCGCCGGAAGAGCCTCAGCAGGACGGGCGAGAGCAGGACGAACCACAGATACGTCCGCAGGTACCAGAGCACCGCCCACGCCTGCTCGCCCCAGGCGTCGCCGGGCGGGTCCCCGACCGGCAGCACCCAGTAGACGGCGTCGGCGCCCGGCAGCCACCCGTGCTGCGCCATGGCCACGACGAGTACGGCCCCGAACACCCACATCGGCACCAGCAGCCGCCGCAGCCTGCTCCGGATCACCTTCCCGGCGGGCCGCTCCAGGGATCGCGCCATCAGCGACCCCGCGAGCGCGAACATCACCCCCATGGAGGGGAAGACCAGGCCCAGCCAGGGCCACTCGAAGGTGTGGTATGTGACGACGCGGATCAGCGCCAGGGCGCGCAGCGCGTCCATGTATCGGTCCCGGCCGATGGGAGGGGGAGCCGAGCCCGGGGTACGGGGTACTGGCGCCGCGGCTGCCGCTCGTACCGCCTCCGGCGGCAGCGCCCTCCTGCGGTGCGCGCCCGCCATCAGGCCGCCCCCGACCCGGGGCGCGGCGCGCCGACCTCACCGGTGCGCTTGAGCTTCTGCCAGCGCAGCCGGCCGCCTGTGAGCGCGGTGACGCTGGAGTGGATCAGCACCAGATACATCAACTGCCGGTACGCGATCTGTTGCAGCGGCATCATCAGCAGATACCGGTACTTCTCCTTGTCGAGCCGGAACGCGTAGGCCGCGCAGAGCAGTTGGACGAGGAGGACCGCCAGCCACGCCAGCAGCGACGCCTGGAAGTCGACGAAGATCATCGCGTAGACGGTGAACACGTCGATGAGCGGGGCGAAGACGGGCGTGACGATCTGGAAGAGCACCACCAGCGGCATGCCGACCCGGCCGAACCGGCCCGAGGGCCCCTTGTCCAGGACCGATCCGCGGTGCTTCCACAGCGCCTGCATCGTGCCGTAACTCCAGCGGTAGCGCTGGCGCCAGAGCTGTCCCACGCTCGCCGGCGCCTCGGTCCAGGCGCGCGCGTGCTCCGCGTACACGACCCGCCAGCCGGCCCGGTGCAGCGCGATGGTGATGTCGGTGTCCTCGGCGAGGGTGTCCTCGCTCATGCCGCCGACTTCGAGGACGGCCCGGCGGCGGAAGGCGCCGATCGCGCCGGGGATGGTGGGCATGCAGCCGAGGACGTCGTACATCCGCCGGTCGAGGTTGAAGCCCATCACGTACTCGATGTGCTGCCAGGCCCCGATGACGGTGTCGCGGTTGCCGACCTTGGCGTTGCCCGCGACGGCGCCGACCCGCTCGTCACCGAAGGGCTGCACCAGCTCCCGTACGGTGTCGGGCTCGAAGACCGTGTCGCCGTCCATCATCACCACGATGTCGTGACCGGCCTGGCGCACCCCGTTGTTGAGGGCGGCGGACTTGCCCGCGTTCTCCTGGCGGATGACCCGTACGTTGGGCAGCCCCAGGGACTCCGCGATCTCGGCGGTGCCGTCGGTAGAGCCGTCGTCCACGACGACGATCTCGATCGGATGGCTGCTCGCGGCGAGGGAGTGGAGCGTGTTGGCGATGCACTCCTTCTCGTTGTACGCGGGCACGATCACGCTCACCGGTTCGTACACCGGCGGCCCCCATGTGAAGCGGCGTCTGTTGCGCTGCCGGTGGTGGCGGCGGGCGAGGAGGAGCATCAGCCCGAACCGGGCCATCACGGCGACGCCGACGACCGCGAGGCCGGTGGCGAGACCGGGGACGGACCACTCGGCGACGGCCACGGCGGCGATCAGGGCCTTGCCCTCCCAGAGGGTGGTGCCGGTGGCCTTGCGGTGGGCCATCTGCGCGATGTTGACGCCGGAGTTCGCGTTCCCGGCTCCGTTCGCGCTCGTGTCTCCGTTCGTGTTTCCGGCCCCCGGTGGGCCTGCGGGGCCGCCCCCGGCGGTGCCGCCGGCCGACTGGTCCGCCGCGCGGTCCGCCTGCTGGGCGCCGCTGACCGTCGTGAAGGTGTAGCCCTTCGCCTTCATCTTCTTGATGTACCGCGGCAGCGCCTTCAGCGTCTCCGTACGGTCGCCGCCCGCGTCGTGGAAGAGCACCGCCGCCCCGTCGCCGTCCTTCGGCGTCGCCCACTTGATGATCTTGCTGACGCCCGGCTCCTGCCAGTCCTCGCTGTCGGTGTCGATGAAGACGCTCGTGTACCCCATCGCGCCGAGGCGCTGGTAGATCGGCCAGCTCTCGTTGTCGATCGCGTCGTTCTTCGAGGAGTACGGGGCCCGGAACAGCGTCGTCGTGATCCCCGCGGCGCCCGCCAGCGCGAGTTGCGTCTGGGCGATCTCGCGTTTGACGCGGGAGGCGCTCTGGTACGAGAGATCGACATGCGTGAAGGTGTGGATACCGACCTCGTTCCCCTGGTCGACCATGTCCTTCACCACGCCCGGATAGCGCGAGACCATCGAGCCGATGAGGAAGAACGTGCCGGGCACGTCCTGGTCGTTCAGGATCTTGAGGACCTTCTCCGTGTACTCGGGATCGGGCCCGTCGTCGAAGGTCAGCACGATGGTCTTGTCCGCCACGGACTGGGTGCGCACCCGGCCGCCCGCGAAGCTCAGGATGGGACCGCCGTCGGCCACGCTGTCGGGGACCTCGCTGTTGCTCGCGTCGGAGCGGATCCGCTGGTCGCCGCCGACCTCGGAGCGCAGATAGCCGTCGAGCAGCAGCACGCTGACGAGGCCGACCAGCAGCAGCAAGGCGAAGATCACCCGGGGCTTGGGGATCGCCTGGCGCCCGACACGCTCGATGCGGGAGGGGGTGGCGTGCCGGCGCTTGCCCGCGGGGGTGGGGGCGGGGGTGGGGTTCTGGGGCATCGGCTCAGTCGTCGCTGCCGGTGGAGGCGGAGGCCGAGACGGAAGGGGCCACGGAGGCCGCGGCCGAAGGGGGCGCCGTGGCGGGCGCCGTGGGCGGGGCCTCCCCCGCGCCGGGCGGCGGGGCGCCGCCCGGCGGTCCGTACCCCGTTCCCTCCTGGGCGGCGGCCGGTCCGCCGTCGAACGGCAGGATCTCCGACGGGCTCAGGGAGATCCCGCCCATGAAGGCGAGCCCCAGGACGGCGACATACCCGAGGGTGACGACGCCCAGCGCCATCCCGGCGCGGCGCAGCAGGCGGGCCCGGCGCCCGGAGGCGTCCACGAAGACGGGGCCCGCCTGGGGGCGGCCGGCACCACGTTTACGGCGCCGGTCCGGCCGGTCCGGGCGTACCGGGCGTTCCTCAAGGGTGGGGTCAGAATGCATGCGAGCAGATTGGCCACCCTTTATGTGCGAAACCTGTGCCTGTGACGACGCGTTCCTATGAATTCTTTCTTTTCCTGTCAGCGAGCTGAGAGGGATACGGTCCGACGATCATCAGGAGGTATTCGCGATCCCCCCGAACGCGCTGCTCGGAATGGGGGGTTGGGGTTTTCCACCGAACCGCCCTGCTCGAACTGTGTGCTCCGTCACCACATTCCGGTGTGGGAGGCTCCTGCCCTCCGGCACATTCTTCGAGAACACACGAGAGCGGGTGTATTTCTCCATGCCGAGTTCGCGGAGTTACGGGCGTACGGTCACCTGGGCGGCGGGGCCGGCCGCGCTCGCGCTGGCCTGCACGTCCTGTGCGACGGGCACCGCCGCGGACGCCGGCCCCGGGGACAGGGCCGCCGGGAACGGGGCGACCGCCGCCACGGCGACGGCGTTCGCCCCGTACGTCAGCGCCACCACCGCCGCCGACACCGACGGTTCCGGCTCCCCCGACACGTACAACCTGGCCTTCGTGGTCACCGGCGACGGCGAGGGCTGCACCCCGGCCTGGGGCGGTACGGCGGCGTACGACAGCGCGGCCGTCAAGGCCCGTGTCGCGAAGCTGACGGCGTCGGGCGCCGATGTCCGGGTCTCCTTCGGCGGCGCGGCGGGCACCGAACCGGCGCTCGCCTGCGGCGGTGTCGACGAGCTGGTGGCCGCCTATACGAAGGCGCTCGACGCCGTGGGCGCGACGAAGGCCGACTTCGACATCGAGGGCGACGCGCTCACCGACAGCGCCTCGATCGCCCTGCGGAACAAGGCGATAGCACGGCTCCAGGAGGAGCGGGACCTGGACGTCACGTACACCCTGCCGGTGATGCCCGACGGGCTGGAGAAGAGCGGCATCGCGCTCCTCTCCGACGCGGCGGAGCGCGGCGTGCGGCTCTCCGCCGTCAACATCATGGCGATGAACTACGGCTCCACGTACACCGGGAACATGGGCGCGTACGCGGAGCGGGCGGCGCGGGCGGCCCATGGCCAGATCGCGTCCACGCTGGGTCTGTCGTCGGCGCGGGCGTGGAAGTCGCTCCACATCACGGCGATGGCCGGCGTCAACGATGTCGCGGGCGAGACCTTCACCCTCGCGGACGCCGCACGGCTGCGCCGCTTCGCCCGGGAGCAGGGGGTGGGCGCGCTCTCGATGTGGGCGACGTTCCGGGACCGGGCGTGTGCGGACGGGGTGTCGACGGCCGAGGCGTCCGACACGTGCAGCGGCGTCGAGCAGACGGCGGGGGCGTTCGCGAAGGCGCTGGCGGGCTGATCTCCCACCGGCGCCCCGCGTCGAAGCACCCCCGCGTCTCACCCCCGCCGCCTCGCCCCCGCCGCCTCACTCCCGCGTCGAACGCCCCCGCGCTCTCAGGCGTCCGCACGTCTCGAACGCCCCCGCGCTCTCAGGCGTCCGGAGCGTCCAGTGCGCTGATCCGCTGGGCTCCGTCGGCCGCCCCCGGGTGGCGGCTCGTCAGGTCCAGTCGCAGCCGGGAGCCGCGTACCGGGTCGAAGGTGATGACGGTGGGCGCGTCCGAGGTGGTGGCCCAGGTGATCGCCGCCCCGCGCACCGGGACGTAACGGCGCCCGTCCCAGCAGGACACCTCGACGGAGGCGGGCAGGGTGTGGGTGGCGTCGGTGGTGAAGGAGACCTCGACGCGACGGAACCTCCGCTTCCCGGCCCAGGTCACCGAGACCCAGTCGGCCGCCCTGGCCCCGTTGAAGGCGGGCAGCAGCCGTGTGGCGGGCTTGTTGAAGGCGTTGGACCAGCCGGTGGCCGGATCGCCGTCCAGCATCGCCGCGGGCAGCGTCCCCGGCGCCCCCGAGTAGCTCGCGTCGGCCAGCGGGTACGCCGGGGCGCCGGGGCCGGGGTCGGGCGCGAAGGGCGGCGTGGGCGTGACCGGCTTCGAGGTTCCGCCGGTGGCCCGTACGGTGACGGTGCCCTTGCGCAGCCCGGCCGAGCGGGCGGTGACGGTGAGGGGCCCCGCGGCGGTGCCGGAGCGGACGATGGCCAGGGCCTTGCCGTGGAAGGCGGTGCGCGTGCTCGCCTGGTACCGCTCGGCGCTCTCCTGGCGTCCGTTGTCGACCCCGGCCAGCCGGCCGCCGGTGACCTGGAAGGAGATCAGGTGGTCGGCGTCGGGCACCACGACGCCGTGCCGGTCGGTGATCTCCGCCGTCACGAAGCAGAGCGACGTGCCGTCGGCCTTCAGGGTCGTACGGTCCGGGGTGAGCCGTACGGAGTGCGCGGGGCCCGCGGTGCGCAGCACATCGGTGGCGACCACCCGGCCGCCCTCCCGGGCCACCGCCTTCAGCTCTCCCGGCGCGAACGGCACCTTCCAGATGAGGTGGAGCTTCCCGGCGCTGCCGCCCGGACTGGTGTAACTGCCGGGGTACGGCCCTGTGGTGACGGTCCGGTCGTCGCCGGTCGCCTCGGTGGTCTCCAGGTACGCGCGGCCGTCGGCGGTCCTCTTGGTGTCGAACCGGCGGACCCCGAGCGACGTGCCGTCGAGGAACAGCTCCACGGTCGCGACGTTGGAGTACGCCCACACCTCGACGGTCTCGCCCGCCCGGTGCCCGGTCCAGTCCATGGGCAGCAGATGGACCATCGGTTCGGCCGTCCACTGGCTCCTGAAGAGGTGGTACATGTCCTTGGGGAAGCCCGCGGTGTCCACCGCGCCGAAGAACGACGCCTTGACCGGGAACACGTCGTACGGCGTGGGCTCGCCGATGTAGTCGATGCCCGACCAGAGGAACTGTCCGGCGAAGTACCTCCGGTCCCGGTCCTTCTTCAGGCCGTACTCGCCGCTCATCGTCCACGCGGCGAGGTTGTTGTCGTACGAGGACGTCTCGCGCTTTCCCGGGGTGTGGTTCTCACCGGTGTTGAGGTGCTCCGGCTCCTGGTAGCTGCCGCGTGTGGAGGTCTCGGAGGAGGACTCGGACTCGAAGAGGAACAGGTGCGGGTACCGGGCGTGCAGGGCGTCCACCGAGGCGGCGGTGTTGTAGTTGAGCCCGAGGCCGTCGATCTTGGCGAGCATGAGGTCGGCGGGGGAACCGACGGCGGGCAGGTCGCGGTACTTGTCGGAGCCGATGACGACGGGCCGGGTGTCGTCCAGTGCCCTGACGGCGTCGATGAGGCGCTGGGCCATGCCCAGGCCCTCGGTGGTGGTCGAGTCGGTGATCTCGTTGCCGATGGACCACATGACGACGGCCGGGGAGTTGCGGGCCGCGAGGACCATCTCGGCGATGTCCGCCTCGCAGTGCTCGTCGAAGAAGCGCCCGTAGTCGTAGGCGTTCTTGCCCCTCTTCCAGCAGTCGAACGCCTCCACCAGCATGATGATGCCGAGCCGCTCGCAGACCGCGATCATCTCGGGCGAGGGCGGGTTGTGCGACGTGCGGAAGGCGTTGACGCCCATGGACTTCATGATCTTCATCTGGCGCAGCAGGGCGTCGGTGCTGACGGCGGCGCCGAGGGCACCGAGGTCGTGGTGGAGGTCGACGCCCTGGATCTTGGCGTACGCGCCGTTCAGCGAGAACCCGTGGTCGGGGTCGATCGTGAAGTGGCGGAAGCCGAAGGGGGTGCGGTAGGTGTCGGCGGTCCTCCCGTCGACCCGTACCTCCGTTTCGAGCGCGTAGAGCCGAGGGGTCTCGAAGGACCACAACTGCGGCCGCGTGACGTGGAGTTCGTGGGTGGCGGTCTCCGTGGCGGCGGCTCCGACGGTGAGGGTGGAACTCGTCCTGGCCACCGTGCGGCCCTCGGGGTCCTTGACCGTGGAGACGACGGTGACCGGTGTCCCGGTCTCCGACGCGTTGACGACGCCGGTCAGCGCGCGGACGGTCGCGCGCCCGGCGCGCAGGGTGGCGGCCAGCTCCGGCGTGGTCACCTGGGTTCCCCAGCGCGCCACGTGCACGGGGTCCGTGACGACCAGCCGGGCGTTGCGGTAGATGCCGCTGCCCGAGTACCAGCGGCTGCTGGGCAGCCGGTTGCGCACCTTGACGGCGAGTACGTTCGGGGTCGAGCCGTCCGTGTGCAGCAGGTCGGTGAGGTCGAGGGCGAAGCCGGTGTAGCCGTACGGGTGCTCTCCGACGAGCTGCCCGTTGCAGTAGACGGACGAGTCCATGTAGACGCCGTCGAACTCGACGGATATCCGCCGGCCCGCCGACTCGCGCGGCAGCGTGAAGGATCTGCGGTACCAGCCGAGGCCGCCGGGCAGGAACCCGGTGTGGCTCCGGGTGCCCGACTCCGTCGTCGGGGTCAGCTCGATGCTCCAGTCGTGCGGCACCGCGACCGTACGCCAGCCGGAGTCGTCGTGGCCGGGGTCGTGCGCGTCGTCGTAGGCGCCGGTCGGATCGGTGATCCCCCCGGGGTTGACGAGGGCGAAGCGCCAGCCGTCGGTGAGCGGAATGCTCCGCCGCCCCGGCCTGCCGAGGGGCGCGGTGGCGAAGTGCGCGGTGGCGCCCGGCGCAGTCGCGCCCTGCGCGGGGGTGGCCGTGGCGAGCGCTCCGGCCACGGGTGCGACGGCTCCTGCGATCAGTAATGACCTGCGAGTGACGCCCATGCGATCCCCTTTGATCGGCCTGTTGGGTTCAGCGCACAGATTCTGACAGTTTCAAACAGGTGCATGTCAAGGGTGCGTACGCCCGTACGGGCCCGAGCGGGAGGAGTCGGTGGAAGGAATCAGGCGCGGCGGACCGAGTGGCGGGGGTCAGGCGCGGCGGTGGACCAGGCGTCCCGCGCACACCGTGGCGACACAGCGCCCGTCCGCGTCGAACACGGCGAGGTCCGCGCGGCCCCCCGTCCCGGCGATCGCGGGGCGCCGGGCGGCCGGCGAGTCCGACAGGACGACCACGCCCACCCGCGCGGCGGCGGCGCGGAGCCCCGGGTCGTCCGCGACGTACGCGTCGAGCACCGCGACCGCGCCCAGCTTCAGCACGGCGTGGATCCGCTCGCGCGGGCTCGGGGCGTCGGGCAGGGGCCCTTCGTGGACCCGCCCGGGTCCGAGGACGCCGGACCACTTCCGTACCCGCGCGCCCGGGAACCGTACCCGCAGCTCCTCGAACGTACCGACCGCGACGATCCGGTCCCCGCCGACGACCACGGCGCCGCCCGCGAGCGGCTCACCGCCGCCGTCGTCGCCGTCCCAGGTGCGGTCGCCATCCCAGGTGCGGCGGAGCACGTCGGCCGCGTGCAGGGTCTCCACCTCAGCGCCTCACGGGAGTCGAAAGCCGGTACGACGGCGTCAGTTGGTGGCGATGAGCTTGAGCTCGGGGTGGGCCGTGCCGCCCTCGATCGCCGTCGACGAGATGTGCGACGCCACCCGCTCGTCGACCGGGTCGTTCGCCGGGTCGTCGTGCACCACCAGGTGCTCGTACGTCGTGGCGCGCTGCGCCGGGACCCGGCCCGCCTTGCGGATCAGGTCGATGATCTCCATCCGGTTGGAGCGGTGCTTCGCACCGGCCGAGGAGACGACGTTCTCCTCCAGCATGATCGACCCGAGGTCGTCCGCCCCGTAGTGCAGCGAGAGCTGGCCGACCTCCTTGCCGGTGGTCAGCCACGAGCCCTGGATGTGGGCGACGTTGTCGAGGAAGAGCCGGGCGATCGCGATCATCCGCAGGTACTCGAAGAGCGTGGCCTGCGTCCGGCCCTTCAGGTGGTTGTTCTCGGGCTGGTAGGTGTACGGGATGAACGCGCGGAAGCCGCCCGTCCGGTCCTGTACGTCGCGGATCATCCGCAGGTGCTCGATGCGCTCGGCGTTGGTCTCGCCCGTGCCCATGAGCATCGTGGACGTGGACTCGACGCCCAGGCCGTGCGCGGCCTCCATGATCTCCAGCCAGCGCTCGCCGGACTCCTTGAGCGGCGCGATCGCCTTGCGGGGCCGCGCGGGCAGCAGTTCGGCGCCCGCGCCCGCGAACGAGTCGAGACCGGCGGTGTGGATGCGCTGGATGGCCTCCTCGACGGAGACCTGGGAGATCCGGGCCATGTGCTCGATCTCGGAGGCGCCGAGGGAGTGGATGACGAGCTGCGGGTACGCCTGCTTGATCGCCGCGAAGTGCTTCTCGTAGTACTCGACGCCGAAGTCCGGGTGGTGCCCGCCCTGGAACATGATCTGCGTACCGCCCAGCTCGACGGTCTCCGCGCAGCGGCGCAGGATGTCGTCGAGGTCGCGGGTCCACCCCTTGGCGGTGTCCTTGGGCGCGGCGTAGAAGGCGCAGAACTTGCACGCCGTCACACAGACGTTGGTGTAGTTGATGTTCCGCTCGATGATGTACGTCGCGATGTGCTCCGTACCGGCGTACCGGCGGCGGCGTACGGCGTCGGCCGCGGCGCCCAGCGCGTGCAGCGGCGCCGAGCGGTAGAGGTCGAGAGCCTCCTCGGGGGTGATGCGCCCACCCGCGGCGGCACGGGCCAGAACGGACGTGAGGTCGGCCTTCTCGGTCACCGGGGCGGGTCCTTCCCAAGGGGTTGTCACGACCGATTCAGCCTACGCCAGGGTGCGCGGTGGTCGGCGGGCGCCATGGCGGGCGGGCGCCGGCAGGTGCCCACGCGCCCACCGCTCACTCCTTGGTGAGGGTGCCCTTCGGGGTGCCCGCGGCGTCCTCGGCGGACTCGTAGCGCAGGGTGGTGCCGGAGGTGCGCGTGAAGGTCAGCTCGGCCACACCACCCGTGGTGCACAGCGACTCCGTACTCCGCTTCGACTCGTCCGTACGCTCCTCGACGCGCACCACGTCGGCGGTGGCGGAGACCAGCTTGCCGACGCCGAAGCACTCCACGGTGGTGCCGAGGACAGTGATCCGGCTCGTCGTACGGACGATGTCGTCGCCCTTCGCGCCCTTGGCGAATTCGGCGGTGACCGTGCCGTGCGGGAGCCCGCTGCGTTCGGTGACCGGCCCGCTCCAGGTGCCGACGAAGGCCGCGGGGACCTCGGCGGCGGGTGCGGGCGAGGTCCGTCCCGAGGGGGCGCCCGAGGAAGGGTCGCGGGTGGCGGGGGTGGTCCCGGACGGGCGGCCCGCGGCGCTGTCGCCGCCGGACGTGTCGCCGCGCATCTGGTCGAGGAGCAGCGTGCCGCCGACCGTCACCGCGGCCAGGGCGCCCGCCACGACGAGGGAGACGGTGCAGCTCACCCTGCGGACGGGGCGGCGGGGTGCGGTGAGCGGTGGAGCGGTGGCCGGTGCAGCGGTCGCCGGTGGGGTGGTCGCCGGTGGAACGGTGACCGGTGGGGTGGTCGGCGGCGGTGTGGGCGGCTCAAGAGGCGGCGGTACGGGCGGCGATACGGGCGGTGGCGTGGCCGGCTCGACGGGCGGGCCGAAGGACCCGAGGGGCGGGCCGCCGACCGAGGCGCTGCTGAACGGCACGGGACCGGTCTGCTCGGGGAGATACGCGACGGCCCGGTCCTGCGCCGGAGGCCCGGACGGGTGGGGGCCGTGCCCCGTCGTCTCCAGGTCCAGCAGCCGCACCACCGCCCGGCTGACCTCCTCGACCAGCGGCCCCGGCAGCCAGCCGCCCGCCACCAGCGCCCCCGCGCCGTCGGGGGCGAGGAGCCGCCCGACCTCCGCGGGAGCGGGCCGCGCCGCCGGGTCCTTGGCCAGGCAGCGGGCGACGACCTCGCGCAACTCGCCCCGCAGCGCGCCGAGATCGGGCTCCTCGTGCACCACCTTGTAGAGCAGCGCGGCGGCCGAGGAGTCGCCGGGGAAGGGGCTCGCGCCCGTGATGGCGTACGTGAGGACCGCGCCCATCGAGAACACGTCGGCCGCGCCGCCGACGTCCCGGCCGAGGATCTGCTCGGGCGCCATGTAGCCCGGCGAGCCGACCGAGACGCCCGTGGAGGTGAGCGAGGTGGTGCCGTCGGTGGCGCGGGCGATACCGAAGTCGATCAGCCGGGGGCCGTCCAGGGCGAGCAGCACGTTGGACGGCTTGACGTCCCGGTGGATCAGCCCCAGGGCGTGGACGGCCGCCAGGGCCTCCGCGAGTCCCGCGCCCAGCGCCCGTACGGACGTCTCGGGCAGCGGCCCGTGGCCCGCGACGGCCTGGGTCAGCGAGGGGCCCGCCACATAGCCGGTGACCACCCACGGAACGTCCGCCTCCGGGTCCGCGTCCAGCACGGGCGCCGACCAGCGCGGCCCGCCGGGACCGGTGCCGACCCGCCGCGCCGCGTCCACCTCGCGCCGGAAGCGGGCCCGGAACTCCTCGTCGGTCGCGAAGTGCGGATGGACGGCCTTGACCGCGACCGTACGGCCGCCCGCCGAGCGCCCGAGATAGACCCGGCCCATCCCGCCGGCGCCCAGCCGCCCGAGCAACCGGTACGGGCCGATGGCCGACGGATCGCCTGTGTCGAGCGGCTGCATGCCCGTTCCCCCTGTCAACGGCGTGCCCGTGTTCCTGTGTGCCTGTGTGCCTGTGTTCCCGAGTACCTGTGTGCCTGAGTGCCTGTGGGAGCACCTTAGGAGTGACGACCTCGTAGTTGTCAGGCGGTCAGCAGTTCCACGTGGACATCGGCGGGGAATCCGGTCGTCGGTCCCGTGCGGCGCGCGAACTCCGCGACACCGGCGAGCTGATCGGGGCCGAAGCGGAAGTCGAGCGTGGTGAAGTACCGCTCCAGCAGTTCCGCGTCGAACACCTCCCAGCGGGCGGCGTGCTTGGCGACCGACGCCACCTCCACCAGCGAGAGGTCCCGGGAAGCGAGGAACGTCTCGTGCACCTCCCGTACGACCTTCGGCTCGCGCGCCAGATACTCCTTGCGCGCCGCCCAGACCGCGAAGACGAACGGCAGCCCGGTCCAGTCCTTCCACATCTGCCCCAGGTCATGGACCTGGAGGCCGAGCCGGGGCGCGTCGTGGAGCGAGGCGCGCAGGGCGGCGTCGCCGATGAGGACGGCCGCCTCGGCCTCCTGCATCATCAGGCCGAGGTCCGGCGGGCAGGTGTAGTAGTCGGGCTGTACGCCGTACTGCTCGCTCAGCAGGAGCTGGGCCAGCCGTACCGACGTACGGGACGTGGAGCCCAGGGCGACGCGGGCGCCGTCGAGCCGGTCCAGCGGCGTCTGCGAGACGATCACGCACGACATGACGGGGCCGTCGCAGCCGACCGCGAGATCGGGGAAGGCGACGAGATCGTCGGCGTTGCGGAGGAATTCGACGAGGGTGACGGGGGCGATATCCAGCTCGCCGCGCACCAGCCGTTCGCTGAGCTTCTCCGGGGTGTCCTTCGTCAGTTCCAGATCAAGAAGGGTTCCGGTCCTGGCGAGCCCCCAATAGAGGGGCAGGCAGTTCAGGAACTGGATATGGCCGACGCGCGGCCGGGTGCCGCGGCCGCCGCCCGCGCCGCCGCCCGCGCCTTCGGCCTGGCCTGGCGCACCGGGCGCCACTGTCGCCACCGGTGCCTCTTCTGTCGCTTCTGCCGCTGACTTTTCCTCTGGACTGTCCACAGCGCGAGGCTAGACCCGCGCCGTACGGGGAAGTGCTCCGGGGGCGCGGAGCCGGTCCGGTGTCGCCCCGGCCGGCCACCGCCGGCGATCTCCTCGGCCGCCTGCTGTGGGCCCGCTGTGGGCCCGTCGGCGACCCCGTTTCGTCAGCACGCGGGGCCCTTATACAAACGTCCGGGTGAAGTGATCTTTCCCTCTACCGCTGCGCACATGGTGCGTGCTAGGCTCGCCGCAAGTTGCAGTTTGGTTTCCCTTGCAGTACAGAGCCTGCGGAGCATGTGACCCGCAGGCTTTTGTAGTTTTCAGACTTCTTTGCAGGTTCTGGAGCAGGGCAACCCTTTGGCCCAAGGAGGGCTTATGGCTACCGGAACCGTCAAGTGGTTCAACGCTGAAAAGGGCTTCGGCTTCATCGCCCAGGACGGCGGCGGCCCGGATGTCTTCGTCCACTATTCCGCGATCAACGCAAGCGGCTTCCGAGCCCTTGAGGAGAACCAGGTAGTGACCTTCGACGTCACTCAGGGCCCGAAGGGCCCGCAGGCGGAGAACGTCACCCCGTCCTAGTTGCCAGGTCGCCAGGTCGGTCGATCGCGGACGTCTTACACGCAGTACCCAAGGAGCCCTGCTTCTCCCACTCAGGTGGGGGAAGGCGGGGCTCCTGCCTTTATCCCGCCCTTACCCCGTTTCCCGTACCCGCTCCATCCCCGTCCCATCCCCGCACCGCCCGCGTCCCACTCGCATCCCGCCCGCGTCCCGGAATTCCCCGAAGAATCCAAGGGCCAAGGGCCGAGGACCAAGGGAACACCCGTTCACTCCGTTATTCACTCCGGTTCACTGGTGCACCGTATACAACCCTTTACGTGTACGGACCGGCTTACGTGTACACCTCGGGTCACGCGTACAGCTCGGCGATCTCCGCCGCGAAGTCCTCGGCGATCGCCGCACGCCGCAGCTTCAGCGTGGGCGTGAGATGGCCTGCCGCCTCCGTGAAATCCCCTTCGAGGACCCGGAAGCGGCGGATGGACTCGGCGCGCGAGACCAGCCGGTTCGCCTCGTCGATCGCCCGCTGGAGCGCGGCGCGCAACTCCTTGTCGTGGACGAGGGCGGCGAGCGGGGCGCCCTGCTTCCCCCGCATCATCCGCCAGTGCGCCAGGCCCTCCGGCTCCAGAGTGATCAGGGCGCCTGCGTAGGGGCGGTTGTCGCCGACCACCAGGCACTGGCTGACCAGCGGGTGGGCGCGCAGCCAGTCCTCCAGCGGCGCCGGGACGATGTTCTTGCCGCTGGACGTGATGATGACGTCCTTCTTGCGCCCGGTGATCGTCAGATAGCCGCCCTCGTCCAGGGACCCCAGGTCCCCGGTGGCGAACCACCCGTCCCGCTCGTCGGCCGGTCCCGGACCGGACCCCGACCCCGGACCGGACCCCTGGTCCGGCTCCAGGGTCCGTACGGCCTCGCCGCGCTCGGCGTCCCAGTAGCCCGCGAAGACATGGCCGCCGCGCAGCAGCACCTCCCCGTCGTCCGCGATCCGTACGGAGGTGCCGGGCATCGGCCAGCCGACCGTGCCCAGCCGGGGTTTGAGCGGCGGGGTGACGGTCGACGCCGCCGTGGTCTCCGTCAGCCCGTACCCCTCGAAGGTCACGACCCCGGCGCCCGAGTAGAACGCGGCCAGCCTGCGCCCGAGCGGGGAGCCGCCGCAGATCACGTACTTCACCCGCCCGCCCAGGGCCGCGCGGATCCGCCGGTAGACCAGCGGTTCGTAGAGCGCGCGCAGGGCCCGCAGCCCGAACGACGGGCCGGGGCCCTCGCCGTGGCCTGCCGCCTCCACCGCGGCGCCGTACGCCTGGGCGATCCGCGCGGCGCGGTCGAAGGACGCGCCCCGGCCCATCCGCTCCGCCGTGGCACGGCCGGTGTTGTAGACCTTCTCCAGGACGTACGGGATGGCCAGCAGGAACGTCGGCCGGAACCCCGCCAGGTCGGCGAGCAGGTCCTCGGTCCTGATGGAGGGCGCGTGGCCGAGCCGTACCCGGGCGCGCAGACAGCCGATCGCGACCATCCGGCCGAAGACGTGGGAGAGCGGCAGGAAGAGGAGGGTGGAGAGCGTGCCGGACGCGTCGGACGGGGTGGACGGGGTCAGTGAGGTGACGGGGGCGGAGGCGGAGCCGTCCGCCGGGTCCGCCCGGTCCGCCGGAGTCGTCGCCGGGGCGTAGCGCGCCTGGCCCGGCGCCTTGAAGACGGGGTGCAGCAGCTCGATCGCGTTGTCGACCTCCGCGAAGAAGTTGCCGTGCGTGAGGACGCAGCCCTTGGGGCGTCCCGTGGTCCCCGAGGTGTAGCTGATGGTCGCGACGGAGTCGGGCCCGAGGGCCGCGCGCCGTACGGTGACCTCCGCGTCCTGGACCTCCCGCCCCGCCGCGCACAGCGAGTCGACGGCCCCCTTCTCCACCGTCCACAGCCGGGTGAGTCCGGGCAGCCGCTCCCGCTCCTGGCTGATCAGCCGCGCCTGGATCCCGTCCTCGACGACACAGGCCACGGCGCCGGAGTCCTGGAGGATCCAGCGGACCTGGAAGGCCGAGGAAGTCGGGTAGATGGGTACGGTGACCAGTCCGGCGGCCCAGGCGGCGAAGTCCAGGAGCGTCCACTCGTACGTCGTACGGGACATGATCGCGAGCCGGTCGCCGGGGCGCAGCCCTTCCGCGATCAGCCCTTTGGCGACGGCCAGCACCTCGTCGGCGAAGGCGGTGGCCGTGATGTCCTGCCACTCCGCGCCGCTGCCGCTGCCGCCGTTCCTGTCGTTCCTGCTCCTGCCGCCGACCCTGCCGCCGCTCCTGCCGCGCGACGGCGCGGACTTCGCCGCCGGTCCTGCCCCGGGCCGCTTACGGCTGATGACGACCGCGTCCGGCGCCTCACGGGCGTTGTCGAAGGGGATTCCGGCGAGCGAGCCGCGCCGTACGGGCCGCGCGAGCGGCGGTACGGACACCTCCCTGACCACCCCGTCCTCCCACCGCTTCACCGGCTCGACCAGCGGCGGTACGGAGTCCGGTACCGGCAGCGGTACGGGCACGGCGGGGGCGGGCGGAGCGTCGGCGGGCAGGGCGTCGGACACGGGCGTGCTCCTCCAGTGCGTGCAGCAGACCGCGCTCGCAGGACGGCCCCCGCGACGAACTCGCCTTTCAACAACCTTACTTAATGGTCAAGCTACGACCGCGCGGAGAGTCAGGACAACGGCCGCCCGCTATCTGCACTTCTCCGGCACAGCACCCGGCCGATTCCTCACCGAAAACCTCGGACTTCCGCGGCAACTGGATCGCGGCAACGAGGCACCGGCAACGGGCGCGCCCCCGCTACTCGTTGTGCAGCACCTCCGCGATGGTGAGGCGCGCCGCCGACCGCGCCGGGACCAGCGCGCCGAGCACGGCGATCGTGACGCCCGCCAGCGCCAGGCCGGTCATCTGCGGTACGTGCCAGACGCTCTTCATCGACTCCGGGAACGCGATCACCCCGACGTTGTCCACGACCAGCCGGTGCGCCACCATCCCGAGCGGGATCCCGAGCACTCCGCCGGCCGCGCCCAGCCCCGCGACCGAGGTCACCGTCATCGCCACGGTCTGGCGCGGTGTCATCCCGATCGACTTGAGCATGCCCAGGTCCCTGCGCCGCTCCCGGGTGTTGAGCAGGACGGTGTTGAGGACGCCGAGCGCCGCGACGACGGTCAGCAGCACGGTGAACACCGTCGAGAAGGTGACGACGGCCACGACGGCCCCGGCGCTCGCGGTGATCAGCGACGGGCGCAGAGCCGGATCGATCGCCTCGACCGCCTTCAGGTACGTCCGGGTGTCGGTGCCGGGGGTGAGCCGGACCGTGTAGCCGAAGACCGGTGTGTCCGGGGCCAGTTCGGCCATGGTCCGCCGCCCCGCCTCGAAGGACCGCGCGTCGCCGTCGATGACCTGGCCGACCACGGTCACGGGGAGCTGCCGGCCGTCCAGGTACAGGGTGGTCCGGTCGCCGACCGTGAGCCCGTTCTCCTTCAGGAACGCGGGTCCCGCCGCGATCTCGCGCCGCCCGTCCGGCCAGCGCCCTGCCACGATCCGGTCGGCGAGGGGCCGGGTGTCCCCCCAGTAGAAGTCGAGGAAGCGCGTGGTGGTGGCCCCCGCGAGACGCACCTTGGTGAGCGCGCGGACCGTGATCCGGTCCGTACCGGGCACCGCGCGCAGCCGCGCCTCGATCGCGCGGTCACCGGGCTTCGACGCCGCCCCGCCGGCCTCGGGCTCCCTCATGTCCACGTTCACCCGGTCGGCGCCGTCGCCCGGGGCCGCGTCGGCGTACGCGACCATCGTGCTGGTCAGGCCGGTGGTCAGGGTCACGGTGGTGACCCCGAGGACGATGGCCGCCATGGTCAGCAGCGTCCGGCCGGGGCGGGCGAACGGCTGGCCGAGCCCCAGGCTCACGGGGCGCGGCAGCCGCGTACCGCCGAGCCACCGCTGCACCCGCAGCCCGCGCCCGGTCCGCGGCGCGCTGCCCGCGCTGATCGCCCGCGCGGCGGGCAGCCGGTGGGCGCGCAGCGCGGGGATCAGCGCGGCGAGGACGACGAGGGCCGGCAGGGCGAGCAGACAGCCGACGGAGAGCCAGGGGCTGACGCCGATGGACGCGGTGCCGGTCTCGATCCCGCCGAAGGCCAGTTGGAGGATGGGCGGTGCCAGTACGTTGCCGAGCGCGGTGCCGAGGACGCAGCCGGCCACGGCGGGCACGGACACCATCGTCAGATAGACGGCGACGACCTGGCGCGGGGTGAACCCGAGCGCCTTGAGCACGCCGATGTGCCGGTACCCGGAGACCACCGCCCCGCTGACCACGTTCCCGACGATCAGGACCGAGACCAGCAGCCCGAGCACCCCGAAGAGTGTCATGAACGGGAGGTACGCGTCGGCCTGCGCGGAGAATGCCTGCTTGAGGGTGAGGTAGGACTGCGAGCCGGTCAGGGCGTCGGCGGGCAGCCCCGCGGTCGCGGTGTCCAGAGCGGCGCTGAGCCGCGCCTGTGTCCCCGTACCCGCGTCGGAGAAGCGGTAGAGCATCTGGGCCGAGGCCGGGTGCAGCGCGGCGACCTGTTCGGGCGTCACCCAGCCGCCCGCGGACCGGCTCATACCGGCCGCGAACCCGACGACGGTGAGCGTGGGGGCCCCGGGCGTCCTCAGCTCGGTCCCCAGCATGTCGGGGTCGGGCGTGCCCTGGATGGGCCATTCCACGACGAGTTCCCCGGGCGCGGTGGCCCAGCGGCCGGTCAGGAGACGGATGCGGTCCACCGGGCCCGCCGGGTCGGCCCGCCCGACCACGGTGAGCGGACCGCCGGGTCTGCCCAGCCAACTGTCGGGCACGTGGAGGACGGCCTGGCCGAACGGCCCCGCGGCGGCGGCGACCCCGGGCCGCCCGGCGGTCCTGGCGAGCCGCTCGTCCGGCACCTTCGCCGCGTCGAAGCCCACCACCGCGTGCGCGCCCCGCTGTTCGGCGAAGGCCCGGTCGAAGGGGGCGGAGGTGGCGTCGAGCACGGCCAGCGCGAGCAGCACGGTCACGGTGGAGCACAGGACGACGAGACCGATGACGAAGGTCTGGAGCCCGCGGCGCCGCACCGCCCCGCGCGAGGCCCGCCACACGGCGCTCATCCGGCCGCCTCCAGTGCGCTCGTACGGGCCACCCGGCCGTCGGCGACCTCGACCAGGCGGCTGGCGCAGCGCGTGGCGAGATGCGGGTCGTGGGTGACGATCAGCAGGGTCTGGCCTATCTGGTTGAGGTCGATCAGCAGGTCCATCACCTGCTCGCCGGAGCGGCTGTCGAGGGCGCCGGTCGGTTCGTCGGCGAGGAGCAGCGCCGGACGGTTCATCAGCGCCCTGGCCACGGAGACGCGCTGGCGTTCGCCGCCGCTGAGGGTCGCCGGGTAGTTGTTCCCGCGGTCGGCGACGCCCAGTTCGTCGAGGAGTTCCAGGGCGCGCAGCCGGGCCTGCCGGGCCGGGGTACCGGTCAGTTGGGCGGCCAGCGCCACGTTGTCCAGCGCGGGCAGGTCGTCGATGAGGTTGAAGAACTGGAAGATCATCCCGATGTGCCGCCGCCGGAACAGCGCCAGCCCCGTCTCGTTCAGCTCCCCCAGGTCCTGGCCGTTGACCTCGACGGTGCCGGAGGTCGGGCGGTCGAGTCCCGCGACCATGTTGAGCAGGGTGGACTTGCCGCAGCCGGAGGGCCCCATGACGGCGACCGCGTCGCCCGCCCGGATCTCCAGCTCCATCCCGTCCAGGGCCTTGGCCTCGCCGTACTCCTTGTGCACGCCGTCCAGCCGTACGACGATCCGTGGGCTACCGCCCTCATCAGTTGTCATGGCACGAACCTAGAAGCGGCACCGGGCCCCGGCGTCACGCGCGGGATGTATCCGGCTCCGCCCGTCATCCCGGCGATGTACGAAGCCGCACCGGGAGAATGACGCGGAACGCGCCGACCGCTGCGAAGCTGAGGGCGGTTCGAGGGGCGGTTCGAGGGGCGGTTCGAGGGGCGGTTTCGAGGGACGGGGGCCCGAGGTGGTGGTGGGATGGCTGGTCGCGGCCCTGGTGGCGGCGTGCGCGGCCGTGGGGTGGCTGGGTGTGCTGCTCGGCCGGGCCCGCCGGTCGCACCGGGCGGCCGTGGAGGAGCGGGGCTGGCTGCTGGAGCGGGAACGGGAGAGCGCGGCGCGTACCGCGGTCGACGCCGAACGGTCCCGGATCGCCGCGGAGCTGCACGACATCGTCAGCCACAACGTGAGCCTGATGGTCGTTCAGGCCGGAGCGGCCCGGGAGGTGCTGGCCACGCTGCCCGACGAGGCCGCGACCGCGCTCGGCGCCGTCGAGACCGCCGGGCGGGACGCGATGACCGAGCTGCGGCATCTGCTCGGACTGCTCGCCCCGGCGCAGGGCGGCGAGGACGAGCCGTACGGTACGGACGCGTACGGATCCGACGCGTACGGTACGGGCCTGGCGCCGCAGCCGAGTCTGCGGCGGCTCAGTCCGCTGATCGACCGGATCGCCTTCGCCGGGCTGCCCGTGGAGGTACGGATCTCCGGGGAGCCGCGCCCGCTGCCGGCCGGCATCGACTCCACCGCGTACCGGATCGTCCAGGAGGCGCTGACCAACGCGCTCAAGCACGGGGACGGGGTGAAGGCCGAGGTGACGGTGCGGTACGCGGAGCGCCATCTGCGGGTCGAGGTGCTGAACAGCGGGCCGAGCGCGCTCTCCGGCGGCGGGACGGCGCCCCCTGACCGCCCGGCCGCGGCTCCGGCGGACGGCGCGGGCCGGGGGCTGATCGGCCTGCGGGAGCGGGTGGCGGTGTACGGCGGCGACCTGGACGCCCGGCGCCGGCTCGGCGGCGGCTACCGCGTCCGCGCCCGGATCCCGCTGGACCGGCCGTGACAACGCCGGCCGTGACGACGCCGTACGGGACGGCAGCGGGCGGGACGGCAGCGGGCGGACGCGGCCCCCGCGTCGTGATCGCCGACGACCAGGAGCTGGTCCGTACCGGCTTCTGCCTGATCCTGCGGGCGCGCGGTATCGATGTCGTCGGGGAGGCGGCCGATGGCGCCGAGGCGGTGGAAGCGGTGGGCGCGCTGCGGCCCGACGTCGTGCTGATGGACATCCGGATGCCCGTGATGGACGGTCTGGAAGCCGCCCGCCGCGTGCTCGCGCGGGCTCCGGAGTGCCGGGTGATCATGCTGACCACCTTCGACCTCGACCAGTACGTCTACGCGGCCCTCGCCGCCGGTGCCAGCGGCTTCCTCCTGAAGGACGTCACCCCGGCGCATCTCGCCGCCGCCGTACGCCTCGTGGACACGGGTGACGCGCTGCTCGCGCCGTCGATCACGCGCCGCCTGGTGGAACGTTTCGCGTCCGGCGCGCCACAACCCGACGGGAAACCCCGCTCCCCGGCCGTCCACCGTGATCTCGCCGCGCTGACGCCCCGTGAGCACGAGGTGCTGACGCTCCTGGGCCGGGGGCTCTCCAACACCGAGCTGGCGCGGGCGCTGACGCTCAGCGAGGCCACGGTGAAAACCCACGTGGCCCGGATCTTCGCCAAGCTGTCCCTGCGCGACCGCGCCCAGGCCGTCGTCCTCGCCTACGAGACGGGGCTCGTCGCCCCCGGCGACCGGGACCTGCCCCCGGAAGCCGGAGCCGACCGCTGACCGACCACTGAGGCCGGTCCCCCGCCGGACGCCGTTATCAGACGCCTTACGGACGCCGTTACCGGACGGCGCCGTCCTCCTGCGCCCGGTTGGCCTCCAGCCGGGCCTTCGCGGTGTCGACCTTGTCCACGATCTGCTCGGACATGGCGTCGCGCTGCTTGCGCAGCAGGATGAAGCTGAGCGGCGCCGAGATGACGATGGCGAGCAGCAGCACCCAGACGAAGTTCGAGTCCCCGAGCCCCTTGGGCAGCACACCGACCTGGACCAGTCCGGCGACGACGACGAAGCTGGCGACGAAGATACCCAGGCGCATCGCGGTGTACCGGAGGGTGGCACCTGTTTTCACAGCGGTCACGACGGGCCTTCTCTCTTCTTCCTGACGTCTTATATGTGCGAAAGGCGTACGAACAGTGAAGCACGCACCGTTCAGGGCCGGTCCAGCGGGAGCAGCATCGTGATGTCGTCGCGGTCGTCGCCCGGGGCGACCCTGATCGCGTCCGGCACGCGGCCGACCTCCTTGTAGCCGCAGGCGGCGTAGAACGCGTCCGCGCCCGTGCCGCCCCGGCAGGTGAGCCGTATCGACTCGATGCCCTCGACGGAGCGCGCCCCGTCGGCCGCCGCGGCCATGAGGTCGCGGCCGTACCCCTTGCCCTGGTGACGCGGGTGGACCATCACCGTGTACAGCCAGAGCCAGTGGCGCATCAGCCGGTGGGTGTTGAGGGTGAGGAACGCCGCCGCGGCGACGGCGCCCTCCTCGTCGTACCCGACCAGCAGCCGGGTGCGGCCCTCGGCCATCGCCGCGAGGTGCTTGACCAGCTCGGGCCGTATGTCCTCGGCCGTCACCGGCGGTACGAAGCCCACCGCGCCGCCGGCGTTGGAGACGTCCGTCCACAGGGCGAGGACCCCGTCGCGCAGGGCGCGGTCCACCGCCGGATCCAGCTCGAACACGAGCGCCATCGGAACGTCCCGCCTCAGAGCCGCATCGCCTGCGGAGTCTCCCGGCGGTCGGCGTCCGGCCCCGGGTACTCGCGGATGATCTCGTAGCGGGTGTTCCGCTCGACGGGCCGGAAGCCCGCGTCACGGATGAGGTCGAGCAGATCCTCACGGCCGAGCTTGTTGGGCGTGCCGTAGTTGTCCGCGTCGTGCGTGATCTTGTACTCGACGACCGAGCCGTCCATGTCGTCCGCGCCGTGCTGGAGGGCGAGCTGCGCCGTCTGCACGCCGTGCATCACCCAGAAGACCTTGACGTGCGGGACGTTGTCGAAGAGCAGCCGGGAGACCGCGAAGGTCTTCAGCGCCTCGGCGCCGGTCGCCATCGACGTACGCGCCTGGAGGCGGTTGCGGACCTTGCCGTCCTGCATGTCCACGAAGTCGTGCTGGTAGCGCAGCGGGATGAAGACCTGGAAGCCGCCGGTCTCGTCCTGGAGCTCGCGCAGCCGCAGGACGTGGTCCACCCGGTGCCGGGGCTCCTCGATGTGCCCGTACAGCATCGTGCACGGGGTCTTGAGCCCCTTCTCGTGCGCGAGGCGGTGGATACGCGACCAGTCCTCCCAGTGGGTGCGGTGGTCGACGATGTGCTGCCGGACCTCCCAGTCGAAGATCTCGGCGCCGCCGCCGGTCAGCGACTCCAGGCCGGCGTCGATCAGCTCGTCGAGGATCTCGGAGGCGGAGAGCCCCGAGATCGTCTCGAAGTGGTGGATCTCGGTGGCGGTGAACGCCTTGAGGGAGACCTGGGGCAGGGCTTCCTTCAGCGCGCTGAGCGAGCGCGGGTAGTAGCGCCACGGCAGCGTCGGGTGGAGGCCGTTGACGATGTGCAGCTCGGTGAGGCTCTCGCCCTCCATCGCCTTGGCGAGGCGGACGGCCTCCTCGATGCGCATCGTGTACGCGTCCTTCTCGCCCGGCTTGCGCTGGAACGAGCAGTACGCGCACGACGCGGTGCACACGTTGGTCATGTTGAGGTGCCGGTTGACGTTGAAGTGGACCACGTCGCCGTTCTTACGGGTCCGCACCTCGTGGGCGAGCCCGCCGAGCCAGGCGAGGTCGTCCGACTCGTACAGGGCGATGCCGTCCTCGCGCGTCAGCCGCTCGCCGGCCAGGATCTTGGCTTCCAGCTCGCGCTTGAGACCCACATCTTGGACAGATGCAGTCATCAGGCCGCCTCCCATACGTCTACCAATCGGGCCTGCCGAGCCTACGCCCCCCGACCGACAGAACCCGAAGCGGCCCTCGGTCCGCCTCGCGCCGCGCGCTCAGTCCTCGGGCAGTCCGCCCACCCTGTTCTCCCACTTCGTGGAGAGAACGATGGTCGTACGGGTCCGGGAGACGCCCTTCGTACCGCTCAGCCGCCCGATCGTCTTCTCCAGGCCGTCGACGTCGCTCGCGCGCACCTTGAGCATGTACGAGTCGTCGCCCGCGATGAACCAGCAGTCCTCGATCTCCTCCAGGTCGCGCATCCGGCGCGCCACGTCCTCGTGGTCGGCGGCGTCGGAGAGCGAGATCCCGATCAGCGCGGTGACCCCGAGGCCGAGCGAGGCGGAGTCGACCGTGGCGCGGTAGCCGATGATGACGCCGGCCGCTTCGAGACGGTTGATGCGGTCGGTGACGCTGGGCCCGGAGAGCCCGACGAGCCGGCCCAGCTCGGCGTACGAGGCTCTGCCGTTCTCCCTGAGGGCCTGGATGAGCTGCCTGTCCACGGCGTCCATATGCCTGGAACCTTCCATTATTCAGTGATCTCGCAAAGATATAGAGAGAATCTAAGGCACGAAGAGGTGAAGTCCTGCGAATTTACCAAATGATCAAAAGAATGATCGGCCGTCGCCCACCGCTCGGCTCACCACCGTCGGTTCGCCGATCGGCTCGCCACTCGTCGGTTCGCCGCTCGGCTCACTGCTCACGAGAGCCCCCAGCTCTCCTCACTGCTCACGAGAGCCCCCCAGCTCTCCCTCCCAACGGCGGTACAGCCCGTGCGCCACCCCGGCCGCGTCCAGCACCCGCCCGGCGACGAAGTCGACCAGGTCCTGGATGTGCGTCGCCCCCGCGTAGAACGCCGGGGAGGCGGGCAGCACCACCGCGCCCGCCTGGTCCAGCGTCACCAGGTGCCCCAGCGTCTGGCCGTTCAGCGGCGTCTCCCTTACGGCGACGACCAGCTTCCCGCGCTCCTTCAGCGTGACGCTCGCCGCCCGCTGGAGCAGGTCCTTGGAGAGCCCGAGCGCCACCCCGGCCACGCACGCCGTCGAGGCGGGCACGATCAGCATCCCCTTCGACGGGTACGAACCGGAGGAAGGACCGGCCGCCAGGTCCCCGGCGGCCCAGTACCGTACGTCCGCGAGGGAGGGCGCCAGGTCGCCCGTGAAGGTCCCCGGCTTGCCGTCCGCGCCGCGTGCCAGCCAGGCGGCCAGATCCTCCCGCCAGTGCGCGTCCCGGAAGGCGACGCCCGCCTCGTCGAGCAGCGTCAGCCGGGACGCCCTGCTGACGACGAGGTCGACGCTCTCGCCGGCCGCCAGCAGCCCGCGCAGCACGGCCGCGGCGTACGGCGTCCCGGACGCGCCGGAGACCCCGACGACCCAGGGCCGCCTCGGCGGGGGCGGGCTGTGGTGGTCTGCGTACGATCCGGGCTTCACGCGTCCGAGCCTATCCGGCGGCCCCGGTCAGGAACCGACGGCCGGGTCCCGGACGTTCTCCGCAGAAGGGAGCACATGGATCACCGTGGACCACAGGGGGCCTGCGATGCCGTACCCGTCCGTCGGACCGACCACCTCGACCGCCTCGACCCCGCGGACCCGCGGCGACCGCGTGAAGGGCGCCGCCGCCCTGATGGCCGGCTGGATAACGCTGCTCTGGATCCTGGAGGCGGTCAACAGCGCGACGGGCTCGCTGAGCACGTACGGGCTGAGCCCGCGCGACATCGGCGAGCTGCGTGACGTCATCCCGATGGCGTTCCTGCACCACGGCTTCGACCATCTCGCGTCCAACACCGTGCCCCTGCTGATCCTCGGCTTCCTCGCCGCGCTCAACGGGCTGCGGCGGTTCGCCGCCGTCGTACTGACGATCATGGTCGTCGGCGGTCTCGGCGTCTGGCTCACCGCCGCCGACCACTCCGTCACGGCGGGCGCCTCGGGCGTGGTCTTCGGCCTGCTCGGCTATCTGCTGGTCCGCGGCTTCGTGGACCGCAGCGCGGTGGACATGGTGACCGGCCTGCTGGTGCTCGCGGTGTACGGCTCGGCGCTCTGGGGCGTCCTGCCGACCAACCCGGCGGTGAGCTGGCAGGGCCATCTCTTCGGGCTGATCGGCGGGGTCATGGCCGCCTTCATGTTCCGCAGGCAGCCGCCCATGAACGAACTCATAGGCTGACGCACCCCCACACCCCGCTCACCTCGGAGGGTGAGCCTCGGAGGGTGAGCCTCAGAGGGTGAGGCCCCGCACCAGCAGGTCCAGCAGCGCGCAGACGAACAGGGCGATCCCGATGAACCCGTTCACGGAGAAGAACGCCCGGTTCAGGCGCGACAGGTCGCGGGGCTTCACGATCGTGTGCTCGTAGAGGAAGGCGCCCGCGACGATCACCAGCCCGGTCCAGAAGAACACCCCGGCGCCGGTGGCCAGCGCGTACCAGACCAGCAGCACCGTCGTCACGGCGTGGCACGCGCGCGCCCCGTACAGCGCCCCCGGGATCCCGAAGCGCGCCGGTACGGAGAGCACCCCGTGGGCCCGGTCCGCCTGGACGTCCTGGCAGGCGAAGATCAGGTCGAAGCCGCCGATCCAGATCCCGACCGCCAGGCCCAGGATCACCGCGTCCCACGACCAGGACCCGGTGACGGCGAGCCAGGCGCCGACCGGGCCGATGGCCTGGGCCAGACCGAGGATGGCGTGCGGGTAGTTCGTGAACCGCTTCCCGTACGGGTAGACCACCATCGGGATCACGGCGATCGGCGCGAGAGCGAGGCAGAGCGGGTTGAGCGCCGCCGCGGCGCCGAGGAAGACGACGACGGCGATCAGCGCGCCCGTCCACGCCGACCGTACGGAGACCGCGCCCGTCACCAGCTCGCGCCCCGCCGTGCGCGGATTACGGGCGTCGATCTCGCGGTCGATGATCCGGTTGCACGCCATCGCGAACGTACGGAGCCCGACCATCGCGACCGTGACCAGCAGCAGCCGGCCCCAGTGGACGTTCCCGTCGAGCTGGAACATCGCGGTCAGTGCGGCGATGTAGGCGAAAGGCAGCGCGAAGACCGAGTGCTCGATCATCACGAGCCGCAGGAACGCCTTCGTCCGGCCCGGCTGCGGTACTGCCGCCGCTGCGCTGGTCACAGCCCGTACTCCCTCCACCGGCGGTCGACCTTCGCCGCCGTCTCCGGGTCGGACTCGACCATCTCCGGCCAGCCCCCGTCCCGTGTGTACCCCTCCTCGGGGAGCTTGCGCGTCGCGTCGATCCCCGCCTTGCCGCCCCAGAACTGCTGGTAGGACGAGTGGTCGAGATGATCGACCGGGCCCTCCACGACGGTGAGGTCGCGCGCGTAGTCGGTGTTGCCCAGCGCCCGCCAGGACACCTCGTGCAGATCGTGCACATCGCAGTCCGCGTCCACGACCACGATGAGCTTGGTCAGCGACATCATGTGCGCGCCCCAGATGGCGTGCATCACCTTCTGTGCGTGTTTGGGGTACTTCTTGTCGATCGAAACGATCGCACAGTTGTGGAAGCCGCCCGACTCGGGGAGGTGGTAGTCCACGATGTCCGGCACGATGATCTTCAGCAGCGGCAGGAAGAACCGTTCCGTCGCCCGCCCCAGCGGCCCGTCCTCCGTCGGCGGCCGGCCGACCACGATCGACTGGAGCAGCGGCCTCTTCCGCATCGTCACACAGTCGATGGTGAGCGCGGGGAACTCCTCCTGCGGGGTGTAGAAGCCGGTGTGGTCCCCGAACGGGCCCTCCGGCAGCGTCTTCCCCGGCTCCAGCCACCCCTCGATGACGACCTCGGCGTTGGCCGGGACCTGGAGCGGCACGGTCTTGCAGTCGACCATCTCGATCCGCCGCCCCTGCACGAACCCCGCGAACAGGTACTCGTCGATGTCGCCGGGCAGCGGCGCGGTGGAGGCGTACGTCACGGCGGGCGGGCAGCCGAACGCGATCGCGACCGGCAGCCGCTCCCCGCGCTTGGCCGCCACCTGGTAGTGGTTGCGGCTGTCCTTGTGGATCTGCCAGTGCATCCCGATGGTGCGCCGGTCGTGGCGCTGGAGCCGGTAGAGCCCGAGATTGCGGACGCCGGTCTCCGGGTGCTTGGTGTGCGTCAGCCCGAGGTTGAAGAACGAGCCGCCGTCCTCCGGCCAGGTGAAGAGCGCGGGCAACTGGTCGAGGTCGACGTCGTCACCCGTGAGGACGACTTCCTGGACGGGCGCGTCCTTGATCTTCTTCGGCGGTACGTGCGCCATCGCGCCGAGCTTCCCGAACGCCTCGCGCACCCCGATGAAGCCCTGCGGCAGCTCGGGCTTGAGCAGGCCGCCGATCTTGTCGCTGATGTCGCTGTACGCCTTCAGCCCGAGCGCCTTGAGGAGCCGGCGGTCCGTCCCGTACACGTTCATCGCCAGCGGCATCGAGGAGCCGCGCACGTTCTCGAAGAGCAGCGCGGGACCGCCGGCCTTGTTCACCCGGTCGACGATCTCCCCGACTTCCAGGTACGGGTCGACTTCGGCCTTGATGCGCTTGAGGTCGCCGTCGCGCTCCAGCGCCCGGAGGAGCGAGCGAAGATCGTCGTAAGCCATGGGATCCAGTATCTGCTACTCGGTACGCTGGACCTGTCACGGGGGCCGCGATCCGGTCTCGAACTCCACGACCAGGGGGAGCGCCATGCTTCGGGTGCTGATGATTCTGGTGCCGCTGGGCCTCAGCATCTACGCGTTCATCGACTGCATCACCACCGAGGAGAAGGAGGTCAAGTACCTCCCGAAGCCCATCTGGGCGATTCTGGTGCTGCTCTTCCCGCTGGTCGGCTCGGTGGCCTGGCTGATCGTGGGACGGGAGCGTACGGCGACGGTGCGGGGCGGCGGCTGGGTGGCCCCGGACGACAACCCGGACTTCCTGAAGTCCCTCAAGGACCGTAAGGACGACGCCTCCCACTCCAAGGACAAGGCCGCCGAGGCCGCCAAGGAGGACGACTCCGCCCACCTCGAACAGTGGGAGGCGGACCTGCGCCGCCGCGAGGAGGAGATCGAGCGGCGCGAACGGGGCGGCGGCAGCGCGGACGACACCCCGCCGAAGCCCTGACGGCCTGAGAGCCCTGACGGCTGTGGACGGGATCGGCGAGGCGCGGGCGCGGGTGTGGCTCGCGACCGCCGTCGAGGAGGCGCGGGCCGGACTGGCCGAGGGCGGCGTCCCGATCGGCGCGGCGCTGTACGGCGCGGACGGGGCGCTGCTGGGCCGGGGCCACAACCGGCGCGTACAGGACGGTGATCCGTCCCTGCACGCCGAGACGGCCGCCTTCCGCGCCGCCGGGCGGCAGCGCTCGTACCGGGGCACGACGATGGTGACGACGCTCTCGCCGTGCTGGTACTGCAGCGGGCTGGTGCGGCAGTTCGGGATCTCGCGGGTGGTGATCGGCGAGGCGGAGACCTTTCACGGCGGCCATGACTGGCTCGCGGAGCACGGCGTGGAGATCGTGCTGCTCGACGCGGCGGAGTGCGTGGCGCTGATGCGGGAGTTCATCGGGCGGAGCCCGGAGCTGTGGCACGAGGACATCGGCGAGGACGTCGGCGGGGGCTGAGCAGCGCCCCCTTGTCGGCGGACGGACGAAGAGGCGCCCCGCGCGGAAGTGATCCGCGCGGGGCGCCTCTTCGCTTCTCGCTCGGGTCAGACGCCCGCGTACGAGTGCTTGCCGGAGACGAAGATGTTGACGCCGTAGTAGTTGAACAGCCAGCAGCCGAAGGCGATCAGCGCCAGATAGGCGGCCTTGCGGCCCTTCCAGCCCGCCGTGGCGCGCGCGTGCAGGTAGGCGGCGAAGGCGACCCAGGTGATGAAGGACCAGACCTCCTTGGGGTCCCAGCCCCAGTAGCGGCCCCACGCGTCGCCCGCCCAGATCGCGCCCGCGATGATCGTGAACGTCCAGAGCGGGAAGACGGCGGCGTTCACGCGGTACGCGAACTTGTCGAGCGTCGCCGAGGCGGGCAGCCGCTCCATGACGGAGGTGGCGAAGGCGCCCGGGGTGATCCCGGCGGCCAGCTTGGACTCGTACCGCTCCCGGAAGAGGTAGAGCAGCGTGGAGACCCCGCCGACGTAGAAGACCGCGCCGCAGAAGATCGCGGTGGAGACGTGGATCCACAGCCAGTACGAGTGCAGGGCCGGTACGAGCTGGTCGCTGGCGGTGTAGAGGACCGTGACCGCGAGGCCGAGGTCGAGCAGGACCGTGGTGATGAGCGGCAGGCCGAGCCAGCGGACGTTCTTCTTCAGCAGGAGGAAGCAGAGATAAACCCCGACGACGACCGTGGAGAAGGTGATGTTGAACTCGTACATGTTGCCCCACGGCGCCCGCTGCACGGACAGCGCGCGGGTGACCACCCCCGCCGCCTCGATCGCCCAGGCGAGGACGGTGAGGGAGACGGCGATCCGGCCGTACAGGTCGCCCTGTTCGTCGCCGGCCGCCGCGCCGGGGCCGTCCGGGATGTCGCGGACCCCGGACGCGGAGCGGGTGATGATCTTCGGCCGCTCCAGGACGGCGGTCGAGCCGCCCTGCTGCTGCGCCGTGACCTGTACGGAGGCGGCCGTACCGCCCCGGGCGTCGCCCGTCAGCGCGGCGGCCGTACGGGCGACCTTGCTGCGGCTGCCGAACAGCCACTCGGCGATATGGGCGAAGAAGGCCAGCAGGTAGACGGCCATGGCCGAATAGATCAGGACGTTGCTGGTGGAGGCCAGGCTTTCGTTGGTTGCTGCGGCGGCGAGAGTCACTTCTCAGCCCCTTCGACTTCGGCAGTCTCACGTGCGGGTGCAGGCGCGCTGGGCGCCTCTGAATGGAGGGTGCTGGCCAGGTCGGCCAGTTCCTCGGGGAGCTTGGCGGACTCGCTGCGGCCGAGGCCCGCCATCTCGACCACGGTGACGCCGTCGGCGCCCCGTACGGCCCGGACCCATACCCGGCGCCGCTGGATGAAGAGCGATCCGGCCAGTCCGGCGATGGCCGCGATCGCTCCGGCGAGCGCCCAGCCGTCGCCGGGCTGGTGCGAGATCTGGAACGTCGCCCACTCCTTGACGTCCTTCTCGAAGGTGATCGAACCCGCGCCGTCCGGCAGGGAGAGCTTGTCGCCCGGCAGCAGGGTCTTCTTCAGCACGTCCCCCTTGGCGTTCTTGAACGCCTTCATCTTGCGGGTGTCGAGCTGGTACACGTTCTGCGGCACACCGGCGTCCACACCGAGGCTGCCGTGGTACGCGCCCACGTTGAGGACGGGGAAGTCGAGCGCGGGGAACCGCGAGAACATCTTGTTGGCGCCGCCCTCGCCGCCGCCGTAGGTGGGCACGAAGAAGGCGGCGAAGCCGAGCTGCTCCTTCTTGCCGTTCTTGTCCCGGTAGCCGTCCATGACCTTGATGGCGCCGGTGGACGACGCGTTGCTGTCGATGGGCAGCAGCGGGACCGCGCCGTTGAAGACGACCTCGCCGCGGCCGTCCCTGACGGTGACGACGGGCGCGTACCCGTGACCGATCAGATAGACCTTCGAGCCGTCGACCACCAGAGGCTCGTTGACCTTGATGACCGACTTGCGCTCCGCACCGTCCGCGCCGTCGGTGTAGCGGATGTTCGCCTGGTACGTACGGGGCGTGCCGACCTGGGGTCCGCTGCGCTCGTACGTACCGGTGAACCTGTCGAGCCGGAAGCTGAAGGGCGCGAGGTCGTTCGTGTCGAAGAGCGAGCCGGACCTGAAGTCGTCGTACTGGGTGAGGGTGTTGGCGAAGCCGTCGCCCTCGACGACGAGCTTGCCGCCCTCGGACTTGTAGAGCTGCCCGGCGGCGAAGGCGAGGAGCATCACGATCAGCGCGATGTGGAAGACCAGGTTGCCCGTTTCGCGGAGGTACCCCTTCTCGGCGGCGACGGCGTCCCCGGCGACATCGGCCCGGAAGCGGCGCTTCTTCAGGATCGCGAACGCGGCGGTACGGACGTCCTCGGGCTCGGCGGTGGTACGCCACGTGGTGTACGCGGGCAGCCGGGAGAGCCGCTTGGGCGCACCCGGCGGACGGCCCCGCAACTGGCCGACGAACTGCCAGGTGCGCGGGACGATGCAGCCGATGAGCGAGATGAACAGCAGGATGTAGATCGCGGAGAACCACACCGAGCTGTAGACGTGGAAGAGCTGGAGGTTGTCGTAGATCGGCGCGAGCGTCTCGTGGCGGTCCTTGAAGTCCTGGACCTTCAGCTCGTCGACGCTGGTCTGCGGGATCAGGGAGCCGGGGATGGCACCGAGGGAGAGCAGGAAGAGCAGGATGAGCGCGACGCGCATCGAGGTGAGCTGGCGCCAGAACCAGCGGGCCCAGCCGATGATCCCGAGGGTGGGGCCGCCGATCGTGGCGTCGTAGCGCTCCTCGCGGGGGGCGGTGGAGAGCTGGGAGCCGGCGGCGCCGAGTTCGCGGGCGTCGGCGGAGGCGGCGCTGTCCTGGTCGGTACTGGTGCCGGTACTGGTGCCTTTGTCGTCACCGGTACTGGTCTCGGTGTCGGTGTCGATCTCGGGGTCGGTCTCGGTGTCGCTCATGGATTTCCCGCTCGTGGACGCCTTGCTCATGGAACTAGATCCCCACCGTGAAGCCGTTGGACCAGGTCTGCGTCGCCTGCACGATGCCGTCCCACGCACCGGTCAGCAGCAGCAGACCGGTCGCGATCATCATGACGCCGCCGATCCGCATCACCCAGGTGTAGTGGCGCTTGATCCAGGCGAAGGCGCCGAGCGCCTTGCGGAAGGCCACCGCACCGAGCACGAACGGCACGCCCAGACCCAGGCAGTACGCGACGGTCAGTATGGCCCCGCGGCCGGCGCTCGCCTGTTCGAACGCCAGCGCGTTGACGGAGGAGAACGTCGGACCGAGGCACGGCGTCCAGCCGATCCCGAAGAGCGCGCCCAGCACGGGGGCGCTCGCGAGGCCGGTCATCGGACGCCGGTGGAAGCGGAACTCCCGCTGGGTGAGCCAGGGCATCAGCCCCATGAAGAACACGCCCATGGCGATCATGAGCACGCCGAGCACCTTGGAGAGGGTCCCGCGGTACTCCTGGAGCGTTCCGCCGAAGTAGCCGAAGAGCGCCCCGCCCGAGACGAAGACGGCGGTGAAGCCGAGGACGAAGAGGGAGGCCCCGGCGAGCATCCGGCCGCGCCGGGCGTCCGCCAGATCGGTGCCGCTGACGCCGGTGACGTACGAGAGGTAGCCGGGCACGAGCGGCAGTACGCACGGGGAGAAGAAAGAGACCAGCCCGGCCAGCAGCGCGATCGGCAGGGCGATCAGCAGCGCCCCGCTGAAGACGGTCTCGTTCCTGCCGGTCGCCTCGGCGAGGAACTGGGCCTGGGCGAGGGTGTCGGCCTGGAGAAACTGCACGGGATCACTTCTCCGCGATCAGCGGGTCGATCATCTTCCGCAGTTTCTCCTCGTTCAGCGCCATCAGGGAGCGCGCCGCGATCTTCCCTTCCCGGTCGAGCACGATCGTGGAGGGGATGGACTGCGGGTTCAGGCTGCCCTTGGGGAAGCCGCTGACGATGAGCTTGCCCGTCGGGTCGTACAGGCTCGGGTAGGCGATGCCGTAGTCCTTCTCGAAGGCGACCGCGGGGCCCTTGTTGGCGTCCCGGGTGTTGATCCCGACGAAGGCCACGCCCTTCGACTCGGTCTCCTTGGAGACCTTCGCGAAGTGCGGGGCCTCGGCGCGGCAGGGCGGGCACCAGGACCCCCAGACGTTCAGCACGACGACCTTGCCCTTGAGGTCGGCCACGTCGAGCTGCTTGCCTTCGAGGGTCTCGCCCGCGATCTTGTTGACCGACTGGCGGTCCGCCGACGCGACGGTGGAGATGCCGCCGGTGTTCGTCACGAAGTTGGTGTCACCGCCGCCGCCGGACTTGCCGCCGCTGCCGCAGGCCGTGAGCGTCATCGCCGACGCGACGGCGACGAGGGGCAGGGCGGCGCGGAGCCGACGGTCCGAACGGCGTCGTGGGGCGCGGCCTGAGTTCATGTGAAAAGTTTCGCATGGTCGATTCGAGGATCTTGGGCACCCCCCTGCATGCCCGTAAAGCCCGAAGTAAAGATTTCCACGGCGGCCGGGGCACGCCGGACGCCTTGTTTCCTGGTCGCCTCCGGATGTCGTCCCCGGTTACCTCCGACGTCGTCTCCGGTGTCGCCTCGGGCGTCGTCCCCGGCGCTCAGCGACGCGTGGACGCGCTGTCGGAAGCGCCGGCCCCGGCGGTCTTCGTCAACGCGTTCCAGCCGCCGGCCGGTACCTGTCCGACGCCGAGCGTACGGAACTGGTCGAGCACCGCCGGGTCCTGGACATCGAGCCAGTCGGTGAACTGCCGGAACGACACCAGGCGTACGTCCTTCTTGCCCGCCATGCCCTTCAGGGCCTCTTCCACGGCATCCATGTAGATGCCGCCGTTCCACTGCTCGAAGTGGTTCCCGATGAAGAACGGCGCGCGATTCGTCTCGTACGCGCGGTTGAATCCGGCGAGATACGCCTCGGCCGCCTGCCTGCGCCATTCCGGATAGCGGGAGGTCATTCCGTTGGTCGAGTTCTTCGACTGGTTGGCGAGCATGTTGTAGTCCATGGAGAGGACTTCGAAGGAATGCCCGGGGAACGGCACGGCCTGCAGCGGGAAATTCCATACTCCCCCGAGCTTGTCCGGCCAGACCTGGGTACCGCCGGGCGAGCTGGCGTCGTACCGCCAGCCCAGCTTGCGGGCCGTCGGCAGCAGGTTCTCCTGGCCGAGCAGACACGGCGTACGGCCGCCGACCAGCTCCTTGTGGTAGTCGAAGGGCAGCGGGTCGAGATCGGTCCAGCCGGTGTTCGTACGCCACTGGGTGACGAAGGAGACGGCCTGGTCGATCTCGTTGCGCCACTGCTCCGGGGTCCAGTTCCCGACGGTGCCGGTGCCGCCGCAGAAGTGCCCGTTGAAGTGGGTGCCTATCTCATGGCCGTCCAGCCACGCCTGGCGGACGTTCTTGAGGGTGTCCTTGATGTGGTCGTCGGTGAGGTACCCGATGTCGGAGGCGCCGACGGGGTTGTTCGGCGGGCGGTAGAGGGTCTTCTTCGACTCCGGCAGCAGGTAGAGGCCGGAGAGGAAGAAGGTCATCGCCGCGCCGTGGTCCTTGGCGAGTTCGAGGAAGCGCGGGAAGAGGCCGTTGCCGACCTCGCCCGCGCCGTCCCAGGAGAAGACCACGAACTGCGGCGGGGTCTGACCGGGCTCCAGCGGCACGGGCGCGCCCGGCTGGTGGGGCTGCTTCCCGGTGTCGGAGGTGGAACCGTCCCCGATGAGCCTGACGTCCTTGGACGCGGGACGCCCGTTCGAGTTTCCGCCACTGGCCTTGTCCGCACCGCTGCCCTGCGACGCGTGGCCGGTGGAGCAACCCGCGATACCCATCGCGGCGGCGGCTCCCATTCCGGCTCCCAGCAGACTCCTCCGACTCATGTGGCGCATTACAGATCCCATCCGCGCTCGTTCGCTCGTATGTGCGCCGCTCGTAAATCCTTACGAGCGGCAACCCGTATGAGCTGCTACCGAACGCGGAGGTTCCTAAACTTGTCCCACTTTTTCGTACGTAACAGCGACTGTGACAAACCCGATCTCAGCCGCTGAGACCGACCCGAGCCGACGAAATCCAGCCAGGACGGTGAGGTGCCGCCGGCCCGGGGGCCCGGATCCCGGAGAGGACGCCGGCCCGGCGAGGATGTCGGCGAGGATGCCCGGCTGGGCCTTCAGGCCCCGAACGCCTTGGCCCCGCCCTTCACCGGCCGGGCACCGGCGAGCAGATGCGCCGGTACGAGATCGCGGGCCGGCTCGGAGTAGCCGACCGAGACGATCTTGTCGCCCTGATAGGTGAAGCTCGTCAGGGAGGCGAGGGTGCACTGCCGGCGCCGCGGGTCGTGCCAGAGCCTGCGCCGCTCGACGAAGCTCCGCACGATCCAGATCGGCAACTGATGGCTGACACAGACGGCCTCGTGACCGCGGGCCGCGTCCCGCGCGGAGGTCAGCGCGCCCATCATCCGTACGACCTGGTCGATGTACGGCTCGCCCCAGGACGGCTGGAAGGGGTTGGTGAGGTACTTCCAGTTGCCCGGTCGGCGCAGCGCGCCGTCGCCGACACCGAAGGTCTTGCCCTCGAAGACGTTCGCGGCCTCGATCAGCCGGCCGTCGGTGTCGAGGGTCAGCCCGTGCGTCTTGGCGAGCGGGGCGGCGGTCTCCTGCGCGCGCTCCAGCGGGGAGGAGACGACATGGGTGATGTCGCGCTCCGCGAGATGCTCGGCGACCCGGTCGGCCATCCGGCGCCCCAGCTCGGAGAGGTGGTAGCCGGGGCGTCTCCCGTACAGGACACCGTCCGGGTTGTGCACCTCCCCGTGCCGCATCAGATGGACGACAGTGATCTCCTCACCGCTCACCGCGCCGCTCCTCCCGCTCTTCCCGCTGTTCCCGTTCTTCCCGCTGTTCCCGCTCTTCCCTGAACTCTGGCTCATGCGGCACTCTCCGGCCGGGTGTCGGGGTCCGTGGCTTCGGCGGCGGCGCGCGCGGCGGCGGGCAGCGCGGCGGCGATCCGCTCGACGGCCCGCTCGTCGTGGGCGGTGGAGACGAACCAGGACTCGAAGGACGACGGCGGCAGGTAGACGCCGTCGGCAAGCATCGAGTGGAAGAACGGGGTGAAGCGGAAGGACTGCTGCCGCTTGGCCCCCTCGTAGTCACGTACCTCGTCGGCCGTGAAGAAGACGGAGAACATGTTGCTCGCCGTCTGCACCCGGTGGGCGACGCCCTCCTTGGTCAGCGCCTCCGTCACGAGCCCCTGGATCTGGGCGGAGACCGCGTCGACCTTCTCGTACGCGGCGTCGTCGAGCAGCCGGAGCTGCGCGAGGCCGGCGGCGGTGGCGACCGGGTTCCCGGAGAGCGTGCCGGCCTGGTAGACCGGCCCGGCGGGGGCGAGCCGCCCCATGACATCGGCGCGACCGCCGAACGCGGCGGCGGGGAAGCCGCCGCCCATGACCTTCCCGAAGGTCATCAGGTCGGGCGTGACGCCGTCGACTCCGTACCAACCGGCCTTGGACGTACGGAAGCCGGTCATCACCTCGTCGGAGATGTACAGGGCGCCGTCGGCGGCGCAGATCTCCTTGAGCCCGGCGTTGAACCCGTCCCGCGGCGGTACGACGCCCATGTTGCCCGGCGACGCCTCGGTGATCACGCAGGCGATCTCACCCGGGTGCGCGGCGAAGGCCCGGCGCACGGCGTCGAGGTCGTTGTACGGCAGGACGATCGTGTCCCCGGCCTGCGCGCCGGTCACCCCGGGCGTGTCCGGCAGCCCGAACGTCGCGACCCCGGAGCCGGCCGCGGCGAGGAGCGCGTCGACGTGCCCGTGGTAGCAGCCGGCGAACTTCACGACCTTCGCCCGCCCGGTGAAACCGCGGGCGAGCCGGATGGCCGACATGGTCGCCTCCGTACCGGAGGACACGAGCCGCACCTGCTCGACGGGCGCGACCCGGGCCACGATCTCCTCGGCCAGCGCGACCTCACCCTCACCGGGAGTACCGAACGAGGTACCCCGCGCGACCGCCGCCTGCACGGCCGCGATCACCTCCGGGTGGGAATGGCCGAGGATCATCGGCCCCCAGGAACATACGAGGTCGACATATTCACGACCGTCCGCATCGATGAGGTATGGACCGTTACCGGACACCATGAACCGGGGCGTACCCCCCACCGCGCCGAAGGCACGGACAGGAGAGTTCACGCCTCCGGGCGTCACGAGGGCCGCACGGTCAAAGAGTGTCTGCGAAACTGGGGCGTCATAGGGGAAGCTCACGCAATCCATGGTGTCAGAGGCTCGGACGTATCTGCGGACAGGTGTTTCACCGGACGTTCGTGGGGGAGGTCACTGTCACGATGATCGGGTTGCGCGGCCGGGGCTGCGAGTGGTCGGGTGGAGATATGCATCGCGGTGGCGGACTGGGCGAGGGTACAGACGACCTGGGTCCCGAGCCTGCCCGGCGAGGGAAACACCGACGCGGCGAGCGCCACGAGCGCGACGCGCGCGAGGAGGCTCCGGAAATCAGGAGTGGTGGCCGGGTGGGGGTGACCTACAAATACTTCGGCGCGCCCGACGGAGCCACGGCAGCACGCGTCCCCATCTCCATGCGCCCGGAGGAACTGGGCGGCGACGAGCTGGGCATGGGCGGCATGTTCACGAAGATCAAGCCCGAGACGATAGCGGCGATGGTCCTGACGGGCATACAGGGCATGCCCCTGCACAAGGTCCCCCCGCTCGAACTCGTCGTCCTGCACCCGGACTACGCGGTCGTGAAGCTCCCGATGACGGTGGTGGACCCACTCCGCGGCATCGGCGAGGAATCGGTGGGCGCGGCGGCCTTCATCTGGTCGACGGTCCCGGACCGGGGCGGCCCGAAGGACGCGTACAACGTCTACCAACTGCTCCACGAATGGCAGGACTTCTCACACCGGCTCCACGAGGCGGGGCATCAGCCGTACTGCCTGGTGTGGCCCTGACGCAGGGTCTCGCGGCGTTGGGGCGGGGCGCTTTCGGGGCTCCGCCCTGGTTCTTGCGGCGGGGGCGGAGCCGCCGGGCGGCCAGGGCACATTGAGGGCACATCAGCTCTCTCCGGGACACCGATGCGCCCTGGGCGTCTCGGCCATCCTCCGACTCGGCTTTTGTGAGGGCGACGTCGATCGGCTTACGGGCGCGGGTCTCCCTTGGACGAACAAGCCATCACCTTCAGCCCATATCGCGCTTCACCAGGCCGCCGCACCGTCATGCAGATACACGGGTTGTCCCCCGTCCAATGCCCGTACTGCGGCATCCAGCCGGTACCGCATTCGCGTACGCAGCAGTTCCCGTGCCTTGTTCAGGGTCACGAAGCGGGCTTCGGACAGTTCCTCGTCGTGCGGGCGCAGTTCCTCGGCGGCGTCGAGGGTTCCGCCGTCGAAGATGAACGCGATCTGGTCGTCCCACGGGCCGTGCGGTGCGACCCAGTCCACGACCAGCAGTCCGCGTACGTGGATGTCCCTGCCCAGTTCCTCCCGCAGTTCCCGCCTGACCGCCTGATCCGGGGGCTCGTTCGCCTCGGCCATGCCGCCCGGCAGGTCCCAGCCCGGCTTGTAGGTCGGGTTCACGAGCAGCACGCGTCCAGACGGATCGCGTAGGAGCACATCCGCCGCGACACGCTTACGGGCCTGCTTGGCGTTGCCCTCGGCGAGGTACGCGTTCCAGGCGTCGGGGTCGGCGGGTGTGGGCCTCATGCAGGGATCCCTCCCCTGGGCGTCATGATGTCGGCGAGCAGCAGCATTCTCGCGCGCCGCGCGTCATCGAACCGTGTCAGGTACTCCCGTACCGGCCGGTACCCCGTGTGAGGTTCCAGAAGTCTGCGGAGGCCGTCGAGTTGGTGCGCGACACGGATCCATCCCAGGGTGGGGCTTGTGCTGAGCAGATCGTGACCGACGTCCACGGCGGCGTCGAGGTCTGACCGGAGCACATGGATGCCGGCCAGGGTGATGCGGCTCAAGGCCAGAGAACGAGCCCGGCCCTCCTCCCGGAGCCGTACTGCGTCCTCACAAGACTTTCGAGTAGATGTAGATCCTCGGTGCTCGCGTGCGCCTCGGCAACGGCGGTTGCGGAGCGAGCAGTTGCGACGTTGCCCCTCATGGTGCCCATCAGGTCACCCTGGTCCCTGAATCGTCCGTGCCCGTTCTGTCTGCTCGGCTCTTCCGCCCCGGCCTGTGGCGTTCTGTGACGAGACTGGGCCGGGCGTGCTGGTCGGAGCGGGCTTCCCTGGCCTAGGTGGGGGCCGCCGTATGCCCCTTCAGCGGTCGAGGCCGACTATCTCTCCACCTGGAGCAGGGAAATCTATGTCGGCCAGGGTAGACATTCAGTGGTGGTGTGGTTATGGTTTCTCTCGTAGCCGAGATCGAGCAGGGCCTGGCAGAGATGAACTGCCGGGCAGCAGTACTCGCAGTCGCAGGACGGTGCGGTGGTGGAGTACCGAAGCCAGGTTTGTTGCAGGACGGCGACGGGACTGACGACCGGACCGGGTGGCCCGTGGTGATGAGGGGCCGCCATGAGCGGTACCGCAGTGGCAGTACCCGAAGGTGCAGTTCGCAGTACCCAGCAGTGAAGTCAGTGTGCAACACCTTGGTGAAGGCGTCGGCTGCGGACGCGCGCACCGGGAAGTTCGGCAGTGGGGTTCCAAGCCAGGGCAGACGCAGGACGGGCGACGGGGCTGGCTGCCGAAGAGTGGCGCTGCGGCAGGCCACTGAGCAGTTCGTATCACCAGCAGTGACCCCAGAGGGAAGAACGGAGGAGCCAGGCGCCATCAGGATCGCCCGGGCGGAAGCCTTGAGCCCGGGTACCGCAGGACATCGATAGCGAGGTGGTCTCCGGTCAAGCAACCGCGATCCCCGCACACCCGACAGCAACCCGGTCGGGTCCGCGGAAACAGAAGGCCGGCGCAGTATCTGAGCCGGCGGATGGTGTAGCAGTTCCTTCGGGGCCCTGGTGCCATATGGCACCAGGGCCCCTCGACGCGTTCCGCAGAGAGGTGCAAATGACAGCAGACGACTCGTACGACCGTCTCGACGACGACGACTACCCCGCCTACACCATGGGCCGGGCCGCCGACATGCTCGGCACCACCCAGGGCTTCCTCCGCGCCATCGGCGAAGCCCGCCTGATCACCCCGCTCCGCTCCGAGGGTGGCCACCGCCGCTACTCCCGCTACCAGCTCCGCATCGCGGCCCGCGCCCGGGAACTCGTCGACCAGGGCACCCCGATCGAGGCCGCCTGCCGCATCGTCATCCTCGAAGACCAGCTCGAAGAAGCCCAGCGGATCAACGCCGAATACCGCCGCGCCGCCGAATCGGTGAATCCACCGCCCGCGGTCTGAGGTGGTGCGCGCCCGCCGGGTACCGGCGGGTCGCGCACACCCATGTCGGGGGCGCATGGCTCGTTCTTCCGGTGACAGGGCGCGCGGACGAGGAGCGTCCGCGTCAGCCTTCCCGGTTCGGAAGTCCCCCCTTCGCCCACGTCTTCGGCGTGGGCGTTCCACGTTGCCGCGCGGCCGAGAACCTGGGCGGTCGCCCCGAGCCGTGAAAAGCGAGCGCTCCTCCTGAAATGCTGCACTACAGGTGGATCGATATCTATGGCCGCCAAGTAAGGGTTTAAGGGGTCATGCGAGGAGTGTTTTTACCGCAACGAACGGAGTGGAATTATTTAACGCACCCAGGCCGCTACCACATGCTACTGTCACCTTCAGTTGCAGTCTTGGTTCCCAAAATTCCTCCGCGTCTTCGGTTTTTCTCTGCCGCTGGAAGCGTTCTTGTATTTCCGGTGATTTTCCGGGCGGGGCATCATCACGGCGACCCGGTATCCGCGCATCGCGGGTCCCGGCGTACTGCCCCAAAGGAGATATGACATGGCATCCGGCACCGTGAAGTGGTTCAACGCAGCCAAGGGTTTCGGCTTCATCGAGCAGGACGGTGGAGGCGAGGACGTGTTCGCCCACTTCTCGAACATCGCCGCCCAGGGCTTCCGCGAGTTGACCGAAGGCCAGAAGGTCACCTTCGACATCGCGGCGGGCCAGAAGGGCCCGACGGCCGAGAACATCATTCCCGGCTGACGCTGCGGCGCACTTCGTGGCTGGGTCCCGCATCCCTCGGGGTGCGGGACCCAGCCACGGGCGTTTCCCGCAGACGTTTCGCCTGTGGGACACCCACCGCCCGCAGTCCTCCTCCAGGGATGCGGGCCTCTTCGAAGCCACACCCGTCGGCGTCCTGGATCTCTCATCCGCATGACGTCACCTATTTCCAGGCCCGCACCGCACTCCGAATTCACTGCAGGCCGGATTCACTTTCGCATTCCATTCGGCCCGTTCTTGTGATTCTCCGCGCTGCTCTTCCGCTGCGAGAATTCCTTGATACGTGCCGTATCAAGGAAGGTTCTGAATGAACCCCACACGTACGAACGACCGCTCCTCCCGCACCCGCAGCCGTACCGGCGGCCCCGCTTTCGGCTCCGGTGCCGGTTCGGGCCGGGGCAGCCGCTTCAGCTCGCCCGCCCCGAGCCGTTCCGGGGGCGCACGCCGCTCGGACGGCTACGGCCGGCGGCCGGCAGCGGTACAGGGCGAGTTCGCCCTGCCGAAGACGATCACTCCGGCGCTGCCCGCCGTCGAGGCGTTCGCCGACCTCGACATGCCCGAACCGCTGCTGAGCGCGCTCACCGCGCACGGTGTGAGCGTCCCGTTCCCGATCCAGGGCGCGACCCTGCCCAACACCCTCGCGGGCCGCGACGTCCTCGGGCGCGGGCGCACCGGCTCCGGGAAGACCCTCGCCTTCGGCCTGGCCCTGCTGGCCCGCACCGCCGGACAGCGCGCCGAGCCCCGCCAGCCGCTGGCTCTGATCCTCGTGCCGACGCGTGAGCTGGCGCAGCAGGTGACCGACGCACTCACCCCCTACGCCCGCTCGGTGAAGCTGCGCCTGACCACTGTCGTCGGCGGAATGCCGATCGGCAGGCAGGCCAGTGCGCTGCGCGGTGGCTCCGAGGTCGTCGTCGCGACGCCGGGCCGCCTCAAGGACCTCATCGACCGCGGTGACTGCCGGCTGGACCAGGTCGCGATCACCGTCCTGGACGAGGCCGATCAGATGGCGGACATGGGCTTCATGCCTCAGGTCACCGCCCTGCTGGACCAGGTCCGCCCCGAGGGCCAGCGGATGCTGTTCTCCGCCACCCTCGACCGCAACGTCGATCTTCTGGTCCGCCGCTACCTCACCGACCCGGTCGTCCACTCCGTCGACCCGTCCGCAGGTGCGGTCACCACGATGGAGCACCACGTTCTGCACGTCCACGGCGCCGACAAGCACCGGACGACGACGGAGATCGCAGCGCGTGAGGGCCGCGTGATCATGTTCCTGGACACCAAGCACGCCGTCGACCGGCTGACGCAGGACCTGCTGAACAGCGGTGTCCGGGCCGCAGCCCTGCATGGCGGGAAGTCGCAGCCTCAGCGCACCCGGACCCTGGCCCAGTTCAGGACCGGGCACGTCACCGTGCTCGTCGCGACGAACGTCGCGGCGCGCGGCATCCACGTCGACAACCTCGATCTCGTCGTCAACGTCGACCCGCCGACCGACCACAAGGACTACCTCCACCGCGGCGGCCGTACCGCGCGGGCAGGCGAGTCCGGCAGCGTCGTCACCCTGGTCACCCCCAGCCAGCGCCGCGACATGACCCGCCTCATGTCGGCCGCCGGCATCGTGCCCCGGACCACCCAGGTCCGCTCCGGCGAGGAGGCACTCAGCCGGATCACCGGCGCCCGGGCCCCCTCCGGTATCCCCGTGACGATCACCGCGCCGGCGGCCGAGCGGCGTAAGCGCGGCGCGCCCTCGCGCGGCCGACGCAGCCCCGCTTCGGCTGCCCGGCGCGTGACCGTGCGGCAGTCCTCCTTTGACGCGGCGGCCTGAGGTTCGTCCGTCTTGACAGGTGACCGCGGTGGGGAAGAAAGAGCACTGCCCCGGATTCTCGCGGTGTCGGGCGAGGAGTTCCGTCTCGCCTCACCCAACACCGCGCGCACGTCAGCGACATCAGGACGTCAGAAGGTCCGAAGGTCCGAAGGTCAGAACGTCATGCTCCAGCGGTCCAAGTAGCCCGGGTCGACCGTGAAGATGCCCGGCGTGTTGTCCGTGACGCGGAGTTTCCAGGTGCCGTTGGCCGGGAGGGATGAGGCGTCGACCGTGTACGTGGTGTGGAGTTCCGTGCCCGTGTCCCAGATGAAGTCCTTGACCAGGATCGCCGTGCCGTCCTCGTTCACCAGGTGGAGGATCTGGCCGCCGATGAAGTCGTGGATCAGGTCGACCGTGATCTTCAGGTCGGTGGGGGCGTTGCCCTCGTGGCCTGTGATGGTGAGCGGGGCCTCGATGGTGGCCCAGTTGGGGATGTCGTAGCGGGCCGGGTTGACGAAGTGGTTGCCGCCTGAGGCGAGGACGGTCCAGGGGAAGGGGAGGGTCAGGGTGTCCTGGGTCGTGGTGGTGATTGTGATCGTCGGGGTGTAGGCGCCCGCGGTGGTGGGGGTGCCGGAGATCAGGCCCGTGGTGGGGTCGATGGTGAGGCCCGGCGGGAGGCCCGTGGCCGTGTAGGTGAGGGCGCCCGGGCGGGAGGTGGTGGCCTCGATGCGGCGGGTGGTGGGCTGGCCGGTGGCCGCGTCGCGGGTGGACGGGGCCGCCGCGGCGATGTGGTTGACGTAGCGGGGGCCGACGTTGACGGCGGCCCAGGCGTTGCCGACCGCCTCGTATCCCGCGCTGTCGCGGCCGAAGAGGTCTTCCGCGGCCCGGAGCGTGGCGGTGCGGGCGCCCGCGTAGTCGGTGGAGCTGGTCATGTAGAGGGTCAGCGCCCGGTACCAGACGCTGGTCGCGAGCGGCAGGCCCAGGGGGGCGACCGGGGTGTTGTCGTAGGTGGGGCTGTCGTACGCGATGCCGTTGATGGTCTTCTGCCCGCTGCCCTCGGCGAGCAGGTAGAAGAAGTGGTTGCCGATGCCGGAGCTGAGGTGCGGGTCGAGCTTGCGGGTGCCGGACGTCCAGTGGTCCTGTGAAGTTCCCCTGTCCGAGGCGTCCTTGGAGGGCTGATCCATGTAGCGCAGGGGCTTGCCCGTACCGCGCAGGTCGGCCAGTTCTCCCATCAGGTAGTCGGGTACGTCGTTCGGGTTGTCCGTGAAGAACTCCACGGCCGCGCCCATGATGTCGCTCGTCGCCTCGTTCAGACCACCGGACTCACCGGAGTACGTCAGGTTCGCGGTGGCGTAGGTCAGGCCGTGGGTCATCTCGTGGGCGGCGATGTCGAGTGAGGTGACCGGCCGGGCGTTGCCGATGCCGTCGCCGTACGTCATGCAGAAGCAGGAGTCGTTCCAGAAGGCGTTGGCGTACCCGTTCCCGTAGTGGACGCGGGAGCGCGCGCCGACGCCGTCGCCCCTGATGCCCGCCCTGCCGAACCGCTCCTGGAAGAAGTCCCAGGTCTGCTGCGCCCCGTACGCCGCGTCCACGGCCGCCGTCTGGCGGTGGGCGGGGGTGCCGTCGCCCCAGAGGTCGTCGGCGTCGGTGAGCAGTACGCCGGATCCGCCGGCCGAGATGTCGTACGTACGGTGGCTGCCGCGCCCCGCGTCGGTCAGTTCGTACAGGTCCCCGTTGCGTACGGAGCCGATGTCGACCCGGCCGTTGTACTGGCCCTCGCCCACGCCGGGGTGGATACGGTCGAACTCCTGGAGCTTCCGTCCGTCCGCCGCGTCCGTGATGACGTGGAGTTCGCTGGGGGTGCCGTCCTTCCGTTCGCCCTTCTCGACGGATTCCCAGGCGAGCGTGGGCGCGCCACCCTCCCCTGCCCAGATCACCTTGCGCCGTGTGCCGTCGGGCGGTGTCTCGGGGGTCAGCTTCGCCGTGGTCGTCGGTACGGAGAGCGGCGCGTCCAGCGCCTGGGTGACGGTGGCCGCCGCCGCCTTACCGGGCTTCTCGTGGACGACCAAGTCGCCGCCCAGGACCGGGAGTCCGGCGTACGTCCGCTCGTAGCGGGTGTGGACCGTGCCATCCGCGTCCTTGGCGACGTCCTTCGGGATCAGCTTCTCCTCGGCGCCCAGTTTGAGGGTGCGGGCCGTGTCCGGGCTTGTCCTCGTCGCCGACTTGAGGAGGTCCGCGCGCTGTTCGGGAGTCAACGGCACCGGTCTCGCGCCGGGGTTGGGGGTCGCCGATATACGGGGCGGGGCTGGGGACTTCGTGGATGGGGACGGGGACGCGGTCGCGGGGGGTGTGGTGGCGGTCAGTGCGGTCAGAGTGGTCAGAACGGTCAGTGTGAGTGCCGCTGCTGTTGCTTTTGCTGTGCGTGGCTTACGTGTCATTGCGGTGCGTCAGCTCCTCTGTGGGGCCCTACGCACGGCGTGTCTCTGATTTCCTGAAAAACACACCATAACGCCAGGGCGGACATAGTCTGTGCGTCTGCCGGGCTGCCATTGGGGGGTGCCCGGCCTGAGATCAATGGGGATTGCTCATGCGCCGCACCCGCACGCTCACCGCCGCCGCTCTGGCGGTCGCCGCCGGGGTCGTCCTGCTGCCGACACAGGCACAGGCACAGGTACAGACACAGGTGAAGGCACAGGTAAAGGCACAGGCACGGACACACGTACTTGCCGCGGCCGGCTCCGTGCATCTGTACAAGATCTATTACGACTCGCCGGGCACGGACAAGCGTTCCAACGCGTCCCTGAACGCCGAGTACGTGCAGATCAGGAACACGACGTCGAAGGCGGTCTCCCTGAAGGGCTGGACCCTCGTCGACGCGTCGAACCACAGGTACGTCTTCGGTACGTACAGCCTCGGCAAGGGGAAGACGGTGACCGTACGTACCGGTAAGGGGAAGGACACGGCCGCCAACCGGTACCAGAACCGCGCGGCCTACGTGTGGAACAACGACAAGGACACCGCGACGCTGAAGAAGGCGAACGGCACCAAGGCGGACACCTGCTCGTACAACTCGACCAAGGTCGACTACAAGATGTGCTGACCCTTCAGATGTGCTGACCCTTCCGGGTCTCGTCCCCGCCCGTCCGTTGCTGCGGGCGAGCGGGGACCTCGGGATGAACGCGGACGTCCTGGAGCTACGTCAGCTTGTGAAGTTCAGGGCCCAACTGTCGATGTAGCCCGTGTCCGCCTGGTAGACGTCCCGCACCCGCAGCTTCCACGTACCGTTCGCTTCGATCGCCGACGCGTCCACCGTGTACGTCGCGTGCACGTTGTCGGCCGAGTCGGAGCTCGCGCTGTTCTTCAGGCGGTGGACCGTGCCGTCCGAGCCGACCAGGTCGATCTCCAGGTCGCCGCGCCAGGTGTGGATGATGTCGACCGTCACCTTGAGGTCGGCGGGAGCGTTGCCCTCGCGGCCCGTGACGACGAGCGGGGACTCGGCGGCCGGGCCGCCGCCGTCCGGGATGTCGACCCGGCCCGGGTTGACGAAGAAGTCGCCCCCGGAGGCGATCACCGTCCACGGGAAGGTCGCCGTCGCGCCGCCGCCGTCCGTCGTGCTGACGGTGATCTCGGGCGTGAAGTCGCCCGCCTCGGTCGGGCTGCCGGAGACCACGCCCGTACCGGAGTCGATCGTCAGGCCGGCGGGCAGGCCGGTGGCGCTGTACGTGAGTCCGCCCGGACGGCTCGTCGCCGCGTCGACGGTGAGCGTGGCCGGCTGGCCCACGGCCGCCTTCTGGGCGGTCGGCGGGGTCAGGGCGATGTGGTTGACGAACCGGTTGCCGACGTTGACGGCCGCCCAGGTGTTGCCGACCGCCTCGTACGCCTCGCTGGAGCGGCCGTACAGGTCCTCGGCGGCCTGGAGGGTGGCGGCGCGGGCGCCCGCGAAGTCCGTCGTGCTCGTCATGTAGAGGGTCAGCGCCCGGTACCAGACGGTGAAGGCGTTGTGCAGGCCCAGGCCAGGGACGGGCAGGTCGTCGTAGGTGGGGCTGTCGTAGTCCTGCCCGTTGACCGTCTTCTTTCCGCTGCCCTCCGCGAGGAGGTAGAAGAAGTGGTTCGCCACACCGGAGGAGAAGTGCGGGTCGAGGCCCTCGGTGCGGGGGCTCCAGTAGTCCTGGGAGATGCCGTCCTTGGAGGGCTGATCCATGTAACGCAGCGGGGTGCCGTCGCCGTTGATGTCGATGCGTTCGCCGACCTCGTAGTCGGGTACGTCGAGGGGGTTGTCGGCGAAGAACTCCACGGCGGCGGCCATGATGTCGCTGCTGCCCTCGTTCAGTCCGCCGGACTCACCGTTGTTGTAGTACAGGTCCGCGGTGGCGGAGGTGACCCCGTGCGTCATCTCGTGGGCGGCGACGTCGAGTGCGGTCAGCGGGTTGGCGTTGCCCGCGCCGTCGCCGTACAGCATGCAGAAGCAGTCGTCGTCCCAGTAGGCGTTGACCACTTGGTTGCCGAAGTGGACGCGGGAGGAGGCGCCGACGCCGTCGCCCGCGATGCCGTCGCGGCCGAACTGGTCGTGGTAGAAGTCGTAGGTGACCTGCGCGCCGTAGGCCGCGTCCACGGCCGCCGTCTGCCGGTTGGTCACGGTCGTGTCGCCCCACACGTCCTCGGGGCTGGTGACGAGGGTGCCGTCGCCGGAGGTGGCGCCGTTCAGGTCGTACGTCTTGTGGTTGCCGCGCCGGGAGTCGGTCAGCTCGTAGAGGTCCCCGTTGCGTACGCTGCCGATCTCGACCTCGCCGCTGAACTGGCCGTGCCCGATGCCCGCCTGGATCCGGTCGAACTCCTGGAGCTTCTTGCCGCTCTTCGCGTCGGTGACGACATGGAGTTCGGTGGGGCCGCCGTCCTCCCGTACGCCCTTCACGACGGACTCCCACGCCAGCGTGGAGGCCCCGTCCTTCGCCCAGATCACCTGTCGCGGCGCGCCGTCGGGGGTCGCCTTCCCGGTGCCCGCGTCGGCGGCGGCCTTCAGGGACGACTTCCGCGCCTCGGCGGCGGGGACGGCGGCCCGGGTCGTCGGTACGGAGAGCGGCGCGTCCATCGCGTGGGTGACGGTGGGGGCCGCCGCCTTACCGGGCTTCTCGTGGACGACCAAGTCGCCGCCCAGGACCGGGAGTCCGGCGTACGTCCGCTCGTAGCGGGTGTGGACCGTGCCGTCGGCGTCCTTGGCGACGTCCTTCGGGATGAGCTTCTCCTCGGCGCCCAGCTTGAGGGAGCGGGCGGTGCCCGGGCTGGCCTTCGTCGCCGACTTGAGGAGCTCCGCGCGCTGCGCGGGGGTGAGGGCCACGTTTCTGGCCCCGGGTCTGGGCTCCGCGGCTATCGCGCCGGACGCGCCGGAGCGTTCTTGTGACGCGGCGGGCGAGGCGGGCGCCGCCGACGCGGGGAGCGCGGTGACGACCAACGCCGCCAGCGTGAGGGCGGCGGTGGCCGCCGTACGGGTCCTGGCGGTGAGGGAGTTGATACGGGAAGCGGTATCAAAAGCAGTACGGGAGGGGGTACGGGAGGTGTTCTTCACTCCTGGTGCTCCTTCTGTCCGGGCGTCCGGGGACGGCCGGCTGGAACGGGACCGGGCGGCTCGATGTGCCGTCCGGCGAGGAGAGGTGCGATGGCGCCCGTGCGGGGGTGCGGCCCGGGCGACGGTGCCCGGCCGGGGTGCGTACGGGCGCGGCGGCGGCCCGTGCGGAGTGCGGCACATACGGTGTACGGCGGGTGCCGAATGCCGGAAATGCCGTCAGAAATTGCTGTGTACAGGTAGGTGCCGCGCGTAAAGGGCGCTTCGCAAATCGTTTCAGCGGCGGGCGCGCTTGTCAGCAACGCATCGAATGGTTGTCCGAAAGAAGGTCGGCCCCTCGGGGCCCGACGCACCGCATATGCCAGCGATCACATGGGCCTTTACGTGGTCGCAACAGACCGCGCCCGCCGGTGCTTTGGCCGCTTCCGACCCCTGGCAGACGCCCTGGCAGGGCTCTCAACAGGGGTTCTGCGAGAAGTTCGGGGGCCCAACATGTCGGGGCGGGGCGGAGATGTCGCCTCCGCCCCGCCCCGCCCCCCGATCCCCCCTCTTCCCCCGGCCCGGTGCCCCCGCGGCCCCCGCACTCCCCCGTACGCTGATCGGCTCATCCGACATGACACCGTGATGCCAAGCGTCAACCTTCTCGCACGCTCCGTCAACAGGGCGTCGCCCCGTGTGATCGTTCCCGCGTGATCGCGGACTCCACCGCGCCCACCCGATCGGCGAGCACCCCGAGCGCCGCGACCGCCCGCGACAGGGGGTCGTCCGCCGGGGAGCCGAGCGCCGCCGACCGTACGTACGCCGCCTTGACCGCCGCCCACCGGTCCGCCTGCCCGGGGCTCAACGTCCCCCGGAGTTCCGCGAGTTTGAGGAGGTTCGCCTCCGCGCCCGTCGTCAGGGTCTGGGCCTCGCCCGCGTAGTGATCGGCGACGACGGCCGCCACCTCCGCGTCGTTCATCACCGCGTCCAGCCGGGCCACGATCTTGTTCATGTTCCGGTACGAGCCCTGAAGCAGGAACGGCGGCTCCGTACGGGACGCCTCCGCCTGCGCCGCCGAGGCGATGTACGCCGCGTTGACGGCGAGGACCGTCTCCCGCGCCGTCAGCACATGGCGCAGGACGGCGACGACACGGTCCGACTCGGCCGGTGCGTACGGATGGACGAGCCGGTCGGCCCGCGCCGTCGGGTCCCCGGCCGCCAGCCGTACGAAAAGGTCCAGGTCGGCACGGTCGCGGGCGGCGAGCGGGGCCAGCACCGGGTGGGCGGTGAGGGCGTTCTCCACGAAGCTCAGCGCGAAGACGTCCTCCTTGCCCGTCAGCACCTCGCCCAGATTCCAGACGTCCGCCCGGTTGGCGAGCATGTCCGGGATCCGGAAGCGGTGGCCGGACTCGGTGTACGGATTGCCCGCCATGCACACCGCGAAGCGCTTCCCGCGCAGGTCGTACGTCCGCGCCTCCCCGTTCCACACGCCCTCCATCCGGCGCTGCGCGTCGCACAACGGGATGAACTGCTGGAGGAGTTCGGGCGAGGTGTGCTGGATGTCGTCCAGGTGGAGGAGGGTGTTGTTGCCGCTCTCCAGCGCGAAGTTGATCTTCTCGACCTCCTGGCGCGCGGTCGCGTTCGGCGCCTGCTCCGGGTCGAGCGAGGTGACGGCGTGGCCCAGCGCCGGGCCGTTGATCTTCACCAGGACCAGGCCGAGCCGGTCCGCGACGTACTCCATCAGCGTCGTCTTGCCGTAGCCCGGCGGGGAGACGAGCAGCAGCAGGCCGTGCGAGTCGGTGCGCTTCGTCTCGCCCGCCGTGCCGATCTGCCGGGCGAGGTTGTCCCCGATGAGCGGCAGGTAGACCTCGTCGATGAGCCGGTTGCGTACGAAGGACGACATGACGCGCGGCCGGTGATCGTCCAGCCGCAGCCGGGCCCGCTCGGCGGCGACCAGCGCGCCGCGCCGGCGCTGGTACTCCCGGAAGCCGGGGGCCACGCGCTCGCGGAAGTCGGCCGTACGGGCGAGGAGTTCGTCGATCCGTACGGTCAGACGGCGGCGCTCGATCCTCGGGTGGCTGCCGAGCAGACCCTCGACGGTCTCGCTGAGCGGCGCGGCCGAGTCGTGGCGGCCCAGGCCGGGGCAGAGCTCCACGGCCACGGCCTCCGCGAGATCGCCCTGGAGGTCATCGCCTTGGAGGTCACCGCTCTGGAGGACGCCTTGGAGTTCACCTTGGAGGTCGCCTTCGAGGTCACCCCTCTGAGCTGCGGGGACACCGCTCGACTCCACGTACGCCGTCAGCCAGTTCTCGACAATCTGGCGCCGCGTGTCAAGGTCCTCCTCGCCCAGACCGTCGAGATCGTCGTCGTACGCGGACGTGCCCACCGCGCGGCGGAACGCGGCGAGCAGCGTCCGGGCGCCCGCGCTGGTCACAAAGCCCTTCGGGCCGCTGGTCAGCTCCTCGAAGAGGTACGCCGCGCTGAGCGGGCCGCCGCCGTACGGGGCCATCACCCCGGCCAGTTCGGTGCGGAGCGCCGCGATCGCGGGCGCGAGGCCGAACGTCGCGCGGGCCCGCGCCATCGAGACCGCGCGCCGCGTCCATGCCTCCCGCGCCTCCTCCGTCGTGCCGTGCGCCCAGAAGAGCTGGGCGGCGGCGCGCGCCTCGGGCGGGAAGCGCAGCAGCCCGGCCCCGGCGCCCAGCCGCAGCAGCGCGCCGAGGATGAGCGTGGCGTCGTGGTCGTGGACGCCCCGCTCGTACCCCTCGTCGTACGCGGACTCGGCCGACTTCCGTACGAAGGCCGGGAGCTGATCCGCCTCCGGCAGGCCCTCCGGGCCGTGCTCCGCGAGCAGCCGCGCCGCCAGGTACTCGCCCCGGTAGACGTCCGCCGACTCCGAGGGCAGGGTCTGCGTCCAATAGGCGCGGGTGGCAGCGAACTCCGGGTCGGTGACGGGGGCGCGGTAGTCGGTCCCGGTGAGGGCGAAGGCCAGCCCCACGCCCGTCGCACCGCCCCGTCGCCCGTCCGGTACGAGCGTCAGCTCCAGCGGCTGCGTGTTCACCGCGAAGCGGTGCCGCCCCAGGCGGATCAGGGTGCCGCCGTCCGCGTACAGGTCGGCCCGGTCGCGCAGGGCGCGCGCCGCCTCCTGGCGCCCCGCCTTGAGCCGTCCCTCCAGCTCCTCCGCCCGTACGGTGTCGCCGAGTTCGCGCAGCTCCGCCACCGTACGGCGGACCTTCGCGGCCATCGGGTCGGAGGCGAAGTACGTGCTGATCGCGTCCGCGGAGCCCAGCGTCGCGGCCCGGCGGGCGATGGTCTCCAGCACCCGGTGCGCGGAGCCGCCCAGCCGCTCGGCCCGGCGGGCCCGCGCGTCCTGGAGGCTCTGCTTGCGGGCGGCGAAGGCGTCGTACACCTCGGTGCGTCCGGCGGCCAGCTCCGCCAGGAAGTCGTCGGACTCGGCGAACCGCGCCTCCAGGTTCTCCAGCCGCAGCAGCAGCGCCGCCATCTGCTCGTCGCAGGCGTCGGGGGTGTCGGCCACGGCCATCGCGCCCGCGACCGCCTGCCCCAACAGGGCGCTCTCGGCGGCGAATTCGGCGCGTCCCTCGTGGTCGAGCAGTTCCCCGCGGCGCGCGTCGAGCGTGGCGCGGGCGGTGTTGACGCCGCCCAGCACCCCGGCGATCCGCTCCAGGATGGACGTACGGACCGTGGCGTCGCCGATCTCCAGACCGGCCACCACCTCGGTGACCGTCCGCAGCCCGGCGGCCAGCGCGTCCAGGCGCGCGGTGAGCGGCGCGGCCTCCGCGACGGTGGCGAGTGCGTCGCCCTCGGCCGTCAGCCGCCCGATCTCCTCGTGGTACCCGGCGAAGGCGTCCGCGCCCCGCAGGAAGCCCACCGCGCGCTGCGCGAACGACGTGACGTCCCCGGCCAGTTCGGCCGCGAGGGCGTCCACGGCCGCGGTGTCCGCGTACCGCCGCTCCTTGAGCGTCAGCACATGCCCGTGGGCGTCACGGAGTCCGGTGAGCCGCTCCACCCATCCGGCGGCGGTGCGCGGGGCCTCGCCGCGCGCCCGGCGCACCAGCGCGGCGGCCCCGGCGGCCGACTCCGCGAGCGCCTCGGCCGCCTGCCGGGTCAACGTCGTCACGGTCTCGAACTCGGCGAGCACCTGCCCGGCGGTGTCCCGTACCCCGGCCAGCGGCTCGCGCAGATCGCCCACGTCCGGGTCGCCCAGCCAGTGGTAGGCGTCGGTGGCGCGCACACAGGCGGCGCGCAGCGCCCCGTACACCTCGGCCGAGGTGGACACGGGGTCGGCGGCGGAGCGGGCCAGCGAGAGGCAGTCGGAGATGCCGCGCACCAGATCGGCGTTGCCGATGCGCGCGAGCGGCCCCTCCCCGGCGGGGGCCGCGGCGGCGTACGTGTCGGAGACGAACGGAGAGCGCCAGACCTGGACGGGATGGACCCGCGCGGCCTCCTCCGTCTCCCCCGCCGTCGCCGGGGCGGAGCGCAGGGTGACGAGGGTGCCGTCCTCGAAGAGCGCGTGGCCGCGGCAGGGCAGCGGGGCGGCGGCCTCCTCCCGGATCAGGTTGTACGGGAGCAGCAGGCCCCGGCCCCGGGCGCGGTCGTGGAACGCGTACAGCACGTCCTCGCCGTTCGGGGAGCGCGTCTCGCGCTCGAACTCCATGCCCTCGGTGTCGAGTTCGAAGGTCCTGTGGGCGCCTGTGGCGAGGACGTGTCCGCCGGGGAAGATGATCCCCTGGTCCTCGGGGAGCCGCCGGCACGCCTGCCCGAGCGCGTCGAGCCGCAGAGCCGTCCGGGTGGCGGGGTGGACGACGAGATGGCGTCGCGTCTCCTCCTTGTACGGGCGGACGCGCAGCAGGATCAGGGCGCCGGCCCGCGCGTACTCGATCTCGGCGTCGGCCAGCGACTGGAGCGGTTCGGTGACCGGCTCGGTGTACAGCGCCTCGTCGGCGGCGTCGTCGCCCCCGGCCCTGACGGTGAGGGCGCCGCCGACGGTCGAGACGTGCAACCGGCCGCCGTCGACGGCGGCATACGGGTGCGCGCCGGGGATCTGGTCCTCGCGGCTGGTCGCCGTCCAGGTGAAGTCGTGGGCGGGCGGCGGGACATGGTCGCGCTCGCCGCGCGCGTCGAGGAACTCGACCACGGTGTCCGCGCCTTCACCGGAGAGCGCCCAGCGCAGCACGCGGATGTCGTCGGCGCTCTCGCCGGTCTGGAAGACGGCGAGCAGCCGGCCGCCGGCGCACCGCAGCCGGCGCAGCCGGGCGTCGCGGAAGTAGCGGTACAGCTCCGCGAACTCCCTTACGAAGCGCGGGTCGTCGAGCAGTCCGGGCACGGCGTCCGGCGGCAGCGGGTTCAGCTCGCGGTCGTACAGGGCGAGGACGTCCCCGACCTCGACCGCCGCCCCGGGGCCGCCGCCCGGCCGCCCGTGGTGGCCGAGGAGCAGCGCGCCGCCGACGGCGACGAGGTCGCGGGGCACGCCGGGCCGCTCGGTGCGCAGGTGCTCGGTGCCGGTGAGGGCCAGCTCCGTGGAGCCGAACGCCGCGACGCGGCGGGAGTTCAGCTCCTCGGCCCGGCGGGCCAGCTCCTTGGCCTGGGCGCCGAGCCGGTCGCGCAGCACCTCGTACGTACCGGCGTCCATGGCATGCGTACCGGCATCCTGCGCGCCTGCCGCTCCCGTACCGGTTTCCATCGGACTCACTTCTCACTCTCCCCGCGCCTCAAGCTTCTTCCGTACACCCGCGTCACGACGCGCGGATCCGGATCCACCGACCCCCGTGCGGCAGCTCCGGACCCGCGCGCCCCCGAGACCGGGGTCTCAGGCCGTGACCGCGCCGTTCGGGGCACCGTTCGGTGCGCCGTTCAGCGCGGAGAGCGGGGTGTCGGAGAGGCCCAGCCGCTCGACCTGTTCCAGCAGCCGGCCGAGCTGTCCGGTCTGTGCGCCGCCGCCGGACTTCATCAGCTTCATCAGCAGCGCCGACACCGTCAGGTTCTGCACATCGGCGGTCGAGACCGAGCCGAGGACCCGCGTCAGGTCCTCCGGGAAGCTGGCCGTGCCGTCCAGCCACGGCTTGCCGAGCGCCCGCGCCGTCTCCGAGTGCTGGACGAAGCCGTCCACGCTCTTGCCGAGCGAGATCGACGAGACGAGCCGGTCGAAGAAGACGGAGTCCCCGCCGACGATGCTGACGTCGGCGTTCTCCAGGCCGGTGGCGAGGATCGTGGCCTGCGCCTCCGCGATCTGCCGCTGCACGTCCAGCCCCGCGAGCCTGATCTCCTTGTCGGCGGCCAGCCGCAGCCGGTACTCCTCGTGTGTACGGGACGCGTCGTCCAGCGCGGCCATCGCCGCCGCCTTCTCCGTGAGCCCCGCCGCCTCGGCCTTCAGCTTCTCGCCGATCATCGCGGCGTCCGCCGTGGCCTGCGCCCGTACGCCCTCGGCCGCCGCGAGGGCCTTCAGCCTGGCCCCCTCCGCCTCGGCGCGCAGCCGCGCCTCGGTGGCGCCGGCCTCCGCGAGGCCCGCCTTCTCGATGACGTCCGCCTCCTTGTCGCGGACCTGGACCGCCGCGAGGCCGGGCGCCGCCGTCTCCGCCTGGACGCCCTCCGCGAGCCGCAGCTTGGCCTGCGAGTCGAGATCGGCGGCCTTCAACCGCGCCTCGGCGAGCGTGAGTTGCTCCGCCGCGTGGTGGCGGGCGGCGACCTCGGCCGCCTCGGCGGCCTTGATGTCCTTGACCAGCTTCTCCTGGGCCTCCGCCTCGGCGGCGATGATCACCGACTGGCGGGTGCGCTCGGCCTCCTCGACGATCCGGAGCTTCTTGATCGACTCCTCCTGCTCGGCGACCGTACGGTCCACGGCGATCCGTTCGCGGATGACGTCGGCCACCTCGCGGCGCTCCGCCTCGACCTCCTTGTCCTTGGAGATACGGCTCAGCTCGGTCTCGCGCTCGCGCCCGATGACCTCCAGGACGCGGTCCTTCTCGATGCGCTCGTTCTCGACGGCGATGACCCGCTCGCGGTTCTTCTGCGCCACGGCGATCTCCCGCGCCTGGTTCTCGCGCTGCACGCCGAGCTGCTCCTCCGTACGGAGGAACGCGGTCTGCGCGCCGAGCCGTTCCTCCTCCTGCACCTTGGCCGTCGCGGCCTCCTCGCGGGCGCGGAGCGTCTCCACCTCGCGGTGCTGCTTGATCTCGGCCTCGGCCTGGCGGCGTTCCAGCTCCAGGATGGTCTCGCGGGCGTCGACGTTCTGCCGGGTGATCTCCTTCTGCTCCGTACGCTGGAACTCGTTGGTACGGACGTGCTCGACGGCCGTCAGCTCGGTGATCTTCCGGATGCCCTGGGCGTCGAGGATGTTGGCGCCGTCGAGCTGTGTCATCGGGGTCTGCTCAAGGAAGTCGATGGCGGCGTCGTCGAGGTGGTAGCCGTTGAGGTCCGTGCCGATGACGCGGATGATCCGGTCCCGGAACTCCTCGCGCTTGGTGTAGAGGTCGACGAAGTCGAGCTGCTTGCCGACCGTCTTCAGCGCCTCGGAGAACTTCGCGGCGAAGAACTCCTGAATGGCGATCTTGTCGCTGGCCCGCTCCGTGCCGATCGCCTGGGCGACCTTGATGACGTCCTCGACGGTCTTGTTGACCCGTACGAAGAACGAGATGTGGATGTCGGCGCGGATGTTGTCCTGGCAGATCAGGCCCTCGCGGCCGGTTCTGCGGATCTCGATGATCTTCACCGAGATGTCCATGTACTCGGCCTTGTGCAGCACCGGCAGGACGACGGCGCCGGTGAAGGTCACGTCGACCTTCTTGGTCTTGGAGATGATCAGCGCGCGGCCCTGCTCCACCTTGCGGAAGAGCCGGCTGATCACCAGGAAGAGGGCGATGGCGACGAGCAGGGCGACGGCGACGAGCACGCCGAGGCCCAAGGAGATGGCATCCATGAGGAATCCTCGAAAAGAGTGCGAGCGTGGTGACGGTGAGGGCGGTCCGCGGCGCCGGTGAGGGCACGGCGGCAGGACCGGAGGCGGTGATACGGGCCGGGCGGGACAGCCGCTGGGTCAGCGGGCGGAACGCGGGTCGAGCGCCGGGTCGTACGGGCCGACCCAGAAGAACTCGCCCTCGGCGTCGAACGCGTACAGCAACCCCGTGGACCCGGCGGCCAGATGCGCGGCCCGGTCGGACTCGGCGCGCCTGACCTGGACGAGCGCGGTCGAGCCGTCGGCCGCCGCGACCTCGGCCTGACCGAAGTCGGCGGAGACGGAGCCGGTACGGATCATGCAGGTCAGCCCGATGAAGTCCAGCCGGGACGGCGGCGCCTGTTCAGGAACGAGGTCGCGCAATCGGCGTACGAGCAGCCGGGTGACCCCCCAGGCGATCAGCGCGGCGCCGGCGAGCACGGCGCCCGACCAGAGCGTACGGACGGTCCCGGGCTCCACGGAGCGGCGCACCAGCACCGATCCGGCGAGGCTCACGAACCAGGCCGTGGCGATCAGCACCGACACGGGCACGGCGACCGGGACTCCCCCGAGCCCGCCGCCGGCCGAGGCGTTCAGGTGCGCGGAGGCCACGTACCCGGAGAAGGAGTCGTGCTCGGCCGCGCCGACGACGACCAGCAGCCAGAAGCCGATGACGACGAGGAGGGCGGCGCCGAAGAGCACGGCGGGGAACCCGAGAGCGGCGCCGAAGAACTCACTCATCCCGTCCCCACCCCCCAGGTGTCCCGTCACTCCCGTACGGCCGTACCGCCGCTGCTCGCGTGCGTACGTCATCGCCCCGGCGCGGGACACGCTTCCGTGTCCCGGCACCAGGGTTCTTCCCCCGATCTTCCCCCGTCCGTGCTGTGGCCATTCTGTGTGACAAGGGCATGTGCGCGCATTGCCGGATCCCGGCAATATTTACGTTTTCTTAATGCCGGGCGCGCACGGGAGCTGAGGAACCGTCAGACCGCCCCATGATCTGCAACGCCCCGTGGCTCGGAGCGCTCCCCACCGCGCTGGGCGCCCCCGGCCTCCGGCCCCGCCGCTGGGTCGCGGTGGCCGCGGTCCCGCTCTCCCTCAGCAGCGACGACACGACCTTCTTCGGCCCCGTGCCGGTCGGGCCCGGCGACGCCCCGGACTCGGTCCACCTGGTCGGCACGCTGCCCGCCCGCAGCGCCCCCGACCGGGAGCCCCCGGCCTGGTGGGCGGAGCTGGACGGTTCCCGCGCGGTCGTCGTGACGCTCGCCTGACCCCCGGTGCCCCCGGCCGCCGGTGCGGTCCGCCGCCCGCGCGCCCTGGGGACACCGGCGCGGGGGCGGCCTCGGCCGGCGTCAGTGTCGAGCGAACCGGCGCAGGGCGTCGAGTACGGGCGGCGCGAGCGTGTTCGGGTGGTCGGCGTCGTGCAGCAGATGGTCCACACCCGGCAGCGTCACTCGGCCCGGTCCACCGGCATGCGCGTGGCGCAGGGCGGCCTTCAGGGCGTTCGTCGTGGCACAAGGTATCTGGGCGTCGTTCGTGCCGCACGTCAGCAGCACCTTGGTTCCCGGCCGGAGTGCGGCGGCGGCGTCCGGTGGGTGGACGGCGTCGTCGCTCTCCACGAAGCGGGCGTTGGGGCCTTGGAGTGCCTCGAAGAGCCTGGCGACCGCGGGCGGCAGGCCGGTGGTCTCGACCGGTCGGTGTTCGCGCAGGGAAATGACGGCGGCATCGATGGCCGCGTCGGCGGCGCGTTGCTGCTCCGGTGTGAACTGGCCCTGCCGGGTCGCTTCGGCGATCTGGGCCTTGAGCTGGAGCGCGAGCAGGTCCAGCATGCGGATCGCCTGCGGTTGCAGAAGCGCCAGGCCGGTCGGGCGCGGGCGGACGGTGCCGCCGAGCAGCAGTCCCGTCATCGCGCCCTCGCTGTGTCCCACGACCAGCAGCGCGCGCGGGTCGGTCTCCGGCTGATCGCGCAACAACTCGTAGGCGGCCCGTGCCTGGCGGACGAATGCCGGGTAGTCGAGGTCTTCCGGGTGGCCCTGGTAGGCGCCGAGTCCGGTGCGGCCGGTGCCGTACTTGTCGAACCGCAGCGTGGCGATTCCGTCCCTGTCGAGCGCGTCGGCCACCTGCGCCAGGGTGTCCGGCACGGCCCCGGGCGGTTGGTTGCCGTCGCGGTCGGTGGGCCCGCTGCCGGGCAGCAGCAGTGCCGCCCGCAGCCGTTGCCCGGCACGGTGCTCGGGAATGTGCAGGGTGCCGTACGCGGTCGTACCGTCGGCCGTGAAGACGACCTCACGGTCGGCGGCAGGCACGAGACGGGGCGCCGCCTCGGCCGGAGTGGCGGTGACGACGGCCAGTGCCATCAAAGCCGCTGCCAAGGGGCGAAACATGGGCCTGCCTCCTTCAGACAAGGGCGTTCTCGACCAGGGCAACAGTGGCGCGGGGGTCGTCGACCTGGAGAACCAGGCGTGCGTACTCCTCGTCGGCGAGTTCGACCACGACAGCCTTCGACGGATCCTTGACGTCCCAGAAGACCTTTTCGCCGTCCCGGTGGAAGGTGCCCGCGGTGATCACACCGGGTACCCGGGAGCCCGGCGCGCGGATTCCCTTGGGGTCGGTGGCGATGCCGGGGTCGGCGGTCGCGCCACGGACGTTGGCCAGCGGGATGGTCAGGCTGTCCTTGAAGGCCCAGAGCTTGTCGAGCCCCTCGATCACGACGACGAGGTCGTCGCCGTCGATACGTATCAGTGCCATGTCAGGTTCCCTTCTCAGGTGAGAGAGCCGAGGTGTCGGGTCAGCGCGGTGGCGGCGTTGTCGGGGTTGCCGCGCACGAGGATGCCCAGCGCGGCGGCGGTGAGGGCGGCGGCCAGGTCGGCGGGAGCGCCGAGCGCGTCGGCGATCGCCCGGTCGACGGCGGCCAACGCGGCCGTCACCTCGGAGGCGACCTCGTCGTCGACCGGTGCGCGTTCGATCGCCGCGAGCAGAAGCAGGCCGAGGTCGGCCGAGGTGACGAGCCGCAGCGCGGCCGCGGCATCCGACGCGCCGGCAAGGGCGTCGAGCAAAGGGCCGACGTCATCGGCGAGGTGGCGACGCAGAGCGGTCAGGTAGAGGCCGCGCTTGCTGCCGAACGTCTTGTACAGGCTGTTGCGATGCACACCGAGGTGGCTGACGAGGTCGTCAACGGACACGCCGTCATACGCCCGTCCGCCGAACAGCCCCACGGCGGCACGCACCGCTTCGTCCTCGTCGAATGCTCTTGGCCTGCCCATGACCACCACGGTAGACAGTTGAGGAACGAGCAGTCAAGAACGATCGTTCCTCAATCTTCTGCGTGGCAGAGGGCAAGGGCAGCGGTCCCATGGCGCCGGCCGCCGACGCCGAGGTGATCAAGGGCGGGACCCTGACATCACCGGGTCCCGCCCCGTCAACCAGGCTTGTTCTCCGCCCCGTTGGTCGCCGCGTACAGAAGCGCCTCGTACTGCTCGTCCGTCAGTTCGTGCCGGGCGTACGCCATGACGACCTCCTCGAACGAGTCCGGGAGCGGCGGTTCCGGATCGGCCAAAGCCCGGCCCTGGCGCGGGGCCGGGTGGCGCCAGGTGAGGCGTCGGAACCGCCCCGCGACCTGCTCCAGGGTCATGGCGCCGGTGCGCAGGGCGGTCAGGAGGTCGGTGACCTCGCTCATTTACCGGGTACGGCGTTGCCCCGGCCGGAGGCGATCAGGGTGGGCTCGGCGCCGGCGGAGTCCCAGAGGGACCAGGTGTTGAAGAGGTTCTTGGTCTCCTCGAAGGCGCGGCGGTTGACGCTGCCCCATTGCGGGTCGGCGCCGGCACGGATCAGCGCGGGGGGTACGTAACGCCCGCCGCAGCCCTCTCCGTTGCGGAACGCCTCGTGGCCCTTACGGTGCCGCTGGTCGGCGCGTTGCACGCTCATCTCCACCGGGATGTCGACGAAGAGGGCGGCGATGTCGCCGTAGCCCGCCGCGCGCATGGGCGTCAGGCGGGCCTCGACCGAGCCGCGGGAGGACATCGAGAAGTCCCAGACGATGTTCTTGCGTGCCTGGTAGGCGCGGGAGGCGACCATGTTGGCGATCAGCTTGGACTCCTCCTGTACGAGGGTGCTGGCCTCCAGCGGGGTCAGGCCCCTGGCGGCGGGGATCATGCGGCGCTCGCACATGACGTCCTTGACGTCGTCGGCGCTCACGACCAGGTACTGGGAAAGGTCGACACCGGAGTAGCGGGTGAGGACCGTGGTCTTCCCGGCGCCCATCGGCCCGCCGGTGAGGATCGCCCGGCCCTCGTCCGGTACGGCCGCGCCGCGCGCGTACAGCTCGTCGGCGACCTCGCGCTGGAGGCGTACGCGGGAGGCGAACCAGTGTTCACGGTCGCCGCCGACCGTGTAGCGCACGGCGGTCTCCTGGCCCTCGGCCAGGGCCCGGTCCAGGTTGCGCTGGACACTCGCGACGTGCCGGTTCCACTGCGCGTCGGTCAGCGGGGTCTTCGGCGCCGCCTGGGCCGCCTGAGTAAGAGCGGCGGACGGACCGGCGGAGTGGCCGACGGCCTGACCGGCGGGGCCGGCGAACAGCAGCGCCAGCGCGGCCAGCAGGCCGAGCAGGGCGCGCAGCGGTCCACGGGAGGGGGCGGGGGAAGAAGAACGAGGGGGAAGGAGTCTTAACACGTCGGCATCCCTGGAACGTGACGAATGAGGGGCAGATGGCGCCACACCACCCTGTATGCGGATGAGAACGGATCAGCCGTACCGGTCGGGCATCGCGCCGTCCGGAATCGTCCCAGTACGCCACGGAACACACCCGCGCCGACACACCGGTGTCCGGGCGGGCCGTCCCGGGAGGCCGTGTTCCGCACCGGCGCTTCGTGACCCATGATGACGTGAAGAATCGCGATTTCGGTGCGGCTCCGACTGTCCCAAGAGGGGGTTCCTGGTGAGCGCGTCAAGGGAGACGGAAGCCGAGGTGATCGTGGTGGGTGCGGGTCCGGCGGGTTCGGCCGCCGCCTGTCACCTGGCCAGGGCGGGCGTCGACGTACTGCTTCTGGAGAAGTCCCACTTCCCCCGGGAGAAGGTGTGCGGGGACGGTCTGACCCCGCGTGCGGTGCACCAGTTGATCCGTATGGGGGTCGACATCAACGCCCCGGGGTGGATGCGTTCACGCGGTATGCGCTGGGTGGCCGGGAGCCACCGGGTCCACATCGAATGGCCCAGCCTGGGGAGTTACCCCGATTTCGGTCTCTCGCGCAGCCGGCACGACTTCGACGACATCCTGGCCCGGCACGCGGCAGCCGCCGGAGCACGGCTGCACCACGGTGTGAGGGTGACCCATCCCGTACTCGACCGCTCCGGCCGCGTCATCGGTGTCAGCGGCGTCAGCGTGCCGGCGGGCCCGAAGAAGGCGAAGGAACCGGACGAGCCGACCGTCTACCGCGCGCCGATCGTCATCGCCGCCGACGGCGCCTCGGCCCGCCTCGCCCTCGCCCTGGGGGTGCAACGGGACAAGAACCGGCAGCTCGCGACGGCCGCCCGTCGTTACTACCGCAGCCCGGAGCGTTCCCAGGACGAGTATCTGGAGCTGTGGGCCGACCTCCGCCTCCCGGGGACCGACCGTTACCTGCCCGGATACGGCTGGATCTTCCCCATGGGCGACGGCAGGGTCAACGTGGGGCTCGGCGCGCTGCCCCATCGCCGGTACGGAAAGGTCGAGTTGCGCACCGCCCTCGACGAATGGCTGGCCCGCACCCCGTACGCGTGGGGGCTGCGCGAGGAGAACGCCGAGGGCCCCGTACGGAGCGCGGCGCTGCCCATGGGCTTCAACCGCCATCCGCTGTACACCCGGGGGCTCCTCCTGGTCGGCGACGCGGGCGGCATGATCAGCCCCTGGAACGGCGAGGGCATCGCCCAGGCCCTGGAGGCGGGCGAGGTCGCGGCCGGGAGCGCGGCGCTCGCCCTGGCGCTTCCCCAGGGGCCGAAGAGGGAGCGTGTGCTGCTCAACTATCCCGTGGAGATGACCCGCCGGTGGGGGCGCTACTACCGCCTCGGCAACACCGTCGCCGACCTCGTCTTCAGCCGGTCGGGCTTCCAGCCGGTCCTCAACCGCTATGTCCTGGGCTCGCCCTTCCTGCTCAAGACCCTGGCCCGGCTGCTCACCGACCTCACCGACAAGCCGTCGCGCGACACGATCGACCACCTGATCAACACAGCGGTCCGCCTCGTCCCGACGCCACCGGTCCGACGTAAGCCCCGGTGACCCGGCGACCCGGTGACCGAGAGAACACGGGCCCGCCCCTCAGTCGTCCTCGCTCTCCAACTCCCCCTCCGTCTCCAGGAACACCTTCCGCAGCGCGTCCAGCACCCCCGGGTCCGGCTTCTCCCACATGCCGCGCGACTCGGCCTCCAGCAGCCGTTCCGCGATGCCGTGCAGGGCCCAGGGGTTGGCGTCCTGGAGGAACTGGCGGTTCTCCGGGTCCAGGACATACGTCTCGGTCAGCTTGTCGTACATCCAGTCCGCGACGACGCCGGTCGTCGCGTCGTACCCGAAGAGGTAGTCGACCGTCGCCGCCAGTTCGAACGCGCCCTTGTAGCCGTGGCGGCGCATCGCCTCGATCCAGCGCGGGTTGACCACGCGGGCGCGGAAGACGCGGGACGTCTCCTCGACCAGGGTGCGGGTGCGGACGGTTTCCGGGCGGGTCGAGTCGCCGATGTACGCCTCGGGGGCCGTGCCCTTCAGGGCGCGTACGGTGGCGACCATGCCGCCGTGGTACTGGAAGTAGTCGTCCGAGTCCGCGATGTCGTGCTCGCGCGTGTCGGTGTTCTTCGCCGCCACCGCGATGCGCTTGTACGCGGTCTCCATCTCGCCGCGCGCCGGGCGCCCGTCGAGTTCGCGGCCGTACGCGTAGCCGCCCCACACCGTGTAGACCTCGGCGAGGTCCGCGTCCGTACGCCAGTCGCGGCTGTCGATGAGCTGGAGGATGCCCGCGCCGTACGTACCGGGCCGGGAGCCGAAGATACGGGTCGTGGCGCGCCGTTCGTCGCCGTGTTCGGCCAGGTCGGCCTGGGCGTGGGCGCGGACGAAGTTGGACTCGGCGGGCTCGTCCAGCGCGGCGACGAGGCGTACGGCGTCGTCCAGCAGCCCGATCGCGTGCGGGAACGCGTCGCGGAAGAAGCCGCTGATGCGCAGGGTGACGTCGATACGGGGACGGTCGAGCTCCGCCAGCGGGACCGCCTCCAGGCCCGTGACCCGGCGCGAGGCGTCGTCCCAGACCGGGCGTACCCCGAGCAGCGCGAGGGCTTCCGCGATGTCGTCGCCCGAGGTGCGCATCGCGCTCGTCCCCCACAGGGAGAGCCCGACGGAGGTCGGCCAGTCGCCGTTGTCGGTGCGGTAACGGGTGAGGAGGGAGTCCGCGAGGGCCTGCCCGGTCTCCCAGGCGAGGCGGCTCGGTACGGCCTTGGGGTCGACGGAGTAGAAGTTACGTCCGGTCGGCAGGACGTTGACGAGGCCGCGCAGCGGGGAGCCCGACGGGCCCGCCGGGACGAAGCCGCCGCTCAGGGCGTGCACGACATGCTCGATCTCGTCGACCGTGCCGGCCAGGCGCGGGACGACCTCGCGGGCCGCGAAGTCGAGGATGTCGGCCACCGGACCACCCAGGCCCGAGGCCACCGACGACACCGCCGCCGGGTCCCACTCCGCGTCCTCCATCGCCTGGACGAGCGCGCGGGCCCGCTCCTCCGCGTCGTCGGCCGCGGTGCGGGTGGCGGCCGACTCGTCGAGGCCGAGGGCTTCGCGCAGCCCGGGCAGGGACGACGTACCGCCCCAGATCTGCCGGGCGCGCAGGATGGCGAGGACGAGGTTGACGCGTGCCGCGCCGGTCGGGGCGCCGCCGAGGACGTGCAGTCCGTCGCGGATCTGCGCGTCCTTGACCTCGCAGAGCCAGCCGTCGACGTGCAGCAGGAAGTCGTCGAACCCTTCGTCGTCCGGGCGCGCTTCGAGCCCGAGGTCGTGGTCGAGCTTGGCGGCCTGGATCAGCGTCCAGATCTGGGCGCGGATCGCGGGCAGCTTCGCCGGGTCCATGGAGGAGATCGCCGCGTACTCGTCGAGCAACTGCTCCAGGCGCGCGATGTCGCCGTACGACTCGGCGCGCGCCATCGGCGGTACGAGGTGGTCCACCAGCGTGGCGTGCACGCGCCGCTTCGCCTGCGTCCCCTCGCCCGGGTCGTTGACGAGGAACGGGTAGATCAGCGGCAGGTCGCCGAGCGCGGCGTCCGGCGCGCAGGAGGCGGACATCCCGGCGTTCTTGCCGGGCAGCCACTCCAGGTTGCCGTGCTTGCCCAGGTGGATCATGGCGTCGGCGCCGAACCCGCCGTCGTGGCTGGACGCCTGGATCCAGCGGTACGCGGCCAGGTAGTGGTGCGAGGGCGGCAGATCGGGGTCGTGGTAGATCGCGATCGGGTTCTCGCCGAAGCCGCGCGGCGGCTGGATGAGGATCAGCAGATTGCCGCGCCGCAGGGCGGCGAGCACGATGTCGCCGTCCGGGTCGCCGCCCGCGCCGACGCGGCTGCGGTCGAGGAACATCTCGCCGGGCGGCGGCCCCCAGTGCCGCTCGACGGAGGCGCGCAGATCGGCGGGGAGCTGTGCGTACCAGCGCCGGTAGTCGGCGGCGGGTATGCGGACGGGGTTACGGGCGAGCTGCTCCTCGGTGAGCCATTCCTGGTCGTGGCCGCCCGCGTCGATGAGCGCGCGGATCAGCTCGTCGCCGTCGCCGGACTCCAGGCCGGGCACCGGCTCCGTACCGAAGTCGTAGCCGTCCGCGAGCAGTCGGCGCAGCAGGGTGACGGCGCTGGCGGGGGTGTCGAGGCCCACGGCGTTGCCGATGCGGGAGTGCTTGGTGGGGTACGCGGAGAGGACCAGCGCGACGCGCTTCTCGGCGTTCGTACGGAACGCCAGCGTGGCATGGCGTACGGCGATCCCGGCGACGCGCGCGGCCCGCTCGGGGTCGGGTACGTACGCGGGCAGCCCGTCCTCGTCGATCTCCTTGAAGGAGAACGGGACGGTGATCAGCCGGCCGTCGAACTCCGGTACGGCGACCTGCGAGGCGGCGTCCAGCGGCGTCAGCCCCTCGTCGCTCTCCTCCCAGGCCGCGCGGCTGCTGGTGAGGCAGAGTGCCTGGAGGATCGGTACGTCGAGCGCGGCGAGCGCGCCCGCGTCCCACGCCTCGTCGTCGCCGCCGGCCGACGCCTGGGCGGGCTTGGTGCCCCCCGCGGCGAGCACGGTGGTGACGATCGCGTCGGCCTCCCCCAGGGCGGCCAGCAGCTCCGGCTCGGGCGCGCGCAGGGAGGAGACGAAGATCGGCAGGGGCCGGGCGTCGGCATCCTCGATCGCCGAGCACAGGGTCTCCACGAAGGCGGTGTTGCCGCTCATGTGGTGCGCGCGGTAGTAGAGGACCGCGACCGTCGGGGCCTTCTCCGTCACCACGTGGCCCGGCCGGCCGATACGGGGCGGACGGACGCGCCGCTCCAGCCGGCCCCAGGTGGGCGCGGCGGCGGGCGGCTCGAAGCCGTGGCCGGTCAGCAGCACGGTGTCGGAGAGGAACCGGGCGAGCTGTTCCAGGTTGGCGGGCCCGCCGTGCGCGAGATAGGCGTGCGCCTCGGCGGCGATCCCGATGGGGACGGTGGACGCCTCCATGAGCTGCGCGTCGGGCGCCTGCTCACCGGTGAGGACGACGACGGGGATGTCCCGGGCGAGGAGGGCGTCGATACCGTCCTGCCAGGCGCGCAGACCGCCGAGGAGCCGTACGACGACGAGGTCGGCGTCCTCCAGCAGTCCGGGCAGTTCGTCGAGCGCGAGCCGCGCCGGGTTGGCGAACCGGTACGGGACCGGACCGCCCGCCGCGTTGGCGGCACGGGCGCTGAGCAGATCGGTGTCGGACGTCGACAGGAGCAGAAGCATGCGGCGTCTTGCCTTCCTCGGGGTCCGCGCCCCGGGCGGGTGTGGAGGACGGCGGGAGTTCCTGGCTCACCCGACGACCGGATTGCTACGACCGGATCACTCCGGCCGGAGCTGTCGGGTTCACAGTGGCGGGACCGCGCCGGGTTCGCACCGGGCTTCCTCCCCATGACGCCGTCACTGGCGTGTGACGGGCCTGACGGCCCGCCGTCTGCATAGTAAGTGCTGAGGTCACGGGCGGGGAGGGCGCCCGGTCGGGACGGCGGACGAGAAGGGGGCGGGCGGGGGCCACCTGGGTATGCTCGCGGCCATGCCGCCCACCTCGCCAACACCCGTGAACCGGGACGAAGCCGCCGCGCGCGCTCCGTTCCGGGGCGCGGCGCGGGATGCCGTAGGGGAGTCCGTACGGGACAGCCTCCCGGACGCCGTACGGGAGGCCGTACGGGTACGAGGGGATGCCTGCCCCGGTGCGCTGCGGCTGCACCACGCCGACGACGGCGCCCTGGCCCGGCTCCGGCTGCCCGCAGGGCTGCTGACGCACCGCCAGGCGCTCGCGCTGGCCGACGCGGCGGAGCGGCTGGGCGACGGCCACCTGGACCTCACGTCCCGGGGCAACGTGCAGCTCCGGGGGCTGGGCGCGAGCTGCGGCGGCGAGTTGGCGGACCTCCTGCACGAGGCGGGACTGCTGCCGTCGGAGGAGCACGAGCGGATACGGAACATCGTCGCCTCACCGCTGGCCGGACTCGACGGACTCGGCGCGGGCGACGTGCAGTTGTGGGCCCGGCGGCTGGACGGACTGCTGTGCGCGAGCGAGGCGGCGACGGAGCTCTCCGGGCGCTTCCTGTTCGCGCTGGACGACGGCCGGGGCGATGTGGCGGCGCTGGGCGCGGATGTGACGTTGCTCGCACGGCGGGACGGCACGGCAGAGGTGCATATAGGGGCATCCCGCCCGCCGTACGGAGAACAGGCGGTACGGGCGGTACGCGTCCCGGCCGCCGACGCCCCGCGCGCGGCCCTGCTGGCGGCCGAGACCTTCCTCACGGCGGCGCGGGCGAGCGGCACGGGCGCCTGGCGCGTAGGGGACCTGCCGGCCGGGGCGGCCCGGGGGCTGGCGGCAGCGGTGGCGGAACGCCTGACGGCGGCCGGAATCGAGGTCCTGGCGGGGGACGCGGGGGACACGCGGGGTGCGGCGGAAGCCCCTGCCCCCGGGCTGATCCGCTCCCCCGACGGAACGGTCGCGCTCTCCGTGTACCCCCGGCTCGGCCGGCTGAGCGTGGCGCAGTGGCGACATCTGCTTTGTAAGAGCAGTGCTCCGGACGAGAGCCCTGCTCTGCGGCTGACGCCCTGGCGCGGGGTGATCGTTCCCGGCCTGGCTCCGGACGCCGCCGCCGACCTGCTCGGACGGCTCCGTACCGCCGGACTGGTCACCGAGCCCGACTCCCCCTGGCTCGGCGTCGGCGCCTGTACCGGGCGGCCCGGGTGCGCCAAGGCGCTCGCGGACGTGAGGGCCGACGCCGCCGCGTCCGTGGCCGCCGGCCGGGACGGCGACCGGACCGGCCTGCCCGTGTACTGGTCGGGGTGCGCGCGGCGCTGCGGTCATCCGCAGGGCGACCGGGTGGACCGGGTCGCGACCGGCGAGGGCCGCTACACCGTCTCCGTACACAAGCGGAACACGCTGGACGAACGGGACGAGCGGGACGAGAACGTGAAGACAACACAGTCGTGACGACGTGACGAGATGAGCGAGACCACAGTGTTCGACTATGAGAAGGACGGCGCGGCGATATACCGCCAGTCGTTCGCCACGATCCGCGCCGAGGCGGACCTCGCCGGGCTGCCCGCCGACGTCTCCCAGGTCGCGGTGCGGATGATCCACGCCTGCGGCATGGTCGACCTCGTGCGCGACCTGGCCTTCACCCCCGGTGTGGTGGCCCGTGCCCGCGAGGCGCTGCGCGCGGGCGCGCCGATCCTGTGCGATGTGCGGATGGTCGCGAGCGGGGTCACGCGCAAGCGGCTGCCCGCCGAGAACGACGTGGTCTGCACGCTCTCCGACCCGGCCGTCCCGGCCCTCGCCGCCGAGTTGGGGACGACGCGCAGCGCCGCCGCCCTGGAGCTGTGGCGGGACCGGCTGGACGGGGCGGTCGTCGCCGTCGGCAACGCGCCGACCGCGCTCTTCCGGCTGCTGGAGATGGTCGAGGCGGGCGCGCCGCGCCCGGCGGCCGTCATCGGCGTCCCGGTGGGCTTCATCGGCGCTGCGGAGTCCAAGGACGAGCTCGCCGGGCACCCCTCCGGTCTTGAACACCTGGTCGTACGGGGACGGCGCGGCGGCAGCGCCCTCGCGGCGGCGGCCATCAACGCGATCGCGAGCGAAGTGGAATGACCGAGAACAGCAGCCTCCCCGCCGGCCGTCTGTACGGCGTCGGCCTCGGCCCCGGCGACCCGTCCCTGATGACCGTACGGGCGGTGCAGGTCATCGCCGAGGCGGATGTGATCGCGTACCACAGCGCCCGCCACGGCCGCTCCATAGCGCGCTCCATAGCCGCCGAGCATCTGCGCGCGGACCACATCGAGGAGCCGCTGGTCTACCCGGTCACCACCGGCACCACCGACCATCCGGGCGGCTACCAGGGCGCGATGGACGAGTTCTACGCGGAGTCCGCCGCCCGGCTCGCCGTCCATCTCGACGCGGGGCGCACGGTGGCGGTGCTCGCGGAGGGCGATCCGCTCTTCTACGGCTCGTACATGCACATGCACAAGCGGCTGGCCGACCGCTATCCGACCGAGGTCATCCCCGGGGTGACCTCGGTGAGCGCCGCCGCGGCGCGGCTCGGCACCCCGCTCGTCGAGGGCGAGGAGGTGCTGACGGTCCTCCCTGGCACCCTGCCCGAGGAGGAGCTGACGGCCCGGCTGGCCTCGGCGGACTCGGCGGTCGTGATGAAGCTGGGCAGGACGTTCCCGGCCGTACGGCGGTCGATCGAGCGGGCGGGGCGGCTGGCGGACGCGCGGTACGTGGAGCGCGCGACGATGAGCGGGGAGCGCACGGGCGCGCTGGCGGAGACGGACCCGGAGTCGGTGCCGTACTTCTCGGTGGCGGTGCTGCCGAGCCGCGTGGACCGGACCCCTGCCTCTTCCCCCGCCGCCTCCGGTGAGGTGGTGGTCGTGGGAACGGGCCCGGCGGGTCCGCTGTGGCTCACGCCCGAGACGCGCGGCGCGCTGGCCTCCGCCGAGGATCTGGTCGGCTACACCACCTATCTGGACCGCGTTCCGGTCCGCCCGGGGCAGCGGCGGCACGGTTCCGACAACAAGGTGGAGTCCGAGCGCGCCGAGTTCGCCCTCGACCTGGCGCGGCGGGGCCGCCGCGTGGCCGTCGTCTCGGGCGGTGACCCGGGCGTCTTCGCGATGGCCACGGCCGTCCTGGAGGTCGCGTCGGCCGACCCGTACCGGACGATCCCCGTACGGGTCCTCCCGGGCGTGACCGCGGCCAACGCCGCCGCCGCGCGCGCCGGCGCGCCCCTCGGCCACGACTACGCCGTGCTCTCGCTCTCCGACCGCCTCAAGCCGTGGGAGGTCATCGCGGAGCGGCTGCGCGCGGCAGCGGCGGCCGACCTGGTGCTCGCGCTCTACAACCCGGGCTCCGCCAGCCGTAACTGGCAGGTCGGCAAGGCCCGCGAACTGCTGCTGGAGCACCGCGCCCCGGACACCCCGGTCGTACTGGGCCGCGATGTGGGCGGGGCGGAGGAGAGCGTACGGATCGTCCGGCTGGCGGAGCTGGACCCGGCGCAGGTGGACATGCGGACGATCCTGATCGTCGGCTCGTCGCAGACGGTGACGGTACGGCGCGGAGCCGGCGAGGGCGGCGAGGTCGGCGGCGAACAGATCGTCTGGACGCCCCGCCGCTACCCGGAGCCTTCCGCCCCGTCCCCGTCCCTGTCTCCATCCCCGGAACCCTCCGTGGCGTCCTCCGTGGCGTCCTCCGAGAAGTGAGCCACCCACGCCACCGCGTCCTCGGCGGTCTCCGCGACGGCCACCCCCTCCGGTACGGGCGGCCGTCGCACGACCACGACCGGAATCCCCGCCTCCCGGGCGGCGGTGAGCTTGGGCGCGGTGGCCGCGCCGCCGCTGTCCTTGGTCACGACGACGTCGATCCGGTGCCGGCGCAGGATGTCCCGCTCCCCGTCGAGCGTGAACGGCCCCCGGTCGAGCAGGGTCTCCGTACGGGCGGGGTACGGCGGTTGCGGGGCATCCACGGACCGTACGAGGAACCAGTGGGCGTCGAGATCCGCGCCCGCGAAGGCGGCGAGCCCCATCCGGCCGGTGGTGAGGAAGACCCTGCGGGATCCGCCGAGCCCGCGCAGCGCCCCGGCGGCCTCCTCCAGCGAGCCGACCGTACGCCAGTCGTCGCCCGGCACGGGCGCCCAGGAGGGGCGGCGCAGCGCCAGCAGGGGAACGCGGGCGGTGGCGGCGGCGAGGGCGGCGTTCGCGCTGATCGTCGCGGCGAAGGGATGGGTGGCGTCGACGAGCGCGTCCACGCGGTGCTCGCGCAGCCAGCGCGCCAGCCCGTCGGCCCCGCCGAACCCGCCGATACGCACCTCGCCCGGTGGCAGTACGGGCCGGGTGACGCGTCCGGCGAGGGACGTCGTCACACGCCACCGGGGGTGGAGCAGCTCCGCGAGGCGCCGCGACTCGGTGGTCCCCCCGAGGATCAGCACGTGCAAGGGCAACGGTTCTCTCCATGACTGAGCGGCAAACAGGGACGGGTACGGGTACGGGCACAGGAGCGGGCGCGGGCGGGCGCAGCGCCCAACTCAAGCACACCGGTCTGCGCTCCGGCTGGACGACCGGCGCCTGTGCGACGGCGGCGACGACCGCCGCGTACACCGCCCTGCTGACCGGCGACTTCCCCGACCCGGTGACGATCACGCTGCCGAAGGGGCAGACCCCGGCGTTCGCGCTGGCCACGGAGGAACGGTCCGCCGGGGCGGCCACGGTGGGCGTGGTCAAGGACGCGGGCGACGACCCGGACGTCACGCACGGCGCCCTGGTCCGCGCGACGGTACGGCTGCTGCCGCCGGGCGCGGGCGTCGTCTTCCGGGCGGGCCCCGGCGTGGGTACGGTGACGCGCCCCGGGCTGCCCCTGGAGGTCGGCGAACCGGCGATCAACCCGGTCCCGCGTCAGCTCATGCGGGCGCATGTGGCGGAGGTGGCGGGGCGGTACGGCGGCACGGGCGACGTCGAGATCACGGTCGCCGTGGACGACGGCGAGGAGATCGCCCGCTCGACGTGGAACCCGCGCCTGGGCATCCTGGGCGGCCTGTCCATCCTCGGCACGACGGGGGTGGTCGTCCCGTACTCCTGCTCGGCGTGGATCGACTCGATCCGGCGGGGCGTGGACGTGGCGCGCGCGGCGGGCCGTACGCATGTGGCGGGCTGCACGGGCTCCACCTCCGAGAAGACGGTCGTGGCCGTGCACGGCCTGCCGGAGGACGCGCTGCTGGACATGGGCGACTTCGCGGGGGCGGTCCTCAAGTACATCCGGCGCCATCCGGTCGACCGCCTGACGCTCTGCGGCGGCTTCGCGAAGCTCTCGAAACTGGCGGCGGGCCATCTCGACCTGCACTCGGCGCGCTCCCAGGTGAACAAGGCGTTCCTGGCGGAACTGGCCTCGGCGGCGGGCGCGGACGAGACACTGGCGACCCTGGTGGCGGAGTCCAACACGGGCCTGGAGGCGCTGCGCCTGTGCGAGGCGGCGGGCGTCGCGCTGGGCGACGCGGTGGCGGTACGGGCCAGGGCGGAGGCGCTGGCGGTGCTGCGGGGGGCGCCGGTGGAGGTGGACGTGATCTGCATCGACCGGGCGGGGGCCGTGGTGGGACGCAGCGAGCGGTAGGGCTCGGGTTCCGTGCGTCCGTGCGGCGGTCGGCGGTCGACGGGCGGCGGTCGACGGGCGGCGGTCGGTGGTCGGCAGTCGGCGGTCGGCGGTTACGGGAACGTCAGCGAGCCGTCCTGGTGAACGCGGCCCGGCACGGCCACGTACACCACGGCGGAAAGGAATCGATCCCATGGCAGCACCACTGTCCGCCTCGGCCTTCCTCACCGCCCTGCGCGCCGAGGGCGTGAAGATCAAAGAGGTCGGCGACTGGCGTACGCACAACCGTAATCACAAGGGCCCCTGGGGCCCGGCCAACGGCGTGATGGTCCACCACACCGTCACCTCGGGCACCACGGGCTCCGTGGCGCTCTGCCGTGACGGGTACGCCGCCCTGCCGGGGCCGCTCTGTCACGGCGTCATCGACAAGACCGGTGTCGTCCACCTCGTCGGGTACGGCCGGACGAACCACGCCGGGGGCGGCGACCCGAAGGTCCTCGCACGCGTGATCGCGGAGGACTACGGCGACCGGCCGCCCAAGCCCACCCAGGGCAACACCGGCGGCGCGGACGGCAACGCCCGCTTCTACGGCTTCGAGTGCGTCAACCTCGGTGACGGGAAGGACCCGTGGCCCGCCGCCCAGCTCGACGCGGTCGAGCGGGTGGGCGCGGCGATCTGCCGGGCGCACGGGTGGAGCGCGCTCAGCGTCATCGGCCATCTCGAATGGTCCAACGACAAGATCGACCCCAAGGGGTTCGGGATGCCCGGCATGCGCGACCGGATCGCCCGGCGGCTGAAGACCTCCCCGCCCAAGAAGTGAGCGTCGGCGGGACACGGTGACGGCGGGACACGGAGTGCGCCTCCGTGTCCCGCTGTTCCCGTGCGTCCAGGGGTCAGGCGGGCGAGCACCCGTGGTCGCCATCCCCGTCCCGGTCCCGGTCCGCCGAGTACAGGTGGCTGTCCCTGAACTGCTCAGCGCCCAGCGTCCTGCCCACCATGATCACCGCCGTACGCACCACACCCGCCGCCTTCACCTGCGCGGCGATGGAGTCCAGCCTGCCCCGCAGCACCAGTTCGTCGGGGCGGCTGGCCATCGCCACCACCGCCGCCGGGCACTCCGCGCCGTAGTGCGGCAGCAGTTCGTCCACCACCCGGTCCACGTACCGCGCCGCCAGGTGCAGCACCAGCAGCGCGCCGCTGCGCCCCAGCGTCGCCAGGTCCTCGCCCTCCGGCATCGGGGTGGCCCGCTGGGCGATCCGGGTCAGGATCACCGTCTGACCGACCGTCGGTACGGTCAGCTCCCGCTTGAGCGCGGCTGCCGCCGCCGCGAACGCCGGTACGCCCGGGACCACTTCGTACGGCACGCCCGCCGCGTCCAGCCGCCGCATCTGCTCGGCGACGGCGCTGAAGACGGACGGGTCGCCGGAGTGCAGCCGCGCCACGTCATGGCCCTCGCCGTGCGCCCTGACCAGCTCGGCGGTGATGCCGTCGAGGTCCATCCTGGCGGTGTCGATCAGCCGCGCGTCCGGCGGGCAGTCGGCCAGCAGTTCGCGCGGGACGAGGCTGCCCGCGTACAGGCACACCCGGCACTCGGCCAGCCTGCGGGCGCCGCGCACCGTGATCAGGTCGGCGGCGCCGGGGCCGGCGCCGATGAAGTACACCGTCATCGTTCGTCTCCTGATCCTGGTTCTGGTCCCGATCCTGGTTCTGATCGGGATCCCGATCCCGATCGCGATTCTCCGGCCGGGGCCACCGGTTCCTTCGATTCCTTCGATTCCTTCGATTCCTTCGGTTCCTTCGGTTCCTTCGATGTCTTCGTGACCGCCCACTGCGTGACCGGCATCGCCTGCCGCCACCCCGTGAAGCCGCCGACCGGCGCCGCGTGCGCGACCGCCAGCCGTACCAGCTCCCCGCCGAACCGCCGGTACCGTTCGGCCAGCAGCGCCTCGGACTCCAGCGTCACCGTGTTCGCGACCAGCCGGCCGCCCACGGGCAGCGCCTCCCAGCAGGCGTCGAGCAGCCCCGGCGCGGTCAGCCCGCCGCCGATGAACACCGCGTCGGGCACGGGCAGTCCGGCCAGCGCGGCGGGCGCGGCGCCGACGGCGACGCGCAGCCCGGAGACGCCGAGCGCCCGCGCGTTACGGCCGATGCGCTCGGCGCGCGCCGGATCGCGCTCCACCGACACCGCACGGCAGGACGGGTGCGTACGCATCCACTCGACCGCGATGGACCCGGACCCGCCGCCGATGTCCCACAGCAGCTCCCCCGGTTCGGGGGCCAGCGCGCCCAGCGTGGCGGCGCGCACATGACGCTTGGTGAGCTGGCCGTCGTGCTCGTACGCGGTGTCCGGCAGCCCGGGTACGGCGCCCAGGCGCGGCGTCCCGGGTGCGCGGCGGCAGTCGACCGCCACGACGTTGAGCGGGTCACCGGCGGGCTCGTCCCACGCGTCGGCGGTGGCGGCGAGGTGCCGCTCCCGGTCCGACCCGAGCTGTTCGAGTACGTGCATCCGGCTCGGCCCGTAGCCGCGCGCCCGGAGCAGCTCCGCCACCTCGGCGGGCGTCGCGGCCCCCGCGCTGAGCACCAGCACCCGGCGGCCGTCGTGCAGGGCCGCGGTGAGCCGGTCGGCGGGACGGCCGACGAGCGTGACGACCTCCGTGTCCTCCACCGGCCAGCCGAGCCGGGCGCAGGCGTACGAGACGGACGACGGATGCGGCACCACCCGCAGCGCCGCGGCGCCGACGACCTCGCCGAGCGCCCGCCCGATCCCGTAGAACATCGGATCCCCGCTGGCCAGCACCGCGATGCGGCGCCCAGCGTGCGCGGCGAGCAGGCCGGGCACGGCGGGGCGCAGCGGGGACGGCCACGCCACCCGCTCCCCCGCGCACTCGCTCCGCGGCAGCAGGCCGAGCTGCCGGTCGCCGCCGATCACCACGTCCGCGCCGCGCAGGGCGTCCCGGGCGTCGCCGGAGAGCCCGGCCCAGCCGTCCGCGCCGATCCCGACCACGGTCACCGGCAGGCCGGACGGGGACGGGGGCGATGGCGCATCAGGGGGCGGGACACTCACTGTCGTACACCTCTGAACTGGGAGAAGACCGATCTCGCACTCTACTGTCCGCCCGCCCCCGGCCCCGCGACGGGCCCCGTGACGGGTGCTGCGACAGGTGCCGCGACGGGTGCCGCGGGACCCGGTGGCGCGATGCCCGCCAGCAGCGCCCGTACCGTCTCCCGCGTGAAGTCCGCCTCGTCCGCCGGGCGCACCACCCCCTCCGGGGGGTCCTGGGCGAAGAACAGGTCGAGGAACGCCCGGTGGAAGCACGCGCCGATCAGGAGCATCGCCGCCGCGTCGGGGTCGATGTCCTCCGCCACGCGGCCGAGCCGCTGTTCCGCGCGCAGGTACCCGGCCAGGCAGTGGGTCGCCTCCTGTGGGCCCGCTTCGGCGAGGTCGAGCTTGGCGCGGTGGGCCGCGAGCAGGCCGGGGCTGGCGAAGAGCGACGCCGCCATCGGGAACGAGCGCCGGTAGAAGAGGACGCCCACCCGGGCCACCTCCTCCAGATGCCCGGCCACCTCCCCCTCGCCGACCCGTCCGGGCAGCCGCGCCAGCGCGTCCGTGAAGCGCGGGGCGCGTTCGTGCAGGACCCGGACGAAGATCTCCTCCTGGTCGCGGAAGTACTTGTAGAGCGTCGCCTCCGAGCAGCCGGCCTCGCGCGCGATCTGCTTGGTCGTCGTACGGGTCAGTCCGACGCTGCTCATCAGGTGCGCCGCCGCGTCGAGGATCCGCGAGCGCGTCAGGGCGCCACCGGTCAGGGGCGGCGGGGAGGCTGCTTCTTGATCCATGGCAGGAATCGTACTGATGTCATTTCATCACGTGAGTGAGTGTTCACTCACCGCCTGGGTAAGGGTTCACCCACACACGAAGAGGAACGGAGAGCGGCCATGAATCTCGCGGTGCTCGGCGCCACCGGTGGCGTCGGGCGGCAGATCGTCATCCACGCCCTGGCGGACGGCCACAAGGTGAAAGCAGGGGTACGGGACCCGGCCCGGCTGGATCTGGCGGACGAGCACCTCACGGTCGTCCGCGCGAACGCACTGGACGCCGTCTCGGTCGGGGAGGTCGTCGGCGGGGCCGACACCGTGCTCTCCGGCATCGGCCCCGCCGTCCGCCATGACCCGGTCAGGCCCGCGTCCACCGCCGCGCGGGCGACGGTGGAGGCGATGACCGCGGCCGGGGTGCGGCGCCTCGTCGTGGTGAGCGCGGCGCCGCTGAACCGTACGGGCGCGGCTCAGACCTGGCTCGCGCACCGGGTGATCACGCCCATGATGTGGGCGGTCCTCAGGGAGGTGTACACCGACCTGGAGCTGATGGAACGGACCCTGGCCGACAGCGACCTGGACTGGACGTCCGTACGGCCGCCCCGGCTGACGAACGGCGCGGGCAGAGGCATCTACCGGCACGCCGTCGACGCGGGCCCGCCCGGCAACCACATCGCCCGCGCGGACGTCGCCCGCGCCATGCTGGACTTCATGGCGGCGCCCGAGACGGTCCGCCACGTGGTGGGCGTCAGCGACTGACCTCCCCCACGGCCCCCATGGTGGCCGGCGCCGAAGCGGAAGCCGAAGCGGGATCCGTCCGCGCCCGGAGCGCCTTCTCGGCCAGCCCCCCGAAGATCAGCCCGAAGGCCGTCCACAGCAGCGCCTGCACACCGAGCGACGCGAGCCGGAACTCCCACAGCAGCGCGGCGGGGAACGACGCGGGAACGGCGTCGGTGTTGGCGGGCAGCACCAGACACGCCAACGCCAGGACGGCCACGTAACCGCCGCCCGCGACGAGCGACGCGTTCCAGTTGCCGAGCCGCGGCGCCAGCCGTCTGCCCGCGATGACGGCGGCGACCGCCAGCAACACACTGAGCAGGATCATCAGGAAGAACAGCGTGGTGCGTTTCCCGATGGTGTCCGGGCTGCCGACGGCGGGCGGCGCCGCCGGATACTTCAGGAACGGCACCAGATAGACGGTGGTGAAGGCGGCCCCCGCGACCAGGGCGGCGGTCGCCCGCGGACCGAACCGGCCGATCCTGCCCAGGCTCACGGCGAAGACCAGCGAGGCGATACCGCCCAGGGCCACCCCGTACACCAGCACGCCGGTGGCGAGCCCGAACGTCGACTGGACCGGCCTGCTGACCAGTTCCTCCTCTTCCTCCTCGGCCGCGGCGGAGTCCCCCGCCCCGCCGTGCTGATGCGCCGGGGCCGACCGGGCCTCCTCCTGCGCGATGGAGTCCCGTACGGACGGCTCACCCGCGAAATAGGCCAGCGTGAAGGCGAGAAGCCCTGCCAGCACGCCCGCGACCATGCCGCGGACCAGGAGGTTTCTGACGGTGGAGGCATGCATGCGCGTATATCTCCGTTATCTCCGTGCTCCGTGGTTCGCCGTCAGGTCAGTGGCAGGGGAAGCCGAGGAGATGACGGCCGTCGTGCACCCACTCGTGCACACCGGCACCGGAGATCACCGACGTCGCGCCCTGCTCGGCGCCGACGAAGTAGAGCAGCACCAGCATCAGGGTGCCGACGAAGACCGCCCACGGCAGAACGGCGCGCAGTGGAAGCGGAGCCGGAACGGCGGCGGTGGACGAGGTGGGCGAAACGGCCGTGGTCGTGGGCGCAATGGACTGAGCCATGGCACATCCTCCTTGGGGAACTCGCGTCCCGTTGCATGGAGCTCGAACGACGGCCTTCGGGTCTGACTCACCGGACCCCCGCCGCGTGTGACGCGGCCGGCACCCGGCATACAGTGGCGCGACCGTGCCGGAATCTCACCGGACTTCCGTCTCGCCGTCGTGGATATCGACGTGAAGGTACCGCGAACCGGCAGACGGGCCAAGGGGGCCTTGTCATGACGATCCGCGTCCTGCTCATCTCACCCGCCATGGGACCGGCCCTGCGCGCGGCCCGCTTCGGCGAGGAACCCGAGCAACCTGAGCAACCCGCGCAACCGGAGGCGCCCGGCCCGCCCGACCCCGGGCCGGGGAGCGCGGTGGACGCCGCCGGGGTGCGTCAGACCCAAGCCGTACGGGAGGACTTCCTCCGCGGCGCCCGAACGTCCGCCGTGTACGTCTCGCCCTCGCCCCGCTGCCGTACGACCGCCGGCCTGCTCGGCCTGGACGCCCGGCCGCTGACCGACCTGGCGCCGTGGGCCATGGGCCGCTGGCAGGGCAGGACCCTCGACGAGGTCGCCGCCGAGGAACCGCGGTCGGTGAGCACCTGGCTCACCGACCCGGCCGCCGCGCCGCACGGCGGGGAGTCCCTGCTCGCGCTGTACGCCCGTGTCGGCCGGTGGCTCGACGCGCTGGACCCCGGCACGCCCCGGGTGGTCGCCGTGACCGAACCGGACATCGTGCGCGCCGCCGCCGTCCACGCCCTCGGCGCGCCCGCCGGTGCGTTCTGGCGGTTCGACGTACGGCCGCTGACCGCCACCGAACTCACCGGGCGGGACGGCCGCTGGAACCTGCTCGGCGGCCGTCCGCTCGCCGGCGAGGAGGCCGGAGAGGAGATCTGAGGCCAGCGGACCTGGGGATCAGATCCGAGGCTCAGCGGATCCGAGGGTCAGCCGCGGCCCTTGGCGCGGTCCAGCGCGGCCACACCCACGGCCGCCAGGCCGACCTGGATGACCAGCTCGATCCAGTCGAAGCCCCTGGTGTCCGCGACGCCGAACGCCGCCGCGACGAACGTACCGACCAGCGCCGCGACGATACCCACGGCGATGGTCCACAACACCCCGATGCGCTGGCGCCCGGGCACCACGAGCCGTCCGAGCACACCGATAACGATGCCGACGACGATGGCGACGAAAATGCCGGAAATCTCCATGTCCCCTCCTCTTCGCCCATTACTGCCGAAAGTGCGAAAGTCGTGCTCGTCGACCGTGTGCCCGCCTTACGGACGCCGAACCCTCAGCCGCGCGGCGACGTCCAGTGGGGGTCGCGTCCGGTCAGCGCCAGCAGTACGTCGAACGCGGCGGCGTCCTCCGCCACCGCCACCGGCTCCCCGAACACCCCCATCTTCCGGGCCATCGGCGCCAGCGCCCCGAACTCCGCGACGAGCACCCCGACGAGCGAGGCGTCCGGCTCGTACGGCTGCCCCGTCGCCCGCGCCAGGTCCCACGCGTGCACCGTCAGATCCCCGAGCACCATCGAGCCGACCGTCCTGGCCGGCAGCCCCATCGCCCCCGACGTGCCCTCCTCGGCACCCGGCGCGTCCCAGGCGTCGACGAGCCGCGCCGTCTCCGCGGCGAACCGCTCACGCCACTCCCCCGCGAGATGCTCGGGGGCGGCGCCGAAGTCGGCGTCCCGCTTCGCGGCGAGCGCCTGGAAGTTCACGACGACCTGGAAGAGATGGTCCGCGAGGGCGTGCACGTCGTACGCGGCGCACGGCGTCGGCGCGCCGAGCTGGTCGTCGCCGATGCCACGGACGACGGGGAGGGCACGGTCCGCGGCCACCCGCAACAGCGCGCTGATCTTGGTGTCGGTCTTGTCGGTGTCGGTCTTGTCGCTCATGGCTCCGACCGTAGGAACGGTAAGACCGTGCGTCTTGAACAAACGCGACACGTGAACAAACGCGACATAGGATCCGGCCATGGCTGGTCCACGGCGTGACACCCGGGGCATCGTCGACGCCCCCGGACTCTTCGCGCGCGTACGGTTCCGCCGCCGCGAGCCCGCTCCGGCGCTGCGGCCGTATCTGGAGCACTACTGGCTGATCGACTGGGACCTGGAGCAGCCGTACGTCTCCCACGTGGTGCCGCACCCCTCGGTGAACGTGGTGTTCCAGCGCTCCGGCACCCTCGCCCCGCACGGGGAGGTCGCCGGCGTCGGCCTGGAGCTGTTCACCCAGGAGCTGGCGGGCCGCGGCCGGGTCTGCGGGGTCCAGTTCCGGCCGGGCGGCTTCCGGCCCTTCGCGCCGCACCGGCCCGTCGCGGAGTGGACGGGGCGCCGGATCCCGGTCGCCGACGTCCTGCCCACGACGGACACGGACATCGCGGCGATCCTGGACCCGGACGACGAGGACGCGCGGGTGGCCGCGCTCGACACCCACCTGCTGGGCCTCACACCGCGCCCCGACCCGCAGGCCCTGCACGCCATGGCCCTCGTCGACCGGATCAGGACGGACCGTACGATCCGGCGCGTCGCCCGCCTCACCGAGGAGGAGGGCGTCTCGGCGCGCTCGCTGCAACGCCTCTTCGCCGCGTACGTGGGCGTGGGCCCCAAGTGGGTCATCCTGCGCTACCGCATCCACGAGGCCCTGGAACGCGCGGAGTCGGGCGCCGTCGACTGGCCCGCGCTCGCCGCCGACCTCGGCTACAGCGACCAGGCGCACCTCGTCCGGGACTTCACCGCGACGGTGGGGGTCCCGCCCACGGCGTACGCCCGCTGACGCGGCGGAGAAGCCGAGAAGGCCGAGAAAGCGGAGAAGGCCGAGGAGGGCGACAAGGCCGGGAAGGCCGCGGCGGAAGCCCCGTTGCCGGACCACCCCGCACGGCCGGGAAATGCCTGGCCCGCCCGGTCGCGCGGTGGCATCCTGGCGGCGTGAACGGACCGGAGATCCAGATCGCCATCGCCCCCGAACTGCGCCTCTTCGTCTCGGCCGAGCGCCGTGCGGGACGTACGGCCCTGCGCACCGACGGCTCGTCCACCCTCGGCCACGCCGTCGAATCCCTCGGCATCCCGCTCACCGAGGCGGGACCGCTGCTGGTCGACGGCCGCGAGGTGCCCTTCTCGCACATCCCGGCCGCGGGCGAGTCCGTGGACGTACGGTCCGTGCCCCGGCCGCAGCCCGTGCCCGGCGCGCCCCTGCGCTTCCTCCTCGACGTCCACCTCGGCACCCTCGCGCGCCGGCTGCGGCTGCTGGGCGTCGACGCGGCGTACGAGAGCGAGGACCTGGGCGATCCGGCCCTGGCCACGCTCTCCGCCGCCGAACGCCGGGTGATGCTCTCCCGCGACCGCGGGCTGCTGCGCCGCCGCGAGATCTGGGCCGGCGCGTACATCTACAGCGACCGCCCGGACGACCAGCTCAGGGACGTGCTCCAGCGCTTCGCCCCGGTCCTCGCGCCCTGGACCCGCTGCACCGCCTGCAACGGCGAACTGGGCCCGGCGGACAAGGAGTCCGTGCAGGAACAGCTCCAGCACGGCACCCAGCGCGGCTACGACGTCTTCGCCCGCTGCGCGGCCTGCGGACGGGTCTACTGGCGCGGCGCCCACCACGCCCGCCTTGCGGCGATCGTCGACGACGCGGTACGCGAGTTCGGCGACGCGGCGGCGTGACCCGGGGCCGAGGGCCCGGGACCCAACTCCTCAGAAGGCGTACCGGTCCCCGGTGTCCGGCGCGAGGACCCGGTGCCGGTGGTTCTCCAGGTTGAGGTCGTCCGCGCCGCCGTTCCACGCGGTGTCGATCCGTACGACGATCTCGTCCGGCCTGCCGGTCGTCCGCAGATCGAGCGTCAGCTCGCTGCCCCGCCCGATCGGCCTGAGCAGCCCCGTACGGCACAGGACCGTACGGTCACCGCCCCACAGACACGTGGGCGGCAGCGCCTGGCCCGCGGCGACCGGGGCCGAGAAGTCGAGCCGTACGGTCGCGTCGGCCAGCCCGGACGGGCCGTGGTTCTCGGAGCCGAGGAGGACCACGAGGTGCCCGCCCGACAGCGACACATGCCCGTGATGGGCGAGATCGGCCTCGACGGCGGCGGCGTTCCTCCCCGGCACACCCGCTCCCGCACCCGGGGCCGCGCCCATGGCCACCGCCGAGGCGGCCGACACCAGTACCAGCACCACTTTCCGCATGACACCCATGAGCGGAACATAGTGATCATCACACTGTCATTCGGGCCACGCGCCCACCCAGCACGCCCACATCACCCGCATGGCAGGCTGTGCGCATGCTCGTGCTCCGCTCCGCCGCCCTCTTCCTCCTCGCCGCCGTCTTCGAGATCGGCGGCGCCTGGCTCGTCTGGCAAGGCGTACGCGGCGACGGCGCGATCGGCAGCGGCGGACGCGGCTGGGTCTGGATCGGCGCCGGAGTCATCGCCCTCGGCGCCTACGGCTTCGTCGCCACGCTCCAGCCCGACGGCGAGTTCGGCCGGATCCTCGCCGCGTACGGCGGGATCTTCGTCGCGGGCTCGATCGTCTGGGGCATGGTCGCCGACGGCTACCGCCCCGACCGCTGGGACGTCTCGGGGGCCCTGATCTGCCTGGCCGGCATGGCCGTGATCATGTACGCGCCCCGAGGCCACTGACCGTTTCCCGCCCCGCCGCGCGCCGCGCCTATCCTGGCCGGAGTCGATCACACGCGCGAGGAGTTACGTCATGAGCGCCACGGGGACCCCCATCGCCGTCATCACCGGAGCGAGCAGCGGCATCGGCGCCGCCACCGCACGGCACCTCGCCGCCGCGGGCCACCACGTCGTCGTCACGGCACGCCGCAAGGACCGGATCGAGGCCCTCGCCGCGGAGATCACCGCCGCGGGCCACCAGGCCACCGCGTACGCCCTCGACGTCACCGACCGCGCGGCGGTCGACGCCTTCGCCGCCGAACTGGACCGCTTCGACTCCGTGAACGTCCTGGTCAACAACGCGGGCGGCGCGCTCGGCGCCGACCCCGTGGCCACCGGCGACCCGGCCGACTGGCGGCAGATGTACGAGACGAACGTCATCGGCACCCTCAACCTCACCCAGGCCCTGCTCCCCGCGCTCACCGCGAGCGGCGACGGCACGGTCGTCGTCCTCTCCTCCACGGCCGGCCACGGCACGTACGAGGGCGGCGCGGGCTACGTCGCCGCCAAGCACGGCGCCCACGTCCTCGCGGAAACCCTCCGCCTGGAGATCGTCGGCACCCCGGTCCGGGTGATCGAGATCGCCCCCGGCATGGTCAGGACCGAGGAGTTCGCCACCACCCGCTTCCGCGGCAACGAGGAGAAGGCCGCCAAGGTCTACGAGGGCGTGGCGGACCCCCTGACCGCCGACGACGTCGCCGACACGATCACCTGGGCGATCACCCGCCCGAGCCACGTCAACGTCGACCTCCTGGTCCTCCGCCCGCGCGCCCAGGCATCCAACACGAAGGTGCACCGCGAGCTGTGAGCGCTCTTCGGCCGGGACACCGTCCCGGCCTAAGAGGCCCCAAGGCCCCACGGCTCCAAGGCCCCACGGCCCCACGAGCACAGCCCGGCTCGGCCCCCACGAGCACAGCCCGGCCCGGCCCCTCTCAGCCCTTCACGCAGATGACCTGCTTCAGCTTCGCCACGACCTCCACCAGGTCCCGCTGCTGGTCGATGACCTGCTCGATCGGCTTGTACGCCGCCGGGATCTCGTCCACGACACCGGAGTCCTTCCGGCACTCCACGCCCCGCGTCTGCTCCTCCAGGTCCTGCGTCGAGAACCGCCGCTTCGCCGCGTTACGGCTCATCCGCCGGCCCGCGCCGTGCGAGGCCGAGTTGAACGACGCCGCGTTCCCGAGCCCCTTCACGATGTACGAACCCGTGCCCATGGACCCCGGGATGATCCCGAAGTCCCCGCTCCCGGCCCGGATCGCGCCCTTCCGGGTGACCAGCAGGTCCATGTCCTCGTACCGCTCCTCCGCCACGTAGTTGTGGTGGCAGGAGATCACCGGGTCGAAGGCCACCCGGGCCTTCTTGAACTCCTTGCGGACCACGTCCTGGAAGAGCCCCATCATGATCGCGCGGTTGTACTTCGCGTACTCCTGCGCCCAGAAGAGATCGTTCCGGTACGCCGCCATCTGCGGGGTGTCCGCGATGAAGACGGCCAGGTCCCGGTCGATCAGGCCCTGGTTGTGCGGCAGCTTCTGGGCCGTGCCGATGTGGTGGTCGGCCAGTTCCTTGCCGATGTTCCGGGATCCGGAGTGCAGCATCAGCCAGACCGCGCCCGACTCGTCGAGACAAAACTCGATAAAATGATTACCTGATCCGAGCGTTCCCATCTGCTTCACCGCGCGGTCCTCACGGAACTTGACCGCGTCGGCGACTCCCCCGAACCGCTCCCAGAAGTCCCCCCATCCCGCCGTCGGGAATCCGTGCAGCCGCCCCGGGTCCACCGGGTCGTCGTGCATCCCCCGGCCCACCGGAATGGCCTGTTCGATCTTGGAGCGCAGCCGGGACAGGTCGCCCGGCAGGTCGTTCGCCGTCAGGGACGTCTTCACCGCCGACATTCCGCAGCCGATGTCCACGCCCACCGCCGCCGGGCAGACCGCGCCGTGCATCGCGATGACCGAGCCGACCGTGGCGCCCTTGCCGTAGTGGACGTCCGGCATCACGGCGAGGCCCTTGATCCAGGGCAGGGTGGCGACATTGCGAAGCTGCTGCATCGCGCCGTCCTCGACCGTCGCCGGGTCGGCCCACATCCGGATGGGGACCTTCGCGCCCGGTACCTCTACGTACGACATATTTCCTCAATTCCCCCGAAAGTCTGGATAACGCAAAAACCGGAGCCAAGGCAGCCATAGGGGACGGCCGACCAGCGTCGACGGCTTCGCGTGCGATAGACATTGTGTCCATCGACCGCCATCCGGCGGCAAGCAGTTTTGGCGAGAAGGGAGCCCGGGACCGTGCGGTTCAAGGCGCGACGCGCGTACGTACCCGGCCTGGCGGCGCTCCTCGTGGCGGCCGTCGCCGGCTGTTCGGCCGGCAGCGGCGACGACAGCTCGGCCGGCGACTCCAAGCCCGGCGAGACCACCAGCGCGACCGCGGCCCAGCCCGGCAAGTACCGGACCCTGCGCGAGGCGTGCGGCTCGGTGCCGCGCTCCACGCTCAAGGACCTGCTGCCGGGCGCCGCCTCGCTCCCCGAGGACCAGCAGGAGAAGGCGTACCAGGGCGCGGCCGCCGTCACGTACGACACCGACCGGCGCGTGGGCTGTAGCTGGAAGGCCGATTCGCCCGCCGCGTCGAACCAGCTCGTGATCGATGTCGAGCGCGTCGTGTCGTACGACCCCGCTGTGAGCGACGACACCCGCGCGCAGGAGGTCTACGCGAAGAAGGAGGCGGGCGCGAACATCGCCCCCGCCACCCCCTCCGCCTCCTCCTCCGGTTCGCCGGATGCGTCCGGCTCTCCCGGTGCTTCGGACGCCCCCGGCGCCTCCGACAGCGCCGCGGACCCCGGGCCGCAGACGGTCTCCCCCTCCGCCACGGCCTCCGGAACGGCGTCCACCTCCGCATCCGCGGGCGCGACCGCCACCGCCACCGAAGGTCTCGAACCGCGCGTCCTCGACGACCTCGGCGACGCCGCCTTCCTGGACGACGTCCTCGCCCGCTCCGGTTCGGCCGCCCAGCACCGCACGGTGAGCGTGGTGTTCCGCACATCGAACGTGATCGTGACCGTCCGGTACACCGAGCAGCCGGCCCTCTCCACCGAGGTCCCCGACAGCAAAGAACTCCAGGACAAGGCGCGGGGACTGGCCCGTACGCTCGTCGACCAGCTCAACGAGTAGGGACGGGCGGGGGCGGGTACGGCCCGCCCGCCGCCCCGCACCGGAGTCCGGCTCCGGGCCCCGCGGGGCGGGCGCGGCAGTTACCGTGGCCGCACGCGACCGCACGAGAGACCGCACGCGACCGCCTCAAGGACCCTGAAGGAACCATGCACCGATCAGCCTCGCGACTCACCCGCATACTCGCCTGCGCAGCCGTTCCGGTGATGCTCGCCGTCGCCGGCTGCTCGTCCGACTCCGGCGACAAGAGCGACGCGGACAACTCCACCACCCCCTCCCGCGCCCCGTCCCCCACCGTCGCGCCCGCGAAGTTCAGCGCGCTGCCCGACGCGTGCAAGACGGTCAGCGGCAAGACGGTCGACTCGATGGTCCCGAAGGCCAAGGTCAAGGGCGGCACGGAGGGCAAGTCCAGCGACGTCGCCACGCGCGGGAGCTGCTCCTGGAACGGCCTGGACGACAAGGGCGTCAAGGGGTCCCAGTACCGGTGGCTCGACGTCTCCCTCATGCGGTACGACTCCGACACGACGCTCGGCAGCGGTGCCAAGCGGGCCGGTGAGTACTACACGAAGGAGCTCGCGAGCGCCCAGGGCACCGAGACGGCCAAGGACGTCAAGACGGCTCCCGGGGCCGGCATCGGTAACGAGGCGAGCACAATCACGTACACGCTCAAGAAGAGCGACGCGAACTTCTCGTACGCCACCGTCGTGGCCCGTACGGAGAACGTCGTCATCACCCTCACCTACAACGGCACGGGCTACGCGGGCGCCAAGTCCCCCAGCGTCGCCGATCTGTCGAAGGACGCGGTGAGCGCCGCGAAGGAGGCCGTGGCGGCGGTCTCCGGCGGCGCCGGCGGGGCGGACGGCTCCGGCGGCTCGGACGGCGCCGACTCCTCGTCGAGCAAGTCGCCCGGCAAGCCGGAATCGTCCGGCGCGCCCGTGGACTCCGACGCCAAGGCAAAGTCCGAGTAAACACGATCACGGTCGCCGACCGCCCCTTTTTCTCCCCTTTTGCCGGGAACGCGGCCCTCTCCGGAGGGCCGCTCCCCGCTCCCCGCGCCACGTCATCCGCACACATGTGCCAGGCTGTGCCCGCCAGATGACGTCAGGACGTCATGTACCTGATGCCGAAAACGGGAGGGGATCGCGGGTGGCCGCGATGGAGCTGACACGTACGCACCGGATACTCATCGGGGTCGTGGTCACCGGAGCGGTGATCATCGCCGCGATCGGTTTCGCGGGCTCCTACGCCGCCGTACGCGAACTCGCCGAGCTCAAGGGCTTCGGAAAATTCTCACTGGTCTTCCCGATCGGTATCGACGCGGGTATCTGCGTACTGCTCGCGCTGGACCTGCTCCTGACCTGGATGCGGATCCCGTTCCCCCTGCTGCGCCAGTCGGCCTGGCTGCTGACGGCCGCCACCATCGCCTTCAACGGCGCGGCGGCCTGGCCGGACCCGCTCGGTGTCGGGATGCACGCGGTCATCCCGCTCCTGTTCATCGTGTCGGTCGAGGCGGCGCGCCACGCGGTGGGCCGGATCGCGGACATCACCGCCGACAAGCACATGGAGGGCGTACGGCTGACGCGCTGGCTGCTCTCGCCCGTCCCCACGTTCATGCTGTGGCGCCGGATGAAGCTGTGGGAGCTGCGGTCGTACGAGCAGGTCATCAAGCTCGAACAGGACCGGCTCATCTACCAGTCGCGCCTCCAGGCCCGGTTCGGCCGCAACTGGAAGCGCAAGGCGCCCATCGAGGCGCTGATGCCGCTGCGGCTCGCGAAGTACGGCGTACCGCTCGCCGACACGGCCCCCTCGGGGCTGGCCGCGGCCGGGATCGAACCGGTGCTGCTGCCGCCCGCGCCCACCCCCGAGCCGGTGCCGGCCCTGGCCGAACTCCCGCAGGCCAAGGCCGAGATACCAGCGGCGCCGGTCCAGGAGCAGCCCCAGGTGCAGGGGCCGGTACAGGACCGGGCGCCGGTGCAGGGGCCGGACCAGCAGCAGGACCAGCAGCAGGACCAGGAACAGCCTCAGCAGGTCCAGCAGGTCCAGCAGGTCCAGCAGGTCCAGCAGCCGCAACTCCCGCAGCAGCAGCGGGAGATCCCGGCCGCCACACCTGAGCGCCTCCAGAAGCAGCCCCAGCAGCAGCCCCAACAGCAGCCCCAGGCGCAGCAGTCGCCCCAGCAGCAGGGTCCCGGGCCCACGCAGGTGAGCCCCTGGTTCGCGGCGCCGCAGGTGCCCGAGGGCGCGTACGAGGGTGCGTACAACCCCACGTACGTCGAGGGACTTGAGCCGACCCCGGTGCGGGTCCCCTCCGGCCCGGAAGGCACCCCCGACGGCGGCCCCGTCCCCGTGCCGGGGCGCAACCGCCGTCCCCTGGGCGGCATTCCGGGCCAGGTGTCCCCGTCGCAGTACGCCGAGCCCCAGCAGCAGGACCAGGGCCAGGGCCAGGGCCAGGCCCGGCCGGAGGAGGCGGTCGAGGACCAGCCCGTCTCCGGTCTGCCGGACGACATCACCCGTGAGGAGGCGTACTTCAGCGCCTTCCGCAAGTACGTCAACGAGTACGGCGGCTTCCCCAACGCCCGTCAGTTCGGCATCTACTTGATGGACCTGTACGGCATCACGGGGCGTGGCGGCAACCCGCTGAGCGAGAACTCGCTCAAGCCCTATCTCAAGGACTTCGGCTCCCGCTACCAGTCGGAGCTGGACAACAACGAGTACATCGCCTGAGCGAGTCGTGTGAGTGTGGGGAGGGGAGTTCTCCCCTCCCCACACTCACACCCACACCGGCACCGCTCAGGCGCCGAGCAGCTTCCGTACCCGGTCCGCGCCGACCGCCAACAGCAGGGTGGGCAGCCGCGGCCCGGTCTCCCGGCTCACCAGCAGCCGGTACAGCAGCGCGAAGAACGACCGCTGTGCGATCTTCAGCTCGGGCGTGGGCTTGGCGTCCGGCTCCAGGCCCGCCATCACCTTGGGCACGCCGTAGACGAGCGTCGTCAGCCCGTCCAGCGACCAGTGGCTGTCCAGCCCTTCGAGCAGCCGCCGCAGCGACTCGCGCCCCTCGTCGTCCAGCGAGCCCAGCAGCTCCTCGTCGGGCTCGGCGCGCACGATCGTGCGTGCCTCGGCCGGCACCTGGCTGGTGATCCAGTTCTCCGCGCGGTCGAGCCGGGGGCGCGCCTCCTCCAGTGAGGACAGCGGGTGCTCGGGGTCCAGCTCGCTGAGGATCCGCAGGGTCTGCTCCTCGGCGCCGGCCGTGATGTCCACGACCGAGGCGAGGGTGCGGTACGGCAGCGGGCGCGGCGTGCGGGGCAGCTCTCCGGCGGCCGTGGTCGTCGCCCGGGTGTACGCGGCGGCGTCGGCCGGGAGGACGGAGCCGTCGGCGACCTTGCGCTCCAGCGCGTCCCACTCGTCGTACAGCCGCTGGATCTCCTGGTCGAAGGCGATCTTGAACGACTGGTTGGGCCGGCGGCGCGCGTACAGCCAGCGCAGCAGCGGCGCCTCCATGATCTTCAGCGCGTCGGCCGGGGTGGGTACGCCGCCCTTGCTGGACGACATCTTCGCCATCCCGGAGATGCCGACGAAGGCGTACATCGGGCCGATGGGCTGCACCCCGTCGAAGATCTCGCGCACGATCTGGCCGCCGACGACGAACGAGGACCCGGGCGAGGAGTGGTCCACCCCGGACGGCTCGAAGATCACGCCTTCGTACGCCCAGCGCATCGGCCAGTCGACCTTCCAGACCAGCTTGCCGCGGTTGAACTCGCTGAGCGCGACGGTCTCGGAGAAGCCGCACTCCGCGCAGGTGTACGTCAGCTCCGTCGTCGCGTCGTCGTACGCGGTGACGGTCGTCAGGTCCTTGCCGCAGCCGCCGCAGTACGGCTTGTACGGGAAGTAGCCGGCCGAGCCGCCGCTGCCGTCGTCCTCGGCGGCGGCGCCGGAGCCCTCGGCGGCCTCCAGCTCGGCCTCCTCGGCCTTCTTCTGGCTCTGCTTCTGCTGGTTCTTCGGCTTGTCCTTGGTCCGGTACCGGTCGAGGATCGCGTCGATGTCCGCGCGGTGCCTCATCGCGTGCAGGATCTGCTCGCGGTACACCCCGGAGGTGTACTGCTCGGTCTGGCTGATCCCGTCGTACGTGACGCCCAGCTCGGCCAGCGCCTCGGTCATCGCGGCCTTGAAGTGCTCGGCCCAGTTCGGGTACGCGGACCCGGCCGGGGCGGGCACCGAGGTCAGGGGCTTGCCGATGTGCTCGGCCCAGGACGGGTCCGTACCGGGAACGCCCGCCGGGACCTTGCGGTAGCGGTCGTAGTCGTCCCAGGAGATCAGGTGCCTGACCTCGTACCCGCGCCGGCGGATCTCGTCCGCGACGAAGTGCGGGGTCATGACCTCGCGGAGGTTCCCCAGGTGGATCGGGCCCGAGGGGGAGAGACCGGACGCGACGACGACGACCGGTTTCGTGCCAGGCGCACGTCGCTCCGCCTCGGCGATGACATCATCCGCGAAACGGGAGACCCAGTCGGTCTCGGTGCTCTGAGCCACGATCGGCACGTCCTTCTTCTTTCCTCGTACGCTCAAACGATCTCGTACGCCCAACAAACCTGGCGTCCGCCATTGTCCCAGGTACCACCGACAGAGCGAAAATGGCTTTGTTCCCCATGGGATACTGGGAGGACTTTCTCGCGGAACGTGCGGACTCGCGGACACGCGGACTCGCGGCCTCCGCGGCACACCCTCCCCCGACAGGAACGGCACCCAGCCCATGGCCCCGGTCACTTCCCTCGCCTCGACCGTCGATCAGCGCATCGCGGACGCTCTCTCGGCTGCCCTGCCGGAGGCCGGTTCCGCCGATCCGTTGCTGCGCCGAAGCGACCGGGCGGACTACCAGGCCAACGGCATCCTGGCGCTCGCGAAGAAGCTCAAGGGCAACCCCAGAGAGCTGGCGGCGCAGGTCGTGTCGGCGCTGACGGCGCCCGGCCTGATCGAGGAGATCGAGGTCTCTGGCCCCGGCTTCCTCAACATCACGGTCGCGGACCGGGCGATCATCGAGACCCTGGCGGCCCGCGCGGCGGACGACCGGCTCGGCGTCCCGTACGCGGAGAAGTCCGGCACGACGGTGGTCGACTACGCGCAGCCGAACGTGGCGAAGGAGATGCACGTCGGGCATCTGCGGTCGGCGGTGATCGGCGCGGCGATGGTCGAGATCCTGGAGTTCACGGGCGAGCGGGTGGTGCGGCGTCACCACATCGGCGACTGGGGCACCCAGTTCGGCATGCTCATCCAGTACCTGATCGAGCACCCGCACGAGCTGGACCACGACGCCACCGCCACCGCCGCCGAGCTGGACGGCGAGACGGCGATGTCCAACCTGAACCGCCTCTACAAGGCGTCGCGGGCGCTCTTCGACGGCGACGAGGCGTTCAAGGCGCGCTCCCGGGACCGGGTGGTGCACCTCCAGGCCGGGGACAAGGAGACGCTGGCCCTCTGGCAGCGCTTCGTGGACGAGTCGAAGATCTACTTCTTCTCGGTCTTCGACCAGCTCGACATGGAGATCCGGGACCCCGACATCGTCGGCGAGTCCGGCTACAACGACATGCTGGAGGAGACCTGCCGGATCCTTGAGGAGTCCGGCGTCGCGGTCCGCTCCGAGGGCGCGCTGTGCGTCTTCTTCGACGACGTGAAGGGCCCGGACGGCAACCAGGTCCCCCTGATCGTCAAGAAGACGAACGGCGGCTACGGCTACGCGGCCACGGACCTCTCCGCGATCCGCGACCGGGTGGGCAACCTGGACGCGTCGACCCTGCTGTACGTGGTGGACGCGCGCCAGTCGCTGCACTTCAAGATGGTCTTCGAGACGGCCCGCCGGGCCGGCTGGCTGAACGACGAGGTCAAGGCGGTCCAGCTCGCCTTCGGTACGGTCCTGGGCAAGGACGGCAAGCCGTTCAAGACCCGTGAGGGCGAGACGGTCCGGCTGGTCGACCTGCTGGACGAGGCGGTCGAGCGGGCGACGGCGGTCGTCCGGGAGAAGGCCCGCGACCTGAGCGAGGACGAGATCGCCGAGCGCGGCAAGCAGGTCGGGATCGGCGCGGTGAAGTACGCCGACCTGTCGACGTCGGCGGCCCGTGACTACAAGTTCGACCTGGACCAGATGGTCTCGCTGAACGGCGACACGTCCGTCTACATCCAGTACGCGCACGCCCGTATCCGCTCCATCCTCCGCAAGGCGGGCGACACGGCCCCCCTGGCCCACCCGGAGCTGTCCCTGGCCCCGGCGGAGCGGGCGCTCGGGCTGCACGTGGACCAGTTCGGCGAGGTCCTGGCGGAGGTGGCGTCGTCGTACGAGCCGCACAAGCTGGCCGCGTACCTGTACCAGCTCTCGTCGCTGTTCACGACGTTCTACGACCAGTGCCACGTCCTGAGCGACGACAACCCGCGCGAGCTGGTGGAGAACCGCCTCTTCCTCTGCGCGGTCACCGCCCGCACGCTGAAGCAGGGCCTGGCGCTGCTGGGCATCCAGGCGCCCGAGCGCCTCTGAGGGATCGCGCTCGGTCTCCCCGGTCAGCCGGGCACGTCCATGCGCTGTGTGCCGATCACCGACAGGAGCCGTAGCTGCTCCTGCGCCGGGGTGCCGGGTTCGGCCGTGTAGATGACGACCTGCTGGTCCCGGTCGGCGATGTCGAGGACATCGCAGTTGACGGTGATGGGGCCGATCAGCGGGTGGGTGATGGTCTTGGTCAGGGCGGGCTCGGTACGTACCTCGTGGGCGTCCCACAGCCGGGCGAACTCCGCGCTGCCGGAGAGCAGGTCGCCCACCAGCGCGGCCACCTCGGGGTCGTCGGGATAGCGCGCGGCCACGGCACGCAGGTGCCGGGCGGCGGAGTGGGCGAACGCCTCCGCGTCCGCCGGGACCTGGAGCAGCCGCTGCCCCCGGTGCGGTTCCAGGAAGGCCCAGCGCAGGAGGTTGCGCTCCGGCCGGGACAGCGCGGAGAAGTCCGCGACGAGCGCGGCGGCCAGGTCGTTCCAGGCGAGCACCTCCTGCGTCGCGGACAGGACCATCCCGGCGGCCTGCGGCAAGCGCTGCAAGAGGTCGAGGATGCTCTGCCGCACCTCGCGCGAGGGCCCGGACGGCGGGGCGGGCGGGGCGCCGGCGAGGTGGTGGAGGTGGTCGCGCTCGGCATCCGTCAGGCGCAGGGCCCGGGCCACCCCGGCGAGCACCTCGCCCGACGGGCGCGGGGCCCTGGCCTGCTCCAGGCGCGTGTAGTACTCGGTCGAGACGTACGCGAGCTGGGCCACCTCCTCCCGGCGCAGCCCCGGGGTACGGCGGCGCGGACCGGCGGGCAGCCCGACATCGCCAGGGGCGATCCGCTCGCGCCTGCTGCGGAGAAATCCGGCGAGTTCGTGTCGGTCCATACCTCCAGTGTGCGCGGCGCCGGGGCCCCATCCAGGTACCGCCGGTGCCTGGATACGCCCCGCCCGCGGTCGCAGGCTTACCGACATGGACCACACACAGACCCCCACCCCCGCTCCCACCCCCACCGCGCAGGGCCTGCTGGCCGGCAAGGTCGCCTTCCTCACCGGCGCCGGCCGCGGCATCGGCGCCGCCGCGGCCCGCCTGTTCGCCCGGGAGGGCGCCCGGGTGCTCCTCGCGGCCCGTACGGAGGCACAGCTCAAGGCGGTGACCGAGGAGATCCGGGCATCGGGCGGCACCGCCGACCACGTGGTGTGCGACCTGGCCGACGCGGCGAGCGTACGGGCCGCCGTCGACCGCACCGTGGAGCTGTACGGCCGCCTCGACGTCGCGTTCAACAACGGGGCGATCGGCCAGCACCCCGGCCCGATGGACCTGACCGAGGAGGCGGAGTTCGACGCCCTCTACGACGTGAACCTCAAGGGCGTCTGGCGGGCTCTCGTCGCCGAGGTCTCCGCGATCCGGGCCACGGCCGGCACGGGCGCCATCGTCAACGTCTCGTCCGTCGGCAGTTGGAGGGGCAACCCCGTGCTGCCCGCCTACGGCGTGATGAAGCGAGGGGTGAACAGCCTCACCGAGTCGGCCGCCGTGACGTACGGCCCGGAAGGCATCCGCGTCAACGCCGTCGCCCCCGGCGGCACGCTCACCGACATGCTCCACGACTGGGACGCGGAGACGCCGGGCGTCATCGACCAGGTGAGGGCACACACCCCGCTGCGCCGCGCGGCCGACCCCGCCGAGATCGCCGAGGCAGCCGCCTGGCTCCTCAGCGACCGCGCCTCCTACGTCACCGGGGAGGTCCTGGCGGTCGACGGCGGCCTGCGCGCGGCCTGACCGGGGGGCGCGGCCTGCCGTGGGCGAAAGAGCAGGTCGGACCGGTGCGGCGCCGCCACGCTCAACCTCGGCACAGGCGCAGAGCCGCCTGCGCGCCCCCTCTTCGCCACCGCACGCAACCACCGACCGGCGGCGGCCCCTTTCCTCCGCCGGCACGCTCCGATACGCTCAGTAACTCATAGTAATCAGATGCGTGAAGGAGGCCCGGATGGCCGGTGATCACGGCGGCAAACCCGACACAGCGGAGAGCGACGGCCACAAGCCCGACAGGCCCATCCCTCCGCCCGATCCGAAGCGTCCGGAGACACCGAAGCGGTGAGCGGAGAAGGCTCTGCGGCGCCCCTCGCCGACCGGTTGACCCGAGCCGGGCACCTCACGCCCGCGTGGCGTGACGCCTTCGCCCGGGTCGACCGGGCACGGTTCCTCCCCGACCGCGTCTGGATCCGCGGCGAGGACGGCTACCACCCGGTCGACCGCACCGCCGAGCCCGCCCGGTGGGGCGCCCTCGCCCACGACGATCAGGCCCTCGTCACCCACGTCGAGGACGTCCGCATCGAAGGGGACGGCAGCGAGACGGCGCGCGTCCCGTGCAGCTCCGCGAGCATGCCGCGCGTCGTCGCGCTCATGCTCGACGCCCTCGACGTCGCCGACGGCATGAGCGTGCTGGAGATCGGCACGGGCACCGGCTACAACGCCGCGCTCCTCTCCGAGCGGCTCGGCGACCGCCACGTGGTCTCCGTGGAGGTGGATCCCCGTATCGCGGACGCGGCGCGGGCGAACCTGAAGAGCACCGGTTACGCGCCCACCGTCGTCACCGGCGACGGCACGCTCGGCAGCCCCGCGCACGCGCCGTACGACCGTACGATCGTCACCTGCGCCCTGCATACGGTGCCGTACGCCCTGGTCGAGCAGACCGCCCCCGGCGGGGTCATCGTGCTGCCGTGGGGAACGGGCCTCTACAACGGCGTGCTCCTGCGTCTCACCCGGGCCGGGGACGGCACCGCGAGCGGCCCGGTCGTCGGTGACTCCGCGTTCATGTGGAACCGGGGCGAGACGCCCCACCGCGACGTGATGGCCACCGTACGAACGCGGCCCCCCGCGACCGCGCCGAAGCGCGCGACCACCGGCCTCGACCCCCGCTCCGTCCTCGGCGACGAGGACGCCGCCTTCACCGCCGGTCTGCTCGTCCCCGACTGCCGCTTCAGCGTCGGCCACGGCCCCGGCGGCGAGTTCACCCTCTGGCTGGCCGACCACTCCACCGGCTCCTGGGCGAGCGTCGACCATGTCCCGGGCGCGGACACCCATCCCCTCCACCAGCACGGCCCCCGCGCCCTGTGGAGCGAGGTGGAGGCCGCGTACGCCTGGTGGCAGCGGGCCGGCTCACCGGTCCGTACCCGGTACGGGCTCACCGTCACCCCCGCCGGACAGCGCCTCTGGCTCGACGCCCCGGGGCACGCCCTGCCCGCGCACCCCTGACCCGACCGGACCGCCGCCCACCGGACCGGGTCCGGGCCGCAGGCGGGCCGTCTCCTCGCGCAGGCGGGGCAGCGCGTCGTACAACGCGTCGCCGGGGCAGGTGGTGTCGTACTCGTCGCGGTGGCCCGAGATCACGCTCAGCTCGACCTGCGTGCCCTCCGGATACCGGCTGCCGTCGCTGCTGGAGACCAGCCGTGTCCGCCCCCTCGGGTCCACCCCGGGCCCCAGTTTCCACGCCGCCACCGCCGCCATGGCCCGGAGCATGCGCGCGGGAACGGGCTCGCCCTTCTCGAAGTGGCCGAGGGCGGCGATGCCGACGCTGCGCTCGTTGAAGCCCTTCGTGTGCGCCCCCTTGACCGCCCGGTCGACGCCGCCCGCGCGCCCCTCGTAGATGGTTCCGCAGCGGTCCACGACGAAGTTGTAGCCGAGGTCGTCCCATCCCATGCCGTTGATGTGGTGCCGCTCCATCGACAGCAGCATGGCGGGCACGTCGGTCGCGCAGTCGTAGTTGTTGGAGTGCAGCGTGTGGTGCACGAACACGGCCTGTACGGGACCGGTGTACAGCGGTTTCTCCCGTACGGCCCCCTCGTCCGCCCGCCAGACCCGCCGCTCCACCACGGGCGGCCTCGGCGCCCCCTCCGGCCGGGCGCGCGCTTCGCGGCGGGCCGGGGCCGACCGGTCGCGGTCGGGGGCGTCGCAGGTCACGAGGAGGAGCCCCGGCAGGCAGAGCGCTGCCGCCACCCTGACCCGGTCCGCCCTGCGTCGCCCCATGGCCCCACATTGCGCCCGCGTCCGCCGCACCGGGCTGCTGTGTACGCCGGCCGGGTGAACGAACCCCTACCCGGCAGATGCCTGCCGGCTGTGGTCCCTGACCGACTTCTCGATGGTGTGCGCACACGCGGTGAACATCTCGACCTGGTCATGGGTCAGATCGCGTACGGAGATCTTCTCCAGGGCGCGCCACATGTCGGCGATGGGCTCCCGCAGGGCGCGACCGGCATCGGTGAGGCTGACCACCATGACCCGCCGGTCGTGGGGAGCGGGCTCCCGGGTGAGCAGTCCGGCCTCCTGCATGCGGCGCAGCGACTTCGAGACGGTGGAGTGGTCGAGGCCGGCACGCTCCAGAAGTTCCGCCTGTGTCTGACCGTCGCGGTCGAAGAGCTGCATCAGCAGCAGTTCCTGTCCCGGGTGCAGGTTCAGGGCGCGCAGCATGGCGGCGGCGTGGCCGCGGTGGGCGCGGGCGAGCTGGAAGATGGCGTAGCTCATTCGCCCGTCGCGCGCCGCGTCCGGGAGCTCCGGGAGCTTCGGCAGCTCCGGGAGCTCCGATGAGGTGGTGTCGGGCATTGCTGCTCCCTGGTCACAAGAGTGGGGTGATCGGTCAGTTGACGGTGAGGACGATTTTGCCTCGGTTGTGGCCGCCGTCGCTGGCCTGCTGCGCCATGGCGGCTTCCGCCAGCGGGTACGTGGCGCTGATCGTGGTCACCAGTGTGCCGTCGGCGGCCTGCTGGGCCAGCTCGGCCAGCCGAGCCGCGGAGCGGCGCTGCGGGCCCTCGGCGAAGATGACGCCGAGTTCGCCGGCGCGGAAGTCGGCGGTGGTGACGATACGGTCGGTGCCGCCGCGCAGGGTGATGGAGTCCTCCAGTGCGCCCTTGCCCGCGGCGTCGAAGACGGCGTCCACCCCATCGGGGGCGAGCTCGCGGACCCGCTGGACCAGGTCGTCCCCGTAGACCAGCGCGGTCGCGCCGAGCGAGGTGACGTACTCCTGGTTGGCCGGTCCGGCGGTGCCGATGACACGGGCGCCGCGTGCGACGGCGAGCTGGACGGCGATGGTGCCGAGCGCGCCGGACGCCCCGTGGATCAGGAGCGTGTCACCGGAGGTGACGTCGAGCAGGTCCAGCACGCGTTCGGCACCGTCACTCGCCACGGGCAGGGCGGCGGCGTGCGTCCACGTCAGACCGGCCGGCTTGGGCGCGAGGACGGCCGCGGGTGCCACGGCGTACTGGGCGTAGGAGCCGGTGTCGGACCAGCCCAGGACCTCGTCCCCCACCTTCAGGTGGTCGACGCCCTCCCCGACGGCGTCGACCACACCGGCGATCTCACCGCCGGGCACGGCGGGCAGCGTGGTGGGGAAGATGGCCTCCATGCCGCCGGAGCGGATCTTGCCGTCCACCGGATTGACGCCGACCGCCTGCACCCGCACCCGGACCTGGCCGGGGCCGGGCCGAGGAACGTCGATCTCCGCCTCGTGCAGAACCTCGGTGCCGCCGAACGCGTCGAAAACAATGGCCTTCATGACGGTGGTCTCCTCAGGTGTCCTCAAGTGGGATGCCGCACCGACCACTTTCCGTGGCCAGCCACATAAAAGTAGCACCGATTGTGTGGCTAGCCAAGTAATTGCTTGGGAGGGGCGGAGGGCGCGGGCGGAGGACGGCGGGCGCGGCGCGGGCGCGGCGCGGCGCGGGAACAGCAGCGTGGGTGCGGGCTGGCCTGTCGGGGTGAGCCGGGGGTGTTTTATGGCGGGCGGTCCGCCCCCTCCCTGGTCCGATGATCGCGGCTCCGGGGCGCGCGTCAAGGGCGCTTCGCGTCGGCTCCGCCGATTCCGCTTCGCTCCACCCTTGACCCCCACCCCTCCACCGCTGAAAAAGGCGTGGGGAGGGGGCGGGGGGGAGGGGCCCCCTGGGAAACACGCCTGTCCCTTCGCTCCGTTCCAGGCTTGCGGCTCGGTTCGCCCTGCGGGGCGCGCAGCAGTGGAGTGGGGTGGCCCGGCTTTCGTCAAGCGTCTACCGACCGGTCGCGCGCTGGGCTTCATGCCCCGCTGGTCATTCGCCGTGGGTGGGGCGGTGGCGAATGGAGCTCGGCCGGGACCGACTTGACGGAGAGCGCCGACTTGGCGGAACCGGGTGCGATGCCGGGGCGGGGTGAGACGTCAGGGCGGGGCGGGACGCGGCACCGGGAGACCGATAGGGCACTTCCCCACCCAAAAAGCATGCGTTATGCCCCAGTTTGCCCGGGTCGACTGGGCAGTTGTCCATCCGTTGCTCCGTTCCTGCGCGCTCCCGGCACACCGAATCGGAAAGCGCAGGCACACAGGCCCGCCCCGGTCGCCACTCCGGCACCCCGCACGCTGCGCCCACCCCGATCACCGGACCTTCAGCACGAGCGAACCCGCCCACAGCACCGGTAGACCCATCGAACACTCCCCCGACCATAAGGCGCAGGATATGCCCCAATTTGCCCCATCCGGCTGACGGGTTGGCAACCCAATGTTCCACCCCTGCGTACATCCACCCGACCCCTCCACAACGGCGGGTGACCAGCGGGGCATGAAGCCCAACCGCCATCCGGTGGAGAGCCGCTTGACGAAAGCCGGGCCACCCCACTCCACTACCGCGCGCCCCGCAGGGCGAACCCACCCGCAAGCCTGGAACGGAGCGGAGGAACAGACGTGTTTCCCAGGGGGCCCCTCCCCCCCGCCCCCTCCCCACGCCTTTTTCAGCGGCGCAGGGGTGTGAGTCAAGGGTGGCCGAAGGCCATCGGCGAAGCCGACGCGAAGCGCCCTTGACGCACACCCCGGAGCCGCGATCATCGAACCAGGGAGGGGGCGGGCTGCGGCGCCCAACTCACCACTGGGCAGCACACCCGGCGTCACGGTCACGGAGTCACCGCGCGCTCAGTCCGAGGGCAGCAGCTCCCCGCAGTCCTCGGCCCGCTTGCGGAGCGCGGGAGGCAGCGCGTCATCCGCCGCTTCGCGAACCTCCTCGCGCCGTACGGCGAACTCGCACCACACGACTTTCCCGGGCCGCCGATCACTTACCCCCCACCGGTCCGCGACCGCCGCCACGAGCAGCAGCCCGCGCCCGCCCTCCCCGTCCTCGGCATCCTCCGTATCCGCGATCTCCGGCACACCGGACCCGCTGTCGTGCACCTCGACACGGAGTACGTCGCCGTCGTACCGCAGGAAGAGCCGGAACCCCCGGCCGGGCGGAACGCCGTGCAGCAGGGCGTTGGTTGAAAGTTCGCTCACGCAGAGCAATACGTCCCCGAACGGGAACCCCTCGGTCAGGGCCCAGTCCGTCAGGGCCCAGCGGGTGAACTCCCTGGCGGCGGGGACGGACCGTCGGTCACGACGGAAGAACCGCTCTCTCATCACACAATGGCGAGTTGTTTCATTCACGAACCGACCGTCGCAGAGTGTGACTAGGCTGGAACAGTGCGTGGACCGGTACGAATCGTTGGTACCGGTCCAAGAGGATCATGTACCGGCCTTTGTGGAGAGTTGAATGACATGAACGCCAGGAGCCGCTCCAACGCGAAGAACGCGTCAGTGATGAAGATGCTGGGTGCCCAAGTGGCGGCGTTCCGCCGGGCAGCGGGGCACACCCAGAAATCGCTGGCCGCACTCGTCATTCTCGATGAGGAGACCATCCGTTCGATCGAGGGAGGGAGGCGACCGCTCAAGAAGGACCTTGCCGCGACGCTGGATGAACTGCTGGATACCAAAGGTGCGTTGTCAGTGGGGCTCGCCAACTTGCCGGAGATCGACCTGTATCCCCTGTGGTCCGAGCAATACATGGACCACGAGCGTGAGGCGATCTCTCTGTCCTCGTACGACAGCGGCGTGGTGAGCGGTCTGCTCCAGATCGAACCCTACGCACGGGCGTTGTTCCAGGGACGCGTTCCGGCCTTCAGCGTGGACGAGATCGAGACCAAGACCGCCGCCCGTATCGAGCGCCAGGAGATCTTTCATCGCAAGGTCCCGCCAACGCTCAGCTTCGTGATCTGGGAGCCGGTGCTTCGCTTCCCTCTCGGAGGCCCAAAGGTCCACCGCGAACAACTGGAACATTTGCGCGCGTGTGCCGAACTTCCCGGTCTCACAATCCAGTTCCTGCCCCTCGACCGGACATCTCACGCCGGAGTCAGCGGCCCCTTTCTCCTGCTGGAAACTCCCGACCACCAGCACCTCGCCTACGCGGAATCGCAGCGTGGAAGCCACTGGATCTCCAACCCTGACGACGTATCCACCATGTCCTGCAAATATGCGATGCTGCGAACGCAGGCCCTCAACACCGAGGATTCCATTGGCCTGTTGGATCATCTCCTGGGAGAGCTATGAGTAACGATCTCAACTGGTTCAAGTCCAGCTTCAGTGACGACGAGGGTGGTGTCTGCCTCGAAGTCGCCTACGACTGGAGCAAGTCCAGCTATAGCACCGAGCAAGGCGGCGACTGCGTCGAGATAGCCCCCTGCCCCCACGCCGTGCACATCCGCGACTCCAAGAACCCCACCGGCCCGATCCTCACCCTCTCCCCCGCCGCCTGGGCCTCCTTCACCCCGCACGCGGCCCGCTGAGGACTGATGCTCCTATTGGTAGTCAAGGGAGCCGAGACCTGATGGTGGTCAGGTTCGGTAGGGGTGAAGAGCGACGCTCTCCGTTCCGACGTTGATCTCCACCCAGGACTCGTCCATGCTGCTGGGGATGGGGGATGCCAGGTCGAACAGCACGGACCAGTGGCCCATCTGGAGGTAGGCGGCTCCGTCGTCTGTCAGGTGAAGGTGGCCGCGCATGATCACCCGGTCGCCTTCCTGCCAGAGTTCCGGCTCGGTGGCAGCGGCTGGCCGGGTGTTCTGGCCCCAGTGGAGGTCCGCGTCGACGGTCCATTCGATGAGGTGCTGGCCGTCGGCTTCTTGCAAATCACCGCGCCAGAGCACCACGGCGGACCCGATGGGGGTGTGAAGCCGAATTGTCGTGTGCTGCTGCGGGGCCTGCGGCAGGCTCTCTGTGCGGACGAGCATCGCCTCATCATCCATGACGTCACGTCCTGGGACCGTGGAGCGGTCGGGCTGCCGAGGTCAAGCGGCGGTGAGCCAGTCCCGGTAGGCGTCTGCGAGGTCGTCGTCGCGGCGTGTGCCGCGTTCGATGCAGGAGATCACGGCCGGCCAGACGCTGAAGTGTTCTGCGACGGTGGTCAGGGTGATGTTCTTGGCCTGGCGTGCGGGCCGGAGGTCGGAGATGTCCGGGACGGTGACCGGTGTGGTGAGGTAGCGGAAGATCTCCCGGGCGATCGCGCGCTTGAGGAGGCGGATGATCTCTTTCTTCGTGCGTCCGGCGGCGGTCTGCCGGGCGACGTATTCGCGGGTGCGGGCGTCGCTGGACATGCGGACGAGGGCGATGCGGTAAAGGGCGGAGTTCGCTCCGTGGTCGCCGCCGCGGGAGAGACGGTGGCGGTTGGTCCTGCCGCTGGAAGCGGGGACGGGTGCGACGCCGCAGAGGGCCGCGAAGGATGCCTCCGTTCGCAGCCGGTCGGGGTTTCCGCCGGCGGTGACCAGGAGCTGGGCCGCGGTGTCCGGGCCGACACCGAACGCGGCTCGCAGGCCGGGGTTGTGCTCGGTTGCGGCGGCGTCCAGAGCGGCGGTGAGGGTGTCGTGTTCCGCGGTCAGGGCCTGGACCCGGCGGGCGAGGGTCTTCAGCGCGGTCAGGAGGGCGACGCGCGGTCCGTCGCCGGTGGGACGGAGTCGGGAGAGGGCGTCGACCTGTGTCCTGCCGCGCAGGGCGAAGTACTTGACGCGGATGTCGTCCGGGGCGGTGATGAGGATGTGCGCGATCTGGTTCAGGGTGGCGGTGCGGGCCTTGACGGCGGACCGGGCAGCGTTGTGGAGGGCACGTATGCCGCTGACGGTGTCGTCCTTGGGGATGACCGATGCCCGGCCGGACAGTGCGGCGCGGGCTGCTGCGTATGCGTCGATGGGATCGGACTTGCCGATCCGGCGCCGTTCGGCCTTGTCGGGCCGGTTGACCTCGACCACGGTGAGGCCGGCGTGACGGGCGGTGCGGGTGAACCCGAGGCCGTAGGAGGAGGTGCCCTCGACCCCGACGGCCATCACCGTGCCATGGGCGTTCAGGAACGCGGTCGCCGCGGCGTATCCGGCTGCGGTGGTCGGGAACTCGGCGTCGGCGACGTGGCCGCCCCGGTCGGTGATGACAGCGACGTGGATCGTGTCCGCGTGGGAGTCCACTCCGCCGAACACCGCGTCTTGTTCTGCGGCGGTCGTGATCGTCGCTGTCATCCTGGGAGCTGCCTTCCTAGCCGGAGGTGACACTGGCCAGGTGGGTCAGACAGGACATTGAGGGGGCCTGCGGCCAAGCTCCTATCAGGTCATGTTCCACCTGGCCGGAGCCATGGAGAAAGGGCCCGGCAGCCGGACAGAACAGTCGCAGGACAGTCCAGCAGGACGTCAGTCAGACCCTGAGCCACGACCACCGGAACCCGCTACGAGTATCAATGTCAGACCCCCCTGCCATGCTGTGAACCATGACAGCAGCCAAGGGTTCATCCCCTTCCGCCGCCACGCCCGCAGCCGCCATGGACGCCCTGCTGTGGCGGTGGGTGGAGCACGTCAATCGGGACGGCGAGACAGGGATGGTGCGGCCCGAATGGTTTGTGTGCGTCGGGGAGTTGGAGGTGGCGGAGGAGGTCACCTGGTTCGGGATGGCGACCCAGGGGCGCTGGGTTCACAGCGGGCTGCTCACCGGCTCCGGCCGGGTTCCGGTGTACGCGGGGTTCTACTGGTCCCGGGGGGGACCACGGACCGGCGGTGGCCCGGGTCGGGATGGTGGTCCTGCCGTTGGCGGAGCCCGACCGGATTCTCGCGGCCGAGTGGGGCGAGGGGTACAACGGCTACGAACCGGCGCCGCTGGACGGATACGCCGTCCTGTGCAGCAGCCCGTTCGAACCGGGGCACGTCCGCGGCCGTGACGCCGAGGCCGATCTCCGCGAGGCCAAGCGGATCATCGCGGCCGGTGACGCCGCGGGCCGGCGGATCAACTTCGCCGAGATCGTCACCGATCCGGACCGCGGTGGCAACGCCCTGTTCTTCCCGGTCGAGGGGGAGGAGCGGAACGGTTACGAGGCGCTGGAGGAGGACGGGACGGTCGTCTGCCTCGCCTTCCTCTCCTACGACTTCGGCTGACGCGGACGGGATCGGACGGGATCGGACGGGTCCGGGCGGTCGCCCCCTCCCGGTCTTTCCGGTCGCCAACCTTTCCGCGGCCCGCCAACCTTTCCGCGCCCGGCGGCGACATCCGACTGACGACGGCACCACCCCACACCCCGTCAGGAGTCCCGGATGTCCCCCACCACGCCCCGCTCCCACCCCTTCGCCACCGACCGCAGGCGTTTTCTCCTCGGTACCACCGCCGCGCTCGGGGCCGGAGCCGCCACCGTGCTCGGGCTGCCCGGCACCGCGTCGGCGAGAAGTGCGGCCACCGGCACCCTCTACATCGCCAGTGACTCCACCGCGCAGACGTACAACTCCGGCTACTACCCGCAGGCCGGCTGGGGGCAGACGCTGCCCGCGTTCTTCTCGTCCAACATCACTGTCGCCAACCGGGCCATCGGCGGACGGAGTTCGCGGTCGTTCATCGAGCAGGGGCGGCTCGCCGCCATCCATCAGGTGATCAAGGCGGGCGACTACCTCTTCGTACAGTTCGGCCACAACGACGCGACCGTCGGCAACGCCGAGCGCTACACGTCGCCCGCCGACTACAAGGAGTATCTGCGCAACGACTACATCCGGGCCACCCGTGCCCGGGGGGCGACCCCCGTGGTGGTGACACCGGTGTCGCGGCGGTCGTACAACGCGTCCACCGGGCAGTTCAACGTGTCGTTCCCCCAGTACGTGAACGCCGCCAGGGCCGTGGCCGCCGAGGAGGGGGCGCCGCTGGTCGATCTGTCGGAGCTGAGCCGTGTCCACCTGAACGGCGTCGGCATCGAGGCGTCCAAGAAGGTCTTCCTGTGGCTCAGCCCGGGGCAGTACCCGAACTTCCCGAACGGCATCTCCGACGACACCCATTTCCAGCAGAACGGCGCCACCCAGATGTCCCGCCTCGTCGCCCAGGCCGTGGCGCGGCTCGGGCTGCCCCTCTCGGGGGAAGTGAAGCCCGCCGCGCTCTGAACCGTGCTTCGATGGCGCGATGGATCACACACCTGTTCACTTGCCCGTCCTGCACTGGGGTCGACAGGACGCGCCCCGGCGCGTCCTGTTGCTCCACGGTCTGACGTCGGCGGCGGCCTGCTGGTGGTACGTGGCGGACGAACTGGCCCGCGCCGGCTGGTCCGTCACCGCGGCCGACCTCCGGGGGCATGGGCTCGCGCCACGGACCCGGCGCTACGACATCGGCGGGTTCGTGGCCGACGTACTGGCGCTCCGGCCGCCGGCGCGCCCGGACGGAACCGCCGCGTGGGATCTCGTCGTCGGGCACTCGCTGGGCGGCCTTGTCACCACCGGCGCCGCGAGCGCCGCGCCCGACTGGGCGGACCGGCTGCTGCTGCTCGACCCGGTGATCGCCGTACCCGAGGAGGCGGTCGAGGGCTTCGTCGGGGCGCTCTCCGAGGAGGTGCGGAACACCGACCCGGAGGCGATGCTCGGGGAGAACCCGGAGTGGCACCCCGAGGACGCGTTCCTGAAGGCGCAGGCCGCGCGCCGGACGTCGACGTACGTGGTCGAGTCGGTGCTGCGGGGCAACGCTCCCTGGTCGTACGAGCAGGCGCTGGCCGCGTATCCGCACCCTGTCACCGTGCTCGCCGCCGATCCGGACCGGGGGGCGGTCTTCAGCGCCGAGCAGGGGCGCCGTATCGAGGAGGCCCGCACCGGATTCCGCTGGTCGGTGGTGAAGGGGGCGGGGCACGCCGTGTACCGGGACAACCCTGACGCGGTGGTCGCGGCGGCCCTGGAATCCCCCTGATCTCCCGTTCCCGCCGGATCCGATGATTTCCGGCCGTGTCGGAGGTCTGCCTTCCCACCACACCCTGGAGAAGGTGGACCGTATGAACGACAAGAGCCTGAGCGATGTCCTTGATGCCCACGTCAACAGCGGATCCGTCCCCGGGGTCGTGGGTCTGGTGGCGCACGGTGACGGGCGGGAGCCGGAGGTGGCGGCGGTCGGTTCCGTCGATACGGCCGGGGGCGCTCCGATGGCCCGCGACTCGATCTTCCGGATCGCCTCGGTCACCAAGCCCATCACCGCCGCCGCGCTCCTGATGCTGATCGAGGACGGGCTGATCGGGCTGCACGACCCGGTCGCGGCGTGGCTGCCGGAGCTGGCCGCGCCGCGTGTCGTCCGTACGCCCGGGAGTCCGGTGGACGACGTGGTTCCGGCCGCGGCGCCGATCACCGTCTTCGACCTGCTCACCTTCCGCGCCGGGTGGGGCTTCCCCTCCGACTTCTCGCTCCCGGCCGTCAAGGCCCTCTTCGAGGAGCTGACCCAGGGGACGCCGGTGCCGCTGCACGGGATGGAGCCGGACACCTGGATGGAGAAGCTGTCCCGGGTCCCGCTGCTGCACCAGCCGGGCGAGGTGTGGCTCTACAACACCTGCTCGGACATCCAGGGGGTGCTGATCGCCCGGGTCGCGGGCCGTCCGCTGCCGGAGTTCCTGGCGGAGCGCGTCTTCGAACCGCTCGCCATGAAGGACACCGGTTTCGCCGTGCCGGCCGCGAAACTCGACCGCTTCACCAGCTACTACCAGCGGGACGGGGACAGCGGTCCCGGCAGGGGCCTGGACCTGGTCGACGCCCCGGACGGGCAGTGGAGCAGCCCGCCGTCGTTCCCGTCCGGCGCGGGCGGACTGGTGTCGACCGCCGACGACCTGCACGCCTTCGCGCGGATGCTGCTCGCCGAGGGCCGCGCGGGCGACCGTACGCTGCTGACGCCCGCGTCGGTCGCGCGGATGACCACCGACCACCTCACTCCGGCGCAGCGCGAGGCGAGCGGGCTGTTCACGGAGGGGCAGGGGTGGGGCTTCGGCGGCTCGGTGGACGTCATGGACTCCTCGCCCTGGAACGTACGGGGCCGCTACGGCTGGGTCGGCGGCACGGGTACGGCCGCGCACCTCACCCCGTCCACCGGCGCGGTGACGATCCTGCTCAGCCAGGTGGCCATGACCGGCCCGACCCCGCCCGAGCTGATGCGGGACTTCTGGCGGTACGGGGCGGGCGCGGCCTGAGGCACCGGGCCCCGGAGCTCCGTCAGGCCGCGGCCGAGCCCCGTATCTCCGGGTACGCCACCTCTTCGGGCAGCCGGTAGCCGAACTCCCTCAGCCGCGCCGCGACGTCCGCCGGGGTACGGCCCGTCAGGCTCGCGCAGCGCAGGACGTTTTCGAGGAGGACGTCGTCCAGGAGCGAGCGGTCCGGGTCGAGTGTCGCCAGCAGCCGGACGTCCGCCTCGTCCGCGGTCTCCGGCAGCCTCACGTGTCCGGGCATCCAGTGGCCCATCTCGGCCAGCCGTGCGGCGATGTCCGCGGGGCTCCGTCCGGTGGCCAGGGCCGCGCGCAGGACGTGCCGGGGCTGAACGCCGACCACGTCGTTCGTGGCCAGCCAGGGGCTCATGCCGTCGAGTCGTTCGCTGAGCATGACGTAGTCGTCCCCCTTCGGGGTGTCCGGTACGCCGCTCGGGACGCGGTGGCCCAGCTCCACCAGGCGGGCGACGATGTCCGACGGGGTGCGGTCCAACTGCTGGGCGATGTCGAGGATGTGCCCGACGGTCACGCGTCCGTCCCCGATGATCCGCTTGTCCTCCGGTTGCGGGGTGTACGGCAGGCGGCAGCCCAGCTCGGCCAGGCGCTTGGCGGCGGTGTGCGGGCTGCACCTCAGTTCATGGGCGGCGGTGATCACATGCCGGGGCGGCACCTCGTCGCCCCGCTCCAGCCACGCCCCCTCGCCGCCGGAGCCCTTGCGGATCAGCAGGATGTCCCGGGGGTCGGGGGTCTCGGGCAGCGGGCGCGGGCCGGTGCCCGAGACCTGGTAGCCGAAGGAGATCAGCGTGCGCTCCACATCGGCGGGGCCCCGGCCCACCCGCCCGGCCGCGTCGACGATGTGCCGCAGCGTCACGGGCGTACCGACGCCGATCCAGACGAGGTGGTGGTCGGTCCTGCCGCCCGCGTTGGCCAGCAGGGCGTCCTCGCGGTCGACCGTCCGGGGCAGCGGCCCCTCGGGGCGCTCGATGTCGGTGAAGCCCAGCGCGGTCAACCGCTCCACCACGGCGTCCGCGCTCCACCCCACCCCGGCCGCCGCGTACAGGACGTGTCCGTACGGCACCTTGCTGTCGGCCTCCCACCAGGGGGACTCGCCGGCCGCGCGGAGGCTGGTGATCCGGTTGTCGTCCGGATCCTCGAACGCGGGCTCGTACCTGTACCTCATCGTGACGCCTTTCGAAGGGGGGTGGGGGTGAGGGCGGGAGCGGCCGCTACATAGCGGTGCTCATTCGGCCACCGCTATGTAGCGGCCGCTCTCTTCCCCGAATTCGCGAAGGTCGTCGTCCTCGTCCTGCCGCCCGCGAAGGTGCACCCGGACCCCCGCCGGCTCCAGCGTCGTCCAGAGCCGCAGCATCATGTCCCTGCTGAGGAAGTGGTGCGAGAGATCGAGCAGTTCGAGGTGGGTCAGCGGCTGTCCGTGCAGCAGCGCCTCCGCGCCCTCGTCGGAGAGCATGCCCATCGACAGACTCAGCGAGGCCAACTGCTCCACGACGGGCGCCGAGGCGAACGCGGCGGCGATCTCGTCCTGGAGGGGGCTGTTCTGCACGCCCAGGTGGCGCAGCTTCGGCTTGCCCACCCCCGTGAACAGCGGGGCCAGGTCCTCGACGGTCGTGCCGCCCCCGTACCAGTCGTCGCCGAGCCACAGCTCCAGGCGCTCCAGCTCGGGCAGTTCGGCGGCGGCGATGTGCGCCGCCGCCTGCCGGGGCAGACCACTCGACTCGACGCGCAGCACACGGAGCCCCGGGTGGCCCGTCACGGGGAATTCCAGGCCCTCCCCGCCGCGTATCGCCAGCTCCCGCAGCCCGGGGAACGCCTCCAGGAAGGGCGCGAGATCGCTCTGGCCCACGGAGGAGATCATCGCCTCTTCGTCCTCCACGTCACCGAGGAAGACCGCCTCCAGCGAGGTGAACCGGGAGCTCAGCTCGGTCAGGTGGCGCTCCGCTCCGCCACCCTCGGAGTCGTACCACGGGAAGCCGAAGATGACCGCCCGTACCTTCTCCAGCTCGACATTCCCGACGAAGCGCTCCCAGCAGACGTCGTAGTCCTCGTCGGTCACGTAGGCCCCGCACTGGAAGCGCCAGGCGACGCCGGCCGGGTCCGGCAGCTCCGCCGGGTGGGCGAACGGCGGAACGGTGAACGCGGGAAGCCCGTGGAACTCCCGGACGTGCTGGACGTGCGACAAGGCGAGGCTCCCGGGGCTCGGTGCGCGGCTGCTCGGACACCTGACGTTCTATCAGCAGCCACCGACAACCGGCCCCGCCCCGGCGGAACACGCAGGTCAGAGCCTGCGCGCGGCCTCCGTCGCCCAGTACGTGAGAATCATGGACGCGCCCGCGCGCTTGATCCCCGTCAGGGTCTCCAGGATCGCCGCGTCCCGGTCGATCCAGCCCTTCTCCGCCGCCGCCTCGACCATCGCGTACTCACCGGAGATCTGGTACGCGGCGACCGGCACGCTCGCCTCGTCCGCGATCCGCGCCAGGATGTCCAGGTACGGGAGGGCCGGCTTCACCATCACCAGGTCGGCGCCCTCCTCCAGGTCGAGCGCCAGCTCCCGCAGGGACTCGCGGGCGTTGGCCGGGTCCTGCTGGTACGTCTTGCGGTCGCCCTTCAGGGACGAGCCGACGGCCTCGCGGAACGGGCCGTAGAACGCCGAGGAGTACTTCGCCGTGTACGCGAGGACCGCCACGTCCTCCTTGCCGATCGTGTCGAGCGCGTCGCGGACCACGCCGATCTGGCCGTCCATCATGCCGCTGGGGCCCACCACATCGACGCCCGCGTCGGCCTGGACCTGGGCCATCTCCGCGTACCGCTCCAGCGTCGCGTCGTTGTCGACCCGGCCCTCACCGTCCAGCACCCCGCAGTGGCCGTGGTCCGTGAACTCGTCCAGGCACAGGTCGGACATGACGAGCAGGTCGTCGCCCACCTCGGCCTTCACGGCGCGGATCCCGGCCTGGAGGATCCCCTCGGGGTCCGTGCCCGCCGACCCCGTCGCGTCCTTCTTGGCCTCCGCGGGGACACCGAAGAGCATGATGCCGGAGACCCCGGCCGAGACCGCGTCCACCGCCGCCTTCCGCAGGGTGTCCAGCGTGTGCTGGACCACGCCGGGCATCGTGGCGATCGGCGCCGGCTCGCTGATCCCCTCGCGTACGAACGCGGGGAGGATCAGGTCCGCCGGGTGGAGCCGGGTCTCCGCGACCATCCGGCGCATCACCGGGTTGACGCGCAGCCGCCGGGGCCGCGAACCGGGGAAGGATCCGTACACAGTCATCGTCAGTCGCCTCTCGCCCCTCTTGGATGTCCTTACGGGCGCGTCCTGCGCTTGCGGGGCCTCCTTCGACGATAGCCCCGGGCGTCCCGTGCCCTTACCGACACCGGGACCGGGAAACTCCCCCACCGGAAACACAAAGGAGCGCGGCCCGGCCGCCTCAGCGACCGGGCCGCGCTCCATGTCTCTCCCGTACGGACCTCAGGTCGTCGTACGGCGTCTCCTGCTGCCGGGACGGCGCTCGCTCGGCCGGGTGACCGTTTCGCCCGCCTCCTTGGCCGCCTCCCGGCGCTGCGTGCCGAACGCGGCCAGCGCCTCCGCCAGCTTGTGCACCGACGGCTCCGGCGCCAGGACGTCGACGCGCAGCCCGTGCTCCTCGGCGGTCTTCGCCGTCGCGGGGCCGATGCACGCGATCACCGTCACGTTGTGCGGCTTGCCCGCGATACCGACCAGGTTCCGGACCGTCGAGGACGAGGTGAACAGCACGGCGTCGAACCCGCCGCCCTTGATCGCCTCACGGGTCTCGGCCGGCGGCGGCGAGGCGCGCACGGTGCGGTACGCCGTGACGTCGTCGACCTCCCAGCCCAGCTCGATCAACCCCGCCACCAGCGTCTCCGTGGCGATGTCGGCGCGCGGCAGGAACACCCGGTCGATCGGGTCGAAGACCGGGTCGTACGGCGGCCAGTCCTCCAGCAGCCCGGCGGCGGACTGCTCACCGGACGGTACGAGGTCGGGCTTCACGCCGAAGTCGACGAGCGAAGCGGCGGTCTGCTCGCCCACCGCGGCGACCTTGATCCCGGCGAAGGCACGGGCGTCGAGCCCGTACTCCTCGAACTTCTCCCGTACGGCCTTGACCGCGTTGACCGAGGTGAACGCGATCCACTCGTAGCGGCCCGTGACCAGGCCCTTGACCGCGCGCTCCATCTGCTGGGGCGTACGCGGCGGCTCGACCGCGATGGTCGGGACCTCGTGCGGCACCGCGCCGTACGACCTGAGCTGGTCGGAGAGCGAGGCGGCCTGCTCCTTCGTGCGCGGGACGAGCACCTTCCAGCCGAACAGCGGCTTGGACTCGAACCACGCGAGCTGGTCGCGCTGTGCCGCGGCGCTGCGCTCACCGACCACGGCTATGACCGGCCGGTGTCCCTCCGGGGAGGGCAGCACCTTGGCCTGCTTCAGGACCTGCGCGATCGTCCCGAGCGTCGCGTTCCACGTCCGCTGGCGCGTGGTGGTACCGGCGACGGTGACGGTCAGCGGGGTGTCCGGCTTACGGCCGGCCGCGACCAGCTCACCGGCGGCGGCGGCCACCGACTCCAGGGTGGTGGAGATGACGACCGTGCCGTCGCTGGCGCCGACCTCGCTCCAGCAGCGCTCGCTGGCGGTCCTCGCGTCCACCATGCGTACATCGGTGCCCTGGGCGTCGCGCAGCGGTACCCCGGCGTACGCCGGCACACCGACCGCGGCGGCGACGCCGGGGACGACCTCGAAGGGGATGCCCGCGGTGGCGCAGGCGAGCATCTCCGTGCCCGCGTCGCCGTCGAGCCCGGGATCGCCCGCGACCGCACGGACCACCCGCCTGCCGCCCCGCGCGGCCTCCATGACAATATTGGCCGCATCCCGGATCGCGGGGATCCCGGCGGCTGCTGACGCATCGTCAACAACCGTCAACGCGGGGGTGCTCACGCCCGCCCTCGCATGGCTCCGTACGACGTCGAGCACATCAGGCTCGGCGATCAGTACGTCAGCCCCCGCGAGCGCCTCGACGGCGCGGAGTGTCAGCAGACCCGGATCTCCGGGTCCGGCACCTAGGAAGGTGACGTGCCCCGATGCGGAGCAGGCCGGAAGGTCGGTGGTGGGGCTCAATGTGCTCGCTCCCCCATAAGACCGGCCGCACCCTTGGCGAGCATCCCGGACGCGAGTTCGCGCCCGAGCGCGAGCGCGTCGTCGAGCGACGTGGGTACGGGACCGGTGATGGACTGCTGCACCAGCGTCGAGCCGTCGGTCGTGCCGACGACGCCGCGCAGGCGCATTTCGTTGACAACCTGTCCGTCGGCCAGCAGGTCGGCCAGCGCACCCACAGGTGCGCTGCAGCCGGCCTCCAGGGCGGCGAGCAGGGAACGCTCGGCGGTCACGGCGACCCGGGTGTACGGGTCGTCGAGCCCGGCGAGCACAGCGGCGAGGTCCACGTTGACCGCGGCGCACTCCACTGCGAGGGCCCCCTGGCCGGGGGCCGGCAAAACGGTGTCGACCGGCAGGAGGTCGGTGACTTCGTCCGACCTGCCGATGCGATGGAGTCCGGCGGCGGCGAGCACGACGGCGTCGAGCTCCCCGCTGCGGACGAAGCCGATCCGGGTGTCTATGTTCCCGCGGATCGGCACGGTCTCTATGGTCAGCCCGTGACTGCGCGCGTACGCGTTGAGCTGCGCCGCGCGGCGCGGCGACCCCGTACCGACGCGCGCCCCGTCGGGCAGCCCCTTGAAGAGCAGCCCGTCCCGGGCGATCAGCGCGTCCCTGGGGTCCTCGCGGCGCGGCACGGCCGCCAGCGTCAGCTCGTCGGGCTGCGCCGTCGGCAGGTCCTTGAGCGAGTGCACGGCGAAGTCGACCTCGCCGCGCAGCAGCGCGTCACGCAGCGCGGTGACGAAGACGCCCGTACCGCCGATCTGCGCCAGGTGCTCGCGCGAGGTGTCGCCGTACGTGGTGATCTCGACCAGCTCGACGGGGCGCCCGGTGAGCCGGCGCACCGCCTCCGCCACCTGGCCGGACTGCGCCATGGCGAGCTTGCTGCGCCTCGTGCCCAGCCTCAGGGCCTTGTCGGGCCTCAACGGCTCCTCGGGCTGTGAGGCCGTCTCGGGCCTCGGTGCCTTCTCGGTCATACTCGCCCTCTGCCTACACCGTCGGTGTCATTCAGGTCGGCCCGGCTGACGGCGGCGACCGTCTGCGGGTCGAGGTCGAAGAGTTCGCGCAGCGCGTCCGCGTACCCGGCGCCGCCGGGCTCGCTGGCGAGCTGCTTGACCCGCACGGTGGGCGCGTGCAGGAGTTTGTCGACAACGCGGCGCACGGTCCTGGTGACCTCGGCGCGCTGTTTCTCGTCGAGGCCGGGGAGCCTGCTTTCGAGGCGGGCGACCTCGCTGTTCACCACGTCGGCGGCCATGGCGCGCAGCGCGACCACGGTCGGGGTGATGTGGGCGGCGCGCTGGGCGGCGCCGAAGGCCGCCACCTCGTCGGAGACGATGGTGCGGACCTGGTCGACGTCGGCGGCCATGGGCGCGTCGGCGGACGCCTCGGCCAGCGTCTCGATGTCCACCAGCCGTACGCCGTCGAGGCGGTGCGCCCCGGCGTCGATGTCGCGGGGCATGGCGAGGTCGAGAAGGGCGAGCGGCGCCGGGCAGCCACGGGTCCGCAGCGCGTCCTCGACGGCGTCGGCCGTCAGGACGAGGCCGGTGGCGCCCGTGCAGGAGACGACGACATCGGCGTGGGCCAGCTCGCCGGGGACGGCGGCCATGTCCACGGCGCGGGCCGCGAAGGCCCGCCCGCCGGGCGCGGTCAGGCTGTACTGGTCGAGGATCTGTACGAGCCGCTCGGCCCGGGCGGCCGTGCGGTTGGCGACGACGATCTCGGCGACCCCGGCGCGGGCGAGGGTCGCGGCGGCCAGCGAGGACATGGAGCCCGCGCCGATCACCAGCGCGCGCTTGCCCCTGGCCCAGGCGTCCACGTCGGTGCCGGTGGCGAGCTGTTCGAGGCCGAAGGTGACGAGCGACTGCCCGGCCCGGTCGATCCCGGTCTCGCTGTGGGCCCGCTTGCCGACCCGCAGGGCCTGCTGGAACAGGTCGTTGAGGAGACGGCCCGCGGTGTGCAGCTCCTGGCCGAGCGCCAGCGTGTCCTTGATCTGGCCGAGGATCTGGCCCTCGCCGACGACCATCGAGTCCAGACCGCAGGCCACCGAGAAGAGGTGGTGGACGGCGCGGTCCTCGTAGTGCACGTAGAGATAGGGGGTCAGCTCGTCCAGCCCGACGCCGCTGTGCTGGGCGAGGAGGGTGGACAGCTCGGCGACCCCGGCGTGGAACTTGTCGACGTCGGCGTACAGCTCGATGCGGTTGCAGGTGGCGAGGACGGTGGCCTCGGTCGCCGGCTCCGCGGCGAGCGTGTCCTGCAACAGCTTGACCTGCGCGTCCGCGGAGAGCGACGCGTGTTCGAGGACGCTCACCGGCGCGCTGCGGTGACTCAGTCCGACGACCAGGAGACTCATGCCGGCATCACCGCGGGGACGTCCCCGTCGGGTCCCTTCCGGCCGGAGGGGGCGGTGTCGGCCGGAGGCGCCGATGTCGTCTCGGCCACGCCCGCGGTGGACGCGCGCTCGGCGGGCGTCATCGCCGCGAGGGCGGCCTCGGCGGCGGCGCCCTCACCGGCCTTGCGCTGCTCGTGGAAGGCGAGGATCTGGAGTTCGATGGAGAGGTCGACCTTGCGGACGTCCACGCCTTCGGGCACGGACAGCACGGTCGGCGCGAAGTTCAGGATCGAGGTGACACCGGCGGCGACCAGCCGCTCACAGACCTGCTGGGCGGCGCCCGCGGGGGTCGCGATGACCCCGATCGAGACGCCGTTGTCGCTGATGATCGTCTCCAGCTCGTCCGTGTGCTGGACGGGGATCCCGGCGACGGGCCTGCCCGCCATGGCGGGGTCCGCGTCGATCAGCGCGGCGACCCGGAAGCCACGGGAGGCGAACCCTCCGTAGTTGGCGAGCGCGGCGCCGAGGTTACCGATACCGACGATCACGACCGGCCAGTCCTGGGTCAGCCCCAGCTCACGCGAGATCTGGTAGACGAGGTACTCGACGTCGTAGCCCACACCGCGGGTCCCGTAGGAGCCGAGGTACGAGAAGTCCTTGCGCAGCTTCGCGGAGTTGACCCCGGCGGCGGTGGCGAGCTCTTCGGAGGAGACCGTGGGTACGGAACGCTCGGAGAGAGCGGTCAGCGCCCGCAGATACAGCGGAAGCCTGGCGACGGTGGCCTCGGGGATTCCTCGGCTACGGGTCGCCGGTCGGTGAGTTCGGCCAGTTGCCACGGTGCTCCAACGGGATGAGCTGGGCTGCAGGCGGCCGTATGTCCCAGGACCGCCCCGTCGAATGCAGGCTATGTCTTTGTGAACGCGTGCACAAAGATTGTGTCCGCTTTGTCCGAGCAAAGTGACCGGGGTCACGCGTCCCGATCCGGCCATCCCGGAACCGGGGACCGCTTCAGCCCGTTGCACACACGAAGGGGGCAAAACCGCACACACTCCTCACGAATACGCCCCCGCGACCGCTCCCCACACACTCCCGGTACCCACCCCGGCACCGGCGGCGAGCCACCCCGCGCCCGGATGGCGCGCGGCGAAATGATCACCGAAGAGAAGCCTGCAAAGCGCCCACGATGGTAACCGTCTTTCGCGTCACGCCCCCAGTTCGCGCCGGAGCCGCTCCGCGTCCACGCGCCAGAACGTGTGCTGCTCGCCGTCGACCAGAACCACCGGGATCTGCTCCCAGTACGTACGGTGCAGCGCCTCGTCCCGCGTGATGTCCTTCTCCTCCCAGGAAGCACCGGTCTCGGCACAGACCGCCTCGACGACCGCGCGGGCGTCGTCACAGAGATGACACCCCGGCTTCGAGACAAGCGTCACCCTCCGCTCGCCGGCCTTCTTCTTCGTCGTACGCCGCAACAAAGGACTCATGGACCCCATTGTCCGCCCGGCGGGCGCCGGGACCCGGCGGTTGTCCACAACCGGGCCTCATTGGCATGATCACCGCATTAACGCACAGGTCGCGGAGAGTTCACCCCCCGTCGTCCCCGCCCGTCCGGAACCACCGAACAGAATGGCTATGCTCACGCTATGGCCGCACTGGGATGGCTCACCCCCCGTAAGCGCTCCGCCACCGCGAGGAGCGTGCTCGCAGGCGAGGCCGCAGCCGAGGCAGGACTCAAGTCCACGCAGGAGGCGCAGGAAGCGCGCGAGGCGCGGGGCGGGGAATCCGCCGCCGGCACGGCCGACGAGGCGCCGGACTTCCCCGTCGCCGGGGACGACCGCGCCGCCGCCTTCTTCGACCTCGACAACACCGTGATGCAGGGCGCCGCGATCTACCACCTCGGCCGCGGCCTGTACAAACGGAAGTTCTTCCAGCGCCGCGAGCTGGCCCGCTTCGCCTGGCAGCAGACCTGGTTCCGGCTCGCCGGCGTCGAGGACCCGGCCCATATGCAGGACGCCCGCGAGAGCGCCCTGTCCATCGTCAAGGGCCACCGGGTCTCCGAGCTGATGTCCATCGGCGAGGAGGTCTACGACGAGTACATGGCCGACCGCATCTGGCCCGGCACCCGCGCCCTCGCCCAGGCCCACCTGGACGCCGGCCAGCAGGTGTGGCTGGTGACCGCCGCGCCCGTCGAGACCGCCACGATCATCGCCGGCCGCCTCGGCCTGACCGGCGCCCTCGGCACCGTCGCCGAGTCGGTCGACGGCGTCTACACCGGCCGGCTCGTCGGCGAACCGCTGCACGGCCCCGCCAAGGCCGAGGCCGTCCGCGCGCTCGCCGCCGCCGAGAACCTCGACCTGGACCGCTGCGCCGCGTACAGCGACTCGCACAACGACATCCCGATGCTCTCCCTGGTCGGACACCCGTACGCGATCAACCCGGACGCCAAACTCCGCAAGCACGCGCGGAAACTGGACTGGCGGCTGCGCGACTACCGCACCGGCCGCAAGGCGGCCAAGGTCGGCATCCCCGCCGCGGCCGGGGTCGGCGCCCTCGCCGGCGGCACGGCCGCCGCGGTCGCCCTGCACCGCCGCCGGCGCTGACACCCCGGCCGCCAGGCCCCCAGGCTCGCGTCAACCGGGCCTGGACACCCCGTCAACCGGACGACACGCTCGTCGGCACATTCGCCACAACGGACGGCCCCGTGGGAACACCCGCGGGGCCGTCCGCACATCTGCACGCCGTCACTCAGGCACAACCCATCACGAGAGCAAGCAGATCTTGACGCAATCCGATCAGTAAATGGTCACGATGTGCTACTAAATCCGCCTCCTAGGCGGCACGGAAGCGACGTAATCGATGATTTGAGCAACTGGGTGTAGCGCTGCCTGTACGAAGCGTTATTCTCCTCAGACGCATACCGGACCCCACGCGTCGCCACGACGGGTGAACGGTCCCGCACTGCACGTGATGGAAGCTCTGCCTCTGGGAGTCCCGTGTACCCACACGTCGGGGTTGACGCCTCGGGCCTGGCTACGCTGCGCGCAACGGTCCTCGACCACTTGCGCGGCTTCGTCCCCACCGCGTACGCCGTCCCCGCCTTCGCCGCACCGGCCCCTGCCGAGAGCGGCCCTATCGGACCTTGTTACGCCCTGGCGAGTGGTGGTGCGGCCGTCAGCAGACGGGGCGGCCGCAGCAGCTCCGCCGCCTCGACCACCGCCCGCCGGCCCAGCGCCGACAGCGACAGCGCCCGCATGATGGAGTTAGTCGAGCGCGCCCAGGCCGGTGAGGCCGAAGCCTTCGGCCGGCTGTACGACCAGTACAGCGACACCGTCTACCGCTACATCTACTACCGCGTGGGCGGAAAGGCGACCGCCGAAGACCTCACCAGCGAGACGTTTCTGCGCGCCCTGCGCCGCATCTCCACCTTCACCTGGCAGGGCCGTGACTTCGGCGCCTGGCTGGTCACGATCGCCAGGAACCTGGTCGCCGACCACTTCAAGTCGAGCCGCTTCCGGCTGGAAGTGACCACCGGCGAGATGCTCGACGCCAACGAGGTCGAGCGCAGCCCCGAGGACTCCGTCCTGGAGTCCCTCTCGAACGCGGCGCTCCTCGAAGCCGTACGGAAGCTCAACCCCCAGCAGCAGGAGTGCGTCACGCTGCGCTTCCTCCAGGGCCTCTCGGTCGCCGAGACCGCCCGGGTCATGGGCAAGAACGAAGGAGCGATCAAAACCTTGCAGTACCGGGCAGTCCGTACCCTCGCCCGACTGCTCCCCGAAGACGCCCGCTGACCCGCCCCGCGCCCGGCACCGCCCCTACCCCCACATCCACCCCCACATCCACCCCCACACCTGCACCCACCCCCACGCCCGCCGCCGCCACGGACCCAACTCACAGTCGGTGACGCCTCGATGACGCACTGGTCCGATCATCCTCCGTCCGTAACCCAAGTGCCGCGCCGCTCGTTGTGCGGGATGCAGGCTCCCTGCGGTCACGCCATGCCCGCAGCCACTCACTCTTTCGTGTGGATGCGCTCAAGGCGTGCAACCTTCCGGACCCCCAGGGGAGTCGATCGTCATGACGAGAGGAGGTGCCGCCAGTGATCGCGAACGTTTCGGCACACCGGCGGGCGAACGCCTTCGCCCAGGCCCTGGACGACCAGACGCTCCAGGGCGCGGCGGCCGAACAGCCCGCCGATTCGGCCGAACCGGCCGGACAGGGGCGGCTGTTGGCCCTGGCGAGTGGTCTCGGTGAACTGCCGAAACCCACGCTGGACCCCGAGGTCAAAGTGGTGCAGCGGGCTCAGCTCGTGGCCGCCATGGAGGCCATGCTGCTGGAGGGCACAGCCACGGGGGAGGTGAGGCCGAGCCCTACGGTGCCCGAGCAGCGGAGGTCGGGCCGCGGCGCCCACCGCGCGTCCCCGCTGCGCAAACTGCGGCCGAGATCCCGCTGGACCAAGGGGCTCGCGGCCGGCGGGCTCACGGTCGGGGTGGCCGCGGGTGCCTTCGGCGGTGTGGCCGCCGCCAGCTCCGACGCCCTGCCCGGTGACTCGCTGTACGGGCTGAAGCGCGGCATGGAGGACTTCAAGCTCAACCTGGCGGGCGACGAGTCCGACCGCGGCGAGCTCTACCTCGACCACGCCTCGACCCGCCTCAGCGAGGCACGCCGGCTGATGGAGCGAGGCCGCTCCGGCCAGTTGGACCACGAATCCCTGGGCGAGATCCGCCGCACCCTGGGCGGAATGAAACACGATGTCACCGAGGGCCACCGGCTGCTCCACGAAGCCTACGAACGGGACGGCTCGCTCGGCCCGATCGCCACTCTCTCCTCGTTCTCCGCCTCGCACCGCCAGACCTGGAACGGGCTGCGCGACCGGCTCCCCCTCCAGCTCACGGACGTCGGCAACGAAGTGAGTTCGGTGTTCGACGCCATAGACCAAGAGGTCGCCCCGCTCCAGTCCCTCCTGCCCCAGGCACCCGAGAAACACCGGAACACCACCCGCCCCGGCTCCACCCAGGACTCCACGGGGGGCGGCCACCCGCGGAAGGACCACCCCGCACCCGCCACCCCGAGCAGGAGCGGCGGTACGGACAGCGGCTCCGCACACACCGAGGAGCGGCCGGACCCGTCGAGCCCCGGCTCGTCCACCTCGTCCGAGGACGGCCTGCTCGGCGGCGCTACGGGCGGCCTGCTCGACCCGCCGCAGAACAGCGTCACCCCCTCGCCGTCCGAGAACGACAACAGCACGGACCGCCCCGGCCCCGACATCACGATCCCGCCCCTGCTGCCCGACCTGCTCCCAGGGCTCGGCATCAAGGCGGAGGACGCCGACTAGGGTTCGGCCCGGTGGGCCGGGCGGGCGGGCCACAACAGGCCCGTCCGGCCCACCGGAACAGCGAGAAGACAGTGCAAGAGGGTCAAGACAGTCCGTACAGGGCAGCGGAAACGGCTCAGAATCAGAATCAGAAGAAGACGGACCGCCGCTGCACCAGCAGCTTGTAGAGCGTGTGCTGGATCTGCTCGCGGACCTGATCCGTCAGGTTGAACATCAGCATCGGATCCTCCGCCGCCTCCGGCGGATAGCCGTCCGTCGGGATCGGCTCACCGAACTGGATCGTCCACTTCGTCGGCAGCGGCAGCGCGCCCAGCGGCCCCAGCCACGGGAAGGTCGGCGTGACCGGGAAGTACGGGAGCCCCAGCAGCCGCGCCAGCGTGCGCGCGTTGCCGATCATCGGATAGATCTCCTCGGCGCCCACGATCGAGCACGGCACGATCGGCACCCCCGCCCGCAGCGCCGTCGAGACGAACCCGCCCCGGCCGAAGCGCTGCAGCTTGTACCGGTCGCCGAACGGCTTCCCGAGCCCCTTGAACCCCTCCGGCATCACCCCGACGACCTCACCGGCCAGCAGCAGCCGCTCCGCGTCCTCCGCGCACGCCAGTGTGTGCCCGGCCTTCCTGGCCAGCTCGTTGACGACCGGCATCATGAAGACCAGGTCCGCCGCGAGCAGCCGCAGATGCCGGTCCGCCGGATGGTTGTCATGGACGGCGACCTGCATCATCAGCCCGTCCAGCGGCAGCGTGCCCGAGTGGTTGGCCACCACGAGCGCCCCGCCGTCCGACGGAATGTTCTCGATGCCCTTCACCTCGACACGGAAGTACTTTTCGTACAGCGGCCGGATCAGCGACATCAGGACCTGGTCGGTCAGTTCCTTGTCGTAGCCGAACTCGTCGACCTCGTACTCGCCGGTGACCCGGCGGCGCAGAAACGCCAGCCCGCCCGCGAGCCGCCGCTCCCAGCCCCCCGCGCCGTCCTCCGTGGCCGCCACCGGCGCCCCGGAGTCCTGCGTCCCGGCCCGCTCGCCGTCCTCGGGCCCGTCGCCCGCCCGTGGCTCCGGTACGGGCGTCAGCGGCCCCTGAGCGCGCCGCGACGCACCGTCCTTGCCGGAATGCTGCCGCCGGCCGCCACCGCCCCCGGAGCCCGGGCCCGTCCCGCCGCCCGAACCGCCGCCGCGCCGCGACCTCGGCTCCTCTCCGAAGGGGATGACCTTGGCATCAGCCATGTCCGGGGCGCTCCTTGCTCACGAGGGTGGAGAGACGGTCGACGGTACGGCCCACCGTCTCCGGCGGCAGCAGCCCGGCGTCCCGGCCGCGCGCGAAGTCCGCGAAAGCCTCCGCGGTCGTATACGACGGTACGAAGCCCAGTGTCTCGCGCATCTGGACCGTACTGACGACCCGGCCGTGCGTGAGCAGCCGGATCTGCTCCGGCGAGAAGTCCGTCACCCCGACCGCACGCAGTGCCGTACCGACCCAGGTCACCGCCGGCAGCGGAACCGGCACGGTGGGCCGTCCGAGGCGCCGTGAGCACTGCGAGAGGGTCAGCACGCCGTCCCCGGCCACGTTGAACGTGCCGCTGTTGAGCGTCCCGCGCCGCGGCGCCTCCGACGCGATCAGCAGGACGTCGAGCGCGTCGTCCTCGTGCACGAACTGGAGCCGCGGGTCGTAGCCGAAGACCGTCGGCAGGACGGGCAGCGAGAGGTACTCGGCGAGCGGGGAGTCCGCGGAGGGCCCCAGGATGTTCGCGAAGCGCAGCACACAGACCGCCACGTCGGGCCTGCGGCGCGCGAAGCCGCGTACGTACCCCTCGACCTCCACCGCGTCCTTGGCGAAGCCGCCGCTCGGCAGCGACTTCGGCGGTGTGGTCTCCAGGAAGACCGCCGGGTCCCGGGGCGCCGAGCCGTAGACGCTCGTACTGGACTTCACCACCAGCCGCTGTACGGACGGCGACTTCTGACAAGCGCCGAGGAGCTGCATCGTGCCGATGACATTGGTCTCCTTGACCGCCGCCCGGCCGCCCGCGCCCAGCGGAGTCCCCGTCACATCGAGATGGACGACGGTGTCGACCGCGTGCTCGGCCAGGACCCGCGCGATGGCGGGCCGGCGGATGTCCGCCCGGACGAATTCCGCGTCGCCCAGCGCGTGCCCGGGGGTCTCCGCGTCCACGGCGATCACCCGGTCCACCCCGGACTCCCGTTGCACGCGCCGTACGAAACGGCCGCCGAGCTGCCGGGCCGCCCCGGTCACGAGCACGACCTTGCCCAAGATCAGCGCCTTCCCCTAGACCTCCGGATCCGCCAGACCACCGGATCCGCCACGGACCTCCGGATCCGCCACGTCACCGTAGCGGGTGGCCGTCACGATGTGACGACCGCCGGACCCGCCGCGTCCCACTTTTGACCGACAAACAACCGTGGCCCTCCCACCATGTCGGTGAAAGGGCCACGAATGCGCGTACAGCTATCGCACTTACTTCTTGTTGCGACGCTGAACGCGGGTGCGCTTGAGCAGCTTGCGGTGCTTCTTCTTGGCCATCCGCTTACGCCGCTTCTTGATAACAGAGCCCACGACTACCCTCGCTCACTTCTCTTCACTCGGTGCGGGGCGTCTGGGCCCACACGACCTACGTCGGCCTAGCCTACCCGCCGCCGAGTGAGGGACGTAATCCGAGGGAAACCCCGGTCCCCCCTCCCGGCGACATTCGCCCTCCGACAAGCCCTGGAGGGCCGAACGCCGCCGGTCACGGGCACTACGCGGACTCGACCCCCACAAAGGACTCGCGGAGGTACTCGTGAACCGCTTGCTCCGGCACCCGGAAGGACCTGCCCACCCGGATCGCCGGCAGATGACCGCTGTGCACCAAGCGGTACACGGTCATCTTCGACACTCGCATCACCGAGGCGACCTCCGCCACGGTAAGGAACTTGACCTCATTGAGAGGCCTCTCGCCAGCAACCATGATCCACCTGTACCTTCCGCACCCGACGGCCACCGGCTTCCCCTCCGGTAACTCTTCGTCGCTGTGCGCTCACATCCCAGACTAGGGGCGGGTGATGCGAGTGGGGAAGAGGAGCAGCCTTCGGCCGCCTACTGTGACAGACACGCCCGATTGAGTACATAGCGTGTAAGCGGCAGGTAGTAATCGGACCGCACGGCGTCATCAACCGGAACGGCCACCGACACCCGCCCCTCCGCCTCCCCGACGAAGAGCGCGGGATCGTCCGTGTCGGCCAGACCGATGGCCTCGATACCGAGCTGACCTGCCCCGCAGACCCACCCGTGGTCCCCGACGACAAGCCCGGGAAGCGGCCCTCCGGCCTCCGCCAGGGCCTCCAGCACGGCCCGAACAGGCAGCGGCGAGTGGGTATGTGCGCCGGTCTCACGCCCCGCGCGCCGCACGCCGGGTTCCCGCACCAGAGCGACTCCCCGTACGTAGTCGAGGTTGTACGTGCGTACCCCGAACCGGGTCGTTATGTCGATACATCTCCCCTGCGCCGGGGTGAGGACGAGACATCCCGCCGCCGACAAAGCGTCTGCCAACCCCGCGTAGAAGCCGAGCAGCCGGTGCGGATGCCCCGTACCCAGCAGCACCGGAATCCGCCGCGCCGCCGCCTCGCGCAAGCGCTCCGCGAACGCGGCCAGCGCCCTCAGCGTCAGCTCCGGATCAATCACATCAGGCCCCGACACATGATCGGAATCGCTCGACACCCCGCACTTCTCGGCCATCAGACGGAGCAAGTCCCGTTCGTCCCATGCCCATTCGGGATCGATTCCGATCATCACCCGCGGATCCCGCGCGGCGAAGAGACGGTAACTGCGCAGGCTCTCCTCGCGCGACGTCGCCACAGGACCGGCCAGCCTGGCCGCCAGAAGATGCGCCCGCAGGGCACCGGTGCTCAACACCCCACCGATGCTGCCGCCTTGCCCGAGGCACCGGGCCGGAACCCCGGACAGACCGCACGGTTGGCGTAACGACCACTACGGGGTTACGGGGCTACGGACTGCGGGGGCTACGGAACGACCGTTACGCCAGCAGCCCCCGCAGCGGGAACGCCGCCTTACGCGTCGCCAGCACCGCCTGGTCCAGCCGGTCCGCCGGGTCGTACCCCGACTCCCACGACCGCCAGGCCGGCGTCCGCCCGTCCGTCATCCGACCGGGCCCCCGCTGCCGCGTCCGCGCATACACCTCGTGCCGCCAGGACTCCGGCAGCTCCGACAGCGGATCGACCGGCGCGTGCGCCGCGATCCCCACCAGATGGGTCCAGGACCGCGGCACCACATCGACCACCGCGTACCCGCCCCCGCCGAGCGCCAGCCACCGCCCGCCGTCCACGTACTCGTGCGCCAGATCGTGACAGGACGCCTGCACCGCCCGCTGCGCGTCCAGCGACACGGCGAGATGCGCGAGCGGATCCTCGAAGTGCGTGTCCGCGCCGTGCTGGGTCACCAGCACCTCGGGCCTGAAGTCCGCCAGCAGCTCCGGCACCACCGCGTGGAACGCCCGCAGCCACCCCTCGTCCCCCGTGCCCGCCGGCAGCGCCACATTGACCGCACCGCCCTCTCCCGCACCGGCGCCGGTCTCCTCAGGCCAGCCGGTCGCCGGGAAGAGCGTCCGGGGATGCTCGTGCAGCGACACCGTCAGCACCCGCGGGTCCTCCCAGAACGCCGCCTGCACACCGTCCCCGTGGTGCACGTCCACATCGACGTACGCGACCCGCTCCGCGCCCAGCTCCAGCAGGCGCGCGATCGCGAGGGCCGCGTCGTTGTAGACGCAGAACCCGGACGCCGCCGCCGGCATCGCGTGGTGCAGCCCGCCCGCGAAGTTCACCGCGTGCGCGCACTCCCCGCGCCACAGCGCCTCCGCCGCGCCCACCGACTGCCCGGCGATCAGCGCCGACGCCTCGTGCATCCCCGCGAACGCCGGATCGTCCACCGTCCCGAGCCCGTACGACGCCTCGGCGGCCCGCGGGTCGAGCGAGGCACGCCGTACCGCGTCCACGTACTCCTGGCGGTGGACGAGCCGCAGCGTCGAGTCCCCGGCGGGCGGCGCCGCGACGACGTCGACCGCTCTGTCCAGCCCGTACGCCCGCACCAACCCCATGGTCAGCGCCAGCCGTACCGGATCCATCGGATGGCTCGGCCCGAAGTCGTACGCCGTGACCGCGTCATCCCACATCAACCGTGCGCGCCCGCTCATGCCCGCCACCGTATCGGTCCTCCTCCGCGGCGAACGAGCGGGCGTACACCAGTGTCACGAGGACCATCACCATCGGCACGAGCATCGCCCCGCGGTAGCTCCACGCATCGCCCAACGCCCCCACCAGCGGCGACCCGATCAGAAACCCCACGTAGTTGAAGACGTTGAGCCGGGCCACGGCCGCGTCGCTCGCCCCCGGGAACAACCGCCCGGCCGCCGCGAACGTCTGCGGCACGAGTACACACAGCCCGAGCCCCAGCAGCGTGAACCCGAGGATCCCCGTCCACGCCCCGGGAGCCAGCGCCACCACGGCGAACCCGCTCCCCGCCAGCACGGACCCGCACCGCACGACGACCACCGACCCGAACCGCCGCACCCCGAGATCCCCGACCGCGCGCCCCAGCAGCGTGGTGACCATGTAGGCGTTGTACGGAACGGTCGCCAGCTCCTCCGAACTGCCCAGCACGTCCTGGAGGTACTTGGCGCTCCAGTTCGAGACGGTGGAGTCACCGATGTACGCGAAGCACATGACCAGGCAGAGCGGCAGCAGCACCCGGAAAGCCACCGGCGTACGGCTCTCCGCCTCCCCCGCGCCGGCCGCCGCCTTCCCCGTATCCACCGCGTCGACATACCAGCGGGATCCGACGAGCGCGGCCGGCAACAGCACCACCACGACGGGCAGATACGACACGAGCAGCGGCAGATGCCAGTGCGCCCCCGCCCAGGCCAGCGAGGCCCCGGCGATCCCGCCGAGGCTGAAAGCCGCGTGGAAACCGAGCATGATGCTGCGCCCGTACTCCCGCTGGAGACTGACGCCGAGCATGTTCATCGACGCGTCCAGCGCACCGACGGCGAGCCCGAACGCCCCCAGCGCGAACGCGAGCTGCCAGACGGCGTCCCCGGCCCCGACGCCGAGCAGGGCCAGCAGGACGACGGGCTGCGAACACCGCAGCACAAGCCCGGGCCGTACCCGTGCGACCACCTTCTCGGTGGCGACGCTGCCGACACCGGCGAGCACGGGCACGGCGGCGAGGTAGAGGGGGAGGAGACCGTCGGATATCCCGTACCGGTCCTGGATGGCGGGGATACGGGTGACCAGAAGGGCAAAACTCACCCCCTGGACGAAGAAGCTGAGCGCCAGGGAGAACCGACCGTGCCGCAAACGCACATCTGTCATGGCCGGACAGCGTAGGACGCCCGTCTACCCATGGGTAGGTGGATCAGGCAACGGATCGGACAACGGATCAGGCGAGCAGCCCCGGCAGCTCGGCCATCCTGGCGAAGTACCCGGTGGCACCGGGCAGTTTCCCGGCGGGCGTCATCGCCGTGAACGCGAAGACGTCCATGCCCGCGGCCTGGGCTGCCCGGACCCCGAGGGGGCTGTCCTCGACCACGGCACACCGCTCGGGGTCGACGCCCATCCGCGCGGCGGCGTGCAGGAAGAGATCGGGCGCCGGCTTCCCCCGCCCGACGTCCTGAGCACTGAAGACGACATTGTCCGCGCCGTCCTCCCCGCCGGTTCCGCCACCGCTCTCCCGGTGCGGGAACAGCCGGTCGAGGCCGGTCTTCCGGTGCCCGACCCGGATCCGCTCATGGCTGCCGGACGAGGCGAGGCAGTACGGCACACCATCGGCGGCCAGCTTCTCGATCACCTCGACGACACCGTCGACCGGCGTCAGCTCCCGCTCGAAGGCGGCGAAGACCCGCGCGTGCAGCACCTCGTCGAAGTCCGCGGGCAGCCGCTGCCCGGTCCGCTCCTGTACGAGATCGTGGACGCGGTGCACTGCGGCCCCCATGAAGTCCTTCAGGGAGTCCTCGTAGGAGGTGGGATGGCCAAGCTCGGTGAGATAGCCGGCCAGGATGGTGTTGGAGAGCCGCTCGCTGTCGACGAGGACACCGTCGTTGTCGAAGATGACGAGTTCGTAGCGCATGCCACCGAGCCTAAACGGGTCTGGAACGCAGAAATGCCCCGCACCAGAAGGTGCGGGGCATTCCCACAATAATTGTTCGGCGGCGTCCTACTCTCCCACAGGGTCCCCCCTGCAGTACCATCGGCGCTGTGAGGCTTAGCTTCCGGGTTCGGAATGTAACCGGGCG